>CAWCGF010000027.1:0-53954 GCA_963794955.1 uncultured Acidobacteriota bacterium
TCGTCAAACCCACAGGCATTGCCATTGGCACACTCGTCCCCAATCTGGAAGCGGCGTTGAAGTGGCAGGAACGAGGCGCGCGGTATTTGATGATTACGATGGAAGCTTTGCTCGGTCCGGCTTGTCGCAACTTCTTGCACGCCGCTCGAACGAAATAGAAGGCTGCGATTTTTCGGGGAATTAGAGATTGGAAAATGTCTATATGCCGCTTAAATTTATTGCTGCAACTTTCAATCTCAAAGACTCAACAATTGACAAAAGTTGTTCATCATTAGGTAACTGCGGTCGAACGATAGATTTCTGAGGTCAAATCTTGATCTGCCAAGACTCAACGATGGGCTTCTGATGTTAAATGATGAACCTCAGAAGCCCATCGTTGAGTCTTGGATGCGTAGTAATTACACCTTGCAGATCAATCGCGAGCTTCAGAAGATCATTGTTATACTAGAAAACTGCTTGACAACATTTTTATTTGAGAATAGGGTTTGCAAAATACATGAATACAAATATTTTAACATTTCCGTCAGCGCGTTATTTCTGGCACTAGTAGGTGTAAGTTTTGAGGCAGTTTTAGCATAATATTGATTGTAGGACTCGAAAACGGTCTTTAAATGGTGCCCTCGTTGATGTGCTGTTTGTTGTTGCCATCAATTTAGCCTAAAAATTTCAGCAAACGATTTCCCTATTGTCCCTCTGTTCTCGCCTATAGTTTTTGGAAGGAGCTTTAGCGTAATGCGTTCATTTTTAAAACAACCTCTTTTCTTTAGCTTGATATTCATCGCAACACTGATGAGTGTCTTCGGACAGGTAGAGAAGGCAAGTCAACCGCCCAATTCCCCAGTGCTTGAGCCTCGAAATAAAGGAATATTGATTGAAGCCAGCGAGGATTACCGGATTAGTCCTGGCGACATTCTTGAGATTCAAATCGAAGATGCATCTGAGCTATCTAAGGTATATCGTGTCAATGCCAGCGGAGCGATTCCTTTTTCGCCTTTTGGCTCAGTTAAATGCCAAGGGCAAACGGCTGAAACTCTTGCCAGACAAATTGAGAAATTTTTAAAGGAGAATGATTATCTAAAAACACCTCAAGTTATTGTGTCGGTCAAACAATACAACAGCCAAACTTTTTACGTTCATGGTGAAGTACGCCAACCCGGTGTCTATCAGGTGGAAGGGCATCCTTCCATATTGAAGCTTATTAGTCTGGCAGGTGGGTTAACTGGTAAACAAGGAGTAACCATTTTCTTGTTACAACCAGACCGGAAAGTCAAGCAGATATCTGCTGATACAGCGGTGGCTTCGACTTCTTCGTTGGCCACTGCGTCTGTCGAGACTCTTAATAATACCCAGACTTTTTCCAGTATGGATATGGTTTCTGTCGGTAACGGCCTCCAATCGGAATATGCCCTAAACAAAATCAGAATCGGTGAGCTACTTAAAGGCGATCCAAAGCATAATTTGCGTGTTGAGCCGGAATCCGTACTCTATATTCCTGAGGCTGATGTTTTCTACGTTGGAGGAGAGGTGAATCATACTGGCTCCTTCCCCATTAAGGAAGCCGCAACATTGCGCCAGGCTATTTCCTTGGCCAATGGTTACACCAATAAAGCCAATCCCAGCAAAAGTGTTATCTTTCGAGAAAAGCCAGGAACTACTCAAAGGGATGAGATTAAGGTCAACATCAAAGAAATTATGGACGGAAAGCAGCAAGATATTGCGCTCCAATCAAATGACATCATTGTTATCCCTGACAGCAAAGTAAAAGCCTTTACGTCAAGTTTTCTGACTACGCTACCTTCCGGGGCCGCAGTGATGTTAGGACAAATCCCCTTTATTTTTCGCTAAAGGGAAGAACCCGTTACAATCGCTCTCTAAATACACGGGCTTATGACCTATTAAAAAGAAATAATTCATTTAGAATTGATAAATATTTTTTACCCTCTTGACAAGATGAATTTATAGGATTAGCTTTCTGATACTCTTAACCATTGAAAAAGCATTCTTGCTCAATAACTCTTTTGATCGGCACAAGAGGGTTTAGTTAAGAAAGTATTTTGAAAAATAATGGGTTGATAATTGTAGGCCCAATAAAATGCCGTTGCTATGTAAGTAGCCATTGCTAAGTCGTCCTAGCCGTCATTCTAAGCTGGCACTTCTATGACACTCCCAACCACAGCGCAGTTAGCAACTTGCACGCACGCCGAATTGGTGGCACTCGTCACCGTGCTGTGCGAGCAAGTGCGCCAGTTACAAGCCGAAGTCGCCCGCTTGAGTCAGCCGCCGCCGACTTCGCGCAATTCGTCGCAACCGCCCTCGCGCGACCCGAAAAAGAACGTGTCGGAGGCGCCGCAAGCCAAGAAATTGGGCCCGCCCTTTGGGCATCAACGCCACACGCGGGAGCTGGTGGCGACACCCGATCAAGTCGTCGTCGTGTCCGTTACGCAATGCCAACAGTGTCAGTCCGACCTGCACGACTGCGTGCCGACGCAGGTCGTGCGACGGCAACTGACCGAACTGCCCGTGGTCGCGCCCGTGGTCATTGAGACGCAACAGCACGAAGTCGTCTGCCCACACTGCCAGACCCGCAATCGCGGCGTCTTGCCCGGCGGCCTGGAAGCGGAGCGGCAGTTCGGCCCCCGGCTGGAGGCGACCGTCGTGTATCTCAAACAGACGCAGCATCTGAGCTATCAACGGGTGGTGCAGGCGCTGCACGACTTGGGCGGCGTGGCGCTGAGCGAAGGCGGTGTGAACGCCATCCTCGCGCGTGCCGGAGCGGCGGCGGCAGACGTGGCGGCGACCATCCGGCAAGACCTGCAAGCCAGCACTATCGTCCACAGTGATGAAACCAGCGCGCGCGTGCAAGGGCAAACCTGGTGGCAGTGGGTAGGGGGCAGCAGCGCCGGGATTTATCATCATCTGGCCCCCAGTCGTGGGGCGGGGGTACTGAGCGAGATCCTGGGCGACGCCACCGTGGAAGTCTGGGTCAGTGATTGCTTCAGCGCGCAACTGAAAGCTCCGGCGCGGGTCTTTCAGTTGTGTCTGGCGCATCAGTTGCGCGACCTGCAACGGGTGCTCGATGCCGAGCCGACGCACACTTGGGCCACCGCCGTGCAGGAGTTGTTCCAAGCGGCGATTCACCTGCTGCATCAATTTGACGGGGCCACGCCCACTCTCAGCTTGCCGGAATTCATCGCGCAGACCGAGCAATTGGACGCGCAGTTGGATGACCTGTTGACGCAGGAGATCACGGGCGAACGATCCCTGGGCTTGCAGGCGCGCTTCACCAAACACCGGGACAAGCTGCTGACCTTTCTGCATTATCCGGGTGTCCCGCCGACCAACAATGTGAGCGAACGCGCGTTGCGTCCCAGTGTCATCCATCGCAAAGTGACCAACGGCTTCCGTTCGCAATGGGGCGCCAAAGGTTACGCCGCCCTGCAAAGCGTCATCGCCACTGCGCAATTGAAAGGCGAACACGTCTTTGCCACCTTGGTAAATTTGATGGGTGCGCCTGTGCTTCATTTCCTTTCTTCCTCAGACCCCTGAGTCATTATCCAGTAACTACTTTACTTACTAACGAAGGACCGTTTTTCAAACCTAACAAATAAACGACTTAGGCTTGTGAGTAATTACTAGATTTGTCCCCAGGTAATTTTAGACGCTTTCCCCCAAAGTAATCTTATACACTTATCCCCAATGCGATTTTGATGGTTCGGATAATGTATAGGAGGGGGTTGTATTAATTAGGGTTGTTCTCAGCTTCACTCAATAATCTACTGAAAACTTGAGTTGTTACTGAAGAATCAACTACGTGATGTAATGAAGGGCATCATCCAGCTTGAAACTTAAGATGATGCCCTCGTTTCCCAAACACCTTACGGATGAAAGGGATAACACCAAAATACCAATTCTTGGCCTTAATTTCAAGTCTAGTGCTGAATTCTAATTTAGCTATCACTTATATTAAGGCTTGGCCTATTGGTTGGCCTCCCTTTCATCTCAATTTTTCTTTGTTAATTTCGATCTGAGCTTGGCTCGGATTAGAAAGATTTGAGTAGGAATACTTCAGGAGGCCAATATGTTGCTAAGTGCGTTTCCTCAGATCCGTTGCTATTATTACAACCTAAAGCCAGTTGATTTTAGCAAATGGATAGTTTTCAGCCTATTTTTTTCAATTATTTGCCAACCCTTGTCATTAAATAGCCTCGCTGCGCCCTCAGATGCTGAGGCCAAAGCTCCAGGCGGTTTTAAGCCTCAAAAAAATGTCGGGCAAGTGAAGGAATCATTAGCCCAAGTGCCGCTTTACTTTGAGACGAATAACGGGCAGGTTTCAAGACGAATTAAGTTCATCTCTCGCAGTGGAGGCCGGACTTTATTCCTGTCGAATAATGAAGCCATCCTATCGGACCCCAAAATTAGTACATTACGAATTCACACACGTGAAGATTTATTGGAAAGGCATTTGCCCTCTCGACAAAATAAGCGAGAAAAGGGAACGGCTGTCTCGTCAAGGCCCGCACAACCGTTTAAGCTAAAATTTTTGCATAGCAACTTAGCCGCCAGCGCCGAAGGCATGCAATTACTTCCTAGCATGAGCAATTACTTAATCGGCAGTGACCCAAAAGGCTGGCAGACAAACGTTGCGCATTACGCCAAGGTAAAATTCAACCAAATCTATCCTGGTGTAGATTTGGTTTACTATGGAAATCAACGACAATTTGAATATGATTTGGTAGTTGAAGCTGGTGCGAACCCAAGTTTAATCAAGCTAAAGCTTGAAGGAGTCCCCAAGCTTCGCCTCAACCTTAACGGGGATTAGTAGGCGGCAAAGATTCGAGTCCAAGGCGAAAAACACTCTTCGGCGCGTAACCATGTTTTTTCAACTTCAGTTGCTTGACCGCCGCTTGCCACTGCCCGACCAAAAAGGCCCAGGTGAAGGCCAGGGCCAACAAGGCTAACAAGCGCGACAGTCGCGCTTCGTCCGTCAACCGCGTGTCTTCTAAATTGAAGCCGCGTGTTTTCAAGGCTCCGAACAAGGTTTCAATCCCCCAGCGTTTCCGGTACTCGTGCGCGGGGTCGTCCCAGTAGTCGGCGGAGACCAAAATCAACCATTCGCCGTGCTTGAGCCGACAGCCGCTCAGATAGAGTTCCAAGCCCCACATCTGGCGCGCTGCAGGAATGACGCGCACCTGATTAATCCGCGTCGTGGTGAACAAGCGCCAGGCCGGGACGAACTGCCCACGCCCGTTTTTGACCCGCGTGTCTTTCTTCAAGCGCATCTGAAACGGAATGCGGTTGGTCTTCAGAAAGGTGAACCATGCTTTCCCAACAAACTCGCGATCCCCTAGTAAACATTGGATGTTGGGAACTCCGAACAGGTCAATGAAGATTTCCAACAGCGTGATGCGCTCGCGCGTATCGGAGTTCCCGGCGTGCGGCAAGACACACCAGACGAGCGGAAAGCCGATGTCGCGCCAGACCAGCGAAAGCAGCAAAATATTGACGTCCAGCGTCCCGACTTTCCAGTTCGTGCGATCCAGCGCCAGGGTGTAGGGCCCCGGCTCGCCCAGCAGTTGCACCACGAAATGCGCGACTTGCGCATAGGGCAGTTCAAAGCTATGCAGGAAGCGTTGCAGCCGTTTGTAGTTCGACTCCTCACTGGCCTGCCCGGAAAAAGCCGTGGCGAGTTTCGTCAAATTGACGGTACGTTGCGAGTAGAGGGCCAGCAGAAAACGGGCCACAAATTTGATGCGCGCCTTATTCCACGGTAAATTGTCAGCGAGCGTTCGTTCTAACGAGCGTAAATCGGTCATCGTGTGAGTGTCCTTTCTGTTTTGAGCAACCGAAAGTCTACCTCACATGATGACCCCTACCACAAGTCAGCCCGGATTTTTGAACGACGCAATAGTCCAACACAAACCGTTCGTTTATCAGGAAATCGCAGGCACTAAATATAAGGTAGAAAGCAATTATAAACTCTACCCCAACAATCAGATAGGTTTTGAACTTGGTTATTATGATGCCGCAAAACCACTGGTTATTGATCCAACTCTCGGCTACGCCGTGACGTTCGGCACTGCTGATGATACAACCGGGAATGCCATTGCCACGGATAAGGTTGGCAATGCATATATCACTGGCATTGCTTATTCAGCCCAATCACCTTTCATCGGGAAACCGGGCAAAGGGAATATCTTTGTCACCAAGCTAAATGCGGCTGGGGAGCTGATTTATAACACGTATATTGGCGGCAGTGGCGAAGGGGTTGGTCTGGGAATCGCGGTTGATGCGGACAGAAGCGCTTATGTCACTGGTCAACTGGATTCAAGCGACTTTCCGGTAACAAATGCAGCTTTTCAACCCCAATTCCGTGGCACTACCGATGCTTTTGTGCTGAAACTAAACCCTGCCGGAAATGCACTTGTGTACTCCAGTTTTTTGGGTGGCACCGGAGATGATATTGGCACAAGCATCGCTTTGGATCGAGCAGAAAACGCTTACGTTGCTGGCGAAACAACCTCAAAGAACTTCCCCGCCATTGATCCGATTTATCCCTTCGGGGAAGGGCCAACGGATGCGTTTGTGTGCAAGGTCAACGCAAATGGATCAAGACTGCTTTACTCAACGGCCTTGACAGGACCAAGTTCTAATCCAGATGGTGGATCAGCAGCTTGGGGAATTGCGGTAAATAGGCGAGGAGCGGCGGTTGTTGCTGGGTTTACTACTTCAGAAAAATTTCCGACCGTTCATCCACTACAAGCTAAGTTGAATGGGCCGCTTGATGCCTTCGTCAGTAGAATAAACCAGAATGGAAATAAGCTGGATTTTTCTACTTATCTGGGTGGTTCCAATGAAGACGCCGCCTTTGGCGTAGCCTTGGACCCGGCTGAAAACGTTTATCTTACGGGACTAACTAATTCTACTGATTTCCCCCAGGTTAATGCTTTTCTGCCAGGTAATGCAGGTGGGGACGATGCGTTTGTAACCAAGCTAATTCCAAATGGTAATGCGGTTGTTTATTCAACCTACCTCGGAGGCGGTGCCGATGATGTAGGGTGGGGGATTGCCGTTAATGATGCGGGTGCTGCCCATATTGCTGGCAGAACTCGGTCGAAAGATTTCCCCCTTGAGGATCCTCTTTCGGCTACTTCCTCTATACCCGGAGATTCGCTCAAAGGGGATGTAGATGCGTTTTTTACTAAATTTTCAATTAATGGTAAATCACTGGTTTACTCGACCTATCTCGGTGGAAGCGGAGAAGATAGAGGCTTTGGCGCAGCCGTCTGGCAAAACAGAAATGCTTATACCACGGGGTTTACCACGTCAATTGGATGGATTCGCAACAATCTGGCACCGCCCAAATTACCAAATACTTCACTAGTGCTTTTGCGGTTCGGCTTGTAAGTGCCTCCAACAATACACTTAGCTCTGTTTCTTCTGCCAGCTATGCAGGTGAGGTTTTGGCGAGTGACTCGATTATTTCAACTTTTGGGGAAGGAATTGCTAGTTCGACGGAAGGGGCTGAGACGTTACCCCTCCCCTTAGATTTAGGCGGAGCCAAGGTAATGATTAAGGATAACGCAGGAGTTGAACGCCAGGCTCCTATCTTTTTCGTGTCTCCTTATCAAATCAACTATCATCTGCCTCCTGAAACGGCTACCGGCCCAGCAACCATTCAGGTGATCAAGGAAGATGGTTCCATCTTTACTGAAAATACTCGAATCGAAAAGATCATGCCGGGACTTTATTCCGCTGATTCAAGCGGCAAAGGACTGGCAGTCGGACGTCTTACCCGCATTAAAAATGGCCAGGTCGTAGGGGATGAACCAATTGTCAGATTCAATGAACAAGGCGTGTTGGAGGCCGTGCCCATTGTTTTAGGTGAGACGACTGAAGACGTCATTCTGGTTCTCTTCGGAACGGGACTGCGGAATCGCAAACCTGATGGAAGCGTCATCGCAACCATTGGCGGAGTCGAATCCCAGATACTCTATGCCGGGAAGCAGCCAGAGTATATTGGGTTAGATCAAATCAATATACGCCTATCTCCAAGTTTAAAAGGACGTGGGCTAATAACGATAACCCTAAAAATTGACGACCAATTATGCAACCCCGTTCAAATTAGTGTTAAGTAACCGTTTTTCATTTTCTAGTTCAACCGCTACTGAGTAGTAGCTTAACGTCCGAGGAGGATTTATGACATTCAGAAAATCATCATTACTGGCTTTTGTAGTAATGATTCCGTTCGCCTCTTCAACCTTTGGAAAAGGGATTTTAGGTGAATTGATTTCAGCTAGTAATGGCACGACTATCAACCAAACTCAAGCCCTTTCCGGCACGACCATTTTTACCAACAGTCGCGTCAAAACCGGAGCCAACGGGGTAGCCGTCGTGAGTTTAGGGCAACAGGGACGAATCGAATTAGGCTCAAGCACAGAAATCTCACTTCAGTTTTCCAACGGAATGGTTGGCGGAACCTTATTAGGGGGGAAAGTAATTGTTAGTGTGCCAAGTGGAGTCAACGTTAACCTTATCACACCGGATGGCTCTGTCGCCTCGCTTACTTCCCAATCCTCGCGGTTTGCCGTTGACGTCACCGCGGGCAAAACGAATGTTGTTGCTACACGCGGTGCTGCCAAAGTATCTGCTGGTGGTCGTATCAGTGTGATCGGCGTGCTGGGTCTCAATGGTCAAGTACAGGGGATAGCCAGGAATGCATCCGTGCCAGAAAACAGTCAAGTCTTACCACCAGCTTCGCCCATGAATCCGGCGTTCACTGTCTTGCTTAAAGCCAGTGCGGGGCAATCGTTGGCGCTGTTCCTTGCCAATCGCATTACGCACCAACCAGGCGGTTTTTTTGATACGGGAGTACTTACTTGCCGGGATTATATTGATACCCCAAGATGTCGGCAAAGAAGCCCTATACGATAATTTAAAATTACTCCAACTCTCCCCAGACTAACTCAGGCTTTGACGGGAAGCTTCTAGCGGTTTTCGGTTGAATGAGTGGAAGTAGTAATGGTAGGACAAACTCTTAGTTTGCATGGCTTGCGGTCTGTGACGTTGATTTCGTTATGCAAGCTAAAAGTTTGCACTATTTCAACTCGGCCATCTGAAAACCGCTATGAGTTAGCCTTTTTTAGGCTATGAAAATTGAAATCAAGCTAAACAGTCGACACCAACGGTGGTGGACAATTATTGGCACCGCAATAGTCGGTTGCCTATTGCTCTGGTGGACGATCCTAAATTTTATTACCGGAGTTATCACTGATCCGCATATCAAAATTTCACAGGAAACCTTAGCGGCGGCTGCCTTGTATTTTCCGAACTCCGGTCGCCTCCAAAGTCGGCTAGCTGCACGTCTGGCAGAATCCAACTTAGCTGAAAACGAATCTCGAAGCGAAGAGGAAGTAGTCACTCAATACGAATATCACATGCGCGGCGCTCCACTTTGCTATCCCCTTGGAATTACGACAATCACATGTTGTTGGCTATAGCAAAAGAACGTGTGGGAGACCTGGAAGCTGCGGTAACGGCAATGCAACACGCACTCAAGCTGGCACCTTATTATGCGGATGCGCATTGGCGCGCAGGGAATCTTTTTTTGCGAGCGGATAAGTTGGAACAATCTCTCACTGAGTTTCAACTCGCTACTCTTAGCGATCCTTCCCGAACAAATCAGATTTTCGAGTTAGTTTGGGAAGCTACAGAGGAGAAAGTAAAATTGATTAACCAAATTGCGCAAAGTAATTCGACGATCAAAATTGCTGCCGCTCAATTCTTGCTATCCAAATCACATACAGTAGAAGCCCTACAATTATTCAATCAGGCAGACGAAAAGACACGACACACATCCGATCAAACCCTCCCCTTCTTGAATGCGCTGATCGCCGCTGGACAACTCTCACCAGCTCGCGATTTATGGCTCGCCGTGCTCGCCACAGAGCCGGGAAAAGGGGCGCTTTCGAATGGGAGTTTTGAATATCCAGTAAGTGAACGCCTGAATCAATTCGACTGGCAATTTATGCCCAGCAGATATGCGGTCTTTGGCATTTCAGAAGATCGTGCCCGAACTGGTCATCACTCTTTGAAGGTGGCTTTTTCTGGTGAAGATACAACTCAATTGAGCAACAATATCCAACAACTTATTGTCGTGCGACCAGGTGTGAAATATCGTCTAGAGGCCTATGCGTTAACGATGAATTTGAAATCTTCGGAAGGCGTTGCGATGGTTGTTACACGCCTTCACTCTTCGGTGCCCCTCGCTTCATCTGCGCCAGTCAAAACTTTGGGCGAATCCTGGCAGCAATTATCACTTGAATTCCTTGCGCCAAGTAACGCCACTGGCCTAAAGATTGAAATTCAGCGCCTCCCGAAATTCAGTTACGACGATCCAACAACCGGCACGATATGGTTCGACGATTTTACGCTAAAAGAAATATAGGCCAGGAAACTAATGCACGAACAAAGCAAAACCAATCTCTTTTTAGGGCGAACACTTATTATCGGTTCGCTGGTACTTATTATTGGAACGGCACTCAGCGGCGGCATTGTCACACCTTGGTCAAAAGCCATGCTGGCACTAGCTATACTTGTTTTGACGCTGCTGTTGGTTATTAAGGGCATAATCAATCAGAAGCTGACTTTGGCAATCCCGTCACTTGTTTGGCCGTTGGTTGCAGCCATTGCGCTTGGTGTCGTGCAAAGCGTTTCCTGGTTCGACCAAGCGGGTGTGCGGCAGAGCCTCTCTATGGAGGTCGAGGGCACGCGAGAAGCCTTGTTCATGTTTGTTTTGTTACTGTTATGGTTGTTGCTATGTGCGAATATTTTTGGCTCAGCTTTACAACTGCGAATTCTTACCAATTTCTTGGTGGTCTATGGCCTCGGCTTAGCGTTCCTGGCTTTAGTGTTGTATTTGGCGTGGCGTCAAAACCTGAACTGGCTTCGCCCCATTGAAGTTGGAAGCCCTGTCGGAACGTTCGTCAATCGCAATCACTTTGCTGGCTATATAGAATTTCTGCTCCCGATTCCGGTGGCGATGCTGATTGTTTACCGCGCCAATTTAGAGAATCGAATCTTTTACGTCGCGGCTGCCGTGATGATGGGAGTAGCACTATGCTTTTCACTATCGCGCGGCGGTATGATCAGCATGTGTGCGCAGTTACTTTTTCTGGCCGCCTTAAGCTCATCCTGGCAGGTCTCGCCGCACCGCCTACCAAATGCTAAGCAAAAAGCCCGGATTTTGCGATGGGCTAGTATCGGTGCGATTTTTTTACTAATCGTTATAGGCATCATTGCGATGGGGGCCGAGCCAATCATTTTTCGCATCGCAGATATTGATGACCGGAGTGCGATTTGGGCCGACTCCTGGCGCATCTTTTGTGCGCACCCATATCTCGGTACGGGGCTTGGAACATTTGCCACGGCATTTCCAATCTATGCTCATGACAACGGCTTCGATGTTGCTGCACAAGCGCATAGTGACTACCTCCAAATACTCACAGACACGGGGCTCACAGGCTTTGTGATCTTTCTCTGGTTTCTGGCCATTTTAGTGCGCGCTGTCCGTCGAAGCTTGAAATCTTCTGCCGAACCTCGCCAGATCGCTTTGGCGCTTGGTTGTGCTGCGGGTTTATTCGGGCTGCTTGTCCATAGCCTCTTTGATTTCAATTTACAATTGCCATCACATGCACTTTTATTCTTGCTGTACGGAGCTGTTTGCGTACAAATCGCTTCACAAACCTCAGCCAAGATCCAGCCAAACCTCGTAACGGTAGAGAGACCTGTCATTTTAGCCGTAAAGTACAATCTTTCCACTCATAGAAAGATTATTAGTAGCGACATAACTGATCGCAATCGTGAAATCTTATGAATAATAAAAACCCTGACTTAGAGCGGGATTCTTCAGCACCAACAGCCTTAGCTGTGCGTTCAGACTCATTAACTCCGGCACCGCTTGGCTTTAATTCTTACCAAAACTATGAGAGCGCAACGAGCGAGCAAAAGGTTCACCTGCGCGAATATTGGAGGATTGTGAAACGGAGAAGGCGGTTGGTGGTGCTAGTGCTTATCTTAGGTACAATGCTAGGGATTTTGATTTCGTTTCACCAGAAATCTATCTATAAATCAGCGGTAATTATTGAGGTTGGAAAGAATAATCCAACGCTTATCAGAATGGGTGATGCAGTAGTCAGTACAACGGATTATGACCTCAAAACCGCAATTCAGCAGCTTCAAAGTCGCCCTTTAGCTCAAGCAGTTATACGCGAGCTCAAGCTGGATCAAAACAGGAATTTTTTTGATGTTGCTGAAGGACGTTCGCTCGGCGAAACATTGAAAGCGGTCGTTGGAAATATTAACGCGCCGAATTCTGATCGTAAGATCATCGCAGGAATATTCGAACCAAAAGCTGACGAAGAAAAACTGATTGAAGCTCTTACTCATCCAGTGCTGACACCTGAAGAACAAGGGAAGATCGGGATTATTCTCAGTAACCTTGCCGTCACACAAATCAGAGACTCTCGGCTGCTCAAAATTGAATATTCTCATACTGATCCCGTTTTAGCGTCAGCCATCGCCAATAGTCTGGCCAAAACATACATTGATACGAGTTTCCGTGCCAAGACCGATAAATATTCCAAAACCTCTGATTGGCTGGATCGCACTACCCGCGGAATGAAAGCTAAGGTCGAGCAAGCGGAGCAAGAGTTGGTGAATTATACGAAAAGCAATAATATTTTCAATATTGATAAGTCCACATTGACGACTGACAAACTCATCAAACTCCATACTGAGGCCACGCGTGCGGAGGCCGAGCGAATGCTCAAATACTCGCTTTACCAGGAAGTGCAACAAGGTCGCGTAGAACAGTTGCCAGAGGCTTTTTCTGATTCTAAACTCAATGAACTAAAGAAAAAGCTGAGCGAGTTGGTAACCCAGGCGGCACAGCTTGACGTTAAATTTGGTGGACGCAACCCCAAAGTCCAGGAAATTCGGCAACAAGCTACTGCCGTCGAAGAGCAAATGAAAGCTATCTTGGTCTCGCTCGAAGTGAAGATGAAAGCCGATTATGAGCGTGCGCAGCGGGATGAAGAGATGATGAAGGCTGCCCTCGGTCAGGCGAAAGCCGACGCCGTACAGGAAAACCAAGCTGCTATACAATTCAACTTGCTCCGGCAGAACGTTGATACCACCAAGGGCCTATACAATGACTTCCTGCAAAAGACCACTCAGGCTCAGGCACAGGTCGCAGAACAATACAACAATATTACCCTAATTGAACCTGCAGTGATTCCCACCGGCCCCGCTAGTCCCAAACGCAGCCAGAATCTAATGCTAGCCGTTTTACTAAGCACGGTGGCAGGAATTGGTTTTGCATTATTTGTGGATTATTTGGATAACACCATCAAGGATGCAAATGATGTGAGTCAGTATGCACAGATTCCAACCTTAGCAATGGTCCCGATGCTGACAGTCAAAGGACGCTCACTAAGTGGTACCTATTTAGCTACCATTGCGAAAGACTCGCCCGCTTCTTTTTTGGCGCTCAATGCACAGCTTTACGACGGCAGCATAAGCTCCACCGCAATTGAATCTTATCGGATTTTGCGAAGCTCGATTTTGCTCTCAACGGCTGGTGGCCCGCCAAGAAAGATCCTTTTTACCAGTGGATTACCGGGAGAAGGAAAAAGCACTACCATGATCAATACTGCACTATCACTAGCGCGCCTAGGAAGATCAGTTCTAATCGTTGATGCAGATATGCGTCGCCCTACAGCACATAAAGTCTTTGCGGTTGAAAATCAATTAGGCCTCTCGAATTACTTGTCAGGTAAAATTCCGCTTGAGAAAGTTATCAAGCCCCTAAATGTCCCTTGCCTCTCGCTGTTAACGAGCGGAATTATTCCTCCTAATGCTGCCGAGTTAGTCAGTTCAGAAAGTATGCGAAACCTTTTAGCGGAATTGTCTAGACGGTTCGATCATATACTAATTGACTCACCTCCGCTTGCCAGCGTAACAGATGCCTTGGTCATTTCGACGATGGTTGACGGTGTAATTTTATTGGTTAGTAGTGGAAAATGTACTCGTGATGTTTTGCGTTATAGCAGTCAACAACTCAGAAAAGTAGATGCTCGCATACTCGGTGCCATTATTAATAACTTTGATCTTGTACACGACGGATATGGCTATTATCAGTATCGTTATTATGCGAACTACGAGGCAGCCGCAGCCGATCCGAAAGATAGTCTTAAGTCCTGATAGGTAATTGTGAACAGCGCTGCTTGACCAGCCTAATACTCACAGACTTTGCTACTCCTGGTATAAGGCTTCACCGCCTTGAGGGGCGATTCGTTCACGTGGCAATCAAAACACAGCGGACTGCGCGGCGGAATCTTGTGTTTGGCGATAGACAGTGCTCGCGATTCAAAATGAACTTGATGACAGTTGATGCAGGTTGGCGAGGTTTTTCCTTCGACGACGACATCCCGCACGTTGCGGTAAATGTGACGCTCAATCGGATTCAGCTTTTCGTCATCGGCTTTGAAGAAATCAACGGCCAAGTCTTGAAATACATTGTCGCCTGCGATGAAATTATTGGGGTAGGGAAGTCCCGTGGATTGGGATTTGCTTTCACGCAAATGGCACTGCGCGCAGGTCGAAGTAATCAGTTCGGGTTCGTTGCGACGCTTCTTCGACAGGATGATCAGTTTTGTGTCGTTGGAATGTTCCAGATTGACATCGCCGTGACACGTGTAGCAATCCAGCCCAAAGGCGGCGAACGTTTTTGTTTTGGTTTCTACCCCGGTGGCGTGACAGCCTGCACAATTGTTGCCGAATTTTTCTTGATCCCACGTCGGTTTGTCTTTCTCAATCCAACTGGCAATTTTGCCATTGGCATCCAGCACCGCGCGCGTGTTGAGGATGGCGAATTTCCCGAAGCCTGCTTTTTTGAGAAAGCGAATATGCTGGCGTGAGCCGAGAAAGTATTCGATGTCTTTGGCGACAGCGGCGAGTTCCGGTTGTTTGAGCAACTCGCGTAAATTACCTGCGTCTTCCAGTTGGCGAATCGTGACGCCGTGCGCATTCTTCTGCCAATGCGCGCCGACCGTGTTGCGGTGGCAAAACAAGCATTCATCGCCATGGACGAATTCCGGTAACGGTTGCCCGACGTGATTCTTGCCCCAAGCTTTGGGATCACGTGTTTGTGTGCTGGCTTCTTGGCCTTGCGTTCGTAGCTGGCTACCGGCTACCCAAAGGCTCAGCAGCAGCCCGACGCAGCTTAATGCGAGGAGTCGTTTGTACGGCTTAAAGCTCATGGAGTACCTGGTCTAAATATTGTCCAATTTCCCTGACTAATTCGTCCCCTGCTGCGGAATTAGCAAAGACGAAACAGCCGCTCCAAATATCCCAGCCGACCGTTAACCTGATGCCATCTCGCGCAAAATCCCAGTAAAGGCAATCAATCCCATCCAAGGGCTGGTTGAGCGCCGCAAAACCGAAGCGCGCTTCCAGCACTTGCACGATCTTGCAGAGAAAATCCGAATCTGCTCCGTAGATTTCATAGCTATTCCGGTCGTGCGCGGTTTTATGCAAGACTCCGGTGCGAGGCGCATCACTCATGGCATCGTAACTTTACTTTGCCTTGCTGGTTTGTGGCGGCAGCGATGGCAATGGTTCGTCCTTGAATGGCAAGACATCCGGCAAGACTTTGACCCCGGTTGTGAACTTGAATGGAGCCGCTGCGATGCCGCTCGGATATGTCAATTCCACCATGTAAGCTGTCCAGCCGCGTTTGGGCGGGTTGATCTTTGCCACGTATTTGCCATCAGCTTGCGCGCTCAACTCTGAGCTTTTCCATTTCAACCCAATAGTCGTGACGCGGAAGTCACGCGCGCCGGGATTCGTCGCTTGCCAGAGTTTGACCGAACTGGGTTTGTCTTTGACGTTCACTACCGTCGAACCGTCCTTTTCAATCTTCCACTCAAATTGTGGTAGCGCGGCATTCGTGATGACGGCGTTGTAGCATGACAGCAACGTTAGCCACGCGTCCGAACCGCGCAGCGAATGTTCCGCATTTGGCACGTAGCGCAAATACTTCACGCCCGGCAAATCGTGATAGTAAAACTGCCATGAATCAGGCAGGAAAAATTGATCGCCTGTGGCGTTGATGATGAATTTAGGCAACGTCAAACGATGGCGATATTCATACGGCTCAACGATTTTCATTAAGGCTTTGTACTGCGGCGTATCCGTCCAATTCATGACGCCTTCGGCTTCGTAATCGCCGACGGCAGGCGCGAAATAGCCATACGCTGCGAAGTGGTGTTTGAAGGACGGCACGACATTCAGCATATCAATCACGAGCGGGACGATACCGACGACGCGCTTGTCTACGGCGGCAGTTGTCCAGGTCGTCCAGCCGCGTTTGGAACCACCCGTTACGACGAAGCCATCAATATTGACCTTGCCGCCTGCGTCGCTCTTCATAAAATCAATGACGGTGTCCATCGCGCGCACCGCGGCTTTCGTCATTGGCAAGCGCGCCGGCCACGATTCATCGCCCGTTTTTAGAAACTTGTCCCATGTGTAGGCAATCATTTCGTCTTCGGTGCGCGCTTTCTGGTCGTCGCTGAAAGTCAGCGGCTGATTCGGAATCATACGCAGTTCCGTGACGACCGATTTGGTCGTGATAGCAATGCGTGCGATGTTTTCGTCTCCGCTCTTGGGCGCGGGACTGTTGTTGTTGCCGCCAGAAATGTAGAGCAATGATTTTGCCGACGCCACATTGTCCGGTTTGATAACGACCATCCAATGCTTCCAGACGTTGCGATCCACTTCGCTCGCTGCACGCCACATCTGCGAAGTCATATTCAGGATAAAGGTCGTATAGCCTTTGCCCGGAATTGTGCTGACGAGTTCGTATTTGTACGTGGGATCAGGGGCCTCGACATATTTGTCGAGCGGTGTTTTCGTGCTGGCAGGCCTGGGAGCCTGAGCGAAGCTGGTGAAGACAAGCAGGAGTAAAATCGAAAGAGTGGCGATTAGGTTTTTCATAAATTCGGATTGGGGGAAGGCACGGGCGAGCAATTGCCCGAAGCGATTATTGGTTCCGGCAAGAAGGCGTCAAGAGTTCAAGCTTCAGCTTGCCCCACACGGTAGGAGACCGCTTGAATAACAACCTAAAGGTTGAACTCATGACGCTTCCTTGCCAGCAGTTACGGGTTTAGTCGGTGGCTCTGACCCAGCCATACGCTGCGTTTTCACGTTGGCCGCCCTGATCCAAATAGGCCAGCTTGAGTTTCTCCATTGCATCCGCTGGCAACGCATTACGTTTGGCTTTGACGTTCACCTTGTATAGCTTCGCGGCATTGAGGCCAAAGATTTTGGCTTTATCTTCTTTGGTTATCTTCTTATAGCCAAACTTTGCGCACATATCGTCGGGAATCTGGAATCGCTTCAAGGCGTCAATGCCCCATTGCGGTGACCCCCACCATAAGCAATCGGTGCCCCAGATAACGTGATCGGAGCCGTAATACTTGATGTTCTTGCCGAGTCCGTGCGCGCACATCACCGGATCGGTCACCGCGAGAATATTGAAGAAGCTGCCGATTTCACAATACACATTGTTCATCTTCGGATTGCGCTTTTTGATGTCCATTAGGATGTTATGCCAGGCAAAGTCGCCGGTCGTAGGATCATAGTTATTGCTCTCTTTCCAGTTCGCTTCGTTCGGCCCGTGCTGAATGGCGGAGTGATACACTACGAAGTTGAAATCAGGATTGCGCAGCGCCGCCTTCTCGACATCTTTCGGATTTGCCAAATGACCAAGCGTGCGCGATTGGTACGAATAGCCCTTGTGGGTGCTGATGAGTTTGATGCCCATCTTGCGCGACTCTTCGATGAAGTGTTGCGCATTATCATCGTCCAGTTGGAAACCGTTGCCCGTTTGCGCCGGATCGGTGTGGCAATACCATTTCCACGAACTGATGCCGTATTGCTTCACTTCGCGTTCCATTTGCTCTAAGAGTTCGGCCTTATTCATCGTGTTGGTTTTCTTGTCCCAATAATGATTCGGCGCGAGATTGCCTTGATTGAGCGCGCGTTGCGAACCGGCGAGCGTGTTGATTTCCTTCGCGGCCTTGGACATCACCCAGCTTGGGAGTAAGCCGCGGCTGCGCGCCAGGCCTTCTGCGACTTTGCCATTTTCGTCTCGCAACTTTTCCATCGTTGGTACACCCGAAATCACCACAATTGAGGTGTCGCTGTCAAAGAACATTTCTTTGATAAAGTTTTGGTAGCCATACGATGCTGCATCGTCCTTGAGCTGGAAGCCCATGTTTTTGATGAACTCCATAGTACGGAAGCCGGGAATCGCAATTCCATTGGTGAAGTGTGCCTGGACATCAATGATGAAGTAATCGTTTTTCGGGAATTTTTCCTGCGTCGGCGCGGCTTCCCACGTTTCGACTTCATCTACCTCCCAGACGTTGCTGCCGAAAGCCTGATTGGAGGCGAGGAAGCAGGTCGCCAAGCCCATCGTGCTGGACATAAAGCTGCGGCGATCCATGTCGAGCTTTTTGGCGCGCACCTCGGACATTTCATTGATTAAATGTTCGACCTTTTTTTGCGGCTCACTTTGCGGGCGCGGAATGAACTCTTCATTTGAAACCGCTTGCGTCGGCAATGGAGAGATGACGCCTTTTTTTCTGTCACGTTGAGATTTGCGAATCCACATAGCGATGGCTCCTTGTTGATGTTGCGCAAACAGTTCGTTTGCGGTGTTCAGTTAGGGAATAGTTGTTCTTCGGATGGTCAATTATGAGACGACGCAAACGAACTGTTTGTGCTGCGAAACCCCTCGGTATAATGTCGTGCGTTAATTTGGTATTCTTACCGCGAACGATTGAGAGGTCATTATGTATCGAAAAAATCGGACTCAAGCCAGCGTCATTATTTTGCTCCTGATTTCTGCGTTTGTCATGTGGGCGCGCGCGCAAGCGCCAGCTTCATCGCAATCCACGCAAGCACCGCAATCTGTCGTTTATGTTTGCCCAATGCACAAAGACGTTTCGTCCAAAGTGGCGGGCAAATGCACGAAATGCGGCATGGCATTGGTCGCCGCTGGCGCAGGCGAAGATCAGGAGTTTTATGCCTGCCCAATGCACCCGGACGTGATGTCAAGCAAGGCCGGCAACTGTCCGAAATGCCAAATGGCGCTCAAACAAATGTCTGCGCCGGTTGCCGAAGATTTCGACATCAAGCTGGAAACGACGCCCAGGATAGTCAAGCCCGGCAAACCTGTGCAATTTCGCTTCTCTGTCTATCATCCCAAAACCGGCAAGCAAATTCAGGACTTTAATATCCTGCATGATATGCCCTTTCACTTGTTTGTCGTGAGCCGCGATTTTTCTCATTTCGATCACATACACCCCACCAAACAACGCGATGGCAGCTTTGTAATTAAGACGACATTGCCGAAGGCCGGGCACTATCAAATCTTCTGCGATCTGTTTCCGGCGGGCGGGATGCCACAAGTGATTCACAAAAATCTGGTCACTGCCGGATACGTTGGCGACATCATCTCTGACCAAGCCAAAATCATACCCGATAAATCGTTGAGCAAAACGCTAGATGGCATGCACTTTGAGTTGCAGTTCGCTCCCGCCGCACCAGTTGCGGGCAAAGAAGCGGTTTTGAAATATCACATCACGGATGCCGTCACCGGCCAACCCGTTACTAATATTCAGCCCTATCTGGGTGCTTGGGGACATACCTTGATTCTCAGCGAAGATGCGACGGATTATTTGCATTCGCACCCCGTCGAGATGCTGCCCGAAGACGTGGATCGCAGCAAACTCGTCAGTAAAGCCGACATTGATTTTGATACGTTCTTCCCGCGTCCCGGCAACTACAAAATCTGGTCGCAATTTCAGCGTCACAACAAGATCACGACGGTTTCTTTCAATGTCGTGGTGCCGCGAATGAACTAGCGGTTTTCGTGGCGATGCCGTTCGCGGTCTTTGGTTTGGCCAGCGTCACTTCCAGCAAGGATTCGGTAAATTTCTTTGCTTTCGGATCATCCGACAGATTAGGATTCTCATCCGAATTGTCGAGGTAGGCCGTTACTTCGATGCGCGTTTTGGCAGGTAAATGGACAGGGCGTTGGTAGAAATAAGTCGGCTGCCACAAATACCGATAATCCTTCGCTGCGATCAAAACCTCAACCGTACCATCAGGATAATACGCAGTTGCTTCCAGCGACTTAGCGAACGGAAACAGCAGCGGGCGAATCGCGATGGCCTCTGCTTCCTCGCGCACCAAGTAAGAAGCTTTTATGCGTTGTTGCCTGGCTCCAGCCGGCAGCAGGGCGGGCACCGGTTTGATGATCACGCGCTGTGCTTGCAGCGTCACCTCATCCTTGGCGAAATACACACCGAGGATGCTGTGATCCTTGGCTTCCTGCTCTGTTTTTCGATAGCGGATTTTCATCGTGAGGGTAGCATTGGCGGGTAGCAGAAATGCCGAATTCTCCGGTAACTTGAGTGTCGCTTGTCCTGGCACCCATTCGCCAAGCTTTTCTCCTGTCCCACAAGGTTCACTGCCTGATTTTTGCAGGAAAAACTCAGCCGCCAGCACTACCGAAGCATTGGATGGAATAAATTCAATAGCCTTTGCCCATTGCTCTTGTTTGAGACTTGTCGGCAATTTTATACACCCCTCAAACTCGCCTTCGCCTGCCGGAATCATAATCATCTGCTCCGGCTGCAAGTTCAGGTCTGGTGTGCCAAACGACCAATTCGTGCCGGGTGCCAGGTCTTTTGGCAAGTCCTTCGCTTCGCCACGTGGCGCGCCGCCTTCGATCCAGGAAATCAACAATTCGACATCGCGCTTCGGCACTTGATACGAATGCTGAAACTCGCCGTAGCCGATCATCGCCTGATACGGGGGCATGCGTTTTTCCAACACTTCTTCTTTGATCGCCTTGGCCCAGGGACGCGCTTCTTCAAATGAAGTGAGGGGAATATCGGCTTTGATCTTGCCCGGCGCGTGACACCCCAGGCAGTTGCGTTGCAGGATGCGAATTACTTCTTTGTTGAAGGTCACAGAAGTTGTGATCGGATCGTGCGAGCTGGCAGGTAAGGTGAAGAACAGGCAAAGAAGGAAAACCGAGAGAATTACCGACCTGATTCTTTGCCTGTACCTACGCATTGTTGCTCCTCGCTTATTTGGCTGCTACTGATTCCGTTTCAGCAGCGTCGTAATAATAACTTTACCCACCCAATCATCATTTCTTCCCACGTCTGATCGCCCCATTTTACTTCTCTCGTCGGATCAGGATTGAATTTGTTGTTCTTGGAGTTGTCAAAATGCGCGATGCAATGAATCTTGGTGCCTTTTGCAATGGCGACTGGTTCGCTAGGCACGTAAACTGCCCCTCCGCTGCTATTACTTCATTGCCGTAGTGCCCTTGAGGGTTTGGTTATCTACGGTGTAGTTAATCCATCCGATCATCATTTCATCGTAGGTCGGATCGCCCCAACGTACCATCTTGGATGGGTCAGGATTGGCTTTATTGTTTTTAGAATTATCGAAAGTCGAAGACACCAGAATTCTCGTACCTTTCGGAATGGCCGCAGTTTTCTTCAAGAAGTAAACTGTTTGCCACGAGAAATCATAGTTGGGCACATTCAAGAGAACTTCCGATTTGCCGTTGGGATAGAAGGCTTCGATCTTTTGCGATTTGCCGCGCACGTGCATATGCGGCATCAAGGTCAAAATGTGAATATCTTCTTCCACCGTCCAGCAAGCCGTGACTTTGTGATTGTCCGCTCCCGCAGGAATCGAGAAGTAATTATTAGCCACCGGACGCGTCAGAATTTGTTTCTCCGGTTGAGACTTGGCGAAAATTAAGCCAACGCTGGAGCGATCCTTTTGCACCGAACCAGCTACTTTGGAATAGTGCAGTTGGAAGAGAATCTTCGCGCCAGCCGGAACTTTCGTGACCGAACCGGGTTCCCAAATGGATTGATTCATTCCTGGCGCATAGCCAGCCAAAAGCGCGCCAATTTCTTCTGATGATCTTTGCTTGCGCGTGATGCTTTCGGGAATTGAGCAGCCATCATCATAAACCGGCGCATCTGCTTTCACCCGTTGTAGAAAGCCATCGCGATAGAAGATGGAATCTTTTTCCATCTGTTTCCGGTATTTTTCGATCTCTTCTTTGCTCAGTTGTGGTTTCTTTCCACCTTTTGCCGGAGGTACCACAAAAGCAATGATGTGGTGGACGATTTTGCGATTGCCCGGACGCGCTTCGGCTCGTTGTACAAACATATCTTCCTTGAAGCCGGGATCCACTTCAAAATATTGATATTCATCTGGGCCGCTGGCTTCAAGGGTGAATTCTTCCGGCAAGGGAATCACAACATCCGGCTTGCCAATCGTCCAGCCATCCACGAATTTTGGCATCGGAGGTAAGTCTTTCGCATTGCCTTCTTTCGCGCCGCTATCTACCCAGGCGACGACTGTGTCAATTTCCGCCTGCGAAAGACGACGATCATTAGCCCATTGCCCAACGTGTGGATCAGCATGCCACGGTGGCATCGTGCGATTGATGACTTTTTCGCGGATGGATTTGGCCCACGGACGCACGTCTTTGTAGGTCAACGTAGAGAACGGCGCGGCCTCACCTGGACGGTGACATTCCGCACAGGATTTGTTGAAGATTGGCGCAACGTCTTTCGTGAACGTCACGGTGTTGGCATTGGATTTGTTACTAGCAGCTTGACTTGCCTGTAATGCGAATAATGCTGCACCAACTAGGCAGGCCAACACGATCATTGCGGCACGGGATTTTTTCATGATGAACTGACCTCGTAAAGGTGAACCAGACGGCGTGAAGTGCCTTCACGCCGTCCAGGTAAGTTGGTTATTTTGCCGCGCAGGGGCTACCTTCCACCACTGCCACCAGTAGATGTGGCGGGGTCTTTGATTTTTTTGGCTTCAAGGCTGCGGCCCATCAGACCCTCAATCACTGCTTTGCTAATCTCATTATTTTGCCCCTTCACAATAGTCAACTCCGCTTCCCCATTCTTTTGGAAGAACTTGGTTTCGGATTGCGGCAGGAATACGAATTTCCCCAGCATCGAATTCACCACCAAGCTATTGCCATCGCGTGTGACTTGCGCAAAGACATTCGGCATTACTTCATACTTGCCCACATACGAGTCGAGAATCTTCGGATCAACTTGCGCGACGGTCGGGAATTCAGTGACGAAGTCCATAAAGCCGAGCATCATTTCATCGTAGGTCGGTTCGCCATAGCGAATGTCTTTGGTCGGGTCGGGATTGAATTTATTATTCTTGGAATTATCGAAGACCGCCGTGACCATAATGCGCGTGCCGGCGGGCAACCGCTTCGGTTCTTTCAGGACATAATTCGTCTGCCAGCCGAAATCGTACTTCGGCACGTTCAGCAGCACTTCTGATTTTCCATCGGGATAAAAAACTTCATACTTCATGGATTTGCCCCGCAAGTGCATGTGCGGCAATAAGGCATGAATGGTCGTGTCGCGTTTGATCGTGCGGCAGGCGGTGACCTTGTGGTTTTCCGCTCCGGCAGGAATTTTGAAGAGGATGTTGCCGACGGAATTGGTTGTGACGAGTTTCTGGGGCGGCTCCTTCGAGAAGATCAGGCCAACTACAGACTCGTCTTTTTCGACCGCATTGCTGCCGAGCGTCTGATTGGAATAATGCAGTTGGAAGCGAATGACCGAACCGGCAGGAATCTTGCGGCCTGTGCCCGGCGCAAAGATGTCCGCGTTATGTCCCGGCGCATAGCCCGTAAGAATGTTATCGCCACCGCCGCCACCGCGCCGATTCGGATCGCAGCCATCGTCCATCACCGGTTGTTCCGGTTTCAAACGCATCAGGAAGCCATCGCGATAAAACGGCGAGTTAGGATTTTTGAGCATGGCATCCATCCGTTTGTTGCGTTCTTCGTGTGACAGTCCCACCAGATTCATGCCGCCCGGCGGTTGAATGAACGCCAGAATGTGATGCACGATTTTGCGATTGCCCGGACGCGCTTCGGCCAATTGCACATACATATCTTCGGTAAAGTTCGTCGCCACATCATAGTATTGATACTCGTCCACGCCCGCCTTGTACGTGTATTCCGGCACTTTGATGATCATGTCGGGTTTACCTATAGACCAGCCATCTATAAAGCTTGGAGTGGGCGGCAGGTCTTTGGCATTGCCTTCTTTCGCGCCACCATCTACCCAGGCAACAATCGTATCAATTTCTTTTTGGCTCAAGGAGCGATCATTGGCAAATTGGCCAAAGTGCGGATCGGCGTGCCAGGGCGGCATCGTGCGATTGACGACTTTTTCCTTGATAGATTTGGCCCAAGGTCGCACGTCTTTGTAGGTCAATGTGGAGAACGGCGCGGCATCGCCAGGGCGATGGCATTCGGCACATTTAGCATTGAAAATCGGCGCGACATCCTTGCTGAACGTGACTTCCTTCGCCACCTTGGCATTGCCGATTTGTTGAGAGAAGAAGAAGGCGGATAGGAGAACCGCTGAAAAAAGAACCAGTGTGAAACTACGCTTCATGCATTACCTCGCGAAACAATGTGGACTATTTTGAGATCAGGTGAATGATCATTCCGTTTGGAAACATCGTGTACGACCAAAATTTTCATTTGGTTGCATCAATAAATGCAAATCCCGGCAAAGCGATTGACGAATATCTTTTCCAGAAGCTAGCGACGGATTGCTTCCCAGCAACACGCCTCTGCCTGGTCAATTATTTCTTGCGTCAGTTGAAAACATCGAGCGCGACTCGCTTTAATCAAGCCGACATACGCGCCTACTACCAGCGCGCCCAGCATTTCCGGCGGCAGGTCTTTTGCGATTTGTTGGCGCAGGCAATTCTGAAAAAAGCTGACCAAGGCGTTATGCCCACGCTCTTCCATCGCGCGACTTTCGGCATCCAGGTATGGCGCGTGGAAATGCAGTTCCAGGAAACCAAAGGCAACCGGGAATTCTGTGGCAAATTCGACTAACCGATGCCAATAAATGTGAAACTGTTCGCGCAGCGGCGTGTCGGGCGGAACGTCTTTCAGAATGGTTGTGATCTGAAACATCTTCCAATCCCGATATAGCGCATTTACCAGTGCTTCTTTGCTGTCAAAGTAGCGATAGATTGTGCCCGCTCCTACTCCGGCCAGTTCCGCCACCAGCGGCATCGCCGTGCCGTGAAATCCGCGTTCGGTGAATAGTTTGAGCGCGGCATTCAGGATCGCTTCGCGCTTGCCGGTGATTTCGGTACTCTCGTAGAATGGGGCGACTTTGGTCATGGAATCATTCATTTTGCCTTTTTATGTTTTTCCGCTCTCAGGTATTGCCCTAGGCTAAACTCGGAATGAACATTCATTCTTCTATCGTGATTGCACCGAACTGTCAAGCACTTATTCGCGTTCCGAGGAAGGAGAGCAGACTTTCCAGTTTGCTCCGGTCGTCACGAGAGAGCGATTGAGGGAAGGAGAGCAAGCTGGAAAGTCTGCTCTCCTTCCTGCGAAACTCACTTACTGGATTGGCGCATCCAATCCTGCAATTTCTTCATATCGTTCGTGACGGTGCGTGATCCGGCATATAATACCAGGGTCAAAAACACACCAGCAATCGGTACCCAGTACATCGCATTGTGCAAGCCTTCCGCGCGGAACGGTTCCAGAGATTGAGCCGTTAGACTGCTGATCCCCGCCGCGTGTGCCGCGTTTTTTGTGAAATAATCGCTCATGAACCCAACGACCGTGGAGCCGAAGGCCGCTCCGAACAGATACATCGCAAAGAAATACAAAGCCATCGCTGTGCCGCGCAAGGCGGGTTCGATAATATCCTGAATCGTGGCGTATACCGTTGAGTAGTAAACGTACATTAAACCTATGCCAATGCCCATCAGGATACTGAACAGCGCCAGGGAACTACTGGCGAGGTACAAGGCGAAGAATGACATTGGGACGGAAAGCAGTAAGGCGAGGGTGCCAATTAGCATGCGACCATCCGAGCGTCGCTTCATAATCGCATCACCTAGCATTCCGCCCAGCAGTAATCCCGGAATACCCGACAAGCCATGCACAAACATCAAGATCAGTCCCGCCTTCTGAATGTCAATTTTGTAAAAGCGCATGATGAAAGCCGCCAAAAAGGAGCCAATGACGTACATATTGGCATTGTGCAATGCGCCGGAAATGATGATCCACTTCATTGTCGGGATTGAAAAGACGAGTTTGTACGGTGAGCCTTCCCGTTTGGTCGTGCCAATGCCATGTGCTTCGGCTGTCCCACGGGGTGGCTCGCTGAGTCCCCAGACGAGGGCCATACACAGCAGCCCCGCCAATCCTGCCACGTAGAAAGATGGCCGCCAGCCGTATTGCCGCGTAATCCAGCCACTGACGAAATAGCTCAGGGCGATCCCCATCGGCAGCCCCATCATAAACACGGATAGGGCGCGCGCACGCTTTTGCGCAGGGAAAATATCACCGATGAGCGATGAAGAAGCAGGTGAGCAAGAGGCTTCCCCGATTCCAACGCCAAGCCGAGTCGCCCACAGTTGCCAAGTGCTTTGTACCATCCCGGTGGCCGCTGTCATTAAGCTCCAAAAGAAAACGCCAAACGCCAGCAGTCGCGTGCGCACCGAGCGATCCGCCAGGCGGCCTAGCGGGACGCCGACGAAGCCGTAGAGCAGCGTAAAGGCGGTGTTCAGTAGTCCTGTCATCGTATCCGTCAAACCAAATTCCTTGCGAATTGGCTCGGTCACAGCACCCAGAATTTGGCGGTCAAAAAAGTTCAGCGTATTGATGAGGAACAAGACGATGAGCGCATAGGTGGCGCGCTTTTGGATGGACATGGTTAATAGTTTCCTTGCTTTTAATTTTGAAGTTGTACTGCGTTAACGTTGATTTGGAATGCCTGGTAGTAGTAACGCAGCTTGCTGTCATCACGCAAGGTCTCAACGGAAAAATCTTCCACCACCGTGAGCGGCTGCTTGCGATGCCTCTGACCGAATGGGTAGTATGTGCGCGATTGCTGGTCCCCTTAACTAGACAGGAGAACTGAAATGAAAAAAGTAATGCTCGCAGTCGCACTTTGTAGCTTGTGTTGGTGGGGCGTGATTGCCGCCCCGATGGGAACGGACTTTTCCGGTACCTGGGCGTTGGATGCCGCGAAAAGCGAGGGATTGAACCCCCAGATGCCCACTGACATTACGTGGGTACTTACGCAGGATGCCAAGACGATTAAGAAAGAAATTAAAGGCGGCATGTTTGCTGGTACCGAGAATTACAATCTCGAAAGTGAAGTTAACGAAGACGTCATTCGTGGTCAATTTTCCGGCAAAGCCAAACGCACGGCAAAAGTCATGGGCGAGATGATTGAATTGAAGTCCGTGACGACGGGAGAATTCAATGGCAATGCCGTTACCATTACGACTACGCAACATCTGGAACTGGCAGACGGCGGCAAGACCTTGAAAATTCACCAGACCTCAGATTTTGGCCAAGGCAACATGGAATCGAAGCTGGTTTTTACCAAGAAGTAATTTGGTCATTGGTCATTGGTCTTTTGTCATTAAGAGTTACGTCCCCGTAATGAACGAAGAACCAATGACCAACGACCAATGACAAGTGACCAATAACATTATGCCCATTACAGAAATCGAAAACATCACCCACTTACGCGCCCTCGTTGGCAAAGAAATCGGCGTCTCCGATTGGTTTGAAATTACCCAGGAACGCATCCAACAATTTGCCGATGCCACGCTTGACCAGCAATGGATTCATCTGGATGTGGAGCGCGCCGCCGCCGAATCGCCGTTCGGCACTACCATCGCGCACGGCTTTTTGACGCTTTCCTTGTTGCCGTATCTCATCCAAAGCACCATCAAATACAAAACGCCGCCGAAGATGGGCGTGAATTATGGCCTGAATCGGTTGCGCTTTACGTCGCCCGTTCCCGCCGGATCGAACATTCGGGTGCGGATCACATTGCAAGCGGTCGAAGATATTGCTGGGGGCGTTCAACTGACCTGGGGCATCGTAGTTGAGCGGGAAGGCGCGGAGAAGCCCTGTCTTGTCGCAGAGTGGTTGGGGCGTAGTTACGAATAGCACTGGTCTAGCCTTGGAGTAAGGCCAAAATGACTCCCAGGAGCACCGACACGACGAGCCACACGACAATCATCCCACCCCAAATGGCAATGGAAATCCAGGTTGAAGACTTTGCCTTTTGATAGTCGGGGTCTTTCGTTTGAATAGCCGGATATTTCATCCACCAGCGCACGAACAAAATCGGCGTCAAAATCATCAAGATAAGAAACGCCCAGCCTGCGGGGCCGCCGAGGAGCGGAATGAAACTCAACGCGTATGCCCCGGGTATCACGCGCGCCGAAATTTTCAAGTAGCTGGCATCGCTGCATGCCCTGCCGACCTGTGCTTGCGCCTCAGCAGCTTGCGCCGAAGCGGCAGCGTCTACGGGCGTGCCACAAAACCTGCATTCGTTCATCGAAGTGTTGATGAATTCCCCGCAGCTTCCGCAGGGAAAGACACTCGGTGTGTTCAAGTTCATCGTTTCCATAAGGGGTTCCTTTGGATAAATCTTAAAGCTTTAAAGCGACGTAATAATCGGCCAGAAAGCGCAGGCCAAATGCGGTCGAAACATCTCTGACAATCAACCGCACGGAATGATCCGCTTGCACATTCACCTTGCTTTCAAAGAAAGCGCCCGCCAGATTCTTGTCAGGATGAGTTGGCGCAAATTGATTTTTCAGTGTCCAATCCAGCGACAACTCAATGCTGTTTTTGAATTCCTGGTAGCCCAGTTGATACAGCCGCAGCCATAAAATCCCCGCGAACGAAATGCCGGAGCCAACAATCGAATCCTCGCGTGATCTGCCGTCAGTAAAATTGGTGGAGTACATCAGGCCGCTTTTCTTTTGCAGCTTTTGCGTCGCGCGTGCTGTTTTCAATGCCGCTTCCAGATATGCCGGATTCTTCGTTAATTCATATCCCTCCAACAATGACTCCGCATTCCAGAGGTTGAAGCGCGGATGAATCTTGCCTGTCTTTGGATCGTTCGGGTCGAAGTCCATCCAGAAGCCATTCGCGTGTTGCCGCTTCACTAGACCATCGCACAAATTCAAGAAGACTTTCTTATAACGTTCATCCTTCGTATGCAGAAACATATCCTTGAATAAATAGCCTTCGTTGTTCGGGCGCGCCACATCGAAGAGCGTAATCTGCGGCCCGCCGTTGCGCGACTCGAATGGGCTTTTGTCTTTCATAACCGCGCCCGTGTCAGGATTCACGCCGTCATAAATGAGAGCTTCGCTTTCGAGGTACATGTTATTGAGAATCCAGTCGCCACTGCGCGTCGCACAATCCGCATATTTCTTGTCGCCCGTTATGCGACTTAAGCGAAACAAGCCCGGCGTGCCGTCGCTGATTGTCGCCGTGACGATAATGTTGCCTACATGATCGCCGTGAATCGCGCGCAGCATTCCTTTCAATTGCGGATGGTCTTTGATTTCCAAGCTGATCCACCAATTGCCTGCTTTGCGCGCTGCCGTCAGGAACGATTGCTCGCGGGTGACCTCGTAGGCCGCCAGCAAACCGTTCATGATTTGGCCTGTATGCCAGGGCGCTTCGTACTCGTACCAATGATTGCGCACGATGTCATAATCGCCTTGCGCGCGTCCCTGCCGGTCGAGAATTTGGGTCGCCGCATTCTTCCCGCCCGCTTTCAAAGCCGCCAGTATGAGACTTTTTTTGTCAGGCGAGGTTTGCCCGGAGACGCTGCTGACGAATAATTGTAGAGCGAGCAGGAAGGGAATAAGCTGTTTCATACCTTCAGAATTTGTCGTCCGTGGTTGGCGTTTCCGCCAGGTTCTCCCTTTTAGCTTTCGTGACCGTGTATTTGTATAATTCGCGCAAGTCCGTGCCGAGAAATTTTATGACGATCTTTTCGATATCCGCTTCGAGCATTGCAAAGCCGTACGCGCTCAAGGCAAAGAGCGAGCGCGCATTCGGTTTGATCTCACGGATTTTTGCGCCGCCGCCACCATTGATGAAGAAATGCACGCCGCCTTCGGGTTTCAAATGCTGTAAGTCGTGCTCGTGCCCGGCGAGGTAGATGTCTACGCGATCTTTGAGCACCGGCAACAAGCGGGCAATCAAGTCTTTGCCATCGCCGTGCTGTCCCGCGGAATAAATCGGATGATGCCCATACACAACCTTCCAACGCGCGGTGCTACTGGCCAGCGCCTCGCGCAACCACTGCAACTGCAACTCGGAAACTTCGTTGGTGTCGAGCGCGAAGAATTGCACTAGGCCGCACGTGTAGGTGTAATACGGCGCAGGCAAGACCCAGCTTTTGCTCTGCCGTGCAAACAGCAATTCCGCCATCGGACTGTCCGCTCCACCCCAATCGTGGTTGCCGTAGGTGACGTGAAATTTCAGCTTGAGCGGATCGTACAAATCGCTCCACAACGTTTTCCAGCGCGGATCGGAAGGGGTGAGCATTCCGGATGGATAAAAGTTGTCACCGAGCGTCAAACCGAAATCGAAAGAGGTCTTGCGGTGCATCTTCAGCATGGCCGCTGCCACTTGTTTTTGCGGCTCGCCTGCGATTTGCTTATTCGCCTCATCGCCAAACCCATAGTCACCGAGCGTCACCACGCGCACGACTTTGCCGCGTGGTTTGAGAGCAAACACGGGCGGCGGTACACGCATAAAAGCAGGCAACATCGTGCCATTCACTAAGGAAATCCAGCGTTCCTGTTCCTGTGCGAGTTTCCTCCATTCGGCTTCGTTGCCATTTACTTTTGCCAACTCCAGCCGTTGGTTGAGCAATTTCCTCGTTTCGTTGAGTCGTTGCAGCCGTAGTTTGTGCAAGGCCAGGAGCGCGATGTCGGCATCGGCATCGGAAGCGGCGTGTCGTTGCAAGGCTTGTTGAATCGCGGGAGCAGTCCGATTGCCCAGCCGGTTGATGATGACCCGGCGCACGGCTGCCGCTGAATCGCTCTCCAGGAGCGCCAGACAGAATTCATTGGCCGCTTCCTGCTTAGCCAACTCATCTACCAGCGGCGCTCGTTTCTTGTCATCAGCTTCCGCCAGGATAGCCTGCCCTTTCTCGCGTAAATTGGCAGGCAATTTGGTGACGAGATTGTTGGACTGCGCGGAGGCAAGGTTAGAAAGGCAAAGAATGAGCAGGGAAGTGAGAACGTGGCGTATTAAGTTGGTGTTCATTTATTTAGTTCTCAGGTGTATAGCAAACTTTCCAGTTTGCTGCTGTCTCCGTCTTTCCAGTTTGCTGCTGTCTCCGTTATTGATGTGCTCTGTCAGTCACCAGAAAACCGGAAAGTTTGTTGTACATTTAGCCAAATCCGCGAGTCGGAAACTCCGGGTGTCGTTGCAGCCAGTTGTCAGTCGGATAATGACAACCGCCCTCTATGAGGTGCAAAGTGTACGCGTGTCGGGATTTCGGCGACAAATTCGCATGACTGCGATGCGGAAGCAATGCGTGCAAGACAATCAGCGTCCCCTGCTTCACTTCCAGTGGAACAGCCTTGTCTTCTGGCCAGGGCGTTTCATCGAACTTTTCAAAGCGCGTAGTTCCTTCCGGCGTGCGCAAGAATTTAGACTTCAACCCCAGCTTGTGGCCACCGGGCAGCGCCCAGAGGCAGCCATTTTCCAGCGTCGCATCTTCGAGCGCGATCCAAAACCCGGTCAAGCTCTGCGGCTCGGTAAACACAAACGTGCCGTCCTGATGAAACACGACTTCGCCGCCAATATGCGGTTGCTTAAAGATATACATGGATTGCAGCAGGAGCGGTTGTTGGTAGCCGAGAGCAGCGGCTAAGGCTTGCAACTCCGGCGTGCGCGAAAATGAATTGAAGATCGGATCAAGATCGTGCATCGCGTGCCCGATTTTATTGATCGAAAGTTCCTTGCTCTGACGCAACTCGCCGTCTGGCGCAAACGCTGCTTCTTCAAAAAAAAAGCGGGTTTTATCGCCGGAGGTCAGAAAATAGTCGTTGTGGGTTTGGGCCGGATTACGCGTCGAAAAGATCGTTTTGACCTCAGTTGAGTCGAACTCCGCGAGTAGGGTTGCAACGTGCGCCTTCAATTGTTCACAGGCTGCCCTACTGACAAAATTTTCCAGAACGAGAAAGCCATCTCGTTCGTAATCGGTGAGCTGTTGTGTCGTGAGTACTTTCACTTTGCATCTTCCCATTGGCCTGCAAACTTCTCGTCAAATAAGCCAGTGCGCTCCTTCGCATGAATGCTTACCGACTTCTCTGAAAACGTCAGACGGAAGCGGTAGCTATTCAAATTCGCAATCTCGTCATACTCCAACACGAACGTCTGCGCGTCTTCCCAATTGCCGCGCAAGCCGACGGACAATCCATATCTGCCATTCGGTGACAAACGCAACACGCCGTCCAAGCCAATCGGGCGCACTTCGCGTACTTTCTCAAAGCGGTTCATATTGCCATTTTCGATATAAGCAAAGCGCGCCGTGGGATCACCCACCGCAGGGAAGTTGAGCGTCAACGCTTGCATCCCTGTCCAGTTGGGTTGCAGCGTGAATGTTTTGCCAGAAATCGCCTTGGCTATGGCCGGCAATGGTTGCACGGCAGTCGGTGCTGCGGCCTTTGCAACATTCACAATCGCCTCTTTCAGCTTGGCTTCGGCTGTTGGATTCGCTGGCAATGGTGCCTCCGACTTAATCGCAGGTAGGATCAACTTCATCACCTCGCCTGTATTAAAGCCGCCGCCATTGAAAACGATCACAGTATTCTTGGAAGGAATGACGCTGATCTGTTGCCCGCCGCGACCTGATGCTTCAAACGGAATCGGATTACCTGGCGCATTGATCCACCAGCCCAAGCCATAATCGCGTGGATTGCCGGTTTTAATATGCGCGCGCGTCGCATTAGCGACCCATTCGAAATTGATGAGGCGATGATTATCCCAGGTGCCTTGATTCATCATCAGCACGCCGAGTCGTGCCATGTCGCGTGGCAGCAAATGCAAATTGCCAAAGCCATGATTGATGAATTGCGGATCAACGGGCCAGATAGCCTGCTTGATGCCAATCGGCTCAAACAGTAAGCGCTTGGCAAAATCCTCGGCTTTGCTGCCCGTAGCTTGCGTGATAATGGCCGAAAGCAAATGCATCCCGCCGCTGCAATAGACAAAGTTGCTGCCTGGTTCCGCGACCATCGGCAAATCCAACATGTGCTGGACGTTGTTGGGCTGATTGAGCATTTCCCAGAGCGTCGGCTCGCCGCCTTTCGAGATGCAATTCAAGCCCGACGACATCGTCAGTAAATGCTCCAGCGTGATTTTTTCTTTGCGGGAATCCTTATTGGCGATTTTGTTTTTCGAGAAAAATGAGAGGGCTTTCTGATCTATAGATTTGATCTTCTTCGCTTCAATCGCCAGGCCAATCAGCGTTGAGGTGATGCTCTTTGTCACGGAGGCTAGATCGTGTGGCGCTTTGCCATCGTAGGGGAAGAAGTACGCTTCAGCGACGATGAAGTTGTTGCGCACGACGAGCAGGCTGTGAATGTTGAAGCCTTGTTGCCGTGCGGCATTGATCGCATCGGCGATAATAGCGGAATCTATGCCCTGTGATTCAGGTGTTGCCGTGCGCCAGCCACTGGTTGGCCAATAAGAAGGGGATTGCGCAAGAGAGGGAAAAGCGATGAGGGCGATGAGTAATAGTCGTAGGGCGAAGCGATGCAGTACGGTTAGCGTGAGCGACCTGCGCCTTGTTAAGCCTGGCGCTTGACCGAAGCGCAAGTCGCTCACCTTCCTCGAACGGCCCCTTGATTTTGTCGTTGTCTTCATACTTCTTTCCCACACCTTACGCAATGATCTTCTTTGCTACCACGCCCGCCACATCCGTTAATCGGAAATCACGCCCGCTGTACTTATACGTCAACCGTTCGTGATCCAATCCGAGCAAGTGCAGCACTGTCGCGTGGAAGTCGTGAATGTGCATCCGATCTTCGACGGCGTGATAGCCAATGTCGTCTGTGGCTCCATAAATAAAGCCCCGTTTGACGCCGCCGCCGGCCATCCAGATCGAATAACCGTAGGGATTGTGATCGCGTCCATCACCGCTCTCACTAACGGGTGTGCGACCAAATTCGCCGGCCCAAATCACAAGCGTGTCTTTCAGTAGGCCGCGCGCTTTCAAGTCCTTCAGCAAGCCCGCAATCGGCTTATCCACTTCGCGTGCGTTCTTCGTGTGCAAGTTATACAGGTCACTATGCTGATCCCATTTGTAGCTGTGCGTGCATTGAATGTAGCGCACGTTACGTTCCGCCAGTCGCCGCGCGAGCAAACATTGCCAGCCAAAGTCTGCGGTGAGCGGGTCATCCAAACCATAAAGCTTCTTCGTGGCGTCGGATTCTTTGTTTACCTCGAAGGCTTCGGGCGCTTGGGATTGCATCTTGAAGGCCATCTCGAAGGCTTGAATCCGTGTTTCTAATTGCGGGTCCGCTTTGTGTAGTTCCTTGTGGCGGCGATTGATGTTTTGCAGCATCTCTAATTCGTACTTTTGCTGTTCGGGCGAGAGATGCTTGCTCAGCAAATATTCAATCGGCTCTTTCTGGATGTCTTCTACTTTGAGGCCGGAATTGCCAATGGCTGTGCCTTGATACGCGCCGGGCAAGAAGGCAGAAGACCAGTTCTTCGCGCCGCCGTGCGAGAGTGCCGGTTTGATCGTGATGTAGCCAGGCAGGTTTTGATTCTCTGTACCCAAGCCATAGACCGCCCACGAACCCATGCTCGGACGCACGAAGGTTGACGTTCCTGTGAAGGTTTGCAGTAACGCCGCGCCGTGGTCTACGCCTTCGCCGACCATCGAGCGCACGACACACAAATCATCTACACAGGAGCGCACGTGCGGCCACAGGTCACTGATGGGAATGCCACTTTGGCCAGTTTGTTTGAAATCCCACAGCGGTTTCATCAACGGGCCAATCGGACCATCCGCAAAGGCGAGCGGGCGTTTGATGGGCAATGGTTTGCCGTGATCTTTGATGAGCCGTTCTTTCGGATCGAACGAATCAATACTGGACGGCCCGCCGTGCATAAACAGGAAAATGACGCGTTTAGCTTTGGCCTCGAAATGCGGCTGTCGAGGCGCGAGCGGATTGTCGGGCGTCGCGGCGAAGACTCCCGCTTGTTCGGCGAGCATTGCTTGCAAGCCAAGAGCGCCAAAGCCCAATCCTGCAGCGCGCAACCAGGCACGACGCGAGACGGGTTTATCAACGCGTTGATAAAGGGAAGCGAGAAATTTCTTTTCGTTTGAATTCATAAAACCCCTATTTCCGTTGTTGAGTTGTTCGCGATTGTGCGGTTTGCGTCTTGAGCCAGGCCATCACTTCTGACTTGGATTTATCGGTGAGCAGGGTTGTGGTGAGTATCTGAAACTGTTCTGGAGAAAGCTTGGTCAACTGAGATTTGACCGGGCGAGATAACGCTCCAAATTTATTTTCCCAGATCAAAGATACGGCACTCATTAGACCTTGTTGCAATCCTTGCTGCAACCCTTGTTGCAACCCTTGTTGCAACCCTTGCTGTGTACCGCGCTCAATCGCTCGGCGTTCCATATTTGATAAGTACGGCATGTTGGTTTTCACCTCGTATCGGTAAATTTCATCTTCCAGTTTCGCCTGCAACTCGTCCGGGATTTTTACGACCCACTCAATGAAGCGAAACAGATTGACGATCTCTTGGCGAGAGTAGCCACGATGATAAAGGTCAAAGATTAACTTCTGTTTCCAGTAATAACGTTGTTCTTCATTGCCCTTCGTTTCCAGTGCTTTCAACTGCGCTTTGACGGCAGCGGCGAAGGGATTATCACTGGCTTCCAATTCCTCCCATCGTCCACGGTAGTCGGCGATTCTCACTGCCGGAAACTGGAAGTCATGCGAACAACCCCACCGCTCAATTTGGTATTGGCCTGATTGTCCCGGCTTTTCCCCTGTGAGTACCACCAAGCTGACCACTTCGACGCCATGTGCATTCATCAGACGGTAATTATACACAAAGACGCGCCGATTGAATTTTCGACTGCTGCGCACCTGAATTTCGATGTGAATCAGCAACCAGATTTCTTGCCCTTCAAGCAGCCAAACCTTGAAGAGTTTGTCCGCCAGCAGTCTGCCCATGAAATCCGTCGGGCGAATTTGTGCGAGTTCTTTATCTAGCGGCACATATCCCTGTCGCCAATCAATTTCAGGGTAGATCTGCGGAAAGAAAAATTGGAGGAAGGCCGGAAGGTAGGCGTCCAACATTTCTTTCCAGGCACTATCCTGCTCGGAGCTGGGAGTTTGCTTTTTCGTTGCCATTAGTTCTGGTCAAGCGCCAAATTGCCGCAAGTGATGATCGCAATGCCGATAGCCCCAGATCATCCATTCGTCTTCTGTCATCGTGCCGAAAATTGGATGTGGCGTGAACACAAATGTTCGTTGCGAGGCGGTAAATTGCTCAATCGCTTGGACCAGTTTTTGCCGATCCTGCTCAAATTCTTCCGGTGGCGTGCCGCCAATTTCTTGATCCATCTCCGGCATGGTTTTGACGTCGTGCGGCCAGGGGAACGGCAATTTCAGTGCGCCCCATTTCATGATTGTGCGCGTGAAAAAGTTGCTCTTAGTCGAAACATCTTTCCCGCCCATCATCCCGACAAATGAATCGCGCAAATGGCAAATCATTTGGTGCGGCGTCATCTTGCCCCATTGTCGCGGACTATCAGCTTGTACGCTTTGCAGGCGTGCCAAGATTTGCTCTTTGGACGCAAGTAGCGTTTTCATCTGCACCCAACTCTTTCAATCCAGATACAGAAAATCATTCGATGACATCAGCACACGACATAAGCTTTGCCAGGCTGTGACCTCGGCTTGTTCGCCCGTTACTCTTTGCTTAAAGCCTTCGATGTATTGCAAGGCTGCCGTGAGTTCTTCTTTTGATGCTTCCCGATTCAAAATCAACGCATAGGCATTCGCTACCCGCAACGCAGGATCGCTCGGCCCTTTGTTGCTAAGCTGTTGGGCCATTTCTTTGGAAGCATTGGTGAGAAAATCGCTGTTGAGCCAGAACAACGCTTGGGTAGCAACATTGGTCAGTGAGCGTTTCCCGATCACGGTTGTAGCATCGCCAAAATCGAACAGATTCAACAAGGTCGGCAAATTCGCCCGTCGCAGCGGGATATAGACCGAGCGGCGTTTCAAGATTTCAGGATTGACGCTCAATCGCCCCTGACTGGTTTCCCCATCCGTTCCGCGCCCGGCCTGCAACGATCCACCCATCGTCAAATCAATCGTGCCGTCCATTACCAGAATGCCATCACGCATTTCTTCGACTGACAGTCGCCTCCGGTTGAAGCGCGACAGCAAGCGATTGTCCTGATCGGCCTCCATTGTTGCTGGATTATCGGAAGCCATCTGATATGTGCTGGATGCCATGATCATTCGGTGCATGGCTTTGATTGAATAGCCCTTCTTGACGAATTGTTGTGCGAGGAAATCCAGCAATTCAGGATGCGAAGGCTTCTCGCCCATTTTGCCGAAATTATCCGGCGTCCGCACCAGCCCTTCGCCAAAATGCCATTGCCAGAGGCGGTTTGTCATCACGCGTGAAGTCAGGGGATGTTCAGGTCGCGTCAGCCATTCGGCGAATTGCAGGCGTCCACTGCCTGTGAATTTGGGTTTTGTATCATAGTTGGCCAGGATCGCCGGGAAACTGGGCGGTGCCTGTTCCCCGTGACTGTTGTAATCGCCACGAATGAAAACCGTTTGTTGTGTCGGCGTGCCATCTTCAATGGCGCAAGCTAATTCTGGCTCCGGCGGGGCCGCTTTTTTGATGGCATCGGCTTCTTTTTGCAATGCCTCCATGCGCGCTATTTGTTCTTCCGTGAAAATCGTTTTGTCCTTGGGCGCGTCAGCCGGGGCATTTTTTTTGGTTCTAGCGGAGACGGAAAACGGCCCGCCCCCGAAATACACGTCATCAAAGAAGCGATCTTCGCCAGCTTCGAGCTTGGGTTTTTCGGGTAACGATTTATTTTCCGCCAACGCTTGCTCGTATTCCGGTCGCCATTTCGCCACGCTTGCTTCCCAACTTGCAAAGCGTTTTTGGAAGCGCGTTTGATACCCCCTCGCTACGGCGCTGAACTGCTCCGCTTTGGCCTCGTTCCATTCGTTTAAGTAGCCGCGTACCTTTTCGCCAGGCTGTAGATACTCCACCCATTTTTTCAAAAGGTCGGCGGGCAGTTTGGCTTGCGCCGCGCTATCTTCCAGCTTGGCATTATTTTGATAGACCTTCCGTGCTGCTACCATGAATTCGGCGAGGCGAGGCGCATACTGTTTGACCAATGGTTCTTTGACCGCATCGGTGATGTCTTCCATCGCCAGGCGGACCCGTTTTTCTTTTTCAGCCAGGGCTTTTTTCTGGGCGAGATATTTTTCAAATTCTGCTTTTGGTACGAGCGGTTTTTCCAGTGGCACGGAGACGTGCGAATCGGCGTTCGAGAAGCTCTTCGTACTCGCAAAGATGCCCGTCAGCGCATAATAATCTTTGGTCAGGATCGGGTCGAATTTGTGATTGTGGCAACGCGCGCACGCCATGGTTAGGCCAAGAAACGCTTTGGAGGTTACATCCACTTGCTCATCAAAAACGTCGTAGAGCATCTTCTGTTTGTCCTGCTGCGCAATGGCTTTAGCCCCCAAGGCCAAAAAGCCGGTGGCAATAATGCCGCGCCGATTCACTTCACCGCCATCGGGCGAGGGCAGCAAATCGCCCGCAATTTGCTCGCGCGCAAACTGATCGTAGGGCATATCGTCATTGAAGGCTTTGATGACATAGTCGCGGTATTTCCACGCGTGCGGGTAGCGATGATCTTCGTCATTGCCCGTCGAATCAGCATAGCGCGCCACGTCCAACCAATGCCGCCCCCATTTTTCGCCGTAGCGAGGTGAGGCCAGCAACCGCTCGACAACTTTCTTGAACGCCTCGGGCGAGTTGTCAGCCAGAAACGCTTTCATCTCGTTCTGTGTTGGCGGCAGCCCCAGCAAATCAAACGTCGCGCGCCGCAACAGCGTCAATTTGTCGGCAGGCAGGGCAGGCTTGAGGCCCTTTTCTTCGAGTTTGGCCAATACGAAATTATCAATCGGCGCTTTCACCCACGCCGAGTTTTTGACCGACGGCGGAGCGACATCTTTGAGCGGCTGAAACGCCCAGAATTTTTTCTCGTCCTCCGTGAACGGGCGCACGCTGGAATTCTTGGGCCAGGCTTTCACTGCCGTTGCCACCGCCGCCGCAGGCCAGGGCGCGCCCATTTTTACCCACGCGGTGATGGCTTCGATTTCGTCGTCTTTCAGCTTGCCAGTCGGCGGCATCTTCGGGTTGGCTTCATAGTTGATGACCTTCAGCAAGCGGCTTTCTTCCGGCTGGTCTTTGTTGATGAGCGCACCGCTTTCGCCGCCGCGCAAAAAGCCTTCCGCCGAAGACAAATCCAGCCCTGCGATCTGCGCATCGGCGCTGTGGCACTTCTGACATTTCGCGGCCAGGATCGGGCGAATCTTTTTCTCAAAGAATTCCTGTTGTGCCGGGTCTTGCGTGAGGTTCGTTGCCACCCCGCGCACTGACGGCAGCCAGACCATCGCCGCGATGCCCAGCAAGCCCAAGGTGAAAGTGAGTTTGACTATCCAACGTGTGCCGAATCGTGTTTCCTGCATGCTGATTTACTCCGAAGAAAATGCGTTCCTGAAATGTTAAGTACGAAGCACGGAGCTATGAGGTTACTGTTAACGATAACAACTTTGCAAGAGTTAGTTGCTGTTTTCCGCGTGATGTAGCCGTCCATTTCGATCAGGTCGGCAACTTCAAGCGGCCTACTGCCCGGTTGAGTGTGCTTCGTTTCCAGACCATTCCGCTTTATTATTTCAGGTACCAATTCAATCGCGTTAGTGAAATTGAGCTCGCGCAATTCAGCGGCGTGGTAGTGATGCTGAATTGGTTCGGGCAACGCCTCGCGCGGGGTGAAGATCATGCGTGAGGCGGAAGCTGCATTATGCAAGCCGCAGCATGACATTGTCACGATTTGCCACGAAGCGAATTGCTGATTCGCTAGTCGGTCGTGTAGAATCCGCGCTCCGAAATCAACACGAAAGGTCACACAGAATGAAAGCTTGGCGCGTCCTGGAATTTTGCGAGCCGGAGCAAATGCAACTGCAAGACATCGAACTGCCGGAACCAAAAGCCGGAGAAGTACGAATTAAGAACCACGCGGCGGCGCTGAACTTCTTCGACATTTTGTTAATTCAGGGCAAGTATCAGGTCAAACCGCCCCGCCCGTTCACGCCCGGTTCCGAAGTCGCAGGAACCATTGATGCGGTGGGCGAAGGCGTAACCAATCTTACGGTTGGGGATCGTGTGCAGGCTTCGGCGAGTGGCGGAAGTTATGCTGAATTTTCCCTTGCACACGCCGCGAAGACGTTCAAGATTCCCGCTGCAATGAGTTATGAAGAAGCGGCGGCGATGCTGGTGATTTATCAGACTTCGTATTTCACTTTCACGAAGCGAACGACGATCACGCCGGGCGAATGGTTGTTGGTGCATGCGGCAGCGGGCGGCGTGGGCATGTCTGCGCTGCAAATTGGCAAGGCGATGGGCGCGCGCGTGATCGCTACGGCGGGTAGCAAAGAGAAGCTGGATTTTTGTATGGAGCAGGGAGCCGAGGCCGCGCTGAATTACCGCGATGCGAGTTGGGTGGATGCGGTGAAGAAGATCACAGGCAAAGGCGCAAACGTGATTTATGATCCGGTTGGCGGAGAAATCTTTGATCTCTCAAGCAAGTGCATTGCGCCGGAAGGTCGGTTGCTGGTGATCGGCTTTGCAGGCGGCACGATTCCGACGATTGCCGCGAATCGTATCTTGCTGAAAAATATTTCTGTCATCGGCGCATATTGGGGTGGGTACTGCGAAATTCATCCTGAGTTTATGGCAGAGGCGCAGGCCGATTTGTTGGCAATGTACGAAGCTGGAAAGATCAAGCCGGTCGTTTCGCAAACGTTCAAGTTGGAAGACGCTGTGACCGCATTGCAGGCGCTCGGCACGCGCCAGACGATTGGCAAGGTGGTATTGACGATATGAGCCAATTGATTTTGGTACGGCACGCGCAAGCGGCATTTTTGAGTGATGACTATGATCGGTTGTCGTCGCTCGGCGAAGCGCAAGCGCGGTTGTTGGGGGAATATTGGGTACAACGAAACGTAACGTTTGATGCTGTGTTTACGGGGCCACGCAAACGACAGATTGATACGGGGCGAATTGTTTGCGAGCAATTCAACCAGGCGGGCTTAGCATTCCCGGAATTGATTCAGCTCGAAGAATTTGATGAATATCAGGCGGATGGCATTATGCAGGAATTGCTGCCGCAGATGATCGAACGTGATGATCGCTTCCGGCAATTGCAGCAAGCCTTTGCTGCCGCCGCAAGCGATGCTGACAAACACCGTCGCTTTCAGCACCTTTTTTCGGCCATCACTTCGAAATGGGTGGGCGGCGAAGTGCTTTCGCCCGGCGTGGAATCCTTTCAAGCGTTTCATGCGCGGGTGCGCCGTGGGCTTGATCGCGTCACGAAAGATGCTGCGAGTGGCAGCCGCATTGCGGTCTTTAGCTCTGGTGGGGCTATTTCTGTCTCGGTGCAGTTGGCGGCCCAGGCACACGAAGAAATGGTCTTGGAATTTAATTGGCGCATTCGCAATTGCGCGCTTAACGAAATTGTCTTTTCAGGAGGGCGGTTTACGCTGGATTCATTTAATGCGATCCCGCATTTGGATGACCCGAAACTGCATACATATCGTTAAGAAATAGACAGGATGGACAAGATTTGCCCACAAGATTAACAAACCCCCCTGTCAGTCTTGTCCGAAAATCTTGTTAACCCTGTCGAAAAAACTCAAAGGAAAACCACATGGCAAGCTCACTGTTTGATCTCACGGGCAAAGTCGCAATTATCACCGGTTCCACGCGCGGCATCGGTCGCGCTATCGCGGAAGAAATGGCGCGCGCAGGCGCAAAGGTTGTGATCTCTTCGCGGAAAGCCGAAGCATGTGAAGAAGTCACGGCTGCGCTGCGCGCGGAAGGTCTCGAAGCCACTGCGATCCCGTGCAACATCAGCAAGAAAGATCAGCTTGAAAACCTGGTCGCCGAAACGCGTAAAGCGTACGGGCAGATTGATGCGCTGGTCTGCAACGCGGCGCTGAATCCGTACTACGGCCCAATGGCGGGCGCGAGCGATGAAGTCTTCACCAAAGTCATGGCCGTCAACATTCAAAGCAACCTCTGGCTCTGCAATATGGTATTGCCCGAAATGGCCGAACGCAAAGATGGCAGCGTTGTCATCATCTCCAGCATCGGCGGCTTGAAAGGTTCGACGACGCTTGGTTTGTATTGCATCTCCAAGGCGGCGGATTTTCAACTGGTGCGCAACCTCGCAGTCGAATGGGGCGAGCACAACATTCGCGTCAATGCCATCGCGCCTGGCCTGGTCAAAACCGATTTTGCGAAAGCGCTGTGGGATAATCCCAAAACGCTCGCGCACGTGGAAGCCGCTACGCCCTTGCGCCGCATTGGTGAATCCGTAGACATTGCAGGCGCTGCCGTCTTCCTCGCCTCCAAAGCGGGCGCGTGGATGACGGGGCAACAGATCGTGATTGATGGCGGCGTCACAATTTCTGGTTAAGTGTTCAGAGCTTCAGCGTGCTGGGTAGGATAATGATAGGCACGCTAAAGCGTGAACTCTGAACGTTAGTTCCACACTATTACCTCCCGTCCCATTTGGACTGAGATTGAAAGGACAACTTGTTATGCAACAGCCTCGTGCCTGGCTCCTTCTGCTGTGTTTCTTTATCGCAACTATCACTCTTTTTGCGCAACCCAATCAGCCGCAAGAAACCTATCCCCCGCATCCCGATGCGCAAGTCCAGCCCGGCGTGCCGAAAGGCGAAGTGCTGACATTACGCTTTGAGAACTCCAAAATCTTTCCCGGCACGACGCGCGAATATCTCGTGTATGTGCCGGCGCAATACAAGCCGGACACGCCCGCTTGCGTGTATGTGAATCAGGACGGCGAGCAATGGGGCGCGCGGGTTGTTTTTGACAATCTGATTCACAAAAAAGAAATGCCCATTACGATTGGTGTGTTTGTGCGACCGGGCGTAATGAATGCGCCTGAGTACACGGCACGCGCGAATCCGAGCGATGCCAGAGACACAAATGCCGCGTTGCCTCGCTTTAATCGCAGCTATGAATACGATGGTCTCGGCGACAACTACGCGCGCTTTCTGCTGGAAGAATTGCTGCCCGAAGTTGAAACCAAAAAGACTTCAGACGGGCGCGCGATTCGGCTCTCCAAGAGCGGCAACGACCGTGCGATTGGCGGTTCCAGCAGCGGCGCGATTGCGGCGTTCAATGCCGCCTGGGAACGTCCTGATGCGTTCAGCCGCGTGTTCAGCGCGATTGGCACTTATGTCAGCTTGCGCGGTGGAGATCGCCTGCATTCGTTGATTCGGAAATACGAACCCAAGCCGATTCGCGTCTTTTTGCAGGATGGCGCAAACGACAACAACATTTACGGTGGCGATTGGTGGATGGCGAATCAGACGATGGAGCGCGCGCTGACGTGGGCGGGCTACGAAGTTCAACACGTTTGGGGCGAAGGTGCGCACAACGGTCGCCAAGGCACGGCGGTGTTTCCCGATGCGATGAAATGGCTCTGGAAAGATTGGCCCGCGAAGGTCAAAAACGGCGTAACGAAAAACAACATAATCACGGACCTGCTGCTGCCCGGTGAAGACTGGCAACTGGTGGGCGAAGGTTACAAGTTCAGCGAAGGCCCGGTCGCCAATGCCAAAGGCGAAGTGTTCTTTGCCGATGGGGCGAGCAACAACATCTGGAAAGTCGGATTAGATGGCAAGGTCAGCGAATGGGCAAAGGATACAAGGGGGTCGTATGGCTTGGCGTTTGGTCCCGATGGCCGCCTGTATGCCGCTTCGACAGGCAGCCAAAAAGTCCTGGCGTATGATCCCGCAGGCAAAGTATCTGATGCCGTTGTTGAACTGCGCGGCAATGATCTGGTGGTTGCTCATAATGGTAACCTCTATGTGACTGACCCCAAAGGTGCCGACCCGCAAAGCAACATCTGGCTCATCAAACCCAATGGCGAGAAAAAGATTGTGGACACGGGCTTGCGTTTCTCCAATGGCATCACGCTTTCCCCAGATCAAACGTTGCTCTATGTCGCCGAAAGCCGCACGCATTGGGTTTGGAGCTACCAAATCCAGGCGGACGGGACGCTCGCGCACAAGCAAAAATACTACTGGCTTCACGTTCCTGATACTGCCGATGACAGCGGCGCAGATGGCATGCGTGTGGATCGTGATGGGCGCTTGTACGTGGCCACGCGCATCGGGATTCAGGTTTGCGATCAGGCCGGACGGGTGAACGCGATCCTTCCAACGCCGAATGGCAAGAGCAGCAACTTGACGTTTGGCGGTGCGAATTACGATACGCTGTTTGTGACGGCGGGCGACAAAGTTTACAAACGCAAGCTGAAAGTCAAAGGCGCGAATGCCTGGGACAAGCCGAACAAACCACCGGCACCGCGACTTTGATAGGACTAACTATGAATGAGCAATTACTGCAACCGTCCGAAACTTTTGGCAACTTTGATCTCACCAAAGCCTTGGAGTTTTTGGCGCTGTTCCCCTATCAAAAATGGGACATCCCCTTTCAAGAGATTGCTCCGAGCGAAGGACTGATTCTGAACCTCCAACGCGCCGAACGGCAGGTAACGACGGGGTCAAATGAATGGGAGCAACGCTTGCTGATGGAGTTGATTTTTCTGGAAGCGCTCGATCACCATAACCTCCGCATGTGGCAAGAGAAGCAAGTTGATGCGGGAGCGGCTCCGTTTCGTGGCAAAGTGGATTTTGCTTTCACGCCCTATCAAGCCCGTTTCAAATCGCCCTTTGTGATTGTCGCTAAAGCGAAGAAAGATGACTTTGAGCAAGGCTGGGGGCAATGCCTGATGGCGATGAAGGCGGCGGCGATGCTTAACGAACAGGCAGGTCATCAACATCCTTTGTTTGGCATTGTTAGCACGGGGAAAATTTGGGAGTTCAGACAGTACACCCCGGACAACACTTTTGCTCGTTCTGAACCGGTCTCGATTGGACAGCCGGAATCTTTGCTGGGGATTCTGGATATGATTTTTTCGGCATGTGAAAGCTTCCAACCGGTCAAGGCTTCGAGCGGAAACTAAATCTTATGAAAGCAGCACTCCTTCACGATTTCGCACAACCCTTAACCCTTGAAGACGTCCCCACACCAAGTCCAGGCGCAGGCGAAGTCCTTGTTAAAATTGCAGCGAGCGGCGTCTGTCATTCGGATTTGCACATTGCGTCAGGTGATTGGACAAAGCTCAAACCTGTGGCCAAATTGCCCTTGATACTGGGTCACGAAATCACGGGCACTATCGCGGCGTTGGGCGACAGTGTCACGGATTTTACTATCGGTGAGCGCGTCGGCGTGCCGTGGCTACATTACACGTGCGGCGCGTGCGAGTATTGCCAATCCGGGCGCGAAACCATGTGCGGCAAGCAACAAATCACTGGCTTGATGGTAGATGGCGGCTTTGCGGAATATGCCATTGCACAGGCAACTCACACAACCAAGTTGCCGGATGCTTTGAGCTTTGAAGAAGCCGCACCGCTACTTTGTGCAGGCTTAACCGTGTATCGCGCGATCAAAACTTCCGGCATTCAGGTCGGCGAACGTCTCGTGATTTTCGGAATCGGCGGATTGGGGCATCTGGCTGTGCAGATCGGCAAAAAGCTTGGGCTTGAAGTCGGTGCAGTAGACATTGCCGAAGACAAACTAGCACTTGCCACCGAATGCGGCGCGGATTGGACAGTGAATGCCGCGACAACAGAAGCGCACAAGGAAATCAAAGCCAGGAAAGGCGCGCACGTCGCCATCGTAACTTCAGGCAGCAAAGCCGCATACCAAACGGCGTTGCGTTCGCTGCGACGAATGGGAACCTTGGTCATCGTCGGCATGACGCCAGAGCCGATTCCGTTGGATATTCAAGCGATGCTGGCGGGCGAATATAAGATTATGGCTTCGACTGTCGGCACGCGGCAGGATTTGCAGGAGGTCTTGCAACTCGCGGCAGAGGGCGGCATTCGTTGTCACTATAGAACTGCTACCTTGCCGGAGATTAATCAAATTCTGGACGAGATGCAAAGTGGGCGGTTAGTCGGGCGCGTTGTGCTGCAAATGTAAGAGGTTTACGTGAGATTTGTTGCGATTGATTTTGAGACTGCCGATTACGGCCTTGATAGCGCGTGTGCGGTGGCGTTAGTGCGCGTCGAAAACGACCAGATTGTTGCCAAAACGCATGCCTTCATTCGTCCACCCCGTGCGCGGTTTAACTTCACCTATATTCACGGCATCACGTGGGAGCGCGTCAAAACCGAACCGACGTTTGGCGAAATCTGGCCGACGATGGCGGAGTATTTACACGGCGTAGATCATTTCGTCGCGCACAATGCTCCGTTTGATAAAGGTGTTTTGCAGGCGTGTTGTATGGTGTCGGGATTGGTCATGCCCGCGCTGCCGTTTCGCTGTACGGTGAAGCTGGCGCGGCAGACTTGGAAGCTGCCGTCCAATAAACTCAATCTGGTTTGCGCGCATTTACAAATTCCCCTCAATCATCACGATGCGCTTTCCGATGCCGAAGCCTGTGCCAGGATTGTGCTTGCCGCCCAACAACATCAACAACTCTATTTCCCTAAAAAACACATACGATGGTAGGAGGTTAGCTTATGCAACCGAGTATGGAACTTCGGTGGTTTCTGGTGGGAGCCGTCCCCGCCGCCGTCCAGCAATGGTTTTCGCAGGGCGCTATTGTTCCCAAAGCGGAAGGGTGCCGTGAGGATCAATACCTGAGTTTGCCTGCTTATGATGAGGTCGGGATCAAGCAACGGCAGGGGAAGATGGAGGTCAAGCGCCGCCTCGCAGATCGAGGTGTGCAAACGCTGGGGCAGGGAATTTCGGGGCGGATCGAACAATGGGTGAAATGGAGTTTTGTGCTGCAAGACCAAGCGCTACCTGACCTGACAAAACCAACGGGAAGTTGGGTGACGGTTGAGAAAACTCGCCAGCTCAGGAAATATGAAGTCACGCAAAACGGCGCAGTCAACGCAGTTGATGCGTATGTGCCGGTAGCACAGGGTTGTAATTTAGAACTTACCTCACTTGTGCTCTATGACAAGGTTTGGTGGAGCCTTGGATTTGAAGCGTTTGGCGATCTTGCAACGGTGGAAGCAAGCCTTGCGCTGACGATCAAACATGTCCTCGCAGACAATCAATTCCCCTTGCTGCAAGCCGAGGACTCGTTTGCCTACCCGCATTGGCTGGGACTTCTAACCACTTGATCCTGCATTCAGCCGCGAAACAAAAATTGAAGTGGAAGAGCAGCTAAAGTCAGACTAATCAATCAATCAAGTAAGAAGGGAAGCAATGAAAAACATCTCAAGACGTAATGCAATGGAAACGATGCTAACCAGCAGCGCTGGTCTGGCGCTCACTGGCCTTATTGCCGAGGCGCAAACCCCGGCAGGTACCAGCCCGGTCCCAGCCTTTCGCGGTCAACATCAAATCAAGCCGCTGCCGTTCGATCCGACCAAGCTCAAGGGGATTTCGGAAAAGTTGATTCGTTCGCATCACGAAAATAATTATAGCGGGGCGGTGCGTGCGCTCAATGCCGTCGAGCAGCGACTCGAAACGTTGCCCAAAGAAAAAGACCTGCCCGCGTATATCTATGGCGAACTCAAGCGCGAGGAGTTGGTACGAACCGGCTCAGTCGTGTTACACGAAATCTACTTTGGCAATCTGGGCGGCGATGGCAAAGTGGGCGGCGATGTCCTCGCTGCTCTCAAACAAAGCTGGGGCAGCTACGAGCAGTGGGAAGCCGAGTTCAAACGCACGGGCAATGCGCTCGGTGGTGGATCAGGCTGGGTGATTTTTGCGCTCAACTTTCACACAGGCGAACTGCACAATTACTGGTCGTGGGATCACATGCACAATGCGCCTTTCTCGCGCCCGCTGCTGGCACTGGATATGTATGAGCACTCCTACCAAATGGACTACGGCGCAGCGGCAGGGAAGTATGTGGATGCGTTTATGCTCAACATCAACTGGGAAGCCGTCAACCGTCGTTTCACAAGCGCGCAGAAAGCTGCCGCCGCGCTCAAGGAATAACTGACGTGCCCTCCCAACTGCTGGCAGCAACGCGCAATTATCTGGGGCTAAACCGCAACTGTAGCGGTGCTGGCGCTGAGCATTTTTGGGCTGGGGTTAGGCGAAGAACTCTGGCAAAGCTACCTGCCAAAGTATCTGACCGCGTTAGGCGCAAGTGGTGTAATCGTCGGGCTGTTTGCTTCGTGCAAAGACCTGCTTGACGGGCTGTATCAGTATCCGGGCGGTTGGCTGGCAGATCGCTATGGTCGCCGCCGCGCACTAATGCTATTTACAACCACGGCAATCTGCGGCTATGCGTTGTATGCGCTGGCGTGGCATTGGAGCGTCTTATTCATTGGGCTGACACTGGTGATGGCCTGGAAGGCAGGCGCGTTCCCCGTTACCTTTGCTGTCATCGGCGATGCGCTGCCACAAGAACAGCGGGTGATCGCCTTCAGTGTGCAATCTATATTGGTGCGAATGCCACGCGTCATCGGCGCACCGCTCGGCGGATTGCTGATCGCTTCACTTGGCACTGTCGTAGGCGTGCGTGTCGCCGCGTCCCTCACGTTGTTGCTCGCGTTCGCCGTACTTCTCACTCAACAACGCGGCTATCGTGAGCCGACAGCTTTAGCCGTGGGATATGAACGAGTCTCGGCGCGGCAAATCTTTGCGCGCATGCCTGCGACGTTGAAGCGGTTGCTCGTAGCGGAACTGCTGGTGCGCTTTGGCGAAGGCATTGCCGCCGCCTTCATCGTGCTTTACGTCATGAACGTGCTGGGGTATTCCGCGCCGACTTATGGGTTGCTTTACGCGCTGCAACAAACGGTGTCCTTAGTGATGTATTTGCCGTCGGGCAAACTGGCCGCCTTGACCGGGCGACATTGGCTGATCGCGCTGACCTTTCTCTTCTTCGCGCTCTTTCCGCTCGCCGTGCAGTGGGCGCACAGCTTCAGCGCATTGCTCATCGCCTTTGTCATCGGCGGGCTGAAGGAAGCGGGCGAACCGGCGCGCAAGGCTCTGATTGTTGATCTAGCCGAACCGACGCAACGGGGTCGTGTCGTCGGCGTGTATTACACGATTCGCAACCTGCTGATTGTCCCGGCGGGCACGGTAGGCGGACTGCTGTGGACACACGCGCCGACGTTACCGCTTCAGGTCGCGGGCGTGGTAGGGCTGCTCGGCCTCGCGGTGTTCTGGCTCAGCGCCGTACAAAGTCGAAGACGGGGCTTGCAGGGAGGCGAGCAAGATGGAGTTGTGGACAAAGACTGATTCAGTGCTGAACCGGACATAATGCGGGTTATCGGCTGCGCTTTGAATGCCAAAGATTAGTCGAACGGTGAATATGAAAGAAAATAGCGATAGCTTTTATTACTTCTGGAATAGCAAATGTTTTTCAGAGCGACCTGGGTTTAGATTATACTGTTGAGGGTTTCTAAGTCTGTGCTCCGTTTTGGATTGCTTCAGCGAGAGAAACTTGCCCCAAATCGAAAAATTTAGAAGAATCACCTATGCCCACGAAGCCATCTCAAATACAAAACCCAGAGGACGAACCCGCCGTTCGTGCAGCATATATTACGGGAAGCTCTGCAAGGAAAGCAGCTTTAATCACTGCCTCAGGAGCAATTTTGGCCGCACTAATAGCTGGATTGTGGCTTTGGATGACAAAGCCGACCTTCTCTATCGAGAAGAAAAAGTTCGTGGGTAGAGTAAGCGATAAGGGTACCGGAAAATCTATAAGAAGCGCTAAAATTAGTCTGGAATCTGAGGGAGTTCCGTCTATCATATTCACAGATTCAGAGGGAATATTTTCATTCCTTCTGAATGACTCAAACAAAGAAATTCGCGTCAGAGTTGAGGCAACGAACTACGAAGACTATGACCGTCGGATCACTCCATCAGAAAATCCTGGGACGTTAGAAATCCGGCTTGAGCCTGTAAAGAATGTGCTTCTTTCATCATCACCATCGCCGACAAGTTCTCCTCAATCTCCATTAATGCGCGTGAGAAGTGCTGTACCAAAATCTCAAAATCGGATTAATCAATCTATGAGTAACTCCCCTGGAGGAATCCAAGCTGGGGGTGATGTCACTATTGGCGGAGATCAAAAACAAAAAAACCTAAAATAATATTAGTGAATGACGCCATTTTCCTAGTCGCAGTGTAATAAGGATTCCAACATTATGAGACTGAAAGCCTTTTGCAGCACCTACATTGCCATAGCATTAAGCTGCTCGTATGTATTTGTTGGAAATGTTCGGGCTTCAATGACTTTTCATCTTGCTACGGGCAGAGGTTCATCGACAATACAGAAAAATAGTAAAAAACAGAGGAAAAGGTCTAAACCCACACGGGTTGTAAATCAAAAAATACAGGGATCACCGGGAGCGATACAAGCAGGTAGAGACGTTAAGATTAATCTCAATACGGAACCAAAGCTGAACGATCCTTATACAATTCATATCGTGTGTCTTAAAGATTTGTCTGCTTCAGTCAGTACCTATAGGTTTCCTTATAGTGATATTAAACCAAATAGTGATCACGCCGCCTTCATTAAGCTAATTCGTTCCCTTCCAAACTTGCCCTGTAATATTGATTCAGTCACAGTTTTTAGACTCATAGACGAAGAAATACTGCGAATAGAAGGTAAACAAAATGCAACTTCAAACGGGAATAACGGGGTATTGATTATAATCAAAGATGTCCTTGATGGTTATGGAACTACTCACTTAGCATTCTCCCAAATCAAGAGCTTCATTGATGGTGTCCGTTCACAGCAACGCCATCCCGACAAAGAATCTCCCCCATCGGTTACCCAAAATATGAATAATTCGCCGGAGCTATCCAAGCTGGGGGTAATGTCACTGTTAATCGGGCACCACCATCACGTAGTTTTACAGTAGAACAACAAAAAGCCATACTAATACAATTAGCAAAATGGCCTCCTGTGGACTTTGAAATTATTGCCACAACTGGCGACACTGAAATCCAGATTTTCGCTGACGAAATAAAAAAGCTATTAATGCGTGCGGGATGGAGATTGAAAAGTTCAGGGCAGTTTTTCCCGACCGGTGATAGACCGATTGGAATTATTATCACTGCTAAAAACCAAACAACAGCGCCAATAGGTGCTGGAGCGCTTCAACAGGTTTTGGTTTCTTTCGGGTACACAGCGCCTGGAACAATTGATTCCAGCCTGTCTGATAACACAATCCGTATTATTGTTGGGCATAGTCAGTAGTTATGATTCGCAACTATCTTGGATAGTCGACTAACAATCAGTTAAAGGTCATCACCGAATGGCTATTCTGTGGCATTAGGGCGAGATGCGAATACATCTCGCCCTTGATTTATGCGTGTTCGCCTCAGCCGCTCCGCACTGAAAATCTCACTGTAATGTGGAATTGCGAGAGAAACACTTGTCCTTCCTGTTATTGGGAGCGTAATCGCAAGCGCGGCAAAGGCGCAGCGTGACAAACGGCAACGGGAGCGTTCGTTGCGGCTCCCGAAACTTTGATTGCTCAGGGCCGCCGCACCGAGGTATTCTTGAGGAGAGAGGTAACACTATGGAGATCACGGTAAAAATTCCTGATACGATTGCCGCACAGTTTAATGGTGACATCACTCGTCGTGCGCTCGAAGGCTGGGCAGTGGCTGAATTTCAGCGGGAAGAGCTAAGTGTCGGCGAAGTGGCGGAGATGCTGGGTATCTCTGTTTATGAAGCCGATGGTATCCTCAAGAAGTATGGCGTTGAAGGGCAGCTTTCCCTGGCGGAACTCGATGAACAACGGGCTGCTTTTGATGCCCTCTTAGGCACATGATAATTATCTCCGACACCCATCAATTACCTTGTCTTGATTGGTGAAATTAACATTCTCGCCAAGCTCTTTGGGCCATCATTCCAGCCGCCGTCTTGGCTGAATTCCATCACCCCGGCATGCCTAAACAAGTAACCGATTGGGCGGATTCTTCTCCGGCTTGGCTTGAGGTGCGGACAGCTTCCCCGGCCTTTATTGCGCAGGTCAAAAAAATTGGGAGCGGGAGAACGGGAAGCCATTGCGCTTGCCATTGAGTTAAAGGCTAACGCCGTCCTGATTGACCAGCGAAAAGGAACGCAAGAGGCGCATAGGAATAATCTGCTTGTGGTAGGGACACTGGCGATTTTGGAACGAGCCGGGGAAAAGGAATATCTCGACTTTCCAACCGCATTAACCCAGCTTCGACAGACTAATTTTCGGTTTCCGCCGCCCGCTGTCATTCAGCAAATGCTTGACCGAGACTCCCTTCGTAAGCAAAGCAAGGGAACCCCTCAGACCTATAGCATTCAAGAAACAGATTTTTGAAAAACGCCCAGCATTTACGCCTTTGCTAAACCGTCTGCGGCGAGTCCGAAGAGCGCCAGAATCTCCGCTGGACGGTCGGCAAACTTGATGAGCGCAGCGTCTACTTTCTCGACCAGCGCGGCGAAGTCGGGAAAGTAGTGCAAATGGGTATCCTGCTCTTTGATCTTCTTCCACAGTTTCTCGATGGGATTGAAATCCGGCGAGTAACTCGGTAACTGAAAAACGGTCAAACGTTCGGCGTGTTGCGCGAAGAACTTTTTCAGCGCCGCACTCGTGTGGTACCGCGCGCCGTCTTGCAGCAACACGATGTGCTGTGTTGTTTGTGCCAGCACTTGCCGCAGAAAGGCTTCGTAGCTCGCACTGTTCAGCTTGCCCGTCGTCGCGCCATGAAAGAAGCGTCCGCTGAAATAATCGATCAGGCCAAAGACTTTGTAGCCTTTGCGCTGGCCGAAGTCTGCACCATCGGCTGCATGCCCTTCCGTGCCCAGGTATAAGTCAGCGTCCCCCATTGCGGAAAACTGGCTTCATCGCCAAACAGCAGCAGCGCTTTCTTTTCGCGCGCGTGGCGTAACGCCTCCGGCCAGACGGCCTGTTTCCACGCGCGCCGCACCTCCGGGTTGAGATGATCCGAAACGAAGGCCGCTTTTTGATAACTGAAACCCAGATTCTTCAACAGTTCGGCCATGTAAAAGACGTTGTACCTCACGCCGAATTTGTCCAGGATCAATTGCTGCACCATCGGCGAACGCCAGCAGTTGCCATCAAAACCGCACTTGGCGGGGCCGTCTTCAATGAGCTGGCTTAACTGACGTTTTTGCGTTTTGGTCAATTTCGCCGGACGTCCGGGCGCTTTCTTGAACGCGACGCCGGCCACGCCGTAACATAAAAACTGGTGCGCGTAGTGTTCGACTTGCGCAACCGAAAGCTGCAACACGACAGCAGCTTGCTCGGTCGAAGCGTAATGCGCCACGGCGAGTACCGCCAAGGCAAATTTGATAGTGCGTAAATCTCCCAGTTGTTGGGCGGTTTTGAGTTTGCGGTCTAGTGCTTTGCGTTGCGGTGTCGTTATACTGAGTCGAAAGCTGCGCAGCTGGAGGTCTCCTTGTGAGCGTGTTTTTTGGTCAAAACACCGTCTCCAGATGCCGCTTTCATGTCAACTCAAAAACTCATTAATCCGCCTTTTTCAAATATTCTTTTTCTTAAAACCTATAGCAGCAGATCATATCGAG
>CAWCGF010000028.1:0-36623 GCA_963794955.1 uncultured Acidobacteriota bacterium
GATACGAAGCTAGTGGCAATTGAGCAAGAATCACAGGCTTATGTCAGCTTCCAATCCAAAAGAATTCACGATCCTCCTGGCCGAGTATCATAGCGGCGATCAGGACGCCGCGCAGCAATTGATCGCGGTCGTCTATCAAGAACTGCGGCGACTGGCGCAGTTTTATCTGCAACAGGAGCGCGCCGATCATACGTTGCAGGCGACGGCGCTCGTGCACGAAGCTTACTTGCGACTCTTTAGTGGCGATGGCGATTTTGCCTGGCGTGACCGCGCGCATTTCTTCGCCATTGCCGCGCGACAGATGCGGCGCGTGCTGGTGGATTATGCGCGGCAGCGACAAACCGATAAACGCTTCGGCGGGACGATCAAATTATCGTTGGAAGAGATCACGGGAAAGGCAGTCGAGCAGGATGAGGATTTGGTCGCGTTGGATGAAGCCTTGCACCAACTTGAAGTCATCGCGCCCCGCGCCAGCCAGGTTGTGGAGTTGCGTTTCTTTGCGGGATTGCTGGAAAAAGAAGCCGCAGAAGTGCTGGGCATCTCCCTGGCCACCCTCAAACGCGATTGGGACTTTGCCAAAGCCTGGCTTTTCAGCCAACTCCAAAGCCTGTAGGGTGTAGGGAGTTGATTTATTGCGCGTGAATATGCGGGTCGCCTTCCGCTAACACCAAATCCTCTGGCCATGCCAACTCTACGCCTTGTCTGACAAGGGCTTGCTGAAAGTCTGCGAGGTGGGATTGCCGCACCGCACGCGGCACGATCTTCTGTTCCAAACAAAATGCCGCGAGTGCTCCGGCGGCTTCGCCAATGTTCCACTCGACGGGATGCAGGCGATAACAGCCGTTCGTGATATGCGTGGTGCCGATATTTTTGCAGGCGGGCAACAGGTTTTCCATACGCACGGGCAGCAACGCGCCCAGCGGGATTTGAAAGGGCAGGGAACCGACATCCAGGTAATTGTCTCCGCCCGTGGAGGGGTGCAGGTCAATGCGATAATATCCAATGCCTACCGAGTCAAAATAGCGTTCGGCCAAATTTTGACCGGGTCGCAAGGCTTCCGCCACGTGCTGTTCGGTGATGGTGAATTCCGCCTTGATGCGACGCGCTTCGCGGATGTATGGCTGCTTGGCTAAACCGTCGCGCGCATCCGTGACATCGCCTCTCAGCCGCAAGCCTTTCCATCCTGCGCCACCATCGGGACGCGGCGCTTCGGTCTGTAACCAGTACAGCAGCGACAAGCTTTGTTCACGCGCGGCAGCGAAATGCTGGGCGCGTTCTTCGTCCGAGCAATTGCAAATATCGCTGAGCAGGTAATCGGTTTGCGGCCAGTTGACAAGGCAGATATCGGAGGCGAAATCCGACGTAAATTGACTGCGATCCAGTAAGCGGCGATAGCTCCAAAGCCCGGTGAAAGCTTTCCCTGATTCATTGTGCGGATCGAAGTGATATGTCAGGGGTGTCATCAGACGCGGATGCGTGATTGTCCACGCCAGCAACTGGCCCGGCCACGCAGGCGCAAGTGCAGGCACGAAGTCGCGCCAGAATTCATAGCGCGCAGGTTTGGCAATCGTGTGGTCTTCGCCTGCATGATGCGACATCGCAAAGCAGACGGAAAAGGCTTGGGCATTGTCGGGTTGATACGCGTCCGGCGCGCTCGGTTCGCCCGTCATCGCTTGTGCTTCAAAGCCCGTGACATACTCCGTGCCCGACAGCGGCAACAGGTCGCCCAATTCCGTTGCATCCAGAAAGTATTGCGCCGTAATCGTGACTTCTTTGCCAGTGCGCAAATCCAGCAACGTCACGGCACGGATGCGATCTCCGCTGACATCCACCGCCACCGGTTTATGCTCTCGCAGGATCGTGAGCTTGCCGCTGCTGACCAGCGGCGCGAGCATTTCTTCGAGCACGGCCAATGCTACACGCGGTTCGTGACAGAGCGGCGACACCCAGCCGTTGCCGGGATTCAGATGGATTTGGTGGCGCGCGGCTTCGGTCAGTGGATAGTTGCGCAGGTAGTATTTGCGCACGCGATTGCGAAAGCTGCGATAGCGCGACGTGCAACCGAAATGCTCAATCCAGCCGTGTTCATCCGGCGGCACAGCTTGCGACGTGAATTGTCCGCCGATCCAATCGGATTCTTCTGTCAGCACAACGCGCTGCCCGGCTTGCGCCGCTGCCAGCGCTGCCGCGCAACCGCCAATGCCGCCGCCCACGATTAAGATTGCAGGTTGGGGTTTCATAGATTCGCCAAACATTCTTCTGCCAGCCAATCGAACGACAATTCACCCAGGTCAACCATCTTGGCCATCTCTTCCGCCTGGTAGCGCCCGCCCGTATTCCAAAGGTCAATCAGGAAGTCCCCCGCTTTGCGTGCCGTCCACCAGCGCGAGCCAAACTTGGTTTTTAAGTGTTCACGCAACTGTGCTTCAAACGCCCAAGCGCGCAAGGTGTTCGCCACCACCAAGCCATCTTCCACGTCGCGCAAATATTCGGTTTCATCGTAGCGCACGCGCACGGCTTCGGTTAGCAGTTCGCTGTAACGCGCTCCGGCGGTGCTGGCAAGTTGGCCGGAATGCAATTCGACTTCGTAGTTGAGCTTGGCTACAAAACGGCGAATGCGCAGCAGCTTTTGCACAGCGAGACTATGGCGTAGCTCCTGGCTTTCGTAAAAGCTGAGTAGATCAGCCAACCACCGTGCCTCATGCGGCAACTGGCTAAAGAGTAGTGCGAAGCCTTCACTGACTGCTGGATCACCACAGTAATGAAATTCCGGGTGTAGCTGACGCGACATCCAGGCGAAGTGCTGCGCGCGGCCCGTTTCATGCAAGAACGAGGAAAATTTGCGGATCCCATGGCCAAGTGTGAACACCACTTTGATTTCATCCGGCACGCGAATCGGGAAATGATTTGACTTGGTACTTTTGTGCGGGCGCGGCGCATCATCCAGCACGATGTTTTCCTGTTTGTAGGTGAAAATGCCAAGACCGGAAAACGTCTCGCGGTAAACATTCGTTTGTTGCCAGGTGGGAAAATGCTGGTCGAAGCGTTGCAGCCGCTGAAAGTAGCCGAGGTCGGCACGCGTGGCTTCGTCAAGTGAGACATTGGCTTCTCGGACGAGCAGTGGCGCTAGGGCCGCGACGAATTTGCTTTCCGTCTGGGCCAGGAATGGTTGTGCCTGTGCCGCCAGCTTTTCATACGCAAGCGCGTGGAGGTTTTGATACAGCGCCAGGTAATTTTCTCCTCCGCATTCTTGCGCGTTTTCGTGGAGTTTCTGCAGCCGTTCGGCGCGCAAATCCTGGATGCCTTTAATGACTTCGGCGCAGCGAAGAGCCAGTTCATGTCGCTTGTTTGCCACTGGCTCCTGGCGCAGCAGGGCGGTTGCGACGGGAAAGCTGATGGACTCGCCTTCCCACATCAGCCGCGCGTGGGATTCGTAGTCATTGATCTCTGCCGTCAAGTCGCGCACGCTCGCTGTGAGATGCGCATGTGTGGCCTGCGCGAGCAGCAGTTGCAGCGCGGCGCGTTCAGTGTCTCGGTAGGACGGTAGAGCGGCAAATTCTTGCTGCAATTCGGTACGGGTGGCCAGTGCAAACAAATCCGCGTATTCGGAGTGCAAATATTTTACTTCCAGCATTTCCTTTTGGCCGGAAGCAAACAAATACGCTTCCTGATTCAATTCAGTGTGAAACTCACGAAGGCGTTGGCGGTAGTCGGTCAGAAAGTTACTTGGCATTAGCTTTGATCATCAGTCATTTGTCCTTAGTCATTGGACAACATCAATAAATGCTAAGGATGAACGATGAACGGTAGCCGAGTGATGGATTGAGAGTCAAGCACGTACAGGCGGAGACAAAAAACAGATGACCAAGGACGATTGACCAAGGACCAATGACCAATGACCAAAATGCAAAACGCGGGGGGAAATCAGATGGCAGGTTGCTTCAACCTGCAAGCGCATCCCCTGCTGCCGTCGTTACGGGCCGAAGCGCCTGCCATCTGATTTCCCCCCGCGTTTACACCCGCACCAGTGATTACGAGGGTCGTTGCCGGTCTAAAAATTAAAATGTGAAAATAAGAGGCGCTGTAGTCGTGGGATGTCTACAGCGCCTAATGAATGCGATCACCATCCTCACCTAAACTGGTAATCGCCGACACCCAACATAGCCTCTGCTATCGGTGTCTCTTTGCCCCACACAAGAGATTGCAAGCGGAGTGCCACACATTGTGAAACACCTCCTACTCCACAAATGTCCAGTAAAATCAGTCTTTTTACGTTTTGTGGTGCCCATCTTTGGCGCGGTAATGAGTCGGAACGAGTAATTCTTACGCGATTGGGTATGAAAAAACTTCCATCACTAGGAAATCCTTTCCTAGTTGGGAAAAGGCTGGGAGGTTAGGAGAAGTCGGAAGATGCCGGCTTCTCCTCGACTTCCCCAGTTTTGCCCACCATTATTTCCGCCGCAGGTTCATCGCGGTGAGGAATACAGAACGGTTTTTCCTGGTGGCGACGAGTTCTTGCCAAACGATCTCTTCGACCTCTTCGGCCTGGCTTTCAATTTCCGCCAGCAATGTATCTCGTTGGGAAAGTCGCCACTTCATTTCCTGTAAGAGTAGTGTCCTGGGTTTCTGCCGTGTCTGTCCTAGCAGGAGATCGTTGGTCGTTTTAATCAGTTCACTGACCAAATGCGCGCGCAACAAATTAGCCAGTATGAATTTGATATGTGCTAACTCATGCCCTAATACCTCCGCATAGCGTTCTTCCTTGCTCAGCTCCTGGAATGGGATAAACCCGTTGGCGCGGGCTACGCGTGGCCCAATCAGCGCCTGGTCAATATTGGCAAGACAAAGCTTCAGCACCGCGATGTGGCGCTGGCCTGTCGGATCAAATTGTTCAATGTCCATGCTGCCCGCTGTGCCGGAAGGAAAGATATTGCTCTCCTGAAATTGAAGGTAAACTACATGCCCACTGTTGTCAGCCCATTCCCATAGTTCGCGCAAAGTGGGATAGAGCGGCGCGCCATCTTTTCCTGTTGCCCAAACCACGCGCGTCAAGCTTCTCCAACGTTCTAACTCCTTGGGCGCAAGCCGCGAAGTCAGCAAGCCAGTTTGCTTGATCTTGAGCGATGGCATCGGCACGTTAATCGTGGTGACTTCGTTCCGAATTTTCCCGAAGCGAGCCAAGAAGCCGGAAGGTGGCGATTCGACAAACATTGAGCGCACAGTTTGCGCTTCTCCATTTGAAGAGCAAAGAACCAGCAGCAAAGCCAGGGCTGCGAGCGAGAGAGAAAATCGCAGCATAATGCCTCCATGGGCCAGGGCTTTATTAATCGAAGTTTGCTAAGCGAGGGTAATAGTCAAAGGGGAGAAGGGTAATGTTCGGAAGTTGCCGTGAGGGCTGGGCTGGGGTCCTGCACCACGCGCCGCAGTATAGCGCAGAAAAAAACAGATACAAGAATTTAATACGACAGCAGCCAATTTTCTGGCTCGCTTTCAGGCGGGGCGAAATTTCCTGCGACAATTTTTCATTTCCTTCCCAGTTCTCCGTTGCAAAATCCGCTTTATCTGGTGAGAAGACCCAAGCGGAATGTCCCCCGGAGGTTGAGTGCGATGATGGAACTTTCTTCTGCGCCTGCATTTTTGCTCGTCATCGAGGATGACCAACCTGTCGCTCCAGGCAATTCTGAGGAACCCATGGAAGACTCCCTCACCCGTATTCCATCGCCTGAACCACGACCGGACGTAGAAGCTGCGTGGTATGCGTTACTTGCGCATCTGTGGGCTGAAATTGAAGACTTGCCGCCCCTGCAACGCCTCGCCTATTTACTGAATTTCACCGATGGCGAAATCGAATGGTTTTGGTTTTATGGCATTGCTTCCCTGCGCCGCGTCGGGCAAACACTGGCCTTGACGAACGACCAATTTCAGCGCCTTTGGGTTTTATTGGATTGGCGCGTTGAGCAGCGCCAGGTGGCGCGGTTATTAAGCACGTACGACGAACAATTCGCTTTGCTCTGGCACCAGTTGCCCTTGCCCGATCTGACGATTGCCGCCTTGCTGGAAACGACGCGCCAGAATGTCATCAACCTGCGCCAGGCGGCGCGCCAACGGCTGCGGCGAAAACTGCGCGAACGACTGACAATAGGGCCAGCGGATGCGCCCCTCTAAATAACAGAATCGCCTGTATAGCTAACTTGCCAGTTTGCTGCTGACTTTAGTAGCAGACCCTTGGTGACACGTCAGCAACCTGGCAAAGTTGCTGTACATTTTCCGCCCGAAAGGTTTTATGCACTTGTCGTCGTATCAACTAAATCGTTATCGCCACGCCCGCCTGGAACCGGCAGAATTGCTCAGCCTGGACGATCATTTAGCACAGTGCGAGATTTGCCGGAGGCAGTTGTGCGGCGCAAGGAATCTGCCCGCCGCGCTATCTTCCTTGCACCGCCATTTACAAGCCGTAACACCGGAATGTCATCTGTCACTAACCCAATGCGCGGCGTTCATCAACAATGATCTGAACGGCGTCGAGCGCGAATTAGTTGTCAGCCATCTGGATGATTGTTCTGCTTGTACCGCACAACTACAGGCGTATCGCGATTCGATGAGTGAATGCTCCTTCACTTGGGGACAGGTATTGCTCGCGCTAATGGATTCCTGGCGAGAGCGGCTGGCGCTGGTGTGGCCGCTGCCGGTGGTGGCGGCGCTTGTCCTAGTGTTCGTCGCTCTGGCGGACAGCGTTTTTTGGCGGCAACCATCGCAACCTCGGACGCCGGAAAACCACCCCGTTGCGACTACACCCAGCCCGATCCTAACTCCCCGCACTAAGACTGCCGAGACGGACAAGACTGCCCCACAGGGCTGGCATCTTTGCCCGCAGCGATGAATTCTCCCAACCAGTAGCACAAGGGGATTAAGCGAACGGGTGGTGAAAGCAGCAGAGAGTACGGAACACACGCAATGAACACAACAGACAGTAACAAGCCCACATGCTGTGCCAAATTTCTGGGTGTTTCGTACTTTCCGGGTGTTCCGTACTTTCGCCTTTCTTAGCTTATTCCCCTTGACCAGTAGCCCGGGAACGGCGCAGCTATGGCTGCGTTCATCTGAAGCGCATATTCGTACTTTTATGTCCTTGACGAAGCCCAGAAAAGAAGCCGTAGCAGGTAAAACATGCTACGGCTGGAGTGAGGTTTAATTGATAGGGAGAGGGGATGCGCAAAAAATCTTAGTGACCGGAACTGCTGGCGAAAGCGGAGCGGTGTTTGTTACAGGCACCACTTAATGCCGCATCTACTTTAGGTTCGATCTTTGCTTCCGAGACGCCCCCGACCGAAGCCAATTCGGTGATGACTAACTGGCGCGCTTTTTCCAGCATGCGTTTTTCACGGAAGGAGAGCGGTTTGAGTTGGTTCAGGTAAGTCAACGTCTTCAGCACCTCGGCAATCAGAAATAAATCGCCGCTGCGCATGCGGTCAGAAAAATCCTTAAAGCGATTCTTCCAATCCATTTCCGGCATCGTCAAATCTTCGGCGAGCACACGCAGTAATTCGTTGCACTGCTTGTTCGCGATGGGATGGCGCAAACCGATTTCCAGGGCGTTATGTACGGGCACCATCACGGTTGAATTGGTGGTGTGCAAACGTAATAAATAAAACTCGTTGAGTTCGCCATTGATTTGGCGACTGTCAATTTGCTCAATGACGGCAATACCATGATTGGGGTAAACCACTTTTTGCCCGACTTTGAATAACACGATAATTCCTCCTTAGTGAGCGCACTGGCTGATTTGTATAATGTGTTGGACCCTTGCACCTACTGAAAATATTGTTATTTACAACCCTTAATTAAGCTAAATCCGATTCTAGCATCACGTTACAGGCAGCGCAAATCTGTTGACAGCGAATCGCTTACGGATAATTGGATTTTTTCGCTGACCCATTGCCGCGCCCAAACATCGGCGGCAAAAACCGCTTCGAGATTTGTTACCGGTTGCAGCGTATGTGCTTCACACGCCGCGCGAATGAGTCGAGGGATTTGACCGAACTTAATGCGCCCGTCGAGAAAGGCCGCGACCACGATTTCGTTGGCCGCATTCAAGACCGCAGGCATTGTGCCACCTGCACGTAACGCCTGATAGGCCAGCGCAATGCAGGGGAAGCGTTCGGTGTCTGGTTCATAAAATTCTAACTTGCTACACGCGGTCAGATTGAGCGAAGGCAAATCTGAGGGTTGGCGTGCGGGATAGGTTAAGGCGTACTGAATCGCGTGGCGCATATCAGTCACGCCCATTTGCGCGATGACGGAGCCGTCAATCAATTCGATCAGCGAATGTACGACGGATTGCGGATGCACGACGATGTCAATTTCATCGGCGCTGCGATTAAAAAGCCAACGCGCCTCGATGACTTCCAGGCCTTTGTTCATCATCGTGGCCGAGTCAATCGTGATCTTATCGCCCATGCGCCACGTCGGATGTTGCAGGGCTTCGGCGGGCGTCGCGTTTTCAATTATCTCTTTGCTGGCGGTGCGGAATGGCCCGCCTGAAGCGGTCAAAATCAAGCGTTTGACGTCCTTGTGCTGTTCGCCGCGCAGGCACTGATGCAGCGCGTTATGTTCGCTGTCCACCGGCAATAATTCCGCCCCGGACTTTTCGGCGGCGCGCGTCATCAATTCGCCCGCGACCACGAGCGTTTCTTTATTCGCCAAGGCCACGCGACGCCCCGCTTCGAGCGCGCGATATGTGGGCAGCAAACCAAGCGCACCCACGACCGCGCCAATCACAATTTCAGCTTCCTCACAGACCGCTACTTCGCACAAACCTTCGACACCGATGCTGATTTTCGGCTGATTAGTGACCTCGCGCCGATGAAGTTCTCGCTCCAGTTGTGCGGCGCAATCTTCATCCGCGACAGCCACGAGGCGGGGGCGGAATTGCGCGATTTGCTCGGCCAGGAGTTCGACATTCGTTCCGGCACCCAGCGCCGCGACTTCGAACTCGCCCTTTAGCGATTCTACGACGCGCAATGTATTGCGTCCGATAGAACCTGTGGAGCCGAGAATGGAAATTTGCTTCATATCTTTGCGCTATTAGCTGTGTTACCGGCTAACGGCTATTTCATAAACAAAACGTAGTAATAGTAAAGCACCGGTGCATTGAACAAAATGCTATCCAGCCGATCCAGTACGCCACCGTGACCGGGAATCAACTGCGCGGCATCTTTCACCTGCGAGCCGCGTTTGAGCATGGATTCGCACAAGTCACCAATCACGCCCAGCCCGCCCATCAACAGCGAAAGTGGAATCGCCGTGGCCAACACCAGTTCAGGGAAGAACGTGAAATGAGCAATCACGACCGCCAACACATTCGCTATCAAGCCGCCGATCATACCTTCAATCGTTTTGCCGGGGCTGATGCGCGGCGCGAGTTTGTGTTTGCCCAACGCGCGCCCGGTATAATAGGCACCGGTGTCGCCCGCGAAGACGATTAGGAAAAACAGCGAGATCAATTTGGCCGCGAGGTTCGCCTCATCGCCCGGCGCAATGCGTAGCGCGATGAGAAAGCCGCCCAGCACCGCGATGTAGCTCACTCCGAAAACCGTACCCGCCGCATTGGGCAGCGACTGCGCCAAATCCTGACTGGTAAAAAGCTGCACGGTCAATTCGACGATCACTAACGCCGCGAGGCTGGCCACAATGAACTCAGGCCGTTGGAAGTAAAACGCGGTCAGCACTCCGACTGCTGCCAGGATGCTTTGCGCCGCGCCGACTTTCAGTCCCACTTGTGCTGCAATGTTTTTGTATTCCAGCAAACCCAGCACTGCCACGATGGCAATCAGCGCCGAAAAATAAAGCGGTGCGCCGCGCCAAATAATGAGCAGTAAGATGGGGAGAAAGACAACGGCTGAAAGTACGCGTGCCATGCAAAGATTTCAAATGTTCGATTTGAGATGGACGATCATCAAGAGGCGTTAACCATCAGCTTGGGCGAGGGTAAGCCACCGTAGCGGCGTTCGCGCTTTTGATAATCAATGATTGCTTCGAAAAAATGCGGGCGACGAAAATCCGGCCACAGGACGTCGGTAATATAAATTTCGGAGTAGGCTAATTGCCATAACAGGAAATTGCTGATCCGCATTTCGCCGCTGGTGCGAATCATCAAATCCGGGTCGGGCAAATTATTCGTGTACAGATGTTGTGAGATGGCGGCTTCGGTGATTTCTTCGGGGCATTTGCCTTCTGTGATGAGCGTACGCACGGCGTCAATGATTTCCACGCGCCCGCCGTAATTCAGCGCAACATTCAAAACCATTCCCGTGTTGTGCGCGGTTTGATGGAGTGCGCTACGCAATTCAAATTGTACGGATTCATCCAACTCATGCGTGCGTCCAATCGTTTGAAAGCGAATGTTGTTGCGATCCAGATTGTCAATTTCCTTGCGCAAGTATTCTTTCAGAAATGTCATCAAGGCTTCGATTTCGTAGGCCGGACGTTTCCAGTTTTCGACCGAGAAAGCATACAGCGTCAGCACTTCGAGGCCCAGCCGCGCGCCCGTATCAACTGTTGCGCGCACCGCTTCGACGCCTGCGCGATGCCCGGCAATACGCGGCATAAACCGCTTCTTTGCCCAGCGTCCATTGCCGTCCATGATAACCGCGACGTGGCGGGGGAGACGCGCGCAATCAATGTTAGCCAGCAATTGCTCCTCGCGCGATCCGGGTTGGATTACTTCAGCGAAATCTGCCATCGAATTTCCAGTCGTTTGAGCAAGGGAAGTAATGTGTGACAAGCACAGCAAAATTAGGCAACCATACTAATATTCGACTGACACAAGCGTCAACCCTTGGGCCGGGGCAGACCCGCGAATTAACGCGCGCTGTCGGCTCTTGATCAATTCCGGCATCGTCAGCGCAATCCGTCTGCGATTCATTTCCAGCAAAGCCAGCACCATCGTCCGCACCTGAAACCGCAAAAAGCCGTTGCCCGTGAAATAGAGTTGTAGCAAGGAAGCGTGCCGGATGATCTGAAAGGCCGTGATGGTTCGCACTCTGGTTTTTGTTTCGCAATCTGTGACGGTGAAGGTCGTGAAGTCGTGCGTGCCGAGCAACGCTTCGCCATCCTGCTGCAGCTGTGCCAGGTTCAGCGCGTGATGATAATGCCAGGCATAGCGCCGCAACAGCGGATTCATCACCGCTGCATTGTAAAGTTGATAGCGATAGGTTTTGCTCTTGGCCGAAGCGCGTGGGTGGAATTCGTTGCTCACAGGTTCCGCCTCCAACACACGAATATCAGGGGGCAAATTGCCGTTGAGCGCCTGGCGCAGCGCACGGCTCGACCATTCTTTCGTCAGATGAAATGAAGCCACCTGGCCTTCGGCGTGAACCCCGGCATCCGTGCGACCTGCGCCGTGAACAATGACCGGCGTACCTTCGAGCGCCGCCAGCGCGCGGCTGAGCGCAAGCTGAATCGTCGGGAGCAGGCCTTGCATTTGCCAGCCCTGATAGTCCGTACCATCATAGGCGACGGTGATTTTGTAGTTCATAGTACTTCTACCCGCACGGCTCGATTACTTAGTTTATTCACCTCAAACTGCACCGCCAGAAACTTCTGAATCACCTCCATATTTGTTGTCGAATGCTTGGACAGCGGCAAGGTCGTGAACGCACCGCCGCCCGCCAGTGCGAACGGCAGCAATAATTGATCAGCAAGATATTCGCCTGCGATGACATCGGCGGCAAGATAGGCGCGTGCTTCTTTGATGACAGAATTCGCTACCGCTTCGGCGCTGATGCCGCGTTCGCCAAAGCCGGTGAAGACCTCCGTGACGTGCTGACTGGTGATTTCAACTGACACCACATTGCCGGGGCCAGGCGACATTTGGATCGTCTCGCCGTGCAATGCTTCGCCGGGCAAATTCAGTTTGCGCGCGATCAGCGAAAGCTCACGTTCAGCAATATCGAAAGGCAAATGCGCGACGATAGCGCGCGCGGCCTGGGCGGTGATTGCGCCCCGTTCGCGTAATTCCAGCGGACGAAGCTGCGCCGCCGGATTGATGCTGACAACAAACTTGCCGCCGCCTGCGGGATAAAAACCGTGGCGTTCAATCGTCGCCGCAACGCCAGCGCCCATGCGATTCACGATGGGCAAAAATGCCTTCACCAGAAAGTCAAAGGGGGGCGCAAACGGATTGTGCGTTCCGCCTTCCAGCGTCAACGTCGTCGTTTCGCTATCGCCCACGAGCAACGCCGGCAAAACTGTTTGCAGCACCAACGTTGCGCTGCCCGCCGTGCCGACAGCAAAGGCATACTCGCCCGCTTTGATTTTGCCAGGAGTAAACGTGAGATGTTGCGAGCCGATGGCCTCGCCTTTGACTTCCGCCTGACCAATTTCTGTCGCCGCATTGACGGCAGTCAAATGTTGACGCAGCAAGCCGGGATTCTTACGTCCGGCACGAATCTTTTCAATGCGAAACGGCTGGCCTGTCACTAGTGATAACGCTAGCGAGGTGCGCAATATCTGGCCGCCGCCTTCTCCCAATGAACCGTCAATTGTAATCATGCTCAGGGCAGTGATGGAGTTTCAGGAAAATTTACGTATTCGTAGATTTCGCTTAATGTGACTGTGATGTTGAGGGAGTCAAGCTGAATTGTGCTATCCATCCCGATGAAGTCACGACGTACCCATAACCCGTTTGACTGCTTTGTATGCTGGATCACATGCGAATGTTTTTGTGCAATGGCCAGATATTCACGAAAGCTTTCAATTGATTGGTATGCGAGAAAATTTTTGCCCAGATCGTAATTGGAGGTTGAGTCAGAAAGAACCTCCACGATAAGAATTGGATTCACCAGCAAGTCAAACCCGTGAAAATCTTCAGTGATTGGTTCACTGCAAACGACGCTGACATCAGGAAACCGCAGCGGTGGCGCGGCTGGGACTTTGAGCGCGACTTCACCGTTATAGATTCTGCATTGCTTATCTCTCAGACGGTTGCGCAAAGCGAAATGAACATTTGAGGCAATTTCCCCGTGTGCAATTTTCCCGCCTGCCATCGAGAAAACGTCCCCATCAAAATACTCGAACCGCTCCTCCGAAGTTTTGAGGAGGTCAATATATTCTTCAATCGTGTATTTGCGTTTTGGTAATGCTGACATCTCTACCTCCCAATCAATGCGGCACCGATTACGCCCGCCGAATCGCCGTAGATGTTTTTGACAATCGGCGTTTCCAACTCGTCACTGAAAATGTATTTGCGCACGCGTTCGCGGCCTGTCGTGTATAACTCATCCACGTTGGAAAGCCCGCCGCCCAGCACCACGACATCCGGGTCGAGAATCGCAATCAGGTTGCTCAGCGCGATGCCGAAGTTGTCGTAGAATTCATCCACAAACGCGGTCGCGTAGTTATCGCCCTTTCTCGCCAATGCAAAAATCTGTTGCACATTCAATGGCACCCGAAACTTTTCGTGAAAGCGATTTTGCAATCCGCCACCTGAAATCAGCGTTTCGATACAGCCGCGTTTGCCGCAATAACAATACGGCCCGTCGTGCGGCGCAATTGTGTGATGTCCCCATTCGCCACCGATGGATTGCAAGCCGGTAATCACCTGGTTGTCAACGACAATGCCACCGCCACAGCCCGTCCCCATAATTACGCCGAACACGACTTTGCCGTGATAGTTTTTGGCTTCGGCCATCGCAAAACAATTCGCATCGTTTTCGATGACGACTTCACGCTGGAGCCGTTCGCTTAGGTCTTGTTGGAGCGGCGAACTATTGAGACAAACCGTATTCGAGTTTTTTAGCAAACCGGTTTTTTTCGAGACTGCGCCAGGCGTGCCGATGCCGAACGTGTGTGGCGCGCCGCCAATGTGCGCTTGCAGTTCGTCATAGAGCGAAACGATTTTGCCTATGATGTTCGCATAGCCTTTTTCCTGTTCCGTGTCGCGGCGCGGGCGTTGCCCCTCAGCAAAGATTTCGTTGCCTTCGTGGTCAAGAATTGTGCCTGCGATTTTGGTGCCGCCGAGGTCAATGCCAATGCGGTAAAGATTATTCGCCATTATTGTCGTCGCTTTCTTCTTCAATTTCCTCTTTGCCGCTACGACCGGGGCGCGCGAGGCCGAATTTATCGAGGCGGTATTGCATCGTGCGGAATGATAGGCCGAGCAGTTTTGCCGCGCGGGTGATGTTCCAATTCGTCTGATCCATGGCTTGAATCAAGAGAGATTTTTCGAGCTGCTCGAAGTCTATGCCTTCCGCCGGGAGCTTGAAGCCGCCGCTGCCTTCGATGCGAGCGACATCGCGGATTTCCATCGGCAAATCTTCGACGGTAATTTCATCGCTTTCGGCTAACAACAACGCGCGTTCGATAGCAGATTCAAGCTGTCGCACGTTGCCGGGCCACGCATAATCCAGCAGCATGCGACGCGCGTCGTTGGAGACTTTCATCGGCTTGCCGCCGGAATTCGCGCCGTGTTTTCGCAAAAAATAGTCCATCAGCACGATGATGTCATCGCGGCGTTGGCGCAGCGGCGGAACGTCCAGCGGAATTACATTCAGGCGATAAAACAAATCTTCGCGGAAACGCTTCTCTTTGACCATCGCCTCCAGATCGCGATTGGTGGCGGCGAGCACGCGCACATCAATTTTGATCGCTTTCGTGCCGCCGACGCGTGTGACTTCTTTTTCCTGCAAGGCGCGCAGGAGCTTAGCCTGCATGCTCACATTGAGTTCCCCGATTTCGTCCAGGAAGAGCGTGCCTTTATCCGCGATTTCAAATAAGCCTTTCTTTTCGGCGTGGGCGCCGGTGAACGAACCTTTCTCGTGACCGAACAGTTCGGACTCAAGCAGGTTTTCATTGATCGCGGCGCAATTGACGGCTTGGAATCTTTCATTGGCGCGCGGGCTGGCTTTGTGAAGGGCGCGGGCGATACGTTCTTTGCCGGTGCCGGATTCGCCGCGGATTAGGACCGTCGAACTGGAGACGGCGACTTTGACGATCATCTTTTTGACACGTTCCATGGCGTCGGACACCCCAACGATTTCCTCGTCCACGGCGCGCAGCTTGGCAACGGCGCGCGAAATGGTCGTGAGCAATTCATCACGTCCGACCGGTTTTTCCAGATAATCAAAGGCACCGCCACGCAACGCCTCTTTGACGGTATCAATTGAGCCGTGGGCGGTCATCAGAATCACGGGAATTGAGCTATCCATCTGCGTCAACTCGTTGAGCAATTCAATACCATCCATCCCGTGCATTTTTAGATCGGTCATCACCAGGTCAAAGCGGTTGAGCTTGAATAACCGCATCGCTTCCTGGCCCGAACTCGCGGCTTTGATGTCATAGCGTGGCGTGCCGTTTTCATCGCGCTCGCCCGACAAAATCAGTTGCAAGATGTCGCGTTGGTTTTTTTCGTCGTCAACAATCAGAATATGTTTCGGTTTCATCGCGTTCCTCGCCGCTTTTCTGAAGCGGAATTATGGGGTCGGTTTACTTTTCGACATGTCCGTCAACAACTTGAGAGCCGCTGTAACCAACATTTCGCCTGAGCCTTCCGCACAGCGTGCGCTCCACACTTCGTAATTGCTTTCGGGATACGCTGACCGATTTGGGATGTAGCCAATCGAACCGTTCGCCAATTCGACGATCATCGTGTAAGCAAACGGCGAAGCTTGCTTGATGGATTGCCCCAACTCCACAAAGACTTCACCGGGCAGCGAAACAAAGGCCAGGTCATTGCCAACGGCGATGACCTGCACTTCGACTTCGAGCGGCTGCCCCTTGCGGTTGACGATGTCGAGCACCTTAAAGGCGTTGACCTGTTCGGGAAACGTCGTTTTGGGGTCGTTCATGCGCGCATAAACTTCCTTCGCTTTGGCGATCTCGGCTTCGGTAATGGGCGCGGTCGGCAGCTTGACGATGGTGCTGCGCGCCTGGATGGACGCGGTCGTGAGCGGTTTTAATGAACTCCAACTGCGATTGATGGTGCCGGCCAAAGCGGTGGCAATGCGAAAGGCTTCGCTCACGCCTTTCTGATTGTCCTTCCACCTTATGTCGCGGTGGTTAATGTTGCCGCATGCGCCAGTGGCAAAAATTGTCTGAAAGCTCTGGCCTTTATACTCAGCGAGCAGGCGTGCCAGATGCCCTGGATAGTCGGAGGAAATCTTCTGCCCGCCCGTCGTATCCAAATGCAAGGCGAAGTTGACGAATGAGGCGATGGGTTGTGACTGGAGCGACTCGAAAAATAAGAAACCAACTTCAGGATCAATCGGCCCTGCCGGTTTGATGATGCCGGGATCAAGTTTAGGCGGATTCCAACTCACTGTGCCATCGCGCATCCAGAAGCGGCGATTGAAGCTCACCCCATTTTCCTGTGCAATGGTCGCATTGATCCGCATGGGAGCGAGTTTGCGATTGGCTTCGGCCACACTTTGGGCAATGAGTTTGGGCAGGTTTGCCGTGTACGTTTGGGCTGATTCGGTGTCGCCTCCGTCCAACGCGTCACGGGCATTTTCGCCACTCACCACGGGCGAAGTGTGGGAATGCGTCGCCGAAATCATCACGTTCGCGCCGGGGATGCCGGTCTGTGCTTCGATCAATTGGCGCGCCGCCAAAATCGTGTGACGCGGGAGCGTGAGAATATCGCACACGACGAGCGCGGCTTTCCTTCCGTCCTGCTCAAAGACGATGGCTTTGGCGTGAATGTCGTCCAGCACGCCTTCGCTAAGCCGTTTGCGATAGTAGCCCGAAAGCGGCGTGCCCATCGGCGGTGTGATAGATACGGCGGCGACGCCCACGCGCAATTCATCGGCACGGAGCTGTGTTGCGCCACTGAGCAACATTGCCAATAACAACATAATCTTTTTCATAGTCATTTCCCCTTCGCAACATAAGCTATGAGCCAATGAGGGGTCAACTCGGAGCGCCCGCATTGAAATGTGGAACAAACTTTTGAGTTTGCTCCAGTTGTAACGAGGTAGCAATTGGGGACAGGAGCAAACTTTCGAGTTTGCTCTACATTTTATTGATGCTGCCTTGCTTCACGCGGCAAGGTTACTACAAACGCCGTGCCTTTCCCTCGTTCGCTGCGAACTTGGATTTCGCCGCCGTGATCTTCAATGAGTTTTTTGGTTAAGGGCAAGCCCAGGCCAATACCTGTTTCTTTGGTGGAATAGTAAGGCTCGAAAATCTGTTCGAGCGGCTCGGCTTCGATGCCGATCCCCGTATCCTGAAACTCAAACTTCATCATGGAATCTGTTTGCGAGACCGCGATATTCAATTCGCCTCCTTGCGGCATTGCCTGCACAGCATTGATGACAAGATTCGAGAAGCAGGTTTTGATTTGTTCTGCGTCTGCGGCGAAATGCGGAGCTTGGCCGGGGGGGACGTGCAGATGGATTTTAATGCCTTGCTGCTCGGCTTGCGCGTGTACCAAGCCGATGACTTCTTCCAGCAAGGACTGTGCGGCGATGTCTCGGATTTTAATTTTCGCGGGACGACCGTAGCTAAGAAAGTCGCTGACGAGGCGATTGAGCCGACCGATCTCATCTTTGATCAGACCCAGGATATGCTTGGCTTCGGTGCGTGTGGCATCCGCTTCCTGCTCAGTTTTAGGCGAAGCAACAAAGCGCGCCTGTAAATGGTCAATCGAAAGATTCATGAAATTGAGCGGGTTCCGAATTTCATGCGCAATACCGGACGCGAAACGCCCCACCACGGCAGACCGTTCCGCGCGTTGCAATTGTTCTTCCAACTCCCGATTGCGCCGCAAGCCGACAATCATTTCATTGAAGGTGCGGGATAAGGTTCCCACTTCATTTCGGTTAGTAGTAGTTACCGCAAACTCCAAATCTCCGGCGGTGACACGTTGCGCCGCGCGGGCCAGTTCCGTGACCGGGCGGGTGAAACGACGACTGATCACGGCTGTCAGCAGCAGCAAAATAAGCCCCAGCGCGGTGGTCGCAAATAAACGAATGCGCCCGACCGTGCGCACTGCTTGTGAGAGGCGTTGCAGAGAAATGACCAGAATTACATTGCGTGTTCCTTTTTCTGTCTGAATCGGGAATTGGATTTTGCTGGCGTGGGCATTTCCCCTCGCCGCGATCATGGATTCGTTATGGCGGATAGGAGGCAAATCCGCGATCTCTGGGCGGAGTTGGCTGTCCATATCCGCTCGGCTAGTGCTGTTAATGACCTCCCCGTTCTGCGCGACGATGAAAATGTTTTGGACAGTGGATTGTGGGGTGAACGAGAGGTTTTCCTCTTCGATGATGTCATAGAGGTACTGATTGCTGGGAAATGAGTTGACAGCCAGGTCAATGGCGCGATTGACATCATTGAACTGTTCTTCGGCGGTAATTGTAATGCGGCGTTCAAGTTGCTGGTTAATTACTTGTAGTGCAATGGTGGTAAGTAAAACCATTGCTGCAACAAAAAAAACCATCTGCGCGCGAAAGCTGGAAAAGATCGTCATAGTTTGAGGCCTGGATATTGAATCGCCGTGGGAAAGAAATGGGGCGCTGCGATTAGCCCCATCCAGGTAAATTTTACATACTGTTTGCCCATCGGTGAAAGATTTGCTATATTTCAACTCGTGCGCCTGCCCCCTGGCTTTGTACGAAGTACGACAAACAAAGCTCTGGAGGAAGCGACGGTGCGCGTACTCCCCGATTGTACAGGTAGAATTCTTGGTTCTGAAATAGGCGGTGGTGTTTTACTGTACAACACTTCTATACGCGCTTCATATCAGCTTCACAATCAACAGAAGATCAGCTTTGCGAACAACTGTCACGCTTTACGAACGTTAATTTATTTCAGCTCTCACCTCCCCCAGTGAGGCAGCGAGCGGAGACAGGAAAGGGATAATAAATGAAACAACTATTGCGCTCTATTGCTCCCCTTGTGACGCTCTTTGTTATGGTAGCTCTGCTCCCCCCGGAACCAGCTCTGGCGGGTAAGCGAAAAGCCCGCGCAGCAAAGGCCTCAACAGGATCAAAAAAATCTCGCCAGGTTGCGAAGGCCAGCAGTACCTCTCGAAAAGGACGAAAAGGGAAACAAGAAGACCATTCCGCCCGGATTAAAGAGTTGGCTAAGCTTGAACGAAAGGGCAAGCTTTCTAAAACAGATAAGCGGAAACTTGCCCAGATGCGCTCCGAAACTCGCCGTCGTGAAATTGCTCGCCAAGCGGCGATTCGTGCCGCGCGGGAACGAGCTGCTCGCGCGCACGAGGCAGCACTGAAAAACCTCGCCGCCAATAACATCTTGAACGACGAAACATCAGGCGAAGATGTGGTGGTGCGCCAAGCCGCGATTGAAGCATTAGCTGGAAAAGCTGGCACTGTCGTGGTGATGGATGCGACCAATGGGCGTGTTTATAGCATCGTCAATCAAAAGATGGCGTTGTCTTCTCCTGTCAAACCTTGCTCGACGGTGAAGCCGATTGTCAGTCTCGCGGCGTTGCAGGAAAACGTCTTCGATCCCAATATGGAAGTCTCGTTTAGAGGGGGCAGCTTAACCCTGAGCGATGCTGTAGCACGATCCAACAATCCCTTTTTTCAAGAACTTGGACGACGTCTGGGCTATGAGAGAGTAAGGCGCTATGCCCAAAATTTCGGTTTTGGACAAACAACCGGCATTAACCTGTCAGGCGAGGATGCCGGGTTTATTCCCGAAGAGTTTTCGACATTAATGTCCAGCCACGGCGACGGCTTTGGCGTAACTGCCTTGCAATTGGCGTCGTTTACGGCGGCTATCGCTAATGGAGGAAATTTGTATGTTCCGCGGGTGCCCAAGACTGCGCAAGAAGCTGCCAATTTCCAACCGCAATTGCGTCGGAAAATTGAAATGACAGCAGAAAATCGGTTGCGCATGCTGGCTGCGATGGCGGGTACGGTAAATTATGGTACTGGAAAAGCAGCCTTTGATCCGCTGGGACAAGTCGCAGGTAAGACCGGTACTTGCACTGATCGTAATAAACTTGGTTTATTCACATCTTTCAACAGCGTGGAAAATCCTAAACTGACGGTGACCGTCATTACGACGGGACGCGGGGAAGCCGGCAAGAAAGCAGCGGATATCGCTGGGCGTGTATATCGTTCTATTTCCTATCGTTTCTTGCGCGACCCAGGTGTCACTGCTACGGCTGTCACGAAGGTAACTGGAAATGGCGAAGTCAAGCCGAAAATGCCGCCTGCCAGCAGTCCGCAAGATCAGGAATAAGCTCTTACCATTTTCGCTTCGCTGAAATGCCAACCGGTTGTTCGGTTGGCATTTTTATTTTTTGGGAGAAAAGATTACAGCGATTTTCAAGCAATTAAGAAGCCAGTGCGCCAGTCGCTGAAGTCTGATGCCGACCATCTGACAACCGGTGCCTCCGCCGGGAAAGGTCAAAAGGTTTCAGGCGTCAGGCTGGTAGCTGCTCTTAAGGTTTGCTTGAAAATCGCTGTAAGGTCGTACCTTCTCGCGCTTCTTTGGTGCGAACATCGCGCGCCACGTCGCGGTCTAATGACGCAAGGCTGAGGGTCTTATCCAGTAGTGACAAAGTCGGAGCGCGATGTTCACATAAATCTATTCATCCATTGGCTTGAAGGTAATTTGCGGAACCAGATACTGCCCCTTCACCAGCCGCAGCGATGAATCCTTGATAATGTTCGCCGCCTCTTTCAGCAAATCCGCTTCGCGCAATTCCCGGTACTTGCCATTTTTGCTCAATAACAAATACACGGTACCATCCGTCGGGAATTTCGGGCGGTTGGGTTTTGCCGCAGGCTTGCGGTCAGCCGCCTTGGCAGTAGTGACATCTTCACTGGGTTGAGAAGTAAGTTTTTCCTCTTCCGCAGGTAATTTCGGCATGGGGTTCCTTTCCGCTTTTACGGGTTTGATAGCTGCTTTTTTGACAACTGGTTTCTTGGGTTGCGATACAACCTCTGACGCGATTTTGCGTTCAGCTTTGGGGGCAGGTTTTACCACTGGGGCAAGTAATGCCGGAGCTGCCGCGGCACGTTTAAGGCGAGCGGGCTTGAGCAAAGTTTTTGCCTCGAAAAGTCGTCCGCTTTTTGCCGCTGCCCCTTCTAGTCTTTCGGTAATAGCTATCAGTCCAGGCGCGCCTTCGAGTGCGCTTCTCCAGTCTTTGCAGTTCTTGCGATGCTTGCACGTCCAGTAACAAACCTCGACCGCTTTCTGACAGCCAAATCGTTTGCAGGCGATTTGCATAAAGCCTCCTCGCTTCTTCGTCGTTATTACTTATGGCTTTGATGCCGTAGCTGCGTTGCCACCGAGAAAAGCTGCAATAAATTTTGTTGCTATGGAAATCACGACGAACAGCGACGCGCGCAGTTGAAATCCAATTGCTGCCAATACCGCTATGTCAATCAGGGCATATACAAGCGCCACCAGCAGCGCAGTTTTTAGACGCAAGTTTGTCGGCCAACGTCGGGTCAGGAACCGACCTGCGAGATAAAACAACGGTACTCCGGCGATGATGCTGCTATAGGGAGCAGCAATTTGAACATGCTCCTGATAGTGCGCTTCGGGTTGTCCCGGATTGATGAGATGGCCATAAACAACCATATACAACACGCTGATGCCGATGTTGACCACCAGGAGCAGCAACGCAAAGCTGATGATCCATATCCAATCTTTCAGTTGCACAAGGTTCCTTTGGTGACACCGCAACCTGCATATCCACAAGATGCGCTATTGGTTTACGTCTCAAATCTTCAATGCGCCGCGAGCCAGTCGCTGAAAATCTTTGCTTCTTCGTGCTTGCCGCTCCAACGCGCGCGATTCTTGCCCGTCAGTGCTAACACCATTGCCTGATGCTGTCCAGCGCGGTCGCCGATTTCCTCAAAATACTGGTAGAGGCTGTCAATCCGATCAATAGACTTCTTTGCCGCCTCAATGTTCTTGAAGGACAAGACGTGGCGGAAGAAGCGCGAATAGACATTTTGCTCGGCGTTCGTCGAAGTGTAGAGATCAAAGTAACCCGTCAGCAAGCCGGCTTGGCGCAAGACTTGCGCGACATAGGACGGATGCGTTTTGGTTTGTTGTCCGATAGCTGCCACGTCGGTCACACCTTGATGATAGAGATTTAGCACCATGTCTTTTTTCGTCGGCGTTTTCGCCCGTGACTCTTCGGCTTTCAAGGTCTCAAGTGCGCCCTCAATTACCTCGAAGGGCGGGAGAAATTGTGTTGTGTCGTATTGTTGCAGCATAGTTGGTACCTCTTAAATCGTCTCTTAAATCAATTGCACTTCCGCGCTTACGTGCAGGGCTTTGGTGGACGCCTCTAAAAATTGCACCTGACACGCAAGGCGGAATGCGCTTCGTAAAATTGCTTAGCTGCTGGCCGCAGCTTCACACTCACCCATCGCTGCCATGCGTCGTTGCATTTCTTCTGGCGCGACATCTTCCTTGTGCGTGGAGATGTGCCAGTTAAAACCATACGGATCGGCTACCGTACCTGAACGATCCCCGTAAAACTGATCTTTTATGGCTTGTTTTACTTCTGCCCCAGCAGCGACAGCCTGATTGAATAGGGCATCGGAGTCTTCGACATAGAGCATAATACTGATGGGCGAGCCGCCATAGGATTGCACGCCGCGATAACCCATTTCAAGATGCTCCCCGCCGAGCATAATCGGCGAACTCCCTATCTTGATTTCCGCGTGACCGACCTTACCGTCAGGGCCTGCCATGCGAAACAATTCAACTGCGCCAAAGGCCTGCTTGTAAAAATCAATGGCTGCGCTGGCATCCTGGAGAATCAAATACGGCGTTACCGTGTGGTAGCCTTCTGGGATTGGTTTGATTTGGTCTGACATAAAATTCCTCCTTAATGTAGGACAGACGGCTCGCCTGTCCATGTGGTTTATTGTTGCAGAGCCTGGACAGGCGGCTCGCCTGTCCTATATCTCTGTCGCCGCACCTTAGCTGGCGCGACGCACAATCGGAATTTCCGAGCCTTCCTGCAACGCCTTCAAGTGATCTATGAACGATGAAGCTGCGCGACGGGAAAGCTCTTCGACCTTACAATCAAGTTTCATGGTTTCCTGTAATTCCATATCCACATCAATGTCGAGATCGCGGCAGATCGAGCGGATCAACACGACCTGCTTGGGCGTGGCGAGTTCGGAAACTGACTTCGCCAATGGATTCGTTGGGAAAGGTTTGGGCTGCGGCTTGGGCGGCAAGCCCTGATTTTCGTGATGTTCGCCATCGCGTTGATACAAACCGCGCGCGATGCCGAATTTAATGGCCGCCCGTTTCAGCGCGTCGTGTTCGGCTTTCTTGATGCCGGTTTCTGTGTTGGCATTGCCGGTGCCGATGCCTTCGCGCGTGATACCATTGATGGTAATCGCGGCGATGACAACGACAGTTTCACCCATCTGCGTAATCTTTTTGATGGTGTGTCCCCACGTCGGCGCTTGGCGGTCAAGGATGTCGGCGACGGTGTGCCATTCGACATATTCGACCATGTGTTTGTTGCCGGAATAATCTGTCCAACCTTCGCGCGTTTTGACGAGGTTGGAATCCAGCGGCTCGCGCAAGGAGCGCAACGTTTGTGTAAAAGGAATCACGTTATTCAGGATGGGATTTTCACCGGCTTCCTCCGCCCAGTGCGAACCCATCAGGACATTGTTCATAATTGCATCGTTATTTGCGTTCGTGTTTGCATTGGTCATAGCGTTAGTTCCTCTCGTCAAAGTCGGTTTCGTTAGAAAAGCCACAAACAGTTCGTTTCCCTAGTATCGCTGTTCCCTTTTGGGTGCCATGTGTCTCATCTGTGAAACAGTGTATCATGTGCTTTTTGATGTTGCAAGTATGAAACACTTGTTGCGCGATAGAAATTTTCATGGTAGGATTTTTTTGCGTCGGAATAGGTCTGACGCCGAATGAGACGCAACTTGAGACGTAGAAAGCGAGGATTGCTATGGCAACTTCAGAAAACAATTTAGTTAATGTTGCCGAATTGGGGCGCGCCGTGAAGCGCGAACGAGAACGCCGGAAAATGGGCTTGCGCGCGGTCGCAGAGGCGACAGGCGTATCTGCTTCGACCCTGTCGCGCATTGAAAATGAAACCTGCCAACCGGATGCCGACAACATCGCGCGTCTGACGAAATGGCTGAAGATGCCCGTCGAGCGCATTATGGGCAACCAGACGAAAAAGGGCGAAAATCAACCTGTAATTTATTTCCCGCAGGAAGCAACGCCCGATATTGTGGAAGTCCACTTGCGTGCAGATAAAAATCTGTCGCCGGAGAGCGCCGCCGCGTTAGCTGAACTTTTCCGCGTCGCCTACACCCAATTCAGCAAGCACGAACCAAAGAAATAAACAGGAGGCAATAATGCAACTGGGAGCTTTCTCTGTGAGCCTGGCTGTAAAAGACCTCGAAGCGTCGAAGGTCTTTTATGAAAAGCTGGGCTTTACTGTTTTCCACGGCAATCAAGCGCAAAACTGGCTGATTATGAAAAATGGCGACACCGTCATCGGCCTGTTTCAAGGCATGTTCGAGAACAATATTCTCACCTTCAACCCCGGCTGGAATCAGAATGCCGAAACACTCAGCGAATTCACGGACGTGCGCGAATTGCAGCGCCAGCTTAAAGCATCAAGGCGTCACCATGCTTACCGAAGCCGACGAAAACTCAACTGGCCCAGCCAGCTTCATGATTGCTGATCCCGATGGAAACACGATTCTGGTAGATCAGCACATTTAGGTGGCACTCTATGCAAACCTTCGCCAAAAAAGATCTTTGAAAAAGTGAGCTGAAATAGGAAAAGAGACGAGTTCTTAAGTAGAGTTAGGTTGACAAAACAAATTCCACGAAAAGAGGTCTCGTCTCCATGGAGATAGTAGCATTACTGACTTGTTGGCAACCACTCATAGCAGCCGTGACGCTGCGACATCTGGCCCAAATTATTCCCGCCCTGTTGACGATGACGGGACGGGTGACAATGCTGGGGCTGGCGCGCTGGACGGACAAGGGCGGCAGTTATCGCACGCTACAGCGTTTTTTTGCGACCGCGCTGCCGTGGATGGAGTTGCTCGTCGAGTTTTTTCGCACGCATCTGTATCAGCGTGACCATGAGTTTCTCTTAGCGGGCGATGCCACGACCGTGACCAAAGCCGGCGCACAGACGCACGGGGTCGGGCTTTTTTTTCGGGATTGGTCGGGCAGGTAGTGCGGGGGTTGGAGTTTTTCGTCCTGTCGGTAGTGGATGTGACGCAGCGCAAAGCGTATCCGTTGGCGGTGCAGCAAACGGTGCGCAGTGAAGCCGAAAAAGCAGCGATCAAAGAACGGAAAAAGAAGCAGGCGAAGCGAGCGAAAAAGACGAAGGGCAAACCGAAGGGACGCCCGAAGGGCAGTCGCAACAAGGACAAGAACGAAGTGAAGCTGTCGTGCGAATTATTGCGGATCAACGAGTTACTCGTCACCTTGCTAAAGTTGTTGCGCGTGTTTGTGCGGGTGAAATACCTGGCGTTGGACGGTCATTTCGGACATCAACAAGCGGTTTTGATGGCGCAGCAAAACGAGTTGCAGTTGATTTCCAAGTTGCGCAAGGATGCGGCGCTGTATGAGCCCTACGCGGGGGCCTATAGTGGACGCGGCCCGAAGCGGAAGTATGGTGCGCGGCTGCAGTATGAGCAGTTGCCGGCCAAATACTTACAAAAGAGTGAGACGCAAGGTGATCTCTCCACGCAATATTATCAGGGGTTGTTTTTGCACCCGGAGTTCGGGCAGGCACTCAATGCGGTGATCATCGTCAAGACTAATTTGAAGACGCAAAAGGTAGGACACGTCATTTTGTTTAGCAGTGACGCGGAACTGGGCTGGGAAAAGTTGGTGGACTATTACAGCTTGCGCTTTCAGATTGAATTCAACTTTCGCGACGCGAAACAACATTTCGGGTTGGAAGATTTTATGAACACGACGGCGACGGGCGTAGAAAATGCCGCGAATTTGTCGTTTCTGCTGGTCAATGTGAGTGCCAAATTGCTGACCGAGAGCGCGGCAAAAGAAGTGGGAGTGCTGGACTTGAAAACACGCTTTCGGGGCTGTAAATACGCACTGGAAGCCATAAAAATGCTCTTGGAAAAACCGGAAACAATATTAAGTCCAGCGGCGATTGAGGAAGTTAAAGCCAGAATCAGCCAGTTAGGCCGTATTCATCGCGCGAAAGCGGCGACTTCTTCGGCTTAATTGGCGAACGCAATGTTTCAGGCCGGAGTGCGTGCGCATTATGTCGCCAGTCACTGGGCTGCTAAGCTGATGGTAACTCAGCGTAGCGGACTGATCGTTAACATCTCATTCTGGGCAGCGCAGAAATACATTGGGAATGTCGCGTATGGGACATCAAAATCTGCGACTGACAAGCTAACAGTAGACACCTCACATGAATTGCGAGAGCACAATGTGGCAGTCATTTCACTGTACCCCGGTCTGGTACGGACAGAAAAAGTTATGGAAGCAGCCGAATGGCTGGACTTGAGCAATTCAGAATCCCCACAGTTTATAGGGCGCGCTGTTGCGGCGCTTGCTGCTGACCCCGGTGTGATAGAGAGAACTGGAAGCGTTCTAGTCGCAGCGAGTTTAGCGCAGGAATATGGATTTACAGACATTGATGGAAAAATTCCGAAGCCACTCACGGTCAGCGAAGTATAAATAGCGGCCTACTGTGGCCACTTGGATTAGTTTCTTGCCGATGCGGGCAACTCAACATAGGAAATCGTAAAATGATTACGCATCCCGAAAAACAAACTACAACCTTGACCCGCACGAAAGAGCAGACTCAATAGGAGGAAACATGGCTGACATCTTTCATCAATTGCCGATTAAAGCCTCGCCGCAAAAGGTCTTTGAAATGATCTCAACACCGGGCGGCCTCGACGTTTGGTGGACGAAGCGATGTGTAGGCAATCCGGCGGAGGGAGCCGAATACGAACTCTGGTTTGGCCCTGCGTATGATTGGCGCGCGGTTGTGTCGCGCTGCGTTCCCGACAGTGAATTTGAACTCGTGCTGACCCGCTCCGATGCCGATTGGGATGGAACGCGCGTCGGCTTTGCGCTGGAAGAGCGAGACGGTGTGACGCAACTGCGCTTTCATCACACAGGCTGGCCGGAGTTGAATGAGCATTTTCGCGTGTCCTGTTGCTGCTGGGCCGCGTACCTTCGACTGCTGCGACGTAATCTTGAATACGGCGAATTTGTGCCGTACGAAGATCGTCTTGATGCCTGACAATTACCGAAAAAAATGAAAGGAAAATGTATGCAATCTGCACTTGCAGCGACTCCGATCTCGCCCCGAATGCTGTGGCTGAGCCGCATCCTGAGCGCGCTACCCGTGGTGATGTTATTGTTCAGCGCGGTCATGAAATTGGCAAAACCCGCGCCCGTCATGCAGGAATTCGCGCGGCTGGGCTATCAGGAGAACGTGATTCTCGGCATTGGGGTTCTTGAACTTGTTTGCACGCTAATTTATCTGATTCCGCGTACGGCGGTGCTCGGCGCGATTTTGCTGACGGGGTATTTGGGCGGCGCGATTGCAACGCACCTGCGCGTGGGCGATCCGCTTGTGAACTATACGTCCGTTGTGGTGGGCATAATGATTTGGGGCGGACTTTACCTGCGCGATGAACGGTTGCGCGCGCTGCTTCCGTTGCGAAGTTAGAAGGGTAGTACGAGCAGAGAGGAGAACCCCGTGAAAAACGCTTCCGCTGGCTTCCATTCCATTGATGAGTACCTCGCCACGTTCCCGAAAGATGTGCAAAAAATCCTGCAAGAGTTACGCGCCACGATCAAAGCCGCTGTGCCGGAGGCGGAGGAAAAAATCAGTTATCAAATCCCTACCTTTGCGCTAAAGGGCAACATCGTCCATTTCGCTGCGTACAAAAATCATATCGGCTTTTATCCGGGGGCGAGTGGCGTCAAGACGTTTGCCCAGGAATTATCGCACTACGAAACCTCCAAGGGGACAGTTCACTTTCCCATTCAAGACCCATTGCCGCTCCTATTGATCGCTAATATTGTGAAATTCAGAGTCATCGAAAATCTCAAATTGGCGGAGATGAAAGCAGCGAAAAAGGCCAAGTAGTAATTGTGACTTAGCAACCGACCAAGCCGATGGCAACAAACTGTTGAGGGAAATAGATGTATACCATCACAAAGACGAACCTGGACAATTTACAATCTCAAGATGGCGAGGTGCGCTATCAGGCCCTGAACTATATCCTCGAACTCACGGCAAGCCCGGTAGATTGGGCCTACGACGTGTGGGACGAGATGCTGGCAACCTTGCGCCACGAAAACAATCATCAACGCGCCATTGCCGCACAGGTACTTTGTAATCTGGCCAAAAGTGATCCTGAAGGTCGAATGATGAACGACTTCGAGGCACTGCTGACAGTTACCAGGGATGAGAAATTCGTGACGGCGCGGCATTCGCTGCAAGCATTGTGGAAAGTGGGGCTGGCAGGGAAGGCGCAACAAAAACTCCTGCTCGCTGGTCTGGAGCGCCGCTTCCATGAATGCCGCACAGAAAAGAATTGCACCTTGCTTCGCTACGATATTTTGCAAGGTCTCAGGCGGCTGTATGACGAAATGCCGGACGACACAATCCGCACAAAAGCGTTGGCGTTGATGGAACTTGAGGAAGACGCCAGGTACCGCAAGAAATATGCAACGCTCTGGAAAGGGAAGTGAGGTGTTTTAAGATGTCAGCTACTCCCAATCTCAAACAAGCTGTCCCCTTTTTCGGCGTCACGAATATCGAAGCCTCCATTCGTTTTTATGTCGAAGGACTCGGCTTTGCGATGACGAAGCAATGGATGCCCGAAGGCAAGTTGCACTGGTGCTGGCTGGGACGCGAGGGCGTGGCGTTGATGTTGCAGGAATATTTGCCTGCGCATGGGCCATCGGAAAAGCTGGGCGTAGGCGTTTCGGTTTGTTTCATTTGCGCAGACGCGCTGGCGTTATATCGGGAATTCAAAGCGCGTGGCCTCGCAGCGTCGCGGCCTTTTGTCAGCAATGGAATGTGGGTAACATCGCGGACGGATCCCGACGGCTATCGGCTTGATTTTGAAAGCTACACTGACGCGCCGGAAGAAACGGAATACACAGAATCGTGATGCAGGAGAACACAATGAGAACAATCTTCAAATCCGCCTCGCCCTATCAACAAGACGCGATGAATCTGCCGGTTGCGAACGTCGAAGCCGCGCTGCCGTTTTACGAAACCGTGATGGGCTTTCAGGTCGTTTCTCGGTTTGACGCGCCGCATAAATCTGTTGTGCTCGCACGTGATGACATTCAAATCGGCCTTGCCGAAAATGGCGGCGATTCAACGCAGGATGGCTGCTTCTTTGCCGTGGATAATGTCGAAACCGCTTTTGCCGAATTGAAGGCGAATGGGTTGGCCAAAGCGGTAGCGGACTTCCGCCTTGACCGACATGGCGACACCACCTGGAAGGTTTTTTTCGTCGTTGCGCCGGACGGGCTTTGTTATTGTCTGGGCGAACGGCAAGCAGGAGGTTGAAATGAGTCTTGGCAAAATCACACCGATTTTACGCATCTTCGATGAGGCGAAGGCGAAGGAATTTTACGTGGACTTTTTGGGCTTTACGGTAGATTGGGAACATCGTTTTGCGGACGATTTGCCGCTGTATATGGGCATTTCCAAAGGCGATTGCGTGCTGCATTTGTCCGAGCATTTTCGGCGATGGCTGCCCCGGCGCAGCGATTCGCATCGCAACGGATGAGGTGGATGCGTACCAACAGGAACTTATCGCCAAGCAGTACAAAAACGCGCGACCGGGGATTCAGAATCAGCCGTGGGGTTCACGCGAGATGGCGATTCACGATCCGTTTGGCAATCGTCTAATTTTTACTCAGGACATCAGCAATGAGATCAGTGGCAACCCGGAAGAAATTGGGCGTTGGCAGTTTTCAGAAAAGGAGGAAGGCCAATGAATTTACTCTCGCATCTGCAAGATCAATTTCGACAGATGGAATGGGCGGATGCATTAGTTTGGCAAACGGCGCTGTCTGTGGATGCAACCCTTGCTGATGAAACCCTGCGCGCTCGCCTACATCACATCCATCTGGTGCAGCACGTTTTTCTGGCCGTGTGGCAGGGAGAGTTTACAAGTTATCAGGACAGCAACGAGCGGCAGCAAGCCGTAATGGCTTGGGTCAATAAGGGAGGCGATTTGCGCGGTACCGATTTGCTGGCGTGGGGACAAGCCTATCACCGCGACGTGCAGCCGTATCTGGGCAACTTGTCTGAGGAGGCTTTGGCACAATCTATCGCCTTACCGTGGGCCGAAATGGTGGCGGCACGCATTGGGCAAACTCCGGCGGTTTCTACTATGGTCGAAACCTTGCAACAAGTAACAATGCACAGTGCCTATCACCGCGGACAGGTCAATCTACGACTGCGCGAGGTGGGCGCGGAGCCACCGCTGATAGATTTCATCGCGTGGGTGTGGTTGGGGAAGCCCCTCGCACAATGGAATTCATGAATTGGGTTCGGAATCATCAATACAAGGTAATTATGGCAGAAATCAAAACGCAAAAGACGGACGCAAGTGTCGAAGAATTCTTACACTCCATCACTGATGAGCAACGACGTGCGGATTGCTTTACTGTGCTGGAACTCATGAAAAAAGCGACTAAAGCCGAACCCAAAATGTGGGGCAGCAGTATCGTTGGCTTTGGCGCTTATCGTTACAAATACGAAAGCGGACGCGAAGGCGATTGGTTCCTCGTTGGCTTTTCACCCCGCAAACAAAATCTGACGCTGTATTTGATGGGTGGTTTGGAGCAGCAGCAGGAATTGCTGCCGCAATTAGGCAAACACAAAACTGGCAAATCGTGCTTATACCTGAATAAACTCACGGACGTTGATTTGAAAGTGCTGAAAAAGATGATTCAGCAATCGGTCGCAGCCGTGAAAACGTCCGGCATTCTCAGCGAAAATAAAGCTTGAAACCCTTGGTTACTCCGATATGAGATAGTTAAGCACGGGGACTTCGAGGCTGAGGTGATCCAGTGCTATCAACTCAGTAAAGATGTTTGGAAATAAGCTGACCGGAGCGCTCGACAGTGTGATATTTTGCCGTAACTATTGGGGTTCTTGCCCATCGTAGCATTTCCGTTTGCAAGGCAACACCTATCGAAAGTTCACGATGTTCTATCCCCTTTGTTATCGTGCTGCTGTTTTAGCTGCGGCTGATTTTGCAACCGTAATACGATCAATGATCGCGCCGTTTTCGCCAATGGCTTCCACTTGGATTTCAGTTTCGTTGACATGTGCTAGCAGGAACGAATGTGTCACATCATTGCTGATTGCCGTCAGGTTGCTTTTCTTGTGCATTCCGTTTTTGCGCAATTGCCCGCTCGCGCCTTGGACAAAATACTGGATGCCCTGCTGTGGCTTGATGCGTTCGTAGACGTGATCGTGACCGGAAAACACCGCGTTCACTTGATAGTGCACGAACAATGGCTCCAGGACTTTACGGATGTCCATTTCAGAGCCGTGCCGTTTGGCAGACGAATAAAGCGGGTGGTGGAAAAATGCGACTTTCCAATGGGTTGTGGAACTCTTCAGCTTTTCCGTTAACCACTCCAGTTGCGACTGATTCATCAAGGTCGAATCCAGTGCAAAAAACTCAATTAGATCATCGCCCAGCGTGAAAGAATAATAGCGTCGCCCACTCATATTAAATTTTTCGTACTGGAGCTGTGCTTCCAGTCCCTGCCGCACATCGTGATTTCCCAACGAAGCAAAAAACCTTACGCCCCCTTTGAGCAAATCCGCATAAGGAAGTTCAAATTTCTTTTTGAAATCTTTCGCCGCCCCGTTGGTATAAATGTTATCACCCAGCATCAATACAACATTGTAACCAACTTGCTTGCGGTATTTCTCCATTTGTCGCGCGACTGCATATTGTCCTTCTTTGCCCGTCCCCGAATCTCCAATCACCGCAAATGACAAGGGCTTGGGGCCTTCAACTGGATTTTGGGAATGAGAAGTGATTATGGGTGCTGACAGCAGTAATGCCAGCACCCACAGACAGGTTAGGGCTTGCGCCCAGGGATTAGGTTTTTGCCGACTCATGAAAAGGTTCAATCTTTCAACGCACGCTGATTTCGATCACCGGAATCAGCGTGCGTTTGATGTCAGGGTGCAGCACATTATCCAAAAACTCCAGTGCATTGGCTTTCAGATGGCTGCTGCCGCTCGTGAGCGCATGATAGGCATAATAAATGTCGGCAGGTGGGTAAAGCAAACCAAGCAAGCGAAACACTCTTTCCAGCGATTGTTGCGCTTCAGTGGTGATGGCGCGTTCTTTAATTTGCTTCGCCCGTTTGCGATAGATTTTGATTTCGGCCTTGAGGATGCGCTCAATTTTCTCTTCCGCGCAATCTAAATCGCTCAGGTACGAACGACGACGATATAACTCACGCACCGCTTCGGCGCGGGTTTGTTCGTCTTCCAGCATTTCGACCAGTTCATGCACTGACTTGTGAAGATACAGGCGCGATGATTGACGATTGGTCAGCGAATAGCTCAGCGTGATTGCCGCGAACTTATCCAGCGGCAGATTTTGTCGCTGCAAACTGGCGCGCAAATTATTCACATATTCGCGTCCGGTCAGATACGCAATCACCAACCAGGGCAGCGTCATCGCCAGGTTCAGTAAGGTGATCCCCGCTTGACTCAGCGTTGGCAACAGGCCCGCAAAGAACATCAACACGACTGCCGCGAACGCATCGCCGACGCGCCACACGACCGTGTCAATAAACGATTTGGCCTGAATCTTGATTTCGGGCGCGATGGGCAAATACAGCATCTCCGTTGTCGAACGATCAATCGAATGCCGAAAGACTTGATCGCTGCCGCGCAGCAAAATTGCGGCCCACAACGTCGGATAGATCAATGCAACGACCGAGCCGAATAACAAGCTCAACGGCAGAATGAAAATTGTCAGTCCCAAGCCCCAGCGGTTCATCAAGCGTCCTGAAAACAGGAATTGCATGATAAATGCTGCCCAACTTAAACCTTCGTACATGCCGCCGAAGAACGATGCGAGATTGTCGGTGCTTTGAATGTGCACCCGCGCCAGCACCGAAAATTGCACATAGGCCACCGTTGTCGCCATCGCGCTGATGGCCACTAAGGCCGCGATCAGTCGTAGATAGCGCGAACGCCCAATCAACGCGGCGCTCTGCCATAAGTTCTGTGGGGCTTCTTCATCCGTTAGCGATGTATCGTACTGGTCTTCTTCCAGCAACGCGGCGCGATCCCGATTGCGCTGCCAAATCAAATGCAGCACGACCGCCGAAAGCAGCAAACAGGCAACGATGATCGGCAAGAGGTTTTCTGTCCCTAACAGCGGCGCGAATTTGCGCGTGACGAAACCGCCAAAGATTGAACCAAGAATGCCGCCACTGCCGACAAAGCCGAACAGCCGTTTGGCTTCGCGCGCATTGTAAATCAGATTCGCCATCGTCCAGACCTGCATCGGCGCAATCGCGCCTACCACGCCGACCCAGATATAAAACGCGAACACTAAAAACGGATGGCTTTGGCTATACGCGACCCACAGCGCAAACGAACTCGCGGCAAAGCTGAGCAACGTAATCATGCTCAGCTTGTAGTGATTCATCCGCCGTGAGAATTTAATATAAACCGCCACCAGCAAAGACAGGGCGACGGCTTGCGCTACTAACGCATACGGCAGCTTCAAGGCACCAAGCGAGCCAATAAACATTGCATCACGCGCCGCTTTGCCGATCATGTACATCGCCAACACGAAGAAGAAATACATGAACATCAACAACGCGGTCGGTGCTTCCCCTTTGTTAATGCGAAACATCGTCGCCAGGTGCCCGGTCAACAGGCTCGTAGCGGAATTACCCGCACGGGAACGCGCCTGCAGTTCTATCTGCTCAGGGGGCGGCGCAGGGCTGAACTTGGGTTTGAGAAATTCCAACGTACTCATATTCATTTCGTAGTAGCAAATTTATTTGCTGTGTTGAGAGCAGCGAATAAATTCGCTCTTACGTGATTAGTTCAATTGCCCAACGAGGAGCAGTTGCTTGCGCGCCTCGTCATAGAATAACCAAGCCTTCATCTCCTGCTTTTCGCCAGTTCGTTTGAGGATTAACTGTGCCACGCTACGCTCTGCTTCAGCGGTTCCAAGTGATGCAATTTGGCCGAGCAATTCCTGGGAGAAGGCCAGTTGCGGATGGTTGAGCTTGCCTTTGGCGAGTACTCGTTTGGTGTCATCCGCAGCCGAGAGTTGATACTCGTAAGTTGTTTCATCCGCGTTACGAGTAAATTGCATTTTCAGATCCGTGAAGTTCAATACCCAACCGTTCGACGTTTGCTGCAACTGCAGTTCATCCAGCGCTGTATTGCGCGTGAAGTATTCGCGGGCAATCGCATCGCGCCGCTTGATCAGTTGTTGCGTCAAGTATTCTGCCGCTTTGGGATCAGACAATGCGCCCGTCTCCACCGCCGCGCGAATTTGTTCATCGGTGAACGATGACACGATTTTCGCCGCCCAATACGCATCGCGGTCGGTCATATTCTGAAAGGCTGCCAACGGAAAGTTCGACTTCCATTGATGCGGTTTGAATTTGTCCGAGGCAAAATTGCCGACGCTCGTGAATTGCACGCGATTTTCAGTGCTGCGCCAGTGCGGTTGATACAGGCCAAAGGTCAACAAACTCTTGCGCGCTTCGCCAAAATCCACTTGATGCGCGTAACCCACGTCATTCGCGTTCGGAAACGCCGTGTCTGAGCCGAGCGTCGAGCCGAAGTCAATCAGGTAATGCCGAATGAATTCGCGCCCGTCTTCTTTGACGAACATGTCGAGGTTATTGCCGTTGCGAATGTCGTTGTGATTCAACCACGCGGCGAACACTCGCAGCCCGCGCAAATCGCGGCGCTGCTCGTGCGGAATGATGTCGTTCGGGTCATCTTCGCGCACGCCTGCGAACTTGAAGTTGCCGACCGGTTTGCCTTTGAGAAACTTGCTCGCCAACGCGCGATATTCACCATTCGGATAGCTGGCCGCGAACTTCAAAATCGCCTCAATGTCGGCTTCCGTCAATTGCCGTTTTTTGCCGAAATCATCCGTAAACGTGGCTTTCGGATCGAGTTTTAACTGGTCACGCCGAAACCGATAGATGGTGTTTTGCGGCACGTTGTAGCCAATCGCATAAAATAGCCGCGTCGAGATTGCTTCTGCACCCGACGACATTTCCAGGTAACCAATCGGGTCAAACTTCAACAGGTACACGTCGCCGCGCCCATCTTTTACCTGAAAGCCGGGCGTAATGCCGTTCGTTTTGCCTTTGACCACTGTCAGCGGGCCAGGCGCGGGGCCATCGGTTTCATTCGCCGCGCGTTTGATTTGGGCCAGGCTCATCTGACGCACGCCATTGCGATTCGTGAACCACGACGAATTCGGTACCTCGTCCAGTGTGTTGACGTTGAATGCTTCAACGGTTTTGCGCCCGAAGCCGGGAGCTTTCGTGAACGGTTGAATAAAGGTGTTGTTGGAAAAATCCCAGAGGTAGCCAGTTTCGTACGTCGCTGGCTTCGCAATATTTTGCATGTCGAAGTCCAACCGGATTGGCTCTTGCTTGGAATAAAGATGCGGTCGTTGTGCCAGCGTCGTGTAGACACACATCACCGCCAGACACGAGGCGAATACGGCTGCCTCAAGCCATTTATAAGTTTTCATTATTTTCTCCCCTGCTACTTAATAATCAATCGTCGTCAATTTATTCCCAGCAAAGCTCTCAAACAGTAACGCGTAAAACGCGTGGATATTTATTCAGTCAAATGTCAAAAAAATCTTGCAGAGAAATTTCAATCTGTTGCTGTTCATCTTTTGACCAATCATCCTTAACTTCGTTTCTACCTACGAGAAAGCATCGCTCAGTGGATTTCCGGGGCGGCAATTATCACGTTCTACACAAAGTCATTGGCAAGTTTTGTACCGGTTGGTTTGGACAGGGCTTGGTTCGGAAATGGATTTGCAAACCAAAGATAAAGCGTTGAGCAAGTTTCTAGTCAATGGAGCTACGCACTGCGTCTGCCGCCGCGCGCTCTGATCCAAAGCCGAAGTTAGATGCTTACGCACCATATTGCCGGAAGGCAGGTTCCAGGCTCTGACTAATAGATGCCACTGTTATTTGCCCGACAGAGGCGGTGCCAGGCAACTGCCAGAGCTTTTTAGTTGTCAACTCGCGGGCTTTTATTTCCAATGAGATACTTGCCAAAACGACTTCGAGCAATACCTATTGGACTTGTATATCAAATTCCAACAACTTATCTTTTGACTTCGGTTGGTTTGTGGATGGTTTTCTTGCGGTCTTTTTTGCATGGAAGATCATCCACTAAACCAGCCGAAGTCAGCTACTTAAATTTCTCCGTTTCGTAATCTACTGGTTATGGACTCGGAATTCTATCTGTCGGCTACCATGAACTGGAAAACAAAAAGTCAGACCCAGTCGGGGAGCGGGTTTTTGAAAGTTGGTGTTGGATAGAATCCGGATCGCAGGGCTACGATGAATCAGGGCGGGAAATGACGGTTGATAGGAGGCTATGGTAG
>CAWCGF010000029.1:0-41937 GCA_963794955.1 uncultured Acidobacteriota bacterium
GCGGAATCACGTGAACATCATGTTTGTGATAACCGCAACGACAGGTTTTTAGTTGTACATCTTCGGTGGTTAATTCTTGCATAACTACACGCGCCGCTCTCGATAGCCAGCGCGCGCACAGCGTTTTTCCGGCTGACTTTGATTTGTATCTTGCGAAACTTCCCGGCGCGCGAAGGATTGGTCGGATGATCGCCCAGCGAATATTGATGGCGCAGTTCATTCGCAATTTGGGCAAAGGTCGCGGGCAATGAATCCAGCGTATCCGCCCGATGCAGCTTTCCGCCTGATTTGGCGACCAGATCATTCAGATATTGATCGGCGGTCTTATACGAATTATCCCAGCATGCCGCTGATGCCGTCGTTGCGACTGCCACGCCGTGGCAAGTCACCACCTGGATTGCGCGCGTCGGGAAACCGATTATCAGGAATGCGACCCGTGGCGTCAGGCAAGCGGTTATCGGGGGAACGATTGTCAGGATAACGATTGTCAGGATAACGCTCATCGGGGTAGCTATTCGTCCCCCGCTATCGGCGGATTCGTGCGAATGCGATCCAGAACGCCGCCGCTTCTGTTGGTGGAAGGCACACGCGTTTCACCGGGTACAGTGGTCGGCGTCGTACCAATCGGCGGTGTTTTGATCACCTCAGAAAGCACGACCGAGGCCGCCCTGCGCTTGTTGCTGACGCACTAAGGCTTCGGTATCGAACCGCGTGTCGTAACGAATCGGGTACACGATGACGCCGGATTCTTCGACCATCCGTGTGTTGTCATCGTAGCGCGTGTCCAGGCTCTTCCAATCCACGCCATCGCTAAACAAGACAATTGCTTTGCGGCCTTTGAGGCGCGCCAGATTGTTAAGTGCCAGGCGCATCGCATCATACAGCTTCGTCCCCTTGCCTGCGACGGTGTCGGCGATGGCGTTCTTCAAATCCGCACGATTGTTTGTGAAGTTGCCCCACTCGCGGACTTCATCATCGAAGGAGATAATTTTGATGCGGTCAGCCGGTTGTAACTGATCAACGAAGGCGGCGGCGGCGCGCTGAATTTGCTCCAGCTTTTCCTGGGTGCTGCCGCTCGTATCCAGCATCAGGACGACATTGAAAGGCTCTTGAATGGTGGCAAAAAAGTCGAGGTCTTGTAAGATGCCATCTTCATAAATCTGAAACTCTTCCCGCTTAAGATCAGGCAGGTAAACATCATTGCGGTCGCTGACAATAACGGGAAACGTCACGACGGCAGTGTCTATCTTGAGCACTTCCTGTGATTCGTCCCGCTGTTGCGCCAACGCACCAAGACAGACGAGCGCGATAATTCCAACGAAACGTAATTTACCAGGCATGAAATCTCCTTTAATTGTAAGGCGCTGATCTTACAACTCAGTGGTTGACGTTTCAACTACGCGCTTGTACTATGCGCCTGTTTGTTCTTTAGAGGCGTTATGCAGTGCTGAATACGCCGCCTACTCTCCAGCATCAACGGTGATGCGTCTTTGTTCGGTTTTGGACTTACGCAGTCGGTTACTTGGGAGCAGGTTCGTTTTTTATTATCCGGAGCCTTTCAGTTCGTATGTTTGCTGATTGCCGATTGCGTTAGTTGGGGACCGTTCCCGCCTACACCATCTCGCTTCGATTTAGTCAAAGGAAACTTTTCATGTCAGTAAAACTCTATGTTGGCAATTTGCCATTTTCGATTTCCGAAAGTGACCTGACCGAGTTGTTTAGTGCGAGCGGGCAGGTGGATTCGGCTCAAATCGTGACCGACCGTGAAACGGGCCGTTCACGCGGTTTTGGGTTTGTCGAGATGGGTGACCGTGATGCGGCGACGGCAGCAATCAGCCAATTCAATGGTCATGAAGTAGATGGCCGTGCGTTGGTAGTGAACGAAGCGCGTCCGAAAGAATCTCGCGGCGGCTTTGGTGGCGGTGGCGGTGGTGGTCGTGGTGGCGGCGGTGGCTTCGGCGGCGGTCGCGGCGGCGGTCGCGGTGGCGGCGGCGGCGGTGGCTTCGGCGGCGGTCGCGGCGGCGGCGGCGGTCGCGGCGGCGGTCGCGGCGGCGGCGAAGATCGCGGCAATCGCTGGTAACGCGTAGCGCAAGGCGTTTTTGGATATCCCCTCAGTTAGGCTTCGCTAACAGCAATGCTGTTGCACAGCGAGCCGTAACTGGGGGGATTTCTTTTGCCGGTAATAAGCCAGATATACAATGCGGCCCGACTGTGCCACGCGAGCGGAGAAGGGCAAAGGTTGACGATCGGGGGGCAGGTAGCTAACACTAGGCCCAGCAAGCTTTGATCATCGTCAACACAAGTTCATCCGAGAGAGGTCACGACATGAATTTCTCCAGACGCGATTTTCTGCAAGCCGGTGCCGCAGGTTGGCTTACAACGACCTTGCCACTCCATCCAGCATTCACGGCTTATGCCGCCGCTAAAAAGGCCAGATTCAAGTTTTCCGCGCCTGATTGGAGTTTGCGCAAAGAAGCTAAACTTGAGGCTGTAGCGCTTTCCAAAAACATCGGCTTCCCTGGCGTCCAAATTAGTATTGGGCACGGAGCAAGAGGCGAAACCATCAGCCAATTGCCGCTCAGTGATCCCGCGTTGCAAAAACAATATTTGGATGAAGCAAAGAAACAAAATATCCGCATCACCTCACTCTGCCTGGAAATCATGCATGTCAACGGCCTGAAATCTGATCCGCTCGGCGAAAAGTGGTTGGCCGAATGCATCCCGATTGCCAAAGCGATGGGCGTGCAAGTGATCCTTATTCCCTTCTTCGGCAAATGGGCGATCAAGCAAAAAGCCGAACAGGAACGCGTGGCTGACATTATGCGCAATGTCGCGCCGCAGGCGGAAAAACTCGGCGTCATTCTTGGCCTGGAAGACACGATCTCCGCCCGCGAAAACGTCGCGATTATGGAGCGCAGCAAATCATCGGCGGTTTCGACCTACTACGATGTGGGCAATTCGTCGAAAGAAGGTTACGACGTAATCGAAGAAATTCGCTGGCTGGGCAAGAGCCGCATCTGCGAGGTACATCTGAAAGAAACGCCGTGGGAAAAATACTTGGGCGAAGGCAAGATCATCAACTTCCCCGGCGTGGTTGACGCGCTTGCGGATATTGGATTTGATAAATGGGCGCAGTTGGAAACCTCGTGTCCGAGTAACAACGTCGAAGGCGATTTTGGGCGCAATCTAAAATACATTCAGGAGTTGGTGGGCAAACGCAATAAGACGGGTTCTGCGACATCGGCATAGCAGGTAGCAACCGCGCATTTTCAAATGACATCAGAAATTCATTATTCACCTGGTAACCCCTAGTCGGAAAGTGAGATGGCAGGAAGTAAGCAGTCGCTCGAAAACAAGGTCGCCGAGCGCACCGCATTGCTCGAACAGGCATTACGCGGGCAGGGTGAACTCCTGACCGAAGTGCGGCGGGCACACGCGCTACTGGAATCCACCTTCAATGCCATCAGCGATGCTATCGTCGTCACTGATATGAGAGGCTATATCACCCAAGCAAACGGTGCGGTACATCAGCTTTTCAATCGCGCCCCTGCAGAAGTACTCGGCGATACCTGCCATTCGTTGCTGGCGGAAGGCCAATCCTGTCCGCACGCAACCTCTGTCTCACAAGCGGGTGTAAGCGAATGTGAAATGCTTAACCGTGCGCAAGACCGCGTCCTCAACCTGCGTATCAGCCGGGTGACCGATCCTGAAAGTAATGCAGTCGGTTTTGTCCATGCCGTCCGCGACATGACGCGCGAGCGCGTCATTGAACGCCATCTCATGCAAGCAGAGCGCATGTCCCTGGCCGGGCAGATGGTCTCTGCTGTCGCGCACGAGGTCGCTACGCCGTTGAGTGTGGTAGCGAACATCGCCGAGATGCTGCGGCTTGACCTGGAACCCGGCTCCCAAACCGACGTGGAATTAGCAAAGATCGTTACGCAGGTGAGGCGCGTCACGGAAATGATGCGTAGCTTGCTCAACTTCGTTCGTCAAACCCCAACGCAATACGCGGCGGTTGACCTTGGCCAACTCGCGCGTGAGACGCTGGCGTTGATAAGTTATGAACTACAGAAGAGGGAAATTGAAATCTGTCTGGAGGTGGCTCCGGCAACGCCCCCTGTTTGGGGCGACCGCAATCAATTGCAGCAAGTCTTGCTTAATTTGCTGACCAATGCGATGCAGGCTATGCGACATGGTGGTCGCCTTACTATGCGCATTGGCACCGCCGAAAGTCAGGATGGAGAGGCCAAACCCGTTTGCGCTACTCATCGAAGACACGGGGCTGGGTATTGCGGCGGAAGCAAAGGACAGACTCTTTGACTTTTTCTTCGCCACGCGCAGTCAGACAGGGGCACAGGGCTGCGGGCTGGCGATACGCGGCAGAGTTGGAAGGGCATCGCGGGCGTGTAGCGGCGAAGAATACCGGCAGCGGTGCTTGTTTTCAGTCACGCTTCCAGCGGCATTTCCGCAGCACCGGGAAGGAGCGATGATGATGGCTGCGCCACCTGCGGAAGAACATCCGAAGACAAGTTAAAGGCTGAACGCTTTATTTATATGACGACAAAGACCGACAAACGCCGCCTTTTGATCGTTGAGGATGATGCCCACCTGCGCGATACACTGTTGCGGTTTCTCAGCCGCGCTGGGTACGAGGCACTGACGGCCAGCGATGGGCGGGAGGCACTCAGCCGGTTAGAGGAAGCGCTACCGGACGTTGTCCTGACAGACATCCACATGCCAGACCTGGATGGACTACATCTCCTTGACGAAATCAAGACACGCTACCCTAACACCCTGGTGATTATGATGACCGCCTTTAGCTCCATTGATTCGGCAGTCGAAGCGATGCGGCGGGGTGCCGAAGATTACCTCAGCAAGCCGCTGCAACTGGCCGATGCGCAAATGAGCATTGAACGCGCGCTGGAGCGTCGCACCTTGCGCACGCGCGTGACACAGCTTGAATCGCAGGTGCGCGACCGCTATCAATTCAGCCAGATCATCGGCAAATCCGCCGCGATGCAGCGCGTCTTCTCCATTATTGAACGGGTTGCTCAAACGAATGCTACCGTCTTGATTCAAGGCCGCACCGGCACGGGCAAAGAATTGGTAGCCCGCGCGATTCATTACAACAGCCGCGCGCACAGAAACCGCTGGTGGACATTAACTGCGGCGCATTGCCGGATGATTTGGTCGAGTCGGAATTGTTCGGCCATCAGAAAGGCGCATTCACCGGAGCCGGTGAGACGAAAAAAGGGTTGTTCGAGACCGCGCACGGCGGCACGCTGTTTTTGGATGAAGTGCAATCGCTGAAGCCGGAACTGCAAACCAAGTTGCTGCGCGCCTTGCAGGAGCGCGTTGTTCGTCGCGTTGGCGGGCGCGAAAACATCGAGGTTGACGTGCGCGTCATCGCGGCAACGAATCAAAATATTGCGGAAGCGGTGAAGCAAGGCGAGTTCCGCGAAGACCTCTATTACCGGCTCAATGTGGTCAGCATCTTTCTACCCGAACTGCGTGCGCGACGCGAAGACATTCCCTTACTCGTTGAACATTTTCTGCAACGCCACGAAGTACAGCAACCGCCCCGCCACTTCTCAAACGAGGCACTGCGTTTGCTGTTGGGCTACGATTGGCCAGGCAACCTGCGTGAGCTACAAAATGCCGTCGAATATGCGCTGGCCATTGGGTTGGGGCCAACGCTCACCATCGCTGATTTGCCGCCCCACATCAGCGGGATGATCAGCCTGAGCGGTGCGCCCGAACCAGTTGGCGAAGGCCGCACGCTGGAAGAAGTCGAGCGCCGTCACATTCTGCGCATTCTCGAAGAGACTAGCAGCAATCACCTGCGCGCGGCGGAAATTCTCGGCATTGATCGTCGCACGCTTTATCGCAAGCTGGAAAAATACAAAATACCGGATGGTGATACCGACCAGTCGCTGTGAGTCATTCTGCTTAGATCATGGTATTGCAATCCTCCGGTGCCGATACTGCGCCGGAGGCAGGCCGAATTTACGTTTGAAAGCTCGATTGAAAGCCGCTTCCAAGTGCCCTGCCGCGCCGTGATGTGCGCCAGTTCGTGCGCGATCACGCCCGCGAGTTCCGAGTTGTTTTCCGCTTTCGCAAGCAAGCCACCCTGTGCAAAATCACGCTATCCTTATTCGAGTGATCGGCAATCGCTGTGTCCTCGCCAATCATAGCGCGGCGCTCCTTACTTTTGTGCGCGGCAGGAAGAATGGAACTGAGATCACGACTGAGGCGATTATGCAATGCCGCAGGATACAAATCGCCACATGAAAGCAGCGGCGTTCTGCGGAAACTCCCACCGTGCTGCATCACTTTCCTGGCATACCACTTGCTGCCCAGCCAACAGGAATGCTCGGTATGAAGAAGCGTTCCGCTCTTTCTTCGCTTAGTAAAAATTAGGAGGCATAAGCATGGAAAACCTAGTACGCGGCATTCATCAATTTCAGGCAGTCCATTTCCAGCAGCACCGCGAATTATTCGAGCAACTGACACAGGGGCAGTATCCCGAAACCTTGCTGATTACCTGCTCGGATTCGCGCATCCATCCCAGTCTGCTGTTGCAAAACAAACCGGGTGAACTTTTCGTGTTGCGCAATGCGGGCAACATCGTGCCGCCTTACGGTGCGGTGCTGGGCGGCGAAGCGGCGACGGTGGAATTTGCGCTCACCGCACTCAACGTGCGGCATATCGTGGTGATGGGGCATTCGCATTGTGGCGCGATGAAAGGGCTGCTCAATCCGGCGGAACTCGCATCCATGCCGCTGGTCGAAGCGTGGTTGAAACACGCCGCCGCGACCGCGCAGCTTGTGCGCGAGAACTATGCCGATTACCACGGGCAGGAATTGCTCAACGCCGCCATCAAAGAAAACGTTCTCGTACAACTCACGAACCTTTGCACGTACCCCGCCGTCGTTACACGCCTGGCGCAAGGCCGGCTGGCGTTGCACGCCTGGGTTTATCACCTTGAACATGGGCAGATACTGGGTTACGACGCAAGCTTGTCCAAGTTTGTACCTGTGACGGAACGTTACGAGCGTCCCGCCCTCACGCACAGACCCGTGGCTGAGCCGCGGTGCCTGTTAGCATAACAACACTGACAACTTGAACGGAGGCAACATGAACACTGATCGAACTTCGCTCTCGCCAAACACCTGGTTGAATGGAACGGAAAGGTGTGTGTTCAGTTTACGGCAAACCTTGCTCAAAGACGCGCTCGCATCCATCGTCGTCTTTTTGGTTGCTTTGCCCTTGTGTATGGGCATCGCCATCGCTTCGGGCGTGCCACCGGCGCTGGGCTTGATTACGGGCCTGGTGGGCGGTCTGGTCGTCGGCTCATTGGCCGGCAGCCCGTTGCAGGTGAGCGGCCCGGCGGCAGGCTTGACCGTGCTGGTGTGGGAACTCGTGCAACAACACGGGCTGGGTATGCTCGGCGCGGTCGTCCTGCTGGCGGGCATGCTGCAAATGTTGATGGGCGTGCTGAAGGCCGGGCAATGGTTTCGCGCGATTTCACCGGCGGTGATTCACGGCATGCTGGCGGGCATCGGCATTCTCATCATCGCCAGTCAGGTGCAGTGATGGTGGATGACCAACCGAAAGGCAGCGGCTTGCAAAACCTGCTTTCGATTCCCGGCGCCATTTATAAAGGCGTCATGCCGCCCCACGGTTCGGCGCATCACCTGGCGGCGTTCGTCGGGCTTTGCACGATGGCGATCATCTTCGCCTGGGGCTATGCGCCGCAAAAACTCAAACTCATTCCCGCGCCGCTTATCGCCGTCATCATCGTGACCATCGGCGTCGCCGCCTTTCAATTGCCGATCAAATTCGTCAACCTTAGCGGCAATCTCTGGGAAGCGACACACCTGCCGACGAGTGAAGAGTTGCGCAATCTGCTGAATACTTCGGTATTGGTGTCGGCCATCGCGCTATGTTTTATCGCCAGCGCCGAAACGCTGTTGTGCGCGACGGCGGTTGATCGCATGCACCAAGGTCCGCGCACGCAATACAACCGCGAACTTTTTGCGCAAGGCGTAGGCAATACGATCTGCGGCCTGCTCGGCGCGCTGCCGATGACGGGCGTGATCGTGCGCAGCAGCGCCAATGTCGAAGCAGGCGCGCAAACACGTCTTTCCGCCATCCTGCACGGCGCGTGGATTCTCACGCTTGTCGCGCTCGCGCCCGGCTTGCTCAATTTGATTCCGACGACGGCGCTGGCAGCCGTGTTGGTGTATACGGGTTTCAAACTGATTTCGCCGAAAGCCTGGCGCGAATTGCGGCCTTACGGCTGGGCGGAATGCGGCATTTATCTAGCGACGATCATCGGCATCGTCGCGGTGAATTTGCTGGCGGGCGTGTTGCTTGGGCTTGGGCTGGCGCTGCTCAAGTTGCTTTATACCCTCTCGCATCTCGACGCGCGCATCCACACCAATCCAGAGACGAATGAAACAACAGTCACGTTGGTGGGTACGGCGACGTTTGTGCGTTTGCCCAAACTGGCGGCGGCGCTCGAATCTATTCCCGCAGGTACGCCCGCGCGGCTCGACATCTCGCGGCTGCGTTACGTAGATCATGCCTGTCTGGACTTGATTGACAACTGGCGTAGGCAACACGAGGCACGCGCGGCGCAGCCATCGTGCCTTGGGACGAATTGCAGCAACTCATCCCGGAAGCTGAACCGCAAGCCACTAGCGCGTTGCCGCAAGCGAAAACCATGAAAACCAGCGATTGAGGTGCAGCGATGAAAGTATTGTTAGGCATAGATGATTCCACTTTTAGCGAAGCGGCGGTCGCCGCAGTCGCGCGTCGCTCCTGGCCTGCGGACACAGAGATCAAAGTCGTCTCGGCTGTTGACGAAGGTTTTTTCACGGCGCGCGACGAACCCAGCCTCGCGCAGAATCCTTATGACATTGCGCGCCGCGCGCTCGAACGTGCGCTGGCGACTTTGCAAGAACATTTGCCGCACGTCACCTTGACGAGCGAAATCATCACCGGTTCGCCCAAACAAGTGTTGGTAGACGAGGCCGAAGCCTGGGGCACCGATTTGATTATCGTCGGTTCGCACGGACGGCGCGGATTGACGCGCTTCCTGCTTGGCTCGGTATCACAAGCCGTTGCCTTGCACGCTCCCTGTTCCGTAGAGATTGTGCGCACACCGCGTAATGGGAAAAAGCGCGCAGCAAAAAAGAACACAAAGGCTGAGGCAAAGGAATAACATTGAGAAGTTATTTGAAAAGTTCCGAAGAGAGCCTGCGAAGGCAGGCGGTCAGCATAAAGCCCCGTGCGTGAGCACTGGGAAGCGCAGGTAGGTGCCAGCCCAGCCTGTGCAACGGGCGACAGACCATCTTCTGCCGCCCTCGCCAGGGCTAGTATTGTTCCCCCGCGCGACCCAGGGTTACGGCTACCGCCTCCACCCTGGGCTTTACTCTCCTGCCCGACTTCGCGGGCTGAACTCTCAATTCACTTCATGTGCGGCAGCCATCGCCTCTTCGATCAACAAATCAATGACGGCTTGCCAGTCGCCGCTTTCACGATAGCGCCACAATTGGCGGTCGGCGCTCCCGCCTTCGTGCAGAATCGTCCAGACATATTCAATCGCCACGCGAGCCTAATTCATCTACCACGCATCCTGATTGCACCAGCGTGTCGAGCATCTAGGCGAAGTGTTGATAAGAACCGAACGTCGGCGGAATGCCCGTGCGCGGTAAGCTGCGCAAGACGATTATGCCTGTGCGTTCGGCCAATTCCGCCGAGGTCAATGTTTCACCAGACAACGCCTTGTAAAGCCCGAGCCGGTCGCCAATGACAACCATCACAGAATGAAACACCGCGCCAAAATCGCTCATGTCTCGTTCCAGCAATTGATTCAGTTTGGTTTCATCAATCCTCCTGATTCATCTCCTCAAAAAAGTGCGGGACAAGTTGGATTTGGGTAACAATCCAACCTGTCCTGCGTAGTTACGATTTCAAGGCGTGGTTACGCACGGTTTCGTGATCAGAACCAGAAGCCGTAACGCAGCATCACGCCATTGCGCGTCCTATCCTGATTGAAGATTTGATAGCCTGCGCGCACGTAATGTTGGCCCTTCGCATAGCTGATGCCCGGCGTGAAGGCGCCCATCCGATGATTGCCTGACACCCAGTCGCCAATCGCGCTTAAGCCTTTGTAAACGGGCTGCTCAAACGAAGCCCAGCCCCCGACAAAATTGTCCGTGCGCAACGCGCGGGGCGTGCCATTCACGACGCCACCGGAGAGCCTCGTCCCCGTTGGTTTAATTGTCTGATGTAAGCCCGCGAAAGTCAGCACCGAGCCTTTTTCGGGTTGCCCGCGCAAGGGGATGTTGATCTGCGAACTGGCGGCGAGCGCCGTGCCGGTTTCCTCGTTATGATAGAACCGCCATTTGCCCGCAAGCTGAAGGGTTGTGGTATCGCCAAATCTTTGACCGTTTGTTTCAAACACAGCGCCGCTTAATTCAACGCCTTTGCCCACCCCGACTGTTACGCGCGGCAAGTGCGTGTTGTAATCAGTTCCCCACGAGCGGAAGGCAGAAGTCCATTCCACGAATGCGCTGCCCCGTTCAGCCGTGTTGGCGGAAGGAACATTGAATATTGTCTGCTGTGCGCGAACCTCGGATGCGCCCACAGCTATAAGCAGGAGCGCACCAATGATTACGCTGCGACTGATAAATTGAGTTACAACGTTGGTCATCGCTTTATTCCTCCTATTTATTGGTGGCGGAGAGGGATTTCTCGGTGCCCACAATCACGCCGAGGATGTCACTCTCGCGCATGATCAAAAGTTCTTCGTCATTCAGTTTGATTTCTGTGCCGGAGTACTTGCCGAACAGCACGCGGTCACCGACCTTGAGATCAAGCGGGACGCGCGTACCGTTTTCAATACGCCCTTCACCAACAGCAAGCACTTCACCTTCCTGCGGCTTTTCTTTGGCAGTGTCAGGAATGTAAAGGCCACTGCGGACTTGTTCCGCTTCCTCAATACGTTTGACGACCACGCGGTCATGCAAGGGTCGAAGATTCGTCATAGTTGAAATACCTCCTAAATGAAAAAAATTCATGAAGATGTTCCGTCTTCGACAGCGTTAGCAGTCAGCCGACGGTTGGTTGAGGCAAGCGTAATAGCAAGCCTGATGCCACACAGAGAGTATGCTTTTCTCCCGGCATTTGCGGGTAACGAGGGCGCCGTACTGTGGCAGTTAGTCGCATGAGCCTTGCCCAATTTGCCCCACTTACATCCCGGCAAAAAAGAGACAACTTTGCCTGTCACTCGATGCCAAAATGCCTCATTCCATTTCCGAGACAGTAAATTTCCAGCCCTTCACCCGTGCAAGCTCGACCGCCCGAAAGCACTTAGCACACTTGGGTTTCGCCTGATGCAAGCGGGTGCTCATGGCTTTGCGTTGCCGCTGCCGGTTTGTCAGCCAGCAGCCCTTTCAGGGTTTGGCACAAGGCTTGAAAGAGTAAAAGAGTATAAGCAAAGAGCCGCAGTTGCTGTGGCTGAAAACTTTTCCAATGTTCTTGAAATAAGGAGGTACTTGTTATGGCATTTGGAACTGCAATGAAACGGGTTGACCCATTCCAGGAGTTAATGGGCATTCAGGATCGCATGAATCAACTCTTTAGAACCAACTTCACTAACTATGGCGACGACACTTTAACGTCTGGTGCGTGGTCGCCAGCCGTGGACATCTATGAAGCGCCAGAGGCAATTGAAATGACTTTTGAGATTCCGGGCGTTAATCAGGAGGACATCAAAGTACATTTTGAAAATAACCTGTTGACAGTGACGGGCGAACGCAAGCTGGAACATGAAGACAGACGTAATGGCTATTACCGAGTCGAACGCAACTATGGCAATTTCCTGCGCAGCTTTACCCTACCTTCAACGATTGATCCCAACAAGATCAATGCTGAGTTTACGAACGGACTGCTGCGCTTGACGCTGCCGAAGCGCCCGGAAACGCAGCCGCGCGCGATTGAAATCAAAGTCAAATAAGCGGCCTATAAGCTAGCTGTGGCAGGATTGTTTGAGGGTTGATTAAAAGCGAGCCTCAACCAGGCAGTGACTTATTATTGGGGGAGTAATTAGTCTATGCAGTGCGGCTGTGGGATGGGGGATTCACTTGGGGCAAGTGAATCCCCTGCCTTGCAGTTCGCAAGAGGCATTTGCTTTTAATCACGGGCGCGAGAGGTTACTCTCGCGCCTGCTTTTTAATAGCTTGCAAGAGATAAGGAGAAGCGATGACCAGCACGTTATCGAATTACCACCGTGAGGCACCACACAACGAGGCCGCGCGCTTGCAAGAAGAAAATACGCAGCTCAAAGCAGAACTGCAACGCGAACATGAAATGTACATCCGCAATTTGGCCGACTTTGCCAACTACCATCGGCGCACTGAGCGCGACCGCACACAAGCCGTACAGGCGGGCAAGCGCGACCTGTTGCTAGGAGTGGTCAGCGTGCTGGACGATTTCGAGCGAGCGCTCGCATATTCTCAATCTGAACCGCAGACCATCATTGAAGGAGTGCAGGCAATTTACCGGCGGCTGGCAGGCTTGTTAGCCACGCATGGAGTAACTGCCTTTGAAAGCGTCGGACAGCGTTTTGACCCAACGCGACATGAAGCGAGTGAGGTAGTTGCACGCCCTGGTATTGAGTCAGGCATTATTCTGAATGAACTCCAGCGCGGTTATTGTTGGGGCAAGGAGCTACTGCGACCCGCGCAAGTAAACGTTGCACAGTGAGATTTCCTACAATTGATAAGCTTCTCATCCTGAGACTCCGCTCTCCACACCGCATATTTGATGAGACGAAGGGCACATGGTGGTTTTCAGCCCCTAGTTCTCGCATAAGAAATTGTATTATCCTGAGAATTAGTCAGGAATGATGACACTTAATAAAAATGTCGTGTGGTAAGCGATTCTCCGCGGTTGCCGCTTACCACACAACCTCCTACCAAAGGTTTTATTCTCGCGGCTTAACGACAATAAAACGCGCTCCCTCAAGACGTCGTATCCGTAACAGCACATTTTTCTTCCCAGCGGTTTCTAGTGCTGCATTAAATTCGCTGGCATTAGCAATTGGCTTGCGATTGACCTCTTCAACCACATCACCCCTTTGCAAGCCCGCTTCGGCGGCACTGCTGTCTGCCTCAACTTCGGTAACCACCACACCGCGCACGGTGGGTGACAGGTTCAAGCGACGTGCCGTTTCAGCCGTCAGGTTCTCGACACGAACGCCAGAGAGCGCACTGCCAGCGGGGCTGGCCTCGCCTTTGTTTCCACCCGTGCTGGTAGCTTTCAAATCCATCTCCGCCAGCGTTGCTGTCAACTCGCGTTCCGTGCCGTCACGCCAGGCTTTGAACTTAACGGTTGCACCAGGCGCAGTCTGCGCTACTAAGTTGCGCAAGCGCACCGAATCTTCAATGCGCTGTCCCTGAAACTCGGTGATAATATCACCCGCCTTGACGCCTGCGCGCTCCGCCGATTGCCCTGGTTCCACCTCTTGCACCAACGCACCTTGTGTGCCTTTGAAGTTGAACTGCGCAGCCAAATCCTGCGTCAAGTCGGCCACGGTCACACCCAATTTGCCACGCTGCACCTTGCCGCCTTTCAGCAGTTGATCCATCACGTTACGTGCCATCGTGGTAGGAATGGCGAAACCGATGCCAATACTACCGCCTGTCTGAGAAAGAATCTGTGACGGGATGCCAATTAGTTCGCCTTTGAGGCTAACGAGCGCGCCCCCCGAATTACCACGATTGATTGAGGCATCAGTTTGCAGGAAATCTTCATAACTTCCACTGCCAAAGCTGGCGCGCGTCGAACGTCCTTTGGCACTAATGATGCCCATCGTTACGGTCTGCCCAACGCCCAGCGGGTTGCCAACAGCAAGGACGACATCTCCGACTTCGACTATGTTGGAATCACCGAGCGGGAGCGTTGGGAAATTCGAGCCGTCAATTTTTAGCACAGCAACATCGCTTGGCGGGTCAGCACCGACTATCTTGGCCGTGAAAGTACGACGGTCATTTAATGTCACTTCGACTTTCTCTGCCCCATCTACGACGTGATTATTGGTCAGGATGTAGCCGTCGGGGCTGACGAGAACACCAGAGCCGAGTCCGCTCGGTTGCAGGCGGTCACGATTTCCAGGCGTTTGGCGTGGCCTGGGTGTTGAGCGGCGTGGTGTCTGCTGCTCGTCCTCATCGGGCTGATTGCGGCGGAAGAAATCGCGGAAAGGGTCTAGCCCAAAGGGGCCGAACGGATCATCGAAAAAAGGAATCTGTTGCGGCCTCGTCCGGCTGGATATCTGCACGGTCACAACGGCTGGCGTAACAGCCTTTGCCACCGCGGCAAATCCGGTGTTAAGCGTGACCTGTTCAGTCACGCGCTGATCAGCAGCGAGATAAATTGGGACTTGGTTGCCATTGCCTCCACCGAAAGGCAACCAGCCTTTGGCATTCATTGCGGCACCGGAAAGCACCCCTAGCAGGAGCAGCCCGACGCCAATTAAGCTGTACAAGATTCGCGGCTGTCCCACCGCAGGCAGCCGCGAAATAGTCGTAATATTCATGTTGTTTCTCCTCTCTAATGACGGCATTGCAAGAGGCTTGTCATTGCAGAATGCACGCCAGCAACTGGCCTGGCCGGGCAGGCCTTAGACATACGCCGGGCCGCCGGGTGAAAACCCGCCACGCCGCGGTGTAAATAAATCGTCGAACCAGGAGCGAATGGTGGACTTCAACTGCTGCCAGGACTTCCGCCAGTGTCGTCGTGATGTACGGGCTTGCAAAGTCTGACTCGCGCGCTGGCAAAAGCGGCGGATCTGTTCGGCTACGCTCAAGTAGGATGGCTGGCCAAATTGCCAACTCAGCGTTGAGCGCAGTTGCAATTCAGGATATTGGGCTAGCTCGGCAGACAGTTCGTCCAGTGCTGCCGCCGTAATCCCATATTCAGCGATCAACTGAACTGCGCCATCAAAGTTTTGATACTCCATCACAAACTGGCGAAAAGCAGCATGCTGTAAATTCCTGATGCGCTCTTCGGGCAGGTTGAGTTCCTGCGCTATGCTGATGGCGTGCACGAAATTACGTCGGGCCAGCGCGCGCTCGAATGCTTGTCGTAACGCTTCATTTCTAGCCGAAAGCCAGTCGGGGATTTTTGCCTTAGTGGTTGCTGCTGTCATAAGCATCTCCTCTCAGTTAATTAAAATCCTTGTATTTCAGTTATCAGCAAGTAATGTGCCAAAAGCAACGGCAGTGTGGGCGTAGACAGGAAGCATTTTCGTAAGTAAGCTTAGCCAGATGCCAAAGCTGAAACGAAGTAACAGGTTTGTTACAGAGAAACGGGAAAAATGCCCCACGCCTTCCCCTTTTTCAGCCGTGGATAGGAGATGTACACTGTAGCTAAAACGGAACAGTGTGTGCCAATAATTCGCTTAACACCGGTGTTGTAGAAAGTGCGATTTCAGGACGAAGAAAATACCCGCAAACAGTCGTTGGGCGGTGCGTAAGGCCGCTACATAAAACGGATGAAGTATGTTTGAGACTATTCAAGCCCGCACAAATGGGCGTTGCCAACATATCCTGGAACCAACTATTGAACTGGCAGTTGAAATCGCGCGCGAGGGTCGCGAAGGCCATCGGATCGGCACGATCTTTACCCTCGGCGATGCGGAGGCAATCTTACAACGCTCGCGTTCTCTTATTCTTGATCCGCTGGCTGGACACCCGGAAGAGGTGCGCTATATCACGGACGCAAACCTGCGTGGCACACTCAAGGAACTGGCGCAATTGGATGGCGCATTCGTGATCTCGGACGCGGGGCTGGTCGTCTCCGCGTGCCGCTATTTGGATGCGACCGCCTCAGATGTCAAGCTGCCATTGGGACTTGGCAGCCGTCACTTTGCGGCAGCCTCTATCTCGCGCGCAACACAAGCCATCGCTATTGTCGTCTCAGAGAGCGCGTTGGTGCGTGTTTTTGTGGACGGCCAATTGATTGCTGAAGTGCTACCCGAACTGTGGCTATTGAGCCGCCACAGCGTGCAATTACGCGCACCATTTTCGGAAGAGCATTTCCGCGACCTGGCCGTACTGGTTTCCACCGAGAAAGAAATTGGTGGAGGGCAGGGTCGCAGATGAGAGAGCCGGGTTGCAGCCACAAAAGCGAATGCGACGCCGGACATCGTCCAGGCCAGACAAAGAGTCCCAAGGTGTTTGCAGTCTGGTGTCTTGCTGATAGGATTGCTGCCATGAAAATCATCCTTCTTCTATTTCTCTCCCTGCCCATCACGGCGCAGGACTGGCCAGAGTTTCGCGGTCCCTCCGGGCAAGGACATTCGAGAGAACGTGGGCTACCGCTGACCTGGAGTGAAACCAAAAACGTCAAATGGAAAGTGGCGATTCCCGGCAAAGGCTGGTCTTCGCCTGCGATTCAGGGCAATCGCATCTGGCTGACAACCGCCACTGAAGAAGGCAAATCGCTGCGCGCCCTCTGTGTGGATCGCAACACAGGCACCATCCAGCAAAACATCGAAGTCTTTCGCCTGCAATCAGCCGCACAAGCACACGCCAAGAACTCGCATGCGTCGCCGACCCCCATTCTTGAAGGCGACAAAATCTATTTGCACTTTGGCGCGCTCGGCACGGCTTGTCTCACGCAAGCGGGCGAAATCGTCTGGAAGACCAAGCTGGAATACGACAACGGGCAACACGGCACGGGTGGCTCGCCGGTGCTTTACGAGAACCTGTTGCTGGTGAATTGCGATGGGCAGCGCGAGCAGTTTGTCGTGGCGCTGGACAAGCTGACTGGCAAAGTGCGCTGGCGCAAGAATCGGCAGGGCGCACAGGCCTACGCTACACCGCTGATTGTGCGCTTGCCCGCAGGCGATCAACTCATCAGTCCCGGCGCTTTTCGTGCCTTTGCGTATGAGCCGCGCACGGGCAAGGAGCTTTGGAATGTGTCGTACGGCGATGGATTTTCTAATGTGCCGCGTCCGGTGTTTGGACACGGCCTGGTTTTCATTTGTACGGGATTTATGCAACCGACCTTGCTCGCAGTGCGCGTGGATGGACGCGGCGACGTGACGAAATCACATATCGCCTGGTCGCTCAAGCGCGGCGTCTCGCTCACCCCCTCGCCGCTGCTGATAGGCGACGAGTTGTATTTCGTCAGTGACAACGGTATCGCCACTTGTGTGGACGCCAAGACCGGCACCCAACATTGGCAAGTCCGTTTAGGCGGCAACCACTCGGCGTCACCCCTCTTTGCCGACGGACGGATTTACTTCCTCAGCGAAGAGGGCGAATCGGTTGTGATTGCGCCGGGCAAAGAATTCAAAACACTGGCCAAGAATCAACTCGATGGAGCAACGCTGGCTTCGATGGCAGTTGCAAGCGGCTCCCTCTTCGTCCGTAGCCAAACGCATCTGTATCGGCTGAGCAATTAAGCGATGACGCGCTGCACCGTGCCTGCCGCCGGGCACAATAAAATTGCTGCCACATTGTCAGATTGACGAGCGGAGACACGGGGTCTATTTCGCGCGCACGTTCCAGCAACTTCAGGGATTCATCAAACTTGCCCTGCGCGCCGAAAACAGTTGAATACCAGCGCCACGCGTTGCTGTAGCTCGGATTCAATTCGACAGCGTGTTTGAAGCGGGCAGCGGCTTTCGCCCAGTTCCAATCGGCTGTCCATTCGGCAAAGGCAAGCGACGTATGCGCTTCGGCTAACGTATCGTCCAGGTGCAGGGCCGCGCGCGCCGCGTCTCTAGCCTTCGTAAACGCCTCCTTGGGCAGCGCCACACCCCAAATGCCCCGCCAGTTATAACAGTCGGCCAACCCTGCTTGTGCTAGCGCGTAGCCGGGATCAAATTGCAGCGCCTGCCGAAACCACGTGAAGGCTTTCTCGACGCCCTCTTCGGAATATTTATTCCAGAAATAACGACCTTTCAGATAGGCCTGATAGGCCTCCGGGTTAATTGTGTGGCGTTTGGTGAGGCGCTGTTTTTCCGCGCCGGTGGGGGCGCTGTTTTTCCGCGCCGGTGAGGTGTTTGTCATTTTACATTTTATTTGGCGCACTTTTTTGCACGCTATTTGGCGCAGCAGAAGGGATGCACAAACGGCAGTTTTGCAACAAGCCGCCCCGCCACTGAGTGGCCAGCGTTTTCGCGTTGCAAAAAGGTGTTGCACAAGCATTTCGATTGGCGACACCTTTATGCAATGCTAGGGTCTAGCCGACATAGGATGGAAAAAAAGTGATGATCTGGACGTCGAAGCATACTGTGGCGGGCATTACTTTTTCTGTCAACCTTGCAGCCACGCGTTCCTGATAAAGAGTTCGCCAGCAGTATCTTTGTTGGGTTTTACCCTATTTCTACACACCTACAGCGGTTTCAGATTGAGTGTTCAGTGTCTCTAAAATTCACAAATTTCGTTAGTCCGATGAAATCTGGGTTCCGTCAAAATGAATTCTTTTTCTCCTGAACACTCAAGTCGAAACCGCTGTAAGTCGTAGGCCTTCGTCGCCTTCGTTACGGGGCTCCAGGTGTGACCGTGCCTCCGATCATGCAAAAGTACCATTTGCCATCACGACCTTTGGCCGCCCCAAGTCCAACCGTGCGAACGTCAGCGCCGATGTTGAACCAGGGGCGATAGTGCGTCTCGCTTTTCATCCAACTTTCAGGGTAATCGAACGCCGAAGCGGGGCCGCCAGCGCCCTCGCCAGCAGTTCCCACGTTGAGGGCGAAGTGTTTCAGGCGTAGGTCAAAGGTGCTCAGGTTAGCGCCATTGTGATTGGGCGGACCGTCATGAGTTGATTTGCCAATGCTCGCTTGATACTCGGCCTGAAACTGGCAGGCATCATTTAGTTGCTTGTTGAGCGTTAGCTCCTTGAAGTAGGGCGCTGACGGGTTATGCTTGAAGATCTTTTCGCGGCCTCTATCGGTCACCGCGTTCTCGCCTCTAAAATCTGCCGCATACCGATTGCCTTTACGGAAATCGGGATTGTTCCGTCCCAAGTTCCCGAGCTTCAACATACCATCGCGGAAAGCGGCAAGATCAACCGGCACTTGCATGGCAGGGAAGTACACACCCGCGCGCGTCTGTTCGGCGAGCTTGAGTTGGCGGGCCTTTAATTGATCCACCAGCGGCACGGCCTCGCTGAACCTCAGATTAGGCGACTGGACTCCATCAGAGCGCAGCACCAGCAGATCCACCTCTCGCCATGGCGAGCTTGGGTTGGGGAGAGCGGCGGACTCCAGCGCGCCAATGATGGCGCGGTCGGTTGATTTGAACTTCCTTCCTTACATTTGTGATCAACAAAATTGACGACGAGAGGCTTGTTCGTATTATTGACAACCTTAAAATTCACCTTTTTGCCGTCTACATCTTTTGAGCAGGTATTCTGCGCTGAAAGACTGTTGGCGGCGGCAATCATCAGCCCCAACAACATCATTACTGACGCTAGCTTTTTCATAGTTTGGTTCCTCACAAATCTTTCTGGTTATTGTCTTGCCCAACGGTTATGGTCGGTAGCCTTCGCACGAGAATGTCGCTCTGGAAGTAAAGAGGCCTTTCAGCACTCCCTCTTGTGCCGGGGTAAAGGTAGCGCCAGGAGCCCCCAAACCAGCCTTGGACACCTCGGGCGAACCCCTCCACACCTGAGGAACTGAGGGGGGCGAAAAGATTTAGTGTCTGATCCGGTATGTATTTGAAATCTACGGAGTGCGCAAATTCATGGACCACTTGATCTAATGTTCTGACGTCGTTATCCCGTATGATACCGGTCTCATTTCTGGTTTTAACGCCCTGTTTGCAAATCATTTGTTCGGTAATCCACAAAGTCTCGGGACCGCCAAATCCCCGATAGAAATCGTCGCTCGTTTCATACGGTTTTTCTGGACGTGTCGCGATGGCACTCAGTTTGCGCAACTCCGACCAGGGTTCCCCGTTGGTCAGGTATACCTTAAAACCATTGAATTGACTTTTTGGATATTTGGCGCCAAACCGCTTGGTAATTTCGGTATAGATGTTTGCCACGCCGTTCATGGCCGATTGGGTAACGGCTCTTGAACCCATAATTTTGATGGTAGGGTCGGGCAGTTCCAGGCACTTTACCCAGCCGGATTCAGGAGTGCAGGGCTTCGCACTAGGCTTATCAATGAATACTCTGAGGCTCGGAGCGAGATTCCCGTCACTAGACCACAGAATCTCGCCAGTGGCGGAAACCAACTGAAGCGCCCCGCCAAACGTCAGGTTTAGCTTCGCGTTGGCATCGGGCTTACCTGGAGTTGTCCAAACAACTTTTCCTTTCGCGTCATAAACGGCAAGCCTGCCTTCCGGTGTAACTTCGACGCGATCAGACTGTGCGTAGTTTTTTGTTTGATCATTGAGACCCCAAACAAATCCACCATCTTTGGTTGCGACCACCACATTGCCGTCGGCGGCGAAAGTGAGAATGTGATGGCCTGCTGACGACGGGTATTTCACGCCCCGCTTGAGTCCGGTTCGGACAGGCATGGAAACTTTGTCGCCATCACCGCATTGGACGGCTGACTGCCAACGGCATTGGGCTGCGGTTTAGCAGCAGTAGCACTAGTGGGCGCATTATTTGGCGTAGCAGATCCAATTACGAACTGAGTTGGGTTAGACGGATTGGCGACGATCTCTTTAAGAAGCTTATTGGTACCGACTTCACGAACGCGAAAAACGTGACCGTTGAATCCGAAGATGTCAGTGGTTGCGCCTGCGGCAATCTGTTTATTTGAACTTCCTTCCTTACATTTGTGATCAACAAAATTGACGGTAAAAGGCTTGTCCGTTCTATTGACGACCTTAAAATCTACTTTTCTGCCGTCCACTTCTTTTGAGCAAACGTTTTGCGAATTCTGGGTCGAAGCACTGTCAGGGAGGACAAGCACCAGCCCAACCAACATCATTAAAAACATAGTTTTTTTCATAGATTATTTCCTTCTCGTATTTTCTTCATACTGTGCTGTTCACCTATCGTAGTTAACCGCACAAATGATGACCGTGCGGCGATATCCCGTAAGACTGCCGTTATTCATCGCAAGCAGGGCGCACAGGGGGTTTGGACTCAAGTGAGTTACTGACTGTGATTCATACGGTGAGATACCGTGCGCTATCGGGTGACGTTTGTGCCGTTGAACGCGGTAGCGCACGGTCATAGATTAAGCGTTTGAGAAATCAGGGGTAGACTCGTTCGCAATAAATGAATCAACTAAAATGTCCAACTGCTCAAGATAGAACCTACCACAGAGATGGAAAAAGAAAAACTTCTTGACAACAATAGTTCGGACCTTTTTTGAGGAAGGGGTCACAAAAGAGGCGATGAAATGATTCACTGTAGATAGAGGATTGCAAACCCGCTCGTTTGCGCAAGCCTTTGACTGCCACTAGACTTGCCCGATGACCAGACTTTCCCGCGCCGCCTCCACCACCACTTTGCTTACTTCTCGTAGCTCGTTGATTTCGAGAATTCGTTCCATCTGGGTCAGCAGGCGGTTGAGCAATCGGAAGTTCCCGCCTGTGATGCGAATGATCGCCGCAACTGTTTCCTGGTCCCAAGGCTGCGGCGGAAGTTGCACGCCCGGCGGTGTCCAGGCTTGCGCCAGCAGTTGACGCATCTCCACCGCGCCCAAGGGCCGAAACTCGTGGACGAATCCGATGCGGGAATAGAACTGCGGATAGCGTGCCAACCGTTTCTCCAGTCCCGGCATGCCAATCAGGATCAAGCCAATCTCTCCGGCGTCAAAGATAGCGCGCACCTGTTCAAGGCTGGCCATGCGAAGGCGGTCCGCCTCATCAATGAGAATGAGCGTTGTTGGGTCACGGAGTTGCACGTCATGCACAATGTACTCCTTGGCCACCTCGCCATACGTCGGATGAAGCTCTGGAAAAGGTTCTGTTAACCAGTCATGGGTGTACAGCAGCGTGGCTTGGTGCTCTTCATCCCGCTGCCGGATGGCGGCCAGCTTTTCTTCCTTTTCCAGTCGTAAGGGGCGGCGGGCCAAATCCTGGAGCGTGTCGCGGGCTCGCTTGATGTCGGACGCAATACTGCCGGGCGCATTGACCACGGAAGGCGTGTAGAAAACCGTGTCGAGCGTGGGACTGTGGGCAGGCCCCGCACCCCAGCGGTCTGATTCTTTCACCTGCTCCCAACGACTATAAGTCCTGGCCGAAAGCGTCTTGCCTACGCCCGGCGAGCCATAGCAAAGACCGATGTAGCCGTAACGACGGCAGGCCTCGCAGAACTCGGCGAACCGCCGGTGTTCCAGTGTTTCCATGAGCAGTGAGCGGGGCGCGCTACTCGTTCCGATAGCGCTTGAGAGCGGGAGCTGCTGGTTTTGTGGCGGGCTGGTCGGCTGGTTTTGGTGGCTCATCTTCTTGCTCCCTGATGACTTCTCCGCCGCGCTTCAGGTCGAGCAGCGAATCGACTGCGAGTTGCCGCTCCCGCAGGACGCCGCGCAACTCTCGTCGGCGTCCATTGCGGGCCCGGAGAATCTCGCGCAGCGGCACCGTCGCACCCGCGAGTTCCGCGCAGACGGCCTGGCACAAGAACTTGTCTTGGTAAAAGACGCGGATTTCGGCCATATCTCTTGGGTCAAACCGCAGTGTCACCGTTTCTCCCACGTAGGCCGCGAGCGTGGTCGAAAGGTAGCGGAGGTTTTGGAAGTGAATGCCATCGGCTCGTACTTGGCGCGCCCTGGCCACTTGAATCAGCAACAAGTCCAGTTGCTCCAATGAGTCCGGCATGCGTGGCAGGAAGCCATTGGCTTCCCAGCGGGCGGCAGGTGGTGTTTTTGTTTCGGCACAGGCACGAAGGTGGTAGACGTCGAGCAGAAAAGTACGGAACCGGGCCTCGAAGGCTGCCAACGTGAGCGTGGGCTTGCCGCGCACCGCGCCACCTGCTGGGGCGTAGCCATCCAACTCACACAAGAGCATCTCATTCACGGTTAAGAAGAAGCGTTCGATCCGGCCTCGCCCTCTGGGTTTACCGGGCAGGGAAAAGACCAACCGAATTTTCAAATCTGCGCTGACCTGTTCCAAATGGCGGGAGGTGAAGTCGCTTCCATTGTCCGTATAGAGAACTTCGGGAATACCGCACACGATCCAACGCGGGTCATCCTTCCGCCAGATGGCTTGCCGCAAGGCTAAGGACGTATGCAGGGCGGATGGGGCTTCAAAGCCAAGAAAGTATCCCGCCACGGCCCGGCTATAGTCATCAATGACGACCGAGAGCCAAGGCTTGGACACTGGACCATCGGATCGAATCAGGAGAATATCGAGAGGTGTGTGATCGGCTTGCCACATGGCATTGGGCCCGTCAGCCTCACGCCGATGAATCAATTCGAAGGTTTCGCTGTAGGCCTTACTGCCTTGCTGAGCCAAGGTGACAAGATCAGTGGGCAAGCCGGAGACAATGCGATAAACCACCCAATAGCTCGGCGGCTCCTCGCCCAGGTCTTGCGCCAAGCGCCGGACTTGGCGACAAATGACGGTGACAGGCAGCGGTGGCTTTTGTAGCGCGAGGCCTTCAATCGCATCCTTGAGCTGGCTGGAAACCGCCCGGCGCTCGCCCGTATCCGTTCGTTTCTTCCGCGCCAGGGCGGCCAATCCGAACTGCTGATACAGCGCCACCCAACGTTGCGCGGTACGGAACGGGATGCCCGCCGCCGCTGCAACCAACTTCAGCGGGCGGTTATCTTCCAAGTGGGGTTGCAACAAACGAAAGCGATCCAGGGCGAGGCTGCGAGCCGCTTCCGTAAGTCCCACGAGATGGTGCATACTCGAAGAGTACGCCAAATAGCGTGCAAAGGTTTACGCCATTTAATTTGCAAAGTGACAGGTGTTTGAGCAATGTCACCGCGACGCGTTCAGAGAGCGAGTCTTCAACAGCAAAAATGTCCGTAAATTCTTCGTCAAACCGCTCGGCCCAGATCGGCGAGCCATCATACGTTCTGACCAGTTGCACGGTAACTCTGATTCGATCATTTGCCTGTTGGACGTAACCATCAAGGACACAATCCACGGCGAGTTCGCGCCCGGCAGTGAAGCCGTCTGTGCGTGTGCCTTCATAGCGTGCCACCGCGCTGGTGGGGCGCACAATAAACTGTCTGATATTGCTTAGCCGGGTGATGATGGCATCGGCCAGCCCCATTTGCAGATATTGGTTGGGAGTTGCTGCTCCCAGCGCCTTGAACGGCAATACCGCGATGGAGCGCATTGTGGAACCTGATCTCGTCACATCATATTCTGCACAATCCTCAGCCCTGACCGTTGCTTCCTTTTTGTTTTCACTTCTCACTTCCCTGACGTCTGCCAGAAAGCGATAGCCACGTTTGGAAACGGTTTCGATATATTTCAATCCGTCCTTGCCTTCGCCAAGCGCTTTTCTGAGCATCGAGATGACGACTGTCAGGCTGCCCTCCTCGACGATGGTGTCAGGCCAGATGGTGGCAAAGAATATCTCCTTACCAACCATACGCCCGCTGTTTTCAACTAGCAGCACAAGCGTCTCAAAAGCTTTTGGTGAGAGTTGCACCCGGACGCCATCGTGCAGTAGCAACCGCTCAGCCGGGTCAAGTCGGAAGGAGTTGAACTCATACATACGCATCGCTTCTTTTAAGACGATCATAAGAATTTCATAAGGTTTTTATCAGCGCCCCTTTATTACTTCTCCGCGCAGACGCTGTATTCTTCAGCGCGTGACATAGCGGTGTCGAGCGTTAAGCGATGCGCAGATACTGAACTGATTTTAGAGGAGGCCTCAGAGAGAGGCAACCGCCGCTAAAACCAGCCCTGAAGGAGGACGCAGCATAGGCAGCAAGAACTATTGGAGGAGTTTTATGGAGCAGAAAAAGTTCAGCGTCGAACAAATTGATCACATTCACGTTTTCGTTCCTGACCAATACGAGGCGGCTGTCTGGTACCAGGAGATATTGGGTCTGGAGATTTTAGTCGAACATCAGGATTGGGCCATGAGCGGCGGCCCTCTCACCATTTCCAGCGATGGCGGCAACACCAGTCTGGCTCTTTTTCAGCGCGCTCAAAGCGGTGCGACCAGCAACACAATTGCCTTCCGCGTCAGCGGCGCAGCGTTCATGGCCTTTCTCGCCGGATTGGAAGAGCGCGCAGTGTTTGATCACAGCGGTAATCGCATCACAGGGGACAATATTGTAGATCACGACAGATCGTTCTCAGTTTATTTCTGCGACCCGTACGGCAATCCGTATGAACTCACCACGTACGAATATCAGTATGTGAGTGCTCGCCTTGGTCGCCTTCCAAAAGACGCAATCGGCTGAACGGAGAGAATATGACCAAATCTCAACTGACCAGGATCAACTGGCTTTCCAATCCTAGCTTCGGGCTGATAATCGCACTTGCGATGCTGTTAGGCGGTGCGGCAATGCTGCCTTATCTACGACCGCAATTAGCCGAAGCGGCCCAGGTCGAAGCCTATTTCGTGCTTGATGTGCCGCCGCGCCGCGATCAATTCGTTATTAAGCTAACCGATCCGGCGAAGATTCAAAAAGCGCGTGACATCCTCAGCGGCAAAGAAACGCAGTTGCGGCAGATCATCGGCAAAATCGTCAAACAACGAGCCGCCTACAATCCGCCCTGGAGCTTTCATTTCGATCCGCAAACGATTGAATTCTTCAGCGTTGCGATGGAAGTTTGCGACGGCAGCGTCGCCTATGTCGAGACGCATCTGGACGAAGCCGGAGGCGCATTCCTGCCCGGAAATATCTGGTGCCCCTGGTCTTCACGCCTGCTCAAAGAAATCACGCCGCCTGTTGCTAATGACCAACTGACCAGCGTCTCAGCGGCCAGTTACAGGCAAGCCGGGCTGGCGCAAGAAGCGATTGTTTCTGCATTCGGCTCCAACCTGGCGCTGGCGACTGAAACGGCTACGCAATTGCCGCTGCCCACTGTGTTAGCCGGAACGCACGTGAAGATTACGGACAGCTTGGGAGTTGAACGCTTCGCACCACTCTTTTTCGTTTCACCGACGCAGATCAATTACCTGCTCCCACGCGGCACCGAAACTGGCCCGGCTTCCGTGGTTGTCACTAATGCCAACGGCGCAGCAGTGAACGAATGGACGCAGGTGCTGCATATCGCGCCGGGATTGTTCACGGCGAATGCCGATGGCAAAGGCGTTCCAGCAGCCCTTGTCCTGCGGATTAAAGAAGATGGTGCGCGGCAATACGAGTCTGTCGCACAGTTCGATGCGGTACAAAACAAATTCGTCTCCGCACCGATTGATCTCACGGCTGAGAAGGATCACGTCTTTCTCCTCCTCTTCGGCACGGGGCTGCGTCGCAATCCGCAATCAACCGTGGATGCAAGCATCGGCGGCTTAGCGGTTGAAGTCGTCTATGCCGGAGGGCAACGCGAATATGCGGGGCTGGATCAGGTCACACTTGCGTTGCCGCGCGAATTAAATGGACGCGGCGAGGTCAATATCGTGTTGATGGTAGATGACCACAAAGTGAATCCAGTCACCATTCAATTCAAGTAGGCAGGAAATCTGGCAGCACATTCCGCTATCATAAAGTTAAGCTACGAGGCCTGCGCCCGCGATCTTCGGCTGCAACCAATATCTTCGGGAAAATTTCTCAAGAGCACTGAGTAAAATCTCCCGGCTTTTTCGCGTTATGAGGTAGACGAAACTTCGGACAATGCTTGCTGGCATTGCCTGCATAAGTTATTGCCGGGCAAAAAATCCCTGAAGGATTGGGGATCGCTTTGTCGGGTGTTCTAAGTTTTTGAGAGGTCTGATATGTACGATGCCATCATCATCGGCGCACGCTGTGCTGGTTCTCCGACGGCTATGTTGCTGGCTCGCAAAGGCTACCGCACATTGCTCCTTGATCGTGCCACTTTTCCGAGTGATACCCTTTCCAGTCACTATATTCATCAGGCAGGCGTGGCTCATCTGCAACGCTGGGGGCTGCTTGACCGCGTTCGCTTCACTAACAGCCCGCCCATTCGCAAGGTGAAGTTTGAGACAGGAGACTTCGCCTTAAAAGGCTCGCCGCCGCCGGTAGACGGGTGTCGCGAAGCTTATGCACCGCGCCGCAAAGTGCTCGATAAAATTCTGGTGGACGCTGCCGTTGAGGCCGGTGCAGAAGTGCGCGAGGGGTTTTCGGTGCAAGAGGATCATGATCGCGGACGGGCGCGTTACTGGCATTAAAGGACAAACGAAAAGTGGAACGACAGTGACAGAAAAAGCGCGCATTACTATCGGTGCGGATGGCATGCGCTCGCTGGTTGCACGCACTTTGCAACCGCTGATGTACCACGTGCGGCCCACCTACACTTGCAACTATTACTCCTATTGGAGCGGCGTTTCGCAGGGGCTTGCCGAACTTTATCCGAGAGACCGCCGGATGATTGTTGGAGCACCCACCAACGATGGTATCCTGATGGTTACTGTCCTGTGGCCGCGGCAGGAATTTGAGCGGGTTAAAGCTGATGTTGAAGGCAATTTCATGCAAGAGATTGAGCGACACGTGCCACAGTTTGCCGAGCGGCTGCACGCCGGGCGGCGGGAAGAAAGATTTTATGGCACAGGCGACATCCCGAACTTCTTCCGCAAACCTTATGGGTCGGGCTGGGCGCTGGTGGGCGATGCGGGCTACCATAAAGACCCCGTGGGAGCGCAAGGGATAACGAACAGCTTTCAGAGCGCCGAATTGCTGACGGAAGCGCTCGACCAGGCGTTTTCAGGACGGATGCAGATGGAGCATGCGCTCGCGCTTTATGAGCAAAAGCGTAACCAGAAGATGCTGCCCCTTTATGAATACAACAGTGAGTTGGCGACCCTTGATCCTCCACCGCCAGAAATGCAGCAACTCCTGACCGCGCTCAGGTGGAATCAAGTTGAGACAAACCGCTTCTTCGGAGTCCTGGCCGGTTCAGTGCCAGTGCAGGAATTTTACTCGCCAGAGAATGTCGCGCGGCTCATCAGTGCGACAGAGCTTGTTGCCAATGCTGCATGAATGTTGCTGAAAATAAGGTTGATAGATATGGAGGCTATTTCTATGAAAGTTGTTTTACGGACTGGTAGACCAGAAGATGCCGAGGTTGGCGGCGCAATCTGCTACGAAGCATTCAAGGCAATTGCCGCTCAACATAATTTCCCACCTGATTTCCCGGCTCCGGCAGCGGCAGTCGGCTTGTTGTCGCACCTGCTCGCACACAATGATGTCTATTCCGTGGTCGCAGAAGTTGACGGGCGCGTCGTCGGCAGCAATTTCCTCTGGGAGAACGCGGTAATCGCCGGGGTCGGCCCGATCACGATTGCCCCGACAGTACAGAATCTCGCCGTTGGAAAACGCCTGATGGAAGACGTGCTACAGCGGGCCGAGGAGCGCCGTATTGCGGGCATCAGGTTAGTCCAGGCTGCTTATCACAATCGCTCGCTGTCGCTGTACACCAAACTCGGCTTCGACACGCGCGAACCGCTGTCGAACTTGCAAGGCGCTGCCCTTGGTTTAGAAATCCCCGGCCATACGGTTCGCACGGCGAAGGAAGGCGATATAGCTGCCTGCAATCAGTTGTGTCGCAAGGTTCATGGCTTTGACCGTGGGTCAGAACTCTGCGCTGCTATCAAATCCGGGACGGCTACGGTGGTCGAGCATAATGGTCACATCACAGGCTATGCTACCTTGCTTGGTTTCTTCGGACATGCGGTGGGCGAGGGCAACGAAGACCTGAAAGCCCTCATCGGCGCGGCCCCAAGCTTCGCAGGCCCGGGGTTTCTGCTGCCAACACGCAATAGCGAATTGCTGCGGTGGTGCTTGAATAAAGGGTTGCGCGTAGTACAGCCGCTGACGCTGATGAGCTGGGGTTTATACAATGAACCAAGGGGCGTATTTCTGCCTTCGATTCTTTTTTGAGAAATGCGCAGGTGTTCGATAAGGCCAGGAGCAACTATTCGGGTTCTCAAACCGCGCACGGGTTGGAAGGACAGATGCTCAACTTTTGAGCAAGCAGCGCGGGAAATAAGCGGAAAGGTTCGCGTTTTTGCAGCTGTTATGAAGTAAACGCAGCTACCAAACCATCGGCTACTTCGGTTTTTGCACGGGTACTTCGAGAGCGAAGACCAGGAGGCTGCTGCCGGAAGCTACACTCACATACTGCTTCCCCTCAAATTGATAGGAGATCGGATTCGACCAGATTTCGCCTCCGGTCTGGAAGCGCCATAGCACCTTACCGTGCACCGCATCAAGCGCAAAGAAGTCGCCTTCCATCGTTCCCGAAAACACCAGATCGCCCGCGGTGGAAAGCAACCCGCACCAGGGCGGTGATTGCAGATTAAACTTCCAAGCCAATTCACCTGTCAGCGGATGCAGGGCGCGTAACGTGCCGTATGGCTCTTCGGTGGTGATGTCTCGCTTGACCGCGCCGAGATACAAGCGACCGGGCTGAAACTCGACGCTTGTCTTGAAATAGATGCCGCCTTTTTCACGGACGTTTTGATAGAAAAGGTTCGTGCGCGGACTGTAGCTTGGGCTGAACCAGTTCGCGGTGCCGTCATCATCGGGGTACACAAGCGCGCCGGTTTCGCTGGGTGCGGTGGCGGGATTCGGAATCGGACGCCCCTTTGCATCGATCCCCTTCGCCCAGGTCTGGCGCGTGAACTGAGTGGCCTGAAGAAACTCGCCTGTCACCCGATCCAGCACATAGTAAAACGCATTGCGATTGGCAAAGAGCATCAACTTGCGCGGGCGTCCTTTCCAGTTCGCATTCAGCAGCACCGGAATCTGATTGGAGTCCATGTCATTCACATCGTGCGGCACAAACTGAAAATGCCATTTTAAGCGCCCCGTATCGGCATCAATCGCAATCACACAATCCGAGTACAGATTGTCGCCCAGCCGCACCGACCCATCATAATCCGGCCCCGGATTGCCCGTGCCCCAATACAGCAAATTCAATTCAGGATCGTAAGAACCTGTCACCCAGGTGGTAGCGCCGCCCTGCTTCCAACTGTCGCCCGACCACGTGTCGTTGCCCGGCTCGCCTGGCCCCGGCGTTGTCCAGAAGCGCCACACACGCTGGCCAGTCTTGGGATCATACGCATCCAGGAAGCCGCGCACGCCGTATTCTGCGCCCGCGATGCCGACGATGATTTTGTCTTTGATGGCTAATGGCGCGGCGGTCATCGAATATGCGAGCTTCCAATCGGCGACTTCCACATCCCAGCGCACGCGGCCTGTTTTCGCGTCCAGCGCTACCAGATGAGCGTCAATTGTATTCACGAAAATCTGATCGCCCAGCGCCGCGACACCGCGATTCACTTGCCCGCAGCAAACCGGCACGCCCGGCGGAATGTTGCGCCGATAATGCCAGATGGGGCGACCCGTGCGCAGGTCGAGCGCCGTTACATCGCTCGGCGGATCGGTGATGTACATTACGCCGTCGAATACCAGCGGCGTCGTTTCGAAATGCTGCCGCCCGCGCACCTGGTACATCCACGCGACTTTCAGCCGGGCCACGTTGGTGCGATTAATTTGATTGAGTGACGAGTAGTGATGCGAGGCATAGTTGCCCGAATAGGTGAGCCAATTGCCCGGCTCGCGGTTTGCATCGCGGATTCGTTCGTACGGAACCTGGGCCAGCACCGTGGAAGCGGCGAGCAGCAGCAGCAGGAGTTTCATTTTGCCTCCTGGAGACTGGCAAGATAGGCGACCATGTCATCTAGTTCCGCTGGCGTCAGCAGATTGCGGTAAGAGAGCATCGGCGATTTCTTTAAGTCCTTGCGAAACTCGCGTAGCTCGGCTTTCCAAAGTGAATGAACCGCTCCCGCTGCATCACGCAATTGAATCGAGAAGGTGTCTTCGTTGACTGCGCACGCCCGTCAATACCTTGCCGTCACGCATCACAGCGCGAATAAATGCAAACCCGCGCGGGAAGTCGGCAGCAGGTTGCACGAGCGAGGCGCGCAAATGTTGCGGACTCCGGCTCGCGCCGATGGCTGTCAAATCAGGACCGAACGCACCGCCGTGGCCAGCTATTGTGTGGCAATCAGCACAAGCGCCTTTCGTCTGGTAAATTGCTGCGCCGCGTTGGGGATCACCCGGCAGGACAAAGGGAGGCACCTGCCCCAGCTTGCGCACATGTTCCGCCAGATCACGGAGTTCCGCTTCAAACAGCCGCGTCCCCGGCATCCCTGTGCCTGCGATGCCACCGCGAATCACATTCCTGAGCGCATCATCGTCCGGCGCGCGGGCCAGCTTTGTACGCGCCAACGCAGGCCCGCTCCCACCTTCGCCCTGCGGGCCGTGGCACATGGCGCATTGCGCCAAATAAAGGCGGGCACCACGAGAGCCATCTGCCGGTGCCTGTCCGCTCGCCACAGACAGGCTGACCAGCCAGACGACCACGGGTATCAGGAGGAAGAAGCTTGCTCGTCGTAGCGTACCCATCTCACTTCGCTGCCGGAGGAGGCGCTGCGGGCGTGATCATAATGTGCGCGCCTGGAGTTCCGCCGTCCATCAGCCACGGCTCGCCCCGCTTGGATTTCGTAGATAATCCCGTAGATTCCGCTGTCGCAAACGGAACATAGATAACCCAACGCACCACGCCGTCCACCACCTTCCCACTTGCCACATCATAGTTTTTGCCCGCCAGCACATAGAGCATGCGTGGTTCTTTGGGCATCTTCAATTTCCCCTCTTTGACCTCTTTCCAGCGATACTCCTGGTTGCGTGCGCCGCCTGTAATGCCCTGCGCGATCAACTCCCGACCTCTGGCCATGTAAGGTTCAAGGTCTTTGTGATAGCAGGAAACGCTGAAGCGTGTGGCCTTCGGGTCGCTGGCCAGGCAGATCAAGTCGCCCGTGCCTTTGCGCAGTTCGGTTAGCTTGCCGTCCGCGCCGTAGCCGAGCACCGCTGCGCCCGCGCGCAACTCTTCCGGTGCCGCCAGGATGGAAGCCGCGATTTGCTCTGCTGCCGAGGGCGTCGTCTGCGCCAGGACAGGGAGCGAAAGTAGCAAGAGGGAAAGCAAAACAAAAATCTTCATGGTATTGATCCTCCAAAATTGAAAGTGTTTCTTGTCGGCATTAAACCACACCAAGGCGTCTGAAGAAATGTTAAGGGCAATCCCTCATTCACGTAGTAGCAAATTTATTTGCTGTGTTGCGGAAACAAAGCCAGCGCAAATAAATTTGCTACTACGTGCGGTCTGCGCCGATGGCGCAGGATTGCGCAACGCGCGAGATGCGGTTAAGCTCAGCACTACACTGTTTCGCTGTACCCCAATTGCAATCAGTTCCAAGCAACGCTTTATTCTCTGGTTGGAGGTCTTATGCAGATACAATTTGCCATCCTGTTTTTGCTCCTTTCCCTCGCCCCGTGGTTCACGCAAAAAAATGCCGGCGGCAATGACGATGCCCCAATTCGTGAGGTCGTAAAGCAGTATGTGGACGCCCGCGAGCGCATTGATCCCAAAGCCGTCGAGCAGTTATTTACTGCCGATGCGGATCAGCTAGTGTCGTCCGGCGAATGGCGCAAAGGCCGCGAAGCTGTGGTGCGCGGCACAATGGCGAGTTCTAGCAGCACCGGCGGCAAACGCACGATCACGGTCGAATCCGTCCGCTTCATTTCATCAGATGTCGCCATCGCGGATGGACGCTACGAATTAACAGGACTTGCGGGAGGTGTAACCCGAAGTATGTGGACTACGTTTGTGCTAAAGCGCAGTGGCAAAGAGTGGCGCATCACGGCGATTCGCAACATGCTGCCCGCCGCGCCCGCGCCCAGCAAGTGAAACCGCAAGATCAATCGCAAGAGAAAAGACCCATGAAAATCACCCTGTTTGCCTTGTTATTTTGCACATTTTTGCTCACCGTTCCGGGCCTCAGGCAAAGTAGCGCGTTGGTTGCAGGCCAGGCGCAAACGGCCACCACAACTGAAATGCCCAACGTCATTGCGCCGGGAGCGAAGGTAGAAAAGATAGCTGGCGATTTCGGTTTTATCGAAGGCCCGGTGTGGCGCAAAGAGGGCTATCTGCTCTTCACCGACATCCCTCGCAATCGGATTATGAAATGGCATCCGAAAGATGGCGTTTCGGTGTTCCGCGAGCCAAGCGAACAAGCGAACGGTCTGGCGATTGACGCCAAGGGCAGCTTGCTGGCCTGTGAACATAAAGCGCGACGCGTCTCGCGCACTGAAGCCGACGGCAAAGTCACGACGCTTGTTGATAAATTCGAAGGCAAACGGCTCAACAGTCCTAACGACCTGGCGTTCGGTCGTGACGGCTCCATCTACTTTACAGATCCGCCCTACGGTTTGCCGCAGCAAAAAGAAGGCAAAGAGATGGACTTCAATGGAGTCTATCGTCTCACGCCAAAGGGCGAACTCACGGCGCTGGTCAAAGATTTCGAGCGACCGAATGGCATTGCCTTTGCGCCTGACCGCAAGACACTCTACGTCGCCGATTCGGCCAAACGGCATGTCCGGGCGTTTGATGTCAAAGCGGATGGCTCGCTGGCAAATGGTCGCATCTTTGCGGAGGTGCCTGGTCCCGATGGGATGAAGGTTGATGTCAAAGGCAACCTCTACGCGACAGGGCAAGGCGGCGTGTGGGTCTTCGACAAACAGGGGAAAAAGCTGGGCGTAATCGCCACCCCGGAAATTCCGGCTAACTGCGGATTCGGTGATGCTGACTTCAAGACGCTTTATATAACCGCGCGGACGGGACTCTACCGCATTCGGCTCCAAATTGCTGGAGCTAAGCCTTAGCGTGACTATTCAACGACGAAATTCAAAGAGGTGTAGATGACACTCGCAAGATTCAAACTAACACTCGGCTCTGTATTTTTGTTCACCCTGATCGCAGGGCAACTCAATGCGCAATCCAGCGGCGACGAATTGTTCGAGAAAAAGATTCGCCCCATCCTCGTGGACAACTGTTACGTTTGCCATTCGTCTAAATCGAAGAGACCGATGGGTGGACTGATCCTGGATACGAAAGCGGGGCTGATGAAAGGCGGTGTTTCGGGGGCAGTGATTGTACCGGGCAAACCCGCTGAAAGCCTGTTGATGCGCGTGCTGCATTACAACGACCCAATGCTAAAAATGCCGCCGACCAGCAAGCTGCCGGATGCGGTGATTGCAGACTTTGAGCAATGGATTGCAGCAGGCGCGGCTGATCCGCGCGTGGATACGGTCGCTGCCACCACGCCCGCGAAACCGCACGGCATTGATTTCGACAAGGGGCGGCAATGGTGGTCGTTTCAACCCGTGCGCGAAATCACTGCGCCATCAGTCAAAAAAGCTTCATGGGCGCGCACCAAAACAGATCGCTTCATTCTGGCCAAGCTGGAAGAGAACAAGCTGACGCCGTCTGCCGAGGCCGACGCGCGCACGCTGATTTTGCGTGCCTATCTTGACCTCACCGGATTGAAACCGAGCTACGAAGAAGTCGAAAGTTTTGCGAAGGATAAAGACCCACGAGCGTACGAAAAGCTGATTGATCGCCTGTTAGCTTCGCAGCGTTACGGTGAACGTTGGGGGCGCTATTGGCTGGACGTTGCCCGTTATGCAGAGAACGGCGACACGGGCGGCAATCGCCAAGCCTATCCCTACGCGTGGCGCTACCGCGATTGGGTGATCGAGTCCGTCAACAACGACTTGCCCTATGACCGCTTCATCAAACAGCAACTCGCGGCAGATTTGCATGCCCGGCACAGCGCGCAGCGACTTGCGCGCGCTCGGCTATTTGGGCATGGCGCCGTCCGAGTGGAAAGAAAAGAAGCTGTCGAAAGAGTTGATTGACAATCTGCTGCTGGAAGAATGGGACGAGCGCGTGGATGCCGTCGGGCGTGGAATGCTCGGCTTATCGGTCGCCTGCGCGCGTTGTCACGATCACAAATTCGATCCAATTTCGCAGAAGGATTATTACGCGCTGGCGGGCGTGTTTGCTTCGACCTCGCCCGCGATTCGCCCATTGCGCGAAGTGGATGCGGCGACCGAAACAAAATATTTAGCCGCGCGCCATCGCGTCACGGAATTGAATGGATTGTTAGGCTTTTTGACGGAAGAAAAAACGCTCGACCAAACGATTGCCAAGCCCAAAGCCGAAGCCTGCCGCGCCGAAATCGCTGCGCTGAAAGCCGAAATGCAGACGCTGCAAGCGCAGTATCCTGAGCTGACTGAAGCGTCATACAAATTGGCGCGTCCAGAAACCAGGGCAACGTCGGCAAGCCAAAACCAGACCCGAAAGCCCTCGCCGCTGCTGCCGCCAAACGCGCCGAAGAAGAAGCCAAAGCGCCGTTCATCAACGCCGTTGTTGACGCCGCGATGGATTCGGATGGTTCGTATGCCGATTACACGCCGCTCACGATCAAACCCGACGCGGCGCGTGACCTGCCCGTGTTTGGGCGTGGCAATTCGGCCTCGCCCGGCGAAATCGTGCCGCGCCGCTTTTTGACCGTGCTGGCAAAAAATCCGAATGAAGTTTTCAAACGAGGCTCAGGCCGTTTGGAACTGGCCGAAAAAATCCTGACCGATGCCGCGCCGCTCTCTGCCCGTGTGATCGTCAATCGCGTCTGGGGCTGGCATTTTGGCAAACATCTGGTCACGACGCCGAGTGATTTCGGAGATCGCGGCGAAAAGCCTACGCATCCTGAATTGCTGGATGATCTGACGGCGCGCTTTATTGCCAATGGCTGGTCACTGAAATGGTTGCACCGGGAAATCATGCTGTCAGCAACCTATCGCCAGGCGAGCAAGCCACGCACAGACGCCGCCGCGCTTGACGAAGAGAACAAATGGCTCTGGCGCATGCAACCGCGCCGAATGGATGCCGAAGCGATTCGTGATTCGCTCTTGCAAGCCGCTGGCCTATTGAAGCTGGAAATGCATGGGCCATCGCAGAACCTGGATAATCTGGACAATACGCGGCGCACCGTTTATGGCCGCATCAATCGCGGCAGCACGAGCGACATTCTGCGCCTCTACGATTTCCCGAATCCATTTCAGACCAGCCCCACGCGTGGTTTGACCATTACGCCCTTGCAGGAATTGTTTGTCTTGAATAGCCCGTTCATCAAACAACTCAGCAGCGCACTTGCCAAAGCGGTGGAACCGGAAGTTGATCCAGCAGCACGCGTGCGCAGCCTGTATCGCAAAATCCTCTTGCGTGATCCGAGCGTGGCTGAAAGAAAAGTAGCTTTGAACTATCTGAGCAGTGCAAGCCTGGAACAATTTGCGCAGGTCTTGCTGGCAACCAATGAAGAAGTGTTTTGGCCGTAAGAGTAACGCAACCTGCCGAGGTTGCGTTGTTTCTCCACATGTTCCTAATCGAAGCCACGCAACCTCGGCAGGTTGCGCTACATTTTCGGAGGAGCGACGATGCAACGACGTGACTTTATGACGAAATTCGCCGTGACGAGCGGGGTAATGCTGTCTGGAATGAAAGTTCTGGCTCAGCAGCCAACAGCGAACAATGTGGTGATCGAACGCGCGATGGCAGGAAAACCACATGCAGGCAAAGTCCTCGCCGCCATTCAGCCTCATTCTGACGACGTTCCGCTCTTTGCCGCCGGCACGGTCGCCAAACTCGTCAAGGAAGGCTACACCGGCCATTTGATCCGCGTCACGAATGACGATATGGGCGATGCGCTGGAGTTAGGCACACGCGGCACTGTTGGACAGCATGTGCTCGGCAATGAGCGCGACAATCAGGCCGTAGCGAAGGCGCTAGGTTTGCAACGCGTCTTCGATTTGAATTACAGCAATCATAAGATGAGCGGCGTGCAGCAACTGGAACTCCAATGCCGTTTGATCTTTCTGTTTCGCTTGCTGAAAGTGGATACGGTTGTTTGTTACGACCCGTGGGCGCGTTATGAAGAAAACCCTGATCATTACACGACCGCCCATTGCGTCGAAGCCGCGTGCTGGATGGCCGGACGCGAACACGATTACCCCGAACAACTGGCAGCGGGGCTGGAATTGCACACTGTAAAAGAAAAGTATTATTTCAGCCGCGACCTGACCACCATTGCCACGAACCGCGTCGTAGACATCAAGGACACGCTCGACCAGAAAATTGCCTCGAACATCGCCAACGTAGCCAAAGGCCCTGCCGGTCATCGCGGCTCACGCCTGAAAGCCGAACTGGCCGCGCGCAACCTGCGTTTGCCGTTGCTGGGCGATGATGACCGAACCGCCGACCGCGAATACATCCGGGAGTTTGTGCTCCGCCGCGACCGCGAAATCGGGCAACGATACGGACTCGAATACGCCGAGGAATTTCATTACATCGGGCCAGCGCCTTCCGCGCTTGATGAGTACGTGAAGAAGAATGCTATCCCGTTGAAAAAGTAATCCACCCCTCGTTCTAGGGAAAAGAGGGTTTGAGCATGAGGAGCACTTCTGTCTGTAAAGAGTATTGGATGTTTTTGTGCCGGAGGCACGTTGGAGATTAGCCGGGGATGCAATCCCCGGAAAGACAGCACCAATGCCCGCGCCCTGGAAGGGCGCAGGACATATAACGCGGACGTATAACGCGGAGGCAATCATGCCGTCAACACATTTAAGCCTTCATTATCACCTGATCTTCAGCACGAAAGATCGCGTTGCCTCTCTCCACCAAGACTGGCGAGGCCGATTGCACGCATACATGGGCGGAATCCTGAATGACATGGACGCAATCCCTGAAACAATTGGCGGCGTAGAAGATCACGTTCACTTACTCGTTGGATTACGCGCCACACATCGTTTGGCGGATGTCTTGCGAGAAGTAAAAGCGGCCTCGTCCAAATGGGTTCATGACGCAATGAAAAAGCCGCTCTTTTCCTGGCAAGATGGCTATGGCGCATTCACTGTCAGCGCATCGCAGATCAAGACGGTGAAAGATTACATTGCCAATCAGGAAGCGCATCATCGCACGAAAACATTTCAAGAAGAGTATTTGGATTTTCTGATCCAAAGCGGTGTTGAATATAACGAACGGTATTTGTGGTAATAATTCGTCCAGCGCCCTTGCCCGGGCGCGAACAACAATGCGATTCGATTCCGGGGATTGCATCCCCGGCTAATCTCCGGCTGCCCCTTCGGGGCGAAAAATACGGAAGAAGAATTTTATGACTGACAATTTTTCACAGACGCTCCTTTCTATCTACCCTTGGTGGCGGGCTTGGCTCCATCGCGCTCACTGACCTCATTGCGCGTGCCGATACGCCCAACCACACTGGCCCGCATTTTGCGCCCAAAGCCAAACGCGTCATCCTGTTGTTTATGACTGGCGGCCCATCGCAAATGGATACGTTTGATCCAAAGCCCGCGCTGGCCAAATACGCCGGACAACGCCCTGCTGCCGTAGACCTGCGCACCGAACGCAAAACCGGCGGATTGATGGCTTCGCCGTTCAAGTTTCAGAAATATGGCCGCAACGGGATTGATGTCAGCGAACTGCTGCCGAACCTCGCCGCGTCCATTGATGACATCTGCGTGATTAAGTCGGTCTACACGTTCATCCCGAATCACGAACCGGGGCGCAATCTGTTTTTCAGCGGCGCGATGGCTTCGATGCGTCCGACAATGGGGGCTTGGGTGACGTATGGCCTCGGCACCGACAATCAAAACCTGCCCGCGTTCGTCACGCTCACGCCTGCTGAAAGTACGCTGTGGACGAGTTCGGGCTTCTTGCCCGCGCAATATCAAGGCACGCTTTTCAATAACAAAGAAACCGATCCCGAAAAGATGATCAAGTTTCTGCGCAATAAAGACCTCGACGCCGATGCCCAGCGCAAACAACTCGACGCGATTCAGGCGCTGAACAAAGCCCACGCGCAATCCTTTGGCGCAGACACCTTCCTCGAAGGCCGCATCAAGAGCATGGAGCAGGCCTATCGCATGCAGTTCACCGCGTCCGAGGTTTTTGACATCCGCAAAGAACCCGAATCCATCCGCGCCGAATACGGCACAACGCCCTACGCCAATGGCTGCCTGATGGCGCGCCGTCTGGTCGAGAGCGGCGTCCGCTTCGTCCAGGTCCTGCACGGCCCCGGCCAGCAATGGGACGATCACGAGAATTTAGAGAAAGGCTTGCGCGAACGTTGCCCCGATATGGATCGCGCTTCGGCGGCCTTGATTCGTGACCTGAAACGGCGCGGATTGCTGGACGACACGCTCGTCATTTGGGGCGGCGAATTCGGGCGCACGCCGGTTTCCGAAAAAGGCAATGGCCGCGACCATAACCCCTACGGCTTCACGATGTGGATGGCCGGTGGCGGCGTCAAGCCGGGCATCGCGTATGGCCAGACCGATGAATTCGGCTTCAAGGCCGTGGAGAATGCAGTCTCGATTCACGACCTGCACGCGACGGTGCTGCACCTGCTCGGGCTCGATCACGAGAAGCTGACGTATCGGTATGCAGGGCGGGATTTTCGGTTGACGGATGTCTATGGCAATGTCGTGAAAGACATCATCGCGTAAATGCTAAGAAGAAGCTCGCGGATCTTACAATACGCAGAGATAGGTGCTATTGCCTGAAAAATGCCTGTAATTGGGAGAGAACTCGCTTCAAAAAGCCTATAGGCGCTCGCTCAGATACCTGAGTTTGTGTAATGTCTGCTGAGGGCTTTACAGCGTAATCTTGTGACTCAGCTCTTTTGATTGCTGTGACTTGAATAGCGCGCGCGGCAAGTTCAGAATCATAGTTTTCTGGTTCGAAGAGAATTAGATTGGATTGAACGTGAGTTGCAATAACAGCCGCAAGCCTACGAACCGCAGGTGCTGGCAACTCCCCAGAAAAAAGTAGGTTTCCGTGAAAAGGATTTCCTCTAATCTCATCTCGCTCCCAGTCGAGGTGCTGTGTTGCTATGGGATTTACTTGTTTGGCTGTCTGTAGGTCTGCAAGGCAAATACTAATAATTCCTTGCCCAGCATTCTTTTTGTCTTCAGATAGTATTCGGAAAGGCTCAACGAACTGATCCTCCCAATTGACTGATGATTCATAATGATTCGATTTATGGCGGTTGGAAACACGGTTTTCCAAGGATTCTTTTTTAGTGGGAGGGTTGAACGCCAGTTCTGAAATGTATAAAACAGCCCCATCTTGGCCTCGTTCTATATGATCCTTATCTCTCAGGCCACGAAGACATCTTTCAGGAAAAGAGGTACTCATCAACTTCGTACGGTTGTATTGATCATTGTTCTGCGGGGATGAACTTCCCAAGTAAGCCACTAAGAGACTTTAGTCCATCGTTACCATAAAGATAACCTGAGTCGCTTTCCCCATTAGACAACACAATAAACCAAGAAGACTCATTATCCCGATCCAAAACAAAGCCAAGCCGACTTCGGTGGCGAACCCACTCAATTGTTGTAGAACCATCCTCTGTATCCACGAATGCAAACATGCAGCCTTTTACATTATTTGGATAATTTTTAGCGACTATCGCTTTTATTCGGCGAAGAAGCCCCAATGCAACCTGAGCAGTAATTTCCGTTTCTGCTGAGAGTTTATTTTCTGCACGCTGAAAGAATGTTTGTACAGAATTTGTAACGGATAACCGTAAAGACTCTGTTGCGCTCTTTTTAGTTGAGACTTTTACTACAACGGGCCCTTGCCGATGGAGACCTACTAAGGGTGAGTCACTCAGAAGGTCTAACAATAGTGATGGCGAAGATGGTGCGGCAGTCGGAATTTCTATAGGCAATGGCGGCTGGACATAACGGTATTCTCCAGTTTCTGGATCGTCTTCAACCGCTGTCATAGAGTTTTTGCTAAATACTGGATTCCAGTATGTTGATGAAGAAAAAGGGTGAAATTCGGTCACTGCTGCTGTCATTGCGTTCCTCCCATAATTTCACTTCGGACTTTATCCGTAATGATTTCTTCAAAGCATTGTACAGAATCTCTGTGTAGTACTCATCAGCGCGATAGGGTCTTTTTGTGGCGTTCGTCTTTCCCAAGTTATAACAAGTTGGAATTCAACGTTATCGTCTGTTGTACGAACCCTAACCTTTACTCTTTTGTTAAAGCCATCTTTATTGTAAAAACCTTGCCCTAGAGAAATATCAACGGAAACGTTAACTTCCGAGTACCACTTAGGAATAATGAGGCCGCCACAATTTAAATGTTGGCCAATCGTAAACCTGCAAGGTCTGCTTTCCACGTATCAATTGTTGTAAATTCGACACGAGCAGGTTGAAACTGCTTTTAGCGCCTTGGCTATGGCTTCACTCGTTGTCCAACATGCTCGCCGAACTTCTCCCATCCTGGATACTCACCGACAATATTTACGACTACCACATCCGGAGAGATTTGAACTAACTTGATTCGCTCTGGATCCCAACACCGAATTCTTGGCACAATTTTGGGTTCTGGTTCTTGCTCATCATCTTGGCGCGAGACAACTACCGCCTGTGTAAACTCCAAATTATCCAAACCGTATATGGAAAGCTCGCGTACGAGCGCCATAAAATCCTTTTCGGGTAGCACGCCTTCTGCCAAATGCAATTCGACAAGAATCTCCGTTAGTGTTGGATTTCTATAGTCCATTTGCCTCGTTACTTTTCCAATGTTACGGTACCTGATTGTGTTGCGATCTGGCTCGTATGCTCCTTTTTCATCGCACGAACCGTACAGTCTCATTCACATGTATAGTCTATCCGAAGGGAGACTGTCTATTTGATTTGTAAAATATGGTTAGCTGCCACTATTAGAACTGCTTGAGGTTGGCAAAGTGTAGGCCGGGCTCTAGGAAAAAGCAAGAAAGCATTTCTGCCCGTTGCCGTGCTACAATCCGCACTCTTCAAATCGTAAATCAACCCATAGGACATTACGCGCTATGCACCGAATCAATCTCTTTATCATCGCCCTGCTGCTAATCACCGTCACCTCCATCATCCACGCG
>CAWCGF010000030.1:0-26147 GCA_963794955.1 uncultured Acidobacteriota bacterium
TAACGCTATATCGTGATAAATCAGTCATCTCAGGCACTTTGCGCGGTAGAGGGCGCGCGATAAGTTGAATATTGAGGCTGGATTTTCGGAGCATTCTCATGGGGCCCACTCCTGCTACCAACTCCCGTCCGGTTTTGGAATTGGCCGATGTCTTTCGTGCTGGTAGCGAAGCGTATTTGCGCACACACGCCGTTACCACACAACAACGACGTGTCTTGCGCGCCATTGTGCATTGCCGTACGGCAGCCCTGGGCAGTCATCGTGAATCGTGCGCCAAGTGCGGGCAAGCGCGCATCGCCTATAATTCCTGCCGCAATCGCCATTGCCCGAAATGCCAACAACACAAACAACTGCTGTGGACGGCACAACGCGCAGCCGAATTGCTGCCCATTGAATACTTCCATGTCATTTTCACGCTGCCGCAGCAGTTCAACGAGTGGGCGCGCCGCTATCCGCGCACCATTTATGATTTGCTCTTTGCGGCAGCCTCGCAGAGCCTCTTAGCACTAGGACAGCGCACCCTGGGCGGCGAACTGGGCCTCACAGCCGTGTTGCATACCTGGGGGCAGACCCTGCAACAGCACCTCCACTTGCACTGCATTGTGACGGGCGGTGCCTTGCAGGGCCGAGGGACAACGCTTTCAACGTGCGCGCCCAGGCTTTCTGGGCTCGGTAGAAGCGTTGAGCGCGAATTATCAACGGCACTATCTGGCGGGCCTGCAACGCTGGGCAGAAACTACCGCCAGCCGTCCTTGGCGCGCGAACTGCGTGCTTTGGTGGCAAGCGTTTCTGCGACGGCCTGGGTGGTCTATGCCAAACGTCCGATGTGTGGGCCGCAACAAGTGATCGCCTATCTGGGACGCTACACGCAACGCGTGGCCATCGGCAATAGTCGTTTGCTCAGTCTCACGGCAGACCACGTGCGCTTCCGCTGGAAAGACTATCGTGCCAAGGACCAAGTCAAAGCCATGGAGTTGACGTGCGAAGAATTTACGCGCCGCTTCTTACAGCATGTCTTGCCGCCGGGGTATGTGCGCATCCGGCATTATGGACTGCTGGCGAGCCGCGGGCGCGCCCAACGCTTGGCGCACTGTCGAAGATTATTGCAGGCCAGCCCGGAAGGAGAAGCACCCACGACGGGGCGCGGAGCCATTGCGAAGTGGGAAATGCTGAGCCAGTTATGTCCCGCTTGTCGGGTACGCTGGAGAGGCGAAGCAGCGGAAAGCGCTGGCGTTCCGCTGCGTCTCTGAGAGAGGCGCGGCGCGGGTGTGGGTGAGCGAGAAGGGAAACAAGAAGAAGCAGAAAGGGCTGAGCCGCAGGCTTATGCAAAAGAGATCAATCGGAAGCCGCCGGAAGTCAAGCCGCCACAGGAGGCTGAAAAAAGGAGTTCAAAGGGGAAGCAATCCCCATAGGAAGCCGCGTTAGTACAACAGGTCGTTGCAGCGGATTCAGCCGCCACCAGTGTGCCCTGAGCGAAGTGTGAGTGGCGGCTGAACCGCTGAACTCTTTGTTCGGCGTTTTCTCCGAATGGTAGGCGATGTTCTCAAAATCTGAAATGGCTGTTCCAATTTCATTAAATGTTTGGCAAGACCCGCAAGGTAATGTTTATTCTTCATCCTTCCGCGATGAGTGCGAAGTATTTTTTGGTTGCTGGATTGAATCAGGCGAGCCAGCAGATTATCTTTGCAAACTAACTTTTCATCACGCTACGAGGCTGTCGAGGTTTTTACGCTGGAAGGCTTGCCTTATCAAATCAAAGAACACCGACGTTCTTGTATTTATGAAATCGAAAATTCTGAGTGGCTCAAACAAGTAAGCGAGCAACGTCTTAGAAATTATCCTGAGTGGAAGAATTGGGATAAAAGAAAATATCGTCATTTTGTTGTTTCTGGACACGACAATTATTACGATATTATTGCAACCGATTTTGAAGAACAAAAAATTCCTGAAGATGAAGCTGGCGAGTTGGTAAAGTTAATCCGTGAAGTATAAGAAACGCCGAACAAATCAATGGACGTGAGGCAAAAACAGCGACTCTTTATCACGGCTCTTCTTTAACCTTTGCTCGTCTGTTGCCGGTTTTTGCCCACGTCATCTCAGCCGTTATCTGTCCATAAGTAAATCGAAAGGACTCTCTATGAACGAAAATGATATTTTAATCGAACTTACTGAGTACATACGAAAGAATCGCCCGCCTTGTGTAATTCGATATGACGAAGCAGACAAGCAACTGGGACTACCTGACGGTACATCCGCCCGCTTTTCTTTTGTGACGGCCGCTTGTTCGCAGGATTTTAAACCAAGACTGGAAATTACGCTGCGCGGCGATAAATCCGCCGAAGTCAATTTCAGGAAGGCTGATCCTTCTTGAGCTACCTGATTACGCTTCAGGGAATGACTGGAATTCAGATGCTTCTTAAATTCCTCCAAGAATCCATTCAGCGTAAATAGGGCTGATCTCAGATTCGTGTCCTGACTTGGATCCCGACGCAACATGTAGACGCGTCTTTAGGGAAAACCATTGCAACGTCACCCAATGTCTACAAATAAAAGACTTGATTGATTTAACAGGTAAGACACACTTGCTCCTATAAAAACAGATAACAGTGTGTTGCACGGGAGCGCGAGCCGTGTGGTTGGAGGTTAATTCGGGTGTTCACACGCGCCCCGTGAACACGTCGTTATGCCCTTATGGACGCAAATTGGAAATTTCACGACGAACCCAACACTGCCTGCTTCACGACCAGATTCGTGCTGGACGGAGCTCCGATTTTGCGTGTCTATCACGAATATGACGGTGACTGGCAGTTCCACGGTGCTTCTGATCAGCCTGCAACCACATCAACTATCAAACTCGTCTGCCTTGCCGATATGATCAATCGGGATCACACACTCACTGAGTTGCACGATCTTTTTCCATACGGATGGTGTGCAGAACGCGATGTTCTGGGCGGCCAATGGAAACGATACAAGGACAATTCGTTCCCTTCATATGAAGAAAATGGTTTCTATCTGGAAGATGCCGTATGGCTGTCGCAGTATCTGTCGAATCTTTCGCCGCCAGATGCCGAAACACGCGAAAATCTCTCTGTCGGTCAATATGTAAAGCTGGTGTTTCGATTCGCGCCTGAAGATGGGGAGCGTGAAGATAATCAATGCGAACGAATGTGGGTTCGAGTGACTGGTTATGATGATGATGGCAATTATACAGGCACGATTGAGAATGACCCATATCACGATGCGGCAAAGTATGGTGACACTATCTCATTTCACTCCCTGCATGTTGCAGAAATTGAAGCTGAACACTGATCGGGCATAACATCCATCTGAGGTGGAGTTGTCAAGGAAAAATCAGCCGGTAGCCACTTCGAGTAAAGGAATTAGCGGCGAATTTGTTTTACGCAATTGGGCCAAATAACGCTCTTCCTCATAGGGAGTTCTGGTCTGCCAACATTTCCAGATGATGCGAAGCCATTTGAAGGCTAAAGCACGCAACGCTGCCGAATGGCCTTTGCCGCGACTGCGTTGCAAGTGATAGAAAGCTGGCCCAGCCACAAAAGACGACCGATTGGCCGGCGATTCAACAAAGGTTTGGCGCAGGAATTTGGGACAGAAGTAGCGCCAGCGTGTCCAGCAGGAATGCCCACTGCGTTCAATGACGGGCGCGATGCCACTGAAACAGGCGAGCGAGGAGGCGGCGGGAAAGCGCTCGCGTTGGGTGCCGAGGGCGGCGAGCAGGCGTGGGGCAAAAACCTTGCCCGCGCCCGGCAAGGCAGCAAAGAGCGCAGCGTCGGGATGCGCGGCAAAGAGTCGTTCGATTTCCTGTTCGTGCTCGGCAATGGCGTGCAGCGTGGCTTGCAGTTGCGGCACGAGGGCGCGCACGAGCAGGGTGCACGAGGTGACCACGGCCGGATCGGTCACTAATGGAGTGGCGGCTTTGATCTCGGCCAGACGGCGTGTGAGCAAAGCCGTGCGCGAATGATGGGAGCGGAAGAATTGCTCGATGGTGCTGGGGCGTGCGCGTTGTACAGCGGCCAGCGTGGGCCAGCGGGTGAGGAAGTCACAGGCGACTTGCGTGCAGAGATCGGGCGGCCGGGGTCGAGGCTTGGGGAAAATAGGCTTTGAGTGCAGCGGTGAGGCGATTGGAGAAGCGCGTGCGATCATTGACGAGACGACGGCGTTGCTCGACCAGGAATTGCAGCGTGCGCGTTTGAGCATCATCGGGTGTCCAGGCGGTGAGGCGGTCACGATGTTGGAGCAGGAGTTCGGCCAGGTAGGCCGCATCGGTGGGATCATCCTTAGCGCGGCTCGGCAGAGAAGGCTTCGCGGTAGCGGGCGAGGGTGGTGGGATGGATGGGGTAAAGGGTGAGAAAGTCATACTTGAGCAGCGCAAAGAGCAGCGGCCCGCGCGCTTGTTCCAGGCCCACGGTAAGCAGTTGTTGCGGGTAGCGGGTGCGGAGTTGGCGCAGAAACTCGTCGAGCACTTCCGCTTTGTGCGCGAGGGTGAAAAATTCTTTGGTGTTGGTGGTGGGGTCGAGTAAACACAGATCGTGTTTGTCATTGGCCCGTCGATGCCGAGAAAGGCTGCAAATTCGGTCATAAAAACCTCCGGGAAAAAAGGGGAAAGCCAGTGGGCGGGAGCAGGCGGAGAGTGCCAACACGAAGGAATTATAGTAGAGTAGTCGCGTCCAACGACATCTGAGTATTCGTTGTCAGGCACAGTGCTAGGTGGGAGCGTGAAAAGATGTTCGCAGGCGTCAGAAGCGCCACGCATTGCAAATTCATCGCTCCCACGAGCCTGTTCCCAAACCCGGCCCCACGCTACAACAAACGACAGTCAGGAGTGAAGTGCGTGAGGACATTTTATTCAGGTACCGGAACACCGAACATCCATTGCACCGGAATGCCCCAGCCCCCCAAGCGGGGCGGATGACGAGCAGAAACGCGGGTTAAGTGCGGCGCGCCCTTTTCGGGATTGCACGCGCAGGCGTACAATTCAAGCCTCGCTCGCGGGCAGTCGCGAAGGCCGAGCGCGCATTGGTGTCATCCCAAAACCCGTACCGGAGTGTGGTCTCAGGAGTCCGTATTGATGACAGTGGTGACAATCTCGCAAGGGGTTGATCCCGTTCAGGAGCTTACTAAAAAGATGAACTCCTGCGCTGCCGCGAGTGGGGACAACTCAATCCCGAAGGAGAAATCGCATGAAACGTCGCCCCGCCAAAACTCGTACCCGTAAAACGACTCGTGCCACCAAACCCATCGCTGCCGAAAGCCCGCTCACGCCCTATGACCCACAAGCCGCCGCCATCGATGTGGGCGCGACGAGTCACTGGGTGGCGGTGTCGCCCGAAGGTCGTGCCGAAAGCGTGCGCGAGTTTGGCGTCTTCACGGCAGACCTGTATGCCATCGCGGATTGGTTGAAGGCATTGCCAGGTCAAACGCGTGGCCTTGGAATCCACGGGGGTCTATTGGATTCCACTCTTTGAAGTACTGGAAGAAAAGGGGCTGGAAGTGCGGCTGGTGGATGCGCGCAAGGTGAAGAATGTCAGGGGGCGCAAAAGCGATCTGCTGGATTGCCAATGGCTGCGGCAACTGCACAGCTACGGCTTGCTGGCCGGGGCGTTTCGTCCGGCCAATGAAATCCTGCCGCTGCGGGCCTACCTGCGCCAACGCCAGATGCTGGTGCAGTACGCGGCCAAGCATATTCAGCACATGCAAAAGGCGCTGCAACAGATGAACCTGCGCCTCGACAATGTGGTGACAGACATTACGGGCTTGACCGGGATGCGCATCATCAAAGCGATCCTGGCGGGCGAGCGCGATGCGAGGAAGTTGGTGGAGGACAACCGGCACGGGGGCTGTCACACGTCGGCGGAAGTGATGATGCAAAGTCTGGTGGGGAACTATCGAGCGGAACATCTGTTTGCGCTCAAGCAGGCGGTGGAGTTGTATGAAGAGTATCGGACAAAGATTACAGCGTGCGAGACGGCAATCGAGCAATACCTGCAGACGCTGGAGCCCGTGACGAAAGAACCGCTGCCGGAAGCGCCCGGTGGCAAGGGGACGAAGAAGGCGGCGGAGTTTGCCTTTGAGGTGCAGACGGGAGATGTATCGGCAAGTGGGGGTAGATTTGTTTCGGCTGCCGGGGTTCAATGAAGAGACAGTCTTGCGGATGCTATCCGAGACCGGGCGGGATCTGACGCGGTGGCCGAGCCAGAAGCATTTTACGTCGTGGTTGAGCGTGTGTCCGGGGACAAAGAAAAGCGGCGGAAAGGTGTTGTCGAGCCGGACGCAACCGAATCGGAATCGGGCGGCGGAGGCACTACGAAGAGCCGCGGTGAGTGCGGGGCGCACGGAGACGGAGTTGGGAGCGTACTTTCGGCGCAAGCGGGCGCAAAAAGGCCCGGCAGCAGCGGTGACGGCGACAGCGCACAAGTTAGCGAAATTGTATTACGTGATGGTGAAGGAACAGCGCGAGTACGAGCCGCAAACGGCGGCCCAATATGACGCGCAACAGCAAGCCCGAACAGTGCAAAAGTTAACCAGGCAAGCCGCCGCCTTGGGCTATGAATTACACGCGGTAGCAGGCACAGTGTAAGGAGACCACCGAGTTGACAAAGCAAACGAGCCTTCCTCGTGCGGCACTTGCCCCGCCACGAGTGCGGAGAGGTTTTGCGCCAATCCGCTCGTGCGGTTAATGTTTCGCAGGAGCGCGCGCCACGAGGGTTGTGGTTTTCGAGTGCGTCCGGCGCGCGCCCGCTGAACGTGTCGTTCGGTGATTCTTTGGAAAATACAGGCTCAAAAGAAGTCGTATGAATCGCGCTATTAAGCTGATACTGAAATATTTGCTGGTCATCCCATTCATTTTCGTGGCGTCTTTGTGGTGTTCGATGCGGCTACTGCAAGATATGCACAAAAAAGAGATTCACAATGAATCAGATATTTATCCTTACGGCGTTATTGTGCAATCGGCAAGGGGCATAAATGTGCTTTGGGGACGCGCAGAACTCAATCAGTTCCTGGCTGAGAACAAAGATGTAAGATTTCTTATTCAACCCAGCGAAATGGTGCAAGTGCAAAATTATTGTCTTGAAAGGGAGCGTTCCATTGGGCTGCATGCGGGTCCCATTCTCAATGCGAAACAGGAAATCACTTTGACTATCGAATCAGGGCCAGGGCTATACTCCTTCATCTACGAGGCAACCGTCAGCGACGCAAGGCCCCTGTACACGAACCGCTACACGATTGTGGATGGAGTCCTGCACTTTAGTATCGCGGGAGTAGTTACGATGGCATTACTATTTGCCATTAAGAAAGCACGACAACAATGACTGGTCGTGGCATAAGAGAGCAACACCGAACATTCATTCACAGGAATGCCCCAGCCAAGCAGGCTTGGCGGTTGACGTAAAGCAACAAGAACGCGTTGAGAATAAAGGGGTTATGTATTTGTTGCTCAGGGCGCGCGCCACGAGATGTGTGGCTTTCGAGCGGGTTCGACCGCGCCCGGTGAACGGTGTGTTGGACGGCTTCGCTTGAAATGTTAAGATTGAATTGATGAACAAACGCGCTGTTAATTTTTGGCTTATTTCGGTTGTTGCCTTAATCGCGTTTGGCTGGATGACTGTCGAATTATTTCGGGTGTTTTTTGAAGTCAAAAGCCAATCCGGTCTTTCGGCAGTTCCTTTTAACGGCGTGATGCAACATAAAATCGGCGAGTTGATGGTTGGCATTCCGTTCGTCGCTATTCTCGCCTTGAGTAATTTATGGACCCGGGAAAAGGTTTTTTCTTTTATCAAGCGAACGCGATTCGTAATGATTACGGGCGGATTGCTGAACGCTCTGGCCTGGTATAGCTTACGCGAGAAAGTCGGAGCAGATTCTTTTTTACGAATATGGTGCTTGATAATCTTTATTTTTGGCTTAGTCGGCTCTTGGCTCTTGTCGTGGATGGTGAAACGAACAAAGAATGAAGTCGAAAAATCTATTTAATCAAAGTTTCGCTTTGCCACGCGGCGTCGAACAATTCAATGGACGTGAGGGCGCGGGCAGCGACTTTCTTATCAACGTCGCCTATTAAATTTTACATTGTTAGTGGCGGTTTCGCCCCACGTCAGTTCAATCGTTCGGCGGCTTTCATTCTCAGTAGAAAACAAAGCAATCGAAGCCAGCCACCAAACGTTTCTACAACAATACTGGGACTGTGATGATAATACGTGGCAAGAAGATATTGGTGCTCATCATCGCGCTGGCATTGCTCCTTGCCTGTATCGTCGCGTTGAGACTGCGAAGGGACAAGTCGCTTGGCCCGAGTGTGTCGGAAACTTCGCGATTAATCGGAGGCCCGGCCTTCGAGGTTCAGGTCGAGATGCCTGCCTTCAATTCAGGGCGCGCACCTTGGGAAATCCCTGGCGTTATCTTGGGTTACGATCACGGACCGCGGTTCGATCAGGCAAGTCCCGGCACCCATGTCGGGAAGATATAGCATTCAAGAAAATAGATTTTTGAAAAACGCCCAGCATTTACGCCTTTGCTAAACCGTCTGCGGCGAGTCCGAAGAGCGCCAGAATCTCCGCTGGACGGTCGGCAAACTTGATGAGCGCAGCGTCTACTTTCTCGACCAGCGCGGCGAAGTCGGGAAAGTAGTGCAAATGGGTATCCTGCTCTTTGATCTTCTTCCACAGTTTCTCGATGGGATTGAAATCCGGCGAGTAACTCGGTAACTGAAAAACGGTCAAACGTTCGGCGTGTTGCGCGAAGAACTTTTTCAGCGCCGCACTCGTGTGGTACCGCGCGCCGTCTTGCAGCAACACGATGTGCTGTGTTGTTTGTGCCAGCACTTGCCGCAGAAAGGCTTCGTAGCTCGCACTGTTCAGCTTGCCCGTCGTCGCGCCATGAAAGAAGCGTCCGCTGAAATAATCAATCAGGCCAAAGACTTTGTAGCCTTTGCGCTGGCCGGAAGTCTTCACCATCGGCTGCATGCCCTTCCGTGCCCAGGTATAAGTCAGCGTCCCCCATTGCGGAAAACTGGCTTCATCGCCAAACAGCAGCAGCGCTTTCTTTTCGCGCGCGTGGCGTAACGCCTCCGGCCAGACGGCCTGTTTCCACGCGCGCCGCACCTCCGGGTTGAGATGATCCGAAACGAAGGCCGCTTTTTGATAACTGAAACCCAGATTCTTCAACAGTTCGGCCATGTAAAAGACGTTGTACCTCACGCCGAATTTGTCCAGGATCAATTGCTGCACCATCGGCGAACGCCAGCAGTTGCCATCAAAACCGCACTTGGCGGGGCCGTCTTCAATGAGCTGGCTTAACTGACGTTTTTGCGTTTTGGTCAATTTCGCCGGACGTCCGGGCGCTTTCTTGAACGCGACGCCGGCCACGCCGTAACATAAAAACTGGTGCGCGTAGTGTTCGACTTGCGCAACCGAAAGCTGCAACACGACAGCAGCTTGCTCGGTCGAAGCGTAATGCGCCACGGCGAGTACCGCCAAGGCAAATTTGATAGTGCGTAAATCTCCCAGTTGTTGGGCGGTTTTGAGTTTGCGGTCTAGTGCTTTGCGTTGCGGTGTCGTTATACTGAGTCGAAAGCTGCGCATCTGGAGGTCTCCTTGTGAGCGTGTTTTTTGGTCAAAACACCGTCTCCAGATGCCGCTTTCATGTCAACTCAAAAACTCATTAATCCGCCTTTTTCAAATATTCTTTTTCTTAAAACCTATAGTTCCTTATTTGGCTAACATCCGAATTGAAAGCAGTCGCCCGAAATTTATCTGGCGCTCACAGCTTTGTTCTCATACACCTTTACTACTGGCAACAAAATCCGCGACGGATGTGCTTGGTCGTGATGAATCGTATTGGTAGCGATGCGCGTTTCGCTATCTGCACGAAGCGGCTTGCCTGTATTTGGATTGGGATCAAAGCGCGGATTATTGGAACTGGTGATATGAACAGCGATGCGATGGCCTTTATTGAAAATCAGACTGGTTGACCAAAGATCAATTTTGAGTTTATACGCCGCGCCTTTCTTCATCATCACTTCGTGGTCAAAGCCCTCACGGAAGCGCGCGCGCAGGCCGTTGTCCTGCACCAGTCGTTCGGTGCCGTCGGGATAGACGTCAATCAGTTTCGCCATAAAATCCGTGTCGGGGCAATCAGAGGAAACCCATAATTCGACGGTCAGCGGGCCAGTGACTTCGACGGGTGCATCCAGCGGAGCGGTGACGAATTTCAAGACGTCTTTGCGCTCACCAATCGCGCGCTGATCCAGTGGGCCTTTCTTTGCAAAGAGATTCGCGCCACCGATGGTCGGCACCGGATTTTTCGGGTCGTATTGATAGGTGGTGGAACTCGGCTTGTCGCTGGCAATGGCGTTGCTCAAGAGACCATTGGCATTGAGAAAAAAGGAGGTTGAGTTGGCAGGCACAGGCCACGTTTGGCAGTGCGCCATTCGTTGCCGGGTGCGTTTGGATCGGTGACGTCACCCATCACGTAGTACTTGATGGGCGGATCATCCATCACGCCGTTCTGGACACCTTTCAGCCAGTAATCAAACCAACGTTGTTGCTCGTTCATATCCAGCAACGAACTGGCATTCGCTGGATATTTCACTTCATCAATATTGCCGTGTCCCCAAGGCCCCATCATGAGTTTTTGCTGACCTTTGGCAAGGCTGCCGCCACGCGTTTGCAGTCCGACAAAGTTATCAATGTTGCCCTGCACAAATATGTCATACCAGCCGCCCTGGTTGTACACCGGCACTTTGACTTTCTCCCAATGCAGTTTGCCTTCGCGGATGTTCAGGTAGCCATCGTCTTTGTAGTGGTCAATTGTGAGTTGCAAAATGTCATCGGCCTTTTGCGCCTTGAGCCAGCTTTCGTTCATCTCTTTACGGAAGATGCCGCCCGTATAAATTGCGTGTTGATAGGCGCTCGCCGGGGCCAGCATCACAAACATCGCGGTTAAGTGTGGCGGCGCGGTAATGGAAGCCTGATTCGCGGTGATGCCCATCGCCGACACGCCGGTCATGCCGACTTTGCCGTTTGACCAGGGTTGTTTGGCAACCCATTCGACGGTGTCGTAGCCATCGAAATGATCGTCCATAAACGGCAGGTATTTGCCTTCGCTGGCAAAGCGTCCGCGACAATCCTGCACGACAACGGCATAGCCTTTTGACGTCCAAAAAGAGGGGCGACCTGCACCGAGGGCAGAAGATTTGTTGTAAGGCGTACGTGTCAAAATCACGGGCCACGGGCCTTTGCCTTCGGTCGGCAGATGAACGTCGGTTGCCAGCTTTACGCCGTCGCGCATTGTAATCGTTTGCGTCTCTGATTTTACGCCTGTCGCGGCTGCCAGTGCAGGAGCTTGCGAGTGGATAGCAAGCGGCAACGTGAAGGTAAGAAGAGCGAAGACTGCGAAAACTAAGAGCCGTTTTTTCATGATGATCCTTTCGATTCAAGGTTCGGGAATTGTCTGATCAGGCAGCAGCATAACGCAAGCAAAGAGTTTCAGAAAAGCAGAAACCCTCATTAAATATTTACAGATGTGAAAGGTTTTCTTCGCTATGTCTTATGAAGGTGAACATATTTCACAAGAACACTCACAGAGGAGACACCTGATGCCAAACACTCGTACGCCAAGTCGCCGCAACGCAGCCTATTTGAATGCCAAATTTTTCATGGTAGCAATCCTTACTTTATTGTTGACGCAAACAATTGTCAGCGGTCAGACGCTGATGTCAGACATTCTATTTTCAGGAGCCGTGCTGGTGACTCCGCAGCGAATGTTTTATGCCCGCAACTATGGCGGCAAATGCCTGGACTTTGGCGCGCCGCCCACAAGTAAGCGGCTCACCTGTGTACTTATACGGTTGCAATGGAACGATTGCGCAACAGCTTCGCCTCGTCGAAATCAATGACCGCCACGAGGTTCGCCTCTACGCAGGCAGTAAAGTGATTGGTGTCAGAGACAATGGAGGGAAGGAAAATGGATTTTCCACCACCAGCTATGGAAACAAAGAAATTTCGCTGGAGTTGCAGTTACAGAACGAGGCAGATCTGAACACGATCTTTGCGCGTAATCAGATTTTTGCGCTGGATGGCGACAGTATCATTTGGGCGGCAAATCGCAGTTTGGTGGTCAAGGTGCAAAATGCACGCGGCACGAATCGCACGCCACTCGTATTAGGCACACGAAGTTTCAGCGACGAAGAATTTTGGGATTTTACTGCTACAGATAATTCAGCCGCGCGCCCCACAACTGGTTTCGCCCGCGTTACCCAAGCCAGCGAATTTGTGAATCGGTTAAATCAAGCCACCTGGGGAAGCGTCATTGAAGTTAGCAATTCGTTTGATCTGCGCAATTACCCAACGCTGTACCTTCCGGCGGGAGTGACGATTCGCGGTGATCGGCGTCGTACCAATCTTGGCCCTGAGTTATTGGGCGATGGAACGATGTTCGAGTTGAACGGCAATTACGCTCGCCTTACGGGATTGCGTCTGCGTGGGCCAAGCCGCAGCACAGCCAGGGATCAAGCAGATTCCAAAGGGATTATCGCGCATGATCGGTTTATCTCTTATCTTGACCACAATGACATTTCGGACTGGACTATCGCCGCTATTGAGGCCACCAATGATGGCGAACCGAATAATCGTGCTTCGCAGGCGACACCACCCAATACACGCATCCTGCGCAACTTCATTCACCACAATCAACAGGCCGGATTAGGCTATGGCGTTGTTGTGAGCGGTGAGGCGTTTCCTTTGATCGAGGGCAACACGTTTCTGAACAATCGTCATGCCATTGCGGGCGATGGCTCGCAATTCAGTGGTTATCGTGCGCGCTTGAACTTGGTCCAATATGATGCCCCCGGCTACGGCACTACCAATCACGTCCAACAGGATTTTGATATGCACGGGTTGTTGGATACCTGCGGTCAACATTGCGGTGGGATTGCTGGCTTTTATATGGAAATCGGGCGCAACACCTTCCTGGGCGGTAACCGAATTAACTTTCGTTTGCGCGGCACACCACGCAATATGGCTGAGTTTCATGACAATGTATTGGTTGGAAGCCAAGGCGATGTGATTGAAAATTCCGGCGACTCCTCCAGGCTGATTCTCAGCAACAATCAGTTTAATGCGACGAATCCGACCAAGCGCCTCGGCGTGGGCGATTTTGATGGTGATGGCAAAGATGATTTGTTTTTGGCAACGGGCGCAGCCTGGTACTACGCCTCGGCGGGCAATGCCGAATGGCGGTTCATCAACGCACAGACCGATGGCATCAATAGCCTGCGCTTTGGCGATTTTGACAATGACGGACGCACGGATGTCTTTGCGCAACATGGCAGCAAGTGGGATGTTTCCTGGGGCGGTATCTCGAAATGGGAGACGATCAATGGCAGCGGCCCGTTGCTGCAAGATTTCACGATTGGGGATTTCGTCGGTGACCGCCGCGCTGATGTTTTCTATGCCGACGGGCAAACCTGGTACATCTCTGATGGTGGTGTCGGCCCCTTCACCCCCATCAATACGTCCAGTTTTCGCGTAGCGGCGCTGCGGTTCGGCGATTTCAATGCCGACGGCAAAACGGATGTTTTCGGTGTCGTGAGCGGAAACTGGATGGTGAGCTATAGCGGGACAGGCTTCTGGACGTATCTGCGTTCTAAACTGACAGATTCCGTTTCCAGTCTGACGGTGGCGGATTTTAATGGCGATGGTCGGGCCGACTTGGCCACGATCAGTTTGATTGGGAGCAGCGCACTCGCTTGGAAGGTTTCTTACAGTGGCATTAGTGATTGGCAGACGCTTCGTACCGACGGCATCCCCACGCCCAGCATCGCCGCCATCGGTCGTTTCGACGGCAATCGCAGTGCGGACATGCTGCGCTGGAACGGCAACTACCTCGACATCGTCGCCGGTGGCGCAGGCGCGGCACAACGGCAGAGTCGTCAAGACATGCGGTAAGCGGCTGGTTGAAAAACTGATAGAAAAAGGTGGAAAGTAACGACTTGGCTTTTTTCTATGCTGAGGATGTACAGCAACCTGGAAAGGTTGCTGTACATTTAAGCCGATGCGCTCATCCAAACTTTGAGCCGATCCAGGCTATCCCGAAATTGTTTCATTCCCAACCAGAGCAGAATCCCCGATACGATATGGGCAATCGTGGTGACGATCAGCAAGGACCGATTCACCATATTGTCATTGTGATAGAAATAATCTGTTGTCATTGCGACCGCAGTTGGACCAATACCCAGCCCGATCAGGTTGATGACAAACAAATAAATCGCCGAAGCCTGCCCCCGCATTTCATTCGGCATGATTTGTTGGATCGCAGCGGGGGCAACCCCGAACGGCGCGCTGGCGAGAAATGCCGAGGGAATCAGCAGCAGCACGGCGAGTGTTGAGTTCGACATCACAGGGTAAAGCATGCCAAATGGAAACCACGCGATAGCGACGATGAATCCCACGCGCATCGTGGCATCTCGGTAGCCACGCACGGCCAGCTTGTCGGCCACCCAACCTCCCAATGCCACGCCGAGCGTCGAGAAAATCATGACTACCAAGCCGTACACGATGCCCGCTTGGGAGGCTGTCCAGCCGTGATTGCGCACGAACATCGTTGGAATCCAGGCCGAAGAACCATAGGAAGAAAACGAGAGCAAGGCGAAACCAATCGTGTGGCAGACAAATGTTTTCCAATTCGCCAAGGTATAGGTGAAAATTTCTGTGATCGGAACCTGTGCCTGCTTCATGGAACCATCGGCCATCTGCACCATTTTCAAACCGCGCCGCACTGGCTCACGAACCGTGTACATCAACAGGGCTAACAACACGCCTGGCAGGCCGACAATGAAAAAGATGACTTGCCAGGGCCGTGTCTGACCAACCAGCGGCAAATCCCAGGTGCCTTGTTTGGAGGCCAGGCCGACGACCATCCCGCCGAGGAGAAAGGCCAGCCCGGAGCCAAGGTAAATTCCCATCGAATACACGCTAATCGCGGTCGCCCGCTTTTCTTTCGGGAAATAATCGGAAATCAATGAATAGGCCGAAGGGGATAAGGCGGCCTCGCCCACGCCAACCCCCACCCGCATCATCGCCATTTGCCAGAAATTTTGCGCCAGTCCGCACCCGGCAGTCATCATGCTCCACAACACAAAGCCCACAGCGATGAGGGAACGACGACTAAACCTATCCGCCAGCCAACCTAACGGAATGCCGCACAAGGTATAAAAGAGCGCAAAGGCGAGGCCCATTAAGAGGCTCATCTGGGTATCCGAAATTCCCAAATCCCGCCGAATCGGCCCAACCAGTAAATTCAAAATCTGCCGATCAATAAAGGAAAAAATATAGACAAACGTGAGGACGCCAACGACATACCAGGCGTATTTTAGTGGTGGATACGGCGCTTCGACGTTGGTTGCGACTTTTGCGGCCACGGGCGGGTTGATGGATGCTGCTTTCATTTGCACTCCGAGTAGTTGATGGATTTTGCTGCGAATGTACGATTGTGAAAATGCGTTAGACCAACGGCAGTGTAGGTGACTAACCGGGCGGTTAGCAAGACCGCACGCGAAGGCCAAAACTTTCTTTCGCCTTGGCTGTGGGAAGGGCGGCTTGACGCCAAATCTGATTCGACATAGTCTAAGCCATCCGACCGGTAGGTAAGTTGTAACCCCGCTTTTTGTACGGCAAACTTTCCTGTTTGCTGCTCTCATTGTTGGCGGGTCGCTTGTGGAAGCCTCAGCAAACGGGAATGTTTGCTGTACATTCTGAAGGAATCTCATTATGCCGGAGCCAGTAATCATAGATGCCATCCGCACTCCTATTGGCCGTTTTCGCGGTGCGTTTCGGGAAACGCGGCCCGATCAATTGTTAGCGCATGCGCTGGAAGGACTCGTCAAACGCACAGGGATTGAGAAGGCCAAAGTCGAAGACGTCATCGCGGGTTGCGTGACGCAAGCCAACGAACAAGGCGTCAATATTGCGCGGCGCACGGCCTTGCTCGCGGGCTTTCCGATTGCGACGCCGGGCGTGGCGCTCAATCGGTTTTGTAGTTCGGCGCAACAGACGATTCACTTTGCCGCGCAAGCGGTGGCCGCAGGCGATCACGATTACGTGATCGCTGCCGGGATAGAAAACATGACGCGGTGTGTGATGGGCAGCGACTGTGCCGATTACAAAACCATGATCTATCTGCCGATGCTGGAACATTACGACCTGGTGCATCAGGGGATCAGCGCCGAGTTGATTGCCGAGCAATGGGGCATTACGCGGCAACAGGTGGATGAATACTCAGCAGAATCGCATCGGCGTGGCACCGCAGCAATTCAAGCCGGACGGCACAAAGAAATCGAGCCTGCCACGGGGCTTGATGCTGAAGGCAAGCACTTCACTTTAGCGCATGATGAAGGCGTTCGTGCAGTTATCAATCTGGAGAAAATGGCGACGCTTCCTACCGTCTTTCGCCCTGCTGGCAACGGCGTGGTGACCGCCGCAAATTCCAGTCAGATTTCTGACGGCGCGGCAGCGATCCTCGTCGCTAATCGAGAAGTAGCAGAAGCAGAAGGATTGAAACCGCGGGCGAAATTCAGAGCGCGCGTTGTCGTCGGCAGCGATCCGAAATTGCAGTTGACGGGCGTAATTCCGGCCACGCAATTGGCGCTGAAGAAAGCAGGCCTCGCGTTGAGCGACATTGATTGGATCGAAATCAACGAAGCCTTTGCCACCGTTGTGCTGGCGTGGGAGCGCGAACTCAAGCCCGATATGGCGAAGGTGAACCCGTGGGGCGGCGCGATTGCCCACGGGCATCCGGTCGGCGCTACCGGGTCAATCCTGATGGCCAAGATGTTATCAGGCTTGGATTCAAGCAATGGGCAATTCGGCTTGCAAGTGATGTGTGCCGGGCACGGCATGGCGACTTGCACCATCATCGAACGATTGTAATGGCCTACGAAATTACCCTCGAAGCGAAGCCTGATGCAGAGGAAGTGCGTGTGTTGCTTGAAGGCCTGCACCTTCACAATATGCTGCATTCCGGGGGCGGGGAAGCGGAGTATCTGGCGATTTTCTTGCGCGACGAAAATCATCAGGTCGTCGGTGGGATGTTTGGCTGGACAGCATACGGCTACTTGCGCATTGATGTGTTGTGGATGCGCGAAGAGTTGCGCGGGCAGGGCTTCGGGCAACAATTGCTTGCCGCAGCAGAGGCCGAAGGGAAGCGGCGTGGTTGCCAATTCGCTATGCTGGATTCGTTTAGTTTCCAAGCGCCGGAATTTTATCAGCAACGAGGCTACCACGAATTCGCCGTGTTGGATCAAGTGGCAGGCAGTCAAACGTGGCATTTTCTGAAGAAAGAGCTGTAAGCCATTGGCCGTTAGCTCTTAGCCAGAAAGCAGCTTTGGCTAAAGGCTAAGAGCTAACGGCTAATGGCTGTGAGGAAGAAAGGACATTAAGTGGAAATTCAAGGCAAGACTTTTTTAGTTTCAGGTGGAGGTTCTGGGTTAGGCGCGGCAACAGCCCGGTTATTGGCGACCTCGGGCGGCAATGTCGTGATTGCAGATATTCGTCGAGAAACGGGCGAAGCGACCGCCAACGAAATCGGAGCGAAATTTGTCGAATGTAATGTGGCGGATGAAGAACAGGTCAAGAATGCTGTGGCAACCGCTGTGGCAAGCTTTGGCGCATTGCATGGCGCGATCAATTGCGCTGGCATTGGCGTCGCCGAAAAGACGGTCGGTAAAGAAGGCCCGCACGCGCTGGCTTCATTTGAGCGCGTTATCAAAGTAAACCTGATCGGCAGCTTCAATGTGATTCGGTTGGCCGCCGCGCAGATGGCTGGCCAAGAGCCAAATGCCGCAGGTGAGCGCGGCGTGATTATCAATACCGCTTCCATCGCCGCATTCGATGGGCAAATTGGACAGGCGGCCTACTCGGCTTCCAAAGGCGGCATTGTGGGAATGACCTTGCCGATTGCGCGCGACCTGCACAAACTCGGCATTCGCGTGATGACCATTGCCCCGGGCTTGTTCGATACGCCGCTGCTCGCTGGCCTGCCGGAAAATGTGAAGCAAGTGCTGGGCGCTTCCGTTCCGTTCCCGCCACGTCTGGGACAGCCGCGCGAATACGCAGCACTGGCCAAACATATCATCGAAAACGAGATGCTAAACGGCGAAGTGATTCGCCTGGATGGTGCCTTGCGGATGCCGCCGAGATAAAGGCAGAAGGGGAGTGGGGGAGATAGGGAGAAGCGCCCGATAGTCTTATCTTCCCCCATCCCCATCTCCCCCACTCTCTTCTACCCTTCGTGGTGAAATGTTTGAAAGTGACTGCATGGAAGAAGAACCCGAAATAGAAGACGACCCCGCAAAATATCGCAAGGCGAACCGCTTCCTGCAAATCGGCTTGGGGGCCGGCCTTGCGATTCTGTTGCTGGCGCAGGCGGGAGCGTTCAATTTTGATTATGGCTTTTACGCTGGTGTGATTTGCGTCGTGATTGGCGCGGGCATCCGGCAAATTGTTGTTTCTCGCAATTAAGTTTCCTTATTTTTACCACCATGACTGGAGCAGAAAGTGTCATTCAAACTGCCGTCGCCGCTGGCTTAGACGTTTGTTTTGCCAATCCCGGTACGACGGAAATCCCCTTTGTCCATGCGATTGATAACACGCCAGGGATGCGGGCCGTGTTGTGCTTATTTGAGGGCGTTTGCGCAGGCGCTGCCGACGGCTATGCGCGCATGTCAGGCAAGCCGGGCTTGACGCTGTTGCATCTTGGCCCCGGCTTCGCCAATAGCATCGCGTATTTGCACGATGCGAAGCGCGCGCGCTCCGGGATCGTTAATTTGATCGGTGAACACGCAACGTGGCATCTCCCCGCTGATCCGCCGCTCAATTCCGATATTGAATCATTAGCCAAGCCCGTCTCGCATTGGGTGCATCGCAATCAATCAGCGGCGACACAAGCAAGCGATATGGCGGACGCGGTAGCTGCCGCTTCCATCTTTCCCGGACGCATCGCTACATTGATTTTGCCCAATGATTATTCGTTGGCAGAGGTGAGCGGCAAGACGGAAATCAAGCCCGTTCTTGCGCCGCCGAAGGTCAGCAACGATGCCATTGCGGAAACTGTCAGAACACTTCGTGAGAATCAACCTGCGGCGTTATTTCTCGGCGGCTTTGGGTTGCGCACGCGCGGCTTGCGCGCGGCGGCACGCATTGCTGCGGTCACGGGCTGCAAACTGATCTGCGAAACTGCTCCCACGCATTTGGAACGTGGCGCAGGTTCGCCACCGCTGCTGCGCTTGCCGTATTTCCCGGAACCAGGCATGGACATGATGGCACCGTTTCAAGCGGTTGTGCTGGCAGGGGCCAGGAATCCGGTCACGTTCTTTGGCTATCCCGACACGCGCAGTTATTTTGTTGCGCCAGAGCAAAAGCTTACTGTGCTGGCCACGCACGAAGACGATATTACCGCCGCGCTGGAAGCCGTCGCCGATGCACTCGACGCGCCAGCCCAGGCGGGAGAATTTCTTTCGCTTGCACTTCCTCCCCGCCCGACGGGCAAGTTGACGACTGAAACTTTGGCCTTGGCGGTAGCGGCGCTACAGCCGGAAGGCGCGATTATTATGGAAGAGGGAATTTCGAGCACGCGCAATTATTTTCAAATTTCCGCCAATGCGCCCTTTCATTCCTATCTTGCCCAACCCGGCGGCGCGATTGGGTTGGGGATGCCCTGCTCCACGGGAGCAGCTATTGCCTGTCCTGAGCGCCCGGTGATCACACTGCAATCGGATGGCGCGGGGATGTACACTTTGCAAGCCCTGTGGACGCAGGCGCGCGAAGGGCTGAATGTGACTACGCTGATTTGCAGCAATCGCCAATATCAAATTCTGGATATTGAACTGCGGCGTGCGGGCATTGAACAAAAAGGCGAGAAGGCTCGTAGTCTGATTGGCCTCGACAATCCCGCGTTAGATTGGGTCAGTTTAGCCAAAGGCATGGGCGTTTCGGCAGTAGCGGTCGAGACGGCGGAAGGCTTGGTGAAAGAACTTGAACTTGCCTTACGCGAACCCGGCCCACATTTGATTGAAGTCTGCCTGTGAGGCTTGACGCTACATGCGCGGGAGTGGTAGCTTCCTTACCGGTCGGTAGGTAGCTGGCAACGGCGAGGCAAACCTGGCGCGAGCACATTCATCTGAGGCGCGGCTGAATCAGTTCCAAGCGGCGATGGCACTTCGGTCGCTAATGATCACGACAATAGTCATAACCAACAAGGATATCTAGACGTATGAAAAAAATGTTGCACACAATGGCAGCTTCGATGCTGTTTGTTTTAAGTTTTGCCACCTTCACGATGGCACAAAGTGCTGAGGTCGGAGGGACTTGGAATGTGACAATGAATATTCCCGGTTCTGAGCCACGGAAATTCCCGCTTGTCTTGAAACAGGAGGGGGGCAATTTGAGTGCTTCTGTTGGTCCTAGCGCTGCGACAGGAACCGTCAAAGGCAATGACGTTACACTCAAATATACGGTCAAATTTCAAGACAATGATTTACCCATCACGATGACTGGCAAGGTCGCCGGCAATGAAATTAAAGGTGATGTGGATTTCGGCGGAATGGCACAGGAAACCTGGACGGCAACCCGTGGTGAGGTAGCGACAGCGGCGGCTCCTGCTCCGGCTACAGCATTAGCAGCAAACACTTCGGCAGCTCCTGCTTCCGGCGCTATTTGGAATTTGATCTACACGTCTCCAGTCGGAGAATTTCCGGTCATTCTTACCGTCCAGCAAGAAGGTGAGAATATTAGTGGAATCGCTGACATGAAAGGCCAAAACGCTCAGAAAGTTCCCTTTAAAGGAACGCTGAAAGGCGACGCCGTCGAATTCAAATTGACGATTAAATACGAAAACAACGACGTACCTATCACCTCCAAAGGCAAAGTTGCTGGGACTGAGGTAAAAGGCACTGTTGATTATGGCGGAATGGCTGAAGGCGAATTCAAAGGCAAGAAGGACTAATTCTGTTAGTTGTTTAATTAGCCGTGAGCGCATAACTGTTAGCTCTTAGCCAGGAATAGGAAAGCTAACGGCTATGCGCTCAGGGCTTTCTCACCTATGAGTGCGTTGAAAACCCGGAAGAAAATCGCTACCAACGGGGAACCGGCTCGGCTTGACGAGATCTATCGTTTGGCAGCGGAAATCATTTTCAAACAGGGCTTTGATGCAACTTCGATGAGCGATATTGCCGACGCGGTGGGGATGACGAAGGCGGGCATCTATCACTACATTCCCGGCAAAAAAGATTTGCTCTTTACCTTGATGAGCTACGCGATGGACACCTTGGATTCCCAAGTGATCGCGCCTGCCCAGGAAATTGCCGATGCCGAGACGCGTTTGCGCTTCATCATCTCCCATCACGTACAACTCATCACCGGAGACAGCGACGAAAAGGGCAACAGCTTGCTTTCGATCCTGACCGATGAACTGGCCGGTTTGACACGCGCGCATCGGCGCAAAATTGTCGAGCGCAAACGCGTGTATCTGGATTTAGTCCGCACCACCCTCGAAGAACTTAAAACCGAAGGCAAATTGAAAGATGTGGACACGACGGTTGGTGCTTTCACAATTTTCGGGACGGTAATGTGGCTGGCACGTTGGTATCGCCCCAGCGGTCAGTTAACAGGCGCAAAGATTGCCGCCGAAATTATTTGCATTATCAGCAGCGGGATGTTCAAGCCCGCCTAGAGATCATTGGTCAGTTGTCCTTGGTGATACCGAGTAGTTTTACGGCTCACAACCAATGACAAGTGACCAATGGCCAATGACCAGGAGCCATAACCCATGAATGAACTAGTTTCTTACACTAAAGACGGCGAGCTTGGCATCATTACCGTCAACAACCCACCCGTGAACGCGCTCAGTCCGGGCGTGCCCGAAGGCATCGGACTCGCGCTCGAAGAAATCAAAAAAGACGATGAAATCAAGGCCGGAATCTTGATCGGCGGCGGTCGCACGTTTATCGCTGGAGCCGACATTAAAGAATTCGGCAAGGTTACGTCGGGGCAAAAACGCGAAGGCATCAACTTTCTTGACCTGTTGGTGGCGATTGAAGATTGCCCGAAGCCAATGGTTGCCGCGATTCACGGCACAGCGTTCGGCGGCGGCTTGGAAGTTGCGATGGCCTTTCACTACCGTGTGGCCGTAGCTTCCGCGCAAGTCGGTCAGCCCGAATGCAAGCTCGGCATCATTCCCGGTGCGGCAGGCACGCAACGCTTGCCCCGTCTGGCCGGTGTTGCACTCGCTACGCAGATGTGCGCTGACGGCAATCCGATCAGTGCGAAGGCCGCATTAGCCGCTGGCATCGTTGACCAGATCGTCGAAGGCGATTTGCTGGAAGGCGCGAAGGCATTTGCTCGTTCAGTCATTGCGCAGCCCGTCGTGAAGACACGCGACAAAAATGAGAAGCTCGGCGATGAGGCGACAAACGCCGCGATCTTTGCCGCAGCCAGAGCGCAGGCGAAAAAAGCCGCGCGCGGGATGATGGCTCCTCTTGCCGCGATTGATGCGGTCGAAGCGGCAACCAAATTGGAGTTCTTTGACGGCTGCAAGCGCGAACGCGAACTCTTTCAGGAATGCCTCTTCTCCGATCAATCCAAAGCGATGATCCACGCCTTCTTTGGCGAACGCGAAGTCGCCAAGATTCCCGACATTCCGAAAGACACCCCGCTGCTGCCGATTGCCAAGGCTGCGGTCATCGGCGCAGGCACGATGGGCGGCGGCATTGCGATGAACTTTGCCAACGCGGGCATCCCAGTGCTGATGAAAGAAACGACACAGGAAGCATTGGATCGAGGGTTGGCGACGATTGCCCGAAACTATGCAAACTCGGTGAAGAAAGGTCGCTTCCCGCAAGAAGTGATGGATAAGCGGATGGCGTTGATTACCCCGACGCTGAGCTATGATGGATTTGCAGAAGCTGACATCGTGATCGAAGCCGCGTTTGAAAACATGGCTTTGAAGAAAGAAATCTTTGCCGAACTCGACCAGCTATGTAAGCCCGGCGCGCTCCTTGCCTCCAACACTTCGACGCTGAGCATTGACGAAATTGCGTCGGCGACTAAGCGCCCAGAAGCCGTCGTTGGCACGCATTTTTTTAGCCCGGCAAATGTGATGCGCCTGCTGGAAATCGTGCGAGGGAAAGCCACGGATAAATCGGTGTTGGCTACAGCGATGGACTTGGCGAAGAAGATCAAGAAAGTTGGCGTGATGGTCGGCAATTGCTACGGCTTCGTTGGCAATCGCATGATTCATCAATACGGACGCGAAGCCCAATTCCTGGTCGAAGAAGGCGCGCAGCCGCAGGACGTGGACGCCGCATTGTACGAATTCGGGATGGCCATGGGGCCGCTGGCGATGGGCGATTTGGCGGGGCTGGATGTGGGCTGGCGCATTCGCAAAGAACACAAACACCTCGAAAAATCGGGCGTGCGCCGTGCGTTGATTGCTGACGAATTGGCTGAGCGCGGACGTTATGGGCAAAAGACGGGCAAAGGCTGGTACGTCTACGACGAAAACCGCAAGCCTTCGCCTGACCCTGAAGTGACCGCGTTGATCGAAGAGATTACTGCCAAGGCTGGCCTCACGCGCCGCGAAATCACGAAAGAAGAAATCATCGAACGCACGATCTATGCGCTCGTCAACGAAGGCGCGAAAATCCTGGAAGAAGGCATTGCGTTGCGGGCGGTAGACATTGACATCATTTACCTGACCGGCTATGGCTTCCCCGCGTGGCGTGGCGGGCCGATGTGGTACGCGAGCACGGTTGGCTTGCAAAAAGTCTATGACCGCGTGTGTGAATTCCACGCGCAGCACGGCGAGTTGTGGACGCCTGCGCCCTTGCTCAAACGATTGGCCGAAGAAGGCAAGACGTTTGAGGATTTCGATAAAGAGAAAGCGAAAGCCGCAGGCGCTTAATCTTTTGTTCAGAGTTCAAGCTTCAGCCTGGGTTTTCACCCTAAAACAGCCAAGCTGAAGCTTGAACTCTGAACACGCGCTCTTCAACTCTGAAACGACCCGAAATGAAAGCTCCAAATTACACGTTTAGTCGCTGGTTCTGTGCCGGAGTTGTTTTGCTCGGCTTCGTGTTGTCCATCAACGCGCAAGCGGGCAAGACCGTCCGCGTCACGTTGTTGCAAGTCAACGATGTCTATCAGACTTTGCCTGTGGATCGAGGCAGAGCCGGAGGCTTAGCGCGGCTGGCAACGCTCAAGAAGAAAATACAGGCGGAATCGCCGCACACGCTATTTTTATTGAGCGGCGACACGCTTTCGCCTTCGGTTGCGTCGAGTATTTTCAAGGGCGAACAAATGATTGCCGGGTGGAATGCGGCAGGGTTGGATTACTCCGCGCTGGGGAATCACGAATTTGATTTTGGCGATGACATCTTGCTGGAGCGAATCAAAGCCTCCAGGTTTACGTGGTTGGCGGCGAATGTCGTTGTTCGTAAAACAGGCAAGTCTTTCGGCGCGATGCCGCCCTACGTGATTCGTGAATTCGACGGGGTGAAAGTGGGGATTTTCGGCATTCTCACAAAAGATACGGAAACCTCCTCCAGTCCGACGAAAGCCGTCCGATTTTTAGCGGAAAAAGCGACTGCTGCCCGCATCGTGCGCCAGCTTCGGAGCAAGGGCGCGACAGTGATTATTGCGATCACGCATCTTTCCATGCCGGAGGACAAGGCACTGGCAAAAGCGGCAAAAATTGATGTCATCATCGGCGGGCATGAACATGAAGTCATGCAATCCCAGGCGCATTGCACGCCCATTTTCAAGATGGGGTCGGATGCACGCAGTCCTGGGGCGCATTGACCTCAACATCTCAAAAGCTACGCGGAAAATCGAAAGCATAGATTTTGCCGCACTGCCCGTAGATGACAAGGTCGCCGATGATCCCACCGTTGCTGCTGTGGTTGCTCAATACGAGAAAAAACTTTCGACGGAACTCGATAAACCAGTCGGCAATACGTCGGTGCTGCTGGATGCCAAACAGCAAACCAATCGGAATCAGGAATCGATTCGGGGAGCTTTATTCTGGATGCGTTTCGCAAAGCAACAGGCGCGGATGTGGCCATCCTGAATGGCGGCTCAGTTCGTTCTAATGCGACCTATGGCCCGGGCGCGATTTCAAAGCGCGATGTGATTTCAATTTTGCCGTTCGAGACGCCCGTCGTGAAAATTGAAACGACAGGAGCCGCCATTCGTGCTGCGTTGGAACACGGCGTCTCACGGGTTGGGGTGGAAACAGAATTCGGCGGGTTCCCGCAAATATCCGGCATTCGGTTTAGTTACGATGCGCGCAAAGCGCCTGGCGCGCGCGTGGTGGAAGTTACGGTCATGGGCAGCCATTGGATGACAAGCGAATCTACTCAGTCGCGGCGGGTGACTATCTGGTCGGGGAAGGCGGGGATGGGTATGACATGTTCAAGCAGGCGAAATATCTGCTTACTGCCAAAGATGCCAAAGTGGATGCTGTGATTTTAGCCGATGCGATTGCCACTGCGGATTGATTGCGCCAGTACCGACGGGCGGATCAAGCGTCTTGACTAAAAGGTACAGCAAACTTTCCGGTTTGCTGATCTCTTCATTTAGCGTCCTTTTGGGCAACATCGCTGCCTTTATCCGAAGTCATTAGCAAACGGGAAAGTTTGCTGTACCTTATTCACGACCATGACGCACGAAGAACACGAACGATTCCAACGTCTCATTACCGAATCGCCTTTCGCAGAGTTACTAGGCTTTGCGATTGTCGAAAAAGCGGAAGGGCGCGTCAGATTGCGCCTGCCTTTTCAACCGAAATTCTTGCAGGCGCTTGGGCGTGTTCACGGCGGCGCGATTTTTGCCCTGGCCGATCACGCTTCGGGCTGGGCGGCGGTGACGACGCTGCAACCAGGCTACCGTTGCGCCACGCTTGAAATGAAGATTAATTATATCTCGGCGGTGCTGGATGAGGACTTAGATGCCGAAGCAGTAGTCGTACATTCCGGTCGCACCAGCATCGTCATCGAAGCCGATATAAAAACCGATATGGGACGGCTCATCGCCAAAACGCTGGCGACCTTTGCTGTCCTCCACCCATCAACAAAGGAAATATCA
>CAWCGF010000031.1:0-86776 GCA_963794955.1 uncultured Acidobacteriota bacterium
TTTTACTGGAATCCAGTCGATCCGACCAAATTCATACGTGACCTGATTGATAAAAGCCACTGCGAAAAGGTGATGCTGATTCTGGATTGCTGTTTTAGCGGAGCGATCAAAGAAGCGTTCAAGAGCGAAGTCGTCGAGAGCCAATTGAACCTGATGGCAAAGGGAGTAAAGGCCTTTCACATTCTGACCGCCTCCGCAGCGATGCAGCCTGCCAAACAGGGCGCAGAGTTCAGCCTTCTCACACATCACATTTTGGCGGGCATTCGGGAAGGCAAAGCGGATGGGGATAACGATGGCTTCGTGAGCATGAGCGACCTGTTTGATTACGTCAAAGTTCGTGTGCCGAAGGATGCGCAGCAAACACCAACCAGTCATCACTACGACGTACAAGGCAACAAGCTGTTCGTGGCAAAGGCGCATCGCATGTTTAGCGCGGAAGAAATTCGTGCCTTCAAGAAAAAGATTAACGATCTCGATTCGATGGATGCCCTGCCGCCTAAAGTAATCGCACAAGCGCGCAAGGTGATAGAAGAAAAGCAGCAAACCCGCGATAAAGTCTATTTAGAATTGCTCCATCAGCTATGCGAAGGAACGATTGGCGCAGGGACTTTCGCTGAGAGGTGGCTTGATCTGAGCAGCGCGAAACTGCCGGAAAACCCGCCCCTGCAAGCCCGCACGACGCCCCCCAAGCCTACGCTAAAACCTGCCAACCCAGAACCTGTCGTTCAACCCAAATCATACATCGCAGATGTGAACGGCGTGTCGCTGGAATGATTCTCGTTCCGGCAGGCAAATTCACGATGGGCGGCGACAAATACGATGATGAAAAGCCCCCGCACGAAGTCAGCGTGCCGAGCTTTTACATCGGTAAATATCAAATCACGCAAGCGCAATGGAAGGCGCTGATGGGCGAGGAAGTGGCGCCCTATTTCAGCGGCAACGATTTGCCGATGGAAAGGGTTTCGTGGGAGGATGCGCAGGCGTTCTGTGAAAAGTTGCAAGCAAAGACAGGCAAGCCGTTTCGTTTACCGAGCGAAGCCGAATGGGAATATGCGTGTCGTGCTGGGACAACCGGAGATTACGCGGGCAATCTGGACGAGATGGCTTGGTATGGGAATAACTCTGGTAAAAAGATTCTGGACGCAAGCAACATCTGGGTCAATGAGGTGCAGCGCGATTGGGAGAAGTACAAAAAACGAATCCTGAATAATGGGTGTCAGACGCACCCCGTAGGACAAAAAAAACCGAATGCATTCGGGCTGTACGATATGCACGGGAATGTGTGGGAATGGTGCGAAGATGTGTGGCACGAGAATTACAATGGTGCGCCAAAAGATGGTACGGCGTGGACAGACGGTGGAAACTCGAATTATCGGGTGTTGCGGGGCGGCTCGTGGAACGACATTGATGCCAATTGTCGTTCTGCCTTCCGTTACCACAATGCGCCCGGCGACCGCTTCAACAATTTCGGTTTTCGTGTTGTAGTGAGCGCGAGGACTTCGTAACACTTTTACTCTTTTACTGTTTTTCCCTTGTGAGCGTAGCGAGCATGAAATTTTTTTGATTTCGCATGAAAAAAAATGACGCAGTTGAGTTACCGATTATTGAGAAAACGCGCGATCTGATTCTGTGGTACGTGCCGCTCTTGAATCGGTTCCCGCGCGATCACAAGTTTGGCTTGGGCGAGCGCATGATGACGGGGCTGTACGAATTGCTGGAAGAGTTGATCGCAGCGCGGTACGCCAAACAGAAGCTGGAGCGATTGGAAGCGATCAATCTAAGGCTGGAAAAGTTACGTTAGCAAACGCGGCTGTTGTTGGATTTAAACTTGACCGACGGGCGACGCTTCCAGCACGCCTCGAAACTGATCAACGAAGTCGGCATGAATCTGGGCGATTGGATCAAACAACAGACAGGCACAATGAAACGTCACGGCAACCTGTGGCCGCAGATCCTTGATTTCGAGCAACCTGTTTCGCTGGCGGCCCAAAAGGCGCAACGTGGCAAGCGGTATCAGACCCCGTGTTTGTTGTTCAATAGCCAACTGGACGAAGAATTCTCGCAATTGCAGACGGAACTAGAAAGCCAAACGCTATTGTCCCGGTGCATACAAAACCTTCCAGATTGTCGAACCCAAGAAACGCATGATCTCAGCCGCGCCTTATCGTGATCGCGTCGTGCATCACGCGCTTTGCAACGTCATCGCACCCATCTTTGAACGCACGTTCATTGCGCGACTCTATGCCAATCGCACCGGATTTGGCACGCATCGCGCGTTGCGCCACTTCACGCAGTTGGCGCGTTCGCATCGTTATATTTTGCAATGCGACATTCGCAAATACTTTCCCAGCATTGACCACGAGATTCTCAAAGCCATCATTCGCCGCAAGATTAAATGTGCGCGACACGCTGTGGCTGATCGAGACCATCATTGACGCCAGCAATCCCCAGGAAGCAAGTGCTGGATTACTTTCCCGGCGACCAACTGTGGACGCCTTAGGAGCGACGGCGTGGGTTGCCGATCGGCAATCTGACCAGCCAGTTTTTTGCGAATGTTTATCTGAACCAACTCGACCAGTTCGTCGCGCAGGACAGCTGGGAATCGCAAGTATGTGCGTACGTGGACGATTTCGCGTTCTTCAGCGATGACCGCGCGCGGCTGACGCAGGCGCGCTCAGCAAATCGAAACTCATTCTGTGGGCTTGCGCTTGAAGATTCACCCGATCAAGAGCCAGTTGTTCGAGACGCGGCACGGGGCAAGCTTTGTCGGCTTTCGCGTGTTGCCAGAGAACTGCGGATGAAAAGTGAAAATTTGCGCCGCGCCCGCGCCGCATGCAACGATTGCAAGTCAGCGTTTCGGCGCGGCGAAAAAGATTCGCAGCAGGTAACGCAATGCGTGCGAAGTTGGATTGCCCATTTGGAACACGGCGACACGTGGCAGCTCGTACACGGATTTTCAGCTCTCTCACTTTTGCGAAGGGCTGAAAACGGGCGACGCCACTTCGGGTGTTGCGGGGCGGCTCGTGGAACAACAATGAAAACAATTGCCGTTCTGCTTACCGCAACCACAATCCGCCCGGCGACGGCAACAACAATATCGGTTTTCGTGTTGTTGCAGTCTGCGAGTACTCTTCAAAGCCAGAGCTGAGGAAAGGGATTTCATCGGGCGTGCCGGAGGAGTCCAGCGCGTTGTCCGGTGATGCAGGTGACTGCATCCGAAAATCACCCCGAAGCCGCACAAGCTGGTAGCGTCCCGCGAACGTTGGTGCGGCTTCACTCTTACGCTACAATGCTCCCGCCGATTTCAATTCAATGAGGTACAAACTATGGAAGCCGTCTTAGAAGAAACCGTTGCGCTTGATCCTGATAAAAACTACGAAATCTATGACGGTATTCCGGTGGAAAAAGCAATGGCCGGAGCCTTACATGGCGGCGTGGGCGCGCGACTGCTCGTCCTGATGGGGCATTACGCTTTATCTCATCAATTAGGCACAGTCTATGGCACTGATACGACCTTCAAGGTGGAGAGGCCATGACCGATTGCCGGATGTCTCTTTTATTTCTGTAGATCGTCTGCCCGCTGAAGGAGAACTCCTTACGGCTTGGGCAATTGTGCCTGACCTCGCGGTCGAAGTCGTTTCGCCGAATGACATCTACCAGAAGCTGATGAACAAGGTGTTTGAGTACTTGGATGCAGGCGTCAAGGAAGTCTGGCTGGTTGCGCCGGAATCAAGAACGGTAACGATTTATTATTCGTTTACCGAAGTGAAAATCCTGACGGAACGTGATGAGTTGACATGCGAGAAACTGCTGCCCGGCTTCGTTGTTCAGTCAGCGATTTATTCAAGTTGCCCAAGCGACCGGGGACGACTTAACAGAGGGAAAAGCTCTGCCTGCTGCTTGAAGATTTACGTGCACTCCCTCTACTACAAGAAACCCAATGAAACGATTCATCCGCACTGCCGCCCTTACGCTTCTTGCTTCACTAATTGTATTTGCCTTGCTTCGCCTGCCTGCTGACGAGCTGCTGCGACGGGCATTAGCCTGACGACTTTCGGCACGGCATACACCCAAAGTTTCGATTCACTTGCGACTGTCGGGCACCTCGTCAGCGCTGCCCACGGGCTGGAGTTTGAGCGAAGCGGGAACGGGGGCAGATGCGAACTATCGCGCGGGGGACGGGACGGCTAACACGGGCGATAGCTATAGTTTTGGTATTAACAATGACCGTGCGTTTGGCAGCCTGCAAAGCAGCAGTGTTATTTCGACTCTCGGTGCTTGCTTTACGAATAATACGGGTCAGCCGATCACCAGCATGTTGGTTTCGTTCACCGGGGAGCAATGGCGGCTGGGGACAACGGGGCGCGCGGATCGGTTGGATTTTCAGTATAGCTTGGACGCGACAAGCTTGACTGATGGCAGTTGGATGAATGTGGATGCGCTTGATTTTGCCAGTCCTGTCACGACCAGCACACCGGGCGCGCTGAATGGTAACGATCCAGCCAATCGCGCTGCGATCAGCGCCAATGTCACGGGGCTGAATATTCCGAATGGCGCAACTGTGTTCCTTCGCTGGACGGATTTCAATGCCACGGGCGCAGATGATGGTTTGGCGCTAGATGATTTCTCGCTGATGCCGAAAACGGGCGATGCGCCGCCGCCACCGCCTACGATTACGGCGATCAATGCGATCCAGGGTTCCGGCAGCGCTTCGCCGTTAGCTAGCACCATTGTCACGACCAATGGGATTATCACGGGAGTCAAAACCAATGGCTTCTTTCTTCAATCGGCAACGCCGGACAATGATCCGAACACTTCAGAAGGGGTCTTCGTCTTCACGAGCAGTCCGCCGCCCGCTTCTGTCGCACCAGGCAACGAAGTGCAGGTGATGGGAACCGTGGTCGAGTTTCGCCCTTCCGCTGATTCCAATAGTCCGCCTTTCACCGAAATCTCGAATACGCCGTTTGTGACGCTGTTGTCCAGTAACAATCCCTTGCCGGTTGCGGTGCCGCTCACTATCGCAGATACGAATCCCGCAGGTTCCAACGAGCAGTTAGAAAAGTATGAAGGGATGCTGGTCAGCATTGCTTCATTAACGGCTGTGTCGCCTACGGCGGGCTTCTTTGCGAGCGGCGGCGAGGCGGCGGCGACTGCTACCTCAAATGGCATGTTTTATGCGGTCATCACGGGCCTCCCGCGCCCCTTCCGCGAGCCGGGCGTGGAAGTGCCGACGACTTTGCCGCCGGCGATCCCACGTTTTGATGGCAACCCGGAGCGATTGCGGGTGGATACGGATATGTTGGTAGGAGCCGAGCGGGTGGAAGTGACTACGGGCGCGCTTCTCACTAATGTGAAAGGCGTGCTGGATTATGGCGCGCGCACATACACGATCCTGCCGTTGCCCGGCAATCAAACGCAGGCGAATGTCAGTGGCAACCTCATTGCTACGGCGGTGCCTGCTGCAAATGCCAACGAATTCACCGTGGCTTCGGCGAACCTCGAACGGTTCTTTGATACGACCGATGATCCGCGCGCCAACGAGGTCATCTTGACTACGGAAGCCTTCAATCGTCGTTTGCAAAAAGCTTCGCTCGCGATCCGCAACATAATGCTCTTGCCTGACATCATTGGCATTGAGGAAATGGAAAACCTCGCCACTATGCAAACGCTGGCAGATAAAATCAATGCGGATGCGATTGCCGCCGGGCAAGGCGATCCGAAATATGCCGCTTATTTGGAAGAGGGAAATGATGTGGGTGGCATTGATGTTGGTTTTTTAGTGAAGACGGCGCGCGTCAAAGTGCTGAACGTCACGCAGGAAGGCAAAGACGCGACGTTTGTGAATCCCGCCAATGGGCAAAGCGAAACGCTCAATGATCGTCCGCCGCTGGTGTTGCGCGCTCAGGTGAATTCCGCTGATGGCGTGACCTTTCCGCTGACTGTCATTGTGAATCATCTGCGCTCATTGCTGGGCTTGGAGGACCCTGTGGGCGGCGCGCGCGTACGAGAAAAGCGCCGCGCCCAAGCCGAATTTTTAGCCAGGCTTATGCAAGCGCGGCAACAAGCGAATCCGAACGAACGCATCATCTCTGTCGGCGATTACAATGCGTATCAATTCAATGATGGTTTTGTCGACGTGGTGGGCACGATCAAAGGCACGCCCGCACCAGCGGAGCAGGTGCTGACCGCCAGCGACGATTTGGTCAATCCTGACCTGACGGATTTGATTGATCTAGCGCCCGCCGAGCAACGCTATTCCTACAGCTTCAGCGGCAACGCACAAGCGATAGATCACGAGCTAGTCAATACGCCGTTACTGAATTACTTCAGCCGCATTGTCTTTGCGCGGTGCAATGCCGATTTCCCGGAAAGCTATCGCAATGACGCCACTCGCCCCGAACGCATTTCCGACCACGATGCAGCCGTAGCGTACTTCACCTTTACCTCACGGATGGATCGTGCCAGACGCGATGGCCGACGCGATGTGCCCTCTCGCGTTGTGAAGCCGCACTGAGTCGGGGCAGGAGAGACGCCGGCGAAGTTGCTTTTGCGGCACACTTCGCTACACTGCTTCCAGCGGCTCATACAAACACTATGACTGAATTCCTTTTCGCCCTGCAATCAACCTCTGCCTACAGCCTGGCTTTATTGGGCACAGGCTTTGTCTTTGGCCTGAAACACGCGTTGGATGCTGACCATCTTGCCGCTGTGTCCACCATTGTCAGCGAGCGTAAAAGCTGGCTGAGTTCTTCGCTGGTGGGTGGACTGTGGGGCATCGGGCACACGGCGTCGCTACTCCTGGCCGGTGTGGTTGTCCTGTTGCTGAAAATTCCCATCAGCGAACGCCTCGAAAGCGGCCTGGAAATGTGCGTCGGCTTGATGTTGGTTGGTCTGGGCCTCAATGCGCTGATGAAACTGGCGCGTGGCGGCAAATTGCATTTGCACCAGCACGCGCACGGTGGCCATCTGCATGTCCATCCGCACCTCCATAACCCAACAGAAGCGAAAGCACACACCACACAAGATGAATCGCATCACGGCTATAAAATTGGCCAGCGCCCTTTATGGATTGGAATGCTGCACGGCTTGGCGGGCAGCGCAGCGCTCCTGATGTTTGGCCTGCTGACCACAATTCAGTCGCCCGCGCTCGGCATGCTCTACATTGTCATCTTTGGCGTTGGTTCGATTGGTGGCATGATGCTGATGAGTTTGTTGATGAGCTTGCCGTTTCATTTGACCGCCCATCGCTTCACCCAAATCAATTGGCTGGCGCGCGTGGTGGCAGGTATTTTTAGCATCGGATTTGGCTTGCTGATGCTGTGGGAAAAGGGCGGGGAATTGCTTTAGCTGGAGACGAAGCAGCCTTTCTCATTGCCTAAATCGCGGGCGGACGGCGTCAGAATCGTTTTCGCATTGATATAAATCTTCTCGCCTTTTTCTACTGCCTTCCTGACATCTTCTTCACAAACAAACGGAACGGGTTGCGGCTTGGGCGTGGGCGGCGGAGCTGGTGGCGTCGCTGGCACGGGCGGTTCGGGTTGGGGATTAAGTTTGGGCGCAGGCGCTTGCGGTTGGCGCGCGGCCAGGAAGCGTTCGACCAAATTCGCAATTGCGGCGCGCTCAAACTTAGGGACAGCGTTGCTACCTCCCGGCAAAAGCTGGGACACCTCGGGCGACAGTTGTGGGATTAATGTGGAAATCGGTTGCGTTGGCGCACTGTTCGGATTCGTCACCGGACGTGTTTCAAAGGCGACGCGCTTGATGTCCATCAAATGCAGCGGCGAGATGTTATCCGAAGTTACGTTGCCACCCCACGAACCGCAGCCCAACGTCATCGAAGGCACAAGGGCGGTCGAATACCCAATCGCACCGTGTGTCGAAGGCGAATTCACGACGATGCGCGCGGCGGGCATCAATTCGCCGTAGCGCAAAATCGCGGCACGGTCACGCGAATGAATCGAAGACGTGTGCCCCATCCCGCCGTAGCGCAATACTTCATCACATCGCTGGCAACCTTCTTCGACGCCGTTCGTCACGTAATAGGTCAAGATCGGCGAAAGCTTTTCGAGCGACAACGGATACTCGCGTCCGACGCCGCCAATCTCAGCAATCAAGCAACGCGTGTTTGGCGCAACCAGGAATCCCGCTTGTTCGGCAATCCAAGTCGCAGGTTTTCCGACAATCTTGGGATTGAGCTTGCCTTCAGGCGTGACCACCAATTTGGCGAGCAAATCGGTTTGCTGCCCATTTAAAAACACTGCGCCTTGCGCGATAAATTGTTCGCGCGTCTGTCGGTCAATACTCGCGTCCACGATGACCGATTGTTCGGACGCGCAAATCGTGCCGTAGTCAAAGCACGTCCCCGCCAAAATGTCGCGCACAGCTTTCGGCACGTCAGCAGTCTTCTCGATGAACGCGGGAACGTTGCCCGGCCCGACGCCGAACGCGGGTTTGCCGGAGGAATACGCCGCACGCACTAAGCCCGTCCCGCCCGTCGCCAAAATCACGGCGGTCTTGCGATGCTTCATCAATTCGTTGGTCGCTTCTAGCGTCGTTTTCTCGACGCAGCCAATCGCTTCCGCCGGCAAGCCCGCCGCGACCGCCGCCGCGCGCATCACGTTTGCCGTTTCGATGACACAATGCGTCGCCGACGGATGCGGACTTAAGACGACCGCATTGCGCGACTTAATCGAAATCAGGATTTTGAAGATTGCCGTTGACGTTGGATTGGTCGAAGGGATGATCGCGCATACGACGCCACGCGGCGCGGCGATTTCGATGACCGAGCCGTTGTCATTAACGACGCCGACGGTTTTCAGATTGCGAAAGTAGTTGTGAATGTCTACGGCGGCGAACAGGTTTTTGACGTTTTTGTCCGCCGGGATGCCGTAGCCTGTTTCTTCGCAAGCGAGCGTGCCGAGCCGCATAGATGCTTGCTGTGCGGCCTGCGCCATGGCTTCGCAAATCGCGTCAATGCGCGCCTGATGGAAGCTGGCAACGACGGCTTGCGCCCGCTGTGCCGCTTCGACCAAATCCCGCGCGGCTTGAATAGATTGAAGGTCCGGGTCGAGCATAGTTCAAGAAGGGGAAAGGGGAAAAGGGGAGAAGGTGAGAAGGTGAGAGGAGACACCTTTTCCCTCCTCGCTCTTTCTCCCTTTCTCCCCTTCTTTATTTTTTCGGCGCTGCGTTATTTCCCTTTGGTAACACGCGCTCGACTTCAGAATGCGGGCGGGGGATGACGTGGACGGAGACCAATTCGCCGACGCGGCGTGCGGCGGCTGCGCCTGCATCAGTTGCCGCTTTGACTGCGCCGACATCGCCGCGCACGAATACCGTCACATAGCCAGCGCCGATGTATTCGCGTCCGATCAAGACGACATTGGCGGCTTTGACCATTGCGTCAGAGGCTTCGACCGCGCCGATAAATCCTTTGGTCTCGATCATGCCGAGAGCTTCCATACTCATAAATTATTTCTCCTCAAATTGATGTTGTGCGTATCTGTTCGTTTGCGTCTTCGGGCAGGAAGACTCAGTTGACAATTGAAACTACCGTCTTGAGGCCTCGCAACTGAACAGGCGCGCACGACAATGCTGAAAATGAAGCGGCATCATAATCTGTGGCGAGATGGAGGACAAGGGGTGGGGCGTGACGGAGGGAAAGAGAGCAGGAGAGAAGGAGCGAACGAGCGCGAACGCGATCTCTCCGTCTCGCTCGCTCCCTTAAGGCTCTTGCGCGGCGGCGATTCGCACTTGCCAGGCTCAATTCAACGAGGCTGTTTGGCCTTTCAATGGGCACGATGGTAAACTGCGCCCGCTTTTCTTTCGTAGTTCATATTACAAATTAGGAAGCCGGGCAATGGCGATTGTTCTGGCGCTGGTTTCGAACTTGAGGAAATCATTGTCCTACTTGGCGTGGGTGGCATTAGCTGTCTGCCAGCGGCCAGATAACAAAAGAACCGGCAGACTTCACCTGTGCAATTGCGGCAAACGAGCGGGTGGTTTATCTTCAGCGCACTTTCAAGCTGATTTTGTACGAACTAACTGAGGTTATCTGATGTCACAACCTATTGTCGTCGCGGGTATTCAATGTGAGCCGCAACTTGGACGTTTGGAGCACAATTTGGAAATGATTGCCACGTGGTCAGCACAGTCCCGCGCGGCTGGCGCTAACCTGGCGATTTTCCCCGAATGCGCCGTGACGGGGTATTGCTTCGATTCGTTGGAAGAGGCGTTGGAGGTCGCGGAGACTGTGCCCGGCCCTACGACTGCTGCGCTGGAAACAATTGCTGCGCGGTTGAACTTGCATCTGGTGGTCGGAATGCTCGAACGTGTAGCGACGCAACTTTACAACGTCGCGGTGCTGATTGGGCCGGAGGGATTGATGGGCAGTTATCGCAAGATTCACCTGCCGTTTCTGGGCGTGGATCGTTTCACGGCACACGGGCACGATGGCTTTCGCGTTTACGACACCAGACTCGCGCGCACTCGGCGTGAATATTTGTTACGACTGCTCGTTTCCCGAAAGCGCGCGTGTGATGATGCTGGCTGGCGCTGACTTAATCACATTGCCGACAAATTGGCCGGAAAGTGGCGGTTGCGCTGTCCCGGATTTTGTCGTGCCGACGCGCGCGTTGGAAAACAAAGTGTATTACGCCGCTGTCAATCGCGTAGGAACGGAGCGCGGCATCAAGTTTATTGGTCGCTCGTCTATCGTTGATCCGTTTGGCAAAACGCTGGCGACAGCGGACGATACCGAGCAAATGTTGCTCGCCGAAATCAACCCGGTTTTGGCGCGTGACAAGCACATTGTCAGAGTTCCCGGCGAACACGAAGTCAATCGTTTGCAAGACCGGCAACCGGAACAATACGCTCTGCTGGTACAACCAAAGTAAGTGAAGGCATCCGCTGAGATGTCAACCATCAACAGCCATACGAACAGAGGTCATCGTCAATGAAAACTACGAAACTTTTCTCTCTTCTGCTCTTGTGCCTGCTCGCCTTTTCCACGAGGGCGCAGGAGTTTCGCGCCAGTGTTGCGGGGCAGGTGACAGACGCGAGTGGTGCGGTGTTGCCTGGCGCGACGATCACCGCGCGCAATGTTGCGACCAACGCCACATATAAATCCACCTCCGGCGAAGACGGCGAGTACGTGCTGCGCAGTCTTGATCCCGGCAATTACGTGTTCACCGTAGAAAAAACGGGCTTTCGCAAACTCGTGCGTGAAGGCATCGTGTTGCAGGTCGGCACGCAAGCGGCACTTGAATCTTCAATTGCCAACCGGCGAACTTACCGAATCTGTCACTGTCCGCGAAGACATTGCGCAATTGCAAACCGACACGGCGGTGCGCGGCATCGTGATTGATCAGACGCGGGTGCTGAATACGCCCTTGCAGGGACGCAATATGTTCGCCATCGCGTGGTCCGTGCCGGGCGTGCAGATTGGCGCTTCGGTTACCCGGCTGCGCCCCTTCGATATTGCAGGCAGCACCTCTATCACGGTCAACGGCGGACGGCGCGGGCAAAACGACGCGCAGGTGGATGGCGTCACCGCCACCTATCAGGCGGGCAACATCTCGTTCGTGCCTTCGGTAGATTCCGTCGCGGAATTCAAGGTCATTACCAGTCCGTTTGACAGTCAATTTGGTTTTACAACGGGCGGCGTCATCACTTCAGTCACGCGTTCGGGGGCGAATCAGTTTCACGGCGGACTGTTTGAATATATCCAGAATACAAAGCTGAATGCGAATGAGTTCAATTCCAATCGTTCCGGCATTCAGCGCCAACGCTCCAACATCAATACCTTTGGCGGTAATATCAATGGGCCGATCCTCAAGAACAAATTATTCTTTGCCTATTCATACGAAGGCATTCGGCAAAGCATCCCGGATCCGTTTACCACTTCGATTTCCACGCCCTTGCAACGCAGCGGAGATTTTTCGCAAACCAGACAGACGAACGGACAATTGCAGGTGATTTACGATCCGCTCACGACGCGCGCCGACGCTAATGGCAAGCTGATCCGCGATCCATTTCCCAATAACAGGATTCCTGACAACCGCATCAATCCTGTCGCCAAAGCCGCCCTCGCCTTCCTGCCCGCCCCTAATGCGCTGGGCGATTCGTTGGGGCTGAACAACTACACCAACAGTTCCGCCGTGCCGCGCTTCATTGTTGACTTCAACGCGCATTCTGGACGGCTGGATTACAGTTGGTCGGAAAATACCAAAGTGTTTGGCCGGATGGCGTTCAATCGGTTGGATGAAGAGCGCGGTTTTCGGTACGGCAACGCGGCTGATCCTTCCGGCAATGTGCCGTTCGTACGGCAGAATTACAACGGCGTCGGCGGTGTGACCCATACGCTGAATGCCACGACGGTTGTGGATGCGCGCTTTGGCGTAGCGCGGTTTACGTCGCCGGGCGGCAACACGCTGGGTTCCAATTTTGACCTGTCGAAGCTGGGGTTTTCACAGCGGTTCATCAGCCAGGCGTTGAATCACTTCCCGCAATTTCGTTTCACTGATTACGAAGGCATTGGTTCGGCACCAGCGCGCGTGTCGCCTGCCTCGACGGTCTATCATTTCGTAAGTTCGGTATCGAAACTGATGGGCAATCATTCGCTGAAGACGGGGTTTGAAACCCGACTTTTCCGTAACAATACGCGCGATCCGGGCAATGCCAACGGCGTTTTCAACTTCAACGCGGGCTTCACGCAACAAGACCCTCTGGCCGGTGCGTCGCGCACGTCCGGCAATCCCATTGCCTCATTCCTGTTGGGCTATCCGGCGTCGGGCAACATTGAATCGCGCGCGTTCCCGGCCCGACAGCACATCGCCTATGCAGGCTTTTTGCAGGACGATTGGCGGCTGAGCAGTAAACTGAAATTGAATCTGGGTATTCGTTACGAACTGATTACCGGAATGACAGATCGCTTCAATAACATCAACGCTGGCTTCGATCCGACCGCCGCGCTGCCCGTGGCTGTTCCGGGCTTCACGGGCACAGGCAATATCCTGTATGCGGGAACGGGCAGTGTTCCGCGTTCGGCTTTCCAACTGGATAAAAATAACTTCATGCCGCGTTTCGGCGTGGCCTATCAGTTGGATGACAAGACTGTGTTGCGGGGTGGCATCGGCCAATTTTATGCGCCCGTCTGGGACGATCCAGGCAGTCTGGGATTTTCGCAGGTAACCACACTCGTGACCGGAGTGCGCGTGGGCTTGCCGGACGTCGAGATTCGCGACCCATTCCCGACCGGCTTGATCGCGGCGGCCAGGGAGCGCACTAACACAATTGGGATGGGCTTCAACGTGTTCAATCCAGAACGGCGCATTCCCTACGTCTGGCAATACAGCGTGGAAATTCAGCGGCAACTGCCGTGGGACATGCTGTTTTCCATCGCGGGCGTCGGCAGCAGCGCACGCCAGATTCAAGTCACGCAATCCATCAACGAAGTGCCTGCTGCTGAATTAGCGAAAGGCTCGGCTTATTTGACCGCGCAGGTGGCCAATCCGTTCGCCGGCAAAGCACCCGGTACGGGATTGAATGGCGCGACGGTGCAACGCCAGCAATTGCTGCGCCCGTTCCCGCAATTCACGGGCATCAATGTCGGCGGATATGCGGGCGGCAAGAGCCAATATTTCGGTTTGCAATCGTCGTTGCAGAAACGGTTTTCGGCGGGCGCGACGTTCACGCTTTCGCACACCTGGGCGAAGCTGATAGATCGCACCAACTTCCAAAATCCGCAAGACACCGAGTTGGAAAAACAGATTGCCGACGGCGATGTCACGCACAATATCGGTATCAATGGCAGCTATGAATTGCCCTTCGGACGCGGACGCAGACTGCTGTCGTCGGACAATGCCATTTCCAACGCGATCTTTGGTGGTTGGGTCATCAATGGGTTGGTGCGCTTGCAAAGCGGGATGCCGACGAACTTCCCGGCGAATGCGGAACCGGTGGGCGGCATTGATCCGATTCCGTCGAACCAGAACATAGATCAGTGGTATACGCCGGGGTCGTTTCGGGCGTTAGCGCCGTTCACGTTGCGGCGGTTTTCGCTGCGCTACGGGCATCTGCGCAATCCACCCATTCGCAATTTTGATCTTTCCGCGTTCAAGACGTTCACCATCACGGAAACGATCAGCCTGCAGTTCCGCGCGGAACTTATCAACGCGATGAATACACCGCAGTTTTTCAATGGCCCGGTGACGAATCCGGCGTCAGGAAACTTCGGCAAAATCGGCGGCGGGGCGACCTCACAATCCAATCTGCCACGGTTTGTGCAATTGGCGCTCAAGCTGAATTTCTAAATGTAACACGTAGGAGCGAATTTATTTGCGCGGTCAAAACAGCAAATAAATTCGCTCCTACGTGCGATTTCTCCTCTCTATCGAGTTCTCCAACGCTTTGTCCATTTAGTCATTAGCGTGTTTTTTCTTAGTCCCGAAACTTTCTCAAGGAGGTTTGTATGATTCGCCAAATTTTTCACCTCACGGTGCTGCTGCTATGCGGCCTGTGCGGCAGCGTACTCGCACAAGAATTCAAGGGAACCATTACCGGCGATGTCACCGATCCGAGCGGCGCTCCTATCGCGGGCGCGAAGGTGACGGCAACAAGCGTGGAACGAAACCTGGCAACGGAGACGACGACCAATGCGGCGGGCCGATACACCGTGCAGTCGCTGTTGCCCGGCAAATATGAACTGGTGGTGGAAAGGAGCGGCTTCAAACGCTTCGTCCGCACCGATCTGGACATTACCTCGGCGGATCGGCTGGGGGTGGATGTAAAGCTTGAAGTCGGGAACGTGTCTGAATCGGTCACTGTTTCGGGCGCGGCGCCACCCTTACAGACCGAAACGGCTTCGCGCACGGCACTGGTGGAAAACCGCGTACTCGAAAATGTTCCCACCAACGGGCGCAACCTCTATCAATTGCAATATACGCTGCCGGGCGTCATCAAAAATTCGACCTACTGGGGTTCGATGGAACTGTATGCCTTTGGCAACATCAATGGTGTTTCGATCAGCGGCGGGCGCTCGGGCGAAAACGAAACCCTGATTGACGGCGTCTCCAACACGCGCGGCAATCGCGGCGTGGTGCTTGCGCCTTCGCTCAACAGCACGCAGGAATTCACGCTGCGGTCGAATACTTACGACGCGCAATTCGGTCGCATCGGCGGCGGCGTCACTTCGATCACGCTCAAATCCGGCACGAACGCGCTGCACGGGCAGGTGTTTGAATTTCTCAAAAACGACAAGCTCAACGCCAATGATTGGGTTGCTAATGCGAACAACGTGGCGCGCCCGCCGTTCAAGAACAATACCTTTGGCTTTGAGGTGGATGGGCCGATCTGGATTCCGAAACTTTTCAATGGACGCAATCGCGCGTTCTTTATGGTTTCGCTGGAGGCGTTGCGCGAGCCGCGCGCTTCGGGCGAAATTCGCACCCTGCCGACAGCGGAACAGTTGCAAGGCGATTTCTCGAACCTGAAAGACAATCAGGGGCGCACGATTCGGATTTTCGATCCGGCGACGGTGCGGCTGGTCAATGGAGCCTATGTCCGCGATCAGTTTCCCGGCAATCGCATTCCCACCAATCGGATCAACCCCGTCGCGGCCAAAGTCGCGGCCTTTTACCCCAAGGCAAACCGCCCCGGCGGCGCGGATGGTCAGTTGAATTATGCGGCGTTTAATCCGTCCAGTAATTCCTACGACGCCTGGCTCGGCAAACTGGATTTTCGGCTGGGCGAACGGCACACGCTGGCGGTGCGCTACGGTCAAACACCGTGGGAAAACGTGGCCCGCATTCTGTGGGGCAACAATGCCGCCGAACCGAGCGGCGAAGCGCCTTCGACGCGCGTTTCGCGCAATTGGGGATGGGATTGGACCTACACCATCAGCCCGGCGGTGGTCTTCAACCTGCGCGGCGGATTGGCGCGCTACGAAGGCTTTAGCGGCAACACCTTTGCAGGCGGCTTCGATCCGCGGCAACTGGATTTCCCCGCGTCGCTGGTTTCGCAGTTCACCGCGTTGCAATTCCCGCGCTTCAATCTGGGCACGTATTCAGAGATTGGCGCGACGCAGGTGACGAACTATGAAGTGCAGGACACCTACAGTATTCAGCCCAACCTGAGCCTGACGCGGGGACAGCATTTCATCAAGACCGGCGTCGAATTCCGGCTCTACAACTCGAACCGCTTGCAGCCCGGCGCAGCGTCGGGCAATTACACCTTTGGCAAAAACTGGACGCAGGCGGATCCGCTGCGTGGCGATGCGCTATCGGGCAATGAATTCGCGTCGTTCCTGCTGGGCTTGCCGAGCAGCGGCTCCGTAGATCGCAACATTGATCCCGCGTATCGAAACAAATACTATGCGGTTTATGCGCAGGATGACTGGCGTTTTACGCCACGGCTGACGCTCAATCTGGGGCTGCGTTGGGATTATGAGACGCCGATTGTCGAACGCTTCGACCGCATGATTCGCGGCTTCGCATTCGATCAGGCCAGCCCCATCGCCAGCCGTGTTTCCGGCCTGACGCTGAAAGGCGGATTGCTCTTTGCCGGAACGAACGGGCAAGAACGAATGGCCTTCAATCCTGACCGCAATAACTTCCAACCCCGTGCTGGCCTGGCCTGGCAGTTTCGCGACAAATGGGTGCTGCGCGCCGGATATGGCTTGAGCTATCTGGGACAGAGTGCCGTTGGCTCCGCGGCGGGCTTTAGTCGTCCGACGCCGTTGATCGCTTCGACCGATGGCAACATCACGCCTGCCGTGAACCTGAGCAATCCCTTCCCAACCAGTCTTTATCCAACCGGCTTGTTGCAGCCCATCGGCAGCAGCCTGGGGCTGGCGACGAATCTGGGGCAGGCCGTGTCAGCGCAATTTCTGAATCGTCCGTTGCCGTATTCGCATCAGTTTTCGTTCGGCTTCCAGCGGGAACTGCCCGGCGGATGGCTGGCCGAGGCGTCTTACGTCGGCAACATCACGAAGCAATTGCCGGTGAATCTGAATATGAACTTTATCCCGCGCGACGTGCTGGAAAGCCGCCCGGTCGCGGAACGTGCCGCCTACTTCAGTGCGCAGGTTCCGAATCCGATGGCAGGGTTGCTGCCCGGCACGGGCCTCAACGGCGCGAACGTGGCGCGGCAGCAATTGCTCTTTGCCTTTCCGCAATACACGCAAGTGACGATCACCGACGTGCCGATTGGGTCGCAGAACTATCACTCGCTGCAATCGTCCCTGACGCGGCGCTTCTCGCGCGGGCTGGCGGTTTCAGTGTCGTACACCTTCTCGAAAACACTCGAACAGGTTAGTGTGCTGAATGCGCAGGACGCGAACCTGAGTGACCTGACCCGCACGCCGCTTGAACAGCGGCTCTATCAATTCGACGTGCCGCACAAAGCGGCGGTCGTCGTGAGCTATGAGCTGCCTTTCGGTCGGGGCAAGCGGTTTGGCAACGGCATGAACAGAGTAGTGAATGGCATTATCGGTGGCTGGAACCTGAACACGCAATGGGTCTGGCAAACAGGTTTCGCCTTCAATTATCCGAACGCCGCGCCGCTTGCCGCTCGCAGTGCGCGTCTCACGGACGAGGAACGCAACAAACGCGCCAGGAATGGCCGCTTTGATGTCTCGGTAGACAAGTGGTTCGACACGACGCTTTTCCCGACCACAGCCCAAGCCCCGTTCACGCTGCGCACCTTCCCGACGCGCTTCCCTGACGTGCGGAGTCCAAGCCCAACCTTCGTGGAGATTTCGACCTTCAAGGAGTTTCTGATCAAAGAGCGGGTGCGCTGGCAAATCCGCGCCGATTTCCAGAACGCGTTCAATTACCCGTTCTTCGGCGTGCTGCAATCGAATGACGTAACCAACACGCGCTTCGGTCAATTGCGGGCGGACATTGGCAATGAACCGCGCCGGATTGTGGGCGTGATGAAAATCACGTTCTGATCCCCGCCATTCGCACCTTACACGTAGTAGCGAAGTCCTTTGCTGACCCGCCGAGCCAAGGACTTTGCTACTACGTGTGGAAGCCCGTCAGGCAAGCTATGATCGCCTTGAGAAAAACCCTCTCCACCTTTCCCTTGTTTTTGCTCGGGCTGCTCTCCACAGGCACAAAAGCGCAAACGACAACGCACGAATGGAGGCGCGAGTGGCTTTTGGGTGGGCAAGTCCCGCTGCACTCCCTGCCGAATAACACGCCTGATGATGTCCCGCTCCCCGGCTTTGCCACCGACTTTCTGCAAGCCCGCAGCGGCGAAGGCAATCCCCGCCTCAGCGTCGGACAGGTCAAGACGTTGGCGGGTGGCACAGCCAAATGGGTGACGCGAGTCTAACTGACCGCGCGACGAAACCGTCGTGTTGGTATTGGAATCGAAGTACGGCGGGGTGCTGATGGCATTGACACAAAGCGACGACCCGTTGCAGAGTTTAAGCAGACGATTGCAAAAGATCACGGGTTTTAGCTGAGCAATGGGAAGCTGGAATGACTCACTACCAAGACACGGCGGCCTCACAGAGTTTTGCCAGGATTTGCTTTGTACAGCTTTGTGCTACTTCCACGTCTCGGCGGTGAAGATACTACTCATCCAAACGGAAACTGCAAAAATGTCACGACACAGGAGAACCCCTATGAATCATCAACATCAACATCGCATTTTGTTCTTCATTACATTGTTGTTTGTATTCGCCCTTTCGGCCTGGGCACAGACGGCACAGGTGACCGGTCGCATTACTGATCAGGCCGGGGCTATTGTGCCGGATACCAAAATCACTTTGACCAATGTCGGCAATGGCCTCAAACGCGAAGCGGTCACCAACAGCGAAGGCTATTTCACGGTGCCGTTGCTGCAACCGGCAACCTATCAGATCGCGGTGCAAAAAAGCGGCTTCAAACCGCTCGCACAAGCGGATGTGATCTTACAGGTCGGACAGGTGTTACGGTTAGATTATACGTTGGAAGCGGGCGCGCTGACGGAAACCGTCAGCATCACGGCCAGCGGCGCGACGGCGCTTGATACTGAAACCTCAACGCTCGGCAAGGTCGTAGACCAGCAGCGCATTCAGAACCTGCCACTGCTGGGCCGCAATCCGTATTCGCTGGTGGCGCTCGTCCCCGGTGCGCGGCCTTCTGCTGGATTGAATGATTTGCCTGTAGATCAGATCAGCCAGTCGTTCGTTTCGATCAACGGCGCACGCGGCAATCAAAACGAATACCTGTTGGATGGCGCGCCCAACACGGCAGCCGCGCAGAATCAGCCTGTCGTCTTTGTGAATCCTGATGCGGTGCAGGAATTCAAAGTCGAGACCAACAACTTCAGCGCCCAACACGGACGCGCGGGCGGCGGCATTTTCAACATCGTCACGCGCTCTGGCACGAATGAATTTCACGGCACCGCGTATGACTATTTGCGTAACGACGCGCTCAATGCAAATACGTTTTTTGGCAATCGCGCGGGGCTAAAAAGGCCGCCGTTTCGCTATAATCAATTTGGCGCAACGATTGGCGGGCCGATTGATTTTCCTGAGAAAGTTTTTGGGCCGATGAAGTATGCAGGGAAAAATCGCAGCTTCTTTTTTGGCAGCTACGAAGCCGTGCGCTTTTCGCAAGGTGGCACCTACATCGGCACCGTGCCAACGCTATTGCAACGTGCGGGAGACTTTTCGCAAACCAAAAATGCTGCGGGCGCGGTGATTCCGATTTACGATCCGGCGACAACGCGTCCGAATCCGGCGAATACCACGCAATTCCTGCGCGATCCGTTTCAAGGCAACCTGATTCCACGCAATCGCTTCAATCCGGTGTTCGACAAAATGTTGGAATTCATTCCGTTGCCTAACGCGACAGGCAATGCCAACACAGCGATCGGCAATTTCGTGACGACGGCGGCGAACCGCATCAGCAAGGATACGTTCTCAGTGCGCCTGGATCATCAATTGAACGAGCGGCATCGGATGAGCGGGCGTTTCAATTACGACAACACGCCGATCAATCGCCCCGACTTTTACAAAAACATCGCGTCGCCGACCTTTGGCTCGCAGGTCTTCAAGCGGCGCAATTTTGGTTTGGATTATACGGCGACATTCAGCCCGACAATGGTCGGCAATTTTCTCTTCAGTTTCACACGGCTGGAAAACAACCGCCGCCCCTTTAGCAGCGGCTTCGACATCACCTCGCTCGGGTTTCCCGGGGCGTTGAAATCGCAACTGATCCCCGAATCGTTCCCTTCGATCACAGTTGCAGGAATGGGCGGCAGTTTCAGCATCACGAATTCGGGCACGGCCAATCTGCTGGGCGGCAATGACCTGATCAGTTTTGGCGATAACACGGCTTCCTGGGTCGGTTCAATCACCAAAACGCTGGCGCGACATACCTTAAAATTCGGCGGCGAAACACGCTTGCTGCGCCCGAATTACTGGCAGTTCAGCGACACCGCAATTAACTTTTCGTTTGCCCAGAATTTCACGCAAGGCCCGAACCCAACGGCAGCGGCGGCGGCCAGCACAGGCTTCGGTTTTGCCTCGTTTATGCTCGGTATCGGCGGGGGCAGTTACAGCCGTGCGGCTTCAATGGCAATGCAGGTGAAATATTACGGCGGTTATTTGCAAGACGATTGGAAGTTGACCGACAAGCTGACCCTGAATCTGGGCGTGCGTTATGAATACGAATCGCCGCGCACCGAGCGTTATAACCAACTCACCAACTTTGACCCGAGTGCGACGCCGCCACTGACGGCTGCGGGGTTGAACTTGAAAGGCGCGCTGAGTTTTGTAGGTGTGAACGGCAATCCGCGCGAGCAATGGAATCCTGATCGGAACAACATCGCGCCGCGCATCGGCTTTGCCTGGAACCTGACGCCGAAAACGGTGGTGCGAGGCGGCGCGGGCATTTTTTATGCGGCGATGACGGGGGTGGGCGGCGCTTCGGGATCGTTCGGTGTATCAGGCTTTGAAGCTGCAACTGCGGTCGTCACCAGTTTGAATGGGGTCACGCCGCTCAACTACCTTAACAATCCCTATCCGACCGGCATCAATCAAGCGACGGGCAGCAAGCTCGGCGCGGCGACATTGCTGGGGCAAAACATTCGCTTCTCTGACCGCGACATTCACCAATCGTATTCAGCGCAATGGAACCTGAATGTGCAGCGCGAATTGCCGGGGCAAATGTTGTTGGAAATTGGCTACGCGGGCAATCGCGGCTTGAAGTTGCAACAAGACCGCGAACTCAATCAATTGCCCGATTCGGCGTTGGCGCTGGGCGATGGCTTGCGTACGCAGGTGGCGAATCCGTTCTTTGGCCAGATCACTACGGGCCCCTTGGCCAGCGCGACCGTCACGCGCGCGCAATTGCTGCGTCCGTATCCGCATTACCTGTCGGTAGTCTCGACCAATGCGTCATTTGCTACGTCCAACTATCACGCGTTGATGGCATCGCTGCAGCGGCGCTTTAGCAACGGGTTGACGGTGAACGGTTCGTACACCTTCTCGAAGCTGATTGACCTGGCCACGGGCGGATTCGCGGGCGAACTTTTGAGTAACGCTGGCTTCCAAAACTGGAATAATTTGCGGCTTGATCGTTCGCTGTCCGCGTTGGATTCACCGCATCGGTTGGTCATCAATGGGCTGTACGCCTTGCCCTTTGGCGCGGGCCGTAAATTCAATCCAACCGGCGTGGCGGGAACGCTACTGAATGGCTGGGAAATTGCGGCGATTTATACGTTCCAAAGCGGCGGCCCACTGGGTTTTACGAGCGCCACCAATACGACTTTTGCCCAGGCGGGCGGACAACGCCCGAACCTGGTGGGTAATCCGGTTTTGCCGGACGATCAGCGAACCCTGACGCGCTGGTTCAATACCGCAGCGTTCGTGGCACCTGCCGCCTACACCTTTGGCACCGCGCCGCGTTCGCTCGGCAGCGTGCGCAGCGACGGCATTTCCGGCATGGATTTTTCCGTCGTCAAGAACACCAAGTTGCATGAAAGCCTCGCGCTGCAATTCCGCGCGGAGTTTTTTAACCTGACGAACACCGTGCGCTTCGCTCCGCCGAATACGTCATTTGGTTCAGCAGCGTTTGGACAAGTCAGCGCGCAGTCGAATCAACCACGCGTTGTACAATTTGCTTTGAAGCTGATCTATTAAATTCAGAGATGACGGAACAGACGGAAATAACGGAACAGACGGAAAAATAGTAAGATCGCTAGTGTTCTTCCGTCTATTCTGTTCTTTCCCTATTTTCTCTTCTTTTTTCATAATGGAACCCCTATGAAACTTATTGCTTATTCGCTCTTGGCCTTGCTCTCATTTATCGCTATTTCTTCGCTTGCACTCGCGCAACCCAGCAAACGTTCACAGAACTTTGTCGTGATCTTTTGTGACGATCTGGGCTATGGCGATTTGGGCAGCTTTGGCAATCCGACGATTCGCACGCCTCATCTGGATCGCATGGCGACAGAAGGCCAACGCTGGACGAGCTTTTATGTGGCGGATTCGGTCTGCACGCCCAGCCGTTCGGCGTTGCTGACCGGGCGTTTGCCTATTCGCACGGGAATGTTTTCTGATACGCGCCGCGTGTTGTTCCCTGATTCCGCCGGAGGTCTTCCGTCGAGTGAAGTCACCATCGCCGAAGCCCTGAAGACGCGCGGCTATGCTACGGCAGCCGTAGGCAAATGGCATCTCGGCTTTCAACCGCAATATCTGCCGATGAAACAGGGCTTTGATTCATATTTCGGGATTCCGTACTCGAATGACATGGACGGGGTCGTCAAATACAGTGCGCGGGATGAATACCTGCGCCTCCTGAAAAATCCCAAGCGCGAATACTGGAACGTGCCGTTGATGCGTAACGAAGAAATCATCGAACGTCCCGCAGAACAGACGACGCTGACGCAGCGATATACCGACGAAGCCCTCAAGTTCATCAACGCGAATAAGAATCGCCCATTCTTTCTCTACCTCGCGCACTCGATGCCGCATATGCCGCTTTTTCGCTCGAAAGGGTTTGAGAACAAAAGCGCGCGCGGATTGTACGGCGACGTGATCGAAGAACTGGATGCCAATGTCGGTCGCGTGCTGGACACGCTGCGACAGTTGAAGCTCGACCGCAACACGCTGGTCATTTTCACCAGCGACAATGGCCCGTGGGCGACGTTCGATGAACAGGGTGGCTCAGCAGGGTTGTTGCGCGGGGCCAAAGGCGGCACCTATGAAGGCGGGATGCGGGAACCGACAATCTTCTGGCAGCCCGGCACGATCAAGCCCGCGGTCGTGACCGACATCGGCTCGACGCTGGATTTGTTGCCGACCTTCTGCAACCTGGCTGGCGCAAAAGCGCCAACTGACCGTGTGCTGGATGGTTATGATTTAAGCGGCGTGTTACACGGCAAAGGACGCAGTCCGCGCCAGACGATGTTTTTTTGGCGTGGCTCAAAACTGTATGCCGTGCGCCACGGATCATTCAAAGCGCACTTCATTACGCAATCAGAATATGGCGGTGAACCGGCTGTCACACATCAGACGCCCGTGCTATATAACCTGGATCATGATCCGTCGGAAAAATTCGATGTCGCGCAAAAGCATCCCGAAGTGATCGCCGAAATTCGCCGCATCGCTGAAGCACACAAGAACGGAATCCCGCCGGTTGAGAATCAACTGGATAAACGCGTGGCCACAAACAAATGAAAATCGTTATCTCTTTGCTTTTATTGACTGCCCTTTGTTCGACAGTAACGCTGGCACAGGCTGCGCGTAAGCCGAACATCATCTTCATTCTGAGCGATGACATGGGCTACGCCGATATTGGCAGCTATGGAGCCAAAGATATTCGCACGCCGCATCTGGATCGGTTGGCGCGCGAAGGCGTACGGCTGACCCACTGTTATTCTAACGGCCCGGTTTGCACGCCTACGCGCGCCGCCTTTGTCACGGGTCGGTATCAACAGCGCGTCAACAAAGCGATGGAATGGGCGGTACTGCCAGATCAGCGCAACGACACGCTGCCGCTGTCGGAAACGACGATTGCCCGGATGCTGAAAGATGACGGTTATGCCACCGCGCTAATCGGCAAATGGCATTTAGGCTACCCCCTTGAAACCGGCCCGAAGGCACACGGCTTCGATCAATACTTCGGCATCATCGGCGGCAATGCGGATATGTATTCGCACGAAAACATCAACGGCGAAAATGTGCTGTATGAGGGCAGCAAACAGACGAAAAGCCCCGGCTATCTCACTGCGCAACTGAGCGACCGTGCTGCCCAATTCATCGAACAGCAAAAAGCCAAACCATTCTTTTTGTATCTGGCTTACAACGCGGTGCATTGGCCATTTCAAGCGCCGGGCAGCCCGGTGCGCAACCGGCAAACGTGGTACGACGGAACGCGGCAGGATTACGCCAAGATGTTAGAAGCGATGGACACTGGCATCGGCAAAGTGCTGGCGACGTTGGATCAGTTAGGCTTGGCCAAAGACACATTGGTGATTTTCACCAACGACAACGGGGGCGAACGGTTGTCGAGCAACGAACCGTTTTTTCATCATAAAGCGACCCTGTGGGAAGGCGGCATTCGTGTGCCGGGAATCCTGCGATGGCCTGGCCAGTTGCCTGCGAAAAAAGTGTCAGATCAAGCGGCCATCACGATGGACTTTACCGCGACGATTTTAGCAGCGACAGGGACAAAACCAGCCCGAACATTGGACGGTATCAACCTGTTGCCAATCTTGCAGGGACGCACGCCGGAACAGGAACGCACGTTGTTCTGGCGCATCATCACGCGGCCTGATCGGCAAATGAAGGCCGTTCGCCAAGGCCCTTGGAAATACGTGCGCGATGGCGAGATAGACCAGCTCTTTGATTTACAGCGTGATCCGAGAGAACGCCGCGATCTCAGTTACCAACAACAACAGCGCGTGCGTGACATGCAGCGCTTACTGGACGAATGGGAAAAACAATTCCCGCGTTAACTCAACAACTATGAAAAACCTGATTCGCCAATTCCTTGTCGTGCTTTCGCTGGTCATTGCGCTTTCCGCTCTGGCAGCGGCGCAACCTGTTCGTAAACCCAACGTCATTTTTATTCTCGTGGATGACATGGGCTATGCTGATTTGAGCAGCTATGGCTCCAAAGACATTCGCACGCCCAACATTGATCGGCTCGCCAAAGAGGGCGTGAAGCTAACGCAAGCGTATTCCAATGGCCCGGTTTGCACGCCTACGCGCGCCGCCTTCATCACCGGACGCTATCAGCAACGCGTTGGATTGGAATGGGCGTTTGGGCCGGGGCTGAAAGAACCGGGCTTGCCGGTCGAAGAAACTTCCCTTGCGCGGATGCTGAAAAACAATGGCTATGCGACGGCGCTGATGGGCAAATGGCATCTCGGCTACAAACCGGAGTTCAGCCCCAACGCGCATGGCTTCGATGAATTCTTCGGTATTCTGAGCGGCAACGTAGACCATTACTCCCACAAAGAAAACAACGGCGAACACGACTTGCGCGAACAGGACAAAGAAACTTTTGTCGAAGGTTTCCTGACCGATCACCTTGCGCGCCGTTCCGTAGATTTCGTGAAGCGCCAGAAAGACAAGCCATTCTTTTTGTATCTCGCCTTTAACTCTGTGCATTGGCCGTTTCAGCGCCCCAATCGCCCTGACATGGTGCGCACCAAAGAAACGTGGTTCGAGGGCACGCGCGCTGATTACATCGAGATGATGCAAAACATTGACAGTTCCGTCGGGCAGGTTCTGAACACGCTTGATCAGCAGGGAATTGCCAAAGACACGCTCGTCATTTTCACCAGCGACAACGGCGGAGAGCGGCTCTCGGATATGGGGCCATACTTCAATACCAAAGGCACGCTCTGGGAAGGCGGCATTCACGTGCCCGGCTTAGCGCGCTGGCCTGCCGCGTTGCCGAAAGGCAAAGTATCCCATCAAGCGGCCATCACGATGGATTGGACAGCAACAATTCTGGCCGCAGCGGGCGTCCAGCCGGAACGCCAACTGGACGGAATCAACTTGTTGCCAATCCTGCAAGGCAAACAGACAGAGCAAGAGCGCACTCTATGCTGGCGCATTGATCGTGCAGGCTTTCGGCAACAGGCGATTCGCTCCGGCAAGTGGAAATTGCTGACACAACCAACGAGCGTCGGGCTGTTATTGTTTGATCTGGAACGCGATCCCAGCGAGCGGCGCAATCTGTTTTACGAACAGCAAGACAAAGTGAAAGAACTGCGCGACAAGCTGGTACAATGGGACAAGGAAATGAACCAGAGCAAGCCACGTTTCAGCGTTAAGTGACTTTCATAGGTCTGTCCGCTTTTGTGCGCCTGGTATTTTGAATATGATGTCTGCCTGAATTGTTTTTATCGAGTGCAAGTTATGCAAAAAGCCAAACGCCTGCTTGTGTTATTCGTACTGCTGCTGACAGCTTATCTTGTCGGACAGCAACCCTTCAGCAGCGCCGCGCAAACCGCCGTTGACTTCAACCGTGACATTCGCCCGATCCTTTCGGACAAATGTTGGGCGTGTCACGGCCCCGATGCGACGGCGAAAAAGATCAAGTTGCGCCTTGATGACGAAGCCAGCGCCAAAGCTAATCTCGGCGGACATTTCGCCATCGTTCCCGGCCATCCAGAACAAAGCGAACTCATCAAACGCGTAACATCGGAAGATAAGTACGAACAGATGCCGCCCGCAGCTTCGGGCAAGACGCTGACGCCGCGCGAGATTGAATTGCTGCGTTTGTGGATCAAGCAGGGGGCGCAATGGGCGCGGCACTGGTCATTTGTCGTGCCGCAGCGCCCTGCGTTTCCGCAAGTCAAAAACTCTGCGTGGCCGAAAACCGCGATTGATTATTTTGTATTGGCAAAACTCGAAGAGAAAGGCTGGCAGCCTGCGCCTGCGGCAGATCGCGCGACATTGCTGCGCCGCGTCTCGTTTGATTTGACGGGCTTGCCGCCCACGTTGCAGGAGGTGGATGCGTTCCTCAATGACAAAGCGCCGAACGCTTATGAAAAGGTAGTAGATCGGTTATTGGCTTCGCCGCGTTATGGCGAACGGATGGCGTTTGAGTGGTTGGATGCGGCGCGCTATGCCGACACGAATGGCTATCAAAACGACGGCGACCGTTCGATGTGGCGCTGGCGCGATTGGGTGATCGAAGCGTTCAATCAGAATATGCCGTGGGATCAATTCACCATCGAACAACTCGGTGGCGATTTGTTGCCGAACCCGACGATGGCACAGCGCATTGCCACCGGATTCAATCGCAACCATCGCCAGAATTCCGAAGACGGTTTGGTACCGGAAGAATATGCGGTCGAATATGTCGTGGATCGCGTAGACACTACGTCCACAGTTTTCCTCGGCCTGACGATGGGATGCGCGCGTTGCCACACTCACAAGTACGATCCGCTGACGCATAAGGAGTATTACCAGCTTTACGCTTACTTCAACAGCATCCGTGAGGACGGGCGCTCGGCATATCACAATTCGCCCCCATATATTTACGCGCCGACGACAGCACAACAAGCGCAGGCCGAGAAGCTGCAAACACAACTCGCGCAAGCCGAAAAGGATTTGCAGCGGTTGTCGCAACAGCACCGCGCGGCGCGGCAAAGTTGGGAGCGTTCGCTGGCTGAAGCCAATGCTCCGCCGCAATGGTTTCCAGCAGAAAATCTGTTGCTGCGACATGCGCTTTCGGCGCAGGCCAAAGGCGAAATCCTGGCGCAGGAAAAAGCGCGTGTCGCGGCGGGTTACGCTGCCGTGCCGACAGCCATACCGACTACGCCATCGGTGATGAGCTTTCGCGAAGGGACGCCCACCCATGCGCCAGCCCCCACGGGAGAGGGAACTATCTTTGACGGCAAGTTGTTTTTTGACGCGGGGCGCATCGGCAGTTTTGATTATCAAGACCGCTTGATTGAACACCGCGATCAGTTCGCGCTCTCGCTGTGGTTTTATCCTGAGTCGGAAAACGCGGGCGCGTTGATGACACGGATGCAGGACGTGTCAGGCGAGAAAGTAAATGGCCTCCCCAAAACGCGCGGCTACGGATTGTTTATGCTCAATGGCAAATTGCATTGGAACGCCGTCAGCGCCTTTCCCGACGATGCGTGGCGCGTCGAAACTGCCGATGCTATTCCGCTGAAACAATGGCATCATGTTGTAGCCATTTTCGACGGACGCCATCCTTACGAACACGCACAAATTTATCTCAATGGACAGAAGCAGCCGCTCAAGGTCAATCTGGCACGTCTGTTTCGCACCTTCGCCGACGGCAGCACCAGTTTGAAAATTGGCGCGGGGGGCGGGCCTGAACATCGTTTCAACGGTCGGATCAGCGAAGCGCGACTGTACCAATCGCTGCTTACCAACGAACAAATTGCTATGCTCGCCTGCGCCGATCCATTGCCAAAAATTGCTGCCCTGAAGCCAGCACAACGCAATGAAGCACAACGCCTGAAGCTCTTCAACGCGTGGCAAGCGAGTTACGCGCCGGAGGAAGTACAACAGGTTTATCGTCAACGCGCCGCCTTGCGCTACGCGCTCGCACAGCATGAACTCACTTATCCGCTGGTGATGGTGATGGACGAAACTGAAACTCCACGACCCACAAAAATTCTGCGGCGTGGCGCTTACGACTTGCCCGGCGAAGAAGTCTCGCGCGGCTTGCCCGCAGCACTCGCGCCCAACCTGACGAACCAGCCGGCCAATCGGCTCGAATTCGCGCGCTGGTTGGTGAGCGCAGAAAATCCGCTGACGGCGCGCGTGACCGTCAATCGTTTCTGGCAAATGATTTTCGGCACTGGCCTCGTCAAAACCGTCGAAGATTTCGGCGCACAAGGCGAATTGCCGTCGCATCCCGAATTGCTGGATTGGCTGGCAGTGGAATTTAGAGGGGGAGAAGGGGAGAAGGGGAGAAGGGGAGAAGGGGAGAATCCGCAATCTGCATCCGCAATCCGCAATGGGATGTGAAAGCCTTGCTCAAAACCATTGTGATGAGTGCGACCTACCAGCAATCGTCAACGCGTGATCAGCGCACAACCAATCCGCAATCAGAAGATGGGGAGAATCGTTGGCTCGCGCGTGGCCCGCGCCTGCGCCTGACGGCAGAAATGATCCGCGATCAGGCGCTGTTAGTATCAGGCTTGCTGACTGAAAAGCTCGGCGGCCCTTCAGTGAAGCCGTATCAACCGGCGGGATTGTTCCGCGACATGACCTTCTCAAATATGACAGCGTATGAACACGCCAAAGGCGATGATTTGTGGCGGCGCAGTTTGTATAGCTATTGGAAGCGCACGGTCTTCAATCCGGCGCTGCTGGTATTCGACGCAACGGCGCGCGAACAATGCACGGTGCGCGAGACGCGGACGAATACGCCGTTGCAGGCGCTGAATCTGATGAACGATGTTACTTACCTCGAAGCCGCGCGCTTACTGGCCGAACGCATGCTGAAAGAAGGCGGCGCGACGGCTGATGAACGCTTGTCGTGGGCCTTTCGCGCCGTGACTTCTCGCGTGCCACGCGCGCGTGAATTGACTACATTGCGCGAGAGTTTGACGGCACAACAGCAATGGTATCAGGCCCATTTGCCCGCCGCCGAAAAGCTGCTGCGCATCGGCGAAAAGCGCAATGACGCGGCGTTGCCCATAGGCGAGGTCGCCGCGTATACGACCGTGGCAAGTTTGCTATTGAACCTGGATGAAGTGATTACGAAGCAGTAAAGGTGAACACTTATGCAACCGCTCAACGAATTACAAACCCAAATCACCCGTCGCGCTTTTCTCAACAGTTGTACCGTTGGCACGGCGGCGCTCGCTTCATTATTGAATGAAAGCGCCGTGGCGCAGGTTGCCAAACCCAAAGCCAAGCGCGTGATTTATCTGTTTCAATCGGGCGCGCCTTCGCAATTGGATTTGTTTGATCCCAAGCCGCACCTGGAAAAATATCGTGGGCAGAACCTGCCGGACTCGATTCGCAAGGGGCAGCGGTTGACGGGGATGACGGCATTTCAATCAAGCTTTCCTACCGCGCCTTCGATGTTCAAGTTTGCGCAGCATGGTCAATCGGGCGCGACGTTGAGCGAGTTGTTGCCACATACGGCGCGCATTGTGGACAACGTGAGCTTTCATCAAGTCTATGTTCACCGAACAGATCAATCACGATCCGGCGATTACGTTTTCGCTGACGGGCTTTCAGTTGGCGGGGCGTCCGAGTCTAGGCTCATGGTCGTCGTATGGTTTGGGCAGCGAGAACAAAGACCTGCCTGCCTTCGTCGTGATGGTTTCGCTGGGCACGGGCAATCAGGCCGATCAGCCGTTGTATGACCGACTGTGGGGCAGCGGCTTTTTGCCGTCGCAATATCAGGGCGTGAAGTTTCAAAGTGGCCCCGATCCGGTGTGGTACTTATCGAATCCGGCAGGGTTGAGCGACAACGTACGCCGCCGCTTTCTCGACGACCTCGCCCGGATGAATCAGCAAAACGCCGAGGTGGTCGGCGACCCTGAAATCACGGCGCGCGTGGCGCAATACGAAATGGCGTATCGCATGCAATCGTCGGTGCCGGAGTTGACCGATTTATCGAAAGAGCCTGAACGAACATTTGCACGCTACGGCCCCGATGCGCGCAAGCCGGGCACCTACGCGGCGAATTGCATTCTGGCGCGGCGGCTCGCGGAACGCGGCGTGCGCTTCATTCAACTGTTTCATCGCGGCTGGGATCAGCACAACAACTGCCCCAGGCAGATTACGAATCAGACGCGCGACACTGACCAGCCTACGGCAGCCTTGATTGAAGACCTCAAAGAACGCGGCATGCTGGAAGATACACTGGTGATATGGGGTGGCGAATTCGGGCGTACGGTGTACTCGCAAGGCAAGTTAACCGAAACCGATTATGGCCGCGATCATCATCCGCGCTGCTTTACGATTTGGCTGGCAGGCGGCGGCATCAAGCCCGGCCTGACGATAGGTGAGACGGACGATTTCAGCTACAACATTACGCGCGATCCCGTAGAAGTTCACGACCTCAACGCCACCATCCTGCATTGCCTTGGTATTGATCATACGAAACTGACTCACCGTTTTCAGGGCCGCGACTTTCGGCTAACGGATGTACACGGCCAGGTCTTGACGAGTTTGCTGGCCTGATTTTATTGACCTGATGCTGCGAACAGCGCATTGTTGCAGCAGGAGACTATGAACAACAACTCTCGCTTTCATCGCTTCCCCGAACGGCGTTGGCCAACGCGCCGCGAATTCCTCTGGCAATCCGGTGGCGGACTGGGCGCGCTGGCGCTGGCGTCAATGTTGGGGCGCGATGAAGCTTTGGCACAAGGCGGAAAGCTGCACCATCCCGCGAAAGCTAAACGCGTCGTCCATTTTTTTATGGCGGGCGCGGCGAGCCATCTTGACCTATTCGATTACAAACCGGAACTCGTCAAGCGCCACGGCCAACCGAGCGATTTTGGCGAACATGTCGAAGCCTTTCAAGACGGCCTCGGCCCGTGGCTGAAACCCATCTGGGATTTTAAGCCGTACGGCAAAAGCGGCAAGCTACTGGGCGAACCAGTCGCAGCGCTTGGTAGCGTCGTGGATGACATCGCGTTCGTTCACAATATGGTCAGCAAGTCGGGCGTTCACAGCACGGCGACGCTGCTGCAAGCGACGGGTTTTTTGTTGCCTGGTTTTCCCGGCGCGGGCTGTTGGGTGAGCTATGGCCTCGGTTCGATGAACGACAACCTGCCGACGTTTGTAGTGTTGCCCGATCATCGCGGCATGGCCTCAAACGGCGTAAAGAATTGGGATGCCGCGTTCCTGCCTGCCGAACATAGCGGCACGATGATTTATCCCGGCACGGCTGAGCCTGTTGCCGATCTGTTCCCCCACAAATCCGCCAGTTACATCACCCGCGACAGCGAAGCTGCAACGCAGCAATTAATGGCCGAAATCAACCGCACACACGCCGCGCCGCGCGCAGGTGATCAGCGGTTGGAAGGCCGCATTCGCAGCTACGAACTTGCCGCCAAAATGCAACTCGCTGCGCCCGAAGCCTTGAATCTGAAGGCTGAACCAGCGCACGTGTTGAAGTTGTATGGGTTGGATCGTGGCCCGCGCGACTGGCCAAAAGAAATCAACGACGAAGAAGAGACGTTTCACTTCGCGCAAAAATGTCTGGCCGCGCGTCGGTTGCTGGAACGTGGCGTGCGTTTCGTGCAGGTGTGGAGCGGCAACGACAACAGCTTCCCGCGCCGCAATTGGGATTCGCACGAAAACATCAAACAAGATCACGGCCCGCTCGCCACCGGGATGGCGCGTGGCTGTGCGGCGTTTATTCAGGACTTGAAACAGCGCGGCTTACTCGAAGACACGATCATTTTGTGGACGACAGAGTTTGGTCGGATGCCATCGAGTCAGGCGGGCAAGGGGCGCGATCACAATCCATTTTGTTTTACGAATTGGCTCTGCGGCGGCGGCATCAAAGGCGGCATTACGTATGGCGAGAGCGACGAGTTTGGCTATAAGCCCCTGGATCGCAAGAACCCGACGGAAGTCTATGACATTCACGCGACGATGTTGCACCTGCTCGGTCTGGATCATGAACAACTGAGTTTCTATCACAACGGCATCAAACGTCGCCTGACCGATGTGCATGGGCATGTCATCAAACCGTTGCTCGCCTAAGCGCAAATAACAGGGGAATCATCATTCTGAATCAGCATAGCGTCGCCAAATTCCTTGCTCTTGCCCTACTCGCAATAGCCTCAATGACTACCTTGGCGCAAACAGCCAAAGACGATGGTTATCGCGGCATCTGGTATTTTAATCAACCGTCCGGCGACGAGTACGTTTACAAATACAGCGGCGGCTTTGCGACCTATCCGCAGCAACACGCCCCTATCGCCATATATGCAGAACAAGTGAAAAAGACGTTCTTCTGTTATGGCGGCGTGACCAAAGACAGCAAATCATTGCTGCACATGGTTTCGTATTTCGACCATCGCACGGGAATGGTGCCACGTCCGACCATCCTGCTGAACAAAGAAACCGAGGATGCGCACGATAACCCGGTGATGACGATTGATGCGCAGGGATACATTTGGATTTTCTCAAATTCGCACGGACTCACGCGCCCGTCATACATTCATCGCAGTACCAAGCCTTATGCAATTGACGCCTTCGAGCGCATCGTGACCACGAACTTTTCTTACGGTCAAATCTGGCATCTGGGAAAAGACGGATTTCTATTTTTGCACACGCGCTATTCCAAAGCAGGTCATCGCCGCCTTTTCTGGATGAATAGCGCGGATGGCAAGCAATGGAGCGCAGGCCAAATGCTCGCGCACATTGCCGAAGGCGATTATCAAATTAGCTGGCAGCGCGGGAATGTCGTCGGCACCGCTTTCGATTATCACCCTGCTGCGGAGCATCGCGCTGCGTCTATCAGCGCGGGGCTGAACGCGCGCACGAATCTGTATTACCTGGCAACACCGGACGCCGGGAAAACCTGGCGCAACGCCGCCGGACAAGCGGTCGCAACTCCGCTGACGGCTACCCAGAATGCTGCCTTGGTACATGATTATGAACGTGAGAATTTGCTGGTGTATCTGAAAGATTTGCAATTCGATAGGCAGGGGTATCCGGTGATTCTTTATCTGACCTCGCGCGGCTATCAGTCCGGGCCAGCCAATAATCCGCGCACGTGGCAGACCGCCCGCTGGACTGGCAACGCGTGGGAGATTCGCGCTGCGTTTACCTCAGAGAACAATTATGATCACGGTTCGCTTTATCTCGAAACGGACGGCACGTGGCGCATCCTCGCACCTGCTTTGCCCGGCCCGCAACGCTTCAATCCCGGTGGCGAAGTCGCAAACTGGATAAGCCACGATCAAGGGCGTAACTGGCGTTTGGCGAAACAACTGACCCGCAACAGCGCGCGCAATCACACTTACGTGCGCCGACCGCTCCACGCACATCCCGACTTCTATGCCTTATGGGCGGACGGTCATGCGCGCCAGCCCTCGGAATCAAGCCTCTATTTCACTAATAGAACTGGCACAAAGGTCTGGAAGCTGCCAACCCTAATGACTGGCGATTTTGCCAAACCGCAGATCGTCCGGTAGCAGCGGCCAATGCGCCACAGCGCGCTAACGAAGCAATTGCATTAGCCAATCTGCCCTTCGCGTCGCAGGTGGACACCATCAGAGCTGCGGAGAATCAGCCAGGCATTTTCCGCCGGACGCCAGACCGCCAGATCAAGTTTGCCGTCGTCGTCATAATCTGCCGGCACTGGCGAATCGCCGCGTTCGCCCCATTGCCGCAGGTTTGGCCTGCCGGTCGAACTCAGGATGATATACCACCCCCCCTCCGACGGACGCCACACGGCCAAGTCAGTTTTGTGATCGCCGTCATAATCGTCGGGCACCGGCACATCGTCGCGCGCGCCCCATAAAATGTATTTGGTCTGTTGGTCGGATGACTGCCGAATTACCCAGTAGCCATCCTGGGTGCGCCAGACGGCCTCATCAATTTCGCCATCGCCGTCATAGTCGCCGGGGACTTTGATTTCCTGGTCGGCGTCCGGCAGCGATGTTATGGGCGGATTGTCCTGCGCGCGCGGCAACGCGGCGCTCATCGTGGAACCCATCGCTCGTTGCGCGTTATCGTGCATGGAGTGAAAGAGCTTCCATGTTATCGCCCCCAATCCGGTCAGCAACAAGGCGCAGGCGCTGACGGCAACGGTGATTTTGAATCGCTGAAATTGCGCTTGTCTCATGAATATATTCTCCCGTTCTGTGTAAATGGTGGTCGGTGGTCGGTGGCTGGTAGTCCGTTGCAAGAAAGATTCTAGCTTGAGGACTGGACAATAACCGACCACCGACCACCGACCACCAACCACCAACTATCGGGCTTACTGCCCGTCCGCCAGGCTTTCGCATTTTTCCCACATCCGGGCGAAGTGTTCTGCCGAATTCCAGAGGTGGTCGTAAACCTGCAGCCCGTTAGTGCGGGTTTTTACGTCACGCATGAACTCGTTCATTAAGCCATAATGCGCGACGCCTTCTTTGGTGTAATCCCACGTCCGCTCACCGGTTTTGAGCTTGGTAAAGCCGTTCGAGTAAAACGATGCTGAACTGAGTCCCGAGGAGGCTTTGGGCAAAGGCTCCAGCCCATTAGCGTCCGTCCCCACGGCGAGCGCGCCGTATAAGGAAGTTTGGCCTTCGATGATATTCATCACCTTGCGATACTCCTTGATAAATTCATCGGGAGTCACATCAGCAGTGCCCAGTCCGAAGATGCCCTTCAGTTTGGCGACCCGCAAAATCGTGGCGGCATCAACGTTGCGCTCTGTGCCGGGATGCGCTGCGGTGTTATGGCGCAAACCGTTGTGGCCCAGATTGACCGGATAACCACCTCGGAAGTTTTCGGCAAGCTCCAGCGCATCGTTCATTGATTTCATCCCCATGTGATCCAGGTCAATGATCATGCCCAGCTTCATCATTTCCTGGAGCGCAAATTCTCCCAGCGATGTCAGTCCTTGCGCGTTGATATGACCTGGCAGGATGGTTTGATACGTCGTCCATTTTCCGTCCAGCGCCATCGCATTTTTCATAATCCCCAGCGCGGGGCTGCAACAACGAACCTTGCCGCCTGGCAAACAGGAAAAGTCATTGATACACGGGGCTACCATCTCTCCGACAATATCAAGTTGCGTGCGCAAGCCAGCCATCACCAACGCTGTAGCGTCGCCTGCGAAGTTGATGTTGTACTTGATGCTGGAATCCGACGAATGCTGGATGTTCATGTAGCTGCCGGTGTTATGCTTGTTGGCGAAGTTGAAGAGGACGTTATAGAGCGCCGTGCCGCCAAACACATTATTGGTCAGATGAATCGGGAACAGATAGCGGACGCCTTGGTCATAGACGCGTTTAATCTCAATTTTCACCAGTTGCTGTTTGATTGTTTGACTCGGATTCAAGGCGAAGACAGGATGACTGAGGAAGCCGCCGAAATCGTCAATTTCCATGCCGAGAATGACGGCCAATTTGCCCGCCCCCACGATGCGTCGCAGATCATCGGAAGAATAAGAGATTTCCATGAAATCATTGTGGCGACCGACAAAACTTTTGATCTCGGTGATTTGTAAATCGGATGAGGCTTTGTCTGATTTGGGGCTGTCGCCATTGATTGCATCGGCCAGCAATTGATTATTGACCGACAACGCGACCATCACGCGCAATCCACCTTCGTGCGCCCGTCTGATCCATTCGTACCACATCTGCTGATGCAGCTTGGAGGTTTGATGCGGCCAGTATTGAAACGCCGGATAGCCAGGATGATGGTGATCTCCGTGCAGGTTTTGTTCCGGCGGAACTATGTATTTGAATCCATCATCTATGCCGTAATTGATTATGGCAGCCCGCAAGTGATCACCGCAGGTATTATCCGTACCCCAGCCGCCGTGCGTGGAGCCGCAATTCCCGAGGGCTTCGCCCATCGTTTTGGCGCGGAAATCGGTGGCATTACAAAGGCGGGTTCCCTTGGGGACGATAGACCCGATGTCGGGCGCGCCATGCATCAGCTTTTTCCCAAAGCCCAGATGGCTCATCGGGTGCGTGTGCATATCAACATAGCCTTTGATCTGAGGTTTGATGGGAATAATTTTAATAACTTGTTTGGCTGTCGCGGCGGATGACGCAGCCGCGACAGATGGCTTAGGCGCTGGCGCTGCCACAAGGGCGCGTAACGCCACGTTGGCTGCCGCCACACGAGAGACGGGCGAAGTCGTGAAGTGCGTAACAGCAAAAGCCGTAATCGCCAGCGCCACACCCAGCACGGTGATTGTCTTTGTTCGCCTCGCGTTCTCTCGCCACGAGGTCAGGCAAGCGGCCAAGGTGATTTGTCGTTTGGCCTTAGCAAAAAATAAGAGGGTCATGCGGTCTCCTTTGTGGTTTGGTTAGCTTCCTGGTGGAAGGTTTGCTCGATCCGCACGCTCAGTCAGGAGTCGTCCTCGCATCGGGCAGGTTCATTTGAGAGCAACGGATTTCGCTCTCACCCTGCACACGCGCAAAGCCGCAGCCGTTTCCTTCAGCGTCTGAAAATTTTGGTGATTTATTTTTTAGTGTGGTGGCTGATGGCAAGGTGTGTCTTGCGCGTGCTGGCTAATGTTGCGCGCAACCACTCGCGGTTTATCTGGTCGAAGGGACGCAATGCAAACTATGAGGCATCATTGTTATTCGCAAATGGCGTGATGAAGCCTTCTGGCTAAGGACAGTTTTTTTACAACACTCGCCACCTGCGCTTATCCTGCTTAATCAGCCAATCCAAATCCGGCGATCCCCAGGTGCCAGCCAAGTAGTTCGGAAATTCGGGCTTCATTTTTTTCCACGCTTCTATTACCGGCATCACGATTTCCCAGCCGCGTTCGGTCATATCACGGCGCGCGTACAACGTCGAATCGCCGAGAATACAATCCAGTAACAAACGTTCGTAGGCTTCGGGTGTTTTTACCTCGAACGATTCGTGATACAGAAAGTCCATGTTCACCCAACGAATCTTTGTCATTTGCCCCGGCACTTTGGCCCCGAAGCGCAGCGTGATGCCTTCGTTCGGTTGAATGCGAATGACAAGAACGTTCGGCTCCAATTGCTGTGCGGCAGTTTTGCCGAAGAGCAAATGCGGGACTTCTTTGAATTGAATGGCAATCTCTGTGATGCGTTTCGGCATGCGTTTCGCCGAGCGGATATAAAACGGCACGCCTGACCAGCGCCAGTTATCAAAATATAACTTCATTGCTGTATAGGTTTCCGTCTCGGATTCAGGTGCCACGCCGGGTTCCTCCCGATAGCCAATCACCGACTTGCCATCCATAAATCCTGCGCCGTATTGCCCGCGCACGACGAATTCCTCCAGGCGATCTAAGGGGAAGGGGCGCACGGCTTGCATCGCTTTGAACTTTTCATCGCGCACGGCATTGGCGGCGAGACTATTGGGTGGTTCCATTGCGACCAGCGACAGCACTTGAAATACATGGTTCTGAATCATGTCGCGCATCACGCCCGTACTTTCGTAATACGCGCCGCGTCCTTCGACACCGATACATTCGGCGTTGGTGATTTGCACATGGTCAATATAGTTGCGGTTCCAAATCGGCTCGAAGATGCCGTTGGCAAAGCGAAACACCAGCAGGTTTTGCACCGTCTCTTTGCCGAGGTAATGATCAATGCGGTAGACCTGATCTTCGTCAAACACGGCAGCGACTTCTGTATTGAGTTGGATCGCGCTGGTCAGGTCGGTGCCAAAGGGCTTTTCGATGATGATGCGGACGAAGGGCGCTTGTTTGTTATGCACCGATTCCGGTTTGACCAGGCAGGCGTTGCCGAGTTGTTTGACGGCTTCGCTGTAATGTTCCGGGGCGGTAGAAAGATAAAACACGCGATTACCTTCGGTGCCGCGCTCGCTGTCAATGGTGTGCAAAAGCTCAGTTAGGTTTATATACGTCGCTTCGTTGCTCAAATCGCCGGACACGTAAAATATGCCTTTGGCAAAGGTCTGCCACGCTTCTTGATTTTCGGCTTGCGTGGGCGCGTATTTCGCAATAGCTTCCTGCATCCGATTGCGAAAGTCCTCGTGGGACATCACCGAACGCGAAATGCCGACGATAGCGAATTGTTCGGGCAACAGCTTTTCTTCGTATAGGCGAAACAGCGCAGGCACCAGTTTGCGCTTAGTCAAATCGCCCGAAGCGCCAAAAATGACGATAGCACAAGGCGGCGTCTTTCGGTCAAACATCGCAGACACACCGTTCATAGGTTTTCTCCAATTATCGAGGGCTAAGGTTTTGGGGAAAAGCAAAAGGCAAAGGGCAGAAGCTAAAAGGGCGGCACTTTCTTTTTTTTAGATAAAGAGTGCAGCTTTCTGAATAGCCTTTTGCCTTTTGCTATTTGCCTTTTGCTTTATTTAGCCAACTCTTCCCATTCAGTATGCACAAAACCGACTTCGGGTTTGTCCGTGCGCTCGTACGTGTGCGAGCCGAAAAAGTCGCGTTGTGCCTGCGTCAGGTTTTGCGGCAAGTTTGCTGTGCGATACGAATCGAAATACGCGAGGCTTGCGCTCATTGCCGGAATCGCAATGCCTAAACTTTGCGCCGTCGTGACGGCTTGCCGCCAACGCGGTTGTGCTTCCATCGCCCACGCTTTGAAATCGGGATCAAGCAACAGGTTCGGCAAGTCAGGGCGGCGTTGATACGCCTGTTTGATCTTGTCGAGGAATTGCGCGCGGATGATGCAGCCGCCTTTCCAGATGCGCGAAATCTCGCCCATGTTCAAATTCCAACCTTCGACCACTGCCTGCGCCCGAATCAGGTTCATGCCTTGCGCATACGAACAAATCTTGCTCGCATACAACGCATCGCGCACGGCATCAATCAACGCTTGCTTGTCGCCCGTATATTTGGCATCCGCCGGGCCACTGATTTCTTTGCTGGCGGCGACGCGTTCATCTTTCATCGAAGAGAGAATGCGCGAATCTACGGCGGCGTTGATCGTTGGAATCACCACGCCGAGTTCCAGGGCTACCTGTGAAGTCCATCTGCCCGTGCCTTTTTGTCCGGCTTTGTCGAGCACTAAATCCACGAGCGCCTGGCCTGTGTCCGGGTCTTTCACTTTGAAGATTTTCGCAGTGATTTCAATCAGGAAGGAATCCAGCATGCCCGCATTCCAATCGCTGAAAATCTGGTGCAGTTCGTCCGCTTGTAAGCCGAGCGCATTACGTAAAATGTCATACGATTCCGCAATCAATTGCATGTCGCCATACTCGATGCCGTTGTGAATCATCTTGACGAAATGGCCTGCGCCATCTGGGCCGATATAGGTCACGCACGGCCCATCGTCCACCTTCGCGGCAATTGCTTCCCAAATCGGTTTGATTTCGTTGTAGGCGGATTCTTCACCGCCTGGCATCAACGACGGCCCCCACAACGCGCCTGATTCGCCGCCCGACACGCCGGAACCGATGTAGCGAAAGCCTGCCGCCTGCAAATCTTTTTCGCGGCGTTGCGTGTCGCGGAAAAACGAATTGCCGCCGTCAATCACGATGTCGCCTTCTGAGAGAAGCGGTTTTAATTGATTGATGACCGCATCCACCGGATCGCCTGCTTTAACGAGCAGGATGATGCGGCGCGGCGTTTCAAGCGAAGCCACGAAGTCTTGCAGCGAATAGGTGCCGATGACTTTGTCGCTGTCCTGAAAGCTTTCGGCGCGCTTGAGGAACTTGTCTACTTTGGTGGTATCACGATTAAAGACGGCAATCGGAAAGCCGTTGCGCGCAATGTTGAGCGCAAGGTTTTCGCCCATGACGGCGAGTCCGATCATTCCAATTTTGGCGGTTTTGGGTTTTGCTTCTGCTTGCATGGTTGCTCCTGAATGAGATGAAACCACGAAGAACACAAAGAACACGAAGAAAAATTAGCTAAGCTAGCAGCGGGTTTGTTGATTTAGTCAAAAACACTTTGTGTTCTTCGTGGTTAATTATTGTTGAGGTGTCAATTTTACGTTTCGTACGACACTCCAATCGCCCGAAGGGTCTTGTACGATGCCGTTCACGCGCGCACGATACACTGTGATGGCCGCCGGATACCATAAGTAAATCTGCGGCAATTCGTCGGCCAGCGTCTTTTGAATTTGCGCATAGAATTCTTTGCGCTTGTCTTGCGGGGCGAGCAGGGCATCGTCAATCAGCTTGTCCACTTTGGGATTGTTGTAGCGCATCCGGTTTTGTCCATTCGGCGGCATGGATTTCGAGTGATATGCAAACTTGAAAATATCTGTGCTTTGATTGCCGCCCACCATAATTCGGTAGTAAAGCTGAAAGTTGCCTTCGATAATGTCTTGCGTGAGTTTTTGATTTTCCAGCGATTGTAATGTGAGATCAATACCGATGCGGCGCATTTGCTCTTGCAACACTTCGCCCACTTTTTTCGAGATGGAAAGCGGGGAAGTCTTCAACGTTAATTTGAAGCGCGGTTGGTCGCCCGTTTGTTTTTTGCCTGCTTCGTCTAAAAGCTGCTTGGCCTTTTCGACATCGTAGTTATAGGTCGTGACGCCCGGCTCATACGCCCATTGATTCGTGGGTAACACGCTGCTAGCGGGTTTAGCTTGCCCCAAAAACAAATCGCGGATGAGGGCTTCACGATCAATGCCGTAGGCAATCGCCTGCCGAATCTTCACTTCTTTCAGCAACGGATCGGTTGTGTTGAGGCCAAGATGCGCCAGATTTGTGCCGTCGGATTGAATGACTTTCACGCCATCCGCTTTTTTGAGCGATTCGACGGTGACAGGCTCCAAATCAAGGTTGATGCCCAAATCGGCGGAGCCTTTGCGGAACTCGGCATCACGCGTGCTGTTGTCCGGCACAATTTTGACGCGCACGCTGGGGACGGTCGGCTTGCCGCCAAAGTATTCATCGAAGGCTGTAAGCTGCACGTCTTGATCCGAAGCAAAACTGACGAATTTGAATGGCCCCGTACCGACCGGGGCTTTCGCTTGGGTGTTGCTCGTGCCTTCGGGAATGATGCCAACCGGAACAATTTGATTTGCCAAGCCCGGCATCGGATTTACACAATGAACCACGACGGTATTTGGATCAGGGGTTTCCAACATCAACAGCGGAATCGTCGAAGTGCCGCTGCTGGCAGGTGCGGCACTCGGGGCCGGGCTAGGCGTTGATAAGGCTCTGGCACTGCCCACAAAGTCTGCCGCTTTCGGCGAAGCAAAGCCCGGTGCCATCAATGTCTCGAACGTATATTTCACATCGCCTGAAGTCAGCGTTTTGCCATTGTGAAACTTGACACCGTTGCGCAACTTGAACGTCCAGGTTTTGTAATCGGGCGTGGACTCAAAGCTCTCGGCCAAATCACCCACCGGTTCAAATTTTTCGTTCTTGCGCGTCAGCCCATTGAAGATCAATTGCTGCATCCGGGCATCGGCAGAATCGCCGCTTTTGCGCGGATCAAACGTCGTGACGTTTTTTTCCAACAGCATCACCAACTGCTCAGGCGCGGTTTTGGTTGTACAGGAAGCGGCGAAAAAGAAAACGGTAAAAGCGAGAGTCGTGAACTTGTACTTGGGTCGAGTCGGAATTTTCATAGCGGGTGCGTTGCTCTGCAATTTTCAGAAGCGTGGATTATTACGGATGAGGGCGTTTGGCGCAAGGAAGAGTTTTTAACTATTAGCTATGAGTTGGGCACTTTGAGGCTAATGGCTAACGGCTCACGACTTTTCCAAACACGTCTTTCAGAATACTCGTGACCCGCGCGGCTGGGTTTTTGCGAATCTTCTTTTCTTCTTCGCCGACGTAATAAAACAGCCCGTCAATCGCTTTGCCTGTAACGTATTCATCAATATCCAGCGACTGATTTCTGGCGAAGGGAATCGTTTGGTAACGCCCAATCAAATCTTTGTATTGCTTCGTCGCGCCGACTTCGTCCATTGCCTTGGAAATGAGCGGACGAAAGGCTTCTGACAGTCTATTCGTGGTTTTGTCTTTGAAAAACGTCGTCGCTGCCGTATCGCCGCCCGTCAAAATTTTGCGCGCATCATCGAAGGTCATTTCTTTAATCGCCTCGATGAAAATGCCTTTGGCCTGTGGCGCTGCCTTTTCTGCTGCCCGATTCAGTGCTCAAGACAAACTCATCCACTTTCGGGCCATAGCCCACCAGTCGTAAGCCCTTTTCAATCGTCCGCAATTTTTTCGGCATTAGAATTTTGATGATGGCATCTTTGAAATACCCATCCAACCGCCCGACCCCTGTGACGGCATTGCCCGTGCCGATGTTTAGGGCTTCCTTCAGGCCCAGGACAATTTTGTCTTCGCCCAGGCTTTCTGTTCGTCCGAAGATTTTGCCGAGCGGATTGCTTTTCTTTCTGGTTTGCGCCGCCGTGGGCACGAGCGAGCAGGTCAACAATAAGCTGAGTAAGAAAATTCGTTTCACCATAACCGTCCTCCGAAAGAGTAGCGCAAGCGTGCCGAGGTTGCAGTGTTCCGACTAACGCCGCCTTATCAAGCAACGCAACCTCGGCACGTCTGCGCTACTCTCGCGATTGAGCAGCCATCTTAGGGGGCGCAACTAACAGAGTCAACGCGCAGGATTGACGACCTGCCCGGCTGCGGCTTAGGATGCGTGCCATTCAGTAAGCAAAGGAACTTTACTATGCGACGTGAAATTACCAGTTGGTATAGCGAACGACTACATCAGGACATGCCGCTTGTGGCTTATGGACATTACGGCCCGCCCGTGTTGATGCTGCCGACGGCGGCGGCAGATTTTCTGGAATACGAGCGGTTTCAGTTGATTGACTCGATCAAATGGTTCGTTGACGAAGGGAAAGTCAAACTCTATTCCGTTAATAGCGTAAACAATCGGGCGCTTCTGAATAAGCACGCTTCAGGGCGCGAAAAGGTTGGTTGGTTGAATGCCTATGACAGCTATCTCACACAGGAAGTCTTGCCGTTGATTCGCAATGACTGCAACGATCCACACGTGAAGCCCATTGTGATGGGAATTAGCTTAGGCGCTTATTTGGCAGGCAACACGTTTTTCCGGCATGCGGATTTGTTCAGCGGAGCCATTCTGCTCAGCGGCAGCTATGACATTCGCAGCTATCTGGATGGGCATTATGATGAGGATGCGTACTTTCATAATCCCGCAGATTATCTGTCGAAATTGGATGATGATTATCATCTGCCGATTTTGCGACACGGAGGCCGCCGCATCATCATCTTCACTGGGCAAGGCGCGTTTGAAGCGCCTGGTCGTTCGCGCCAATTGTCGAACATCCTGCACAGTAAAGGCATTCCGCATTGGCTCGACGAATGGGGCCATGATGTCAACCACGATTGGCCCTGGTGGCGGCAGGCGATGCCTTATTACTTCGGCAAATTGTTTACGTGAACAAGGTCGAGCAAATTTTCCAGTTTGCGTTACCTACTCGCAGGCAACAGAAAGGAACCCTAATGAGTGAATCCCTCATCGCACCTCGCGCCGCTTTCGCCGACATGAAAGAAAGTACGGCAGAAGATTGGGCGATCATCGCCTCCCAACGACCGCACTTAGTCCGTGATTTACCGAACCAGCTTCTGAATCACATGAAGCTGATGGAGGGCGATTACGGCGGCTTTCCCGTAGATCGGTTGCAGCACTCGTTGCTGACCGCAACGCTGGCGCAGCAGGATGGACGCGACGAAGAGTATGTTGTTTGCGCGTTATTGCACGATATTGGCGACACGCTCAGTCCGCTGAATCACCCAGCGATTGGCGCGGCGATTGTGAAGCCGTTCGTGTCCGAAGCCAATCATTGGATGGTTGAGCACCACGGGATTTTTCAGGGCTACTATTTCTTTGATTACATTGGGCGGGATCGTACGATCCGCGAGGATTATCGCGGACATCCATTCTTTGACTACACGCTGGAGTTTTGCGAAAAGTATGATAGCCCGGCTTTCAACCCACGTCTTGAATACCTGCCGCTCGAAGCCTTTGTGCCGATGATTCAACGTGTGTTTGAGCGTCAGAAGCGCGCGATTTATCGGCCCAAACCAGCTTAACTTGTAATGAAGCTGAGTGCCTTCATCGTAAAGGAATAGGATAAACTTAGACGCGAGCAACAGGCGCGCGTCTAAGTTTAATAAGTCTCAGCTAAAGGGGCTATCTTTTATCTGTCCCTATCCCAAGATGCTAACTATCTTGTTGGTAACTAGCGCTGGCCATCGCTATTGGTTAACAAGCAGAATCATGCCAGGCTTGTTTACATTAATGTCAATTTGTTTCTTTTGATTAAAGACCCCACCAAAGTATAAAGCTCCTACCACAATAACAACGATCAAGATGGTTAAGAAGGCCCATATTGCGCCTCCGGTTGCACTTTCTTCTGCCATGATAATTCTCCTTCTTAAAAAAATATTCGCCTTTGGTCACTCAATTTTTTTGAGGTTTACCAAAGAGCGTTGTTAGCCGTCATTACGGAGGGCAGCAACCGTTATGCCAAAGAGAGTTAGCGATACATAATGAAAATCATTGTCTGATCGTGAGAATTCTGTAGCGCATTAATACTCCTGATCTTTTCAACCTCTACAGCCAATCGCTCTCGTGTAGGTAATGCATACAGAGGTAGCAATAAACCTACTAATAAGGCTGGACTTACCTTGGCATAACACTTGCCCTTCTATGAATCGCTTACGTAACTCACAAAGAATAGAAGGAACCTTAGTTATGAAAGAAAAGATCAGGCAATTCTTGAATCTAATGCAGGTTTATCGGTGGCGGATCATAGGATTGATGGGGGTGTTTCTCTTGCCAATTATCCTTTGGGGCGTAAGTGAGATACGGTCTCTTTATCAGGTGAACGCACGAATCATTGACGAACACTTAGACTCTCACTCTTTAAATTTTCCGGCGGGCATTTATGCTTCTCCACGACGTATCATGCTGGGGCAACAACTCACTCCTTTAGAGATGACAGATCGCTTGCTGCGGGCTGGATATGAAGAAGGAACGCAAACGAATGACTTTGCCGTGGGAAGTTTTTCTATGCTCAATGACGCGATTGAAGTTCGGACAGGCAAGTTCGCTACCAATGAACAGCTCCCGGAACTTGCGCGCATAGAATTAAAACGCAATGTCATCACGCGAATGAGCGATGCCCAGAGCAACCGGGAGTTGAAAGAAATTGCGCTGCCTGCTGAAATGCTATCTGCGGACTTCGAGTCCCGCCGCCAAACCCGTCAAGCCATTAGTTTAGATGAACTGCCACCCGTTCTGGTACAGGCATTATTAGCAGCAGAAGATCAACGTTTTTTTAGTCATCAGGGCATTGATCCCAAGGGGATTTTCCGCGCTCTTATTCATAATCTGAAAACAGGAAAGATTGGGCAAGGTGCCTCGACCTTAACGCAACAGTTGGTCAAAAATCATTTTCTGACGCCGGAACGCACCTACACCCGCAAGCTCAATGAGATAATGATGGCCCTTGCGTTAGAACAACGACTTACCAAACAGCAGATTTTCTCACTATATTGTGATCGCGTTTATTTGGGTCATAGTGGCATTACGTCGGTATATGGTTTCAAACAAGGCGCGCGGGTGTATTTCGGCAAAGAATTGCAAGACTTAACTATTACAGAATCCACGTTGCTGGTGGGATTGATTAAAGCGCCGAATCGGTATTCTCCGTATGTCAATCAAGCAATTGCCCGCGAGCGTCGGAACCTGGTGCTGAAGCAAATGACCGACGTCGGCTACATTAGCGCAGCGGAGTATGAGGCCGCCAAAAACGAGCAACTGGCGGTGCTCGCCCCGCAACCACCGGATGCGCTATCTGCCCCTTACTTTATTGATCATGTGCGCCGCGAAATGAAGAAGCTGGACAGCCCCGAACATTTGCAGGTGCGCGTGGAAACGACGTTGGATATGGATTTGCAACAGGCGGCGAATGAGGTGGTACAGCAGCATCTGAATCGTCTTACTAAATTGCTGTCAAAGGGGCGTCACGTCGTGCAGCCCGAAGCCGCCTTGCTTGCATTGAATCCGAAAACAGGAGACATTCTGGCTATGACTGGAGGCCGAGATTACACCACCAGTCAACTGAATCGCGCCACGGATGCGCACCGCCAGCCGGGTTCTGTCTTCAAGCCCATCGTTTATGCTGCTGCGTTAGCACAAGGGATTTTGCCTTCCACTACCTTCATCAATGCGCCGCAGGAATTTACCTCCGGTTATAACGTTTCTTACCGACCGCAAAATTATGGGCGGTCATATACCAATCAACCCGTGATGTTGCGTGACGCGCTGGTTCGTTCCTTAAATGTCGTGACAGTCGCGGCTGCGCTCCAAACGGGCTTGAGCAATGTGGCCCGTATGGCCGAAAAGATGGGGCTGCCGCGCCCCAATTTATATCCTTCCATGGCGTTGGGAGCCGTTGAAACCACTCCGCTGGAAATCGCCAGCGCTTATACAACTTTTGCGAATCGTGGCATGCACGTGGAGCCGATTGCCATCCGCAGCATTCATCGGCAAGGCGTAGTTGAAACCGATCCGACTCCGGTTAAGACTGGTGTTATGTCACCGACCGCTGCCTATCTGGTTACAGATGCCTTAGCCGATGTCGTCAATCGCGGAACCGCTACACGCGTCCGTCGCATGGGGTATCGCGGCGCGGTCGCGGGCAAGACAGGCACCTCGCGCGATGCCTGGTTTGTTGGCTATACCCCCAACTTGCTGGTAGTGGTTTGGGTTGGCAATGACAATAACGAAGATTTGCGTATGACTGGTGGCGAAGCCGCTGTTCCTATTTGGACAGATTTCATCAAGCGCATCCTCCCCCTACGACCTGATTTGCTGGCTGGGAAGTTTGCGCCCCCCGCCGGAATGGAAGTGGCAAAACTCTGCGCTACCTCTGGCGGTTTGGTTAATGAGTACTGTTATAAGCAGCAAAACATGCTGCTGCCCCAAGGGATGATGCCGCCACCTTGCAATGAGCATCAGGCACCGCTGCCTGCCGTTGATACCGATGAGGCCGACCCCACTGACGTTTTTTTCTCGGAAAATCGGCAGGCTACTGACCCTGTATATACTTCCATACCTGTTAATGCCGCAAAGGAGGCATTGCCAGAATCCGTCAGAGGCGAATTGGAGCGGATGAATTGGATGATTCGGGATAAATAAAGAAGAACCCCAAGGAAGGGTGGTGGCCCCTGTAGGATTCGAACCTACAACCAACGGATTATGCGTACTACTTCGACTTTCGCCGCCTGAACAATCTCAGTTCGTAGTCTGGACTATCTCTTCACATTACGTGTCTGCCGTTTAGTCTCTACACCTTCCTCACGATGAGGCTTGGCTCGGGATTACCGTATTGCTTTCGCTAACGTAGGCTTCCCCGAATTTGACAGATTCTACCAGCGCGCCTGAAAACGATTGTGACGCACGGGCAACCCATTTTTGGCGAATCGTATGAAGATCACTTAGATTCACAAAGCTTGAGTCCGCTGCTCTAACCGTTGAGCTAAGGGGCCATCTCAAATAACAAAAGCAGGCGAACTACCTGCTTTTCGATTGCGCGCCATCTTAGTGGACGTGCGCCTTAGCGTCAAGGTAAGAGAGGACACGCGCAACGTTGCCCTCGCCAATGACCGAACTCCATCAATTGCGATCACGCCGATTGTGTTTGGCGCGGAAAAGTTTCTCGCCGTTTTATCGCTTAAGGGCAGGCCTGCCCTGATGCTGAAAACAACGTAAGCCTTCTGCCGCGACGCGATGCTTGCACGGTTTGCCTTTTTGCGTGCGCGCCCCACAAGGATAAGTCGTGACTGGTTGCGAGGCTTCTGCGGGTTTGAGTTGGGCCGTCGCATCTTGGGCTGAGACTGGTGGGAGGGTCATCACCGCCGCATTGCTGGCGGGTAGCCCTGCCACTTGATTCATGACAACAGGACGACGCCCGAAAGATAAGAGCGTCCCGATGGTTAAGCCGCCAATGGCAATCGCGATGGGAACCCAATCCCAGCGATGGCCGAGCCGAGCCGCGCAATGCTGGCAAAAGTACCGATGTTGTAACCAGCGTCGTTGGGTTTCATTATACTCGTGGCGATTGCCACATTCGGGGCAAAAGTTCGATTGATAGAAAATGGTTGGCATAGCGTTTTTCGTAGCAGTAAGCCTGCGCTTGTTTTTGTTGTCGTTTTTGCTGAAAATGTCTGCTGTTTGGCGGCTAATTCAATCATAAACATGGACGGTTTGCCAACGCTGAGCGCCACAACTATGGACATCCAACTCTTCTCCATTAACCAAACCCGCGACGAAATCACCAACGCCTATGCGCCTGTCAATCTGGCAAGCGTAGACGAATTCGCCCTTCGCCTGGTCAAATTTCAAGGCGAATTTGAGCGTTGGCATGCCCACGAACACGAAGACGAATCATTTATCGTGCTCGAAGGCGAAGTCCTGTTTCAGACGGAAAGCGGTGATTTTCTGGTGAAGGCGGGCGAAGGTATTGTGATTCCCAAAGGCTTACGCCACTGCCCGAAAGCCAGCGAAACTGGGCCAATGCCCGTCGCGCTCATCATCGAACGCGCTGAAACGAAACGGTTGGGCGATGAATGATGGAAGAGGCAAACGCAGGCGGTGGCACAAATGGCTGGTGCTCGCCAATCTTGTGTTGTGGGGAATCGCCGTAGTTTACTTACTGCTGATTACACAGCCGATGTCTTCACCCATGCTCAACGATCAAGCGCCAATGCAAGTCTCAGCCGAGCGGCTTCAGACGCACGTGAAAATGCTGTCCGAAACATTTTCGCCGCGTGATTACACGCACACCGAAAATCTGGATCGCGCAGCGGATTATATCAAGCGTGCATTTGAGCAGGCGCAAGGTGCGGTCAGAGAGCAGCCCTACAAAGCGAACGGCAAAAGCTATCGCAACGTGCGGGCGCTCTTTGGCCCGGAGAAAAAAGAACGAATTGTAATCGGTGCGCATTACGATGTTTGCCAGCCGTATCCTGGAGCAGACGACAATGCCAGTGGGGTCGCGGGACTGCTTGAACTGGCGCATTTGCTCAACAAAGCTGCCTTGCCGCTGCCAGTTGAGTTAGTCGCCTACACGTTGGAAGAGCCGCCGTTTTTTCGCTCGGAAGCAATGGGCAGTGCCGTTCACGCGAATTCGTTAAAGCAGCAAAACGTTCAGGTCCGGGCGATGTTCAGCCTGGAAATGATCGGCTATTTTTCGGATGAACCGGGCAGCCAGCATTTTCCCAATCCGATTCTCAGGCTCTTCTATCCCTCGCGTGGCAACTTTATTGCGGTGGTGGGGAACTTCGGCCAAATCGGATTGGTGAGAAAAGTGAAACGGGCAATGCGCTCTACCACGTTATTACCTGTGCATTCGATTAACGCGCCGGGCTGGTTGCCGGGTATAGATTTCTCAGATCATTTGAATTACTGGCGTGCGGGTTATCCGGCAGTGATGATTACGGACACATCATTTTACCGCAACGAAAATTATCACACCGCCCAAGACACAGCGGAAAAACTGGACTACAATCGAATGGCAAAAGTTGTACAAGCAGTTTATGCGGCAATTCTTAATCTATCGCGGTAAAGTCAAAACGATCAATCTTTCAAAGGAGACAATAATGATGAAAAAAGCATTCGGCCTGATGGCTGTGCTGGCGTTGTTGGCGGCTTCGGCGTTTGCCCAAGAGCAACCGTCTGCCCCCAAACCTGCTGCGCCACCACCTATCAAGACCCACTTGAAAGTCGGCGATAAAGCCCCCGACTTCAAGCTCACAGGCGTAGACGGCAAAGTCGTCGAACTCAAAAAGCTCAAGGGCAAATCTAACGTCGTGCTGGCGTTTTATCCCAAAGCTTTCACCGGTGGCTGAACGAAGGAAATGAAGGCATATCAGGCTGATATTGCCAAATTTGAAGCTTCCGGCGCAAAAGTGTTCGGCATCAGTACCGATGCCCTTGACATCAACACCAAATTCCACAAAGAACTCGGCTTAACCTTCCCGTTACTCAGCGACACCGATAACGCGGCCTCAAAGAACTACGGCATTCTGAACGAGAAATCCAAAATGGCGATGCGGGCGACGTTCGTCATTGATAAAAAAGGCGTCATCACCTACATCGAAGAAGGTGGCGCTGCAATCAGTACCGAAGGCGCGATGAAAGCCTGTAGCGTGTTTGCAGGCATCATGAAAAAGAAGACTTAGTTGTGTCTAGGGAAGTCTGAAGAAGCCTCAGGAAGTCTGCGAAAGCCAGGCTTTTTGGGGCTTTTTTAGTTTTGGGTTAGAACAGACTTTGCTGTGCGCTGGGGTGGCGAAATGTTTTGATTCGTTCTCCGCGTCCATAGCCCGGTTGATTAAACCCCAATTTCTGACAATGCAGCTTAAATAATTGGGTGAGCATTTCCCAATGCGGGCCGGAGCCTTTCATCCGGTCGCCAAATTCTGCCAAATTCAATTTGCCATCTCGCATTTCCCGAATACGCTTGAGAATCTTTGGCGCGCGATCCGGCATTGTGCGTTCCAGGCTCTCGATAAAATATGGGGCAACGTTACCAGGCAAGCGCAGCAGATTGATGAACGCCTTTTTTGCTCCTGCCTCACGTGCGCGCTTGAGTAGTTCGGGGATATGCGCTTCGCTCAAACTTGGCATCACGGGCGCAATCCCGATGCCGACTTCGATCCCTACCTCCGCCAAATCTTTCATGGCGGCGAAGCGTGCTTCCGGGTACGGCGCAAACGGCTCGAACGCGCGCGCCGTCTCAGCATCCACAAAAGGAATGGTGAAGAACACTTCGGCTTCGGCTTCACGTGCAAGCTGCGCGATTAAGTCTTTGTCGCGTCGGATCAACGCGGATTTGGTGATAATGCCGACGGGATTGCGAAACTCCAGACACACCTCCAAACATTTGCGCGTCAATTGATAATTCGCTTCCAACGGGATGTAGGGATCAGACGTGAATGAGAAAATCAGTGTGTCGCCTTTCCAGCTTTTCTTCATAAACTCCGCCCGTAGCAATTCCGGCGCATTTACTTTAGCTACAATCTTACGCTCAAAATCTGTGCCTGCCCCAAAGCCCAGATATTCGTGTGTCGGGCGCGAAAAGCAGTACGTGCAGGCGTGCGGACAACCGCGATAACAATTCACCGAATAATCGAAGGGAATGTCGGGGCTTTTGTTGTTCGTGATAATCGAACGCGTCGCTGTTTCCTCAAAGATTTCAAGCTTGGCCTCCGGCGGTTCGCCGATCCATTCGACGCTGGTATTGAGCCAGGGATTGGGAGGATTATTGACGTAGCGCATAACAGTTTGCAGTTCGCAGTTCGCAGTTCGCAGTGGTAAACTGACACGTGCTCCTAGTTTACTTTCTCTTAGTCTTAATGAGCAACGCAGAGTTCAATCAGCAATTCGCCCAAGAAATCGCCGCTTTATGGAGAGCGGCTGTACCTCGGTATAACGTCACCGAGGCGGAATTTGTTGCACGCCTGCAAACGAGTGCGACGAAATGCGTTAGTTCAGGCGACAAGGCTGAAATCGGCGAGTTTATTACACAACTCAAAGCCAACGATTTGTGTTTGGCGCTTGCCTGCGAAAAAGGCCACGACGGGGCGTGGAGTGATTTCGAGACGACGCATCGTGCGATGATGATTGCTGCTGCACGCGGTTTGACCAAAGACCCATCTGAGGCGGAAGACTTGACGCAAACCGTGTATGGCGATCTGTTTGGCGTGCGTGAATCCGGCGAGCAACGCACGAGCAAGCTGTCGCATTATTCCGGGCGCGGCTCGCTCGGTGGCTGGTTGCGCGCGGTGGTTTATCAAACGTTCATTGACCGCAAGCGGCAAACGTCGCGCTTTGCGCAAGTCGAAGAGGCCAGCGAATTCGAGCGTTTAGCGAATCAATCCGAGGTTAAACTTTCTGCTCACATCGCGCGGCCTGACGAAGCGTTAGAAGCACGCGATGGTAACCGCTTGCGCAAATCAATGGAAAGTGCGTTGTCAGCGGCTTTTGCTGCGCTTGCAGCGCGGGAACGACTGCTGCTGAATTATTACTACTTCGATGAATTGACGTTGAAAGAAATTGGCGTAGTAATGGGCGTTCACGAAGCGACGATCAGTCGCTGGCTGAGTAAATCACAACAAACCGTCCGCAAGAAAACCGAAGAGTTTTTACGCAAACAGGGAATGCGCCGCGCCGAAATATCGGAATGTTTGCAATTAGCCGCCCGCTCCGAAGTGGATGTACGACAAGTTATTAGCGAGGCCAAAGGGGCGGCCACCGAACGCGCGCCATAGTTGGTAGCATAAAAAGGGCGCAAGCCGGAGCGAGAGATTCGTTCAGGGATTGTGTAGAGAAGTCCGCAGGTGGTTATGCTGCGGGCAGATTAGCAACTTTATTTGATAAAAGACGTGGCACTAAACGGCAACAACTTGGAACCAGAATTTGAGGCACTATTGAAATCGCAGGTGCAGGGCGCGACCAATACGACTGTATGCGAGCAGTTTGATCCTGATACAGCGACTGCCTATTTGGAACGCGCGCTCACCAAAAACGCGCTGGCAACCTACGAAGCGCACTTGGCTGCGTGCCATGTTTGTCGTCATTACAACATCGAACTGGCGCGGCTAATGCCTGCGCCAATGATTTTTACGGAAAACGCTGCGCTGCCACAACAGGCATCGCTCAAAGAGCGGTTGAGCTTGTGGTTTTCCGGCTGGCGTTTGGGCGCTTTGGCGGGATTTGGCGCTGTCGCTGCAACCGTTCTGGTAATCGCGGTAATTATGAATCGTCCTGCATCAGAAATGCTTGTAGCGACGAGCAGAGCGCCAGAGCCAATAGTAATAACACCAGCCGCCCCTTCGCCGATGAATAGCCCTGCCTCAGCTACCGCGATGGTTGATATGGCCGCCAAGACCAATCCCTCCGCTATGCCTGCGGCAACTCCTGACCCACGTGCAAGACAAGCCACAGCCACTTCTTCTCCTGCTGAACTACCGGATGCCGCGCTACCGCCTCCGCCACCAGTGCCTATTTTGAAAACGAAGGAAGAGCGAACAGAGATTGCTATCAATCAGGTTGGTCAAGCAGGTGGGGCAGTACCCCCGCAAAACCAGGCACCCTCCCCCCGAGAACTGAGGGGCCAAGCGGCAAATCAAGCACAGATGGAACGCGCTCAACAAGTCCCTGCGGCTGCGGGAAGGGCGAGTGTTCCTAACGCGCCTGCCAAGCCAATGGAAAAAGCTGTCGAGAAGGACAAACAGGCTGAATCAGTCGCCGATGCACGCCGCGATGATGCGATGGCTAAGAAATCTTCTGACACGAATGAGCCGCCTAAACAAGTACAGTCGAAGTCCTCAGCAATCCCGACGCTGCAGATGAGTAAGCGGCCCGCCCGCCTCGTTCGAAATGTGAGCGGCAAAAGCTTTCACTTAGAAAACGGCTTTTGGACTGATACCGAATACGATGCCGGAAAAGGCTTGCCGGTCATTCGCCTGCAACACGACAGTGATGGATACAAACAAACTTTGCGGAACACTCCGAGCCTCAAGCAGTTTTTTGACTTAAGCCCGGTCATCGTCGTGTGGCAAGGAAAGGTCTATCGCGTCGAGAAGAGGTAAGAAACGCCGCTTGGAACTTTGCGCACGCGCGTGCTAGGATGTGCGCCTTCTTATGTTGCCGCCTGAGGCATTGCGGAGAGCTGGCAGAATGGCTATTGCACCGGTCTTGAAAACCGGCGTCCGAAAGGGCATGGGGGTTCGAATCCCTCGCTCTCCGCCACTTCCATTCACGTTATTCTCTTAACATTTATTGAAGCTGCTCTATCAGAGAATTATTTCGGATTTTTGACTTCCTTGGAAGGAAGCGCAGGTGCCAGTATCGTCCACGCCCGCGTATTCCCATCAATCGCATAGGCTTCTCCAGTATAGATGTCAATGGCTGCTACCGTGTCACCTACTTGAAGAAACTCATAGCGGGAGCGATCACTTTTCAATGCACTCTCGGCGGCAACTGATCTTTCTGCCGTTGAGCGGGCTACCCAAAAACCAACGAAAAACAAAACCAATCCAATCACCGCAATAAGGATAATGCTCTGTATAGGACCAAATCTTTCCGTATAATTCATAATCTTTCCCTCCTTCTGGTTAATAAACAACGAAATTTGCTATTTATCAGCCTGAGCTTAGTAATTGCTCTGGCTGAATAAATTGAGCAAATAATGTGCCATCTCCAAACTTAGGAGGGAAGATGTCAGAAATTGCCAGTTTAGTGTGACCATCTCGTATAAAAATAATCTTAAATACCCGATATGGAATACTAGCGAGTTGGCTTAATAAGATAGGAGTTTTTGTTGCTACTTAGAACTCTCTACTATACCGATACTTAATATCATCTTTATTTATTGGCTGGAATGGCATAGCAATTGCCGCTTGTGTTATCAGAGTTTCTTTGAAGAAAGACATTATTCTTCCACGAATGTTTAGGAGGTAAAATATGACAAGAATACAACGAGTTATTGCAATTGCTCTCTGTGGTGGTTTAATCCTCTCTGGATTTGCCTTTGGCCGTTGGACTACCCCAACGACCGTAAACGCTATAGAGAAATCCGAAATCGCAGCGAATGTCGCACAGCCGACTCCATCCCTGATGGCAACCACACACGACCAGGCGTTTTATTTGAGTGACTATAAAACAGGTTATAGCGATGGCTATAATGCCAGCGTTACAGGGATTGGTTCGGGCATAGCTAATAGCGCGCGCGCGGGATATAACGAAGGCTTTAAGGAAGGCTATGCTAATGGTTATCAAACAAAACTGCGACCACAGCCGGTGCAGCTTAACGCTTTTAATAATAATGAGACTGCATCTGTAGTGTCTAACCGAACCGGTAAGGGCGTTCGTTATCGTTCTACTGCGCGGCCTGTATATTATGAGCGGCGAGCACGCAACTCGAAACTTAAAACCGCGCTTACTATCGCTGCGCCCGCAGCTATCGGGGCAGGTATTGGAGCTTTAGCAGGTGGTAAAAAAGGTGCAGGTGTAGGAGCATTAATTGGTGGTGGTGGTGGGGCGTTATATCATCTCTTTAAGAATCGCTAAGAGAGCGTTAGTGAGATTTATTTTCGCAAGAGTCGCAATTGGACACAGGCCGTGTAGGAGTAGCAAATTTTTTGGTAAAAAGTTTGCTACTCCTACACGGCCTGTGTCCATTTATTCTGAACAGACAGAACTAATGTTCGTCTTTGCTCTGGTTTCTCCTCATTGATACTTCGTTTCGTCATCGCTGTCTGCAAATAAGTCACCCTGAAGATGACAGTCATTTGTGGCTGTATGATTTGCATACTCCAGCAAAGATTTAAGCTGCGATATTTATTTTTAGCCCTCCGAGATTGACTCAGAATATCCAGCCTGATTGAGCTTGGTGTTTCCCCTGGAGTCAGGACACATTGTGTAAAGTCTTCTCCAGGTTGAAATTCGTGTGGGGAAGTAAGCATAAAAGCCACTGCCAGTCTTGTTGTAAAAGGGCAAGGGTTGCGGTAATCAAACTCAACTCGCAGCGCCCGCGTCGCCGTGACGCCACGCGCCGTAAGTGCTGGCGCGCCAAGTGGCGCGGGCCTTGTAAAAACACAAACGTGCCGAGGGTGGTCAGCACCAACAGAGCGCAGGCGAACAAGGCAAACAGGCGCGCCCAGGCCCGGATACAAGTGATGCGGGCTTGCTTGAAGCCCAGATACCATTTGGCATCACGGAAGCCTTCTTCACAGCCAAAGCGTTGGCCATATTCGGTGGCGTGCGCGGTGGCCGAGGCCGCATAGTTGCTGAGCAAATACCAGGTTTGCCACTGCCCGTGGCGGTCGCGTTGGCGACTCAGCGTGACCCAGGCACGGGTCGGGGCGCTTTGACAATAGTCCACCCAGCCCAAGGTGCGGTGTTTGTTGTGCCCCACAAATTTTATCCGGTTGAGCTGCTGCCACTGTCCGTCGCACGCGACTTTGGTGCTGCCTTTGACGCGAATGACGAAGGGCAGGCGCAAGCGGTGGAGTAAGGCAAACAGGTCGCTATCGGCAAAGCCGCGATCCGCCGTGACGCGCAAGCGCCGCGCCGCCACGACTTGCGTAAGGAGGTGAAAGGCGCGTTTGACGACGGCCAATTCGTAGCGTTTCATCCGCCCTTTGAGCACGCTCTGGGCATAGGCGCGCCAATAAATAGGGACGGCGCGCCGTCCGATGACGAGCGAGACAACGAGCAAATGTTGGTCGCCTTCGCTCGTCCAATCCAGGGCGCAGCGCACGATCCCTTGGCGCGGCACTTGGCGCAAGGCTTGCTGACAGACGGCCTCAGCCAAGGCTTTGGGGGCGAGACGAGGATTATGCAACAAGCGCGCCAAGCGTTTACAAGCGGCTTCCTGATTGCCCTGCGTGCGCGCCAAGGCCGCCTGGTTGCCGGTCTGTTTGGCCAGAATGGCCGCCACAAAAGTGGTCAAGGCTTTCACTTGGTGGCCGTGTGCCCAAGGTAACATTTCTTTGAGATAGTCGGTGATGCGTGTCAGATCAGAGTTCGTTTTCATAGTAGAAACAAACTCGCACAAGTTCGTTAACTTGTTCTGACACGCCTATTTATTAAATGTGTCTGTCCTTCAGTGTTTCCCCTCAAATTCCCACTAACCTGAAATCACTTCAAGTGAAATCTTTCTGCACTTAAAGTGAATAAACGTACCGCCGCAGAAATCGTCAAAGGGAAGCCAGATGTAGTTTCTTGGTACGTCAGGCAAAAACAGGTTCTTCTTTCCTCCCAGCATTTTTGTCAGCCGCTCTTGAGTGGGACACGGTTTTATCTAATTCTCACAATAAGTCTGTCACGCTCCTCCAGCATCCTGCCTATGAAACTAAACCAGGAAGCAGATATGCGAATCTCACATAAACAGACACACATTCTTTGGGCCTTGTTGACGCTCAGTGTCTTATCTGTTTCGGCACTGGCGCAACAAGGCTCAGCACTTCCTCCCACTTACGGAATGAGCGATCAGAAACCCGGTTCGGTTCTGCTCTATACGATGTACACTTCAAACATTATCTGGCCGCACCAGGAAAATACTCGTATTAACATCACTAACACCCATGCCACGCAAGTGGCGTATGTCCATCTGTTTTTTGTGGATTCTGCCACCTGCCAATCCGCCGATAGCTTTGTCTGTCTCACGGCCAATCAAACCTTTACGTTCGTGGCTTCCGATTATGATCCCGGCATCACGGGTTACTTATTAGCTGCTGCAGTGGATAAAGACAGTGGTCTGCCGATTCAATTCAATCACTTGATCGGGGATTACTACCTGAAACTGCTCTCCGGGCATAACGCGAATCTGGGCGCAGAAGCGTTTGCTGCACTCAAAGATCCGCCAGCGGTACTCAATACCGATGGCTCCACCGTAGACCTGAAGTTTGATGATGTGAACTACAATGCCGGGCCGCGCGTGTTGGCACTGAACAGCGTACCCAGTCGGCTGGATGGCAACGATACCCTGATGATCCTAACTCGGTTAGGAGGCAATTTGGCAGGCGGAGAAAGCGGCTACATCGGCGGCCTCTTAGGACTGACCTATGATGACGCAGAGAAGGGCTACAGCTTCACAATGGCAGGCGGGAGGTGCCTCTTTCGCAATTCCATTTCAGATAGTAGCCCCCGCATGGTGCCACGGTTTTCAAGCATTGTGCGCGCTGGGCATGTCGGGTGGATGAAAATCTGGCCGACCGCAAATATCCCTGTGGTTGGTGTGATGATCAATTTGAACCAGAGTGCGAACAACTCGGTCACGGCCTTTAGCGGTGGGCACAATATGCATGTCCTTTCAACCACCAACACAGGCGTATTTACGATTCCCGTCTTTATTCCCAGTTGTTAGGTTTGCGTAACTGCTGCTTCCTTACCGGTTAGGCGGAGGCGCAAAATTACGTGGAGCGGGTGCTCCAGGCGGCGGAGGCGGCACGCCAGGCGGTGGCGGGAGACCGCGTTCTATCTCTCTTTGTATTCTTTCGGCCTGATCGCGCATTTGTTGCTCGAATCTTCTCTCCTCGTCTCGATTTCTGCCTGGCTTCCCAAGAATACTGGTAACTACAATTTTGGTCTTATCATCTGCGGCTGTAACCACGATGGTTTTATTGGCATTATTTTCAATTAAACTCAAAGTCACTACGCGATTGCCCTGGCCTGTCACGTCGGAGACCCGCGTATTTTCCCCCAGCTTTTCTTTGTAAAAATCTACGACCTCATCCACGTCATCAGTTGTCGTGAACGTGAAGGTGCCAAAGGAACCGCTTCCTTTCTCATTATTCCCACGAATTACGAATGGCGTTTCTGATTGTGCGCCAGGATACAAGGGGACACCCAGTGTCTCTTCATTGATGTCTTCTTTTTTAGTGGAGACTCGCACATCCCCGATGGGGAAATTCATCCCATTCCGCGTGGCTCGTTCTACTCCTTTGCGGACAAGAAAAACGCCTGTCGCGACGGCTCCCAGGCCAAGTGCAACCAGAACTAACAGCGTGATTAAAATAACTTTGAACGTGTGACCCGACTTCTTAGGCGGTTGCGTCGGCATCGGGTGTGGCTTGTGATAGGTCTGGGGTGTTTGTGAAATATAGGCCGTTGGCGCAGGCATTGCTTCGGTTGCGGCAGCGGTTCTGGAAGCCGCAGGCGGCGGCGCAGTCTGCGCACTGGTTTGCGCCGCCGTTCCAAGGGGCATGGTCGGAGGCAATGATGTGGTGGCTATCGGGGTTCCGCAAAGATGGCAGAATTTAGCGCCTGCGCGCGTTTGCGAGCCGCAATTCAGGCATTGATGAGTCATATTCGCACCTCCGAAAAATTATGCTTGCCAATGTGTCGCAACCTAACAGGTCACATCCATATTTGTCAACGATGTGACTTTTACGCTCATTGGTGGCGGGAAGTTCGCGGCCAAGAGCTTAGCGCCGCAGCGCGCAAGCTTTGAGACCAAACCATTGCGACAACCGATGCCGATTGCGCGCGACCCACGCATACCCAATCAGCTCACATACGAGCAAGATCGGCAGCGCGTAAATGAGCAAGACCAAGACTGACCAAGGAAAATATTGCCACAGCAAATAATTCACGCCGAACGCGCCTCGATACACTTTCCCGTGGCGAGAGATGACGTGCAGTTTCTGATCGCAATGCTCGTACGTGATGCCGTATTTCATTAGCTCTGGTTCAGGAATGCTTTGATACGGAAGGACGACGAAGAGCTTGCGCCGATCTATTTCTTTCACCTTTTCCACTGACCAGGTACAGATGCCGCAATCACCATCAAACAGTAAATAGCCCTGTCGGCCTAATTCGATCATAATCTTGTCCCCTGATAGACGGTAACAGGCGAGCCGACTGCGACGAAAGCGGAAGTTGGCGCGGCCTTCAAATAAGATTCAAATTGTGCTCCGTAAGTTCCTTTGATGTCACACTTGAACGTTGCCGCAGTTGCCCGCCATACCAACCAAGGCGGATGTTCGACGCGATATTCCACCGTGCCGCCATGGCGTTGTTTGGCATAGCCCCAGTAATGCTCGGTGATGAATTCAGCTTCTGATCCCGGTTGCCACGGCTGGGCTTCTCCACTAATTTGGGCGTGCAATGAACTCCATTCGTTACCCCGCTGCCAGCTATACCGAACCGTGTCGGGCGTGATTTGATGACTCATCGGCATCGCTTCGTAGTTTTCGTTATAGCAGACGCGGGCCACCGTGGCGATGGCAATTTTCGGGACAATTTCCTTGATGAATACAACACCTCGTTGCCAGCCTTCTGCTCCTTTGCGGCGCACGTAAAAGCGCAGATTTACTTCTTCAAAATTACGGTGAAAGGGAATGGGAATACCTAAGACTTTCGTTTCCAGAAACATGAATCCGACCATACTCACCATCGCCTTGTCTTGCCAGTCATCCAGTTCTGTTCCCTGCGGCACGAAGGGCTGTAAGATTGCGCGATCAACTTCGTAGTTAATCATCACCAAATCTTTCCAGACGGCGGTCAGAAATTTTCGTTCTGGCATGGGTCTTCCTCTGGAAATGTAGAGCAAACTTTCCAGTTTGCTCATGTCTCACCTGGGCGTCGCTTGAGGAGACATGAGCAAACTGGAAAGTTTGCTCTACATTCAAAAACAAAAAGCGCAGCGAGAAATTAGCTTCTCCTCTGCGCTTTTTGGCATATTCTAATTCGTTGTCACACCAAATTGATGTGCAAGTCTTTGTCGCGCTCAAAATTTTTGAGCAGGTATTCTTTGTCCTTCACCATTTCGCCCGGAGTGTACACCGCCCACTCGAAATTATGCCCGTGCTTGATGGCATCGGTGGGGCATGCCTCAGTGCAATAGCCGCACAAGATGCAACGCCCATAGTCAATGCGGTAAATCTTGGCATAGCGATGGTCTATTGTTTCGCGCTCCTCATAGGGGCGCGGGTCTTCTGCGCCTTCGATGTAAATCGCGTCGGCTGGACAGGCCGCAGCACAGAGGAAGCACGACACGCAGTTTTCTTTACCGTCCGCATTGCGCGTTAGCATGTGTTCGCCGCGAAATCGTTGGAAAATTGTCACTGCTTCTTCGGGATAACTTACCGTCTTTTTTGCCTTCGGAATTTGGCTGAGCGTAATGCTCATTCCGGTAGCGGTCGAACGCGCAACATCAATAACATCTTTGACTGTGCCAATAATTTCAGAAAGGATGGACATAGGTTGAATCTCAGATTTGAAATTTCAGATTGTTCAATGGACGAGAAGCATCCTAGCACAAAGGCGCGGGGTAGAGGAAATCAGACAAGCAGAGTAAGATAAGCTGGTTATGAAATTTTAGCGATTCAGGAATTATCACTGATCGCTTCGGAGAAAAAACTGAATGAGTGAACAGATTACTGAAGAAATAGTTCTGAATGCCCTACGCACCGTCAAAGACCCCGACTTACACCGCGACGTCGTGGCGTTGAATATGATCCGCGATGTCAAAATCTGCGGTGGAATCGTCGGCTTTCGCTTTGTCCTGACAACACCGGCTTGCCCCGTGCGCGATCAACTCAAGGGGCAGGCGGAGACGGCAGTCAAAGCGATTCCTGGCGTCGAAGTCGTCGAAGTTAAAATGGATGCTGAAGTTCCGAAGGCAAAAGGCAACGTGAGCCAGGCCGAAGTTGCAGGCATCGGCAATATTATCGCTGTGAGTTCGGGCAAAGGCGGCGTCGGTAAATCGACAGTAGCGGTCAATCTTGCTGTTTCGTTGCAACTGATGGGCGCGAAAGTTGGCATTCTGGACACGGATGTCTACGGCCCGAACGTGCCGATTATGATGGGTGGCCATGACGCGCCGCTTGTCCACGGCAATAACATTGTCCCGCCTGTCTATCACAACGTCAAAACGATGTCTATTGGCCTACTAAACCCCGGAGACAAAGCGGTTGTCTGGCGTGGCCCGATGCTGCATTCGGCGGTGCAACAATTCCTGCGTCAGGTGGAATGGGGTGACCTGGATTATCTGATCGTGGATATGCCGCCGGGCACGGGTGATGTGCAACTGAGTTTGGCGCAAACGACTGCATTGGCCGGAGCAGTGTTGGTGACCACGCCGCAGGAGGTTGCGCTGGGCGATGTCCGCAAAGCCTACAATATGTTTGAGCAATTGAAAGTTCCGGTGCTCGGCATCGTCGAAAATATGAGTTACTTTGAAGTCCCGACTTCGGGCGAGCGGTATTATATTTTCGGCAATGGCGGCGGCGAAGCCCTGGCGGATCGCTACGGCGTGCCATTTCTGGGCGGCGTCCCGCTGGCCGTGAGCGTGCGCGAAGGCGGCGATTTAGGGATTCCCGTAGTGATTAGTGATCCCGACAGTGTGCAAGCAAAGGCTTTCAAGCAGATTGCGCAAAACGTGGCAGCGCAAGTCAGTATTCAGGCGATGAAGAAGAACCGCGAATTGCCGATCCTGAATTTGCAGCGTGCCAACTCCTAAGTTGACGTGCGAGGCGGGCAATCGTTATATTTAGATTTCGTGGAGAGGATTTACCAAAATGCTATTTGATGACTCTCCTGAGGTTTCTGCCGTCGAAACAGCGCTGGATCGAATTCGCCCCGCGTTGATTTCCGATGGTGGCAATATTGAATTAGTCGCTATCGAACCAAATGGCGACATTCGTGTTAAGCTGAAAGGCGCGTGCGTGGGCTGTCCCAGTTCGACGCTGACGCTAAAAGGCTTGGTGGAAAGAACCCTGCGCGAAGAAGTAGCTGGCTTCGGCAATTTGATAACGGAATAATTTGTTTTTTCAAAAGGAGAAAAAGATCATGGAATTAGTTTTGACCGAGACTGCAGTTTCTGAAGTGAAAAAGTTTATCGAAGCCGAAAACCCCGGCGATCAAGGCGGCTTGCGCGTGCGCGTTGTCCCCGGCGGTTGCTCTGGCTTTCAATATGCAATGAATATCGAAGAAGCTCCAGCAGACACGGATGAAGTCGTTGAAAAAGACGGCCTCAAGGTTTTCGTAGATATGTTCAGCGCCCAATATTTGAGCGGTGTCGAAATTGACTACGTCAGCAACGTGATGGGGTCGGGCTTTACCTTCAGTAATCCGAACTCGTCCGGCGGCTGCGGCTGCGGCACGTCCTTTTCTGCGTAAAGCCACAGGGCTTCACGCAAGGCAAAAGGCAAAAGGCAAAAGGCAAAAGTGGGATTCGGAAGCAAAGCCTTTCTCTGAATTCTTAAATAGGTGCCGCCCTTTTGCCTTTTGATATTTGCCTTTTGCCTTTTGCTTTTTTTCTTCATGCCCAAGCTCGAAGGCTCAAAAACCAGCGAAAACCTCAAAGCGTCGTTTGCCGAAGCCGCGCAAGCCTCGCGTCGGTATTTGTACTTTGCTCGCCAAGCCGACATTGAAGGCTATGCTGATGCTGCCGGAATGTTGCGCGATATGGCCGAAGGCGAGGCCAATCATTCGCTCGGCAGCCTGGATTTGCTGCGCGAAGTAGGCGATCCAGCGACAGGCAAACCGTTTGGTACGACGCAGCAAAATCTGCTGTCTGCCATCCAGGATGAAGGCTATCAAGGCAATGATCTGTATCTGGACTTTGCCAGGACGGCGCGCGCTGAAGGTTTTGCTGAAGTTGCCGAATGGTTCGAGACGTTGGCGCGGGCTGAGAACTCGCACGCGGAACGCTTCCGCCAAATGTACGCCAGCCATTTTGAAGATTAACCTCTGATGTCATTGCAAGCTGTAAATTCCCAAATCATCAACGCCTTCCCCCCGCGCGATTACGGTGACGTGCGCGCGGAATATCAGTCCCTTCGCAATGCCGCAGTGGTGATAGATTTGTCGCCTGCCGCCAAATTTGAAGTCGGTGGCAAAAACGCTGTGCCCTTCATCAATGGCCTGGTCACAAATGATGTGAAGTCGTTGCAAGCGGGCGAAGGAATTCTGGCTGCCTTCCTGAACGTGCAAGGCAAGGTTGTCAGTCTGTGTCGGTTCTATCAAACGGGCGATCATCTTCTGATCGAATGCGACGGCGCAAATCGCGAGGTGATTTTTAAGAACCTGAGCCGCTTCATTCCGGCGGGCGAATTTTTCCTCAGGGACGTGACGGAAGACCTCGCCTTGCTTTCGCTGCAAGGCCCCATTGCTGCCGAATTGTTTTTGCCCTTAACTGTGCAACCTGTCGAAGCCGAGCCGCAATACCGCAACTACCAAACAGAAATCAACGACACGCAAGTGCTCATTGCGGCGCATTCGCGCGCAGGCATCGCTGGTTTTGACGTTTTCGTTCCCGTCACCGCCAAAGCCAGTATCCAGCAAACCTTGCTGGCGCGCGGCGCAACTCTGGCGGGCAGCGAGGCTTTGGAAATTGCGCGCCTGGAAGCTGGCATTCCGCGCGAAGGTGTAGACGTAACGGACAACAACATTCTGCTCGAAGCGGGCTATGAAAAAGCTGTGAGTTACACCAAAGGCTGTTATCTGGGACAGGAAATCATCGCGCGCATTCACTGGCGCGGCCAACCGGCGCGCCAGTTGCGCGGCTTATTGGTTGAGGCGGCTGAACCACCGAGCAAAGGCACGGAACTTTGGGCGGCAGACGGCAAGAAAGTTGGTGAGATCACCAGTAGTGCGCACAGTTTTGCTTTGGATGGGATCATCGCCTTGGGCTATGTGCATCGCTATTACCTGACGGTCGGAACTCCCTTCACGCTGAAGCGCGACGGCGCAGAGCAGGGCAGCGCGACGCTGACCGAAACTCCTTTCGTGCAATGAGTGAGCCAGACAACAATTGGAATCTGGAAGCGGCAGAAAGCGCGTATGTAGCGCTCTCTCGCTACGTTGAGCACACACAAGTCTCTGGCATTATCATTGCGATGTTGGCTGGCGCGCTGGGCGAAGAAAAGCTGGAATTTCTTGTCAACAGCGAACCCTGGCAAAAATATATGGCCAGCCGCCGGGAGTTGGATGCCGCGCAGGAAGACATTCAAAAACTAGCAGCCGCGATTGAGCGCTTGCGCCAATAACGTTTTCATCTCAACTCTCAACTCTCAACTTATGGTTGGAATCATCACCGTCGAAGAACTCAAAGCCAAACAGGACGCGGGCGAAAACTTCCGCTTGATTGACGTGCGCGAAGAGCAGGAATATCAGCTTTGTCGCATCCCCGGTGCGGAACTCAAACCGCTGGGACAAATCGCGCAATGGCTGCACGAGCTTGACCGCAGCGAAGAGTTGATTTTGCAATGCCATCACGGGATGCGTTCACAGCGGGCGTGCCTGATCTTAGCCAGTCAGGGCTTCACGAATGTCAAAAACCTGACGGGTGGCATTGAGGCGTGGTCGCTGAGCGTTGATCCCTCTGTGCCCCGCTATTAACCCCGCGCTGCTTGGTCGGCGCATCGCGTACTCTCAAATTCATCGCATGAAATCTCATTGCTTCCATCGCGTTTTTATTTGTTGGGCGATTCTCCTGGTTGTGGTGGCGTTCGCACAAGCGCCGCAAACCGCGCCGGGTTCGCTTTCCGACAAAGATCGCAAAAGCGTGTTCGCGTTCGTCTGGACGGCTATCAATGAAAAATACTACGACCCCAAAATGAATGGCGTGAATTGGAAAGAGGCGCATCGGCTGTACAAAGATCGTATTGAATTAGCCCAGACAGATGCGGAGTTTTATCAGGTATTGCAACAGATGGTGGGGGCGTTGCACGATGCTCACACGCGCGTTCGTGATCCGTACAAACGCTATTTATTTGATCGGCTCGAAGTCGTCTCTCCTGGCGCAGCCATTGGCGAAGTCGAAGGCCAGGCCGTGATCTTGCGGGTTACCGCTGGTTCAGACGCCGAAAAAGCGGGACTGAAACCGGGCCTGATTGTGCGCGCCATTGATAAAAAACCAATTGAAGAGTGCGTAGCGGCGGCGGCGGCCACGGTCGGACATTCCTCTTCGGAGCGTGCGACGCGCATGCTCACTTATAGCAGTTTGCTGGATGGCACCGAGGATACAGAAGTCACGTTGTGGCTGGAACGCCCAAATGATCCGTCACAAACCTTTGAGGTCAAACTTACCCGCAAAGTGTATTCAAGCGCGGTGCAGGTTGTTGCCCGCCGCCTGCCTTCAGGTTTCGGCTACATCAAATTGAGCCGTTGGAAAGACCCGGCGCACGAACAATTCAAACGAGGCTTGGAAGAACTGCGCGGCACACCGGGATTGATTGTGGACTTGCGCGATAACGGCGGCGGCTATCCAGCCGAAGTGCTGAGCATTGGCAGCTACTTTTTCTCCGACAAAGTTTCATTTGGAAAGTTTATGCGGCGTTCGGGCAAGCCTGCGGAGCTGATTGCCTCGCCCACCTCGTTTCAGCCGTATGCCGCGCCGGTGGTAATTCTCGTCAACGAAGCTTCTGGGAGCGGCTCCGAGATGTTTGCCGGTGTCATGCAGGAACTGGGGCGTGCGGTCGTAATTGGGCAGCAAAGTTGTGGCTGTCTGCTCGCCGCCACCCGCCACAAATTCAAAGGCGGCGGCGAATTGCTCGTCAGCGAATTTGATTACTTCACGCCGAAAGGGCACCGCATAGAAGGCGCAGGAGTGAAACCAGATCGCCGCATACCTGTGACGCTTGATGATTTGCGCGCGTACCGCGATGCAACGTTGGAGGATGCCGAAAAAATCCTGAAGGAAAACAAACAGCCAATGGTGGAGAGCAAATAAAACCCTGCACAAATCAATATTGCTGCAAAAACAAGGTCGGATTCGACGTGAACAACCCAACCCGCCCATACATCACATCCGAACGCAGCACATACTTGCGGCCCTTCGTTAGCGCACAGCCTTCGTGCAATAAGGGATGCTCGAACACCAATGCCATCCCGGTTTCTGGCTTGATGGTGATCTCACCGAAATTCGTTTCACCGCCCTCGAAATCATCGTTCAGGTAAATCATAAACGTGAGCAAGCTCTGCTCGCCGTTATCGCGCCGAAACGCGCCATCGTAATGCGGCGCAAAATATTGCCCGACATCGTAGCGATAAAATCGAAACCGCTCATTCAACCCCAACGCCTGCCGTCCTTTGAGCATGGGCGGAATCTGATCGCTAACACGGTGCCAGAGATTTTTGGCAATCTCGAAATCATCCAGAATGACGCGCTCGTTGTTGCGAATATTAGGTCGCAACTCAAAACCTTTATTGGTGTTGATGGTTGCAGCCGCATAGCCTGCTTGTTCGGTGAGCGCGATGTACGACTGACATTCTTCGGCGGAAAGAACGTTGTTGATGGTGAATATACTAGCTGCGAATTTCATTTCTATACTCATATTTTTTCGTCATTAGTATTGGAGAAGTTTAGCCCGCGAAGTCGGGCAGGAGAATAAAGCCCAGGGTGCAGGCGCAAGCCGGAACCCTGGGTTGACCAGGTCATCCATATCAGCCCTGGCAGGGCGACAGCACCGCAGCTATCGCCCGTTTTACGGGCTTCGCGAATGGTTTGCCAATCGATCCCATCGCTCACGCACTGGGCTTTATGCTCGCCGCCTGCCTCCGCAGGCTCTTAGTTGAAGGATATAGAAAAGAATTCAATCCCCAATTGTTCCATTACCGCCGTCAAAGTGACGCCACGTAGTTTGGCTCATTCTGCCAATACTTTCATCCGCTCGGCGTGCAACGCTTCGAGCCGTTGTTGCAACGTCAACAATTCCTGCTGTTCCTCTGGGTGAGCGTTTCGTTGACTCGCCTTTCGCCCAACTCTACCAATCGGTTTCGTTTGGCTTCAGAGAAGGACTGATTGATCGTTGTGAACAGCACAGATTCATCAGCGCCGAGGCCATAAACTTGCTTACTTCTTCAGCGGCACATTGCGCAATCCCGCCGCTTGTAATTCCTGTTGCGAGCATTTGCGTTTGCTGACCAACTCCATCCAACGCTTGCCGTCCCAATAGCGAAAGTCTGGATCGCGGTCAGGGTGGGCTTCCTTCTTCGTCCAATTATCTTCGGCATAATCGGCGAGATACCAAATACCGTTAATGCGCAGGTAACTTTGATTGACGCTGATCTGCTTGCGCTCAATCGTCCTGCGCACGTTACGACGGCGCGCTTCCTGTGTAGCAGGGGAAGTGCGCTTTTCTTCTACGCGCAACAGCCCGGTACGCGGGTCAACATAGAAGGACGCCCGCCAACGGTATTCGCCAATCCGTCGCACGCCGCCATAACGTTGATGCACATAAATTCCTCCATCCTCGCCGACGAAGCACTTCGTCTCGACAAAGTCTTCGAGATGCTCAAACACATGCCGCCCCGTCGTTTTGCGCCGATCCAGATGCGCGCAGAGTTCGCTATAAACCTTGTCCCACGGACGCCCGACGTTGCTGCGCAGGAACCGTTCGAGCGGATTCAGGAAGTCGGAAAAGTATTTCGTTCCCCTGCCTCTGGACGCTGGCTCGCGTTGCAGCAAATCTTCGTATTCGTCGTCTGGGTCGTAGCGATGAATGCGTTGGCCTGTTTTTTTACTGGGGTCTTTGTGGTTGTAACGTGGGCGTTCAATCACGACCTTTGACATATCTGATCGCATAAATCTTTTTTCTCGTAGCTGAACGAATCATCTTCGGTAATGATAAAAGGTAATGCTGCCGTTTGCAGCCGCGTGGCGGCGATCTGAACTTAGCCCGGCGTTTCAACGCCGGGAACGGTCAGTCAGAACCCCGCGTCGCGTTAGCGACGCCTGAATTCAAGCGTCGCCAACGCGACGCGGAATTGTTCGCTCCCTTACCGTGGTTTGAAAACTTGTCATTACCCAAATCTTTGCATGATCTTAGTCCGCGAAGGCGGACGATAGCATAAAGCCTGGGGTGAAGGCGTGAGCCGCAACCCCAGAAAGCTTCAAATGGAATTCCCAAGCCCACGCACGTGGGCGACAGATATTGGTTAGTTGGCTGCCGCCCGTCTTCGCGGGCTGAGGTATAAATGGCGCGTTTTCCTGGGGGGGGCGCCTTCGCGCTATCCCCAGGCTGTATGCTGCCGCCCGCCTTCGCAGGCTGAAACGCAATGACGTATCTCATGCAAAGATTTGGGTAATGACAAGGGTTTGAAAACCACGGCTAAATTCCACTGTCGCTCCGCGACAAAAAACGAATGAGCCTTACATTTTTATCACTACCCGAAATGCTTCTGTAACAATCCAATATCCATAAACGAAACTTCTCCAAAATTGGAAAACGGATGGATTGGCACGAACGCTTTTGGATGTCATACGATCACTCTGAAATCACATTCGTACCGTTTCTACGGCCCAAAGCTCTTGGCGTTGGGATGCCTGAATTGCGATGTGATATTTCGTGACTTCATATTTGTTTCTCCTTGTTAGTTAGGGCTTGGCTGTTTGTTATGAGTAGTTCCCATTCTCGCAACCAAGCGAGCAATGAGTCTTTGTCGCGTAGCCAGAAGAATTCCTGACATTCAACATTGCCTTCGGCGTATGCGACTTTTTTTATCAAATGCTTCAATTGCCGTTGAGCAAAAGCAAACTCTTCTTCGCCTGCTGCTTCTGCCCAACGACGTACCTGCTCTTCATTCAAATCAAATGCTTCTTCGTGGCAACAATAGGCAACGCAGTGTGTCTCACAAAATTGCATGAGCCTCCACAAAGGCTGAGGAATTTTGAAAAGACTGGTTGGCATTGCTTATCCTTTCACACACACAACCTGCTTGAGCGTATGCACAACCTCAACCAAATCACGCTGTGCGTTCATCACCGCTTCGATGTCTTTGTAGCTTCGCGGACTTTCATCAATCACGTCTTCGTCTTTCCGACACTCAACGCCTGCCGTGTCTTTGATGTGATCGTCCAGCGAAATCCGTCGCCGTGCTTCGTTGCGCGACATCGCACGGCCTGCACCATGTGAGCATGAATGAAAACTCTCTTCGTTACCCAACCCGCGCACGATGTACGAACGCGCGCCCATCGAACCGGGGATGATGCCGTAATCGCCGAGCGCCGCCCGCACTGCGCCTTTGCGCGTCACCAGCACTTCTTCGCCGTAATGCGTTTCGCGGGCGACGTAGTTGTGATGGCAATTGACGACTTGCAATTCGGCTTTGAACGGCTTCACTTCGCCGCTATCGGCGATGGCGTCAATCATCTGCTCCATCATCAGCTTGCGGTTGTACATCGCAAAATCCTGCGCCCAACTGACGGCGTGAACGTAATCATCGAAATGCTCCGAGCCTTCTTCAAAGTACGCGAGGTCTTTGTCGGGCAGGTTGGCGATGTGGCGACGCATATCGCTTTTCGCCATTTCAATGAAGAACGTGCCGATGCGATTGCCGACGCCGCGTGAGCCGCTGTGCAACATAAACCACACGTTGTCGCTTTCATCGAGGCAGACTTCTATGAAGTGATTGCCCGTGCCGAGCGTGCCGAGATGATTGATCGTGTTGCCGCGATCCAGCTTCGGAAACTTTTCGCAAATTTCCTTGTAGCCGATTTCCAGTTGCCGCCACACGCCAAGCTGACGTTTCGGGATGTCGCCCCAACCCCCTTTGTCGCGGCGTCCACCGTGATCGGTGCGCCCGTGCGGAATCGCTTTTTCAATCGCACGGCGAATGTTGCGGAGGTTGTCCGGCAGATCATTTGCCGTGAGAGAAGTTTGGATTGCCATTACACCGCAACCCAAATCTACGCCCGCCGCAGCAGGAATGACCGCATCTTTCGTTGCAATCACGCTTCCTACGGTGGCACCAATGCCGAGATGAACATCTGGCATGGCAGCGACCCATTTGAAAACAATCGGCAGCTTGGCGATGTTTTGGAGTTGGCGCTTGGCTTCGTCTTCCATCTTGACGCCTTTTGTCCACGCTTTGATGGGTGCGCTGTTGTGCGGATTCGATGAGGTTGTAAGTTGTGTTTGCCATAAATAAATCCTTAGATTGCTTGCAAATAACCTTATCGAAATAAATATCGGGAATATACAAAATGATGGTCTGCAATATTGGTTGGACTGCGAACTCGTCAACCCATTGTCGCAATTTTTCGGCGGTAAGTTGCCGATTAACTTCTGCCCAAAATGCTTTTATACTTTCAGGTGGAAAGAACGTCTTTTCCCTGCTTTCCAGGCCTCAATTAAATAAGCATTGGTCCATATTCAAAACAGGAGAGCATCTCTCAAAAACTTTTAGTTGCATAAATGGTAATGTAGCGGTTTTCAAATGAGTGCGCCCCCATAACCACAATGACCAAACCAACCGCGAATGTCCTGCGGGGTGATGGCGGCAAAGGCGGCGACCAGCGCTGCCAGTAAGTCCTCAAATGTGCGGGGCTTGAGCGCACGCAAAATGGACTTCACTTTCGACCAGCAGTTTTCAATCGGATTCAGATCGGGCGAATACGGCGGCAGAAACAGCACCCACGCGCCGACCGCTTCAAGGGCCTCTTCGATTTCCTCTTGTTTATGAATGGAGCAGTTATCAAACACCACAATGTCGCCGCGTTTGAGCGTGGGCACCAACAACTCTTCGACAAAGAAAAGCATCGTTTCGCTATCAATCGCCCCCGCCACACTCAAGCCCGTGCGTACTCCATCCAACGCGATGGCACCAATCGTGGAGACGTTTTTCCCGCGCTCGCCCGGTACTTCATCCACCACGCGCTGCCCCGGCGCGGCGCGTCCGTAGAGCCGGGTAAAACTGAGATTACTCCCCATTTCATCAATAAAAACATAGTTCCGCAGGTCGAAGGCGGCGGTTGTCTGCCGGAACTCCTGGCGTTGCGGCTCATCGCGCTCCGGGTACTTGAGGCTTTTTTTTTGCGCGGCAGTGCCAGTTGTTGGAGCGCACGACACAGCGTCGGCACACTCGCCGTGACGTCTCCTTGCGCCGCCAGCATGGTTTGTAATTCAGCCAGCGTCGCATCCGGGTGTTGGGCCACCTCGGTGCGCAGCCAGGCCAACTCGGGGGCTTGCAAGCGCGGGGTTGGGCCCCCGCCCTGCCGCGGCGCCAGGTCTTGCCCGGCACGATGCAGGCGGAGCATCTTTTTGATAAAAGTGACGCCGACATTAAAGAGACTGGCGATTTCACTGCGCGTGAATTCCCCTTGCTCGATGGCCGCCACGACACGGACTCTTAACTCTTTGGGATATGGTTGCATGGCGGCTATCCTACACTATGGTCGCACTCATTTGAAATCCGCTTATAGCGAGGTAAGTTCTGACATTCGCCACTCTCAAGTAAAAAATGCTCGTACTGTTTTCTCCAGTCGTATCGCAAATACTTCTTGACCCGATTCATCTCGATCATCAAGCAAAAGAGAAAGCAGAGAAACTTTCGGACTTGGCTTCTTGCCAATGAACTACATCAGCACCGATTGTTCATATTATTGCGTGTAGGTCAAGCTTGCCGCACTGGATCAAGCAAGCATTGACAAGTACTCAGATGCAGTTCGACCAAGACGCCTGAAGAATAGAGGCGATCAGATTACAAAACCTTGGCGTCGTTATCTCCTGTTTCAATAAAGGCATTTGCAGAATCGGTTAATAGCAACCCGCAGGCTCTGATTAATCTGTCTAATATCAAGACAACGATCAGTGTCATGTCTTGTCAATGACGCGTATATGCTCATGCTAGATATATCCTTGCTCTGAAAAATCAGGCCGCTATAGGTTCTGCCGTAACCTGCTACCCGTGGACGCACTACACATAATCGTTTTTGGTGCGCCTCTTGCTGTTTCGGCTACGCGAGCATTAGCTTTTGTTTCGTAACGAATTCAATCCTTGCATAAACTCTGTCAATTGCGCTTCCCAGCCACGATGCAAGTACAATTCGACTTCGTTTTCGCCGCTCCGCAAGTGGTTGGCGGTTGCAGCGAAGCCTTCACAGCATAAAACGATTTCCACCGATTGCCCGTATGAATATTTGCCTGCGGGTCAATCACAAAGGTGATGAATGCCGCTTTGCCTTTGGGCGACCAGGTGGATTCGATCTGCCATTGTTCAATGATGAACCAGTCTAAATTGCCTGACGCCCACTCTTCAATGAGCTTAATTTCCCAGCCGTAGCCAGGCAGTTGTTTCATCAATCTGTTTCGTTGCGCAAACATTTGTACCGAGCAGGAGTTCAGCGTTCACACTTCCGCGTGGTCGTTTTCGGTGTGAAACGAAAAGCCACGCTGAGGCGTGTACTCTTGACGCCTGCTTTTCAATCTTTCCAATAACACGGCGACAAGGATTTGAGAAACCGTTTTTCTGAGCTACTGCCGTTGCCAGCAGGCGGGAGTCGGACCCGCGACCTTCCGTATTGCTACGGACGCTCTTTCCATGTAGTTCCTCTGGCATTCGCCGCTTTTCAATCACTCGCTGTCGTAATAATCAAGCAGCGAGCCATAGGGTTTCATCGGACGCTGGCAACAGTTTTTGAAACCAGCGGTTTGATCCGCAAGGGCATAATTCCTTGCGCGTGGGCTGTTGCGGTGGCGCTTTCTTGCGGACGCGTTTGCGTGGTTTGGCGTCGGTTTGCGCGCCACGTCTGCGCTTGCGGTCTGGTTTAGCAAAAGGACTCTTCGTCAAAGTTAAAGTTTGTAGCCATAGTTACCTCCGGGTGAAGAGGCAGCGATGATGCGCCGCCTCGGATTAATGTTTGCGAGGATTAGGATTTAGGATTTAGCATATAGGGGAAATCTAAATCCCGAATCCTAATTCCTAAATCCTGTTTTTAGCGACGACAAGGAATTGATGAAACAACGGTTCGCGCTCTACTGCTGAGCTACTGCCCCATAAGATTGTTGGAGCAGGCGGGAGTTGCACCCGCGACCTCGCCACTTAAAAGGTGATGTAGTTCCATCCGCATTCGTCGCAAATTCAAAATGGCGACAAAATCGGTGAGAGCATCTCCCCCATAAAATTGGAGGAGGCGGGAGTCGAACCCGCTATAACCATGTACTCCCAACCAGCATTCGCCAGAATGTATTTTCAAAGATCATTGCAAGAGGCCGACAAGAAATTGCTGAGACATCTGTTCTTTCAAGGAAATGTAGTCACAGCAGCATTCGGCCCGGATTAGGATTCAGGAGATAGGGTTTAGGATTTAGGGGAAGCCCTCCCACTAAATCCTAAACCCCAAATCCTAAATGCTTACTTCTTCAATTACGCCGATCCAGTGAGCTGCGTTCAGACGGCCTGCCGCGAATTCGGCGATGATCTCGAACACTTGATCCGAGAAACCACCGATATTCAGCACATCGGCGCGCTCTTTGGCTTGCGTCGTGGCATTCGGCTGGATGTCAATGCAAACCATCCGGGCGTCGGCATTACGAGCCTTGAATTTTGCCCACTCCGTCATCGTCTTCGTGGCGTTGCCGCCAAAACGACCGTAGTACGGCGTATCTACCCACGACTCGTTGTCCGAAACGTACACCACCAAATCACCGTTTGCCTTGCGCTTGTTGAGTTCGATCAATGGCGCGCTGCAATTGGTGCCGCCCGAAGGCAGGTTGGCCAGCTTCTGCGCGTTCGTCATCACGCTGTCACGTGGGTTCAGCCGAGCCGGAACCACGTCGTTCGAGAACGGAATAACTTCGGCGTGCGGGTTCTTGCGCAGGATCGCAGCCGCTACGAGAGCCGCTACGTCAATGCAGCGAACCTTGCTGGTTGCGCCCTTGCGATGACCCGTGACTGCCGATTGCATCGAACCCGACACGTCCGGGAAGATGTACACTTTGCCGTCAATCGCAGGCACGTTGCTGATGGCGATTTCCATCGCATCCTGCAACGCTTCGCGTACGATAGCCGGGACTTTGTCGTCCGCATTCGTGTAGGCCGTCATCAACTGGTACGGGAAGACGCGCGCCTTCTTGATGGCTTGTTCGTCACGCAAGCGGTTTGCAATCAGTTCGGGCATTCCCGGCTGACCGAACACATCGTGACGAACAAAGGTGTTCAGGTTCATCCGCGTCATTTGCCACGGAGCAGTACGCGCAATCTGCGCCCATTCGGTCTTGCTCAGGTCAAGCGAAGTCAACATCTGGAACGGCACGTTGGGCATTTCCAGACGATCACCGTGCTTAAAGTTTTCGTACTGCTTCACCAGCGCAGGCAATTCATCCGCGTTGATGTCACGACCAATAAAGTAACCAAACAACGCCTCACGGCTCTTGTTGGTTGGCTTCGGGTGAATCATCTTCACGATGTCGGCGAACGAAGGTGCAGCGCCAATCGAAGCCTTGAAGACGGCTTCGTCATCGCGTGCCTCGAACCATTCACGGATCAAACGCTTGGGTGCCGAACCGAGCGACTTACGGCCTACGACACCCGAACGTAAAATCTGCACGAAGTTGCGCAGCATCTTGCCATTGTCAATCACACGCGGGAAGACGGCTTCCAACAGCGTCACGTCACGCACGGCAAGGATGGCGCACAGTAACGCCGGCATATCTTTCATGAAGCCGCGTTGACGAGCATAAATCGCCGTTCTGGCAATAAACTCCGGCTCAACGCTTGCGCACAACTCAATGACCTTCGCCAATTGCCCATCGGCATCGGCGTAGAAAGTCGTATTCAAGCAGCCGGTTGCTGCGTATTGCGCGAGCTGATGCTTGGGCTTGAAGGCGTAAGCGTGACCGCGCGCTTCGTTGACGGCATCGGTCTTGGGTAACAGCTTGCCAGCAATGGTCTGAAATAAATTCTTGTTGGCCATGACGTGCGATCTCCTTTTTCGTGTATTGCGTTCTACAGGCGGCCTCCAGTTAGCAGACTTAAAGATGAGGAGCCTTTCTCACTGGAGGCCAGCAAGCTGAGGACGCTCTTGTTGTCCTGACGCTAAGAGAGAGTGCGAGCGATGTGCCAGAGTCCAGAAGGGACAGGGTTTTGAAGGCAAATGGTTGCGTGGATTTGAGATGCTCGATTTGAGATTTGAGAGAAGGAAAAGTGAGAGTTTGAGAGTTACTAGCTTGTAAGCTAAGAGCTTAGATTTTATTCTACGGGTAGTTTCTGCCGCGTAGCGGCTGCTGACTGTAGGCAGGTCATTTATGGCCTGCAAAAGCCACAACCCATACCGCGTCGCGCGAGCGACGGTTGAAATATTGTGATATGCGATAGGGTCAATCGTCGCTACGCGACATGAACGTTGATTACCACCATTACAGGCCATAAATGACCTGCCTACAGTCAGCCAGCCCTAGGGGCTGAAGAAGTCATTACAACAATTTCCTATGCCACAGAAAAAAACAGTCGTCATCGGTTTCCTGGGAATTCAAAAGGACGCGGGCAAGGGCGCTACGCGGTGGGAGAAGTGGCGTCCGACAATTGCGCTCTGTTCGCACGAGGATTTGCTTATCCATCGGTTTGAATTGTTGTTGCAGCCGAGTCATGCTCAACTGGCCGAACAAATCGTGGCGGATATTCAATCCATTTCTCCTGAAACGGAAATCCGCATCCACAACATCAAGCTCAAAGATGCGTGGGACTTTGAAGAGGTCTACGCCGTGTTGCACGATTTTACGCGTGGCTATTCCTTCCAGCCCGATCACGAAGATTATCTGGTGCATCTTTCGACCGGCACGCACGCGGCACAGATTTGCCTGTTTTTATTGACAGAGTCGCGCCACTTGCCAGCGCGCTTGATGCAAACATCGCCGCCCGGCAAGTGGAAAGCGGGCGATGCGGGCGAGTACCGCATTATTGATCTCGATCTGTCGAAATATGACTTAATCGCTTCGCGCTTTCAGCAGGAACAACGCGAAGCCGTTTCGTTTTTGAAATCCGGCATTGAAACGCGCAACCAGGCGTTCAATCGTTTGATCGCGCGCATTGAGCAGGTGGCGATTGCTTCGCGCGATCCGCTGTTATTGATGGGGCCAACCGGAGCAGGGAAGTCGCGCCTCGCCAAACGGATTTATGCGTTGAAGAAAGCACGTCATCAAATGAGCGGCGCCTTTATCGAGGTGAATTGCGCCACGATTCGCGGCGATGGAGCGATGTCAGCCTTGTTCGGGCACATCAAAGGCGCATTCACGGGCGCGCTCGGTAATCGGGATGGGCATCTGCGCGGGGCTAACAACGGCATGTTGTTTTTGGATGAAATTGGCGAGCTTGGGCTGGATGAGCAGGCGATGTTGTTGCGCGCGCTCGAAGACAAAGTATTTTTGCCGCTCGGCAGCGACAAAGAAGTCAAAAGCGATTTCCAATTGATTGCGGGCACGAACCGGGATTTAGTGGAGCAGGTCGAAGCGTGCAAATTCCGCGAAGATTTGCTGGCGCGCATCAATTTATGGACGTTCACCCTGCCGAGTTTGCGCGAGCGCAAAGAAGACATCGAACCGAACCTGCAATTTGAACTGGATCGATTTGCCGAGCGCAACGGTACGCGCATCACCTTCAGCCGTGAAGCCATGACGCATTTCTTGAAATTTGCTACCTCGCCCGCAGCAAGCTGGAATGGCAACTTTCGGGATTTGAATGGCGCGATCATTCGGATGGCAACGTTGGCAGAAGGCGGAAGAATTTCGATTGATGTGGTGAATGAAGAAATCGAACGGTTGCAAGTGGCGTGGAAACAGCCCAAAGCAACCGCCGCAAAAAGTTGTTTGGAAGATTTGCTTCGTCCTGACGAATTGGCGGGCCTGGATTTGTTTGATCGCCTGCAACTTGAAAGTGTGATCCAGGTTTGCCGCGCAGCGCACAGCCTGTCCGAAGCAGGCCGCAAACTGTTTCACTCTTCACGGGATCGCAAAGCTACAGCGAATGACGCCGACCGGCTGCGCAAATATTTGCTGCGGTTTGGATTGAGTTGGAGTCAGATTCGTGACTAACCCTATTTCCTGCTGCCAGGTTTGATTGCGGTCGAACCTTCTTTGCACATCGGGCAGTCTTCGGCTTTGTAACTGGGAACTTCGAGTGTGGCGAGGGCGTAGCGGGGAACGCCTAAATCCACTGCGCCGCCACTGCGATCAATCAACGAGCCTGCGCCAACGACTACGCCGCCGAGGGCTTGCACGACAGTCATTACTTCACGCGTCGAGCCGCCGGTTGTGACGACATCTTCGACGACAAAACAACGCTCGCCGGGATTAATTTGAAAGCCGCGTCGTAAGGTCATGGTCGCATCTTGTCGTTCGGTGAATAATGCGCGCACACCGAGCGCGCGGGCGACTTCGTGCGCTACGATGACGCCGCCAAGCGCAGGGGCAATGACCAGATCAATGGAACCGACGCGATCATCCGCTTTAATTTTTTCAGCGAGCGCGGAGCAAAGTTTTTCGGCGGTGGCGGGATGTTGCAACACTAACGCACATTGCAAATAACGCGGGCTATGCAACCCGGAGGTGAGCAAAAAATGTCCGGTAAGCAAGGCACCACAATCAGAGAAGGTCTGTAAGACTTCTTCATTTGTCATAGTCAGCTATCAATCCTCAAATTTTCGAACGACTAAAGCAGAGTTTTTTGAGCCAAATCCGATGCAATTACAAAGCGCAGTTTTGATGATCCCCGGTCGCGCTTTGTTCGGCACATAATCCAGATCGCAATCAGGATCGGGTTCGTCCAGATTGATTGTCGGTGGCAGAAAGCCATGCATCATCCCGCCAATCGTGGCGGTCAGTCCCGCCGCTCCCGATGCGCCTTGTGGATGACCGATCAGCGATTTTGTGGCACTCATCGGAATTTTATACGCCATCCCCTCAAACGCAATCTTGATGGCACGCGTTTCGATGCGGTCATTCAAATCCGTTGCTGTGCCATGTAGGTTGATGTAATCAATTTGTTCTGTCGTGACGCCAGCATCACGCATAGCTAACGACATGGCGCGCGCAGGCTCGATGCCCGACTCGTCCAGCCGTACCCGGTGGTGAGCATCGCACGTAGAACCATAACCTGTAATCTCAGCATAAATTCTGGCACCACGATTAACTGCCTGCTCCATTTCTTCCAGGATGAAAAGATATGCCCCTTCGCCCACCACAAATCCGTCGCGGCCTTTGCAAAACGGACGCGACGCACGATGGGGTTCTTCATTCCACGACGGCGTCATCAATCGCATCATACAGAAGCCAAGCATGATGCTGTGCGCAAGCGGTGCGTCAATGCCGCCGGAGACAATCGTATTGATGCGACCGAGCGCAATATTTTGGACGGCATAATTTAAGGCATCAGTGGAAGATGTGCAGCCGGTCGAAAGCAGATGGCTGAATCCTTTTAAGCCATAAGCCATCGAGATTTCACTCGGCAGCGAGCCGGGCGTTGCTGTTGGAATCGAATAGATGCTGGCTTTTTTGGCTTCATTTTCAAAGTAATACCGATATTGTTTTTCAACGAAGCTCAGACTTGCTCCGCCACTGCCTATCACGACACCGATGTTGCGTCGTTCTTCCAAATCCATTTCTTTGGGATTGAGCTTGGCATCTTGGAAAGCCAGCCCTGCGCCTGCTAGGCCATAAGCGACAGCCGGAGAAACATGTTGGCGATCTTTGGGGGAAATAAAATCGTCGGAGTTAAAATCTTTGACTTCAGCAGCGATCTTAACGGGTAAATCGGATGTATCGAAACGAGTAATTCGATTCACGCCACTGCGGCCTTCATGAAGGGCTTGCCAAAAAGATTCTTTGCCCTGACCGAAAGGGGAGACGCAGCCGATGCCGGTAATGACAACTCTGCGCAGGGTTTTTGCAAAGGACATAGATGATGGACCTCTTGGTTTCGGAGTAGTTGCGAAAGCCATCATACCTGCCGAACTCAACCTTCGCAACGCCAACGCCCTTTGCACCGCGAGTGACCAGCCATCCTCCCAAAGTTATTTTGGAATTTACCGCACATTTGCTCTCTCCAGTATTTGGCTGCATCACTTGAGAAGAACTAATCCTTCTTCTCCGGGTTCAAGGCGAAGTCTTAGCTCATGCATCGGGGGATTATTTGGTGACACCTTCTGATGACAATGAGGAGAATAGTCATCAATTGTTGACAGTGACAAAAAGTGGTTGTCGTTTTTTGTGGACAAATGAGGATTGTCAAGTTGATTGGAAAAGGGGGGAAAGATCGCCTGGAGAGGCTTATAGATTGTCCTTTCAGTAAGTTAAAAGAATGTGGCGAGGTGTTGCAAATCTGTGGCACGCACGTTGCACTATCTATTGCCGCAGACGAGAGATGAAGAAGAAAAGAAGTTGATCTTTGATTGAAAAGTTCTTTCGTGGCAGGGCAAACGCTTCTAGTAGCGCTGATCCTCCTCACATCTAATGATTCCTCACCTAGTCATTAGTTGGATCTGATGCTCGAAGCGTTTTCCTGCTAACCCTGCAATTTCAATGCGCAAGGGAAAGCGAACTGGATTGGCGATAGTAATCCTCCTCACACGTTCCAACGGTTCCTCACTAACCGCTGGAAAAGAGATTCCGCACGGTTCGCTTTCCATTCAAGAGTTTGAGTTTGGAGCTTGACTCCTCTCGATCTTGTAGCTGCTAGCTAGAAAGGACACGGGGGTCGGATTTTAGTTGCAGTTACAGCTTTCGATTCGCAAGTGACGTCAAATTTGGAGAACGGGGCACACCATTTTGGCGTGACTTGCGAATCGGAAATTGAACTAGAGAGTTGAGTCGCCCGCAAAGAGTTTTGACAAGTTTTTATGGCGAGGCAACCCAGGCCAAGCCCGCTGCCGGCGGACAGACCCCAAATCTGGTTCGCAGTAGCATTGAGCCTCTTTCAGAAACGACCGCTATGAGGATTCTTCCCACTCAGAATCCGAGAGGCTCACAAGTTTTGTCAGAGATGACGTTAAATATTGTCCTCACCCCAGCAGCAGATCACCTTTGGTGATTCTGCTGCTTTAACTTTTAAATTGGATTTACTGTCCTCATCGAATTTTATTTCACGACTAATCCTCACATCCGCCAGTCCTTCACCGACTGGCGGTTTTGTTTTCGCTGAAAATTGTGACGGGCCATAGGCGCGAGATAATCGCGCATGTTACTCTCTTCATCGCATGGCAAAATTTCTTCATATTGCAGATATTCATTTGGGCATCAGCCGTTATCGTCGTTTCGGCACCGCTGACCGCACGCGTGATTTTTTTGAAGCATGGAGTGATTGCATTCAACGTTACGCGTTGACCGAACAAGTGGACTTTGTGTTGATTGCGGGTGATTTTTTCGACACGCGCCGGGTTGAACCCCAAGCCATGAATCACGCGATGTTTTGCCTGATGAAGCTAAAAGACGCGGGTATTCCGGTCATCGTCATTGAAGGCAATCACGATCAACGCGAAGCCAGCAATCAGTTCAGTTGGTTGCGGAGCCTTTCGCGTTGGGGCTTCGTCCGCTTGCTGGAACCGTTTTATGAAGATGATGGAACAGTTAGGTTTGATTCCTGGAATGAACAACGCGGTTCTGGTTCCTACCTTGATATTGATACACCTGATGGCGGCTTTCGCATCTTCGGCACGACTTGGTACGGTACGACCGTGACACGGCAACTTCCTGTCTTGGTAGATGAAGTCCGCCAGCATCGCAGCGAAGATCGCTTTAACGTCTTGCTCCTGCACACTGATGTCGAAGGCCAAATCAATCGTCCAATTCCTGCTTTGCCGGTTGCCAAAATCAACGAACTGAAATCCGTGGTGGATTACCTCGCGCTTGGCCATACCCACAAAAATTTTGAACTGGATGGCTGGGTCTATAATCCTGGTTCACTGGAAGCTTGTTCGGTAGACGAGTATGCCAACGTGCGCGGCGCGTATTTGGTCGAAGTCAAAAACGGTAAGCACGAAGCGCGGTTGATGCGCGATTATCGTCAACGCCCCTTTATCCGCTTTCGTTTTGAAGTGAGTGGGCGCGCCACTCCAGAAGAATTGCACGAGGCCCTCTTCGCACAACTTCGCGCCGAAGTCACGCCGCACGATCCAGCGGAAGAAACTTTGCTTGCGCCGGTGTTGGAGGTAACGTTGGCAGGGCAACTAGGCTTCAAATCGTCACTGCTGGAACTGAATCGTTTGCGCGATGAAATCAAAGAAGAATTTCATCCCTTTCTTTGCATGGCGCGCGATGTGACAATTCCAGTGGAATACGCGGTTGCCACTGGTTCTTCGGAGCTTTATTCCCGGGGCGAGCGCGAACGGCGCGTGATTGAAAGCCTGATTGCCCGCGATGCGCGCTTTCAATTGCAGGCCGCAGAAATGACTGAGTTAACGCTCGAAGCGAAACGCCTTGCCCTGGCGGAAGAGCAGCCAGAAAAGATAGTGGCTTTGATCGAACAACGCCTCAACGCATTACCCGCCAAGTCGGCAGAGTCCGCCGGGTAAAGAACGCTCATAAAAAAACCTTGTGGTTACTTTCCGGCTGGCAATTGAGCAAAACTTCAACGACAATGGCAAAGCTGTTGTCCCAAGCACTGCTGCTGTGTTTTCGCCCCTGCCGAACCATTAGCGACAACGACCAGCAAGAGTTCAAGAGGAGGCCAAGGTTTTTTCCTTCTTAGTAAGATATGGAAGCCGTCTTCACCGTCTTAGGATTTCTATTGCTTGTGCAAAGCCTTGCCGCGCTAGTCGCTGGATTACGCTTGGCGCGTTATGCGTGGCGCACTCTGTCTACCCCAGGAGAACGTTATGTTCCCAAGACGGCAGTCATCATTCCTTGCAAAGGCCTCGAACTGGATTTTGAAGAAAACATCATTGCCTATCTTGCGCAGGATTATCGCCATTACGAATTGATCTTCGTCACGGAAAGCGAAGAGGATCCCGCCCACCTCGCGCTCAAAAGAATTCTCCATGAAAGCAATCGCTCAGCGTGGCTGATTACTGCTGGCGAGGCGCACAATCGCGGACAAAAAGTGCATAACCTATGTGCCGCGCTTGATACGTTAGATTTGATAGATCGCAATACGGAAGTGCTCGTCTTTGCTGATTCTGATGCGCGTCCTGAAGCAAACTGGTTAAGTGAGTTAGTGGCACCATTAACCGATCCGCGAGTGGGCGCGACCACTGGTTTTCGCTGGTACTTGCCTGTGCAAGCAAGACTGGGGAGAGGTAGTTTGGCGCGGTATTTTCTTTCGGTCTGGAACGCCGCAGCCTTGAATTTATTAGGCGAGCGTTCTTCCTTTGCCTGGGGCGGGGCGATGGCAATAAACCGCGATACATTTGAGTCGTTGCGGATCAAGCAGCAATGGGAAGCCGGCGCGGTTAGCGATGATTATGTGATAACGAAAACTATGCATCAGGCGCACCTGCGCATCAAATTCGTTCCACACTGTCTGATGATGTCGGAAGCGCGCATGAACTGGCGCGAATTGTTTGAATTTACCACACGCCAGATGACCATTACACGAGTTTACGCGCCGCGCGTCTGGTGGCTGACAGCGATTACTCACAGTTTCTTTAACCTCGCCTTTTGGGGCGGCTTGGCAACCCTGGCTGTTGGACAATTCGGACTGACTACCATTTTGCCCTTATTAGCAGGCAGTTTTATTTTGGGCTTGATGACAGGGGCGACACGCTGGTTTTTGGCTTCTCATTTGCTGCCAGAAGAACATCGCTCGCAAATTAGAAAAGGCTGGTGGGCCTACTGGTTTTTGCATCCGGTCATCTCATTACTATATCTCTACAACGTGATTACATCAGCGCGAACGCGCCGGATTATCTGGCGTGGAATTGGGTATGAAATGGTATCGCCGCGTGAAACTATCATCTGGCAACGTCCTCCTGCACCACACAAAATTACCCACGCGCAACATACCCGTTCAGGTGCCACAGCGAAATCGCCATCGCTGGATTCATGAGCGCGAAAGCGGTTGACAGTTGGAAGTTCATCTAGTATCTTCTCGCTCGCGTTTTGAACGCCTTGCTCCTCAGTAGCTCAATGGCAGAGCATTCGGCTGTTAACCGAAGGGTTGTAGGTTCGAGTCCTACCTGAGGAGCCAATTAAATCAATAGTTTACAAGAGCCGCGCAAGCGGCTTTATTCATTGGGTTACAAATCGGGTGACATAACGCACATTCAAAACTCATTGAAGATGTAAAAGTTGGGGCTCAACTTACCTTAATTCCCCTTGCTGGCGGGATTCAAGTAACAGGCGTTGCGCTTGGGGAGGTAGAGGTGGAACAATCGTCAATAAGAAAATTCACTATCCATTTGAAATCGGGGATATTCGTCAGCATTGCGGCGGGACGATTCAAAATCGTAGGCGAGGAAATCGAGTTTTATTCTACTAACATCGAGAAGATTACAGATCTCTTATTCCTAAAGCTGGAGTTTTAGCTATTGTCCCTAGTTTGGTTGAGACACAAGCGACTTTCAATATGAGCGAGCCTAGCGCAATCGTCTTACGCGAGGCACATATTGAAGGCCGGACCGAGGAATAGACAACAGTGCCGCCTGTGAGCGAAACAAGGTCGCAGAAGCGGGCAATTGCCAAAAAAGGTGTAAGACTTCGGATAGACGACATCCGACAATTAATAAAAGCCACGCCCGGCGGTCTTGCGACTGTCGGGCTTTTTGCTTTCAGTATCAAATGATTCTTCCCCCCAGGCAGAATTTGACGCAGATTGGTTCATCACTTATCTTGCCTGCAACTGATTCGTGTAAATTCTTATGGCTGAGAACGGGCGCGGCGCTAGGCCGCATAGCAACGTCAGAAGAATCTGACCAGAACTGGTGAAGCAGTTCTGTCCTAACCCCACCGATGTTTCCTGGATTGTCACAGGGAACGGGCATGAGAAAAGCTTGTGGGGGAAACAGGCGAGACTTGCGAGGGAGTTGTCCCTTCAAAAAGAGTACGTCGCGGAAGCAGGTACGGTCAGCCGGTTACGGGCGAATTCGAGACATCCTAAATCCATTAAGGAACGTGTAAAAAACAAGTTATAAAGGGTGTAGATGGTAATTCCATTTGGGCAGCGCCTGGTCAAAGACGATCTGCATCGTCGCTTTGAAATTCGCACTATATTTGCGCCCGGTTTGATAGACTTTTTCATTGAGCCACGCGACCACACGCAAGCCTGTCGCGGTCGTGGTCTGCTCAACGCGTTCCTTGACAACTTGATAATTGGCAAAGACGACGCCCTCCCAACTGCGTTGCAGATGCGGAAATAAGCGGTGCTCAATCGGATTGTATTTGGAGCAAGAGGCCGGATAATGCGCCACCGTGATTTTCAGCTGGAGTTCATTGGCCAAGTTTTGCAGGTCTTCTTTGACGATGTAATGCAAGCACGAATTACTGCCGCCACCGTCCATCAACAGCAGCATTTCATCCGCGTCAGGATAGTCTGCACGAATGCTGGTGTACCAATGGTAGCGTAGGTTGTCACACAAAAACTCTGAGGTGTCCTTGCTCGTTCCCAGGCTCACATAGCCTTTGTTTTTGGTCAGATCATAAATCCCGTGCGGGACAACAACGCCGACGGCTAAACTGGGAAAATCGTGGTCATAGACCGGGATGGCGTGGGCGCAATACGACTTGCCCGCCCGATACAGTTGGCCGATAAATTCCTTCTTTTTGGTATCTATGCGCAAGATCGGTAGCCCTCGTTGCCGGAAGGCGGCTTGGTGGGCAGCGATCTGCTGAAACTGCTCATCGCGGTGCTCTACTTCTTTAATGGTTAGGGCTTTCCTCATGGTGCGCCGCACAAAACCGTGCGCTTGCGTCACTTGTTGGACGATAAAACGACTCGTCGCTAAGCCTTGGGCGGCAAAGGCCTGGACGAACTCGGACACGGTTAAATTCGTCCACCGCACTTGGTCGTTCATCGGACTGCCCGCCGTGTGCGCGGCCACGATTTCCACAAAGACCTGACTGATCTGCGGTTCGTTTAGGAGCTTTTTTTTCGCCCCCCGCCCACTTTCCGAATCCGCGCCGAAGTCTCCGTCGTGGCGGCACCGTGCGCTAATTCTTTTTGCCCGGCGCGAATCGTATGCGGGTGCAGACCGAGTCGTTGCGCCACTTGGCGGACACCGAAATACCCGAGTTCGTTGGCTTGTAAGCCGGCGAAGAGGCGTTTTTGCTTTTCATTGAGCGTCGCGAAAAAGGTTTGTTCTAAAGTTTTGGTCATCGTTGCGAGCCTTTGCCAGGATCAAGATGTCCTCAGTATATCGTTATAGATTATTTTTTACACGTTCCTTAGCACCCACGACAACTAATTGGGTGCCGAGAGCGAAACGGAAGAGATAGCGTTCTCGATCTTTTCTTACCACAAGTATTCACGGTCTGTGGTCATCCCAACGTCTTCACAATGGTGGGACAAACTCTCCACGTGGTACGCCACGCTAAGGTGTCGGAAGAAGACCTACCCCTGCGATCAATTGTTATGCGAGCAACGCCGGAACTGACTTTCGTTTCCTGCCCTTCCCGCAGGATAGGCGGACAGATCGCCAATGCGAAAGCCAGGGCAGCGAAGCTGTAGTAGTCGGTGGTGTCACGACCATCCAGGGCGAACGGGAGAGCCGTTCACAGGGCGAAGGGCTTTAGGTTTGATTGTGCTTCATCGCACTCAGCAACAAGCCGCGCTAGGCGGCTGGACATAGACCGCTATGAACAATGTCACTGAGGAAATGAATCACCTTCACAAGCTGGCTAAGCGTGATCCCGACAAGCGTTTCAAACAGCTTTGGGAAAGCTTCACCGATCCCCGCTGGTTGGCGCAAGCCTGGGAACAAATCAGAAATAACCGGGGCAGTCAAACGGCAGGCATTGATGGTCTCAACGCCTTCGATGTGGAGTTGCCGTTGATTGCGAAATGGGCAACGGAACTCCGCAACGGAGCCTACCAACCGACCGGTGCGACGT
>CAWCGF010000032.1:0-134308 GCA_963794955.1 uncultured Acidobacteriota bacterium
TCCCCACGTGCGTGGGGGTGAACCGAAAGTAGCAAAAAAACAGGTAACATTTGAAGCAATTGTCCCCACGTGCGTGGGGGTGAACCGGAATCTGGCGAGCGATTCAGCTCCGCCGATATTGTCCCCACGTGCGTGGGGGTGAACCGTCCTGAAGGCCGCTACAAAGGGCGAATTGGCGATTGTCCCCACGTGCGTGGGGGTGAACCGGTAAGAGGCGGGCGCAAGTTCACAACGACACTATTCTGTCCACGTGCGTGGGGGTGAACCGTAAGCACAAGCTAAGCAGGAGAGAGCAAAAGAATTGTCCCCACGTGCGTGGGGGTGAACCGTTTACGATCCACCAAGCTTTAATTTTCCTCAGATTGTCCCCACGTGCGTGGGGGTGAACCGACGTAAGTCTTGTAATTCAATCTCTCGTAAACATTGTCCCCACGTGCGTGGGGGTGAACCGGATAGCAAGGCATAGAAGTTACTTTATTCCAACATCGTCCCCACGTGCGTGGGGGTGAACCAGCCGCGTCTCTCTCCAGTCGCGGTATCCAGCGCATTGTCCCCACATGCGTGGGGGTGAACCGGAACAGATTTAAATCTATGACTGACGCATTTGTCCCCACATGCGTGGGGGTGAACCGTAACAGTAAAGCTCGCGCACGAGAGCAAAGACATTGTCCCCACGTGCGTGGGGGTGAACCGAAGGCCCGACAAGCTAAGCATTCGTGCGCCGATTGTCCCCACGTGCGTGGGGGTGAACCGAGTCCGAAAATATTAGGCAAAACCTGCGCATTGTCCCCACGTGCGTGGGGGTGAACCGCTCCGCGGTGTGGCGGTGCTGTTCCGTAGCATTGTCCCCACGTGCGTGGGGGTGAACCGAACGACCTCATACGTGCGAAACACGAACAGACATTGTCCCCACGTGCGTGGGGGTGAACCGGTTACCGCATACGGACGATTATCGCAGGCTGCGAATTGTCCCCACAGGCGTGGGGGTGAACCGAACTTGGTGCTTACTGTCTTGGACCGATACCGCGGTTGTCCCCACAGGCGTGGGGGTGAACCGGGTTGCGCAGACATGACCGGGTCTCAATCATCCATTGTCCCCACAGGCGTGGGGGTGAACCGCCAGATTTACCGCTGAACAGACCAAGCTAGATACTGTCCCCACAGGCGTGGGGGTGAACCCGCAGACGGACTACGCGGAAGGTGCCGACCGTGCATTGTCCCCACAGGCGTGGGGGTGAACCGACCTGGCGACAGTTGCCAGGAAGCCGAAGGTACATATGTCCCCACAGGCGTGGGGGTGAACCGGCAAAAGTGCGAAACGGGCTACGGATAGCCGCTTGTCCCCACAGGCGTGGGGGTGAACCGGTGGCCGTTTAAAACGTGCTGCTGACGGGGCTATATGTCCCCACAGGCGTGGGGGTGAACCGGCTGCGAAGCTGCTCCCTGATTGCGCCAAGGTTTTATTGTCCCCACAGGCGTGGGGGTGAACCGATAACCGATATGCGCTTTGCTGTGGCTCACATACGTCATTGTCCCCACAGGCGTGGGGGTGAACCGTCTTCGTCTGCTCGATGCCACAGGAGATCGGCAAATTCCCCACAGGCGTGGGGGTGAACCGTGGAGCTACTGAATGGTTCTCGAACGGCGCTATTGTCCCCACAGGCGTGGGGGTGAACCGATGCAAGTGGATTGGCCAGTACCAGTACGCAATTGTCCCCACAGGCGTGGGGGTGAACCGGCATGACCAGGCACATGCGACGATCCGGCGATTGTCCCCACAGGCGTGGGGGTGAACCGGCTTGCCGCGCATGGCGACGGTGACCTATTGTCCCCACAGGCGTGGGGGTGAACCGGATGCGAAGAGCTAGGTCTCGTTACACGACATTACTCCCCACAGGCGTGGGGGTGAACCGCGATAGGCCAGCGGCGACGAATCGATGGCGTATTGTCCCCACAGGCGTGGGGGTGAACCGCGTGTGGAACGTTGATCGATTCGAACCACGGCCATTGTCCCCACAGGCGTGGGGGTGAACCGCGGTAGTACGCCCAAGCGCTAGCATACGAAATGTATTGTCCCCACAGGCGTGGGGGTGAACCGACGGTGGCGTGCTATCGGCATGCGTCGACGCATTGTCCCCACAGGCGTGGGGGTGAACCGCTATGCCAGAGCGGCGCGTAGAGCTGGAATTAGTCCCCACAGGCGTGGGGGTGAACCGGTCGCCCGTGAACCGGCACGCGCAGTCTGAACTTGTCCCCACAGGCGTGGGGGTGAACCGCCTGTGACGTTCTACCAATCGCAGCCTCGACATTGTCCCCACAGGCGTGGGGGTGAACCGTGTCACCGATGACGGTTTCTCACGCACAGCAACATTGTCCCCACAGGCGTGGGGGTGAACCGTCCCAGCTCGGGTCTAACTTCGACGCTACAGCGATTGTCCCCACAGGCGTGGGGGTGAACCGGCGACAGTCATCGGCAACGGCAGTGGCCGGGGCATTATCCCCACAGGCGTGGGGGTGAACCGGTTGCACGGTGCCATGCCTCGAACAGGCCCATCGCATTGTCCCCACAGGCGTGGGGGTGAACCGGTCGGAGACGCTAGTACTCACTGGCGTTGGACATTGTCCCCACAGGCGTGGGGGTGAACCGAGTAATGCTGACAAGTCGCAGGCTGCTCAATTGTCCCCACAGGCGTGGGGGTGAACCGGGTAGTGCATTGAATCAGGCAAGGCGGTGACGGACTGGTGAGGATTATCCCCACAGGCGTGGGGGTGAACCGTGTTGACTGGCAATCGGCTGCAACTCGCAGGTATTGTCCCCACAGGCGTGGGGGTGAACCGATCCACACCAGGCAATTTGAGCGGGCTGAACATTATCCCCACAGGCGTGGGGGTGAACCGAGAATGCAGCATGGCATTTCTGTACGACAAAATTGTCCCCACAGGCGTGGGGGTGAACCGAAGCCTCAAGGCTACGGAAACTTGCAGGCGATTCCCCACAGGCGTGGGGGTGAACCGGGTCGCCACTACGGCAAAGCTGACCGACCGTATGTCCCCACGCGCGTGGGGGTGAACCGAGCTCCGCACCAGTACGGTCACCGCAGCGTACGCATTGTCCCCACGCGCGTGGGGGTGAACCGTCGTACGAGCGCGCACTTCCTGGCCGCTCAGTTACATTGTCCCCACGCGCGTGGGGGTGAACCGCAACGGCCGTCGACGACCCGCGAGGTCGCAGACGATTGTCCCCACGCGCGTGGGGGTGAACCGATGGACTGTTTCTTCGCAACGAGTAAGCTCCTGAGCTCATTGTCCCCACGGCGTGGGGGTGAACCGGTGCGCGAGCATCAAAGCGTGGAGCCTCGTGCCATCGTCCCCACGCGCGTGGGGGTGAACCGGAGGGATCGCGCAGCGCAAGACGGCACAGCGACGTTGTCCCCACGCGCGTGGGGGTGAACCGTGGCGACGGCGCGCGCCTTTCAGATCCTCGCCGCGTCGTCCCCACGCGCGTGGGGGTGAACCGCCGGTCCTGTTCCACCTGGCACCGAGCGACCGCGAACGTGTCCCCACGCGCGTGGGGGTGAACCGACGCGGGCGGCCGCCGCGTGCGCACGAGTCGCGTCGTCCCCACGCGCGTGGGGGTGAACCGCTCTGGTGAGAGAAGCATTTATTTTGCTATTTGATTGTCCCCACGTGCGTGGGGGTGAACCGGGTTCTTGGGCGGCTCTCTTCAGTATAACGAATTGTCCCCACGTGCGTGGGGGTGAACCGAGCAATAAAAAAGGCTGAGGCGCAACAAAAGCATTGTCCCCACGTGCGTGGGGGTGAACCGTTAGTTCTTTTTTGGGGCTTAGTCAGACCCCAATTGTCCCCACGTGCGTGGGGGTGAACCGTTTGCGTCCTGATCGAAAACATAATTCGTTGTATTGTCCCCACGTGCGTGGGGGTGAACCGGACTCCTGCCTGTTGTTTAGCCCGCCCAACGAGCATTGTCCCCACGTGCGTGGGGGTGAACCGGCTTCCAGCTGCCACGCTCGGCGTCGAGCCGGATTCCCACGTGCGTGGGGGTGAACCGCTGATTACGGCGACTCTGAAGTTCAGCTTCAAATTGTCCCCACGTGCGTGGGGGTGAACCGTATTGCGACGCGCGACGATCAAGCCCACTTCAATTGTCCCCACGTGCGTGGGGGTGAACCGGTGTAGGTAATATTCGCGCTTTGGGCTTTGGCATTGTCCCCACGTGCGTGGGAGTGAATTGTGGAGCCTCGGCATCATCCCGCGCAGAAAGAACAGCTTGCTGAAGCGGAGTCATCCACATACAACCCGAAGGAATGCTCTAAACATATCCTCGAAACGAAACTAACCTTAGAGGACGCCACCTTGCTCCGCTTTAGGGCTTCGTTGCCGAGGGCTTGTTTTTGATGGGCTGATAGGCCTTGACGGACTTAAGCGAAACCCACAAATGCTTGCACTCTTTGCGTCCTTCCAGCTTCCCGCGCTGGACAAGATCGGTGATGGATTGCTTCGATAATCCGAGCAGTTCCATTGCATACCGCGCTGAAATCCATTGGGCAGCGGCAGCACGCTCTTGCCTGGTCAGTTTGCGCAGTTGTACCTGCTCTAAATAATCTGCCAGATGGGTCGGTTTGCCGCGCTGCTTCGGCAACTGAGGAGCGTGTTGCGCCTGGAGTGTTTGCAAATGCTTGGTGCCAATTCCTGTTTCGCGCTGCACTTCATGGGGCAAAGCACCTTCCCGAAATAACTTAATGGCTCGCTCGGCGCGTTGCTTTTGCTCCAGTCCAAAGGGCGTAAAAGATTTCCGACAAACCCGGCAGAGATAGCCTTGATGCTGCCCCTTCGGGCTTCCTGTTTTTACCAGGCGCTTGGCGTGGCAGTAAGGACAAGGATCAAAGACGGATTGCTTGGGCATAACGAACTACGGACAATTCCCTGCCTTGCGATAGCCAGCCTGTTTGGCTTCGGCTTCGGTCTGGAATAATACGCGGTTTTTCTCACTGACATTTTTATAATTCGGGCAGGTCGGCAGATGGTAGATGTGGCTCCGTTTGTTGCCGCGCACGGCGGCGTCTGGCGATGGTGGCAGCTTCGTGGCCAGGGCCAGCAAAGTGTCGGCTAAGCGATAACCGGCTAAGGTGAGGCGACGCTCGGCTACGGGTTTGGTGGTGGAAATGTAATCACGGGGCAAGACTGCGCCATTGTCTTTGTCCGCTCCGCCTTTGATTGTGCCCCGGCGATAGGCGTACTGGACGGCTGAGCGAAAGCTTTCCTGTGCCCATTCGGTGAATCGTTTTTCCGGCAGTTCGCTCAGGCGGCGGCGATTGAAGCTGGCGCGCAGTTTCGCGGCTTCGTTGCTCGTAGCTTGGAAACGCTCGCTGCCCAAAAATCAACCCATCCCAAAGCGCGTGCAGGTTAATCGTCGCAGACTCCGGTGTGACGCGAATGAAAATCGCATTGCCGCCGCGATCTCCTTTCGGATACTCGGCGCTGAATAACGCGGTCGTGTGCAAGGGTTGATGCACGTCGCCGATGAGATGAAAGAGCCAGGTGAGCGCTACGGCTTTGTCAGTGGCGGACGCATTCGATTGCAAGACGGCCAGGTTGAGCTCGTATGCCTTCAGGATATTTTCGGGCGCAGGTGGCGGCGGCGCGAGTTTGTCGTAATCCGTTTTTGAGACGACAGGAAAGTTGATGTAATGCCAGGCCGGATGATCAAAGCTGGAGCCGCGCGTATCATCGGCCCAGCGCGCCGCCTGCGCGAACAAATACATTTCGGCCTCGTCGCCTTTCAAACCTTGTTCCTGAATCTGCGCCTGCCATTTCGGAGCATCAGGATGTTCTTTGAGCAAGGCAATGATTTGAGTCAGGGCTTGCCGATTGCTGGCTTTGAGTTCTTTGTAAGCGATGATGCCGGTGACCATATGCCCGGCGCGATTCCAGGCGTGGACAAGCGGCGCACAGAGCAAGCCTGCTGCGAAAATGAAGATGAGAGTGAAGGCGAGGCGGTGGCGTCTGTCATTATCGAGTGGAATCATTGCCTTCACAGGCTGCTGCGCGTGTCGCGCGCCAGGGTAGTGCGAAAATAGAAAAAGCCGAGACAGCGATGCCTCAGCTTTCTCCCTAGCTATTTCGTATGCGAGCTTTTCCTCAGCTTTTAGATACGTCCAATGCGTCGCCTCTTCCAGTTTTCCTGCCAGCGACGGAGGGAGAGCGGGAAGGCTATTGAAGTGTACGGTCGTGTAGCGGGATTTTTGGTGTAAAGGCGTGATCCGTACTTGCGAGCTATGGTAGCTACCTTTTGCGGGCAAGGTCAGTTGGGCTGACAAAATCTTTGGCAAAAGGCTCGCGGACAAAAGAAAGGTGAGAGAAGAAATCAGGACGTTCGGTGGCCCCGAACTGCTGCCAATGAACAACCCAACTAAAAGGTGACAACAGTCAACCGAACGTCCTTATTCCGGCAAACTAAATAGCGACTTGCGTGCCACAAAGAAGCAATCAGCTTGTGACAAGATAACTTGTGTAAACGCAATGAGCGTGACCCCTCAGCGATCAGGAGAGGCGGTCGATTTGCTTAAAAAGTGACAGATTCTGTCCCCCTTAAGATGACACATTGCGCTGTCAGAATTTGTCCTACGCCAGGTTCTTAATTAGCAATGGGTGCTGTCACGGTGGCGCGACGCTGCCAATTTTTGCAAGGATGTTTCCGTTGTTCTTGAGAGCCGCGCCGGAACTCGCTATGATGGTGGCAATCGTTAAATCTTTCTTGTAAGGATTGATGCGGCTTGGGTGGCTGTTGTTACCAAATTCAATTACCCAAGCCTGTTCTATTTATGCGACGACAGTAGGCCGGATTGCTTGCAGGCCAATATTAATAACCTGGGGAAAACTAAGCATTGAGCAATCCCGTAGGCGATCTGCGAGGGATTCTATCCCGCGAACGGTCATAATCGGAACCTTTTCAACGCCAAGGTTCAAAGGGGCAAAGGTTCAAAGAACAGCCATAGATTCAGGTGTCACTTTGCCCCTTTGCAGTAAAACTAAGGTTCAATTTATGCCCGTTCACGGTATAATAATTTTAGCAATTTGTTTGTCCAGCGATTTACATGCTCCCTGATGATCTATTTTCGCTAAAGGAGGGAACACCTTGACCTTTCTATTATGGTTGTTCTTTACTGTGCTGGCCGTCGGGATTGCGCCACGCTTCATCGCGCGGCAGCTCACCAAAGGTAGAGGCCAGTACGTGGAGATTCCCGGCAAAGCCGTAACCTGGGGCGTAGGCTCCTTTTTGTTGTTGTATCTCGCCGTTACTGTCCCCTGGTTGGTAATAAGCTGGACGGGCGCTATTGGCGCACCCTGGTTGCTTACCGGGCTTATCCTCGGTACCCCGGTTGCAGCCTGGGCCAGCAAGAAATGGTACCGCGCTTTTAAAGACGGTAGCCTGCTGGGAGGAGGAAGCAAAAAATATCTTTCCTAACAACCCCCCCCACCATATCCACACCTCCCCAAAGTGATCCACAACCTAACCGCTTGTTCATTTCAGCCAGTTGACCGAGTTCTTAATGGCGGCAGGAGCGCGCCGATACAGGGATCGTTTTCAACTATTGCGGCTCTCCTCCGGCGGAAAATCAAAGGAAAACAAACACGGCTGGCGCAACAATCGCTTGCACATGCGAGTGAACTTGGCGCGGCGCAGGTTGTCCGGGCGGTCGTGGTGAGATGGCACTCCTGGCACAGGGCGCGCAGGTTCGCGGGCTTGTTATTAGTCGGATCGTGATCAAGATGAGCGCAGGCAAGAACGACCGGGCCGTGCCGAGCCGTAAATAATCGTCGTTGCCCGTGCAGCACGCCGCAATGTTCGCACTTTCCTTTTGCACGACCGAAGCGAATGCGGCGGCTGATCTGCGACCAATTGGGTGCGTAGAGCAAGCGGTTTTCTGGTTTAATCGGCATCGGCTTATTCTGCGGTTGGATCCCTCAGCTTCTGGAAAAGCTCACGTACAAAACCACGGGCCAGCTTTTCCAAAATCATTTGCTCGATCTGGTGCAAGGCTTCCAGGCCGTGCGTGGCGTCGTGTGCGGAGCGCGCGCGAGAAATGTTTCGCTGGCGCTGCGGCAGGCTCCGTCAGAACTTGGGGTCACACTGAAACCAATGGCGATCAGGTTCGTAAACTGGCGCTCGGCATGCTGTCGGCGAATTTGCTCAATGGTATCGCGGACCGCATCGTCGGACTGTGCCAGCGCGGCGGCAAGGTCTTGCAACTCGGCTTCATCAAAGGGATGGCTCATAGGGGTTTCTCCTGGGCAATGCGAACGGTGATAAATTCGCCCTGATACGATGCGTGGGCTTGGAGTGCGTTAATACCTGCGAGCAAGTCTGCGCGCTGCACTTCGTCGGCACACTCCCAGATGCGGTTGGTAAGCGTGCCCAGATTGAACATGACAAAGGGCATCATCTCTTGCAGCCATTGCGCTGAACCGCGCACAGCAAAACTAATTTGATTGTCGCCTTCAGTGCGTTCGACTTCGATCACGGCGGGTTGGTTCTTTTTCTTCATAGCAGTCCTTTCAGTTGGGCCACGGTTCCGGCCAGCTCGGGACGCGTGGCGAGATCGTCAATAATCGCTGGCAACCACAGTTTTTCGACTTCGGTTAAGTTCGCTTTGCGGAGTAACCAGTCAGCGGTTTGCAAGTTGGCGGTGAGCGTTTCTTCCTGGCTGGGGCGGGGCGCAGGCTGCTGCTGCTGCTGCCAACGTTCAATGAGGTGATCGTCGGTTCCCTCTAACCAAAGCTTGTGCGCGAGACCGGCGTTGCGCGCCTGGTTGTGCGGTTTTACATCGTCCAGGTAATCCAGTATGAAAGTTTCCGCAAACTGCGAGAGGGCAGCAGCCGCCGCCAGTTTGTGGGCGCGCGCGCGTATGGCTGCTGCTGCTGCTGGCACAGCGGCGGCAGCGGCCTTTTCTTCTTTCTTCTGCTTCTTCTTCTTATTCTTTACATGGGGCGGCATTGCCTGCTGGGGAGTCCGGCATCGCCTGCCGGGGTACCCCGGCATCGCCTGCCGGGGGGGCAATCCATTCGATCTTATCCGTCAGGGCATAAATCCAGGTATAGCCGGTGCGTTCCTGCGTGCGTTTGACCATCTGGCGTTGCTCCAGGTGTCGCATTGCATCACGCGCGGATCGTAAGGACATTTTGCATAAAGTGGCGGCGTGGGTGAGTGATTCGAAGAAGGGTTTTTTTCCGCCGCTTGTGACGCGTGCCAGATGACAATAGAGGCGGAAGGCAAAGACACTTATAGCGGTTTTCAGGTGCCTGCGGCCCGATAGCCGCAGTGATCAAACCAATGCAGAATGTCTTGCACGGTGACGGCGGCAAAAGCTTCGACCACGGCAGCAAGTAATTCCTGGAGCAGACCGGGGCTTGAGGGAACGCAAAATGGACTTCACTTTTGACCAGCAGTTTTCGATTGGATTCAAATCCGGCGAATACGTGTCGGGAGAAAAATGACCCAGGCCCCACGCGCCTCAATGGCCTCGGCGATTTCCTCTGCTTTATGGATGGAGCAGTTGTCCAAAAACGCCGGTTGGCCCCGTTTTCAAAGTCGGAGCCAGCATTTCTTCGACAAAGAAAAGCATTGTCTGCGTATCAATGGTCTACCGGCACGCTCAACCCCGTGCGGATGCCATCGAGTCCAAGGGCGGCGATAGTCGAAACGTTGCCGCCACGGTCGCCGGGTACCTGGTCAAACACTCGCTTGCCTGGGGCAGCCCGACCGTAAAGCCTTGTCAAAGCTAAGTTACTGCCCATTTCGTCAAGGAAGATGAAGTGCCGCCGCGCTAGTCCTTCCATCATTTGCCGGAACGTTTGGCGCGCTTTTTCCTCCCGCTCCTGGGAACTGAGGCTTTTTTTTTGCGCGGCAGGTTGAGCTGTTGGAGGGCGCGGCAGATGGTGGTCAACTTCACCGTCACCTGACAGTGCAGGCTCAGCGCGGTTTGTAATTCGGCGAGCGTCGCGTCCGGTTGCCGCGCGATTTCGGCGCACAACAGGGCGCGTTCTTGGTCTTGCAGCGTTGGTTCTACCCCGCCGCCCTGACGCAGTGCCAAGTCCTCCCCAGCGCGATGCAAGCGCAGCATCTTTTTGACAAAAGTGAGGCCGACGCCAAACAACGCGGCGATTTCGGACAGCGAATGTTCCCCTTGCTCGACAGCAGCGACGACACGTACTCTTAACTCTTTTGGATATGGTAACATGCTAAGAATCATACTTTATGGTCGCACCCACCTGCAAACCGCTATAATTGACAGGACTTACGCAAGAAATGAGAAAGCCTAATAGATCATTGATTTAGGAGTGCAACATCGGGGATTCTCTTTGTCCTAACAAGACAAAACCTTCCGTTCGAGCGGAAGAAAGAGAAGCTCCCGATGATGCGCCATCATAACACTTCCGATGATCTTTGCCGCTGGGCAGCCTTTTATGTCCTTGGTCGCCTGCTGACAACGCTCCGACCACTGTTGGCTGACCTCGGCCTGCGCGGCTCGCTGGCCGTCGTCGTTTATCTGACCGGGCTGCTCACGCAGCACAACGTGACGGTGACGGAGATCGCCGCGCAGGTGGGGTTGGTCTCGCACGATACCCTGCGCCGGATGCTGCAAACGCTCGGCGGAGATAGAATCTAAAGTGGTGGAAGTAGAAAAGCGACGGTAGGGAGAAAAAAGCGTATCCTTGATGAAATTCTAAACATCATCACCCGTCGGCGGTTAGGCCGACAGAAAGGATACGCGATGAACCTATCATCTCATGAATCATTATTGACTGTCTCGTCCAGCGAGGGCGATCCATTAGAAACCATAGTGCGGCGCGGGGCGAAACTCTTATTACAAGCGGCGCTGGAAGCCGAAGTGACGGAGTATCTAGAACGCCAGAAACACGCCCGGCAAGTCGCCGGGACAGAATTTCGGGGCTACCGCAACGGGGTCGGGAAAGAACGAAATCTGACGGTCGGGAGCGGCACGATTTCTTTGCAAGTGCCGCGTGTGACGGACGTCCCGGCGGGTCAGGAACCGTTCGTGTCCGAGTTGGTCAAGCCCTATCAACGACGTTCCAAAAGCCTGGACGAAGTGTTTCCGCAGTTGTTTCTGGAAGGCCTGGCGACACGCGATTTTGAACCCGCGTTGCGCAGTTTGTTAGGGGCCAAAGCGACGCTCTCGCCCAGTACGATTGTCCGTTTGAACCAGCAATTCAAGGGCGAATATGAAGACTGGACAAAAAGCAGTTTGAGCGGGCAGGCAATTTGTTATGTGTGGGTGGACGGGATTTATCTGAAAGCAGGAATCGGCACCCAACGCGCGTGTTTATTGGTCGTCATCGGCGCGGACAGTACGGGGAAGAAACACTTGCTGGGGTTGACGGAAGGCTTCCGGGAGTCGAAAGAAAGTTGGTTGGAGTTGTTGCGGCAATTGCAGGCCCGCGGGATGACGGAACCGGCGTTAGCGATAGGCGACGGGGCCTTGGGGTTCTGGGCGGCGGCGGGTGAGCTGTGGCGGTGGACGAAGCAACAGCGGTGTTGGCTGCACAAAATGCGGAACATTCTGGACAAGCTACCCAAACGGGAACGCGACGAAGCGGCACAACGAGTGCGGGCGATTTACCTGGCGCAGAATCGAGCCGAAGCGCGGCGGTTGGCGGAAACGTTAGCGAAGGAGTGGCGCGGGGTGTATGACAAAGCGGCGGAGTGTGTGCTGGATGATCTGGAACGGATGTTGACGTTCTATGACTTCCCGGAAGAGCACTGGCGACACGTGCGGACGACGAATCCGATTGAGTCGCCGTTTGCCGCGATTCGGTTGCGCACGAATGCGATGAAGCGGTTGCCGACGGCGCGCAGTGGCGTGCATCTGCTTTTCCAGTTACTGAAACGCCAGGAAGGGAAATGGCAACGGCTGAGTCATCCCGAAAAACTCCGCGACGTCAAAATGCCCGCCTGGTTAGCGTTGCAGGCGGCTTCGTAATTGTGCTTTGACTTCAAGGATACGCTAAGGTTGAAAATTATTTCCCCAACTCTTGACACGATCTCTCGGCGTGACCCTGACCGCAGGTTTGTGCCTGGTCGTGCGGCTCCTCACGCGGCTCAGTGCGGAGCCGGGCGCGTTGTTGCTTGATGATGTGCTGTTGCCCAAACCCTTTGCCAGAGCCATCGCACTCTGTTATTGGGATTACGATCACAGCACGCGGCGGGATTGTTTCGGGCAACGCCTGGTCTTCGTCGTTTGGTCGAATGGGAAACTGCTGCTTCCCTTGCTCTTTGCTTTCTGGCAGAAAGACCCGACGCGCAAGCCAAAGAAGAAGAAACGGAAGCCCGCCACGGGCAAAACGAAAGGCGCAGGCGCTTCGTCCCGTCGTCGCACGCGTCGCAAACAAACGCCCCAGCCGAAACGACGGTTGCGGCTGCCCAACGGCGTTCATTACCGGACGAAAAATGAACTGGCGCAAGCGCTGGTCTGGCGCCTGGTGCGCCGCGGACTGCCGGTCGAATATGTGCTCTTTGACAACTGGTACGCTTCGCACGGGAACTTTCGTTTGTTCGAGCGGCTTCGTTTGAAGTGGGTGACACGCGCAAAAGGCAATTATCGCGTGCAGTTCGCGGGGCTCGCGCTGAGCGTGCAGGAGGTCGCCGCTACCGTCCAGAAAACGAACTATCATTACTATGCCGGTCTGCAGGCGCGGGCGCGGTCCTTTGTCGTGGCGAAAGATGGTCGTGCCCTGACGCTGACGGTGATCAAAGACGATCGCGGGCCGGAGGGCGGACGCACCAAATATCTCCTGACGAATGCGACCGGCCTGACGACCCGGGAGGTCATCGCCTGGTACCGGAGAAGATGGGCGATCGAAGTCTTTTTCCGGGATTGTAAACAGTACCTCGGACTGGGGCGGAGCGAAGTCCGGGATAGGGACCGAGATCATTTCGCATATCTTTTTGGTCTGTGTCGCCTACACGGCGTTGCAACTGCTCAAACCAGCGCAGCATGAACAGAACGTCAGTGTCCGAGCCGACAAACACGCGCTGGCTCCGCTGCTGTTGTTCGTCCTGCCGACGGGAGCGCGTTGCGCCCAGCGCCTGCTGGCAAACGGATCTGACGAAATGATCTCGTTGGAACATCTGTTGGCCCCTGTCAGGACAAGGCTGCCAGCCTTACCGCTGGCAGAACATCTTGATTTTACTTGAGTTCCGCCCGCTTATTGCGAGCGCGAAAGCCCTGTTAGCAATTTCGCCGAACCGCCTGCCGCTATGCAGGGCGAGCAGGACGAAATGCCGCAAGTGATCAGGTTGGTTGTCCAACTCGGTCAACAGGCGCGCGGCTTCGTCCTCACTCAAGAAGCGAATCCGGCCCCCACCTTTGGGAAAGCGTTCCACCTCGCGGACTGGATTCTTGTCAGTGATTTTCTGTTGGATCGCCAGTCGAAAGATGCGTGAGAGTATAGCCAGGTGACGATTGATGATTTTCTGACTGCGTAGCTTGCCACTCGGAAGCGGTTCTTTTTGAGCTTCAGCTTGTAGGCTTCGACGTGCGGCGCGGAAATCTCTGCAAATGTTCGCTTGCCAAAATGAGCGACCAGCATTTTGACGTAGTACCGGGCTTGTTGTGGATCGCTCCATTGCTCGTCGGCCCAAATGAGAAATTTTGTCTGCACAAACTTGCTGAAACTTTCACTGCCAGTGGGTTTGCCATAGGTGCCCGGGAAACCTGGCGTTTGGCCGCGGCTTCCGCTTTTGCAACGCCGCGGCTTTGGATTGAGCGGCGGGTAGCTATTGCAGAAGCCGAGTAGCACGCACAACATATAAGGACGTTATGTTTCCTAAGCGGGGAATCCAAACCAAGCAACCTTTACAGCGAATTTCGACTCTCAACCTGACACCCCTTGAGATGGAGGAATATGAAAACTCGATATTTTACTTCCCTGGTTTTGCTGGCTGCGGCCCTTGTTCTGATGGGCTGTCCCAGTCAAACGACCATCAACCGACTCAATGGCGACCCGGCGCGGTATCGCGGCAAGGAAGTGTTGATTGTCGGAACCGTGACAAATAGTTTCGGCGCGGCGGGTTTCGGAGCCTACGAACTGAGCGATGAAACCGGCAAAATCTGGGTGCTCACCCGACGCGGTGCGCCGAGCAACGGCGCGCGCGTGGGCGCGGTGGGTCGCTATGTGCAGGGCATCAACTGGAGCGGGCGCAATTACGGTAGCGCCATCGAAGAGACTGACCGGAAAGTGAAATAGGCACCGACTATGAAATTGCGCGAGGGCGGTGGTGGTTTCGTGGCGTGCCTCGCCGCGCGTGAGGTGAACTGGTTCGATGGGCTTCGCTCCAAGCCCAATCGCTTTGTAACGAGCAAAGAAAATCGCAAAGCGAGCGGTCGCCGTTTATCGCTCAAACATAATCGCCTCTTTGTTCTGGCTTGAGCTGCTGGGCTTTCAGCTTTTCGGCATATTCGGGCGGAAAGCTGCGGGCACGGCCTTGACTGTCCATCACGATGTGCTGGGTTTCTCCTTCGGCCAGCAGGGCGTGGTCAGCCTCGCGCCGCACTTCATAAGCAAAGGTGATGGCGCGGCTGCGAATAAGGCTGGTGCGCGTGCGGATCAAAATCACATCGTCATATTTCGCGGGAATGCGATAGCGCAAATGGGCTTCGGTGACAGGCAACAGCGCATTAGCCTCGCGTTCCATATCGCGGTAATTGAAGCCGTGATCGCGGCAAAGCTCGACGCGTCCAACTTCAAACCAAATCAGATAATTCGAGTGATACACGACACCGGCCTGATCAGTTTCGGCATAGCGTACGCGCACGCGGGTTTCACTCCATTGATAGTCGTCAGGGTTGCTTTTCATCATGAACTTCGTGGTACATTGTGGCTTGATGCAGTACGCACGAGCGTGTGCGACCGAAGGCTTTCCTACGCGAACGCTTATTCCTGTACGGCACCAATCGTTGTTTACGCGAAAGGAATCATAATGTCAAAACCGAATGTCTGGAAGTTTGCGCTGCTGGTCACCTTAGTCAGTAGCGCGTTACTGGTCGCGCAAGCGCCACGCTCCACGACTGCCCCAAAGGTGGAGAAGACCAAAGCGATGACCAACGCAGAAGTCGAAAAGATGACTGCCGAAGTGTTGCAACAGGTTAGTGAGATTCGTGGGCTGAAGCTTTTGCAACCCGTCAAAAGCGGCGCTAAATCACGGGCCGACATCGAACAGATGGTCGTCAAAAACTTTGACGAAGAGACGACACCTGCGGAACTTGATGCCGAATACAAAACGCTGCTGGCGTTTGGTCTCGCCCCGAAAGGCTTTAAGTATCGGGAATTTCTTATCAAGTTGCTGACCGAGCAGATCGCGGGCTTTTACGATCCGAAAAAGAAGGAATTTAACCTGGCCGATTGGAATCCCTTAGAAATGCAAAAGACTGTGATGGCGCACGAACTAACGCACGCCTTGCAGGATCAGCATTTTGATTTACTGCGTTTTGATAACTGGCCGAAAGGCGACGCCGACCGCGAGTCGGCCATCCATGCGCTCATCGAAGGCGATGCGACGGCACTGATGATTGATTACCTGATGAAGCCGATGGGGCGTAGCGTGACACAGTTTCCCAAATCCTTGTTGGATCAAATGAATTCGCAAACCAATGCTCCGGGTATGGAGGTGATTAACTCCGCGCCGAATGCCTTGCGGGAAGGCTTGGTTTTTCCCTATAGCTACGGCTTGGGCTTCGCGTATCAGTTGCTGAAAGACAGAGGCTGGGAAGGCGTTTCAAAGGCATACACGAACCTGCCGCAATCATCGGAGCAAATTCTGCATTACGAAAAATATGCGGCCAATGAAAGGCCCGTCAAAGTCGAACTAGCGGAGGTTGCCAGCAGTTTGGGCAAAGGCTGGAAGCGCGTGAAATTCGATGTGAACGGCGAGTTCGGTTACTACCTGGCGCTGGTTGAATATGTTCCCAAAGACGTGGCGCGTAAGGCGTCGGAAGGCTGGGGCGGCGACCAATTCGCACTCTACGAAAATGCTGACAAAACCAAAGTCACGTTGGTGCATCTCAGTGCCTGGGATTCGGAGGCTGAGGCCGAAGAGTTTTTTACGGCCTATGGCAAGCGCACGGCGCAGCGTTACCCGCAAGTGCAACCGAACGTTACTGACAAACAATTCTTCTATGCAACGCCGGATGGGGTGACGTTGATTGCCTTGCGTGGAAAGAATGTGCTGGTGCTGGAAGGCGCGGCGGCGACGAATGTGACAGCGTTGGCGGCGAAAGTATGGGAAAGCAAAATCTTATAAAAAGCAAAAGGCAAATCGCAAAAGGGCGGCGCTTGATTTCAGCAATTCAGAAGGGGCTTTGCTATTGCATCCTACTTTTGCGATTGGCCTTTTGCTTTTATGTGCAGCCTTTTGCCGTTTGATTTATGTCTTTACTCATTAAATTCTCCCCTCTCCTGATTGCAACTTTGCACGGCTATGGCGCTGCATGGCTGGCGGTGAAAATGCTGTTTCGCCCGCGTCGTCCTATCTACCTTTTTGGCTGGCAGGTGCCGCTCACGCCCGGTATGTTGCCCAAAGAACGCGAGCATTTCATCGAAGCATTGTCTACCGTGATCGCCGAGCGGTTGTTAAATGTGGAAACCATCGCCGACGAAATCATGCAACTCGGCTTGGAAAAAGAAATCACTGACCTCGCCGTCCATCAATCGCAAAGCGACTCCACTGTCCAATTTGTCGTCGAGCATTTGCGTGAACGACTCTATCACCTGCGCGATTCGGTCGAAGCGCGGTGGGAAATTGCGCGGGCGCTGCGCAAAATTGTCGAAGTAGAAATGGAGCAACGGCTTGGCCTTTTGCGTCGTGTGGTGGCGGGCTATTTTCTAGATGATGAAGCCTTGTATCGCATCGTGGGCGATTCGATTGACAAGCTGGCCGAGCAAATTGCCGACAGTTTGTTTGCCCGCACGACGATTGCGCAGGCAATGGCTTCGATTCCCGAAACGATTATGCGTGGCGGCACCGCCCAGCCGAGCGTGGTGAACCGTATCGTGACCATCCTGAGCCAACGCCTTGACTTTCGCGCCATCCTGATGCGGCGCTTGAGCGCGCTCTCTGATGAAGCTATCGAGCAATTGATCATGGATACCGCCGGCACAGAAATCCGCGCGATCATCTGGTTTGGCGCAGGCATTGGGTTACTTGTCGGAATGGTGCAAACGCTTATCAATTTTCTTTGACCCTGGAGCGCAGGCGTCTCGCCGGCAGCGCGAGTGTGGCGCAACGGCTGGGAAGGGAACTCGCTGAAAAGGAACCGATTCCCTTGTGAGCTAGCGTGCGTTGGTTCCCTCGCTCGCCCAAGCGGATCGGGATTTGGTTACGGCATCATTCACGGACGAGAACGGTATCTTAATGTCCAGAAGTAAGCCCTAGTGCGATATGCTTTTTGAGTAAGGTGGTCAGTCTTTCCAGGTCAATCGGTTTACTGAGGTACTCGTTACATCCGGCAGCACGCGCTTCCGTACGGGTATATTCGTCGTCCAACGCGGAGAGAATAATAATCGGGATGGATTGAAATTGGGTAGTGGCGCGCAGGGCGCGGGTGACTTGAAACCCATTAATATTCGGGAGGCGTAAATCCAGCAGCACGACATCGCACGGATGCTTGCGCAACGCTTCCAGGGCAAGCGCACCATCTTCAGCTTCGATCACGGCGAAGCCTTCGAGTTCTAACAAGCGCCGCAGCATAAAGCGGCTATCATCCATATCTTCGACCAATAATACTGTGCCAAAATAAGTTAACGAAGATGACATCATATCCCTCAGAATTCCTTTGCTAAGACCGCTTAAACGTAGAACATTTTGTCGGTGGGGGAGGGTGGGCAAAGGGATTCTAACAGGCGCTTTTTGCGAGGACAAGGAAACGTGGTAGGATCGAGTTCCCCTTGATCATCTCACGCGAGCAAAATCTGTATGAGCGAAGCCGAATTAACACCCTTATCTGAGCTAAATACTGAAGTCGAAGCGCTGCTGGCACGCTTGTTACATGACTTCCGCAATCAGCTTGGTGGCGTGAAGCTATATGCTGCATTTTTGCGCAAAAGTTTGGCCAACGATACTCTGAAGACGAGTGAAGGCATTGAGGTTTGCGATAAAATTCTCCGCCAAATAGACGCTTTAACAGCGCACACGAAAGAGGTGGCTCGTTCGCTGCCTAGCAAGAATTAGTGAGGTTTGTTTGCGAAACAGAATTCCCCTCTTAGTGGTTGATGATGAGATGGCGATTACCGACGGTTTGCGGTTGCTGTTTAGTGCCGAAGGCTATGAGGTCGAAGTAGCCAGTGATTTACACAGCGCGCTGGCAGCACTGGAAAAAAAGCCCTTCGATTTAGTCATCACAGATTTAAGCCTCGGAGGCCTGGACTTGCTCAGGCGCATCAAAGCCAAAAAGCTCGAAACGGAAGTCATCATCATTACTGGCTATGGGTCAGTGCCCCAGGCGGTCGAAGCCACGAAAGCGGGCGCTTATTACTTCATCGAAAAGCCCTTTGAGCCGGAACAAATTCTCCTGATTGTGGAAAAGGCGCTGGAGCGCGGTCGTCTGGTGGCCGAGTCAGCCAAACTGCGTGACCATTTCACTCAGCGGGAGCAATTCTACGATTTGATCGGCTCGTCTAGGGCCATGCAGATGATTTACGAGACCATTGAGCATGTCGCCAAAACAGATGCCAATATCTTGATCATCGGGGATTCCGGCACGGGCAAAGAACTCATTGCTAACGCCATCCATTTTAATTCACACCGCGCGGCGTGCGATTTCGTCAAAGTCAATTGTGCTGCCTTACCGAAAGAGTTGATTGAGTCAGAATTGTTTGGGTATATCAAAGGCGCTTTCACGGGAGCGGTGCAGGAGCGGATGGGGTTGTTTGCGCAAGCCCATAAGGGCAGTTTATTGCTGGACGAATTGGCCGAGATGCCGATTGATTTGCAGCCCAAACTTTTGCGTGTGCTGGAAGAGCGGCGCTATCGGCGGGTAGGCGACGATGTCAGCCGCGATGTAGATTTTCGCTTGATTTGCTCGACGAATCGTCCGCCGCACGAAGCCATGAAAAATGGCCTGTTGCGCGAGGATTTGTACTATCGTATTTCGACGATCACGATTACCGTGCCGCCGTTGCGTGAGCGCCGTGAGGATTTACAACTGTTGATTGAGGAGTTTTATCGGCGCTTTTGTGAACGCTATAAAAAGTCCCTCAAAGGCTTTTCGCAAGCCGCTTATCAACGGCTGTTCGCCCACCATTGGCCGGGCAACGTGCGTGAATTACAGAACGTGATTGAGCGGGTCGTGTTGTTATCCAAAGGCCCGTACATTGAGGCGGAAGACTTGCCGCTTGGCGCTGCGACCAACAACGGCATGCCAGAAGAATTTTATTTTCCGCCCCACATGAAATGGGATGATCTGGAACGCGCAGTGATTACCACAGCACTGGAACGTGCCAGAGGCAATAAAAGAGCAGCGGCAATGGCCTTAGGGATGCAACGTTCGCGGCTGTACAATAAACTAAGCAAGTATCAGATTAAGGTTGAACGACAGCGGAAAAGATGAGCCGTTGGCCATTAGCTATTAGCCGCAAACGAGAATATCGCCTCTGGGCTAATTGCTAATGGCTAACACCACAAAGGAGATCAGTCAATGAAGTATCATTCCCCACAAGCCATCCTATTGGTTATAAGCCTGTTATTTTTGAGCTTTACCTCCGGGCTGGCGCAAACGGAGCAAACGCAACCGACCTCGCAAGAACCAGCCGACGCGCCAAAACTGGAGATCACGCGCAAAGAAGTGGCGGCGGTGCAGGCTGAATTGCAGCGACGGGGCTATTATCGCAATACGCCGAATGGCGTGCTGGACTCGGAAACGCGTGTCGCCATCAAGGAGTATCAAAAAGAAAATAGCCTGGAAGACTCCGGGGCGATTGATATGACTTTGCTTAATAGCCTGGAGTTGAAATACCCGGCGACGGGCAAGGAAGTCGAAAACGCACGCCGGAAGGGGCTGCTCCCACGCATTGGTTATGGTGCGAAAGACACGGTGACGGGCGCGCGCGATGCGACGGTCAGTGCGGGCAAGAGCGTCAAGAAAACTACCGAAAAGGCGATTGACACGACGATAGATAAATCCAAAGAATTGGCTGATGACACTGGAAACGCCGCTGTTAAAGGCGCGAAAAAAGTCGGCGATAAAACGACGGATGTGACCACCCGCGCCGGACGCCGTGTCAGTGAGGTGTTTGTGGGCCGCAGCGATGCTGATCTGCAACGCGACATTCGGGATGCTTTGGAATCCGATGAGAAAACGGCGCGCGTACGTTCGGAAGTCAAAGAAGGCGATGTGAAATTGTTTACGAAAGATGGTCAGGACGTAAGCAATGCCGTGTCGCGGATTCGCCAAATCAGCGGAGTGCGCTCCGTCGTGGTAGTTGCCAAGTAAAAGTACTGAGTCTGGGAACGCATGGAAAAAGCTTGTGAAGTTTGACTTTCCTAGCCTGTCCCCGACTAACAAAGAGGTTGAATGTCAAAGCCAAAATTCTTCGGGCTGGCAGCAGCTCTGCTTTTCACGCTCACGGTTGCCACTTTTGTTTCCTCACAAAACAACCTTGACGTGAAGGCGAATTACAGCAAAGCTGAATTTCAAATTCCGATGCGTGATGGCAAGAAGCTTTTTACCGCCGTGTATATGCCGCGCGAGAAAGCCGAAAAACATCCGATCCTACTGACGCGCACGCCGTATAACATTGGTCCGTACGGCCCGGAAAACTACTCCCGCAGTTTGGGGCCGTCCGAACTTTTTGCGAAGGAAAAATACATTTTTGTCTATCAGGATGTACGCGGCAAACACATGTCCGAAGGTCATTACGTGGATATTCGCCCGCACAATCCCAATAAGAAAACCAAGGCCGACATTGATGAGGCCAGCGACACCTACGACACAATTGAGTGGTTGCTGAAAAACGTGCCGAACAACAATGGACGCGTTGGGATGTGGGGCATTTCGTATCCCGGCTTTTACACAACAATGGGCGTTTTGTCCGGGCACCCAGCATTGAAGGCCGCGTCGCCCCAAGCGCCGATTGCCGATTGGTTTATGGGGGACGACGATCATCATAACGGTGCATTGTTTTTGATGGATGCCTTTAGCTTTAATCAGTCATTGGGCTGGCCGCGCCTGACGCCCACGACTTCCGAATTCAAGAATTTCGATTATGGCACTGGGGATGGCTACAAGTTTTATTTGGAATTAGGCTCGGTTGCCAATGCCCAAAACAAGTACTTCAAAAATCAGGTGGAATACTGGAATGACCTCACCGCACACGGCACGTATGATAACTTTTGGCAGGCGCGCAATATTTTGCCACATCTGAAGAATATCAAGGCCGCCGTGCTGACGGTCGGTGGCTGGTTCGATGCAGAAGATTTATACGGTGCGCTCAAAACCTACCAAACTATCGAGAAAAATAATCCAGGCATCAAAAACAATTTTGTAATGGGGCCGTGGTGCCACGGCTGTTGGACGCGGGGCGGGCAACAGCTTGGCGCGATCAATTTCGGCTCTCGCACGGGGACGTGGTATCAGGAAAATATCGAACTGCCGTTTTTCAATCACTATCTAAAAGACAAAGGCGACGGCAACTTGCCGGAAGCGACAATTTTCGAGACGGGCAGCAATGAATGGCGTAAGTACGAACAATGGCCGCCGGCCAATGGACAAGAGAAAACTTTGTATTTTCACGCGGGTGGTAAGCTTTCGTTTGACGCGCCGAAGCTGCTGGCTGGTTATGACGAATACGTCAGCGATCCCGCATCGCCAGTGCCATATACCCGTAAGGTCACGACGTCACGAGGGGCGAACTATATGATCGAAGACCAACGATTTGTCGCCAAGCGCCCTGATGTTGTTGTCTATCAATCGGATATTTTAACCGAAGACCTCACGCTGGCTGGCCCCATCGTAGCGAATTTGTTTGCTTCGACCAGCGGCACAGATTCTGACTTCATCGTGAAGTTGATAGATGTCTGGCCGAACGAGGCGTCGTCAAATAGCGCCGCCGAAACGGGCGGCTTGCAAATGCTTTTGCGTTGGGAAGTGATGCGTGGTAAGTTTCGCAACAGTTACGAAAAGCCGGAACCCTTCTATCCCAATGAGCCAACCAGGATCAAACTTAATCTCAACGACGTTTCGCATACTTTTCAAAAAGGGCATCGCCTGATGGTGCAGGTGCAAAGTTCGATGTTCCCCTTGATTGATCGCAACCCACAAAAGTTCGTAGACATTTACCACGCGCAGGAATCCGATTTCCAAAAGGCGACCCAACGAATTTATCGCGCGGGCGAAATGACTTCGCATTTGCAAGTGTTAATGATGAAAAAATAGCGATGCTAGCCGCCCTTCTCTCCCCATTTGAGTTTCGTGCTATTCCAATTCGTGTAGCTCAATAAACGCGCTTTTCCTGCAAGAAAATTAACCTCTTCATTTTACAAGTCTTAACGCAAAACAGGGGTATGGCACGCAAGCTGCCATACCCCTAAGCGTAGGGATGACAAGGGGATCGCAGTTAGAACATTACCTGGAGGATACTATGAATAGTATGAAAAAAATCGTTGGTTCGTTAGCTCTAGCCGCCGTGTTTGTTACCTCTTTGGGTGTCACCAGCTTTGCGCAGGATTGGGGCCGTGGACGATGGGAAGATCGTCGTGATGATCGTTGGGATGATCGTCGAGATGATCGTCGAGATGATCGGTGGGGACGGAATGATCGTGATAATAAATATATGCGGCAGCAGTTTGAAAAAGGGTATCGCGATGGATTGGATCGTGGACGGAAGGATGCCAAGACCAATCGGAGACGGGACCCGAACAATTCCAGTCACTACCGCGATGGCAACCGCTTCTATCGCCAAGGCTTTGAGCGGGGCTTTTATGAAGCCTTCAACCAGTACAGCAACTCTGGTCGTGGCCGTGGTCGCTGGGGGTGGTAAGCTAAGACAACCAGTTCTATTGGCAAAAAGCAGCGCCGTATAGCGCTGCTTTTTTCATAAACAAAGGCGCTTTCAGTGGAAAACCGAAAGCGCCGAAAATACAGGAATAGGCACCTAATTAAAGGTCATGAATTGAGTGCGATCATATAGCGTTGATGTAAATTCCACCGCTCCTTTTCCTGAAATCTATGTCAAGGTTGCACGCTGTCCTGACCTCGTTGTGCCCTCAGATTTCATCCGGGTTGATCCCCATCTCTCGTAGCTTGGCGGCTAGGCGCGTTGCCCGCTTTGCTTCCTGCTCTGCTCGTTGCGTTTCCTGATCTGCCCGTTGTGCTTCCTGCTGGGCCTTTTGCCTTTCAAGGCGAGCAGCTTCTTGTACGGTGGGGACTAATTCCCCATTAGGATGAAAGTAGCGCAATTGGTGGTTGAAGACGCCTAAGTACAGTTGCAGTTCTTCGCTCCAACGCCAGCCATTTTCATTGGGCGCAATCTCCTCGTATTCTGTAGATCGCAAGCGCAAACCTTGAAACTCGTCGGTTTGCGGTGAGTACCAGAAATACTCGGGCGGTACGAAAGCGTTCGGCATAGATGTCAATCTTGATGGTTCTATCAATGTCTTCGGTCGAACCTGACAACAATTCCACGATGACATCAGGATACCGCCCACCTTCTTCCCAGACCACCCAGGAGTTGCGCGGATGTTTAGCCACACCTTGCACGACAAAAAAATCTGGCCCCCGAAAATCTCTGGTCTTACTAGTTGCTCGCGGCTAAAATACACCGTGAGGTTGGCTCCTAGGAAATAATCATCCCGTTCCTGCCAGAGCCAATCCAGCGTTTCGTGCAGCAGCATTAGTTGGGTCGAATGAAGTGAGCTTTCCATTTCTGGCTCGTCGCTTAATAGCTCTGCCGCTGAGGGCATCACTTTATCTAGTTGTTCTGCGGTAATTGCCATACTACTTACCTCAAAGAAAAAGTTGATACCTGATTATAGCCCACTTATTTCTTGCCGTAACTCACGCGGTAGATGAAGCCTTTGTTGTCGTCGGAAATATACAACGCGCCATCTGCTCCGGTAATTAACCCCGCAGGTCGCCCTAATGGTTGGTTGTCTTTCAGCCAGCCCGTGGCGAAATCTTCTACGCCCACGGCTTTGCCATTTTTCATCACGACGCGCACGACTTTGTAGCCGATCTTTTGCGGACGATTGTTGTTCGAGCCGTGCAAGACCAGGAACATTGCGCCGCGATACGACGACGGAAATTGCTTACCCGTGTAAAAGCGCAGGTCAATAGGAGATGAATGTGCGTCCAATTCCAACACGGGCGGTGTGCATTGCTCTGGTTTCATGGAACCTTTCGCATCTTTCAATCCGGCATTCGGTTCATTCTTGCTGACGAAGTAAGGGAAGCCGTAGTGTTTGCCTTCTTCGAGCAAGTTGATTTCATCGCCGGGTTTCTCTGCGCCGAGGCCATCTTGCCCCATATCATTGCCCCAGAGCTTGCCCGTCTTTGGATCGAAGTCAATCCCAATGGCGTTACGCAAGCCTTTGGCAAAGGGCTTGCCGCCGCTGCCATCTTCGTTGTAGACCATAATCGTCGTGCGGCGGTCGTCTTGCTCTTCGCAAACGTTGCACGACGAGCCAATCGAAACATAGAGCCGATTGTCCTTACCCCAGACAATCGTGCGCGTCCAATGCGACGTGGTCGAAACGGGCAGGTCAATAAACTTTTCGGGCGTGCCTTCGACTTTGCCATTCGCGTATTTCATGCGCAGGATGGCCGGGTTTGTGGCGATGTACAAAAAGCCTTTGTGAAAGGCGACGCTGTGCGGACGTGTCAAGCCTTTGGCGACCACGATGGTCTCGTCCGCTTTGCCGTCTTTGTTTTTGTCGGGCATGGCGACGACTTCACCTGCGCCTTGTTTGGCAATGTAAAGCGTACCGTCCGGCGCGACAGCCATTAATCGTCCGCCTGCGATGCCGGAGGCGAACACCGAAGCTTGAAAGCCTGCCGGAACTGTTAATTCAACCGGCACGGCGGGCGCTTGCGGGGCCGACGGGGTTTGCGCGCAGAGTGGCGCAGAGAGCAACAAGATCGTTACCACAATCAGGAGAGAGTTGTTTTTGAAGTTCATTGCGTAAGTCCTTATCCGAAAAACTCTGAAATTAAGAGGGAGTTGATGCTATCTTAACTTCGGTTGAAGAGAATGCCTCTACACTCCAACCTTGGAGGAGAAAACCTATGTCGAGAAGAATAGAAAACGAATGCGCGTATTGCGCCGAAGAATTTGACGAAAACCACGCCGTAATTGGCGATGATTACAAAGTTTATTGCTCAGTGCAATGTGAAGAACTAGGTGAAATGCTTTCCGCTTACGAAGCGGCCCAGCCCTATTTGAATCAATATCGCCTGGCCGCGTAATTATGATTCCGCCGGAAACCGTTTCCCTATGAACAAGTCATAAATCCACGTGCCTGCAATCCCCCCACAAATTGGTGCCACTATCGGAACCCAGAAGTAGTAACCGCCTGCGCGAAAGACCTCGGTGCCCCAACCAGCTACAAAGGTGAATAGTCGTGGCCCTAAATCACGTGCCGGATTGATTGCATAGCCCGCGTTCATGCCCATGCTCGCGCCAATTACGATGACTAATAAGCCAACGGCAATTGGTCCCAGATTCCCCAGCGCCGGATTATTACGCGCATCACCAATGGCCGAAATGACGAGCATTAACATCATTGTGCCAATGAATTGATCCACGAAGCCGCCAAAGATCGAAAGATAGGGCGCAGGGTAGGTGGCGAAAATTCCTGCTGTGCCAAGTTCACCGGCAACGTGACGCACACCCTGATCGAAATTATTGAAAGCTTCACGGTAAATTGTAAAGGCTGTGGCGGCACCACAAAAGGCCCCTGCGACTTGCGCCGCACAATAGGGGCCAACTTTATGCCAGGGGAAACCGCGATGTACGGCATTCGCAAACGTGACGGCGGGGTTGATATGCGCCCCTGTAACCCCGCCTGCGACAAAGATGCCCATCATCACCGCAATGCCCCAGGCAATATTGATAGACAGGTAGAAGCCATTTTTTTCGTGGCTCAACAAGACTTGCGCGACGTTGGCTGCGCCAAAGGCGATAAGGACAAACGTGCCAAGAAACTCGGCCAGCATTTCACGGGTGAGTGTATTTCGATTCATAGTTGATGTAGGACAGGCGACTTGCCTATGCTTGCGCTGGATGGTTGCAGCTATATTTAAAACTTAGTTGAGTGAATTCGCGCGACAGGCGAGCCGCCTATGGCATGTTACCGCACTACGCCTTCGATGGGACTGCTGGCGCTGGCGTATAAGCGCTTCGGCATGCGACCTGAAAGATAAGCCAAACGCCCGGACTTTACTGCCAGGTTCATTGCTTCAGCCATGTCGCCGGGCTTGCTTGCTTCGGCAATGGCGGTGTTCATCAGCAGGCCATCAATGCCAAGCTCCATCGCAAAGCACGCATCAGAAGCCGTGCCGACACCGGCGTCTACAATGATGGGAACTGCCGTGATTTGCTCGCGCATAATGCGCAAGTTGTTCGGATTCTGAATGCCCAAACCGGAACCAATCGGTGCGGCAAGTGGCATTACCGCCGCCGCGCCCGCATCAATCAGCTTCTTGGCCATAATCAAGTCATCGCCGAAATAAGGCAACACGGTGAAGCCTTCTTTGACCAAAACTTTAGTGGCGGCGAGCGTCGCTTCGTTGTCAGGGAAGAGCGTTTTCTGATCGCCGATAACCTCGACTTTGACCCAATCGGACATCCCGACCTCGCGCGCGAGCAGCGCGGTGCGAATTGCTTCTTCGGCGGTGTAGCAAGCCGCTGTGTTAGGTAGCAGCGAGAACTTCTTGAGGTCAATAAAATCCAGTAAGGAAGGCTTGGAACGGTCGGTCAGGTTTACGCGCCGCACCGCGACAGTAATCATGTCTGCCCCGCTGCGCTCGAAAGCGTCCACCATCTCTTCGTTCGTGCGATATTTGCCTGTGCCAATGATCAGGCGGGAATTGAATTCGCGCCCTGCGATAATAAGTTTGTCCATAAAAGCAGTCGGTTGTTGGTAGTCGGTAATAGGTAGTCAGACCTTTACACTTGCTGTCTTCGGGTTACTGCTTACGACCACCATTAATACAGGAATTGTGAAGCGGTACTATAACTGCAAACTGCTAAATCTAGCAATTCACCAGCGCCTTGCTTTAAGATGCGATGGTTATGATTGTCCCTACGGCAGCTATTTTAGTGATCGGAAACGAAGTTCTCAGCGGCAAGGTGGAAGAACAAAATGCCCGTTTCCTGATTGGCGAATTGCGCGAACTTGGTGTCGCGTTGCAGTGCATCCTCACGATCCCTGACGAACCCGAACAGATTGCGGCGGCGACCAAAGATTTGTCGGCGCGCTTTGATTATGTGTTTACATCCGGCGGTGTAGGGCCGACGCACGACGATGTGACGATCACGAGCATTGCGCGCGCGTTTGACCAGCCAATTGTCCGGCATCCTGAGTTGGAAAAATTGCTGCGTCGTTATTTTGGGGAAGGAATTGATGAGACCCGACTCGGCATGGCGGATGTGCCCGCCGGAACAGATTTAATTTATGGCGAGGATCTGAAATATCCGGTGCTGGCTTGTGGCAATGTGTACATTTTTCCTGGCGTGCCGGAGTTATTTCGCAAAAAGTTTATCGCCATTCGGGAACGCTTTCGCGTCGCGCCATTCTTCCTGCGAATCGTTTATACGCTGGAAGACGAATTCGATATTGCCGCGCGTCTGCAAAGCTTAGCGGACGCGCATCCGAACGTTGCGATTGGCTCCTACCCAAATTTTACCTTGCCTGAGTATCGCGTGCGCGTGACGCTGGAATCGAAACTGGAAGCGGCGGTCGAAGCTGCGCAGCAGGAATTGCTGGCCGTGTTGGATCGCGCGCAGCTTGTTGATTTATGAATATTCGTTACGAAACCCCTTCGCCGTTTCACGTCGTCCTGATTGAACCTGAAATCCCTCCGAACACCGGCAATATCGCGCGCACTTGTTTGGCGACTTTTACGCCGTTGCATTTGGTGGGGCAGCTTGGCTTTCGGACAGATCGGCGGGCCGTAATGCGGGCAGGACTAGATTATTGGTACGACGCAGAAATTCATTATCATCGCCGCCTGGAGGATTTATTTGCCGCCTTACCGGAAGCGCGATTTTTATTTGTCGAAACTGATGCGCCGCACGTGTACTCTGAATTTCAATTTGCACCTGGTGATGTGCTGGTGTTTGGGCGAGAGACAAAGGGATTACCCGCAGAACTCTTGCAGACTTATCGCGAGCACTGTTTAATGATTCCGATGCCGAATGAGCGCGTGCGGTCGCTGAATCTGGCTACCTCAGCAGGCATTGTCCTCTATGAAGCGTTGCGCCAGGTGAAACTTGGAAAAATCTGAGCTTACCTAGACTTCTTCAGACTCAAGCAAATAGGTTTCTTTGAGTTCGATGTAAGCTTGCCAGAAGTGGTCGAGTTGTTTCACTTCTTCTTCGGAAAGCGTCTTTTTGATTTTGCCCGGCACTCCTACGACCATCGAACGTGGAGGAACGATCATTCCTGGCGGCACGACTGTGCCTGCGGCAATGATGGATTCAGTGCCAATGACTGCATAATCCAACACTTTCGCACCCATCCCAATCAAACAGCGATCCTCAATCGTGCAGCCGTGAATCACCGCGCTATGCCCAATCGTCACATAATTGCCGATATTGGTGCAGGCCAAGCCACCCGTGACATGCACCATGGTCAGGTCTTGAACGTTGGTGTGATGCCCAATAGTGATTTTGTCTACGTCGCCGCGAATGACAGCATTGAACCAGACGGACGAATGCTCGCCGAGGGTTACGTTACCGATAACTATTGCGGTGTCGGCAATGAAGCAATGTGGGGCGATTGTTGGGGAAAAGCTACGAAAGCTGCGAAGCATGGGCTAGGTCTCCTGTGAAAAATTCAGCCAAGAATGTGCCGCAGCTTGGGAAAGAAAGCAATCTGGTGAGGAGATTCTGGGCAAAGAGAGTAGCTTGGGGGTGTCAACGAAGGGTACGCAAATAGCAAGACACAGGCAACTTGCCTGTGTCTTGCTATGGGGATGTTGATTTTCTGTTCATAGAACTGAGAATCAAAAGCCGTGGGTTGTTGATAAATTTGTTAGTCACCAACGATAGCACCAGGGAGCAACTACTTCTTCCATTTCTTCAACAATGAGTTCAATGTTTTCCATATACTTTTCTCCTTATATTTGAGGGATTGTTTAGATAAACTAAAACCGGCCACTACCTAAAGAGAGCAAATAGCAGACCACAAATGCAATTATATTAGTAGAGAAATAGAATTTGTCTGTAATGTTTTGGTGAATAAAGAGTTAAATAGCGAAGTTGAGCGATGGGGTGATTAGGTACGGCTATTTGAGATGGATATTCGGTATGCGCACTAGTGTAGGATTGACATGGGTATTAGGGGTATTAGGTACCCTCTTGAATACTTGGTATTCGGCCCCTGGTGAAATCAAAAAGTTATTATTTTTTCGTGAATACTTTGTTTTATCCTTTGTGCGTGTGTTGCTGCCCCGCCTTTTACCGCCTTTTGCCAAAGTCCTGACCTATGGTCCACCTACAAGACAGACGCTATGAGAAATATTACCGCCTAATCCTATCGGGTATTGGGTTAGGAGTAATTATTTTTTCAGCCTATCAAGCAGTGGCTCGTCCATTTAGGATGGAGGCTTTGATTTTAGCAGTCCTCTCCTTAATTTTGAGCCGAGTCACATTTACTGACGTTGTTAGTCGCTCAACCACAGTGACGTTGATAACAATTTCAGAGGCTTTCATTTACCTCTCATTTTTATTAAGCGGAATTGATGATGCGATTCTGGTCACAGCAGTGTTGACCTTTAGCGAAACTATCCAATATATCCAATATGCCAAAGGAAAAAAATTATATATTGCCTGGGTTGTCGCATCAACTTGCTGCTCGGTCTACTCTTTCTGCCTTTATTGTTACATTATGTTTCGGTTCGCTTCAATCGCTACAATTCAGCCGAAAGACCTTTTTCATTTACCTCCTAGCCTTACTTTTTTTTAGTCTCTTGCAAGGAGTCTTCAGCATCGCCTTTATGTTAACGACGTTGGCGTTGCGACCAGGGAAAATGCTCTGGCTTGTCGTGGATTAGGGAATATGCCTGGTCACTGATCACGGCACTCGCTGGTATTTTGATTGCAGCGATTGTGAATGCCTTGGTTTATTACTATGGCTTCTGGGCGATTTTATCAATCCTTCCGTTGATGGCTACCGCGCATGCGATTACGTCCCCTTACGTCAAAAATATTCAGAATGCCCGCCGCCACGCGGAAGAAATCAATGCCATGCACGAGCGCACCTTGGAAGCGTTCATCACGGCAGTAGATGCCAAGAAACAAGGAGTATCGCGCCGTGTTGCGCGTATGCAGATTTACGCGGATGGGCTGGCGCAGCTACTACGACTGTCGGAACCGGAAAGCAAGGCCTTGCACGTCGGCGCGCTGTTGCATGAGATTGGCAATGTGGCTGTGCCCGATTATATTTTGAACAAACCCGGCAAGTTGACAGTTGCCGAGCATAAGAAAATGCAGCTTCACACGATTGTTGGTGCCCAGATCCTTGAGCAAATTCAGCTTCCGTATCCGCTGGTCCCCGTGGTTCGGCATCATCATGAGCGATGGGACGGCACTGGCTATCCTGATCAATTGGCGGGGACAGCGATTCCTTTGACAGCGCGCGTGCTTGCCGTGCTGGATGGCTATGAGTCCCGGTGTGAAGATCGGCAATATCGTAAAGCGTTGACGCGTGAACAGTCCCTGGATGCGTTGCGCGCTGAGCGCGGCAAGGCCTACGATCCTCAGGTAATAGACCTGCTGGTGGCGCATTTAGCGGAATTCGACGCACGCGTTGACACGCTGGCGCAGGAACAGCATGCCACGCAAATTGCTGAAGAAATCGAAAAGAGCAAGGGCACTAAATCTGTCACTGAAGTTGTCGGGGAGAAATCTTTGCAACCCGCTTTTGCGCAAACGATTCACGAAGCGCGACAACTCACGCAAGGCAACTACGCGCTCTTTGAGATTGCCCAACAATTGGCGGGCGTGTTGGACATCAAGCAAGCGATGACTATTTTTACCAGCTTGCTTGACAGTGTTATTCCCTTCGACGCAGAAAACGATACGTGTGTTCTCTATTGGTTGGATGACGATCATCGCGTGGCGCAGGTCGAATTTGCCACTGGCATGCAGGCGGAGAAATTTGCGGGGTTACATCTCAAACCTGGCGAAGGGGTGACTGGCTGGACCTTGGCGAATCAAAATCATTTTGCCAATACTGATCCGGCGTTAGATATATTTGCCTTAGAGTTGAGCCGCAAAGAAGGGGCTGGATTAAGTGGTTATCAAACCGTCGCCGTCTTTCCGGTGATAAAAAACAACGATTTGTTGGGTGCCCTCACGCTGTATTCGCAGACGCTGAAGTCGTTTGACGGCGACCAGATTTATCGTCTGCAACGTGCCACTGCGTTAATTTCCGATGTGCTGAGTAGCGCCAAGAAACTCCTCACAGCGCAGCGGCAGGCCCTGACGGATGTCTTAACGGGGTTGCCCAATGCGCGCTACCTGCAGACGCACTTCGCGCAGGCAAAAGCGCTTTCCTCCGCCCATCCGCTGACATTGCTGCTGGCCGATGTGAGCGGCTTCCGACAGGTTACGGAAAGAGCTGAAAACAAGCGCACCGATGTCGTGGTCGGCGAAATTGCAGCGGTGATAAAAGTGCAACTGAGGAAATCTGACACTTTAGTGCATTTCCTCGGCGATCAATTTGTCGTGCTGATGCCCGATATTTTGCCTGAGACCGCCAGTCAGCTTAGTGCTCGTATTCAAAGCGCGATGATTGAAAGCCGCTCCTTCCTGTTATCCGTAGAAGATGCCGTTTTTGGCATCAGCCTCAGCCAAGTGCAGCTAGGGGTGGACGGCGAGACGCTTGAGCAGTTACTGGATGCCGCACAACTCCGCTTACAAGCCGACAAATCCGCCCGCCATTCCTTCACTGAAACGATGGCGGCTTAATCCCTTGGGCGGCCTGGGTTTCCTCCCCTTTTTGCCCACAAAAGGCTGCGACGAGTCTGAATCTCTGTGCTAGAATGCGCGATTCAATTTTCTTAGCTAATAGCCTTTAGCTATTAGCTATTAGCCTTTTCAGCAGGATAAGGATAATTTTCTGGCTAAAGGCTAAAGGCTAAAGGCTATTAGCTTAGGGCAATTATGATTCAAACCGTCAAAGGCACACGAGACATTTTACCCGTAGACATGCCGCTCTGGCTGCGTGTTGAAGCCGTCGCGCGTGAAGCGTTCCGGCGCTATGGCTGCGAGGAAATCCGCACGCCGATCTTCGAGAAAACCGAACTCTTTGCGCGCGGTGTGGGCGAAGCAACTGACATCGTCCACAAAGAAATGTACACATTCATTGACAAGGACAGTGATCACACTTCGCTGACGCTACGCCCGGAAAATACTGCGTCCGTCGTACGCGCCTACATTCAGCACAAGATGTACAACGACAAAGCGCAGGGCGAAGTGACGAAGCTCTATTACATCGGCCAGATGTTTCGCCGCGAACGTCCGCAGGCCGGACGCTTCCGCCAGTTCTATCAAATTGGCGTTGAAGTTCTGGGCCATGATGATCCGGCCATCGAAGCCGAAGTGATCGAGATGTTGACGTGGATGCTGGACGAATTAAAAATCAAGGACACGACATTGCTGATCAACTCGGTTGGCGATGCGACTTCGCGTCCGGCATACATCGAGAAATTGCGCGCGGCGGCGGCTCAGCATTTGGACAAATTCTGCGACGATTGCAACCATCGTTACGAAACCAACGCTCTCAGAATGTTCGATTGCAAGAATCCGCATTGTCAGACGTTGATTGCCGAACTGCCGACGATCACGGATTCGTTGGACGAGGCTTCGCACACGCACTTTGAGCAATTCAAAGCGCATCTCGACGCACGCGGCATTGCTTACACGGTGAATCCGCGAATGGTGCGCGGCCTGGATTACTACACACGCACGGCGTTTGAAATCATCGGCGGCAGTTTGGGCGCGCAAAACACCATCGTCGGCGGAGGCCGTTACGACGGACTTTCCGAAACGATTGGCGGGCCGCCTGCCAAAGGGTTCGGCTTTGCCTTTGGCTTGGATCGCATGGTGCTTTCGATTCCGCCGGAGGAAGCCGAACGCTTGCGCAACGCTTCTGCCGCAGATGTGTTCATCGTGTATCTAGGTGCAGCCGCACGACAAGAGTCCCTGTTGATTGCACGTGAATTACGCAATGCGGGGGTGAGTGTCGCGCTGGAATTTGAAGAACGCAAAATGAAAAAAGCGATGGCGCAAGCGAACAAGTTTCGCGCCCGCTATGCCTTAATTATTGGCGACAACGAAGTTGCCACCAAAACCTACGGTCTGAAAAATATGGCCACCGGCGAACAGGAATCTTTAGACTTGGAGTCAATCAAATCAAAACTCAATGGTGGCTAGTGGCTGGTGGCTGGTGGTTGGTTGAAATCCGACCACCAGCCACCGACCACCGACCACCGACCATCACTTATGTTAGATCATTTAGGACAAACCAAACGCACTCATAACTGCGGCGAATTGCGCACCGCACACGCCGGGCAAACCGTCACCTTGATGGGCTGGGTCAACAGCTACCGCGATCAAGGGCAATTGCTGTTCATTCACCTGCGCGACCGCGAAGGCATTACGCAAATCGTCTGCAACGAAAGCGTTAATGCGGAGCTGTTGGCGAAGGCCAAACAGGTGCGCCGCGAATTCGTCATTGCTGTGACGGGGACGTGTATCAACCGCGACGAAGCGAATTTCAATCCCGTGATGGCCACGGGCGAAGTCGAAGTCGCTGCGACCGAAATTAAATTCCTCAACGATGCACAGACGCCGCCCTTTGAACTGGAAAATTGTGTGGCAAGCGAAGAACTCCGCCTGAAATATCGCTATCTGGATTTGCGCCGCGTCGAGATGCAAAAGAATTTTCGCCTGCGCCACAAACTGACATTGGCGGTGCGCGATTACCTTGATTCGCGCGGGTTCTTTGAAATTGAAACGCCGATTCTGACGAAATCTACGCCCGAAGGCGCGCGTGATTATTTGGTTCCTGCTCGTACGGCTCCGGGCAAGTTTTACGCCTTGCCGCAATCGCCTCAGCTCTTTAAGCAACTGCTGATGATCGGCGGCTATGACAAGTATTTCCAAATCGCTCGTTGCTTCCGCGATGAAGATTTACGCGCGGATCGCCAGCCCGAATTTACACAGATTGATATGGAGATGAGTTTCGTCCAGCCCGACGACGTGTTTGAAATCGTCGAGGGAATGGTCTGCGCCGTTTTCAAAGCCGCAGGCCACGACGAACCCGCGCGCCCGTTTCAGCGCATGCCGTACAACGACGCAATGAACAAATACGGCTCCGACAAACCCGATCTGCGCTTTGGTTTGGAGATGCAGGATTTGTCTGAGCAATTTGCAAGCAGCGCGTTCCCCGTCTTCGCCGATGCCGTAGCCAAAGGCGGCGCGGTCAAGGCTCTGGTCGTGAAAGGTGCAGCCACATGGTCGCGCAAGCAGTACGACGAGATTGGTGAACACGCGAAACGTCATGGCGCGGGCGGTTTGGCGTACATTCAGATTTTGGAAAGCGAGAGCAAATCTGCACTCACGAAGTTCTTGGGTGCAGACGGCATTGCCGCGATCAATCAAGCTGTCGGTGCAATCCGTCGGCGATGCCGTGCTGATGATCGGCGGCGAATGGGAAACCGCATGCAACGCGATGGGACAAGTCCGTCTGGAAATCGCCCGCCGCGAAAATCTCACGAACGAAGCCGAAAACAAATTGCTCTGGGTCGTAGACTTTCCCGATGTTCGAGTATCACGCCGACGACAAGCGCTATTACGCCAAGCACCATCCGTTCACGTCGCCGATTGACGAAGATATCAACAACCTGGAAGGCGATTTGGGCAAAGTGCGCGCGAAGGCGTATGACTTGGTTTTCAATGGCAGCGAACTTGGCGGCGGCTCCATCCGAATTCACCGCTCCGACGTGCAGGCGAAAATCTTCCAGGCTTTAGGTTTGAGCGAAGAAGAAGCACGCGAAAAATTCGGTTTCTTCCTGGATGCGCTGAGCTACGGCACGCCTCCACACGGCGGCATCGCACTGGGCGTAGATCGGTTTGCTATGCTGCTCGCAGGCGCGAAATCGCTGCGCGAAGTGATCGCCTTCCCGAAAGTGGCGAGCGGTTCGGATTTGATGACGGATAGTCCGAGCGAGGTGGACAAGAAGCAATTGGATGAGTTGAAGATTAAGACCGTCGAGTTTTCGTAGGAGACGTTATGGGAAGCTCAGACTTGGTGTTGTTGCCTTGGTGGGAGCAACGCTGGGGCGTGTTTGATAATTCTTCTGACTATGGCAAGGCAATGGAGTTGGGGCGAAAATACCGAGCAGCGCAACGCCCCAAACCTGCGAAAAAGAAAACCAGGAAAGCGGCAAAGAAAACTCAAGTAGCCAAAGGAAGATAATATGGCAAGATCAAATGTAGATGCACGATTTGCCGCAATCGAAGCGGATATTGCTCAACTCAAAAAACAGGTGGCGTCAAGCGACAAGGCACAAATCAATTGGCTGACCGAAACGTTTGGCATTTATGCCGATTTTCCCGAGTACGATCAGGTGATTGAATACGGTCGAGCATATCGTGAGTCGTTGCGCCCCAAAAACTTCTTGGAAATAGACTGAAAGAATCGAAAGGAGTAAGTATGCCTCGTTCAAATTTAGCGTTGCGCGTAACCGCACTGGAAGAAGAATTTTCAGCTTTCAAGCAATCTGTAGAAAAAGATAAATCCAACTGGACAGATAAGATTTTTGGGTCATTTGAAAATGACCCAGATTTCGACGCCGCGATGGAGTTAGGACGAAAATATCGGGAATCTTTCCGCCCGAAACCCGCTAAAGCAAAAGCGAAAAATAGCGCAAAAAAGCGAGGGCGCTGAAATGTATATTCTTGATACCGATCATGTGTCTTTGCTGCAAAGAAAGAGTGGACATGAGGCGGAGCGATTACGATTTCGGCTGGTTCGTTTTGCGCGTGCTACCACGATCATCACGTTTGAAGAGCAGGCCAAAGGATGGTTAGCCTGGCTGGCAAAATCGCGCTCGGTTGCAGAGCAAGTTGAGCGGTATAAAAAGCTCAAGCAGTTGTTGATTGACTATGGTGAGATGATCGTTTTGGATTTTGATGAACAAGCCGCAGCGGTTTTTCAAGATCTTCAAAAACAACGCCTCCGCGTCGGCACAATGGATTTGAAAATCGCGGCGATTGCGATGGCCAACAACGCCACCTTGCTTTCGCGCAATCTCAAAGACTTCGGCAAAATTCCCACCTTGCAGGTCGAAGATTGGGCGGCTTGAACGAGCATGAAAATCCTGGATTATCAGCCATCGAAAGAGACTGCGTATCTCATTCACGTGGTCTTTTTTAATTTTTACTTCTTGTTGATTGGGCGAGCCATGATGGTCTATTCGGGGATGTGGTTGGAGAAGGTAGCTACTTTTTCTTGGCAGCAGCGGTTAGGAATCATAGAAAGGCTTTCCGAGATAATCTTTTTTTCTGCGGGAATGTACAATGTGTATTTCGATAATGAAGTTCATATGCCGACATTTAACCTGAGTTTGGTTTGTACCTTCACTGCATTTTTGATGATTCATCAAGGGATGTTTATGGACGTTACCCCAAAACCGGAAGCAAGCTGGGCGGATAAAGTTCTAAAAGTCTGCCGCGCGATTTTTTTCTTGCTGGGTTCTTTACTGTTGGTGTTTATGCTGATTCGCATGGGGTATGCTCTCATGAGCAATTCAATCCAAGCAACCTTAGATTGATTACGCTTCCCAAAAATAATTGATGTCCAAAATTCGTGTTCTACCAGATCAACTTGCCAATCAAATCGCCGCCGGAGAAGTCGTCGAGCGGCCCGCTTCGATTGTCAAAGAACTCATCGAAAATGCGATTGACGCGCACGCCACGCGCATTCGAGTAGACATCGAATCGGGCGGGCGGCGTTTGATTCGCATCTCGGACGACGGCGAAGGGATGATGCGCGATGATGCGATCATGGCATTTGAGCGGCACGCGACCAGCAAGATTAAAACCGCTGATGATTTAGGTTCGATTGTCACGCTCGGCTTTCGCGGCGAAGCGTTGGCTTCGATTGCGGCGGTCAGCAAGGTGAAATTGCTTACGCAAACGGCGAATGATTTAGTCGGCACACAGGTCGAAATTCACGGCGGCAAAATGCTGAATGTGAAAGATGCGGCGTTTGCGCGCGGCTCCGAATTTGAAATCAAGAGCTTGTTTTTTAATGTTCCGGCGCGACTCAAGTTTCTGAAATCCGAAGCGACTGAAAGCTTTCACATCGCCAACCTCGTCACGCATTACGCGCTGGCGAATCCGAAACTCGCCTTCACGCTGACGAACAATGGACGCGAAAGTATCAGCACTACGCCCGTCGAAACGGTGCGCGAGCGTGCGTATCAATTGTTCGGTGGCGATTTTGTGGATGCGTTGATTGAAGTGCTACGGCGAAGCAGGCGAAACGCGCGTGAGCGGCTTTGTCTCTTCGCCTTCGGTCACGCGCACGACGAAAGATGCACAGTATTTCTTCGTCAATGGTCGCTACGTGCGCGACAAGGTTTTGAGCCGCGCGTTGACCGAAGCCTATCGCGCGATGATGCCTGCGGGCGTGTATCCGTCGGCGATGTTGTTTGTCGAAGTGCCGCCGGGCGATGTGGATGTCAATGTGCATCCTGCGAAAACCGAAGTGCGATTTGTGCGCTCGACCATTGTGTATGACACGGTGCGCGATGCGATCCGAACTTCGATTGGCGGTGCAAAAGCTGCGGTCACGCCGCTGACTTCGTTGGAGCCGAGCCTGACGCTGCCGCGCGTGTCAGAGCCGTCGAGTTATGCGCGTCCTATGCCTACGGGCGAAGCGTATCAAGAGCCAAAACTCACCCGCGAAGAAATGGTCGCCGCGTTGTACGCGCAAAGCCCCAATACGGAATTGCCCGAAGACCGCGAAGCGCCTGGGAGCGCAGGCGTCCCGCCTGCTGCACCTTCGCAACTCGCACAACCCCGCATCAACTTAACGACGCACAGAATCCCTCGCCGACATCCCCGCTGTCACCCAATCGCAAAGCCATTTCACGCCGATTCGCTATGGCATTCGCATTGGCTGTCTTGGCACCAAGGGCGCGGACTTTTCGCATTCGCCGCTCAAGCCTGCGAACGATTTGTCGTTGATTCCCGACGACATCAAACCGCTGGGGCAAATGCACAATAGCTTCATCATTGCGGTGGATCGTGTCGGCTTCATGCCGATTGACCAGCACGTCGCGCACGAACGGATTTTGTTCGAGCAGCATTGGCAAAAGCTCAACGCCAAGCAGATCGAATCACAGCGGTTGTTACTGCCCGAAACGATTGATCTGACGCCTGCGCAAGCCTCCGCCTTCGATCAACTTGCGCCGGAGTTGGAAGCGAATGGCTTTGAAATTGGCCAGCTTTCCGGGCGTACAATTGCGGTCAAAGCGATTCCCGCCAGCGATTCCGAAAGATGCGGCCAAAGCGTTGTTGATTTCGCTGCTCGAAGCGATTGAGCAGGAGCGGCGCGGCTTGACGATGGATGAGATTCGCGCTGAAATTGCGGCTGGACTCGCGTGTCGCGCCGCCATCAAAATCAATATGATCCTGACGCCGGAGAAAATGCCCTGGTTGATTGATGAGTTGTTGAAGTGCAACAATCCCGCGACGTGTCCGCACGGCAGACCGATTATTTTGCGGATGACCGCACGCGAGATCGAGAAAGCGTTTCAGCGGATTTGAGTGAAAGGAAAGTCGTATGTCAGCGTTGCCGAAAACGTATTACACGATTGACGAATATATTGAACTCGAAAAAAGCTCGGAGGAACGCTACGAGTATTTCGATGGCGAAGTATTTGCGATGGCGGGCAGTAGTTCGAGCCATCACCGCATTAGCGGCAATGCGTATGAATATCTGCAACGGAAATTGCGCGGGAGCGATTGCGAGGCTTTCCATTCTGATATGCGCATCAGTGTTCCGGCGGCATTCCCATATCGTTACCCTGATGCTTCGGTAGCTTGTGGCGAATCCATTTTCGATGAATTTCAAGGACAGACCCGATTAGTGAATCCGGTGTTGATTATTGAGGTTTTGTCGCCCTCCACCGAAAATTACGATCACGGCAAGAAGTTCACTGCCTATCAATCTATCGAAAGCTTTCGGGAATATTTGCTGGTTGCACAGGATCGCCCATACGTCATCCAATATATCAAGCAAAGCCGAAGACCGTTGGTTGCGCCTCGAACATGAAGGGCTGGAAGGCGAAGTGCAATTGGAATCGCTGAATATCACACTGACGCTGACGGAGTTGTATGAGCGAGTGAAATTTTAGTTAGGCGTCCTGCGTAGGACATAAATCAGCCAAATTGCGAAAGCTGATATTAGCAGCTTATGAATTAGTGATCTTCGCCAAGACTCATGCTCAGTATGGGCTAGTTTCGGTTTTGCGGCCCCCTTCGACATTGCGGCAGTTCTCATTTATATGAGGTACAGGAACTTTCGGCTTTTGCCTGGCCGTTGGTTTATCGTATTACCACGGCAGATGGTTACTACCTCAGCGCGCCGGGTCAACGGGTTAATTTCACGCCGCAAGTCCACGGGCTTTGTACCAAACGCAAAGTCTCCGACGTCGCTTTACGCCTGGGGGTTTTCTTATGCATCATCGCCGGGTTAGGTACGCGCAAAGCCAGTTGGTTGATGAGCGTTTTGTTTCACTTGACGGTCTCCAAATCAGCGCTTGATCGTTGGGGCGAGGAAGTCGCCGATAACTTACCTTCAGAAGACGAAATGGTTAAGTTACTCCAGCAACGAAAGCCGATTACCCAGGGTCATTTCGATGAACTTTTCCCGCTGGGCACAGAGGCCTGCGTGTTAGTCCTGAAAGATGAACACGGGCGCATCCTGGCCGCCGAGCAAGTGGAAAAGCGCGACGAAGAACACGTCAAACCCTTTCTGGCACGGTTCCAACGGCTCGGACTCAAGTTCACGAGCTTTTATATTGATCATTGTCAGGCTTACTTTAATGCCATCGGCGCGGTTTACCCGCAGGCCGAAATTCAATATGACTATTTTCACATCCTGCAAAACATCTGGCGCAAGGTGTGGGGCGAATTCCGCTGCCATCGCCGCGATCTCAAAACGCGTGGAGAAGCCGCCGCAACCAAATGGTACGCCGAGAAATTGAAAAAGATGGCGGCGCATTTATGGCAACACCGCTACCTGTTTTTCAAAGCCGAAGAAAATCTCTCGGCGCAAGAGAAAGTAACGATGCAGGAGGTCCTCACGCAACAACCAGAGATGTCCTACCTGCGCGGCTTCTTGTGCAAAGTGTGGGACATCTTTGACGGCCCGACCACCGCAACGGAGGCGCAGGAGAAACTGGACGAACTGAAAAAATACGCCGCATATAAGACCGATAACGGTTATACGAAAGCCATTTCTTTTCTGGAAGAACATTTCAAGAATATGACGACCTTCTTGCGCGTCCCTGCAGCGTACATCAATGTGACTGGCAATAATCCGAAACTGTACCCAGTGGCTCCAAGCGAATCAGATGGTGCGGAAAAAGTTGCTTATCGGGAATTTTGGCAAGACATTGAATTGCATCCTGATCCTGATAATGCCCACGTTGTTGCCTTGATAGTTATCGCAGAAATGCTCAGGCTTTTCTTTTTTACGGGCATTGCGTGTTTGGTTGGTTTTTTAGTGGCGATAATAAGTATTAAGAAACAAAGAAAGTTATTGGGAATTGGAGTCTTCGCTTTAGTGCTAAATGGGGTGCCGCTTGTATTTGTCTTACTGTTCTTTGGTCGGGCTTGGTTGCGAGGCCGTTATTGACATACCAGAAATGCCTGATCTGATGTTAATTGCTGGCGCATATAGTGGTTTGCCAGTGCGTGCGACCGCTGGGTGCGGCGCGCGAGCACGCAGGCCACGCGAACTCTCACGGGCCAGAACGTCACTGCCGCCGCGTCCAGCCTGCGAGGGCGCAGGCATACCCAGCGGAACACGGCTATAAATTAGGGAAAAAAAGAGAACGTATGACCATTGAGCTGACCAAAGAAGCAAAACAAACTGCGCTCGAATCGCTGCAAAAATATTTCGAGGTGAATATGGAAGAGCCGCTCGGCAATTTGGCGGCGGGCGCGTTGCTGGGATTCATCCTCGAAGAGATTGGCCCCTGTATTTACAACAAAGGCGTCGCCGATGCGCAGGAGCGCATACAGATGCGGCTCAGCGAATTGGAATACGAAGTTCACGCCGACGAATTCCAATATTGGCGCAAACCAAAAGGGCGCAAGTGACTATGCACTTATATCTACTCCGACACGGAATCGCGGCTGACTTTGGCGCAGGCTTTGCGCGGGATGCGGACCGTCCGCTTACGAAAGAAGGCTGGAAGAAAATGCGCGATGAAGCGCGTGGCATGCAAAAGCTCGGCATTGATTTCGATTTGATCTTCACCAGCCCCTACCTGCGTACTCGCCAAACCGCGCAAGCTGTCGCCGAAGTGTATGAATTCGATGCCGACAACATTATCTCGATTGAAAACCTGGCCGCCGGACGCCCCTTCGCTCATCCGCCGTATCGCAATCCTGAAGTGTTCACCGACATCGGAGCCTACGGATTTGAGAAGGCCTTGATCGTAGGACACATGCCCGATCTGTCAGAAATGACCTCACTGTTGTTAACGGGCGTCCCTACGGCTCATTTTGAATTCAAAAAAGGCTCGCTTTGTTTGGTCGAAGTGGATGCCTTACCTGCACACCAACCCGCTGTGTTGCGCTGGATGATGACTCCCAAGCAGTTAATTTCTCTGGCTCCGAAGCGCTAATGAAAAAGGAAATGGCATGAATCCCTGGCACGATGTAGATTTAGGAAAAGACGTCCCCGAATACTTTAATGCAGTCATCGAAATCCCGATTGGCTCAAATGTGAAATATGAATTGGACAAGGTCACAGGATTGTTACGCGTGGATCGTGTGCTCTTCAGTTCGGTGCATTATCCGGCCAACTATGGCTTCCTGCCGCGCACCTATTGCGATGACAATGATCCGCTCGATGTGTTGGTGCTGGGACAAACCGAAGTCGTGCCGCTGTGCATTATTCGCGCGAAAACCATTGGCGTGATGCAGATGATTGATGAGAATGAAGAGGACGACAAGATCATTGCCGTTCACGCCGACGACCCCGAATATCGGCACTACCGCGACATTTCCGAATTGCCCGAACATCGGCTGAAATCGGTGCAGCGCTTCTTTGAAGATTACAAGGCGCTGGAAAACAAAAGGGTCAAAGTCGAGCGGTTTATGGGACGCTTCGATGCCTGTCATATCATCGAAAAAAGCATCCAGTTGTACGAAGAGAAGCGCGGCGAATTGGTGGGGAAATAAGCGACACCTATTTCAGCTTGAGAAGCGAGCGCACACTCGTTGTGACGATTTCCCATACGGGCGCGACAGGTGAAATCCAATCAAAATGCCCCGTCGTGTCCAGCGTCAGCAAGGTCACATCATCACCTTTCCGCTTTGCGCTTTGCTGGAACTCTCGCCCTAATTCAATCGGCACAATTCGATCCTGCTTCCCGTGCATTAAAATCGTCGGAACTTTCAGGGGCAACAACTCAATTGGCGAGGTCTGTTGATAACGGTCGGCGAACTCTGCGGGCGATCCGCCCAGCAATTTAGTGACCGACTCATCACAGTTCGGACGATATTTTTTGAGGTCAGAAATTCCTGCTAACGATACGACACCCACCAATGGCAACGGGTGCGCGGAATATAATTCGCTGGTCTTCGGCAGGTTCTTGCGCGCCGCCAACCACAACGCCAATTGCCCGCCCGCCGAATGCCCAATCACAACAACGCGACGTAAATTCAGTGGATATTTTTTCGCCACTTCGCGCAGGTAATCGGTGCCTTTTGCAACATCCTGAAATGTCCCCGGCCACGCGCCACCTTTATCTCCGATGCGGCGATATTCGATTGTCCACGTCGCGACGCCAAGTTTCGTCAACGCGTCGGAAAACGCGGCCAAATGATGCAAATCATATTCGGCGAACCAGCAACCACCGTGTACAACAACCACCACAGGATGCTTACCTTTGGTCTTGGGCAAGCGCAATTCACCAAACTGCAACGGATCATCGCCATAGGCAAGGCGGTGATCGGCGGGCGGCTTGGGCAGCTTTTGAATATCTGCGAAGGACACAGATTGCGCTTGTATTGGATGCGAGAAAACGCTCCCGATGAAAAGCAAAAGGATAAATGCGCAAGCAGATTTTGCGATCTGTATAGTGTTCATTTTGGTTTTGGTGGAATTGGTTCACTACACCATTTGCAGCGGACAGTCTCGGACAGCTTTTCCTTGGAAACAAGCTGGACGCGATAGCATTTGGGGCAGCGCCGTGCCAGGCGCTTTGCCACTGTATGCGAGATGAGCCAATACACTAATGGATTCAAGGTTCCCTCCGCATGGTTAATGAAGGAGCCGCTTTTTCGCCCTTCACCGCGTAACTAAAGTGCGCGGCAGATACGCGCCCAATCGCCCGGACTTTTATTTGGTTCTGATTGGCAACACAAGATGGGTTGGGGATTGCCTGGAGCGAAACACGCGCTGCGTCGCTGCCTGATAATCGGTATCGCTCGCCTTGAAAATATTCTCCACAAATTTCTGTGGATTGCGGTCGTAGAGCGGGAACCAGGTGCTTTGCAGTTGCACCATTATACGATGCCCTTTCTTGAACGTGTGATCCGCCCAGCGAATATCGAAATCATAGGTCGTTACTTCGTTCGGGGTAATCGCTTCCGGCTTCTCAAAACTGTTGCGATAACGACCGCGCAGGATTTCGCTGGCGACCATTAATTGATAGCCGCTCATTCGCAGGTCGCTCGGCCATTCCTCCGGGTACACATCAATCAGCTTCACCACCCAATCACTGTCGCTGCCCGAAGTCGAAGCAAAGAGCTTGACCAAAATCTGCCCGGTGATCGTCAGGTCTTCGGTCAGCACGTCTGTTTCCCAACTCAGCACGTCAGGCCGATTGTGGACGAAGCGCTGATCTTCGACAAGCCACGTGCGCCAATCCGAGCCTTGCGGATGATACGTCGCTTGTATGGGGCGCGCGCGATAGGGGACAGGATGTTTCGGGTCGGAAACGTATTCATCAAACGCTGCATCCGTCGTCGGCGTATTAAACGACAGCTTACCATCGGCCTGCACATACAGGTTGCGACCACTGTAGCCTTGCGTTGGCGGCCACGCGGAGTGAGCTTGCCATTCATTGCTGCCGGTTTGAAAGGTCGTCGCTTCGGGCAATTTGATTGTGCCTTTGCCCTTCAAATATTGCGCAAAAAACGGGCGTTGAATGTTGTAGTTGTAATGCCGACCCGTCGCGCTGCCGAATTGAATTTTGCCGAGGCTATCAGCTTTGCTCCGCGCCCAACCGCCGTGATTCCAAGGCCCCACCACCAGAAAATTCATGTGGTTGGAATCGTATTTTTCCATCGTTTGATACACCTTCATTGAACCGTAATAATCTTCCTGATCCCACCAACCAATAACATGCAGCGTTGGCACGGTGACTTTGTTGATGTGGGTTGAGAGCGCACGTTGCTGCCAGAATTGATCGTATGTCGGATGCGCGACATAATTATTCCACGTCGGGATTTTGCCGTTGAGATATTTGTCATTGACGTTGGAAAGCGCCCCCAATTTTAAGTACCAATCATACGTGTCGTAGCGGTCATGCTGAAAGAAATAGCCGTCTTTCGCGCTTTCCATACTGACCGCGTACTCAAAGCCATAGCTTAAGCGAAATGCACCATTGTGAAAGAAATCATCGCCCATCCAGACATCGCCCATCGCGGCTTGCGGCGAGACGCATTTCAGCGCGGGATGCGGATCGAACTGTGCCATCACTGTTGTCCAGCCTGGATACGAAATGCCGAACACGCCGACGCGTGCATTGTTGTTCGGCACGTTTTTGACCAGCCATTCAATCGTGTCGTAAGTGTCGCTGCTTTCGTCGAACGACTTCGGATCGCTTTTATTGATACGTGGCGGACGCGCCATCACGAATTCGCCTTCGGATTTGTAGCGTCCGCGAATGTCCTGAAACACAAAGATGTAGCCGTCTTCGATGAGTTCAGGAAAGGCTTGATTGATGTTGTCAGACGCTCTGCCATCCACGCCGTAGGGTGTTCGCTGCATCAGGAAGGGGAGCAGTTCGTTGCTCTTTTCGGGTACGAAAATCAGTGTGTGCAGCTTCAGGCCATCGCGCATCGGAATCATTGCTTCAATGCGTTTGAATTTGACGTTGGTCTTGATTTCCGGTTCTTCGTTGCGTGATTGCGCGAAGCTGAAAGAGAAAACGAGGATAAGCAGTACGGCGAGTACTGGGCGGTTGGTTCGTGGCATGAGAGGCTTCTCCATCTGGCTTAATTTCCGAGTGCTTCGACGATCAGTTGATTCCCGCAATTTGCGCAAATCTTCCATCCCTCATCCACTGGCTTCGAGCATTGCCCGCAGACAAGTTGTGCGCCACGCAAATTCGCGCTGCAATAAGTGCAAAACGAATCTATCTCCGACGACACCAGTTGGCATTTTGGATTCGCACAGAGCTTGCCGCGCGGCGTGTCAATCTTGCCACCGACCAGCTTCAGCCGCGTCTCTTCGCCGAGCTTCCGATATTGTCCGTTCAGGATATTTTCATACTCCGGCGACGCCGCATACTGCGTGATTTCCTTCACGCGCACGGTCGGATACGGATGCGTTTCCTGCACGAAGACATAGAGTTTCATCATCTTGTCAAGCAACGAATCTTCACCGATTTCCTCATATTTTTCGGCTTGTGCAATAACTTCTGCCTGGTTCAGATTATCAGCCAAATGCTTGGAGTATCCGGCGAGTTTGCCGAGCGCGCCCGCCACCGCTTCCGGGTTTTGCGTCGCAATCAATGCCGCGCGATCACACGATAATTCGGCTTTGCGCGACCAGTCCAGTAACGCCAGTTGCATCCCCAAACTGGCGACTTGTCCCAAGCCCATCGGCAACGCCTGTTCGATCATCGCCGTGCCAAAATTGCGCAGCGCGTTGGCCGCCGAGTTGTACAGCACGTGATCGCATTTCACGTGACCGAGTTCGTGCCCGATAATCGCCAGCAATTCGTCTTCGGTCATAATGTCAATTAGCGCCGAACACAGGACAATGGAGTAGTTTTCCATTCCCATCGCAAACGCGTTGATTTGCATATCGGTGCTAATGTGCAACTCCGGCAGCTTGCGTACGTCCAGCACCTGTGCCATCCGCACATATTGTTTATACAGCGATGGATATTGGCGCGGGCCGACTTTGATACTGCTGGATGTATGCTTGATGCGCATGTAGCGTTCAGCGATTTTTTCGGAGAGAAAGCGCGTGAACTGTGGCAGCAACGGAACTTTCTTAAGCGATTCCGTTGCCTGACGATCTGCCGCATGTTGGAAGGCAGTGTGCGAAATATTGGGAAATTCTTTGAGATCAGCTTTCAGCGCCATAAATGAATACCTTTAGATAGGATGAACAAGATTGAGAACAGGATTTATAAGAACTTCTATTCTTCGTCATCATTCTTGTAAATCCTGCCTCTGAATCTTGTCAATCCTGTCTGAAATTATCTGGAAGAAGGGTAAAAGCTGAAACTGCGATTCGGGCGTTGCCATTTGACGCGAGCCAGCAATAGATCGCCACGAAAGTTCGCCGGAATTACCTCGCCTGCGGCAATCCACGCTTCCTGGGAATTGATGTTGCCGACGTGAAAGTTGCCGTAATGCGGCACGTGTGTCGGATCGTTGAGGCCGTCACCGACCAGCGGAAACACAATGCGTTCTGTCTCCCGTTGCAGCCGCATTGTCGCACGATCCACTTGTGCCAAATAGAGCGGCGCGCGCCATCGCATCACATTCGCATTCGCTTCAGCCTTGCGCGTATAGACGAGATACAGCGCCTCCGAATGCACCAGCCAATGCTGCTGTGTCGTAGACATCGTCAACGCTTCGCCACTCTCCCACGACCACGGCTTCGGCTCCGACCAATGTAACCCATCGGCTGATTCGCTGAGGTAGCCACGGTCATCCTCAGCGCGAATTGTCAGGTAGTACTTGCCATTGTAGGCAATTAATTGTGGCTCCAACAAACCGCGCTTCACCTCATTTTTGAGTTCTGTGCCAACGCTTTTGACTTTGATCGTCTTGCCGTCGAATGAACACAGCAACGTCGTGACGGAAAACGCAGCGCGTTCTTTGGGGCGAAACGAAACCGGCAAGAGTAAGTCCCCCTTCGGCAAAATCACGAATTGCGACGACCCCATCGCGTAAATCGCCGAGTTACGTGGATCGTTCCATTCCAATCGTTTGCGCTCCGACCAATTGCCCTTGGCATCACGAATCACATAAACCGGAAAGCGTGGCGGCTGTTCGGGAAAGTATTTGCCGTTGCGGTAATAGACGATTTCTCCAAGTAGAATCAGGCTTTTAGTCGGCGGATGATATTCCGGCGTGAAGTCGCTGGCGGCTTCTTCGATGTCATCTTTGTAGGGAAATCTGCCGAGACCGGGAACCAATTTAGCTTTGCTCCACGTCTTGCCGTTGTCGCGCGATTCCTGCGAGTGTAGCGGGCCATAATAATCCGAGCCGGAGATTTCCTGCTTGGTCATGAAAATTCGTTGGCCCGGCAATACACAAAAACGCGGCAGAAACCACGTGATGCCGCCGTCGCGGCCCTTGTGCATCGTTGAAACCGTCAGGCTTTGGATCAGGTCATTTGAGCTTTGTGCCAAGGCCAGCACACTGACAACCGCCACGAAAGCCAATAAACACCGGGCAATGAGTGAAGTCTTCGACATAATGATGAATTCAAACCGAGATTTCCTTACAAAACAGGAATGAGCAAGCCACGACTGGACAGCTCAACCAAATTAGCTAGATTGCGCAGCAACAGTTGGCGCGGCAGCCTGGTCTGGCGCAGATGCCACAGCACTTCGGCATTGTTCCAGGCCGTGTCTCGGGCTTTGATGACGTTCCAAATCGCGATTACATCATCTACGCGCCCCAGACTTTGATCAATGGCACCGACAAGGCCAGTGGCCAGGAAGCCTTTGACTTCGCCTTCAACCTTTTGCAAGAGCGGATTGACGCGCTCGAAATCACGATGTTGCGGCGTATTGTTGTCAGGCTTGATCCCAAACTCGGCGCAGGTTTGCACGACGGCCAGCGGCAAATCGTGATTGATATGTGCGTTCATGCCGGCGAGCGCAAATTGAATCCGTGCAAGGCGGGGGCGTTGCCGCGCTTGCAGCAATGGACGCCACGCGCGCGACGCTTCCGCTGAATTGCGTTGCCACGCGATCAGCGCGTCGAAGTATAACTGCGCAAAGACCACGTCCAATCGCGCCAGCCACGCCGCGTCTTCCCAATTCGTCGGTACGTTTTGCACGCTTTCGGTGACTTTCAGATAGAGCAGATTGAACCACTTCAAGCCGTCATGATCGTCGAGTGTTGCCTCAAGTTGTCGCATCACATTGATAACGTCCGCAATACTCAGGATGGGATGCGCGGAAATAATTTCGGAAAGGTTATTCATACTTCACTCCAGGCGTTGATTTTGGATTGGATCGGGAACAGCAACAGCGCGGCGGCGCAGAGAAACAAGGCGGATAATTGCAACGCCCCGCCCAATCCCAATGTGCTTTTCAGGAGGCCTGCGACAGCCGCCATCGTGCCGCCCACAATGCAACCCGCCAGATTGAAAATGCCGTAGCCTGTCGCGCGTAAATGCGGCGGCGCAATCTGGCATAAGATCGGCATCGCCGTGCAATCCAGCAAACCACGACTCAACCCATACACCAGCAAGCCACTAATCATCACCACTTGCGATGAAGTCCAGCCGACCAGAAAAAGAAAGATACTGCCCACCAGGAATCCCGCGACCGGTAGCATCACGCGCGCACGCGGATTGGTGCGGCTCCATTGATCGGCGACCACCCCGCCGCCCAGAATTCCGGCAAACGCTGCCATTTGAATGTAGAATGTCGCCGAGAAGCCTGCCCCAGCTAAACTCATTTGAAAGCGTTCGTATAAATAGAGCGGCAACCACGTCAACACGATCCAGCCTGTGATTGAAAACATCGTGAACGCAGCGCCCAACAATACATATTCACGCGTCGCCAGTAGCGTTTTGATTGCTTCCAGCAGGTTGATCTTGGGTTCGCCCTTGCTTGTTGAAGTCGGCGGCGCATCTTTCATTCCAGCCATTAACACGACGGCATAGGCAACGCCGATCAAGCCAAGCGTCGTGAATGCTGGACGCCAACCATAAGTTTGCCCGATCCAGCCGCCGAGTCCGCCGCCCAAAATCATTCCCGCATATAACCCACTTTGATGTAAGCCGGTCGCCAGTGATCGCGTGCGTTCGTTGTGATAATCGGCAATCAAGGCCAACGCCGCCGGGATGTAACAAGCTTCGCTAATGCCCATCAACGCGCGGGCAATCAGCAGTTGCGAAAAGCTCTGCGCATGTCCGGTCAGCCACGTCACAACTGACCAGACGATCAAGCTGACCAGAATCACTTTTTTGCGGCTGCGACGATCCGCCAGAAAGCCGACTAGTGGGCTGAAGATGCCATAGACCCACAAAAACGCGGGCGTCAACAACCCCAGCTCCGCGTCAGAAACCTTGAATTCCGCTTGTAGCAACGGGAAGAGCGAAAAAATGACTTGCCGATCCAGATAGTTCAGCAAGCCAACTACCCAGAGTAAGGCAATCAAGAACCAGGCATAGCGCGAGGAGTTGGATAAGGGGGCTGTCATTTGGTTTTGCTACGATTGCAGAAATTGCGTTTGCGCAAAGCATTGCTTGAGGTCAATCAACTCTTCAGTGGAAAGATTCCGACGCGGCGGAATACAGCCGCCACAGTTAACGCCTAACTCCTGAAGCATCGCTTTGACCGAGGCATGCACCGGGTAGCGTAGGCCAATGGCAATGACTTCGTTGATGGTCGCTTGCACCGCGCGCGCTTGCAGCCATTCGTTTTGCCGCGTCAATTCGTACAGTTGCACGAACAGCTTTGGCATCACGTTATAAAAGCTGCCGATGCCACCATCTGCGCCCATAATCAATCCGGCGGTCAGCATTTCATCCGTGCCGTAAAAAATCGTCGCGCCCTGCCGTTTGAGTTCGGACATTTTGAAAAGATCAGCGTCCGTGAACTTCAGCCCATGAATATTTGGGATTTCGTACAACTCCAGAAGTTGGTGAATTGAATTAATCGCAGGCGCAAACGCCGGGAAGTAATAAATCAACAACGGGAGCGCCGAAGCCGCCGCAATCGCGCGGTAATACGCTTTGATTTCGGCGAATGAGTAATTGCCAATCGGCGGCAACGCGCTGATGGCGTCGGCACCAATTGCGGCAGCATGTTCGGCGAGCGCAACCGCCTCTGCCGTACTCAGCGCCCCTACGTGAATCATGACGATTTTAGCAGGCGGCGAAAGCCTGACGGAAGCTTCCGCGACAAGCTTGCGTTGCGCGCTGGATTGCTGCAATCCTTCACCCGTTTGCCCGCAAACATAAATGCCATGCACGCCCGCCGCATAGACGTGCGCCAGCAATTGCTCGTAGGCGCGCACCTCAAACGTACCTGTTTGGTCAATCGGTGTAACGATGGCGGGAAGAATGCCTTCCAGTTTTTTCATAGTTCCTCAACAAATGTACGGCAGGCGGCCCGCCTGTCAGTGTTTATGATTGAAGTATGGCGACAGGCAAGCTGCCTGTCGCCATACTCAGGTTTTGCCATTTAGCATTGCTTCTTCGCGCTTCTTGTTTTATGACTGGGATTGTACGAGTTCTCAAGAATATTGAAAGCCAACCTATTACACGTTTGAGGAAATATGAAATTTTGTCTCTTGCTGTCCCTCTTGTTTACTTTACCGCTCACCGCTTTTACTCAATCACAACCGCCACGCGGCTACTCACTTCCCCTCCTTGATCTGGCTGGCGAAACCCAGCGCCAAACCCTTGTAGACCGTGAGCCGGGGCAATATCTCGGTCATCCCACGACCATCTTGCTGGAAGACCACAAGACGATCATCATCGTCTACCCCAAAGGCCACGGGCGTGGTGCAATTCAATTGAAGCGCAGCGCCGACGGCGGTAAAACCTGGTCAGCGCGCTTGCCGACACCGCAGAGTTGGGAGACTTCGCTGGAAACGCCGACCATCCATCGCGTAATTGATAAGCGTGGCAAGAAACGACTGATTGTCTTTTCCGGCTTGTACCCGATTCGCACTTCGCTCAGCGCAGATGACGGCAAAACATGGAGCGAACTGAAACCCCTCGGCGGCGACAATCCCTTCGGCGGCATCGTCGCGATGGCCAGCGTTGAGCGGCTGAAGAACGGCGATTACCTGGCATTGTTTCACGATGACGGCAGGTTTTTGCGGGCGCAGGGGACAGCCACGAAGCCGCCCATTTTTATTGTCTACAAAACGGTTTCCGCCGATGGCGGATTAACGTGGTCGCAGCCGGAAGCGATTGCCTCCAAACCACCTGTGCATCTTTGCGAACCGGGCTTAATTCGCTCGCCCGATGGCAGGCAACTCGCCGTCTTGTTGCGTGAAAACAGTCGGAAGATGAATTCGTTTGTGATTTTCTCCAATGACGAAGGGCAAACCTGGAGTGAACCGCGCGCCTTGCCCGGCGCGTTAACCGGTGACCGTCATGTCGGAAAATATGCGCCCGATGGGCGGCTGTTCATTTCCTTCCGCGACACGACCTTGGAAAGTCCAACCAAAGGCGATTGGGTGGGGTGGGTGGGCACCTACGACGACATCGTCAAAGGCCGCGAGGGGCAATATCGCGTGCGTTTGATGAAGAACCACAAGAATGATAAAGGCTGGGATTCCGATTGCGCTTATCCCGGTGTCGAGATTTTGCCAAATGGCATGTTTGTGACGACGACGTATGGGCATTGGAGCGAAGGCGAGCCTGCTTATGTGGTGAGCGTGCGGTTGACGCTCAAAGAGCTAGATGTGAAGGCGAAGCAGATGGGGAGATAAGGAATAATATTAAGAAGGCGAACCAAGTAGCCAGTAGACGGTAGACAGTAAAGCGATGTTGCGAGTGAGCCGTTGCCAATGGCGAGAACGCTACCGTCTACTCCCTCTCAGTCGCATTCATTTGCAAACCGCTCTAGGTTTTCGGGATGACTATGATTTGAGGGCATCCTCCAATACCTTCAATAATTCCTCGCGATCAATAATCCCGTATTTCGTAAAAACCAGTTTACCTTGCTTATCGAAGACAAAGGTTGCGGGCAATGCGCCTGACCAGTTCTTATCTACGACATCAATCAACAGTTGCGGATCGTCGGCGTCAGAGAGGAACGATTCAAATTCGGCCTTCTGTTTTTTGAGGAAGGGAACAACCGCGCCTTCAATGTCGGATTTTTCGTCCGTGCTGATCGCCACCATGCGCACCCCTTTGCTGCGATAGGTTTTGTCTATTTGCACGAACTCTGGGAATTCAGCCACACACGGCGCACACCACGTCGCCCAGAAGTTAATCAACAACACTTTGCCTTGCGAATCGGCTTTGAGCTTATTGAATTCGGCAGGTTTCAGCAGCGTCACCAAGCCTTCAGTATTTGGTTCTTTGGCTTTCGCTGCGACGGGTTTGGGCGGCATCACTTTGCTGCCGGGAACACGTTTAATTTGGCAACCAAAGGCTTTGAGTTCGGGCTTGCTGAGCGATTTGCCCGCCAGCAGTTCATCCAATGCAACCCGCAAATCGTGGCGCTCTACCCGCGCGATGTCGGAGGCGCTGTCAATGCGTCCGTGATAGCGCAGCACGCCTTCACTATCCAGCACGAACATTTCGGGTGTGACTGTTGCGCCAAACGAATCAGCTATAGCATTGCCCGCATCTTTGAGAATCGCAAAGCTATAGTTGGCTTTGGCGGCATGAGCTTTGATTTCCTTCAGCGGTTCGTTGGCATTGGAATTGATGCCCAAGAATACGACGTTCCTGCCTTTGTAATCCTCGGCAATGCCATTCATCCGAGTCGTGTACGCATTGGAGATGGGACATTTCGCGCCAACAAACCCAATCACGACGAATTGCCCGCGATAGGCTTTGAGCGAATGCGCTTTGCCGGTTGTGTCTTTCAAGGAAAAATCCGGTACAGGTTGCCCCACCGCCAATGGCGCTCCTTGGGCGGAAATGAGCAGGGCGAGAAAAAGGGAAACGGTCAAAGCCAAAAGAAATCGCTGAATCATAGAAATACCTTCAGTTGAAATTAATGATGTGGTGCCGGGCCTAATGCAATAGGCACCACATCATGTTGAATTCATTTTCGAGGTGCTTTTATTCCTTTGCCATAGGCACCAGTCAATGTTTTTCCGCTACAGACTTGGCTTGCAAGAACAGCAGCAAATATTCACGCCCGCCCGCTTTAGAATCCGTGCCGGACATGTTAAAGCCGCCGAATGGATGCACGTCTACAAGCGCGCCCGTACATTTGCGATTGATGTACAGATTGCCCACGTGAAAGTCGCGTTTCGCACGATCAATGCGTTGGCGATTGTTGGAATACAGCGCGCCCGTCAACCCAAACTGCGTGTTGTTGGCAATGTTCAGCGCGTCGTCGAAGTTTTCGGCTTTGATGACGGCCAGCACTGGGCCAAAGATTTCTTCCTGCGCGAGGCGCGCTTGCGGCGCGACATCGGCAACCACCGTCGGTTGAATGTACCAGCCTTTATTGGCCAGGTCGTGTTGCCCGCCGCCGACAAGCACGCGGCCTTCCTGCTTGCCGATTTCGATGTAATTGCTGACGGAGTCGAATTGCTTTTTGCTGGCGACCGGGCCGGTGAAGAAGTGGTTTGTTTTGACATCGCCGACGGTCAGTTGTCGTGTGCGTGCGGCGACTTTTTCGAGCACTTGATCGTAGACGGAATCTACAATCACGGCGCGCGAACAGGCAGAGCATTTCTGTCCAGAATAACCAAACGCGGAAGCTACGATGCCAGCGGCAGCTTCGTCCAAGTTGGCGGTTTCATCCACCACAATCGTGTCTTTGCCGCCCATTTCGGCGACGACGCGTTTGATCCAGATTTGGCCGGGGCTGGTTTTGGCCGCAAGTTCGTTGATGTGCAAGCCGACTTCCATCGAGCCGGTGAAGGAAATGAAGCGCGTGTTTGGATGCGCCACCAGGAAGTCGCCCACTTGGCCGCCGCTACACGGCAGAAAGTTCATCACGCCGGGCGGCAGGCCAACGGATTCCATCAACTCAAAGAATTTTGCCGCGATTACGGGCGTATCACTCGATGGCTTCAGCACGACGGTATTGCCCGCAACCACGGCGGCAGTAGCCATTCCAGCTAAAATCGCCAACGGAAAATTCCACGGCGGAATCACGATGCCAGCGCCGAGCGGAATATAAAACGCCTCGTTGACTTCATCCGGCAGTGGCGACTGTGTCAGCGGTTGCGATGCGGCAAAGCGCAAAGCCTGGCGCGCATAGAATTCCATGAAGTCAATCGCTTCGGCGGTATCGGCTTCGGCTTCTGGCCAGGACTTACCAGCTTCCAGCACGAGCCACGCATTGAATTCGAGTTTGCGCCGACGCATTTCCGCTGAGGCTTTCAGTAAGTACGACGCGCGATGTTCTGCCGCAGTGTATTGCCAGCTTTTGAAGGCTTCGTTAGCGGCGCGTATCGCCTGATCGGCGAGTTCCTGGGTCGCGCGATGCACACGCCCGACGACCTGCTTGAAGGACGATGGATTGTAGGAATGCAGCAGATCGCCCGTCTGCATTCGCTCGCCGTTGATGACGAGCGGGTATTCGCGGCCCAGCTCGGCTTCGACTTTGGCAAGCGCGGCGGCCATTGCTTCGGCATTGCGTTCGTCCGTGAAATCGAGAAAGGGTTCGTTCTTAAATGGTGGCAGATGCATGGATCACCTCGAATGCGGAATCTATGAACAATGAAGCCAGATTATGAAGGCGATTCCGCAAATTGGCAATTCACTCTCTTCATCTACTGCGAGTCTGAGGCAAACCGTTGTTGTGTTAGAATTCGTGGCGAGGTGAAAAACTATGGAAGAAATCATCAAATTGGATTTGACCGAACGTGAAGCGAGAAGTTTACGGGAGCTAATTGCTGAATGTGTGCAACGGATGGAACAGGCGCACGAGGCGATGAAAAGTGATCAGGCTGAGATTGCTCAACTGCAAGCGGAGACGCGTGAAATTTTGGCGCGCGAATGGAAGGCGGCGTAAATGTGGAAAGACCTTTTTGACCTGGTACGTCAAGCCTTACGGCTGGCTGAAGACAGTCAACAAACCAAAGCCGAACTAAAAGAATTGCAGCGTGAAGTCCGCGACCTCACCCGCCGATCAGAACGCGAGGCGTTGGAAATGCGCCACGAACTTGCCCTTCAGCTACAAACTATGCAAACTCGTTAAGAGCGACAAGATCAGGAAATCCGACGGTTGCGAGACGAGCTACAGCAATCGTACGAACGCGAAACGATAGCGCGACGAATGCTGCTGACCGAAGTCGAAAACCAACTTCTAAAGGCCAGCCGTCAGTTGCCGCCCGCGCCAGAAAAATAATCCTACTTTTAATAGGCAAAGTCACTCAGCCCTCATCTTCAATTCCACGACCGTTGCGCCCCATCCGCCTGCTTCCGGCGGCGCATCGCTGAAGCGCACGACAAACGGCGTAGCAGCCAAAACCTTGCGTGTGATTTCGCGTTGCACGCCGATGCCTTTGCCATGAATGATGCGCACGTAGCAAAAGTGGCGGGCGTGGGCTTGCTGCAAGTATTCCTCCAGCACGGCTTTGGTTTGTTGCGGCGGAATCGAATGTAAATCGAAAACGTCGGTAATTTCCAAGACGACCGGAGCAGGAAACGGGTTTTCGTCGTCCGGCATTTCTTCAGTGGACGGCTCCGGTGTAGTTGATTCCCTAAACCAGCGGCAGAAGAGTTTCATGGTTTGAGCTTATCGGGTACACTCTCGCTTCGCAATCGCCCCTGGTAATACCGTTTTTATGACCGATAAATATGCTAACCCTTGGAAAACTCTTTCCACGCGCATTGTCTATGAAAATCGCTGGATTCGTGTGCGCGAAGATCAGGTGATCCGGCCTGATGGCGAGCCGGGAATTTATGGCGTGATTGAGTATCACGGTTGTGTCGGCGTCTTGCCGATAGATGCGGAAGGCAATATTCATTTAGTGGGCCAATACCGTTACGTGCTGGATCGTTATTCGTGGGAAATCCCCGAAGGCGGTTGTGACAGCGGCGAAGACCCTGAATTAGCCGCACGTCGTGAATTGCGCGAAGAACTCGGATTGGAAGCAGGCAAATTAGAATTGCTCGGACGCTCCCATTTATCCAATTCGGTGTCTGACGAAGAGGCGTTTTATTATGTGGCGACTGATTTGGTGCAAGGCGAACCGCAGCCAGAAGGAACGGAACAACTCGAACGCTGCATCGTGACGTTTGAGGAAGCCTTGCAGATGGTGCTGGATAGCGAAATTACCGATTCTCTGAGTCAAATTGCAATTCTGCGTTACGCAGTAATGAAAAATAGAAAGGCAGCGATTAGCCGTTAGCGGTTAGCGATTAGCCAATCCCTTTGCTGGCTAACGGCTTCCCAATATGCGATACGAAAATAAAGTCACAATTATCACAGGTGGTACGAAAGGCATTGGCGAAGGCTGTGTGCGGGTCTTTGTGGAGGCCGGAGCAACGGTTGTCTTTTGCGCCCGCAATGCCGCGCAAGGCAACGCACTGGCAGCGGAAATGAATGCGCTTGGCAAAGGTGAAGCGACGTTCATCCAATGTGATGTTTCCAAAGTCGAAGAAATAGAACACCTCATCAACGCGACAGTCGAGAAGTACGGGCGTATTGATTGCCTTATCAACAACGCCGGTTGGCATCCGCCGTATCATCCGATTGATGATTTCTCGATTCAGGACTTCCGCGACCTGCTCGAATTGAATTTGGTTAGCATCTTCGCTGCCTGCAAATTCGCGCTGCCGCATCTTCGCCCAACCAAAGGCAATATCATCAATCTATCGAGTCTGGTTGGGACGATGGGGCAAGTGCATGCCACGACGTATATTCCGACCAAAGGCGCAATCATTTCCTTGAGCAAGGCCCTGGCGATTGATGAAGCGGCACACGGCGTCCGCGTTAATTCCGTTTCGCCGGGCAACGTCTTTACACCGCTGTGGCAGGAAGGCATAGACGCTTCGCCCGATCCAGAAAAGACGTTGGCCGATGGCAATGCCGCGCAATTGTTGGGGCGGATGGGCACCATCGAAGAGGCTGGCAAGATGTGTTTGTATATTGCGGCGGACGCTACTTTTTCCACTGGCACGGATTTTCTGCTGACCGGCGGCGCGGAGTTGTCGTATGGCCGGAAGAGTCGCATTAACTGAGAGAACCTATGAAACTGCGATACAAAATGGCGGGCTTGCTCGTGGTGCTTAGCCTGCTCGCCGCGTGTCAATCGTCTGCTGCCTTACAGGCGGCCAAAGGCACAATTGACGAAACCAAAGTCATAGACCTGACTTACAGCTTTGACGACAAGACGATTTACTGGCCGACTGCCAAACCCTTCACGTGGGAAAAAGAAGCATGGGGGCAATCAGCGGGCGGGTATTGGTATACCGCCGCGCGCTACTCTGCCAGTGAACACGGTGGCACGCATCTGGATGCCCCGCTTCATTTCGGAGAAGGGAAGCAGGCGGCTGATGAAATCCCGGTTGCCAAATTGATTAGTCCCGCCGTCGTCATTAACATCGCGGACGCCTGCGCGAAAGATGCGGATTATCGCCTGACGGTGGACGACATCACAAAATGGGAAAGCCAGAATGGTACGATTCCAAATGATTCCATCGTGTTGATTCATACAGGCTGGGGCCAGTTTTGGGGCGACAAGAAAAAGTACCTCGGCACGGATGCGCCAGGCGATGCGGCGAATTTGCGCTTCCCTGGCATCTCGCAAGCGGCAGCCAAATTGCTGGCTGACCAGCGCAAAATTGACGCCATCGGCATTGATACGGCAAGCATAGATTTTGGTCAGAGCCAGGATTTTATCGCGCATCAGGTTCTGTACGGCGCGAATATTTATGGTCTGGAAAACGTGGCGAATCTGGAAAAGCTGCCTGCTACAGGCGCGACGTTGATTGCGCTGCCGATGAAGATCAAAGGCGGCACCGGCGGCCCGGTGCGCATCCTTGCGATTTTGCCGTAGATAAAAAACCCAATCATCACCAAGCACACGAAGAGCACGAAGGAGAAAAAGAGCAAACATCAAAGATCGAGGTTGTTCTTTCCCTTATCTCTTCGGGGCCTTTGTGTGCTTCGTCGTGAAAATATTTATCTGAAAACTATATGAGCGAATATTCCCAAATCCTCTCCGCCACCAACAGCGCGATCACTACGATTACGCTTAATCGCCCGGAAAAACGCAATGCGCTCGGCGATCAGCTTGTGCGCGAATTGCTCAGTGCCTTGACCGCAGCCGATGCCGACGCCAACACCAAGGTTGTCGTGCTACGCGGCGCAGGCACGGACTTTTGTGCGGGTGCGGATTTAGCGCAACTCGAACGCGTGTCGCAGGCCGGTATTCTCGACAATTGGAGCGATGCGGCAGCGGCTTCAGAAATGTTCAGCAAGCCACGCAAGATGCGCAAGCCAGTGATTGCCGCTGTGCGCGGACGTGCGTTTGCCGGTGGCGCGGGACTCGCAACAGCATGCGATTTGATTATCGCGGCACGTTCAGCACAGTTTGCTTATCCAGAAGTCAAAATCGGGTTTGTCGCGGCCATGGTAATGGCGTTCCTGCGCCGCAGCCTTGGCGAAAAGCGCGCACTCGAATTGCTTGTTACCGGCAAAGTGATTCCGGCGGAAGAGGCCGAACGCATCGGCTTTGTGAATCGCGTCTGCAATGATGAAGACTTCGACGCAGAGGTCGAAAAATTTGCCCAGGAAATCGCCTCGGTCAGCGCCTCCGCCGTGATGCTGACGAAATATCTGCTTTATCAAACCGATGGCATGAACTTTGAGCAGGCGATTCGCGCGGGCGTGGATATGAATGCCATCGCGCGGATGACCGAAGATTGCCAGGCCGGTGTTAGCAAGTTTCTACGCAAAACGTAACCCGAAATAAGATTTCAGAAACGATAATCCTTTGAGAAAATCTTATTCGATATAAAATTCTGGACAGAATCTCTGTCTATTCCTTCGTCGAAAATCCCGTCTGCTGCGTTAACCGCTTCTCTTGCTATTGCTTCCTCCTCTCCGCGCAAAAATGGCATAGTGCTTGCCCTCCTGAAATCGAGTATTAGCAGGAAGCTGCTTTTCGTTACATTCTGAAAAGTGGCTGTCCTTCGTTCCAGCAGTAAAATTTCTATTATCAGGAGGAGTTATGAGTCATTCCCGCCCAACTTGGCAGCACGCGTTGCTTGCGCTGGTGCTGAGCGTTTTTGCCACCACCATTTTGGCCCAAAATACTATCGTCTCCGGTACGGTCTCTGACCCGCAAGGAAACGCCATTCCTAATGCCACGATCATCATCACCAACAAAACCAATGGTGTCAGCCGCACGGTGACTTCCGCCGACAACGGCGCGTATCAAATTCCGCAAGTCGCACCCGGCCTCTATAAGGTCAAAGCCGAAGCCACAGGCTTTGCGTCCATTGAAAACAGCAGCGTGCAGGTACTGGTCAACACGCCGCTGACGCTGAACCTGGCGTTCACGCAAGTCGGCGGCATTTCTGACACTGTCACCGTTACGGGTGGCGAAGCGACATTGAATACGACTGATGCAACGATTGGCAACAGCTTTAATAGCACTAAGGTGATTGAACTGCCGCTGAATGCGCGCAACATTCCGGGCTTGCTGTCGCTGCAATCAGGTGTGACGCCTGCGACGGGCGACGAAGACGATGTGCAACGCGGCGGCCACGTGAACGGCGCGCGTTCGGATCAATCGAATGTCACGCTTGATGGCGTGGATGTGAACGAACAACAAGGCGGCGCGGCATTTTTCAGCGTGCTACGTTTGACGCCAGATTCGTTGCAGGAATTTCGCGTCACGACAACTAATGCCAATGCGGACGCGGGGCGTTCTTCGGGCGCACAAGTCGCGCTCGTGACCAAATCCGGCACCGATCAATTTCACGGCTCGCTCTACGAATATCACCGCAACACGGCCACCGCAGCAAACGATTGGTTTAATAACAAATCCGGCGTCGAGCGTCCGGCGCTGATTCGCAACAACTTCGGCGGTTCGCTTGGCGGCCCCATCAAGCGCGGGCGGGCGTTCTTTTTCTTCAACTACGAGGGCTTCCGCGAAGCCAAAGGCACGAGCATCGTGCGCACGGTTCCGCTGCCGACGTTAGGGCAGGGCATCGTGCGCTACAAATCGGCGAATGGCGTGAGCGACCCGACTTGCCCGGCGGGTACTCCTGCGGGAACGACCTGTCAGACAGCAGCGCAAATCAACGCCGCATATTTGGCCGCGAACGGCGTGTCGCCGGGCATTAACAACACAGCCTTGTCCGTGCTGGCCGCTGCCGCGCAACGCTATCGTGCCAACGACACGTCAACGGGCGATGGACTGAACACGAGTGGCTTTCGCTTTAATTCAGGCGCGCCCGTGCAACAGGACACCTACATTGCACGCTTCGATTTCAATTTGACCAACAAGCATGTGGTCTTCGCACGACTGAATTATCAAAACGACAACACGACGATTGCGGCCACTGATCTCACCGGCCAACGCTTTCCCGACACGACTGCGCCGACCCTTTGGAATCATCCGAAAGGGCTTTCCGTCGGGCATTCATGGACGGTCTCAAATACGCTCGTGAACAACTTCCGTTATGGCCTGACGCGCGCCGCCTTCAGTCAGGGCGGCGATTCCGCCCAGAGCGATATTATCTTTCGCTTTGTCTATGAGCCGTTCAATTATCAGCGCACTATCGCGCGCGTGACGCCGGTTCACAACCTCATTGATGACCTTTCGTGGAGCAAGGGGCAGCACTCGCTGCAATTTGGCACAAATATGCGCTTCATCACGAACAATCGGTTGTCGTATGCCACGGCCTACGATTACGCGCTCACGAATCCGTCGTACTACGACGCGTCAGGCGACGTGCTGGTGTTTGATGAAGCCAACGGCGACCCCATTTTCCCAAATATGAGCGACCCGACGATACTCGATTTGCGCGGTGCGTTAGCCGCAGTGATTGGCCGCTTTTCAGAATACGGCGCGAACATCAACTATGATCCAAGCGGCAAACTGCTCGCGCCGGGATCGGGCATCGGGCGTCTCTTCAAAACGCAGGAGTATGAATTTTATGCGCAGGACAGTTGGCGTATGAAACAGAATCTGACCTTCACCTACGGCTTACGTTATTCGACGACCACGCCGCTGTACGAGGCCAACGGCGTGCAGGTCAAGCCGACGACGAGCCTAACCGATTTCTTCGATCAACGCGTCGCGGGTGCCAAAGCCGGTAAGCCGTACAATGCCTTGCTAAGCGTTGATCTGGCCGGCAAAGCGAACAATCGCGCAGGCTATTATGCGCAGGATTGGAACAACTTCGCGCCTTCCGTGGCCGTGGCCTGGTCGCCGAATTTTCAGCACGGATTGCTGAAGACGATTTTCGGCGAAAACAAAACCACGGTGCGCGGCGGCTTTCGTATGACTTACGACCGCATGGGCAGCGCGCTTGCGGTTGCCTTTGATTTGAATGCGACGCTCGGCTTCACGTCGTCGAAGAGCATTTCGGCGAACACGTACAATGTCACAGATCGGCTTGCCCCCTTGTTTGCGACACTCGGACAAAATGTGCGCGCCTTGCCGGGCATTACGATTGCGCCCGATTTGAAATTCCCGCTGCAAACGCCTGCCGACGAAGATCAGCGCATTGAGCAATCGTTGGATGATCGGTTACAGACGCCCTATAACTATTCGTGGAATGCTTCGCTCGGACGTGAGTTCGGCAAAGGCTATTCACTGGAAGTCAGCTACGTCGGACGTGTCGGACGCAACCTGTTGCTGTCGCGCGATGTGGCGCACTTCAACAATCTGACCGATCCGAAATCCGGCGTGGACTTTTACACCGCGATGCGGCAAATCATTGGGCATCGGCAACAGAACGCGGCGATTACTTCGGTGCAAAACATCGCTTACTTTGAAAACCTGTTTCCGGGCTTGGCGGGCAATTACAGTGTGCTCGGAAACACCACGCGCTTGACGGCCACGCAAGCCGCATATCGCCGCATTGCCCGCACGTCAGTTGGTGGTCGCAGTTCCACTGATTACACCTTTGCGCAAGCCGTGTGGGATGATGGCTTAGGCTCCGGTGATAATCTGTTTGTGCATCCGCAATACGCGACGTTCGATGCGTATTCCTCACTTGGCACATCGGATTATCACGCCTTGCAGGCAACGTTCCGCAAACGCTTCACCCGCAGTTTCTTCATGGATTTCAACTATACGCTCAGCCGTTCGATTGACATTGCTTCGGGTAACGAATCCTCAAACAGCATCACAGGTGGCGCGGTGTTTATCAAGAATCCGCTTGACCTGAATATCAATCGCTCGAATTCGGATTTCGATGTGCGGCATCTGGTCAATGCGAACTTCGGCTATGACTTACCCTTTGGACGCGGACAGAAGTTCTTCAGCGGCATGCCGGTGGTGGCCGATGCAATTTTGGGTGGCTGGAAGGTGACCGGTATTTATCGCATCAACAGCGGCTTCCCCCTTGATTCTGGCGATCCGTTGGATTTGTCAGGGTGGGCCACGAACTGGAACGTGCGCTCACGTGGGATCCAGATTCGCACCGTGAAATCTTCGCCCACACGTACAGGCGATCCGAACTTGTTCAGTGATCCGAAGGCCGCGTATCAAAGCTATCGCACGCCCTATCCGGGCGAAGTCGGTGACCGCAACGTGCTGCGGCAACCGGGCTTTGTGCAATTCGATTTGGGGGTGATGAAAACCTTCAAGCTGCCAGGCGAAACAGGGCAGGTCGTGTTTCGTTGGGACACCTTCAATCTGACGAACACGCAACGCTTCACCAATATTGCCAGTATCGGCATCGCGCAAGACCCGTATCTGGGTGCAACGCCGTCGGCAGATTTTGGCCGCTTCACTGGCATTCAAGGCACGCCGCGCGTGATGCAGTTTGCGTTGCGGATTGAGTTCTAAGGATTGTCAGCTTAGAAGAAAACGGACAGAAAGATGGGGACAGAAAGAGTTTTAATGATTTTTTCTGCCCTCATTTTTCTGTCCGCTATTTTCTCGGCGCATCATTCGATAACAAACACACATACCCCAATGCCACGACACCAGCAACAGCACTAACTTGAGCATCATCGTGCTCCATCTGCCGCCCCACGAGCGCGCGCCCAAGCGATCTATCAAACTACGCCAGCGTCGGCTGAAGGTGGTTTCCACGGAGCGTGGAAAAAAACGCGTGCTGGAAATGTCCGAAAATCCTCAAACTGTCGTTTCCCGATTTCACGACGCCGACGCGTATTTCACCACTGCAGTGCGGCAGGTGAAAGATTGAGAGAGTAAGGGAGTGCCCATGGCATTTTTCCGGACGGTTATTTTTCCTTCGTGAGAACCCTCTCCTGACCGCCCCTCCGTTAGACGGCGGGTTGACTCACCCTGCGGAGATACCAGTAGCCGAGGAAAGCGACAGGAATGATCACCACGAGCGAAGGGAGAAAGAGTTGGCCCTCGGGAACAATGAGCTTCGCCGGGAACAAGAGCAATCCAATGGTCGCAATAAAGGCGGGACCTGCGAAGCGAGAACGGTGCCACGTGAGGACGCCGGTGACGAGGCATGCGCAACCCCACCCCAAAGCGATCAGTGCCAGAAGAGGAGAGGTGTTGGAGTTCCTTGGCAAGGCCGCCAGGAATACGACTATCCCGGCAAGGCTTGCTGCGAGAAACGCCGCCGCAAGCAGAATTGTTCCGACCGGCTTCCTTTGGGCTCTCATGTGTTTTTTTCCTTTTTTGGTTGGTTGGTGCTTGATCTACGACTGCCTCCTAACAATAAGTTGGACGCAATTTTCAAAACCAAATGTACCGTTTGATCGGGATTATTAGTTCATTCTCCGTTTTTTCGACCATCACGATGCGAATTGCCTCATTCCCGGCAAGTTCAATATAATTACAGTGCCGTTTCCAAGGCATTTCACCATAAGGGTTTTCTCGATAGAGTTCTCGCACCAACAAAATGCCGGGCATCAGTCGCCGTTCCTGACGCACAACCATCCCAAAATTGTCCCCCACATATTGTGTATATTCCACCACCGACGAATCGTTAATGAGAAATTGTCTCGCCGGTTGAAAGGAAGAATCTTTACCCTCTCGATTAATGTATAAATCAAAAACTGTCAGCAGTTGAAGTAAAGAGCAAAAGCCAATAATAGGGACGAGGCATAAAATTATCGGAGTCTTGAACCACCAAGAGGTCAAATAAAAACTGCGCCATAAAATAACGGCTGGAATAAAGAGGATAATTGCAAAGGTTACGTTATTTGCAATCCAATGCGAAAACCTCATCACAGGAAAATAGAGATTAAGCCAAGTAAGAGTAAATATTAGTCCGAGAACTGTAATGGTTTTGGTTTTTAAAGAGATCGCTTTTATGTAATGCATCAGACTTAATAAAAACGCCCAACAAAAGTTAGCACGCTGGCGCACGGTTTTGGCAGTCGCCGGGCTGCCCCTGCATTTTTATGACGGTTATTTTTCCTTTGTGAAAACCCGCTGCCCGCCGCTCCGTTTGATAGTCATCTGGTTTTTCGCGGCGTCGAACTCAAAAACGATGCCGGCAGCGGTGCCATTATCGAGTTTGAATTTATCCTGCGCCGTTGCTTCGAGCGGGACAGCAGATCCCGCCCCGGGCGGTTGCGCGTAAAGCGTCGCGCCTTGTCTGGTGATCGTAAATTTCACGGGAGCTTCGGGAGTCGAATAAACGCCGACGTATTTGTCCAGCACCTCCGTGCTGATGGCGATTGATTCAAAGGCGGGAATCTGAAATGGCTTATTGTAGTAGATGTCCATAATGCCGCTCATAATCTCGCCGACCGGGTAAACCTTCGCGTTCGTCGTGTAGGCGACCGCCAGCTTTTCTTCTGGCTGGTACATCAGCCACGCTCCGTAGTTGTCCGCACCGCCCGTATGCCCGTAGAAGGTCTTACCGGCGAACGTGAAAGGCTCCATTCCCGATCCCTCGCCGTCCCTGATCGTTTTCATCTGATCGAGACTCTCCTTTGACACTATCTTCCCGTCGAACAGCGCCTGGATGAATTTGGCCAGGTCGTTCGGCGTCGAAACAATCGCGCCCGCGCTGAAGAGGATGCTGGGATGGGTTTCGGACACCGGTTTCCACCCGTCGCCGAAGTTCATATAGGTAAGCGCTTCGTTTTTGCTCACATCAATATTTCCGGTCGCGAGGTACGTATCCGCAAGCCCGATCTTTGCGGTGATTCTCGTCCGCAGGGCTTCCTCGTAGGGTTTGCCAGTTACCTTTTCAAGGATCAGACCCAAAAGCTGATAGCCGGAGTTGCTGTAGGAATGCTTTGTGTCCGGTTCAAAATCGGGCGTGGCTTTGACGATCAGGGCGAGCATTTCATCCTTCGTCACTGGAATCGTGTGCACGTTGCCTTGAGCATTCTGCTCGCGCTTGACGTTCGGGATACCGCTGCGATGCCAGAGTAGTTGCACGATAGTAATTTTCCTGGCGTTTGGAACCTGCGGGAAGAATTTGTCGAGGGTATCGGTCAGCTTTAATTTTCCTTCCTCGACAAGCTGCAAGATCATCGCGGCAGTGAACATTTTTGTGATCGAACCGATGCGGAATCTATTCGCCGCAGTCAACGGTTTCTTTTCGGTTCCGTTGATCTGGCTGTAGCCGATGGCGCGGGTGTAAAGAACCTTGCCGTCTTTGGCGATGGTCAGGCTCCCCATCGCCTTATTCTTTTCGGCAAGCCGGTCAAAAAACTGGTCGAGTTTGGCTTTGTCCAGCGTCTGTGCGTGAGCGACGGTGAACAACGCCAGTGTCAGTAAGGTGGCGAATAATATTTTAATTTTCATAAAAGTTTCCTGCCTCCGTAACCTGGGAGCATCAATGCTTTTACGTTAACTTCTTTTGGGTGTCAAGAACTTTGCGTTATAAAGCGGCAATGGATTGAACCAAGGCATAGTGCTCAATCATGGTTGAGTTGACGGATTGAGCATCAGATATTTTGTGTTCATGACATCTTTGGCATCCGTCAATTCATCAGGATTGAACACTATCACCGCACGACCATCCTGTTCATCTTTATCTGGTTATGTTCTTAGCGTGGAACGCACTTATCCATTGTCTTGATCTTTCGCTGCTCTTGGTCTGCCCATTATTAACCGAACGTATTCCTCCATCACCGCACGATTTTTTGCCGCATCCCAACCACATCATTGCTGGCGCGGCGTTGTTTTAATCTCCGCGATGATGAGGTCTGCTTCCAGTTGTCGCGCTGACTGCAAGACCCGCCCATCACGGTCAACAATTTCTGACGACCCGTAAGACACAAGGGTTTCTGTTCGTCCTGCCACATCGGCGCGAATGACGGCGACGCTGTTTTCGACAGCGCGCGCGATGTCTGCATGCCGCGCGTCTGTCACCAATTTTAGGTCGGCTTTCGCTGGCGGCAGACCGTTGTTGGTCGGGATAAACAACGCGACTGCGCCTTGCGCCGCCATGATTCTTGCCGGTTCGTAATAATTGGAGTCGTTGCAGATGAGGATTCCGAATGTCAGTTCACCAATCATGAAGACAGGCATTTTGCCGCCCGCCTCGTAAACTGATTTGTTGATGGCCGGATACAACTTGCGATAGCTGCCAACCACCGATCCTTTGTGAAAGACCGCTGCCGCATTGTAGAGGATCCCGCTTTTAACTATTTCCGTGAACCCCAATATAGTTGCAACCCTGTTACTCGCAAGGGGAGCCAGCAGGGCTTGTAATTGACCGCGCTCGACATCAATTGCAATTTCCGTGGGCGAACTTGTGTAATCAGCCAGCCCGCCCAATACGCCTTCGGGGCAGCATAGAATTTCTACGGCGTTCGCTTCACACCACGCGACCTGTTCACGAATCAGGTCAATGACCTTCAGCGAGTTGATGGCAGGTAGCGGGGTTTGGTAAGCCGCAATTTTCATGGGTGAGCGTCTTTTCAATCGCTGAAGACAGGGATTCTGAGTTGTGTCATTCACTGCGCAGTGCAATCAGCGGATCAACCTTCGTCGCACGCCGCGCCGGAATCCAGCAGGCCAGCAGCGCCACAATGATCAGCAGCGCCGCGATTACAATAAACGTCTGCGGATCGTTTGTGCTCACGCCGAACAACAAGGTCTTCAGCAATCGCGTCAACACCAACGCTCCGCCCAATCCCAGCAAGGCGCCGATGACTACCAGCTTCATTCCTTCTCCAATCACCAGACGCAACACGTCGCCCCTTTGCGCCCCCAGTGCCATCCGCACACCGATCTCGCGTCGGCGTTGCGTCACCGCATACGACGTCACGCCGTAAATACCCACGACAGCGAGCAGCAGCGCGACCGCTGCAAAGCTGCCCAGCAAGACCGTGTTCAGTCGCCGCGAGGTCGTGATGTTCGCCAACCGCTGCTCCATTGGCATCACATTGTAGATCGCCTGGTTCGGTTCCACTGCCGCCACTGTCGCTCGCACAGCAGCGATGAGAGGGGTCGGCTCGCCGGTGACGCGGATGACGAAGCTCAGCGCGCCTCCTGCGTCTTCCAGTTCAGGGCTATACACTTCCGCCATAATGTCTCCTGCCAATCCGCCTTGCCGCACATCGTTGACGACCCCCACCACCGTCTGCCAGCGCACCTCCGCTCGACTCGGTAATAGGCGGATTCGTTTGCCGACCGCGCTTTGGCCGGGGAAGTAATGTTTCTCAAACGCCTCATTGACGATTACCACTTCCGCCGGACTACGCACGTCCTGCGCAGTGAACGCCCGTCCGTTCCTAACCTGAATACCCATCGTGTTGAAGTAATCAAGCGTGACCGTCGGCCTTGAATACGGCGTCACATCGCTCCGCTTCGCCGTCTTGAAGTCAATCGGTGGACGGCCCTCGATCTCTGCCACGCCAATGCGCGAAAAATCGGTGAGCGGCAGGGAATCTGTGGCCGCTGCCGCCTGCACACCGGGCAGCGCCTTCAACCGCTCGACGATTTGTTTGATGAAGTTGACTTTCTGGGGCGAGGATTTCCCCTCCGCCAGATTTACCTGGAACGTCAGGACGCCATCGGTCTGGAAGCCGGGATTGACGTTGCGCAACCGCGAAAAACTCTTGATCAACAACCCGGCACCAATAAGCAGAACCAGCGCCAGCGCCACTTCCGACACGACGAGCAAGTGTCGGAGCCATTGGCGCTGCCCGCCCGTGTCGCCGCGGCTGTCCTCTTTGAGCGCGACATTGACGTCCGTGCGCCAAGCTTGAAACGCCGGAACGAGTCCGAAAAGCAGGCCGGTGATCACCGACACGCCGAGCGTGAACACTAACACCCAGGCATCAATGCCAATCCCGTGCAGGGTCGGCAGACTGGAGCCGCTCCATTGCCCCAGTGCCCAGACGCCCCAGAACGCCACCAACAAACCCAAACCGCCACCGGCCAGGGAAAGCAGCACGCTTTCCGTGAGCAACTGGCGGGCAACCCGCAGCCGTCCGGCTCCGAGCGCGACGCGGACGGCCATCTCCCGCTGCCGCGTGGCGGCGCGCGCGAGCAGGAGGTTGGCGACGTTCGCGCAGGCGATCAGCAGGACCAACGTGACCGCACCCAGCAACACGAGCAACATTCCCTTCACGTCGCCGACGGCCTGCTCGTGTAGGCTGACCAACGTCAAGACACTATCGCCGCGCGCCCCGCCGCCCTCGCCGCCCTCGCCGCGTTGCCGGGGATTGCCGCCCGAAGTCGCTGGCTGAATGCGCTGCCCAATTGTTTGCAACTCAGCTTGCGCCTGTTGCAGCGTCACGCCGGGTTTCAATCGAGCAATGGCTTTCAGCAGCACCATACCTTCACCATACCCCGCCAAGGCTGCACTCGTTTCACTAAGCGCCAGCGGAATCCAAAGTTGAAACGGTTCGGGATATTGAAAGCGAGCCGGAAGAATGCCCACGACAGTGTAGCTTTGCTCGTTCAACGTGATCGTCCGGCCCAGCACGCCCGCGTCGCCGCCAAATCGGCTCTGCCAAAGGCCGTGTCCGAGAATGGCCGCCTTGGGGCCGTTGGGCGTGTCCTCTTCCTGGGTGAAGTTGCGTCCCAACGCTGGCAGCACGCCGAGCACTGGAAAGAAATCCGCCGTCACTGCGCCAGCCACGACGCCTTCAGCCGACCCGGCCTCTGTTAGCGTCATGTCGCCGCCACTATAAGCGGCGATGCGCGCCAGCGACTGGCTCTGGGCTTTTGTTGCAACGAAAGTGGCGCTGCCAATGACGGTGTCTGGTTTTCCCGACCGGACGATGCGCAACTGCACCAGTTGGCCGGGTTCGGGATAGGGCAGCGGCTTGAGCAGGACGGCGTTGACGACGCTGAAGATGGCGGTGTTCGCCCCGATGCCGAGCGCAAGCGTGAGAATCGCCACGAGCGAAAAGCCTGGATTCTTGCGCAGCATCCGCAGGCCAAAGCGTAAATCCTGTATCAGTGTTTCCAGCATTGGTAATCCTCTTTGTTCGCGGTAGCGTTCCTGCGTCAGTGCAACGCCGCCGAGTTTGATGTGTGCCTGTCGTCGCGCCTCTTCCGGAGACATTCCGGCGCGTAAGTTGTCTTCGATGTGAAAGGCCAGATGACTTTCTAACTCTGCGGCAAATTCGCGCTCGCGTCGTGTGCGATGGAACAGGCCGAAGAGCCGCACCAACCAGCCGCGTAGTTGTCGTATCTCCATCACGACTCCTGTGGTGGCACAAAGAAGCGCGCCAGAATCGCCGTCGTGGTTTCCCATTTCTGCGTTTCCGTAGCGACTCGTTTGCGGCCAGCGCGCGTCAATTTGTAGAACTTGGCCTTGCGATTGTTGTCCGACGCGCCCCACTCCGAGGCGATGTAGCCTTCCTGTTCGAGCTTCACCAACGCCGGATAGATCGTCCCGTAATTGATCGCCAGCGCATGCTCGCTGGTCTGTTCAATGCGTCGGGCAATGCCGTAGCCGTGCAATGGCCCTAGAGCTTCGAGCGTCTTGAGCACCATCAGCGCCAGCGTGCCTTGCCAGACATCTGTTTTTTCGTTCATTGTGTTTGCCTCCTGACTCTTCCTATGGGGAAGGTATAGGGAGGATGCCACAGCTTGTATGGCAAGGCAATAGCAGAGGAAGAAGATTGTATTGTCGGTGGAAATTTTCGAGTTGAAGCGCGGGAACGGTCAAGCCAATTTGGCTAAAGCACCGAGGCACTCTAATGTTTCCAGGCGCCTGCGCGCCGCTTGATGTATTGCCGCAGATGCATTGTCGTGTCATTCACTGCGCAGCGCAATCATCGGATCAACCTTCGTCGCCCGCCACGCGGGAACGAAACAGGCCAGCAGTGCCACCGCCATCAACAGGAAAGTAATCACCGCGAAGGTTGTCGGATCAGTGGCGTTCACGCCGTACAAAAGATTGCCCAACAGCCGCGTCAATCCGAGTGCGGCGATCAAACCCAGCAACACGCCGCCGAGCGCCATTTTCAGGCCGTGACGCAGGACAAGACGCAACACGTCCGTACGTTGCGCACCTAACGCCAACCGGATGCCAATTTCCTGCGTCCGTTGTCCCACCAGATACGAAATGACGCCATACAGCCCAACGCTCGCCAGCAACAGCGCCACCACCGCAAAGGCGTTAAGCAGGATCATGGAGAAACGTTGACGAGACAGTGAACGAGCAATGACCTGATTCATTGTCTCTGTACCAGCGATGACGTTTTGGCGGTGCTGATTTTGGACAACGCGGCGAATCGCCTCAAACGATGCTGTCCCGACAGTTCCTTCTGTCCGCACGACTACGCCAACGTCGAAAGCTCGGCCCGGCATCTGCCAGAACGGTTCGTAGAGTTGCGCTTGGAGCGAACGCGTTTCATCGGAGTCAAGGCTCCATTGCTTCACGTGTCCGACAACGCCGACGATTTGCAATGCGCCGCGTTCATCGCCCAGATTGATGCGTTTACCGATAGGGTCAGTGTGCGGGAAATGCTGGCGCGCAAAGGTTTCGTCAATCACGACGACAGGTTGAGCGCGCTCATCATCCTGCGCCGTGAAAAAGCGGCCTTGTTTGAGCGCAATGCCCATCGCCGCGAGATAGCCAGGTTCGACGCGGTACACTACCGCCATCGGCATCTCGCTCGTACTGGCAGGCTTGGGTTTATCGTCGAACCAGAAGTACACGTCGTCTTCCCCTTGCAAAGGAGCCGCCCCCATCAGGAAAGAAGCGGCTTTGACACCCGGCATGGAATTCAGCTTGTCGCTGAGTTCGCGCAAAGAAGCGGCATGCGCCTCTGGGCTAGCCATTCGCATCGCGGGCGGGAGGCTCAAACTGAAGGTCAATACATTGTCCGGGCGAAAGCCAGGATCAACCGTCCAAAGCGCGTTGAGGCTGCGGATCATCAGCCCCGCACCGATGAGCAGGACGAGCGCCAGCGCCATCTCTACCGCAACCAGCAGGCCCTGCGCGCGCTGCCGCCCACCGCCCGCGCCGCGTCCGCTTTCTTTCAGCGTTTCAGCCAACTGCCAATGCGCAGTCTTCAGCGCCGGAGCCAGCCCTGACAGCACTCCGGTCAACAGCGAAACAACCAGCGTGAAAAGCAGGACGCGACCGTCTAACCCAACCTCTTCTGCCCGCGGCAAACCACCAGGCAAAACGGCCAGCGCGGCTTTCGTTCCCCAATTCGCAATGATCAATCCAAGCCCGCCGCCCGCTCCTGCCAGCAGCAAGCTCTCCGCCAATGATTGACGCACCAATCGTCCTTGTCCCGCACCCAGCGCGGCGCGAATCGCAAACTCGCGTGTCCGGCCCGTCGCGCGCGCCAGCAATAGATTGCTGACATTCACACAGGCAATCAGCAGCACAAAGCCGACCGCACCCAGCAGCGTCCATAGAATTGGCCCGACACTGCCAACCACCCGTTCCTTCAGCGGAATAACTGCCGCGCCGTTGCCCCGATTCGCATCGGGGTAAGCTTCCGCAAGGCGGCGCATCACACCGCTCAAATCCGCCTGCGCCTGTGCGAGCGTCACGCCGGACTTCATGCGACCAATGCCGTGCAACCCCAAAGCGGCTTGGCGATTCTGTAGTGCAGGCGTGTTCCATTGTCCGATAGGCACATAAACATCTGTGCCGCGATAGAGACTAAAGCTGGCGGGCAGCACGCCGACAATCGTGTACGTGTTGTCATCCAACGTCAGGCTTTGGCCCAGCACATCGGAGGCAGCATTAAATTTACGCTGCCACAGCGCGGCACTAATCACCACGACGGGGCCAGCGCCGCGTTCATCTTCGCCCGTTGCGAAGTCACGCCCCAGCATCGGCTTCACGCCCAGTACCGAAAAGAACTCCGCTGAAACGCGCCGCCCATCTACCTGCTCCGCTTCGCCAGCGCCAAGCAAACTGAAGCCTGCGCTGCGCGAAATCGCCATTGCTGCAAACGTCTGATTCTCTTTTTGCAAGTCCCGGAAATTCAAATACGGAATCGCGCCCGTCGGGAAATTCGGCTTGCTCTGATGCAGGGTGACAAGCTGATCGGGCTGGGGGAACGGCAGCGGATTGAGCAGCACGCCATTCACCACCGAAAACAGCGCCGCGTTCGCGCCAATGCCCAGCGCAAATGTCAGCACAACAACGGCAGTGAAGCCAGGATTCTTGCTTAACATGCGCGCGCCGAAGCGCAGGTCTTGCCATAAATCTGCCATCATATTGCTCCTCCTGTTGGTTCCGAGAATGACGGGTTCCGGGTTGGATCGTCGTTCAATGCGCCGCAGTTCGCGCGTCAGCAAATCGCTGCCGCAACCAGCCGAGGAACCCAGCCCGGAACCCCACCCCGCGTAGTGGTTAGATGAGGCATTATCTTTCTTCCATCATTGCCCCTAATTCTTCCGCAGGGGAGCGCACTAAAAAGTCAGTGGTAGAATGACAGGATGGGTGTTCCATCTCGTTTCGACTGTTCGAGACCCTAAGCACAGCCCCGCCAAGGGCAGCTTGATACCTCTGACTTTTTAGTGCGCTCCCCTGCGAAAGAATTAGGGGCCTCACGCAAGCCGCATTCGTCGTCTTGTTACCGGTGTCGGTTACTTTCCCCGCCTCACTCAATTCCCGATCTTCGATCCGATGACTTCCCCTGATACGATTAGCTCTACGCGGCGGTTTTGTTGCCGACCCGCAGCCGTTTTATTATCGCCTATCGGGATGGAGAAGCCTTTGCCGCTCGCCGTAATTTTGTCACCGGGAATGCCCTGCGAAAGCAGGTATTCGCGCACCGCGTTGGCGCGTTGCTCCGAGAGCTTCTGATTGAGAGTATCGCTGCCAACGTTGTCGGTATGCCCTTCCGCTTCCAGTTGCAAGCCGGGATAGCTAAGGGCAATGCCAGCCAGTCGCGCCAGCTTTTCCCGCGCCATCGGTCGCAATTTGAAACGCCCAGTATCGAACAGCACATCGCCCATATTGACGACCAGGCCACGTTCGGTGTCGCGGGTTTCCAACACGGCATTAAATTGCTGCAGCAGCCTGGCGCGTAGTTCGGCCTTTTCACGCGTTGCCTGTTGCGCGGCTAAGCGAGCGGTCTCTTCGCGTTGCTTGGCTTCTTCTTCGCGCATCCGAGCCGATGCGGCACTTTTCCTGGCCTCTTCCTCGCGCAGACGGGCTTCCTCGGCCAAGCGACGTGACTGTTCTTCCTGCGCCAGCGCGCGCGTGCGTGCGGCCTCGGCTTCGGCGCGCCGTTGGGCTTCCTGCGCAGTGGCAAGCTCAGCCTTTAATTTTTCCGCCTCGGCCCGTTCCCGACGGGCGGTTTCCACTTCTCGTTCGAGTTCGGCCCGCCGCCGTGCTTCTTCTTCTATTTTGCGCTGCTGTGCTTCCGCCTCCGCTTCGGCGCGGGCCCGCTCCTGCCGTTCGCGTGCGGCCTGTCGCTCCTTGTCTAGTCGCTCATCCTCCTGGCGCTTGAGGGCAATGAGACGGGCATCCTCGAAAATTTGCGTGGCATCGCGTGCCATCATCATCACGGACTTACGGTTGCTGTTTTTTTTCTGGCCCTGGAATCCTTCGGCATTCTTCAACTCGATTTGCGCCTTGGCCCAGGACTCGGTCGCATACTTATCCACCTGCATCCACTCGCCGATGCGGGCGGCATTGCGCGCCTGATAAAGTTCCAGCGGCACCTTCGGATCAATCTTCAATGGTTCGAAAAGCCCGACTTCGTATCTACCACGTTCGAGCAATTCGTACTTCGCCTCCACCGCCTCAATCTTTCCAAAGGTACCAGGGAGGATAATGTTTTCCATCACCACGACTTCGCTGGGCATACCAATAGCAAAATAAGGCTCAGCGGTGACGATCAGCCCAAAGGATTGGAGATTGGTGCTGGCTTTGATTTTGGCATTGGTTCCATCCACGACGATTTCGCCAAGATTGCTGGCACTCCCTTCTGGGGTAATCGCCCAGAGCACGTAGGTCAAATAGGGACTCCCAAACGTCGAAGCTGGTACCAGCTTCGAGAGCCGGCCCTCAATATAGGTCACCCCTTGTTTATTCTGAACCTGCGCCTTTCCCTCCGACCGGGGTAACAAGGCGGTGCCTTGAAACCCAATGGATGATTGACCGCTGTTGGGGCGATAGGTAACGGATTTGATGGTGCGCGAGATACGAATATTGACGACCGATTGTGACGGAGCGCTTTGCTGCGCCCAGGCACTTGATACAGCCAAGACCAGCAGGATACTCAGTAATAGTTTAGTTGACTTCATTGCATGATCCTCCTCCCAAGGATAGTTGTTTTGCATTTAGATGCACTGCCAAGACAGGCCAGGAAGAAACCGTCCGACAGAATTTCTTGGCCTGTCTTTACGCTTTCTTTCGGTTTTCAGACCTGCGAGCAAACAGGCGTTGCGCTGACAATGGGGGAAAATCATCTGGTAAGACCGACAAGTAAACTTAGCAGATGAAATTTCCTGGTTTCTCGGAGCCTTAAATTGCGGTGAAGGCACGCCTGTGCTTACCTCGAAATCATAACATAGCGGGCGCGCAGCACAGGGGAGATACTTACGCAGTTAATGAATTAACAAAAGACGGATTTGTCTGGTTGCCCGCGCAACACCTCCTAATTTCAAACGGATTGCAATTCACTTTGCGGTCAAACATTTCATTATGCGGTTCAGTGTAGAAATTTCGCTGCACGGCACAAGACGTGCGCCTTACAAACCGCCTGGCACTTTGCCTCCCCACAAAAGAGCCGGAGATTTCACGCTGCATTGATTCGTTGGCTACTCGGACAGGCTTGCGACATGCTTGAACAGCTCCACCCGCTGCATTAAATTCATCATACCGTCTTCTTATTGCCGCTTATGGCAGCTTCGCTCCTGTTCGGCCATCAGGCCGTCTCCTTCGCCTGACGGCGAGAGATTTTCACCGCCAGATGTATTTGCTTGTGTTTCGCTCTCGTGAAGTTTCAACTCAAGCTACGTGCCATAGTCGAGCAGGCAGGAAAAGCTGAGAGATCAGCGGGTCAGGCGTTCCCTGAACAGAGAGATTCCGGCCAGGCATGGGGCAAAATTCCTCACGCAGGCGGTGAAGCAGGGGAGTGGCGGGACTGAAGGCAAAGAGCAATAGCCAATGCCAGAGAAGATTCCAGCGCCAAATCCGCTTGCCATAATCAACAGGCACACGGATTGCCCTACAGCGAGATGACGGATAGATCGAAGAAGGGATACGTGTAACCTCATGAAAGGAACTTGGTCATGAATCCGAAGATGAAAATACTGATTGACGAGGACGGTGTATGTTCGGCAGCAACTCGGCGGCGGGAGCAACGCGCTCTCCCTGATCGGTCGAAGTGATTCGCCGAACAACAAGCTGAAGCAATAAAGTTAGCAGCGTCCCTCTTGGAAATCAGAATGAAGATAGTAATGCGATTGATTTTGCTACTGGCGTTGAGCGTTGCCGCGTTGATGGTCGCGGAAGGGTACGTTTCTTTCCGTCAGAGCGAGGCCATCGTGAAGACGACCGTCCGTGATGAACTGCGCGCCCACGCACTGTCCTTGCAGATCACGCTGGAAGATCAATTCAGTGCGGGCGAGATGGCGGAAGCGCAACGGCTGATTGATCACCTGAGCGAGAACAGGCAGCTTTATGGGGCTTTGCTTTTTGACGAACGCGGGCAGATGGTAATGGTTTCTGATCCAAGCATTGCGGACGTGCTTGCCTACCCCGATGAAGTGCGGCGCGTTATTGCTACTGGCATCGCGGGTGAGATCGTGCGTCGCATCAACGGGCAGGATGTTCTTGCCATCATTCTCCCGGTTCGCCTGAGCGCCACGCGGCGCGGTGCCTTCGAAATTGTGCAACCGCTGACGCTGATGGAGGCCGATCTGACTGGCATCCGCCGCCACTTTGCCGTGACGCGCCTCTCGCTGATAGTCGTGATTCTGTTGGGGATACTGCTGGTCATGTACCAGATGTCCAGGCGCCTGAATGAACAAAAGCAGGCTGCCCTCAGCGCCGCTGAAGAACGCTTCAGGCTGAAGCAGGAGTTACAACAGAGCGAACGGCTGGCGGCGGTGGGTCGTCTCGCGGCTGGGGTCGCGCACGAACTTGGTACTCCGCTGAATGTAATTGACGTGCGCGCCAAACAACTGCTCACGCGTGAGGATCAGCCGCCGGATGTAAGTGAACGGTATTTGCGGATCATTCGCACGCAGGTCAGGGACATGACACATATCGTACGCCAGTTGCTCACACTGGCCCAGCCGCTACAACTATGCCCAGCCGCAATCGAACTGCGGCACATGATTTCTGAAACGCTCGTTTTGCTTGAAGCTGAGTCGAGCGATGGAATCAAGATTGAATTTGCGCCGAGCGCCGAGGCCACCATCAGCGGAGATGAAAAACTGCTACGGCAGGCGCTGCTCAATCTGTTCCGCAACAGTGTGCAGGCGATGCCAGCAGGCGGGCGACTGGAAATTGCGATTGAAGCGCCGCCGATGATCAGAGAAGGGCGCGAATTCGTCGCCGTGCGCATCGCAGACAGCGGCACGGGCATTGCGCCTGAGCATCTGGCGCATATCTTCGATCCGTTCTACACCACAAAGGATATCGGGTTGGGATCGGGGCTGGGATTGTCGGTGGCGAGCCGGATCGTTGCGGAACACGGTGGCTGGATCGCGGCGGAAAATGCGGCGGCGGGCGGCGCAGTCTTTATGGTTTATCTGGCGCAGGCGAATCAGCCTGAAAGCGGCAGAGGAGAAACACAATGAGAGTTAGGATACTGGTTGCCGAAGACAATACGGATATGCGCGAGTTGCTTCAGGAGGCGCTGGAGGATGCCGGATATGAAACGGTCGCCGCTTTTGATGGCAACGAGGCGCTCGCCCACGTCGAGCGTGAGAGCGAGATGCTTGATCTTGTCGTCACCGACGTGCAGATGCCCGGCCTCAAGGGTGATCAGTTGCTGGCGGCAGTGCGGCAACGGCGCGCCGAAACGCCCGTGATCGTCATCACCGCCTTCGGCTCGGTCGAACAGGCAGTGCAGCTGGTCAAGGCCGGAGCGTTTCAGTATCTGGCCAAGCCCTTCGATCCCGAAGACCTGCTGGCGGTCGTCGCAGAAGCGCTGGAACACAGCGCCCCGCAACGTGAACAGGCGCGCCTGCGCCGTGCCTTTCCCAAAACACCCGCGCGCATCATCGGCGCATCGCGTCCGATGCGTGAGTTGTTTGAGAACATCACGCGAGCGGCGCGCAACACGAGCATCGTGCTGATTACCGGCGAATCAGGGACGGGCAAGGAACTCGTCGCCCGCGCGATTCACGAACTGTCAGAACGTACTGGCATCTTCGTGCCCGTCAATTGCGCGGCCATCCCGGCGGAGTTGATCGAGTCGGAACTCTTCGGCCACACCGGCCAGGCGTTTACCGGCGCGAAGCAGGTGCGCGCCGGACTGTTTGAGGCGGCCAATGGCGGCACGCTCTTTCTCGATGAAATCGGCGAACTGCCGCTGACTGTCCAGCCAAAGCTGCTACGCGCGTTGCAGGAAGGAACCGTGCGGCGCGTCGGCGCGGATCAGGAGCGACAAGTCAACGTCCGCGTCGTCGCTGCGACCAACCGCGATCTGGAAAAAAGCATGCACGAAGGGCGCTTCCGCGAAGACCTTTACTGGCGGCTGAACGTCATTCATCTGCACGCGCCAGCCCTGCGCGAGCGCGCCATTGACGTGCCACTGCTAGCGGAACACTTCGTGACCAGAGCTTGCAAGGCAGCGGGCAAACCGCTGCTCGAAATCGCGCCGGAAGCCCTGGCCATCCTGACCGCTTACGCGTGGCCGGGCAATGTGCGCGAACTGGAAAACGCGGCTGAGCGGGCGGTTGCGTTTGCACAGGGCGCAGTACTGACCACAAGCGACCTGCCGGAGCGAGTGCGCACGACGGGCGGCGCTTCGGTGCTCATCTCCCGTTCCGTCGAACAGAATATGACACTGCGCGAGATGGAGCGCGAATACATTGCTACGGTGCTGCGCCGCACGGGGGGCAATCGCAAACGCGCCGCCGAAATGCTCGACCTCGACCGCAAGACACTGTATCGCAAGCTGGTCGAATACCGCGATGAAGGCCATCCCATTGATGTGTAGCGTTCTGCCCGGTCGTGGGGCAGTGCGCCCACTGTGGGTCAGCCAATCAAGATGCCAATAGCTGTAACTGATTCACGAGGGAGGTAACGTAAATGAGCCAGAGGATAAAACTGTTGATTGCCTAGGAGGGAACAGAATGCGCGGCGGCAGTGGCTGGAAGACCTGCGTTGGGCCGAATTGTCGCATGAAACCAAAGCCGTCGCGCTTGCGGTCGCCGAACAGCGTCTGCCTTTGAATTCGTGGAGTCGGATTGGCACATAAGTGGAGAGGACAATGCGCTCGATCTGGCAAGGCAGGTGGCCTACAGTCTCAGCATGGATTTCCCCATTGGGAAGTGCGTGCTGAAGCGGCCTCCGATTCAGCAGCGCGCAAACTCATTGAAAAGGCCGACCAGTGGAGTCCCGATCTACTCGTCATCGGCTCACACGGAATGACAGCGCGCGGGGAATTCTTTCCCGGCAGCATCTCGTAGAAGGTCATCACCAAAGCACTGTCACGAACAGACGAAGGAAACAAACTATGGAATTGAAAGAACTACAACAGCATATTCGCACGCTGGCCACGCTGAATGAGACCTCAGCGCTGGTCATCAGTTGTTATCTCAATCTGGAGCACGGCCTGGCCTCATATCGTGAGCCGTTCGAGGCGCGCCTGCGGTTGCTGCAAAAGAGCCTGGCGGGAACAGCGTCGCGCGATTTTGAAGAAGCCGTGAATCGCATCCAGGATTACCTTGCCAGCGAGTTACGGCCTGAATCCAAAGGGGTGGCGCTCTTCGTGCGCGGCGGTGCCGAAGCCTTCTTCCTGCCGCTGCAATTTCGCGTTCCGCTACCCAACTGGGTGGTCGTTGGCTCAACGCCGAATATCTTCCATTTGATCGAACTCAAGGATACCTACGACCGCTACGTGTTGATGATCTCGACGGAAGAAAGCGCACGCATCCTGGAAATCAATCTGGGGGAAGTGACAAAAGAGCTTTGGCGCGAACGCCCGGAACTGCGCCAGCGCGTGGGCCGCGAATGGACGAAGGAACACTACCAAAACCATCGCCGCCAGCGCACGGAGCAATTCATCAAGGAGAAGATTCAATTGCTTGATCAGTTGATGGCGGCGGGCGAGCATACACATCTGATCCTGGCAGGCAATCCGCGTATCACGGCCCGCGTGCGCGAGGCTTTGCCCAAACACCTGGCGGCCCGGCTGGTTGATGTTGTAAGCGCCTCCGGCAGTGATCGCCTGTCGGATGTAGTGGCGGCAACGCTCAACTCATTTGTCGCAGAGGAAGAACAAGAGTCACGCGCGGTCGTGGAGAAGCTCATGCAGGGGATACACCAGCAGGGCCTGGGAGTAGCGGGGATTCACACCACACTGGCGGCCTTACAGCAGGGCAATGTGGACGTACTCGTGATAATAAAGGATTTCGACCCGGAGAGGGGCTGGCGCTGCGCCGCCTGCCAGCGTCTCGGCCCCCAGCGCGGAAGGTACGAAACCTGTTCCGAATGCGGGGCGCATGAACTGGCAGAGATTGACCTGCGGGAAGAAATGACGCGCCTCGCCGTACGAAACGGCTGCCACGTCGAAGTGGTCAATCATAGCGACCGCCTAAGGCAACTTGACGGCATCGGCGCATTGCTACGCTATACTGCGCACGGGCACAATCTGAACATTTTCAACGCCAGGGAGCAAAGCAGCAAAGGCGCAAAGCAGGCTCATTAAATCCGGTGCTTTGTCTCTCTGCTTCCTGGTCCCTTGGCGGTAAATCCCTGGTTCAATTTATGCCCGTTCACGGTATATTACCCGCCGGAACGAGGTACATACAGCGCAGGAACCAGCAGCACCATGGTGCTGCACCGGGCTGCGATACATCTCATGCTTCGTAGCTCTGAAGGTTGGGAACAACCTCCAGAGCCTGCTCAGATTTGCTGATAATGGGTATTGCCTATTTGCTTCTCTCGCTGCAATCGCGGGATCAATCAGTCCATTTCCAATCGCGGATTTCCGGCATGTCTTCACCGTGTTCACGAATATAACGCTTGTGTTCTGTCAGCTTGTCCCGCATCTCCTGCCGGACGTGTGCGCCGATGCCTGCAAGTTTTGGGACGCGCTCGATGACGTCCATGACCAGATGGAAGCGATCCAGATCGTTTAGCACCACCATATCAAATGGTGTTGTCGTCGTCCCCTCTTCTTTATAACCCCGCACGTGCAGATTAGGGTGATTCGTGCGCCGATACGTCAGCCGATGGATCAGCCAGGGATAACCATGAAAGGCGAAGATAATCGGTTTGTCTCTGGTAAAGAGCGAATCGAACTCTTTGTCGGATAGTCCGTGCGGATGCTCATTCGGCGGTTGCAGCTTCATCAGATTCACGACATTGACAAGGCGAATCTTCAATTCCGGGAAACGGTGTCGCAGGATGTCCGCCGCCGCGAGCGTTTCCATCGTCGGCACATCTCCGGCGCAGGCCAGCACGACATCCGGCTCCTGGCCCTGATCGTTGCTCGCCCAGTCCCAGATGCTGACGCCCGCCGTGCAGTGTTTGATAGCCGCGTCCAGATCAAGGTATTGCAGCGCAGGTTGCTTGCCCGCCACGATGACATTGACGTAATGACGACTGCGCAGACAGTGAGCGGCAACCGACAGCAGCGTGTTCGCATCAGGTGGCAGATAGACGCGCACGATTTCCGCCTTCTTGTTGATGACGTGATCTATGAAGCCGGGATCCTGATGGCTGAAGCCGTTATGATCCTGCCGCCAGACGTGTGACGTGAGCAGATAATTCAGCGAAGCAATCGGACGCCGCCACGGAATGTGGCGCGTGGTCTTGAGCCATTTGGCATGCTGATTGAACATTGAATCAACAACGTGAATGAACGCTTCGTAGCACGAAAAGAAACCGTGCCGCCCGGTCAGCAGGTATCCTTCCAGCCAGCCCTGACACAGATGCTCACTCAACACTTCCATCACGCGGCCATCCGGCGAGAGGTGTTCATCGTGCGGCAGAATCTCCGCCGTCAAAACACAGTCAGTCACTTCAAATAGAGCGTTCAGCCGATTCGAGGCTGTTTCATCAGGCCCGAAGACGCGGAAGTTCGCGCTCTCCTGATTGAGCTTCATGACATCGCGCAGATATTGCCCCAGCACGCGCGTGGCTTCGGCTTCGGTCGTGCCCGGTTGTGCCACCTCCAGGGCATAGTCATGGAAATCAGGCAGTCTTAGATCACGCAGCAGCAAGCCGCCATTGGCGTGCGGGTTCGCGCCCATTCGCCGCTTTCCCTGCGGTGCCAACTCTGCCAGTTCAGGGTGCAGTTTTCCTTCCTGATCGAACAACTCTTCGGGCCGATAGCTCTTCATCCATTCTTCCAGCATCCTCAGATGGTCAGGCTTGTCGGCTAACTCAGAGAGCGGCACCTGATGCGAGCGGCTGGTGCCCTCGACAAGCTTACCGTCCACTTCCTGCGGGCCGGTCCAGCCCTTCGGCGTCCGCAGCACGATCATTGGCCACGGTGGACGCTGCGTGAAGCCGCTGGTGCGAGCTGCACGCTGAATCGCCTGAATTTCCGCCATCACTTCATCAAGCGTCGCTGCCATCAACTGGTGCATGTATTCTGGCTCATCGCCTTCGACAAAAAACGGCTTGTGCCCATAGCCGACCAGCAGACTTGTCAGTTCCTCGCGGCTCAGGCGCGCCAGCACCGCCGGGTTCGCAATCTTGTAGCCGTTCAGGTGCAACACTGGCAACACTGCGCCATCGCGGACAGGGTTGAGAAACTTGTTGGAATGCCAGCTTGCCGCGAGCGGGCCGGTTTCGGCTTCCCCATCTCCCACCACGCAGCAGGCGATCAGATCAGGATTGTCAAAGACTGCGCCATAAGCGTGTACCAGCGCGTAACCGAGTTCGCCGCCCTCATGGATCGAGCCGGGCGTTTCGGGCGCAACGTGGCTGGGGATACCGCCGGGAAAGGAAAACTGCCGGAAGAGAAGTTTCAGGCCGACTTCATCCATTGAAACATCCGGGTAAAACTCGCTGTAGGTTCCTTCGAGATATGTGCTGGCGACGAGCGCCGGGCCGCCGTGTCCTGGCCCGGTGACATAGATCATATTCAGATCGTGTTTCCTGATGACACGATTGAGATGGGCATAAATGAAGTTGAGTCCCGGTGTGGTTCCCCAATGTCCAAGCAATCTCGGCTTGATGTGTTCAAGCTTGAGCGGCTCTCGCAATAGGGGATTGTCAAGCAGGTAAATCTGTCCGACTGAGAGATAATTGGCCGCGCGCCACCAGGCGTGCATCTGGTGAGTCTCGGTTTTCGATAAAGCAGGGGCTTGCTGCTGTTCATTTTTGATCATTCTTCTTTCCTTTGCTTATTGTGCGTTCGCTTTCTCAAACTGTTCCAGCGCCTCGAAGGCTTCGGCGGCATAAATTGAAGCTGGCCCCCCGCCCATCATCAAGGCGACGCCAATGGTTTCCAGCACTTCTTGTCTGGTCGCTCCGGCGTGCAGTGCGCCGCGCACATGAAAGGCAATACAGCCTTCACAACGCGTTTGGATGCCGATGCCCAGTGCAATCAGTTCCTTGACCTTCACGCTTAACGCGCCTTCGCTCATCGCCTGTTGATGCAGTTGCGCAAACCCTGACAGCGGGCCAGGCGCTTCCTTGGCCAGACTTTTCATCAGGGTCTTCAGATGCCCGTAATATGCGGGATAATCTTTCTCAATCATTTGTTACTCCTTCTCCTATTTTTGATTTATCAAAACAGTGAATAGCATTTTTAGTGCCACACCTGATTTGCATCACGACAGGGAGAGTGGCGGGGATGTCATCAGAAAGCGAATGCAAATCGCGGTGCTGGCAGCTTCTCTCAACAGCAAAGTGGGGAATTTTGCGCAGCGCTCTGTCCTCATTGTAGGAAATACTACGCAGTCTGCCCTGAAGGTTTCAGAAGCAGCCCGAAATGCCTCACCGCACGCAATAGCGCAAGGGGATTAAGCGAACGGGTGGTGAAGGCCGCAGAGAGAGGACGCAACACACGCAATGAACGGAACAGACAGAGACAAGCCCCCATGCTGGGCCAAATTCCCGTGTATTTCGTTCTTTCCGTGTGTTGCGTACTCTCGCTTTTCCTAGCTTAATCCCCATGCGCTATAGCGATAGATAGAGAGGTCTGCGGCCTGTGAGATGAATGTGTATCGCTCGTCACAGCATGACTCCGGCGTGGGGCACGATGTTGCAAAATGCCCCATTCGACATGAGTGAAAGCAACTGCTTCAAGGGCGGAATCCGCCTGTTTCGCCCTGGCATATCCCTTGCACTGGGGAGAATGTCACTATCAGCGGCATTCCGTCGAATGCCTGAGTGCTATCAGTTGAAAGCTCGATAGAGCAGGAGGAAATACAAACTATGAAAAGTCAGCAGGCGATCAAATCGTCAAGCCCCGCCGTGCCCACCCGCCCGGTCTTCGTCGAGGCTGAAAAGCTGTTCGAGCAAATGAAGGAGTTGTCACAGTCTATCGCACACCGGGCTTATGAGTTCTTTGAAACCCGTGGGCGCGAAATCGGTCACGACCTCGAAGACTGGTGTCAGGCGGAAGCAGAGGTTCTGCGTCGCGTCCCGGTCGAGATCACGGAAGCTAACGGCCAATTGAAAGTGCGCGCCGAGGTGCCCGGCTTCAGCGCCGAACAAATTAAGGTCAGCGTCGAGCCGCATCGCCTGATGCTCAGCGGCAAAGCGGAAACGACGACGGAATCATCAGCCCCACAGATGATCTTCACCGAACGACGCGGCCACGGCTTCTGCCGCACGATTAATCTGCCCGCCGACGTTGATCCGGCGCAGGTAACGGCGACAGTGAAGGACGGCATTCTTGAACTCACGCTGGCCAAGATTGCCAAAAGCGAGCCGACGAGCGTCGAGGTCAAAGCTGTCTGAACCAGCTTGCGGCAGAATTTTATTGCGCGCGCGATTCGTAGCGGCAAGGCAGTTCCCCTTGCTCCAGATCGCACGCTCAGGTAGTTATAAAACCGTCACCTCACAAACAAATGAAGGAGTAGACAAATGAAAGTACAAGAAGTAATGACCAGTAACGTCAGAAATTGCGCCCCCGAAGCCACCCTGGCTGAAGTCGCAGCCATTATGTGGGAGGCGGATTGTGGTGTGCTGCCCGTTGTGTATGACTCAGGAAAAGTACTCGGCCTGATCACCGACCGTGACATTGCCATTGCCGCCGCGACGAAGGGACGTCCCGCCTCAGACATCAGAGTAACTGAGGTCATTAGCGGTCAGGTCTTTTCATGTCACTTGCACGAAGACATCAAAACCGCGCTCAAAACCATGCGGCATGAAAAAGTGCGGCGACTGCCGGTCGTCAACGATGATGGAATGTTACAAGGCATGCTGAGCCTGAACGACATCGTGCTGCGCGCCGAAGAGGCAAAGGGAAAACACGTACCTGAACTGTCTTATGAGGACGCGATGAGCACGATCAAGGCGATCTGCGAACATCTTCCACATCAGACGCATCAGGCGGCAGCACAAATATGAGGTCGCGGTGCGACTTGCTGAACTCATCCGCGGCGGTAAGCGGGAAGGCTGAGCCTCTCGGACGACCAGGCTACTGGTTAATGTTCGTGGAGTTTCCCGTCGCGATGGGCATATTTATTGTCGCCTCGCTCAATTTAGCCTATCGGCCTATTCTGCTTATTATCGTTTTCAGCGCGTTGCTGTTGTTGACCTTTCGGGCTTATCTGAAGTGGCGTTATCAGATCAGTATTCCGTTCTTCGTATTGTTGTTAGCATTTGCCGCTGTCGGTGTTGATACCATCGGCAATCATTTTCGCTTGTATCAGCAGTTGCCCTGGCCGGTTCCTTACGATGTCTTCGCGCACTTCACCGTTCCGGCCCTGATGGCTCCGGCCATCACTTGGTTGATGTGGGCGTGGCTGGAGAAAATCGGATACTCCTTGCCGCTCAGTGTGCTGACGTTTTTCGCCATCAACGTCAATTTCAGTTTGGCGAGCTTTTACGAGATCACCGAACTGTGGGATGACCTTTACTTCGGCGGAATGCGCATCAAGGAAATTTACGATACGGCGCGCGATCTTCAGTTCGACCTTTTGGGTGGCATCTTTGGTGTGGGGGTCACTTACCTGGTTATGAAGCGTGCCGAGTTGAAATTAGCGCGAAGAGGGGAGAACTAGATGAATCCGATCATTGCAGGGGCAGTTCTCGGCACGCTGATGGCGGCCATCAAAAAGAGTCTTCCCTGCCGTCGGTTTGGGAGGTATGCGCTGAAACAAGCAGGACAGTTTTATCCCTGTAAACACTGTGGACGCAAATTTCAGGAGAAAATGAAATAGACTGTCATGCCGCACGATTTGCCGATACTAAAAGACCTGATAATTTTGCTGCTCGTTTCTGTCCCGATTGCCTTCGTGGGCAGCCGGTTGCGGTTGCCGGGCATCGTGGGCTTTATGATCGCTGGAGTGGTGATCGGCCCGTCCGGCTTCGGATTGATCGAAGATGTGCCAGCGATTGAAGTCATGGCCGAAATCGGCGTCGTGCTATTGCTGTTCGCCATCGGCTTGGAATTTTCCTTGCGCCGGATGATGGACATGAAGCGGCTGGTGCTGCTGGGTGGCGGGTTGCAAGTGTTTCTGTCCGTGCTGCTCTTTGGCGGGCTGGCGAATCTGCTCGGACGATCATTCAGTCAGGCATTACTGCTCGGCTTTCTCTTTGCCCTTTCCAGTACCGCTATCGTGCTTAAAAGTTATAGCGACAATGCGGAAATTGATACGCCGCATGGCCGGGCCGGTGTCGGCATACTGCTGTTACAGGATTTAAGCGTCGTGCCGATGATGCTGACCGTGCCGTTGCTGGCGGGGAAGCAAGACGTTTCGATTGGGCGGCTGGCGGTCACGCTCGGCACGGCGGTGGCAGTGATCGCGGCCATCGTATTGGCCGCGCGCTTCGTAATCCCTTACATGCTCTCGCATATTGTCCGGCTGCGCAGCCATGAAGTCTTTGTGATCTTTATCGTGCTCGTCAGCCTTGGCACAAGCTGGTTGACGGCGCAGTTCGGCTTGTCGCTGGCGCTCGGCGCATTTCTCGCCGGGCTGATGCTGTCCGAATCCGAATACAGCCATCAGATCGTGTCGGACATTCTGCCTTTCCGTGATGTCTTTAATAGCATTTTCTTCATTTCCATTGGCATGCTGCTCTCGGTGGGTTACGTCGTCAGCCATCTGCTGACTGTACTTGGCTGGGTTGTTATGCTGGTTGTGGTCAAGGCGCTGCTGGTGCTGCTGGTCATGCGACTGCTACGGTTCAATCTGCGGATTTCAACGATGACCGCGTTGGGCTTGGCGCAGGTCGGCGAATTTTCGTTTGTCATCGCCAAAACCGGCATGGCGCAGGGGCTGCTCACCGATAGCGATTACCAGAAGTTTCTGGCGGCGGCGATTCTCTCAATGATCGCCACGCCGTTTCTGATTCAGGCTGCGCCTCGTCTGGGCTATCGCCTCCAGCGGGCGCTTGCGCCTGGCTCGCGGCTCGAACCGCATCCGCCCGATTACGAACCGCCAGACGAACTGTTGCGCGGTCATACTATTGTCGTGGGCTATGGCCTGAACGGGCGGAATCTCTCGACCGTGTTGCATCGGGCCGGGATTCCGTATGTGGTCGTGGAACTGAATGCGGACTCAGTACACGAAGCGAACGCGCGCGGCGAACCCGTGCAATATGGCGATGCGACGCGGCGTGAAGTTTTGCAACGCGCGGGAGTAGCCGACGCGCGGATTCTGGTCGTGGCAATCTCCGATCCGATTGCCACGCGCCGCGCCGTGCAGTTTGCGCGCGACCTCAATCCGCAGCTCAGGGTTATCGTGCGCACTCGATATGTGGCCGAGGTGACGGAACTCTATCAACTCGGCGCGAGTCAGGTCATCCCGGAAGAATTTGAAACCAGCGTAGAGATTTTCTCGCGCGTGCTGCGCGAATACGGCATCGCGCGGCACGACATTCAGAAAGAGACCGAGGAGATCAGACGCGCCGGTTATGAAATGCTGCGCGCGCCTTCGTTGCCGGAACCAGACAGCAACAGCGTTGCCAATACGCTCAGTGCGGCATCAACTGAAACGCTGTTGCTCGAAACCGGCTTCCCGGCCATTGGTCAGACGCTGGGCGGGCTTGAGCTAAACCAGCGCACCGACGCGACGATGATTGCTGTAGTCCGCAATGGGATTCCGCCCTTTGTCCCGGGCGCGGACTTCCGCTTTGCCGCTGGAGACATCGTCGTGTTGTGCGGCAGTCCGAACGCGATTGAACAAGCCGTCAATCTCATCAGCACTGACGTTGCCACAGAGCGAAGTGAGCAAGCGGTCACTTAACGCAGGGACAAAATAATTCAGATAATCGAAAATGATGATGACTAACCAGACCACGCTAAAAATGAATCAGGGACTTTCCGGCGCGGAAGCTGTGCAGCGCTTGCAGCAGTACGGCCCGAACACCTTGCCGGAAAAAGCCCCCGATACGTTATGGCAACGCTTCCTAAGTCAGTTTCGCAATCCGCTCATGTATCTGCTGATCTTTGCCTTGGCGATAGACCTCGTCATCTGGTGGATCGAAGGCGCGCGCGGGCTGCCGATTGAATCTATCGCCATTGCGGTGATCCTGCTGCTGAATGCCGGGCTGGGTGTTTATCAAGAGAGCAAATCCGAAGCGGCATTACAACGGTTGAAAGTGCTGGCGACCTCACTGGTGTGGGTGTTGCGCGACGGGCAACTCATTCATTTGCCCGGCACAGAACTCGTTCCCGGCGATGTGATGCGCATTGAAGCGGGCGACCGCATTCCGGCGGATGGCACTTTCATCGAAGCGCAAGGCGTCCTGCTTGACGAAGCGGTGCTGACCGGCGAATCAGTCCCGGTGGATAAAGGGCTAATGGATGAAGCTTTCAGCGGGACGCTGCTGGTGCGCGGCAAGGGCTATTTGCAAGTCACGCGCACGGGAGCGCAAAGCGCGATGGGCAAACTGGCTGTGATGATCAGCAGCATTGAAGCCGAAAAGACGCCGCTCGAAAAACGTATGGAAGTCTTCGGCCATCAAGTGGCGCTGGCGATTCTCATTCTGGCCGTGTTCATGGCGCTGGCGGGTTTGTATATCGAAGGCTTGAGTCGGCTGGGTCATGTGCTGTTGTTTGCCGTCGCGCTGGCGGTGGCCGCCGTGCCGGAAGGATTGCCCGCCGTGTTGACCTTGACGCTCTCACTCGGCGTGGAGCGCATGGCGAAACGAAAAGCCGTCGTGCGCCGCCTCTCCGCGGTCGAAGCACTAGGCTCGGTCACGGTGATTGCAACCGACAAGACCGGCACGCTGACCGAAAACCGCATGTTCGTGAAAGATGTTGACAGCCGTAACACGCCCTTGGCTTTGCGGGCTATGGTGCTGGCCAATGATGCCGAACTGAGCACCGGGGCCGGCGACCCGCTGGAACTGGCGCTGCTGGAATACGCGCGCACAAACGGTATTGATGCCGCACAGATGAATGATCAGCACCCACGTCACAGCCTGTTGCCTTTTGACAGCGGCCACAAATACATGCGCGTCACAGTCGAAGAAGGCGGCGCACAGGTGAGTTATCTCAAAGGCGCGCCGGAAATCATCATCGGACAAAGCCGCTTGACGGACGCTGAGCGGCGCAACTGGGAAGAGAAAGCCGATGGGTATGCGCGCGAAGGCTTCCGCGTCTTGGCGCTTGCGTCGCGCGCGGGCGAGGGCGATGATGAACTAACCTTTTTAGGACTGGTGATGTTGTGGGATCCGCCGCGCCCCGAAGTGCCCGAAGCCATTCGCCAGGCACAGGCTGCTGGCATCAGAGTCGTGATGATTACCGGCGATCATCCGGCCACCGCATTGGCGGTTGCATCGGAGGTCGGCATTCCGCCGAGCCGCGTGCTGACGGGCCTTGATCTGGAAAAGCTTTCGACCGCAGAACTGCACCGCGCGGTGAAAGAGACCAATGTCTTTGCCCGCGTTGCGCCCGAACATAAACTGCGCTTGGTAGAGGCGCTGAAAGACAGCGGAGAAGTCGTAGCCATGACCGGCGACGGCGTAAACGACGCTCCGGCGCTCAAACGCGCTGATGTCGGCATTGCGATGGGACAGCGCGGCAGCGACGTCTCGCGGGAAGTTGCGCATCTGGTGTTGCTGGATGACAACTTCGCCACGATTGTCGCGGCGATTGAAGAAGGGCGCGGCATTTACGAAAACATTCAGAAGTTCATCCGCTTTCTCTTCTCGACGAATCTGGCGCTGGTGCTGTTGGTCATCGGCGGAGCAATCGGGTCATATCTGATGGGCTTGGAAGATGTAGGCGGGGGGCTGTTGTTGCCGCTGACTGCAGTGCAACTGCTGTGGATCAACATCATCGCGGATGGCCCGCCTGCCCTGGCGCTAGGGCTGGATCGCAATCCGGGGGTGATGGAACAGCAACCGCGTGATCCGAAAGCGCCGCTGCTTGATCCGGCTTCCTTGCGGTTCATTGTCGTCACGGGCGTTGTCAAGGCGCTAATGGGTGGAGTGCTGTTGGTTTTACTGCCGCGCTACGGGTTCGGCCTCGCCGTAACGCGCACGGCGGTTTTTCTTTATGAATCTATTGCGCAACTGGTCTTTGCCTATCCGTCACGGCGGATCAGTGTGCTGCCACGATTTAATGGCTGGCTGCATCTGGCTGTGCTGCTGGGAGCGGCGTTGCAAATACTGACGATCACGTTGCCGACCCTGCGCTTAATGCTGGGGCTGGAACCACTCGATCTTTCCGCCTTAGCCTGGATGGTGGGCGGCGTGCTGCTAAGCTGGCTGGTGGCCGAGGTCTACAGCCGCGCTTCCTGGGCGCGCGGTCACCAACAATGAAAAGAGGCAAGGGTAAACGATGATCATCTGGTTGCAATTCAGCGCCTGCACGGCGGTCATTCTGTTCGCGGGCACGAAGCTCTCAAAGTACGGCGACATCATTGCCGAGAAAACAGGACTGGGCCGCACCTGGATCGGCGTCGTGTTAATGGCGTCGGTCACTTCGTTACCGGAACTGATAACGGGCGTCAGTTCAGTGACGCTTTTTGATCTGCCGAACATCGCGGTGGGGGATGTGTTGGGCAGTTGCATGTTCAATGTCCTGATTATCGCGCTGTTAGATTTCAGAATTGGCGCGGCACCGATTTCATCGCAGGCGCATCAGGGACAGGTGCTGACAGCAGCTTATGGCATTCTGCTGCTGGGATTGGTGAGCATTGCTTTTGCCACCAGCGCCAAAATTCCGATCGTTGGCTGGATCGGCTTGTACAGCGTGTTTTTCATTCTGATTTATCTGGGCGCAATGCGCATGGTCTTTCGTTATGAAAAACGCCGACTTGCGGAAGCCGTAAGGCCAGCGGGGGAACTAACGCAGTACGACCATGTTTCCAGCCGCAAAGCTTATACAATGTATGGGCTGAACGCCGTGCTGGTCATTGGGGCGGCAATGTGGCTGCCATATTTCGGTGATAAAATTGCCGACATGACCGGACTGGGCCGCACCTTTGTCGGCAGCGTTTTCATCGCGCTCTCGACCTCGTTGCCGGAAATGGTCGTCTCGTTTGCCGCCTTGCGCATGGGCGCAGTTGATCTGGCGATGGGCAACCTGTTTGGCAGCAATCTATTCAACATCGGGATTCTGGCTGTGGATGATGTGCTGTATACCAAAGGGCCGCTACTGTCGCACATCACCGATAATCATGCAGTCACAATCAGTGCTGCGATGGTGATGACCGCGATTGCCATCATCGGACTGACTTATCGCGCCGGCAAGAAACGTTTTATTTTCGCCTGGGATTCAGTGGCAATCATGGCTGTTTACGCACTCGCCACGCTGATGCTTTATCTGCTCAGACCAATGGCGTAGCAAATAAGGAGGGAGTCGCAATGCAAGTCAAAATCATGGCGCAACCAGTAATTGTGATGCAGGAAGACGCCACGCTGGAAGCTGTCGCCCGCACGATGCTGGACCATCACTTCGGTTGTGTGCCAGTGGGAATGGTTTCGCGGCACGACCTGCTCAGAATGGTTGTCAACCACCAGAGCGGAGCGGAAACAAAATGACCGTCCCGGCTTTGCCAATTGGAGCGCAGGTCAAGGTTCAGCGCGAACATTTTCACCGGCTGTTTGAGGTGCTGGGCGCAACAGGTTACCGAGTAGTCGGACCGACACTACACGATGGCGCAATCGTTTACGACGAGTTGCGGACAGTAGACGACCTGCCCGTTGGCTGGACGGATGAACAAGAGGCCGGCACTTACCGCCTCAAACAACGCAATGACGCGGCGCTCTTTGGCTATGTCGTTGGCCCGCATTCGTGGAAGAAATTTCTGCATCCGCCGCAACTACGCTTGTGGCAAGCCCAACGCACAGACGGCGGCTTTGAGATCATCCCCGAAAACGAAGCCGTGCCGAAGTTTGCTTTTATCGGCATGCGTTCGTGCGAACTGCACGCCCTGGCGATTCAGGACAAAGTTTTTCTCGGCGGGCCATACACTGATACGACTTATCAAGCGCGGCGGGCCGGAGTCTTTATTGTCGCCGTCAACTGCGGACAAGCTGGCGGCACGTGTTTTTGCGTGTCAATGAACACGGGGCCAAAAGCAACAACGGGTTTCGACTTGGCGCTGACTGAAGTGCTGGAAGGCGATCAGCATTACTTCATCTTTGAAGTGGGCAGCGAGCAGGGCGCAAAGGTCTTGGCTGAAATAACTCATCGTCCGGCTGACGAAGCTGACCAAGCCACGGCTGAAGCGATTGTCAGCCAGACCGCCGCGCAGATGGGCCGGACGCTCGACACGGCTGACCTCAAGGAGCTGCTTTACCGCAACTACGAAAACCCGCGCTGGGATGAAGTGGCGAACCGATGTCTGACCTGCGCCAACTGCACCATGGTCTGTCCGACCTGTTTTTGCACTACGGTTGAAGACACGACTGACCTGACGGGTGAGCATGCCGAACGCTGGCGCAATTGGGATTCCTGCTTCACGCTGGATTTCACTTACATGCACGGCGGCAGTGCGCGTGTTTCATCCAAGTCGCGCTATCGCCAGTGGCTGACGCACAAGCTGGCGTCGTGGATAGATCAGTTCGGCACTTCGGGCTGTGTCGGTTGCGGGCGTTGCATCACGTGGTGCCCGGTCGGCATAGACATCACTGAAGAAGTCCGCGCCATTCGTGAAAGTGAGGCTGACAAATAACTATGCAAACGCTGGAACCAATCCTTGCCGAACACCCTTTCTTTCAAGGGCTGGCGGCGGAAGACATTCAATTGCTCGTGGGTTGTGCCTCGAACGTGGTCTTCAAAGACGGCGCGATGATTTGCCGTGAAGGCGACGCAGCCAATCAGTTCTACCTCATTCGTGAAGGCAAAGTTGCGCTCGAAGTTTACGCACCCGGGCGCGGACAGATCGTGCTGCAAACCATCGGCGCGGGTGAACTGGTGGGCTGGTCGTGGCTGATTCCGCCTTACCAGTGGCGCTTTGACGTGCGCGCCGTCGAACCAGTGCGCGCTATTGCGCTTGATGGCAAATGCCTGCGTGGCAAGTGCGACGCCAATCCACGGCTCGGCTATGAACTGCTCAAGCGTGTGGCCCAGGTCTTTACCGAAAGGCTGCTGGCAACGCGGCTGCAATTACTCGATGTGTATGGCAAGCGTGACTGAAAAACAATTAGAACCGATGCTGCCGGAGCCTTATCGGATTGAGCGCGTGCGCCGCGAAACGCACGATACGTTCACGCTCGAACTCAGTCCGGTGCAGGGCACGAGTGGAATGAGCTTCGCGCCCGGGCAATTCAACATGCTCTACATGTTCGGCACGGGCGAAGCGGCGATTTCCATCAGCGGCGATGCCACGAAACAAAACAAACTTGTTCACACGATTCGCGCGGTCGGCACGGTGACAAATGCGCTGCAAAAGCTCAAACGCGGCGACGTGATTGGCGTGCGCGGCCCGTATGGCAGCGCGTGGCCTGTGCTTGAAGCCGAAGGCCGTGATGTCGTGATCGTGACGGGCGGCATCGGGTTAGCTCCGCTCCGTCCGGTGATTTATCACGTGCTGGCGAACCGCGAAAAATACGGACGCTTCGTCTTGCTGTTCGGCGCGCGTGCGCCGCGTGATCTGCTTTACGCGCGTGAACTGGAGAAGTGGCGCGGGCAATTTGATTTTGAAGTCGAAGTCACGCTCGACACGGCAATCAGCGGTGATGGCAATGATTGGCGCGGCAATGTCGGTGTCGTCACTACGCTGATTTCGCGCGCCACATTCGACCCGCGCGCCAGTGTAGCGATGATCTGCGGCCCGGAAGTGATGATGCGCTTCACCGTGCAGGAATTGACCAAACGCGGTCTCAGCGCCGACCGCATTTTCGTCACGATGGAACGCAACATGAAATGCGCCATCGGCTTTTGCGGTCACTGCCAGTTTGGCCCGCATTTTATTTGCAAGGACGGGCCGGTCTTTCGCTTTGATCGCATCGCGGCGCTGTTCGGCAAACGGGAGATTTGAAGTTTTACAATGAAACCACGACGCAAACCAAAACTCGCCGTCTGGAAATTCGCTTCGTGCGACGGTTGCCAATTGAGCTTGCTTGATTGCGAAGACGAACTGCTGGCCGTCGCGGGCGCGGTGGAGATTGCGTACTTTCCCGAAGCCTCGCGCTCCGTTATCAAAGGGCCGTATGATCTCTCGCTCGTCGAAGGCTCCATTACTACGCCACACGACCGGGAACGCATTCAGCACGTGCGCCGCGTTTCTAAACGCCTGGTCACCATCGGCGCGTGCGCGACAGCGGGCGGCATTCAGGCGCTGAGGAATTTCAGCGACGTGCGCGAATTCACCCGCCTCGTTTACGCGACGCCCGCGTATATCAGCACGCTCGACAAATCCACGCCGATTGCCGCGCACGTGCCGGTTGATTTTGAATTGCGCGGCTGCCCGATCAGCAAACAGCAATTGCTCGAAGTCATCAACGCCTATCTCAATCAGCGCAAGCCGAACACGCCCGCACACAGCGTCTGTGTCGAATGCAAGCTGCGCGGCAATGTTTGCGTGATGGTCGCGCACGGCACGCCCTGTCTTGGCCCTGTCACGCATGCCGGATGCGGGGCGCTTTGCCCGGCCTATGATCGTGGCTGTTACGGCTGTTTCGGCCCGATGGAAACGCCGAACACAGCGGCGTTGAGCCAACAACTGGTTCAGCTTGGCATGAAGCCGCCGGAACTGGCGCGCGTTTATCGCAGCTTCAATGCCGAAGCCGAATCATTCCGCCAGGAGAGCGAAGCGCATGCCGAGTAGAACGATCAAGGTTGATTATCTGGCGCGCGTCGAAGGCGAAGGCGCGCTATTCATCAAGATCAAAGACGAGCGCGTCGTGGACGTGAAGCTCAAAATCTTTGAGCCGCCGCGTTTCTTTGAAGCCTTTCTGCGCGGGCGCAGCTACAGCGAAGTGCCGGACATTGTGGCGCGCATCTGCGGCATCTGCCCCATTGCTTATCAAATGAGTGCGGTGCATGCGCTGGAAGACGCTTTCGGGGTGCAGGTTGACGGGCAGTTGCGCGCGCTGCGACGGTTGATCTATTGCGGCGAATGGATCGAAAGCCACGCGCTGCATATTTTCATGCTGCACGCGCCGGACTTTCTCGGTTATCCCGACGCGATTCAGATGGCGAAAGATCATCCTGAAATCGTCGAGTGCGGATTGCGATTGAAGAAAACTGGCAATGAAATTGTCTCGTTCATCGGCGGCAGAGAGATTCATCCGATCAATGTGAAAGTCGGCGGCTTTTACAAAGTTCCCGCCAAGCGCGCTTTCGCCGAGTTGCGCGAACGGCTGTTGCGCGCGCGCGATGAAGCGAGTGAAACCGTGCGCTGGGCGGCGCAGCTTTCGTTTCCGGCCTTCGAGCAAGATTATGAATTCGTCGCGCTGCGCCATCCGCGCGAATATCCTTTCAACGAAGGACGACTGGTTTCCAGCAAAGGTCTGGACATCACTGTGCAAGATTTCGACGAGCATTTCACCGAAGCTCACGTCGCACATTCCAATGCGCTGCATTGTTCGCTGAATGAGCGGGGCGCTTATTTCGTCGGGCCAATGGCGCGTTACAGTCTGAACTTCGACCAACTTTCGCCGCTCGCGCAAGCGGCTGCCCGCGCTGCCGGACTTGGCGCAACCTGCCGCAATCCGTTTCAAAGCATCATCGTCCGCTGCGTCGAAGTGTTGTACGCCTTTGACGAAGCGATCAGAATCATTGACGAATACGAGATGCCGGATAAGCCTGCGATTGAAATCACTCCACGCGCGGGCACTGGTTTTGCCTGCACCGAAGCGCCGCGCGGGACGCTTTATCATCGTTATCGCACCGATGAACAGGGCTTGATTCTCGACGCCAAGATCGTCCCGCCCACTTCACAGAATCAGCAGACCATCGAAAACGATCTGCGCGCTTTTGTTCCGGCGCGCGTGCAACTGGCTAAAGATGAACTGACATGGCAATGCGAACAGGCAGTCCGCAATTACGATCCATGCATTTCGTGCGCGACGCATTTTCTCAAGCTGGAAATCGAGCGCGAATAAAAGCATGAATCCCCCGCTTTCAGCACAACAGAATCGCACCCTTATCATCGGCATCGGCAACGAGTATCGCAGCGACGACGCCGTGGGCTTGCTGGTCGCTCGGCACCTGAAACAGCAAATGAGCAGCGCAGTCCCTGTGCTTGAGCAAAGCGGCGAAGGCGCGGCCTTGCTGGAAGTGTGGAAAGAAGCGGATGCGGTGATTCTGATTGATGCGGTTCAGTCAGGCGCGAAACCAGGAACCGTTCATCGCCTCAATGCGCATGCGCAGGCGATTCCGATGGCTTTCTTTCACTACTCCACGCATGCCTTTAGCGTGGCTGAAGCGATTGAGATGGCGCGAGTATTGAAGCAACTTCCACCGCGCCTGATCCTGTACGGAATTGAGGGAGAGAACTTCGCGGCAGGCACTGAGTTGTCGGCGAAAATCCAGCAAGCCGCAGAGGAAGTGGCGCGCTGGATTCTGGTCGAGCTTCAGGCGAATCTATCCTCGCCAACTTCCTGAGTTGGTAATTCCATGGCGCGCTGACCACGTTATGCAACCAGTAACTAAGATCAACCCGCAGAACAGCCGCCGCCAGAACCTGCTGCGCCACGCCGCGCAGTGTGCGGCGGGCTTTGTGCTGTTGTGGCTGTTGCTGAACGGTGAGGATGCGGCATCGTGGTTCATTGGATTTCCAACAGTGACCGCAGCGACTGTCCCCAGTCTGCTGCTTCAACCCGTCACCGGCTGGAAGTTGAACTGGCGCGGTTTCAGCTTTTCTTTTTGTGGGCGTCGCTACGCGGCAGCATTGATGTTTCCAGACGCGCGCTTCACTCACAACTACCGCTCGCGCCGTTACTGGTTGATTATCAGTTGTGCCTGTGGGTGGTCGTGCGCGGCGTGTGTGAGGGACTCAGTCTCGCTCCGCTTCACCTGGCGAACGAAAGCTGATTTGTGGCGTTGGTGGAGGCGCAAAATGTGCCACGCGCCTTGTCCTTAATGAAATCGCATCGGCTCGGCAACGCTGCCCGTCGGACAGGCCGAGTAAGCGAACGCCAGAGGGTAGCGGTTCTGCTGAAGAGCAGCCTCTACGCCACAGTGATCCGAATTATTCAATCGTAAAACAGGAGGACAAACCATGAAGATATTATTAGCAATTGATGGTTCTGAATACAGTTTGACAGCGGCGGAGATCATCGCCAGCCGTCCCTGGCCGCCGGACAGCGCGGTCAGAATTCTATGTGTGGTCAGGCTACCGTTTACGCCGACGGCAGAGACCAGGACGTTGCCCGACAGTGATTATTCGCGGATGGAAAGCGTTGCGCTGGAAGTGGCGAAAGCCGCAGTGGATGCGGCGCTGACACGTTTTAGCGAGAACAGTGTGTCGAGTGAACTCTCTCCCTGCATTAGCTCTGAAATCATCCTCGGACATCCACAGGAAACACTTATTGCGGAGGCTGACCGGTGGGGTGCCGATCTGATTATGCTTGGCTCGCGCGGGTTGGGCGGCTTCAAACGGTTCCTGCTTGGTTCTGTCTCCACAGCAGTGGCCACGCACGCGCATTGCTCGGTCGAGATCGCGCGCGCCGACGAAGCGCATCCGGTCAGGAAGACGCACTTGAAAATCCTGCTGGCCGTTGACGGATCAGAGGGAAGCGACGCCGCAGTCAAGGCCGTGCTGGCGCGTCCCTGGCCGGAAGGCAGCACGGTGAAGATCATCGGTGCAGCGGAACCCCCCAGGCCGCTCACGCCCGAATTGTGGGCGCTGCCTAATAATTATTATCAAGACTGGGAGAAAGGTCTTGGGCATCAGGTGCACGCGGCAGTGGAGAAAGCGGCAGCGCAATTTGCAGGCAAGGAAATGACAGTGCTGCCAGAAGTCATCAAAGGCCCTGCGCGGGCTGTGATTCTCAATGAAGCCGAAAGCTGGGGCGCTGATTTGATTGTGCTGGGTTCGCGCGGGGTGGGCGGCTTTGAGCGATTGCTGCTCGGCTCGGTATCGCACGCCGTAGTAACGCACGCGCATTGTTCGGTCAAAATCGTGCGTGAGCGCCAGACAAGTGACAAGGTTGGCTCATAGCACGGATCGGGGCACGTGGCATCGGAATTGCCCCCTGGTTCTTCATTAAAAACACTACGAAGGAGGGCAATTCATTTGATTCATTCACTAACCGATTTGTTCGCTGCTTGTCGGCATCTGATCGCAAAGGCCATCGTGGTCACCGTTTCGCTGGGATTCGTTGCTGCAAGCGCGGCCACTTTGTCGTCTGTACAACAAGCTCCGCCAAAGCCCGCCAAGTCATCTGGCTTTGCGCCTGGCCTGAGCAGCGACGACATCAATGAGGCTGAACGGAGGCTGTCGGAACTCGGCTACTGGACGCGCTTACGGGATGGAACATTCACGAAAGACAGCCTGCGCCACGCGCTTATCGCCTTTCAAAAAGTCACGGGCCGCCAGCGCACAGGTCGGCTTACGACAGAGGAATTGCAGGCGGTGCGCACAGCCAACCGTCCGCTGCCGCTTGAAAGTGGTCATACCCACGTTGAGATTGATCTAGCGCGGCAGGTACTGTTTATCGTTGACCGCGAGGCAGGGTTGACGAAAATCCTGCCCGTCTCCACTGGTAACAGAAAACTCTTCACAGAAGGAGGCAGAACGCGCCGTGCTATCACGCCGACCGGTCGCTTCACCGTCCAGCGCAAGATCAACGGCTGGCGCAAAAGCCCGCTGGGCCTGCTCTATTATCCACTCTACATTGTCGGTGGTGTGGCGATTCATGGGAGTACGTCTGTTCCGGCCTGGCCCGCCAGTCACGGCTGCATTCGCGTTCCAATGTTCGCCGCCAAAGAGTTTAGCGAGATGACCCCCATTGGAACTGTCGTAATGGTTTACGACGCAGGATCGAAGGGCAGGGAAGGAGCGATGACCGAGTGAAGAATAACTGCTTGGTACACATAAGGAATTCTGCCTTCCGGCAGGGCAGGATTCCCGCTGCGATAGCCAGAACCTCTGTCAGCCCCGATAATCCAGCCACGACGTAACATCCCCGATTGCTAAAGCGATTTTTCGCAAAAGCCACGGCCAGCAGAATCACGGCATAGAGCAAGCCGAAGAAAAGCGCTGAGCGGAGTTTGGAAGGATTTCGAGCGGTTGATTGCTCAACTGTGTGAGGAAATCTGCCCCCTGGTGCCCCATTCCTGCTGCTCTTAGTTGATGATTCTGTCGTAAGAAAACGGATTGCTGAGGGTCTTTTCTTCAATCTTTGCTGAGCACCTCCGCGAGGGTCTGTAATAGTTGCTCCGCCGTGTAGGGCTTTATCAGAACCGCTTTCACCTCTTCATTGGCGTCTGCGGCTTTCTGCGCGCTCGTGGGCGACCCGCTCATGGCAATGATGCGGACGTGCGGATCGAGATGGTGCAGCGTGCGAATGGTCGCGGCTCCGTCTATATAGGGCATCATCTGGTCAACGAATGCGGCTTTGATTTCTCCTTTGTGCTGCGCTAACAGCGTGATGGCTTCCGTGCCATCGCTTGCGGTCAGAGTGCGATAGCCGAAGGTGGTCAGCGTGTCTCTGGCAATCTCGCGGAACGTCGCTTCATCATCCACAATGAGAATTAGTTCGTTATTTCCGGCGGGCAGTTCGCGGCCTTCTTTTTCTGCTGCGACAGTCTCCGGTGAGGCGTGCGCGGGCAGATAGAGCTTGAAGGTTGTGCCGCGCCCGGCCTCGCTGTAGACATTAATGAAGCCGCCATGACTTTTGACGATTTTTAGCACGATGGAGAGTCCCAGGCCTGTGCCCTGATCCATCTCTTTGGTGGTAAAGAACGGCTCGAAGATTTTCCCCTTCATCTCCTCAGCGATGCCCGTGCCGGTATCCGAGACGATGATCCGCACATAAGGGCCGGGCCTGGCATCCGCGTGCAGGCGCGCAAAGCAGGCATCAATGATCGTATTTTCCGCCGCGAGCGTCAGACGACCGCCGCGCTGCATGGCATCGCGCGCATTAATGCAGAGGTTCATCAGCACCTGATCAAACTGCGTGGCGTCACCCGTGACAGTCCACAGGTCGTCGGGCGTTGAGATTTCAATCTCAATTGATTTCGGCATCGTGCGTTGCATCATCTGGCAGTTTTGCCGGAGGCGCTCGCCCGGTTGCAGTGTGGTTCGCTCGGCTGCTTCACCGCGCGCGAACGAAAGCAATTGCCGGATGATCTCGCCGCCGAGTTTCGCGTTGCGGCGGATAATCTCCAGCTTGCGGCGGCTGTTCTTGTCTGCAGTTTCACGTTCAAGCACGGGCACTGCCATCAAAATCGGCGCTAGTACGTTATTCAGATCGTGCGCGATGCCTCCGGCCAGCGCGCCGAGGCTTTCCAACCGCTGAGCGCGTAGCAACTGCATTTCCATCCCTTTCCGTTCGGTAATGTCAGTGTTGATCGAAAGGATTGTTTTCGGCTGACCGGCTTCGTCGCGCACCAGCGTCCAGCGGCATTCGGCCATGACACCCCGGCCATCTTTCGTTGCCTGATGTAATTCGCCGATCCACTCACCCCGGTCAAGCACGATTCGGCTCGCTTCGTCATATAGCTGCGAGCCTGCGGGATAGAGCAGTTCATATTTGACCCTGCCGATAGCTTCCTGCGCGGTCCAGCCGTAGATACGTTCGGCACTTCTGTTCCAGAAAAGGATACGGTCAGCCAGGTCGCGGACGATAATCGCATCCTGCGCATGATCAAGCAGCGCCGCCTGTTCGTGAAGCTTTGCTTCGGTGATTTTGCGCTTAGCGATGTCGCGCAAAATGACGGTAAAAACTTTCTGTCCTTCAATTTCAAGCTGCGAAATCGAAGCTTCAATCGGGAACTCTTCACCATCGGCGCGTAACCCGCAGATGATGCCAAGTTCTCCCATCCGGCGATGGGTGGTTGCCGTCTGCCCGAAATGCCGAATGTGTGCGCGGTGCGCCTGATGAAATCGCTCCGGGATGAAGCGGTCGAGTGGTGCGCCGATGGCTTCACTGGCTGAACAACGGAACATCTGTTCGGCTGCCGCATTGAAGAGTAGGACACGCTGTTCGGCATCCACTGTGATGATGGCGTCCATCGCAGAATTGACGATGCCAGTCATCAGCGCATAAATGAACTGCTGACTCTCAAGGACAGACGCTGGGCGAGCAGAGAATAGGGGCGTTCGGGGCTGCTGCTTGTGCGGATTCATGAATGATCCTTGCTCCGGCAATCAGATTTTTTGTCATTGAACGCCGGGAAAATTCTTTTTTTGTCATGACTGCTTTTTGATATGGCAGAGGCAATTGTACTGCTGATTGTTGGATTGCACCATAGTCGAGAGGGAGCGCATCAGACAGATCTTACGTTGTATCTCAGTACAGCCAGCTTTCTATAGAGATCAAGAAAAAGAATTTTCCGATCAGAACCCCGGAGGGGTGCCAAGAAATTAGCCTGGTTCCCCGGATTGCATCCGGGGCTAATGTCTGGCCGTACCTTCGGGACTTTCTGCTGCGCGAAATACCGCTTAGTTTTCTTGACGATCACACTGGGCGCACATCTGACACGGCGCTGGCATGCGGGCTGCGGTTCGTGCGTATCATCAAACAAAGATCGTCACGCCATGATAATCCGGCGTGACCGTCAATCGCCTTCGTGGGGCCGTTCTCCGCTTGGGAGGGCGTAGTACCCCGCTCTGGTGCGCACCGTCACTTTCGACGGCTGAGCTGCGTGGCTCAAGCGGGCAGTGATGCTGCGCCATTTGCCGTCCAGCACCGGATTGCTGGGAATATAGCCGAGACTGTATTGCCGCCGAATGGTCACGGCAATTTCGTTCGCTACTTTTTCCAGGTCTTCACGGGTGAGCGGAAAAAAGGTTTTGCCGCCTGTCGGATTGACCAACTCTTCGAGCAGCATCTGGGCCTGTTGATGGCACATCCGCACGCAACTGCTGGACGACGACGCGCTGCTGATAGCGTATATCAACGCATCTGATTCTTTGATGAGTTGTCGTACCTCACGAAAGTTGTAGCGCGACCGATTGTCCGCGCCGTCCGAGAGCACCAGGAGCACACGTTTTTTGTGCCGCCCCTCTTTCAACTTTTCAACCCCTGCGTAAAGCGCGTCATACAGGGCGGTATCGCCCGTCGCGCTGAGTGATGACAGGCGACTGGCGAGAGCTTCCGCCTCAGTGAAATCGGTCATCTGATTGACCTTTTCATTGAAGGATACTAGAAAGAATTCGTCTTCAGGATGACTGGCTTCGATGAAGAGTTTGGTGGCTTCCCGTGCTTGCTCCAGCTTCGTCTGCATGCTGCCGGAAGTATCGAAGACAATCCCGATACTGGCGGGCGCATCCCGTTCGCTGAAAAATTCGACTTGCTGTCTGACCTTGTCTTCGTAAATTTCAAAATGCTCGCGGCCCAGCCCGCTGACCGGCTGCCCTTTGCGATCAAGCACGGTTACGGTCAAGGTAACCAGATCCGTGCGTATCCTGATGTCATCTGTCTTTGCATCCTTATCAAGGGGATTGAAGAGAGCCAGGCTGCGGGCGTCTGCGCGTGAGGAAGACCACAGCGCCAGCGCAACCAGCACCAAACAGAACACGTAAAGGAGTTTCACTTTATTCATAAACCTACATTCTCGCACGAGCGAGCACGAAAAGCCGTACGCTCCTCTGGCCGCCGTCGCCTTTTTCTCACTTACCTTGAAGCCTTCTCTCCGCCATCAACTCGCCTGCGTGCGTGAGGTCTCCTGCTGCTTGTCCTGCTGCGATTGACCATTATGCTTTGCCTCCTTCGGCATGAACGCGCTGAACAGATCAATCGGGATCGGCATGATGAGCGTATGACTGCGCTCGTTGCCGACATCCGTCACGGTTTGCAGAAAGCGCATCTGCATCGCCATCGGATGCTCTTCAATGACCTCGGCGGCATCGCGCAATTTGGCCGCCGCTTGAAATTCACCTTCGGCGTGAATGATCTTGGCGCGGCGTTCGCGTTCACTTTCGGCCTGCCGAGCCATGGCGCGTTTCATCGTCTCCGGCAAGTCAATGTGCTTGACTTCGACGGCGGAAACCTTGACACCCCAGGGATCGGTCTGGCGGTCAATGACTTCCTGTAGTTGGCGGTTGATGCGGTCACGCTCCGACAACAGTTCGTCCAGTTCGGACTGGCCGAGAATGCTGCGTAGCGTGGTCTGCGACATCTCGCTCGTGGCATAGAGATAGTTTTCAACTTCCAGCACGGCCTTCATCGGATCAATCACCCTGGAGTAGACCACGGCATTGACCTTGACCGAAACGTTATCCCGCGTGATCACATCCTGAGCAGGTACGTCATTGACCAACGTCCGCAGTCCAATCCGTACCAGATTATCAATCGGCCAAAAGACCAGGATTACGCCCGGCCCTTTTGGCTGCGGCAAAACCCTGCCTAACCGGAAGACGACACCGCGTTCGTACTCATAGATAAATTTAATACAACTCAGGAAATAAAGCACCACGATGCCGATGAAAATTCCCGTTGCTCCGAGTGTGTTGATAATCATAACCGTTCCTCCTTATGCGATATTTTTTCGCTGTTCTTTGTTGCCCTGATTGCCTGATTGATGGATACAATTGAGGCGGGCTGCTGCGCCGGGCGTACGTGCAGCAGCAGTCCTTCCCGCCGCTCAATCATTAATTCGTCCTCGGCGCTCACCGGCGTTTGGCTTGCGGCGCTCCACCGCTCGCCATGCGTGCGCACCAGCCCGCGGTAATGGTCTCCCTCGCTGACAAAGGTTTCATCCGCAATCGCCTCCGTGCCTGTTATCGTTTCGCTGCCGGTCTGAACCGGCGCGCGGTGTGATTTCAGAATGCTACCCGCAAGGAAAAACGTAATGGCCGCCGTTGCCAGCGCCACGGGGATGAGCGTCCACAGCGGGATACGCATAAAACCAGCCGGTGAATCAACCAGCATGACGCCGCCGAGGATCAGACAGACCACCCCGCCGAGCGTCATGAAGCCATAGCTTGTCACGAAGGCTTCGGCCACAAACAACGCCAGCGCAATGGCGAGCAGCGCCAGCCCGACATAGTTGATTGGCAAGACCGACATCGCAAAGAAACCCAGCACCAGACAGATCACCCCGATGGTTCCGCCCACGCCCCAGCCCGGCGTATAGAGTTCAAACAGAATTCCGTAAAAACCAAAGATCAACAGCAAAAACGCCAACGTCGGATTGGCCAGCACAGCCAGTATCTGTTCACCCCACCACATTTCGCGCGTCTGTACGTCGGCGTTCACAGTGTGCAAAATCACTTTGCTTTGCGGCAGCGACACTTCGCGGCCTTCGAGCTTTGCCAACAGTTCGTTGAGGTCTGCGGCGATAAAATCCACGGCCCCCACCTTCACTGCTTCTGCCGCCGTGACCGAGATGCTTTCTTTCACGGCGCGCGTAATCCAGTCGGCGTTACGTCCGCGCAGTTCCGCCAGCGAGCGCGCCCAGGCGACGGTGTCATTGAGAATTTTGTCTTCCATCGGCGTCGCCTGGCGAGCAGCCTCTTTGCTTTCATCCTTTTTGCTTGTGGGCGTACTTGCAGGTGTACTTTCAGACGTATCTTCAGGCTTGCTTTCGGCAGGCTCCTTTTCAGCAGGCTTTTCAGCAGGCTGTTGTGGCGGAGAACCAGGCAATCCGCCGATCTGAACAGGATGCGCCGCGCCAATGTTCGTGCCGGGAGCCATGGCGGCGACGTGCCCGGCCATTGTGATGAACACGCCCGCCGAGGCCGCCCGCCCGCCCGCCGGAGCGACGTAGACGACGACCGGAACCTTGCTTTGCAGAATGTTTCTGACCACTTCGCGCGTGGATTCAACCAAACCGCCCGGCGTATCCAGCATGAGAATCAGCGCCGCCACGCGTTTTTCTTCCGCCTGACGAATCGCCGTCGAAATGAACCGGGCCGTAACGGGAGTGATGGCTTCATTAGCAAGCTGAATCTTCAGTACGACCGGGCGCTCCTGCGCCGAAACCTGCGCTGTGCTATCCGGCAAACTGAAAAACGCCGTCAATACCAGCACTGCCCATAAGATCATTCTTGTATGCATGGCTCCTCCTTCTTCATAAACTTCAGCACCTCTGGCTGAAGCAGGATTCCTGTCGCACTGCTAGTTCTATTTATTGCTCGCTGATAATCTGGGCAATTGGCGTGCCTCAGGAAATTCCTGAATTCAGGCGGCTGAAGTGATGATGGGCAGGAAATGCATTCGGGATGGGAGATCGTCACTGCACCAGCCGCCGGGCGGAGCGAAACCCGGAGGAAATTGAGAGGCAGCTTCCGGCTGAAAAGTCGCAAAATGCCCCGTAAGGTAGGGGAGGATGCGACGCGGGACTTCATTTAAGCGCAGGCGAAGGTCCTTGTTGATTTGCCTGAAGCGGGGCGACCAGCACCCTGTCAATTCTTCGTTTATCCATAGCTATCACTTCAAAGCGATAGCCGTCCCACTCAAAATGATCGGCGACCGAGGGGATGCGCCCCAACTGTAACAACATGAACCCAGCCAGCGTGTAGAAGGAGACTTCTTCCTCATGGAGCCGTTTCTCGAGGCGCAGAATCTTTCTGCATTCTTCCATGGGTAACATGCCATCCAGCAGCCAGGAACCATCCTCGCGCTGCACCGCCTGCGGTTCCTGTGGCTGCTCAAGCGGCGGCATCTCACCGACCAGCTCGGTCAGTATGTCTGTGAGCGTCACCAGTCCTTCAACGCCACCGTACTCATCAATCACCAGCGCCAGGTGAATGCCGGATTGCCTGAAGCGCTCCAATGCCTTCAGCGCCGACATGCTTTCCGGCACAAAGAGTGGCGGATGCACCTGCTGCCGCAGGTCAATCGGCTGATCGGCGAGACTGCGCGCCAGCAGGTCCCGCGCGAAGGCAATGCCAACGATGTTGTCCAGCGTTCCCTGTATCACCGGCAAGCGGGAATGCGAACTGCTGCTGATCTTTTGTCGCATCTGCTCGAAGGAATCATCCACATCAAGCCAGATGCAGTTGGTGCGTGGCGTCATCAACTTACCCACCGGCACATCAGCGAGTCGGAAGATGCGCCCCACCAGTTCTCGTTCGGCCTGATGAAAGATGCCCGATTGCGCGCCTTGCTCCATCAAGCCTTTGATCTCATCTTCGGTCACCGGCGGTTCCGTCATCTCCCGCATGCCCAGGACGCGCAGCACAGTCTCGGTTGAGAAATGCAGCAGGTGAACGAACGGAGCGGTGACGAAGGACAGGAATCGCATCGGCGCAGCCATTGCCGCAGCGATACGTTCGGGGCTGCGCAACGCGATTCTCTTGGGAACCAGTTCACCGATGACAAGGGTGAGAAACGTAATGGCAAGCACGACGATGGATAGCGCCAGCGACTTGCTGTAAGCCGCGAGCCACGCAATCTGGCTCAGCCGCGCCGCCAGTTGTTCCGCAATCGTGATCCCGCTGTAGGCTCCGGCGAAAATACCAATCAGCGTAATGCCAATTTGAATCGCAGAAAGAAAATGACCGGGCGATTCAGCCAGCGCCAGTGCTGCCCGCGCTTTGGGGTTGCCCTCCTCCGCCCATTGTCGCAGCCTCGCTTTACGCGACGATACCACCGCAAACTCCGACATTGCCAGCAAACCGTTGGCGAGGATCAACCCCAGAATGAACAAAATTTCAGGAATAATCATTGACATCTTTCGCTCCCTTATTATGAGAAGTCACCAGTGTAGCAAATTGCCCCTTGCCAGCCCCAAATCGCCCCCTGTTTCCACCCGTTGACCAATCGCTTCAATGAAATTTGTATGACAACAGATTTGTGAGCAACACGGATGCCTGATGCCGCGCGAAATTTCGCAACGATTGTTTTCAGGCGTCAGATCAGCGGTGGGCGAAACTTCATAAGGCGAAGCGTGAATTTCCCCACTGAGCACCTTAGCGATGCATTCAAGCGATGAATTTATCTGCTCGTCTCCGGTTGGTATGCCGATTGCCCTATGAATTGAGGAGTAAAGGAATAACTGATCCAGGCAGCAATCAAAGTGGCCCGAATCTTCGGCATCGAAATCGAGTTGCATAACAGTTGGCTGCTCACCCGCTCTGAATTGAAGATGTGAACGAGCCATCGTTGATGATGGTCGCGCATGCTCGCCGTGTTCGGTCGAGGTTGTTCACTCGACACCAGCAAAGCAACGAGGTTGATAACAGTTTCCGTAACCACGAAAGGATATTGAGATGACAGACAAGATGAAAATTGTGATTGCCTATGACGGTTCAGATTGTGCCGATGCTGGGCTCGCCGATTTGCAACGCGCCGGATTGCCGTCCGAGGTGGAGGCCATCGTCCTGACAGTGGACGAACAGTGGCTGCCCGTGCCAACCAGCTACTGGATGATGAAAACGAGCCACGATTCAACCTATCCGGTCGCTGAGGAAGTGCGGGAGATGGCAAAGCGCGCCGCTATGAGTTTGCAGGAATTCTTTCCCGCCTGGGAAGTGCGCGCCGAATCACACAGCGGCTCTCCGGCTTCCATCATTCTCGCCGCTGCTGAGGAATGGAAACCCGATCTACTGGTCGTCGGTTCACACGGACGCACCGGTCTGATGAAGTTGTTGCTCGGCAGTGTGTCGCAGAAAGTGCTTCATCATTCACCTTGTGCCGTGCGTGTGGCGCGTGGCCGCGCCGTGCCAATGGACGCTCCGCTCAAAATCATTGTCGGTGTGGACGGTTCAACGGGCGCGGAAGCCGCCGCCCGCGCTGTGGCAAAACGGGCGTGGCCTGCGGAGACGCAAGTCGTGCTGGTCTCGGCTGTACCTCCTATCCCTGTCGTCACGAGCAGTCACATGGTCATGACTATGTCACAGTGGTTCGAGGAAGAGCGCGCCAGAGTGTATGGCATCGCCGAAAAGCTGGAGCGGGAAATACGCGCGGCAGGACTCAGCGTCAGCACACTGCTCCGGGAAGGTGAGGCCAAGAGCGTTCTGCTCGAGGAAGCGGAACGACTGGGCGCAGATTGCATCTTTGTCGGCGCGGCGGGAATGAGCGCGGTTGATCGCTTCCTACTCGGCAGCGTGTCAGGAGCGGTGGCGGCGCGCGCCGACTGCTCGGTTGAAGTAGTGCGCAATTGAAAGAAAAAAGTATGACAACGATTTATACCCTCGAGTTTGCGCAAATCACGTTGGGCGATAGCGCGCAAGCGGGTGTGAGTCACGGCTGGCTTTTATTTGCGCATCATCCGATAACAAATCCACGCGCCCCAACTCCACGACACGCACAACACAACCAATCCGACACCGCGTGTTAGCAAGGCGATTTTCGCGTCCTGTTCCAGTAGGCCAGCCTGCACCAGCAAATATTCCCAATCGTGATACGCATCGCCGCCGCCCACACTGACCAGCGGCAATTGCATCGCCTGTGCATCGCCGATGTAAGTCGCCAGATTGTACAAGCTGAATGACAGCCAACAGCCTGCAACAGAGATACCAAAGTAATCGCGTTGGTACAGCAAAATGACTGTCGCAATGACAGGCGCTGCGATTTGCGTGAGGCTGCCGCCCGCGATGCCCATAAATTCGCCGAGAAACCCAAACAACAGATGCCCCAACTCATGCAGCCCAAACGTTAAGCCGCCGAACCAGCTTGCGTAGACCGGATCGCGCATGTGATTAATTCCGACATACGCGAGATAAAGCAGCAGCGGTAAACGAAGCAACCCGCTTCGCTCTCGGCTCCATTCGACCGCATCGTTTTTACAGGCAGAGAAAAATTCGGCGACAGCTTGCATGCGAGGTGGCCTCCAGGTTCTGGCGAGGCTTGTGGCACTGTACTGTAATTGAAAAGGAGCGGGCAAGAAAAAAGTAGATGGCAGACGGGAGTTATTGCTTGGGTGAAAATAGCTTTTTCACTGGATGACCATGTTCCTTCATTACCTGTTTCAGGCTATCGGCTAGTAAAGGCGCATTCGTGCTAAGAATTTGATATTCTTCGGCGGCCTTCTTGTTGCTGGTCGTCATCACATACAAAAGGATTAAGGAAAAACGATGTTCTTCGTGTGGCTATCCCTAGACTAACTCGTTTCTCTAAATACGGAATGTGTGGGCCGCTTCCTTCAGGTTTACTCGCACACGGCATAGCTCGTAGTAAAACAAGGCATAGTTTGGTTTCCAGTCACCCGCATCAACAAAGGTGGACGGCGTTGAGAAAGCTGTCTTTTGCTGCTTCAAAATCGCCGTGCTTGAGTAGGTTTTTGCCTTCTTTGTAATATTTCTCAAAATCAGATGAATCTGGCACGATGCTTTCGACCTGACCGGTTGGCAGTGGTGGTGGCGGTGGTGTGATGGACTTAACCACACTAGCGTCAAAGTTTGGCATTATCGCCCCAAGCATAAAGCCCTAGACTGTCGCTGGCGAACAGTAATGTCAGCACGAATGCCGCAATTAAAATCATAGATAATCGGCCTGCTGCTATTGTGACAACTCATCACTTCCAGGTTTTTGTCGGCTTCGGCGACTGCTTGTTTGGCTTTGGTGAGCGCGGGCAAAACCTGTTGTTGCCTGGCTTCGAGTTGCTGTTTGAGTTGGTGCAGATACTGGGCGCTGCTCGTGATTTCGTGCTCCAACCGGGACTTATGATGACTGGCTTCTGGGAGCGCTTCATAGTCCCACAGTTTGGCATTTAAGTCCTGTACTTTGGCCGCATACGATTGCGCTTCTTTCGGGCTAACCAGCTTTGGTTCAGTCTCGCGGATGTAGTCATCGGCCTCTTTTCGTCGCTGCACAATTATTTTCGCCAGGGGCAGATTGGGTATATCGAATTGCGCCGTGAAAAGCGTTTGCATTGCTTTGTCATCTCGCTCTTTTGTGGCTCCGGCAATCCACCTAACTGTCAGTAGGACGAGGGGCAGCAGCCAAAACGAGGCACAAAAACCGCCGACCATGGCGCTGAAAACCCCGCCCAACCCAGCAAAAATAATCCCCAGCCATTTACGGACGCGCATTTCTTTGGCGTATTCGATCACGGCAGGCGAGAGTTGTGGAACTACCGTGACGTGTTGCTCGTGAGACTCAAGCGATTGCAGCTTTTCGACTTGCGCCCAGATCTCGTCCAGGCGAAAGGCGCTGGGGGATTGTCGCGCTTCCGCCGGATTGAAATTGAACAGGCGAATCCGCGCCCGCGTTTCGATCTGACACCACGGGCATTCTGTCAGGGCTTCGTGGTAATAATGCCCGCTGTGCAACACGCAGCGTTGGAGCGAGCTTGCCAATTGCGTCAACGGTGTGATCCATTCGTGTGAAGGGGGACGATCCGTCGCCAAAAACGCACGGCGCAAGAGTTCGGTCAGCGTGGCAGGCAGCGCGTCAAAGGATAAGGTTCCCGGTGGCGGTTGCATTTGCCGAGTTGCCGCATCTGTCCCGTAAGCAAAGCGTCGTTCCCGCATCGCTTTTTCGAGCGGCATCTCGCCCGCGCCCAGAAACCGGCCCGAATACGGATGCCGTCCCAAAAACAAAAGCTGAAAGATCACGACAGCCAGACCAAAGCAATCGTGTTCCTGCGTGCGATCAATTTCATTGAAGGGGAGTCCCTGCAATTCCGGCGGCGTGTATTCGGGAAAGCCGCCTTCGCAGCGATAGGTTTTGCCCGCGGCGGATAGTTGAAAGCTATCGCAATCCAGCAAGTATACGGTCGCCTTTTTCGTCACCAAAATATTCTTCGGATTGACATCGCCAATCACAAAACCCTGTTCGTGCAGCGCGGCCACGGCACGCGCAATGTTCGTGGCGACGTGAATCAGAAATGACCACGAGGCATCGGGGAATTTTTTGAGACGGCTTTTCGGACTGTGTAACGTATGCACTTCTTCGGCCTGGCCGATTTTGCGCATCAGAAAGCCGATGACATTGCCATCCGGTGTGTCGCGCAGCACTTCGACAGGCCACGCCGCAATCTTGCAGAGATGTTCGGTGCCAAGCTGCGCCATCACGATAAGCTTTTCGGCTTTTTCTGCGGCGGGAACTTCATGATAAATCTTGACCACAAGATCAGGCTGCCCTTGTAGATCGTAGACTGTGCCTTCGCCGCCCACGCCGATCTTCTTCCCCAGCACCACGGCCTGTTGCTGCGAGTTATAAATCCCTTTGGGAAAGGCGGACGTTAAGTCTGCCTTGATGTGCGAAACAGGCGCAACGGGTTCCTCCGCGATTTCCACTGGGAGTTGATCTGCTGGCCGGGTTTTCAGCTTCATTGTCATTTTCTGCTGGCGAGGATCAAGGTCTTGTCGTCATCCGTCCGGGCATTGATTTTCTCTGAGCTTAGATAAACGGCGAGCGATTGGGAAAGTTCCTCGGAAAACCCCGCTGGGCGTGGTCGCAGCCAGGCGAACAAGGGCGTAAAGAATGGAGCATGCGCTGTCTTCGTGCGGTAATCCAACACCAGGTTTTGAATGCCATCCGTAAACAGCGCAACTTCGTCTACCGTGTGCTGATGCAGCATGACGACACATTTTTTCGGGGCTTCAGCATCGGTCAAAAAGTTCGTAGTATTCGCATATTCGCCCTGTTGCGGCCAGCACACGATGTTGTAGTTGTCACTTGCCGCGCGGGTCGCTTCGACGATGGCTCCATCGCCGAGTTGAAAGTACACGGCACATGTCGGCGCGATTACTGCCGCCAGGAAGGTACAGGCAAAATCCGTGCTGACGTGGTGCGCGGTTGCGGCTTGTTGCTGGACGGCTTGACGGAAGCGATCAATCCACCACGTGATGAATTCCTGCGACAAGTGCGCGACTGAACCACCGGCAGCGAAGTAGCTTTTGACATCCGCCACGAATAAATCGCAGGCGAGCGTTGCGCCGAGGTGCGCTTGCGTGGCGCTGCCCGCGCCATCGGAAGCGACTGCCAGCAGGATTTCTGTGCCTCCTGTGTCGGTCAGCGTTTCGGCACGGCAGGCGTCCTGCAAAGGGGCGCTGCTTTTGGCGTGGGACGTACCGATGACAGAGGCGAAACCGTATTTCCACATAGATAACAATGTCTTTAGTCATTGGTCATTGGTTAAGAGTCAACAGGAATTCATCACAAGTGACCAATGACCAATAACAACCTTACCGCAGCGAAGCCCAGCCATCTGGGGCAATGGGATTTTTTAGTGGGATGTCGTCGCCTGGAATCGAGCGCGAGACGGCGCTGAGTGACGAAGACAGCCACACGAACATTTCCTGAAACCGCAATCCGTTCAAGCGTAACGGTTGTCGCACGGCAATGCGGCTGAGCACCTCGAAGTCTGCGCCTTCGACGCCGACGGCAAAAAAGGCGAAGGACTTCGCTTCTTCTCCTGCGCGCACGATCTCCGCCGCGCGCCGCCAATCATCGGTCGGCTCGCCGTCGCTCATCAGGAAAATCCAGGGGCGATAATACGAAATGCCGTTGTGTCGGTACGCGGCTTTGCGATCCTGTAACAACGCGACAGCTTTCTCGATAGCTTTGCCGATAGGTGTATCGCCCTCGGCTTTGAGTTTCGGCGGACGAAACAAATCGGGCGTTTGAAAATCCGTCAGGCGGCGCACTGGGCCGAACGTCACCAGTGATAATTCCACGCGTTTGACGGCCAGTTCATCCATCATCAATTCAGCACGGAAGGCGGCAATGCCAGCATTCAATTCATCAATTGGCCTGACCGTACCTGGCGTGTGACCCTCGTGCAAGAGCTTTTGCACGGGCGACGTGGGCTGCGGGCTTTTCTTTTCGTCATTCATTGACCCGGACGTATCCAGCAGCAGGATGCACGGACAACGCGGTTCCGGGTTATCTACGAATTCAGGATCGGGGAAGGGAATTTGATCAAATGCTTCAGCCACGGCACAATCTCCTCACGCTTAAGAGAGCAGTTTTTCCACTGGAAAACGGGAGCTAATTGTAGCAGCAGGATAGGATCAGAAGGCAAGATAATTAACAGTCTGAGGGGCGCTTGCTTCAGGACGAACGCCAATGCTGGTTCATAGGTGATGCGCAACTTCATCGTCAGAACGTTAGAACTTTGTTGCCAAACGAGAGAGGGAATTGACGTAGGGCGAAGGCGATTGTTAGGATGACAGTGCGCAATGACAAGTAAACTTACAACGACAGTTCGCCTGCGTGCCGCTTTGGCCTTACTCCTGTTGGTCTTTGGGTGGCTCGCTGTCCCAGCTTCGGTGACGGCCTGGGAGTCAGATATTTGCGGGATGGCGTGCTGTATTGAAGAGGGTTATTGTTGTTGTACAATCCGCCGCGCCTATGTTGAAGGCCAGGAACCAGAGCCGGGTGAAATCGCTTTCAATATTAAATCTGAGTTGCAAGCCCCCTGTCCCTCTGGCTGCGCCAGTTCGGTGCCTTCGGCACAAATCGCCTTGTTCCGTCTTCATCCTGCGCTCTCTCCTGCGGTGGATGTGGCAATTAACTCCCTCCGCTATGATTGGGAGCCGGGGATCATTCATTATCCTTTTGCCGCGCAACTGTCTTCCCCACGTGCGCCCCCTTGCCGCGCCTAATCCTTTCGATTGAATTTCGTGATCAATAAATTATGACGAACTATGCCTGCCAAAGTGCAGGATAGTACCACTTTATTCGTCGTCGCTTTGAAATCCGCTTTGGCACTTTGTCCGCGCGGATTTCAAAGATGATGCACAAGGAGTTAGGCTTTATGAGGAGCACCATTCGTTCTCATTGTATTCTTTCGCGTACCCTCTGGCTGTTTGTGTTTTGCAGCACCTTGCATAGCGCCTTCGCGCAACAATCCATTACTTCCGCGACGCTCAGCGGACGCATTGAAGATAGTAGTAATGCCGTGGTTGTCGGCGCAACGATCACCGCCACCAGTCTTGACCAAAACCAAAGCGTGAGCGCAACCAGCGACGCGCAAGGACGGTTTCGTTTTTTATATTTGCCCGTCGGCAAGTATCAAATTAAAGTTGTGAGCAACGGCTTCAGCCCGCTTGAGCGGCCACTGACGCTGACGGTCGGGCAATCGTTGGATATTATATTGAAACTGTCCGTCGCAGGCGTCACGAGCAAGATGGAAATTACGACCGAAGCGTCGGTCATTGAGACCGTACGCACGCAACTGGCCGAAACCGTGCAACCGCGTGAGATTGATAATTTGCCGCTCAATGGTCGCAACTACCTTGACCTTGCCGCCCTCACACCCGGCGTCACGCGCGCCAATCCGGTCGCCAACCAACGCTTTGCCGAAACTTCCGCTGTGCCGGGTACACAGATTTCCGTCGCGGGGCAGCGCAATATTAACAACGGTTTTGTGATGGACGGCTTGTCCGCCAATGACGATGCGGCGGATTTGCCCGGCACGTTTTATTCGCAGGAAGTGATCCGCGAATTTCAGGTCATTACTTCAGGTGGCATTGCGGAATACGGACGCGCATCCAGCGGCATCATTAACGTCGCCACGCAATCCGGCACGAATGAATGGCGCGGGCGACTCTATGGCTTCCTGCGCAATCAACGGCTGGATGCGCGCAATCCACTTTCTGTCACGAAAGACCCGTTGACGCAAGCGCAGTATGGCGCAACGCTCGGCGGGCCAATCAAACACGACCGTACCTTTCTTTTTGCCAATTTCGAGCAAACGCGCTTGCAAAATGCCGTCGTGCTGACAATTGCGCCTGCGAATGTGACGGCAATCAACAACACACTCGATCAACTCAAATACACCGGGCCACGCGTTTTCACGGGGCTTGCTCCGTCGGGCTATAACAGCAGCAACTTTTTGACGCGGGCGGATCATCGGTTGAATGCCAACAACCTGCTGTCGGCGCGCTACAGCTTTTACAACATTGATAGCCTGAACGCGCGGGGCGTCGGCGGTTTGAATGCGGTCAGTCGTGGCACGGCGCTAACGAATCGCGATCAGACCATTGCGGTCAGCGAAGTCGCTACGCTTAATGCCCGCACTGCCAACGAAGCACGGTTTCAATTCACCCGCAGCCGACTCGCCGCGCCCGCCAACGATCTGACCGGCCCGGCGATCACGATTTCCGGCGTGGCGAATTTAGGCACTTCGACTTCATCGCCGACCGGGCGGGATTTGGACTTGCTCGAATTCGTAGACAATGTCACCACGTTGCGCGGCGCGCATTCGCTGAAATTCGGCGTGGATTTCCTCTATAACCGCGTCAATATCACGTTCCCCGGCGCGTTGCAGGGAGTGTATACGTTCTCTTCGCTCGCCAATTTGCAGGCCGCGCGGTACGTCACCTATCAACAAGCGTTCGGCGCGCCGAGCCTGTTTCAATCAAACCCGAATTTGGGCGTGTTCGCGCAGGATGAATGGCGCGTGCGTCCGGGCCTGACGATCAATGCCGGGCTACGCTACGACGTGCAATGGTTGCCCAGCCCGATTCAGGCCGACGCGAATAACGTTGCGCCGCGCTTGGGCATTGCTTATGCGCCGGGCAATGGCAAGACGGTAATTCGTGCGAGCTACGGCATTTATTACGAGCGGCTGCCATTGCGCGCAACCTCCAATGCGCTGCAACGCGATGGCACAAAATACAAAGTCGCTATATTCTCCTTTGGGCAAGCGGGCGCGCCTGTGTTTCCCAATGTCGCAGCCGCATTTCCTGCGGGTTTTCTGCCCAGCATCACCACGATTGATCCGAGCATAGACAATGCCTACACCCAACAGGCCAGCTTGCAGATCGAACGCGAGTTGAGTGCGAACACGTCGTTGTCCGTTGGCTATTTGCACACACGCGGGTTGCATCTGATCCTTTCGCGCAACGTCAATGTGCCGACGCTGACCGCCGCGCAGGCAACACAACTTGGCATTGCGAATCTGGGGCGTCCGAATCTGAACTTTGCCAATATGTCGCGTTATGAAAGTTCAGGCGATTCGTACTACAACGGTTTGACGGTGTCACTGCATCGGCGCTTTAAAGGCTGGTTTGGCGGGCGCGTGTCGTACACCTTCTCAAAGGCGATAGATAACACGGGCAACGCCTTTTTCTTCACGCCGCAGGATAACTTCAATTTACGCGCGGAACGTGGACTGGGCGATAACGATCAACGGCATGTGCTGGCGATCAGTGGCACATTGGCAATGCCGGAAGCAGGACGTGATGCCATGTGGCGGCGCGTGCTGACGGGGTTTCAATTAAGCCCGATCTTTCGCTATAGCTCGGCGTTGCCCTTCAACATCGTGACGGGCGCGGATCGCAACAATGATACGACCGTCAATGATCGTCCCGTTGGTGTGGGACGTAACACTGGTGTGGGCTTTGATTTCGCTTCGTTCGATTTGCGCTTGAGCCGTCGCCTTCGCTTTACCGAACGAGTAGGCGTAGAAGTCCTCGCGGAAGGCTTCAATCTTTTCAATCGCGCGAATTTTCAATTGCCGAACAATACGTTCGGTACGGGCACAACACCAAATGCGACGTTTGGGCGACCCAACGGAGCGGCGGATCCGCGTCAGCTTCAATTTGGGTTGCGGCTGTCGTTTTAGCGGAGCCGAGAAAGATATTTCCTCCACGAAATGACACGAAGAGGCACGCAGAGTTTTTTTCCATCTTCGTGATCTTTTGTGTCACTTCGTGGAGGAATTGGAAAGGATCATCGAAATGAACAGAGTCACCTTTTACTTCTTATTGCTTTTTGCCTTGCCCCTCTTCGCGCAAACGCATCAACACGGCGCGGCAACGACAGGCGACGGGCAATTCAATCCGTTCGTTACGGCAGACGCACGCGGCGGTTTCTATCTGGCCTATATCGAACGAGCCAACAACGCGAGCAATGTGATGTTGCGACATGCCACGGATGGCGTGAATTTCGGCCCGCCTGTCCGTGTCAACGATCAGGCTGGCGATGCCACGGTGCGCAATGAAAATCCGCCCAAAGTGCTCGTCGGCCCCCAGGGCGATGTCTATGTCTGTTGGGCGAACGAGCGCGGCAAATGGAAAGGCAATATTCGCTTCGCGCGCTCGACCGATGGCGGCAAGACGTTTGCGCCTGCGCTGACCCTCAATTCAGATGGCGCAAAAGAACCGGTGGGGCACGCGTTTCAATCGCTGACCGTAGATCAGCAAGGACGCCTTTACATTGCCTGGATTGATGAACGCCATAAACAGAAAGACCATCGTGGCGCGGAGATTTGGCTGGCGGTTTCGACGGATCGGGGTCAGACGTTCTCGGCGGATCGCCGTATTCTCTCGGACGTTTGCGAATGTTGTCGCACGAACCTGCAAGCTGATGCAGCGGGCAATCTGTATCTTTCGTATCGCACCGTACCGCGTGCCGGGCCAATGTATCGTGACATTATCGTTGCGCGTTCGACCGATGGCGGCAAGACCTTTACCCCCACCATCGTCAGTCAGGATAAGTGGGAAATCAACGGCTGCCCCGTCGCCGGGCCGAGCCTATCGGTGAGTGACAAAGGGCAGGTAACCGTTGTCTGGTTTATGGGCAGTTCCGAAAAGCCCGGTTTGTATTACGCAACGTCGAACGGCAGAGGCGCAACGTTCTCTGCGCGGCAATGGTTCTCGGCCCAAAGACGAATGGGCAAACACGTGCATAGTGCGGTGACGAAGGATGGTCAAATTTGGTTGGCCTGGGATGACACGACCGAACAAGCCTTCAGCAGTTGGGGCGTAGTCATGAAAGGAAATTCGACGATGTTCCCAAGTGGACAACAGCCAGGAGTCACCTATCCAGTCATCGCTATCAACGGGCAGCAAGCAGTAATTGCCGCGATGCGTCCCGCTTCGGCAGACCTCTTTGTGCAAATGCTCCCGCTCGTGGAACGATAAGAAGAAAGCGCCGCAAACCTGCGGCAAAAAATGCCTGTAATTTAGCTTTCGACTCGTCAGAATGGCTTTTTTCAAGGTAAGCTATCTTCGCAATACAAATTTGGGCAGCTACGGTTGATGGAGTCGAACATCTGGTTGCACTCACGTTATTCTATGGCACTTAATCCGGGCGTGGCTATTTAATTTCTATTCCTAAGTTTTAAGGATCATCGCAGTTTATGAGCACACAAGAAAACATGCTGTTGGCAGATGAAGTGGGATTGCCGCGCTGGCGACATCTGGTCGCGCGTGGGTTAGAAGCCCTGATTGGCGGCATTCTATTGCTGGCCGGGTTGCTCAAAGCCTGGGAGCCGCTGGGGTTTGTACAGCAAATTACCGAATATAAAATCATCACCGCGCCCGGCGTCGTGAAGGCGCTTGCCTGGCTTATGATCGCCATTGAATGTGGCTTAGGGATGGCGTTGATCGTGGGCTTTCGTCGTCGGATCACAGTTCCTCTTGCGGGGGTGTTGTTTGTTTTCTTTCTCAGCACGATTGGCTGGGCGTGGGTTTCGGGGGCAACCGAAGATTGCGGTTGCTTCGGCAGTTGGGTCAAGCGCACGCCAGCCCAGGCCTTTGTGGAAGACCTGCTGATGCTGGCCGCGTTAGGCGTCGCGTGGTTTTTGCATCGGCGCGAAGCAGGCAACTATCACCGCTTGCGGCTCGGCTTGGTCAGTACTGCGGTGCTGGTTGGGCTGGCTGTCACGGGCTGGAGCAGTCAAAGCGCGCGGCAATCCAGTGATCCCGTCGTGCGGTTGCAAGCCCAGGCCCAAAGCCCTTTCAGCAATCTGACCGTCGCGCTGGTGCCGGTTGATTTGAGTAAAGGGACACATCTGGTGATCTTGCTGGACACGGGGTGTTCACACTGTCAGGCCTCCGTTCCGGGCTTCAATCAGTTGATGGTACAGAGCCAGAATGCACCGCCGCTGACGGCGCTTTGCTCCAATTTTGAGGAAGAGGTGAAGATGTTCCGCAAGACGTATCAGCCGGGCTTTCCGCTGGGCATCGTAGCGCGTCCCGATTTTATGAAGTTGCTGGATGGTGGCGGCACGCCCCGCACGGTTTTGGTTAAAGATGGATTTATCCTCCACGTGTGGGATGGCGACGTTCCCACTGTGGCGCAGCTTGAGCAATTGCTCCCAGAGCGCCGGTAATGCAAGGTAGAGCAAACTGGCCAGTTTGCTCTACCTTTTCAGCGGAGCATTACTTCTTCATCTCAATATTGCCCCCGGCTGCTTGATACCCATACAAGCCATCCTGCAATGCGCTGACCTTTTGATAGCCTTTTTCCTGGTAGACGACGGCGGACTGGGCGGCGGAATGTTCGCGCGGGCAAGTGCAGTAAAAGATTAGGTGTTTGTCCTTGGGCAGGTTCCCGATCTTGCCGGCCATAATGTCTTGGAACGTAATATTGACTGCCGTTTTGATATGCATGTAATCGTAACTGGCAGCATCGCGGACATCCACCAGAATGGCCTCGCCGTTGGTGACCTGCCGGATGGCTTCAATGGGTTTTGTGCGCAAGATTAATTCGTCGGCGGGAACTGCCGCTGAGGGCGAAGGTTGTGCTGCTGGGGTTGGAGTGGCAACGGGCTTGGGCGGTGGCGGCGGATCATTGACCGCTGAGTGCGTAGTAAGAGAACAGGCCGTGCCGAAAAGTAAAAAGAGCGTTAAGACGCTGGCGCTAGTCGAGGTGAGGTTCATGAAATTTATCTTCCTTCCTTAAAAAACAGAACTCCGATTGAGTGAGCAACCGATGAGTCCAACAGGTATTGATGATCTTTACTGGGCGAAAGTATAAGACAAGCGATAAGCCGTCTTCAATATTTTTTTGCCTCTGCGTCCGTGACCAAAGAGGCTGAAAGCCTTGACAGTCACTAACCATCGTTAACATACTCGTGGCGGGAAACCAAATTGACTGTACCTCCAAGAGCACAAACTATGAACCAAGATACCTTGAACAAGATCAAGCGGCGGGAATTTCTGCGCGGTAGCGCAACTGTGATGAGTACCGCTCTGCTGTATCCGCTGGCCGGATGGGCGAAGAATGATGCGATGCCTTTTGCTGCTGACCCCTTCCAGCTTGGCATTGCTTCTGGCGACCCGTGGCCAGACAGCGTAGTCCTCTGGACGCGGCTTGCTCCCGATCCGCTGCACGGCGGCGGCATGCCTGCGCGAAATGTCGCTGTGCAATGGGAAGTTGCGACCGATGAGGGCATGCAGAAGGTGGTGGCCAAAGGTCGTGAAATTGCGCGCCCGGAACTGGGGCATTCCGTCCACGTCGAGGTGCGCGGGCTGCAACCGGCGCGTTGGTATTGGTATCGCTTCACCGTAGATGCCGGAGCGAGTCCGATTGGACGCACGCGCACCGCTCCCGCGAGCAATGCGAACAATGAGCGGATGAATTTTGCGTTTGTTTCATGTCAGCATTACGAAACCGGCTATTACACGGCATACAAGCATCTGGCTGCCGATGATCTGGAATTGGTGTTTCATCTGGGCGATTACATTTACGAAGGCGCTCCGGCAACCGACCGCGTGCGCAGGCACAACAGCCCCGAAATCAAAACCATTGAGGATTATCGCAATCGCTACGCGCTGTATAAAAGCGATCCATTGCTGCAACGCGCCCACGCGAACTTCCCGTGGGCGGTGGTGTGGGATGATCACGAAGTAGACAACAATTATGCGGGCTTAACGCCGGAAGATAAGCAGACCCCGGAAGAGTTTGCGCGGCGTCGTGCCGCTGCCTATCAGGTCTATTACGAACATCTGCCATTGCGGCGTTCGGTATTGAAACACGGAACCAAAGTCGAGATTTATCGCCATCTGAATTTTGGTAATCTGGCGAGCGCCTACCTGCTCGACACCCGACAATATCGTACGGATCAACCCTGTGGCGACGGCAATAAACCCGCTTGCCCCGCATCGCTTGATCCGCGGCAAACAATTTTAGGTGATGAGCAGGAACGCTGGTTGCAACGTGGTTTGAGCCAATCCAAAGCGCGGTGGAACATCCTTGCCCAACAAGTCATGATCGGTGCTTTGGATGCAACGCCAGGCGCGCAACAAACCTTTCCGATGGATCAATGGAATGGCTATGCTGCTGCGCGCCAACGCTTCCTGGAGTTTCTGCGGGAGCGCAAGCCCGCCAATCCGGTTGTGTTAACGGGCGACATTCACTCCAACTGGGTTAATGACCTGAAACCGGAATTTTATCGTGAGAACTCGCCTGTGGTTGCGACTGAATTTGTCGGCACTTCGATCACTACCGGCGGCGACGGCGCTGACGTACGCCCTAACACCGCAACCGTCTTATCTGAAAATCCGCATATCAAATTCTTCAATGGGCAACGCGGCTACGTGCGCTGTTCGCTGACGCCGGAACGCTGGCAATCAGATTATCGTGTGGTGGCCGAGGTTTCAAAGCCCGATGCGCCAGTCAAGACACGGGCTTCCTTTGTCGTGGAAAATGGCAAGGCCGGCGCGCAACGCGCATGAGCTTAGCGTGGCTCTTCGGCGAATCGTTGCAGGCATTCCGGGCACAAACAATCCTTGTACCGTTCGCGCATCTGCTGCCGCGCTTCAGCACTGACTTTGACCGGAACACACCAGCAACCTTTGAGCGATGCACCGCAAACGAAAGGCTGACCACACGCCTCGCATTGGCGCGGCGTGCGTGGCTCGATTCCTACGAATTCTTTTACTTTACGAATGATCATTTGGCTTGCTCCCGGCTGACCGCAATGTAGTACAAATCCGTCGCCACCTCAAACTCGTCTTTCGTCAAATCTGTTTTCATCGTCTTCCATTCTGTCGTCGGCTGAATTGTCTGCCAGTTCGTTTTGCGTCCCACTTTCACCGGCATCGCAAACGCCTTCGCATCCGCTTTCCAACGATACGACACGCTGCCTTCTTGAAAGCGCAATTCAAGGACAGGCAACGCCGAATGCCGCAAGTATTGATCGAAGAGCGGCGTCAGATTTTTGCCGCTTTGCTGGTTGTAAAACCGCACTACATCTTCGGTCATAATATTTTGGTATTTGAACCGCTGACAATAATCCCGCAGCAGCTTCCACCACTTCGCGTCGTCATCAATCACCGCGCGCAACGTATGCAGGAACAGCGCGCCTTTGAAATACTGATCCTGTCCCGGCGTTTGATTGACTTCGCGCGCGGTAATAATCGGTCGCTGATTTTTGACCTTTGTTTTGTAGCCGTTCGTATATTTGATTGCGTCTTCGCGTCCAAACATCGCTTCGACATAGACGCATTCGGCATATGTCGTCCAGCCTTCGTGAATCCATTGGTCGGAAACATCGGCTGGCGGTGATGCTGTTGCCAAACCATTCGTGCGCGCTTTCGTGAATGATGATGAAGTCGAATTTCAGGCTGACGCCCACGCCCGTCCAATCGCGTTCCAGATAGCCGTTGGCAAAGCGGTTGCCGTACGTGACCGCGCTCTGATGCTCCATCCCGGAGTAGGGCACTTCGATCAACTTGTAGCCGTCTTTCTTGAACGGATATTCGCCAAAGTATTTCTGAAACGCTTCCATCATCGGCTTGGCCTGCGCGAATTGCGTCTTGGCCTTTTCCAGATTTTCCGGCAGCACGATAATAATCCATCGTCAAGTCGCCCAGCTTCTCGCCGAAATGTTCGTACGCGCCAATGTTCAGCGACACGTTGTAATTATTGATCGGATAGCTGATCTGCCAATCCCAGCGCGTGTAGCCGTCGCCCAAATCCTGCTTGCCCAGAAACCGCCCGTTGGAAACATCCATCAGGTTGTTCGGCACGGCGATGTGCATTTGCATATTCTCGACTTCATCGCGCTGCTGATCTTTGTTCGGCCACCAGATGCTCGCGCCAATGCCTTCGCACGCGGTCGTAATCCAATGCCTGCCCGCCGGGTCTTTGCGAAAGCTGATGCCGCCGAAGCGCCCCGTCTCCTGCGGCGCACCGGAGTAATAAAACTCAATCGCCTGCACCGAACCTTGCTTGAGCGGCTGCGGAAAATCCACATACACCGTCCACAGTTCGCGCGTGTATTTCAGTTCCGTTTTGCCGTGCAGAATTTTGTCTACCTTCAGGTTGGCAAACAGGTCGAGTTGAATGCGCGTATCTGTCTTTCAGCATCTTGAAGCGAATCGTATTCTTGCCGCTGATGAATTTCTTGTCAGGATCAACGCGAAGGTCGAGATCGTAGGAAAGCAAATCGTTGTTTGCCCGCCACTGGCTATATTCGCCCCGCAGGATGTCAGCGCGGGAAGGCGTGGGCGGCGTGGATGGCGCTTGTGCTGTCACTATCGCGGCGAGCACGAGCAACGACAGGAAGGCGAAGCGTGGTGTGTGGTGTAATCGCATAAGATTTCCTCTGCACGGTCAGGGGAAAGTTTGAGGCGAGAATATTGCGTGCGGATGCGCTTGAAAGCAAGCCCGGCGGCGAGTAGTGACTGACTCGTATATATGATGTCGCTGATGTGCTTGATGGCAGTACTTACAAGGATAATTTTGGTCAAATTCTGTTGAGGTTAATATCAGGCCAAACGACTCTCAATTCTTTAGCCAAAGTGAGTTTCCATCCATCGTGGGGATCAAGCAGCGTATAAATCACGCCAGAAAAATCTGAAGGGATTTCAACTCCTTCTTTGTATAATGGACAAACTCTACCTCGCCCCAGCTTACCTAGAAAGTATCCAAGTTCAAGAATTACATTTTGGCGAGCACGAGGTTTTAAGTCTGAACTTTTATCTTTTTGAGCGCCAACATCATCAGGAGTTAGCAGAACGATGGCGAAAGGTACATTAGAATGGCGCTCCAGCTTTTCTATAACGGTAGTGCTTCCACGGGTTGTTTGCTCGTGGAGTATGACTGGTTGAAGACCTATTTGCTCAATAAATCTAGCAACTGCCATCTTCGCTGCGTCATCGTGTCCATGCACTATGAATACTTCTCTTGTATTATCCCGTTGCTCGTTAAGTGCGGCAGCACCCAATTTCCCTGCTGACATTTCGGCCAGAATATCGTCGCGCCGTTCTTCCAATTTCTCAATAAGTCCTCGTAACTCTATCTCCATTTTCTCAATACCAGCGGCGAAAAAGGGAGTGTTATCATCATCTTCATCACCATACCCCCGTAATACTGGATGTGGGTTGTAATAGAGTTGAGGATTGATAAAATCGCTGGCCTCGCGGGAGTTTGCACCAAAAATATCCGCCACTGTATCTCGGATGCTTCGCTGAATTTTTTCCCGAACTGGATCACCAGCAGCGAGATCAGATGGGTTGAGTTGTAGAACCTCTCCCGTTCGTTTCTTAAGTTTCTCAATGCCTCGATCAATCTCAGCCACAGAAAATTGTTTAGTTGTGAACTGCGGTGCTTGTGGAGTCTTTCTACTTGCCATTCTATCCTCTTCGACTTGGTGTAATTTTGTGTGTTGATAGCGATGCACGATCTGAGGGTAAAAGCGGATCATTATGCACCCACCAAATCCAGACGTGCGTATCAAGGACAATCACGCCAAAGCCTCCCAGTCGTTTTCTGCCACTGGCTCAAAAGGGTTTTTATATTCCACTGGCAGTCCCCGTAAAGGATAGCTCGTTGTTTGGGTACTCTTTGAGGAGCGCGTTGTAATAACAACGATGACCTTGTCGCCTTCAGGAAAAGGGAGACCACGAAGAATTATTGTGCCGTTCGGCTCAACTTTGGTTTCTGTGCGATGTTGCATAAACCCTGTGCCTCCTTATGATTTCGTAGTTTATCACCATTTTGAGGAGACAAGAATTACCCAACGGTACGGCTTCAGCGGCGACAGCGCAGCGCAAAAGCAGCAAAGCCGTCCGCTGGAACCGCACCGTTGGGCATCTCTATTTCAATTCTGGCTTCGACCGCCTCGTTACTTCACAGTGACGGTAATTTTCTGCGTCATGCCCTCGCCTGCTAGCGCAACGTGTGCTCCGTCGGTGCCTTGTAACAGGAGCGTGTGTGTGCCGGGGGACAAGGTCAATTCCGCTTGCTTCTCTCCCTGACCGAAGTGCCGGTGGGTATCGTCCTTGGGCACCATCTGTCCGACGGGTACGGCGTCGGTGTCTATCATGATGTGGAGATGGCCCGCCCCAGCCCGCACGGCACCCGCAGGCTCGATGATAAAGTTTGCTGCGTCCATCGTGACCTTCACCGGGTTGGTGACGGATGCACCATCGCTTGGTGAGGTAAAGAACACGCGGGGTTGTGTGGGATCTGGCGAGGTGCAGGCAGCCAGGCCTGCGCAGAGTAGGAGCAGCACCCAAGCAAATGCTGATCGCGAAGTAAGGTTTGGAAAGTTCATTCTGTGTCTCCTGATTGATTGCCTGGGCCACTGTCTGCGCTGGCCCGACGGCGAAAAGGTGGTACAACTATCGGCGGCGGCCCAACATGAATTCGACCAGGCAATATGCTTTCCGATAACGCAGGCTTGCTTGCGTTATCAGAGACTAGATTGCGCGTCAGAAACCTTGTCGAGGCACCTTTGGTTTCTCGCTTCTGCCTTTCAGCGCAAGCTTGCGCTGTGATTTTGCACATTAACCGCAGGGCGCATCTTCAAAGCGGTACATTGAAGAAGCTCGCGTTGCGTCGAAGCCACAGGGCAACCATGCTTTGCTACTGCTGAAAGGCCCGGACAGTGTAGAGCGCACTCGTAGAGATGACAAGACCGCGCCGGGGAATGGTTCGTTCCGATGATGGATCGTCTGTAGCAAAGGAAAAGAATTTATATTTTCCCCCTTACGCACCACACCAAGTAAGGATAATCGGGGTCATTATCTCTAGTCATTATTGGAAAGAAGAAAACCGTGGGCAGCAAGCCACTGCGTTATTCGGCGATTTCTTCCAGGGAAACTTCCGTCGTAATCTCAATTGCCTTGTAGAGCGAGCGGTACACGGGACATTTATCGGCATGGAATCCGTGTACTCGCTCAATAGTCTCCCGCGCGGTGGCGGGTGCTTTGAGTTTGTAGACCACATGGATGCGCCGAATGACGAGCACGCCCTCCTCCGTTTCGACTTCGCCGCGCACGTCTGCTTCTAACTTCCCACCACTGGCATCAATCTTGCGCGCCTCCAGCGCGCCCCCGAAGGTTCCGGTCAGTCAGCCCCCGGCGGCAGCGACGACGTAATCGAGCGTGGTAGCGTGTGGTTGCGCCACGTCCGGGCTTACGCCGTAGTGCTGGGCAATCGCGCCGTGTACCCCAAACACAACAGGCTCCGGCTCAGCGGGAAGATACGCCAGGCGCATCGGGCCAGCCTGTCGCACGATGCGTACCTGCGAAATATAAGTAGTGTCGGTCATTGATTCCTCCTTCAGTTATTTCCTAAATGTTCTGCTAGCATGTTGCCAAGTTAAGGTAGTTTCCTCGTAGCTAAGCATGAAAAGTAATTGCCAAGGTCGCAAGGCGATGCAGAAAAAGTCTTCTTTGCCTCAGTTTCCGCCCATGGCTGCAAAATGCCATAGGCAAAAACACCAATTGCTTAAAGTCAGCATACGCTCTAACAGCATTGGCAAAGAGGGATTAGGCGGGGCGCAAGGCCTTGCATCGCTTCCTCTGCCATGCTCCGGTTACTGGATTTGTCGGGCACAATATTTCGGTTACAGGCTGAACCGCCGATGGCAAAGATTCGCAATTAGTGTAATTAACTCAGCCGGCTCTACGGGCTTTGGCACATGCATCTGAAACCCTGCGGAGAGCGCCCGCATTCGGTCCGAAAATCGTGCCTGCGCTGTCAGCGCGATAGCAGGAGTGGATCGCACCTCTGCCAGTTCCAAGCTCCGTACCGTACGAATTAGGGAATAGCCATCTTCACCTGGCATCTCAATATCGCTCACCAACACATCTGGTTTTATTAACTGTAGCTTTTCTACGGCCTCAGCAACACTCCCGACCGCTGTTACCTTCGCTCCGGTTCCTGTAAGCACCGTCGTTAATAGTTCACGCGCATCCTGCTCATCGTCTACGATGAGCAAATGCAGCCCATTAAGTTTCGGTAACCCCACAAGCTGCTCATAGCCGTCCGCCAGCGTTTCTTGCTCTGGCGCGGTTGGCAACATTGGTTCCAAATTGTGAAGAACCGCCAACGGCAATTCTATCGTGAAGGCCGCCCCGTTCCCTTCGCCAGCACTATCCGCCCGAATCGTTCCTCCATGCAGTTCTACAATATGGCGGGTAATTGCCATCCCTAAGCCTAAACCTCCATGCCGTCTGGTCGTATTCTCAGCCTTGTGGAATCGCTCAAAAACATAAGGCAGGAACTCTGGGGTAATGCCCTGACCAGTGTCGCTCACCACTATTTCCACGTGGGAATTAACGCGCCCAAGGCGAGTCTGCACGCGGCCTCCCTTGGGAGTAAATTTGATGGCATTAGATAACAAGTTCCACATGACTTGTTGCAGGCGATCAGGATCACCTGATACGGGACCGACTTTCGGATCAAGAATGGATTGTAGCCGAACGCCTTTGGCATCGGCGGCAGGACGAACTACATCTAGGGCTGCCTCAATCACCTCCGCCGGTTCTACCCGCCGCACTTCAAGGCGGAGCTTGCCGGAAATGATTCGGGAAGAATCTAAGATGTCTTCAATAAGCTGTCCTTGCGACTTCACACTCCGCTCAATAACTTCCAGCGCGCGTTTGATTCCCACTTCATCCAGTCCTCTTGTACCCAGAATCCGCGTCCACCCCAGGATGGCGTTGAGCGGTGCGCGAAGATCATGGGAAACCAGCGCCAGGAAATTGTCCTTAGCTCGGGTTGCCTCCTCCGCCGCTTTCTTTGCTCGGAGGATTTCCTCCTCATACTGATTGCGCTGACGAATGGGGATGAACACGCAATCGTTGACCGCCCCTCCCTCGCGCTCGCGGCGCGCCGCATTCAGGAGTATCGGCACCTCGCCCCCACTGCGGGACCGCAGCGAAAGATAGATTTCTTCGGCCTCAGCGTGCAGTCTTAGCAGTGGAAAGAAATGCGTCTGGTAGAAGATGCGGCCAGCAAGGGAAAGAATTGATTCAATGCGCCGCCCCTCCAACTCGCCGGGTTTATACCCGAGCAGTTCGAGCACCGTCAGATTGGCCAGCAGGATTGTGCCATCGTCGGCGAATTGCAGAAATCCACAGGGCGCTCTATTCAGCAAATCATCCATATAAGGGCGGCATAAGGACGGCGAACAGACAAGCGATTCAGCCTGTTCGACCAGCGGTCAGGTACTCCTTCATCATTCGTATGGTTTCATCCGGGTGGCTCATGTGGGGGCAATGACCATTGGCCTCCATTACGCGCAGCGTGCTGCTCGGCAAGTGATGGTTAAGGTATTCACCTACTGCAAGCGGGGCGATGGCATCGTCGGAACATTGGAGGATCAGCGACGGCACCGACACCTTTGGCAGATCGCTACGGTTATCGGAGTAAAATGTTGCCTCGGCGAAGCGGCGCGCAATCTTCGGGTCGGTCGAGCAGAAACTTTCCTGCAATTCGTGTGTCAATTCAGGCCGACCAGGATTCTTCATGATGACGGGGGCAAGAAAGCTTGCCCAGCCGATGTAATTTTTATCCATCATGTCGAGCAATCCCTCAATATCCGCGCGCTCGAAGCCTCCAACGTAATCGGGCGGATCATTGATGTAGCAGGGGGAGGGGCCGATGAGGATCAGGCGCGCAAACTGCTCCGGTTCACGAAGGGAGGCAAGCATTCCAATCACACTGCTCACCGAGTGTCCAACGAAGATGATGTTTGTCAGGTCGAGGGCCGCACAGATATCGAGTACATCCTGAGCATAGCCATCGAGGCTGCTATAGCGTGAGGGGCTGTACGCCTGCAGGTCAGACTTCCCCGAACCAACATAATCGAACAGGATAATGCGGTAATCCTCCGCAAAAGCCGGCGTCACAAGACGCCACATATTCTGGTCGCAACCGAACCCATGAGCGAAGAGCATCGGCTGTGTGCCATTGCCAAAAACTCTCACATTATTCCTGACGAGAATTTCCTGATTCAATATAGTTTCCTCCATCAAAACTTTGGCCCAGATTAAGAAATGCCGGTACAGTGATGACAGCAGCGGCACTGAGAAGGTATCTCACTCGGATGTATTGAGCAAATCTTGAAAATGCTGTACTGAGCAAATCTTGAAAATAATGATGATCTTCGGTTGGAAAGGCCAATAGAACAAATTGAAGCCGTTGTTAGCGCCTTAAGGAAAGGACGATAGCCAGATCGAGAATTAAATTGCCAGTGGCAAAAATGGCCAAGCGCACGAGGATGTCCCCCTTGACTCGCTGTCGGATGAAGGCTGTTGTTAGGTACGGTTATCTCTGAAACCACTCCTCTGGATATGGTTGCATGTCCCATGTCTCATCTGTCGAGTATTCACCCCAGTCCATGAATTTGTAATACTCCGTCATCGCCTCATAGTGACTCCCAGCTTCAACAGTCCAGATTAGTTTGGCATCAGGGCTAAGGAGCCTTCGGGCATTGTCACCACGCGGCCCAGCAAGGCAGAAGGTTAGCTCTCCCCCTCCATTCTCTTCCCATAACTCATGCTTTAACTTCATCGCGAATTTTATTGAGCAAAAGTCCTTATCGGTGGATTAAGCCGCAAGTCTTTGCCTTGAGCTGCCCCCATTTAGATATTGAAAGCCGCCAATGCCCGCCTGTAGCCTGGTAATGGCAATCAGGCGGGCATTGGCAGCTTCATCGCTGGGGCCGCAGAAGAATTATTACTTACCGAACTCTTAACCATTTGCCAGGAAAGGGGCTGGCTCAAAGCGCGGGGACGGCAGCGTACCGATTCCACGCACATCTTAGCGGCCGTGCGGATGCTGAATCGGCTCGAACGCGTCGGCGAGACCTTGCGGGCCGCACTCAATGAAGTAGCCGCCGTCGCGCCCGACTGGTTGCGTGCGCGTGTGCCTGCGGAGTGGTACGAACGCTATGCGCGGCGCATTGAAAATTATCACCTGCCCAAAAGTGATGCCGCACGGGAGGACTACGCGGCGCAAGTGGGGCGCGATGGCGAAGCCCTCTTAGGCTGGCTGGCTGAGCCTGACACCGAGACGCCGTTACTGCCACTCGCGCGTGTCCAAACGCTGCGACAAATCTGGGCCGAGCAATTTACGACGACGGCACAGGGCCTACGCTTGCGCCCGGTCAAAGAGATGCCTGCGGTCGCGGACTTACTGGCTTCGCCCTATGATGTAGACGCGCGCTGGAGTACCAAACGCGGGATGGACTGGGTCGGTTATAAAGTGCATTTGACGGAAACCTGCGAGCCCGATCAACCGCACCTGATTACGGAAGTCACCACGACACCCGCCACGACGCCGGATGACAATATGCTGGCTCCGATTCACGCGAAGTTAGCCGCGCGCGACTTACTGCCGACGGAGCATTTGGTAGATAAAGGCTATACGAGTGCCGAAGTCTTAGTGGCCGCGCAGCAAGACTATGACGTCCAGATTGTCGGCCCCGTCGCTGCCGATCCGAGTTGGCAAGCCCGCCTTTCGCCCGCTTTTGCCAAAGCGCACTTCCAAGTGGATTGGGAACGCCGCGTCGTGACTTGTCCGGCGGGCCAAGAAAGTCATCCTTGGTTGCCCCAGGGCGACCCCGGCACGGGTGTGGTGTGGCAAGCGCGCTTTGCCAAAGCCGATTGCACGCCGTGTCCGCAGCGGGCGCAATGTACCCATGCCAAAGTCGAGCCGCGGCTGATCGGTTTGCAGCCGCAGGCCCAAGAGGAAGCCCTGCAAAAGCGACGGGCGGAACAAACCACGCCGGAGTTTCGGGTGGCGTATGCGGCACGCGCGGGCGTGGAAGGCACCCATTCCCAAGGCATCCGGCGTTGTGATTTACGGCAGGCGCGCTATCTTGGTTTAGTCAAAACACATCTCCAACAGATTCTGACAGCGGTCGCGCTCAATCTGCATTCGGATCGCGGAATGGCTGGCCGAAGTCCCGCTGGCAAAAACGCGGGTTTCGGCCTTCGCGGCGCTCAAACCGGCTCCTGCTTAAATCGCCTCGGAGCGGACATTCGCCAGCAGTATCTTTGTTGGGTTTTACTGTTCAAAAGAAAGGGAATTTCGCAATTCAGCCGACCAATTGCTTGTGCAAATGGTCAACGACCTTGCAATGCTCCGTCTGCGGGCTGAAAAGAATTATTTCGGCGTCGCTTCCGACCTTTACGGTGTGACCCGGAGGCCAGTAGAAGAGATCGCCGCCGGAGATAGCTTCTTCTTGTCCATCAGCATACGTGACCGTGACCTCTCCTTCCATCAAGTAGCCCCAATGCGGAGCCTGACAGAGATCGTTCTCCAGGCCTTTTAAGAGAGGCGCGATGTCGGTTCCCGCTTTGAGAGAGAAATATTCCCCGGCCATTTTCCCATATCCGGTCGCGTCACCGAAATTCAGCTCCTGACGCGCAATTGCGCCGGGAACATTAATCTTCTCAGGAACATCTGCTTTCGAGATTTTCATTTTGTATCCTTCCTTTGGGTTGATTTTCGCCATTAGCCAGCGCCTTGGCGATTGCTTTTGTTATCTTTCATACTAACTCAAACATCTCATCCATTCTCACTTCCACACCAGACAAATTAAGATTGAAATCCGTAATGCCTTAGAGGGCATTCAGGAAGGCCACCAGGTCGGTTCGTTCAGCATCTGTGAAAAAGAAGCCCAGGTGAACCTCGTAGTGGCGCACCACGTCTTCGAGCGTCGCGGCGCTTCCGTTGTGAAAGTACGGCGCACGTGCGGCCAGCGCGCGCAGCGACGGCGTCTTGAAGCGGCCCAAATCCTTCCACAGCCCGGTGACATTCCCTCGACCTGCATCGGTCAACTGACGGGTCTCGCCCGTCAGCTTGTTGCGAAAACTGTACAAGGGCAAGTCTGGGGTACGCGCCTCGGCTGACGCCGTTCGGATGTCGAATAAGAGATTCTCAAAGTTGGTGCCGTTGTTCGCCGAGTTGTGGCAGGAAAGGCAACTGTGTCCACCAGCGTTGCTGTTATTGAAGAGTTCCTGGCCACGCGCGATCTGCGCCCGCTTGGGGTTCCCCTGCCCGGCCCAGGCATCGAAGAGGTCGAACCGGCCTTTCACCTTTGGCATGGCCGATAACGCCTCCGGCCCGCCCTGCGCGCCCGCAGCGTCGAGTCGTCCCGCTCCCGGCACGATGAGTTGCGCGGTTGACAGCGATTCCTCGAAAGCAACGATGTTGGCGATGACCTCAGTGGTGGCTGGCTGGCCCTGCTGACCGCCCGTTACGTTGCGGGTTGCCTGATTGACAAGCCCGGCGTGCGGATCTGTTCCTATGCTGTTACCGCCGTCCCAATTGATCGTCGCACTTCCAACGGTGAAGTTGATCGTCGGCATGGAGCGACGCCAATGGACGAGCCGGTTGAGATTGGCATAACCGTGCGGGTCGTCTACGGCAATTAGCTCCCACTCGGAGTTGGGCCGCGGAGTGCCGCCCCGGCGGAAGACACCACGGGTCAGGAGCATGCTATAGGCGACGAGACGCGCCTCTGGCGTAGCGACGTCCATGGTTGGGTTGTTGGCGTCGAGCAGATTGAAAACCGGGTGTGTGCCGTCCGACTCGTCAAAGAGGTGTTGCAGCGTACCGGGGGTGATGCTCCAGGCCTCCTCCGGGATATGGCAGGACGCGCAACTTCGACCATTCGTGCCCTGGGCTTGGAAGTACTCACCCGTAAGCTCAACAAAGCCTTGGGTGCTGAACGTCGCGGCTTTTCCGCCGGGGTTCCACATCGGATGGTTATTGGGGATTTGTTTCTTTGCCTTCGAATTGGTCGCGTCAACTGGCCCGACGCTTGGATCGTAGGCAATCCCCCACGTCAAAGCGAGCAGTGCCACCACGACAGCCATCGTTCGTATCCGCTGGCCGAGACTGCGCGAATTATCTCTCTTCATTGTAATGTCCTCCTTTTTCCCACAAATTGAAATGTGTCTGCGGCAGATTACCTATCTGCCGTCTACGCCCTCAGAGGGGGAGGCAATAATTGAGTGGAGGATGTCGGCGTCAGGCGAAACCCTTGCGCCCTGATCCCAGGGCTGCATGATCGGGAAAAGTGGTTGAGGAAAACTTGAGTCGGCGCAGTTGCGTAAAGATTAGAGTGTGTATCGAATGCTGACATCTGTGCGGGAATTCAGGCACGCCATTGAACAGAAGCCGAACCTGGCCCAAGCGCACAGCTTGAACTCTTTTTATTCGCTCTTTCAAATCAAGCCGGTGAATGAATTCGCCACTACCTGTTGTAATCGCTCTGCCTCAGTTTGCGGAAGTTGATCGCAGGCAATACCAGTGGGATTCTCGCCAAACAAAGCGGCAAAGAACACACAGGCTGCCAGATAGGAACCTGCAATTGTGGGATGACTCTGGTCTTTGTCGTGCAACATGGGCTGTTTGTGTTGTTGGAGGAACTGCTGCCAGGCGATGCCGACGGGAACGACCATTGCGTCAAGTTCTGCGCCGATGGTCGTGTAGGCATTAGTGATTTTCTCTTGTGTCTCTGGCGCGTTTTGCCTGGCCCAC
>CAWCGF010000033.1:0-20444 GCA_963794955.1 uncultured Acidobacteriota bacterium
TTGGTGATGTCTTTGCCTTGATGCGGATTGGCTGCGCCTGTGCCGCGTGCGCCATAAAAGAAATTTGCGCTCGCCAAATGCAGCAGCTGCTCGGCAAAACCACGCACTTCCGGGACCGGTTTGAAGTTCATCCCATCTTCCGGCATTTTATCAATATATTCCTTCGTCCAGTTTTTAGCGCGCGTCCATTCGGCCACTAAACCACCAATTCGATCTTTCGGCCATTCTTTGGCGGGCGGAGTTTGTTGCGTGCCAGCAGTAGCTTGCGCGAAACTGACCAGTGATAAAGCATAGCTAATCGCCAGGGCACTCAGCAGATAACGCAGCACATTGATTCTTTGTTTCATTGGGGTCTCCTTATAAAAATTGTGGGGATAAGCCACACTTACGTTGTTGGGAATAATTGAGCCGCTACGTCAGCGATGATGGCATAGGAATGAAGGGGGTGCAACTAGGGTCGCGTCAGCAAAAAGTTAGCTTACAACTATTTTGTAGGCGCACGCTGTGCAAGAGGAGCAGTCGCCGAGGCCTTAACAAAATACTTTCTGGTAGTGCAAAATGCTGCCGCGCCAAAACGATTCTTTAGCCTTCGGCATAAAATATTATGACAACCATCGCTATTTGACGCTTATCTGCACCGTGTTCGAGGTGTAATCGTCATATTTGAAAGAGACGTCTAGCAAACCACGCCCGGCAAGGCTGCGCGGAAGGAGGACATTGATTTGATCTACGCCGACAAAATAGCCTTGCGGGCCAGCGTAGGAGACTTTCATACTCAAATCCCCAAGCCTGACCTCGCCTGCATTATTGGGAGGGATGCAATTGCCAAACAAAAGTAGATAGACAGCCTCTGCCTCCGCGCCAAGGTCTATCGGCTTAGGAACATACTTTTGTTGTGCCTGGTCATAAGTTGCCAAGTTTTCGTAAACACTTGTCCCATCTGCTTTCACACGTTGAATAACCGCCGCCGCAACGCCCGCACCAGTTGAATTGGCGCTGAATAAGGTCGGGGCCAAACCATAAGCAATTTTCATTTGCCCGACGGCTATCCCTCCTTCTTTATTCACCACGAACACAGTCAAATCATCATTGAAATATGAATGGAGCGGCAAATAGAAATTCACTTGTTGCGGAGAAACATAAAACAGCGGCAGCGAGTAAGAGTTTATTGGGTAACCAGTAAGATGAATCGTCGTTCCAGCCAGACTGCCAGGCAGCGGCAAGGACTCTGCGGCCTGCGCTGAGCCAGCCATTCCATCGCCAAAGCCGGAAATAATAGCGCCCCATTTTATGTTTGGCTGAAAACTAACTCCCGATACTAAAGTGACCTTGCCCGCTTGGACAACAGTGGCTTTTATATCACCAATAGCAATCGTCCCTATTCTTGACTTAAGGGTTGGATTAGGCCCAATGGAATAACTGATGACACTATTTCCATTGCGCTCAACCCCAGTAATCGTAATCCAATCCGCATTGGTCGTGGCCTCCCAGCTACAAGAACCAAGCGTATCAACACCGATCTTTCCGGTGCCGCCTTCATACTTGATGAATTGGTGTTGTGTGGTCAGAGTCTTTTCAAAAGAATATTGTCCGGTAAAGTTATAGCTACCGATACACCCTTGATTCACCATCACACAAGTCGAAAATTCCGATGGTCCAACCACCTTGCCGAGTGGCCGTCGCAGTGAGAATTTGACCGGGCATAACCAACTCAGCCAAGACTAATGAAAAGTCTGTATCGGCTACTTCGTTTGTCTTCACGGTTGTCGTACCTAAGTAGGTTTTTCCCTGACCATAACCAGAAAAATCACACGTTGGGCTGAGATAAAAATCTATGGTGGTGGCTGCATTTGGAATACTGTTCAGGCGGCCTTTGATCGTAAGGCCGCCTTGTGAAGTCGTGGCCAGAGTTATGATTGGAGCATTATGCCAGCCTGAACTTTGGGCATAGGGAATAAGGGGGTCTGGCCCATTACCGCTGAGGTCAAGACCAAGTCCAGTGTTGGAGTGAATAGAATTGCCACGCACAGAAAAATCGTTGCCGGGAGCATCATTCACTACGCCTGCGCCATTATTGTAGGCGATGATATTGGCTTCCCCGTTGCCTGTTCCTCCAACCCGATTCTCGCTCCCATTTCTGCAACGAACTCCTTCGCCGAGATTTCCCAAAGGAGTTTGGCCATTCACGCCAACCCCAATATAATTGCCCCAAACACGATTGCGCGCCCCGCCCAGAATAATTCCACCCAAAGGATTACCACCTATAATATTTCGGGTTTCTGGCGTAGTTCCCCCAATTAAATGAAGCGTGTGCAAATTAAAGTTCAATGAATTCAACCAGATAAAGGGATGCGCCAGCGGGCGCAATCCAAATGATCTTTGATATGAGCAATGGGTTTGCCTGCGCGGTAATCAGCGAGAAAACAAAGCTGGTACAGCCAGACGCTGGCTAAGACGAAGGCTCCATTACGACCTTCGCCTTTGACTTGGCATTCTTTCAAGTCTGCCGCCTGGGTGATGCGCTGAAAGAGGAGTTCGATGGTTTCCTTGCGGTAGTCATAGAGATCGTCTTTCCACGAGCGACGTTGTGGCGGGAGCAGCGGCGGTGACAGCAACAAACCACCCGCTCGTCCGTAGCTTTCTGGGAACTCACCTTTCCCGAAAGTGTCGTCGCCTAACAGGACCTCGGTCACTTGCAACGCACCAGTCGCCAACGCCGCTTGCGCGATATGTGCTTCGTTGACATTGTTCGGGCGCCACGCCGCAAAGATGGGGACAGGAAAGGGAAAGACCAAACCTTGCAGTAGGAGGCGGTAACCTTGCACCCAACCACGATAGCCGCTTTTCGACCAGTTGGATTCGGTATCTACATTACGCAAGCCCAGCGGGATACGCTCTTGTTCGCGGTCTTTCTGGTGCCAGCGCGGGCCTTGCGCCTTGTACATGCGCCCATCAATCGCACTGACTTCTGATTGGTCGTCGGCAGGTTTAACTTCCGCGACGAGCACTTGGCCGAGCGCCGCGATTTGGGCTTCTGCCTCCGCCACCAAGGCGGTCAGTCGTCGCCCAATGGTCGTGCGAGGCGGTACGCTTTTGAAGCCCATCGCCTCGCGCAAGCGCGCGTCTTTCTCCAGCAGCTTGCGCAACTCGCTATCGCGAAAAGTACGCAACGTGACGGCGACCGTGGCGAGCAGCAGAAAAGAAAGCCCAGAGAACTCTCGCTGCTTCCCGCGTTTGGGTGGCGCAGGCGGCGGCGTTTGGTAGTTTTCTTTCACGCGCTCGACTAAACTCAACAGCGCGTCGGGGTTGAGTGGAAGTTGGTTGGTAGCCATACCTCCTATCATACAACTATCAATGCGATGGTTGCCCCGACGTCATCTATCTGTTTTCAAAGAACTTTTATTTGCACACTCTTCAATTAAATTATCATTCCCGCCAATACCAACACCATAAAAGTTAATGGTTGTAAACGGGCTAGGCGAGTAGGGTGGAAGCGCGAGTCCTGTGCTATCAACGCCAAGATAGTTCCCCTGGATACGGTTATCATTACTGATAATATTGATGCCGCCAAAGATTACATTCCGCGCGCCCGTAAAAACGCCGCCTACTTGAGTGGAACGACCGTAAAGCGATAAATTGCTGCCGCGTCCAATCGCTACCTTGCCGCTTGGATCAACGCCAATATGATTGCCCTGAATTAGGCTTTCGCTGGTCGTATCAAAGAGCGTGACACCACTTTGTCCATCCGCCGCAATCACATTTCTAGCTGTAACGACCGTTCCGCCGATAGTCGTTCCCATCGCCTCCGAAACCGCAATTTCATTCCGGTTGGCAAATTCGTTCAGGGAGTTGGGAGCCAAACCCGCGGGGTTCACGCCCACATAATTTCCTTGTAGGACATTTCCGTTTCCACCAAAAATTGCAATGCCCTGCCCAAACCCACAAGAAATCAGATTTCCGCTACCAACCGCTGTTCCGCCAACAATGTTTCCATCGCCCGCAATACGAATCCCGCCATTGCTGGCAATTCGTTGCGTACCCGTTACGTCTGGGCCAATATAATTTCCGACGATTTGATTGGCGGTGGAGTTCGCGCCAATCTGGACACCAAAGATTACATTCCCCGCAATAATATTGCGCGCCAGCGGTGTCGTGCCGCCAATTTTATTATTCGAAGATTGTTCGATAGTAACTCCTCGTGAGTTACCGGATTCACAGACTAGATTACCGCGCACAGATAACAAGTTACACGTGCCGCGCCGATCTACGCCGATATAGCAATGCTCGACAATATTGTAGCCGCCCTCTTTGAGCAAAACTCCGCTGCCCCCTGTGGTAGATTGCCCGATGGTTCCACTTTGAATTAAGACCAGCCCGCGCACCACGCTATTTCCCCCAGTAATCGCCAGCCCCGCCAGATGCTGGGAAAGTGTGGCCTTGATCTGCACATACGGTGTGCCGCGATAACCAGGCTGTGTCGTACCATCTACGACTACCGCCTCTGTGATGGGCGTTACCGCCGCACAGTACCCATCCGGCTCAGCTAAATCGAAGACGATCTTATCCAGCCCAGGACTCGCATTGGCAGCACGAATCGCTTCCTCCAAGGTTCCTGCCATAGACCCACTGGTTTGCGTTTGCGTTACGACAAACGTATTTTGCGCCTCTGATAACCTGACCGTCGGTGTACTGTTGCCCGTACTAAGAATCACTAAATCGCTTATCGCATCCTCATTCAATCGCATCGGCAAGATGGCGACTGGTGTGCCCGCCACATCCAGTGAGACCACTACAGGGAGACTTTGCGAAAAGCGCGCAACCGCTGTCTGGGCCAAGACCGCTTGGGGGTCAGTGAGAATATGAATCTGTTGATTTGCTTCATCCACAATGAGGAGATGATCCACATCCAAACTGGACACGCGGCCTGTGATGAGGGGCGGAAAGGGATGGGCTTGATTTTTAGTAAACGATGATGGCAGCGAGCCTAGCGAGGTTACTTTCTGCAGGGGGAGCACAAGTTCGGGGGCAACCTCAGATGACATACTTTCCTGCACATCGGTGATGGCGCTCAGAATTTCCACGGCTCCATCAACCGTTAAAATGGCGATGTCAGTTTTATGTTTTCCAGTGAAATCGCCTACAGCTACAGCAGTGATGAACGCAGAAAATGCTCGTGCCTCGATTTGCGGCATTTTGACTTCGGCTTGCTTAATCACATCTTGCGATAGGCGTCTATCTCGTCCGTGGATCAGCAGTAATTGCTCTCCGCTCGCAACAACTACATCTGCCCATAAATCGCCCGTTACCGGCCCAATCGCAATGGCATTCACCGCCAATGGTACCCGAAAATATTCGGGTGCTTTTTTGAGTGCGCCTTCCGGGCTTTCAAAAACCAGGACACTAAACCCCTTTTCACTCTTGATGCCCACCACTAAGTCTATTAATCCATCACGACGATTAACCTCTCCTTGGCAAAACGCAGTAATGTTGCCGTCCACAGCAATGATTTTCTCATCCGCAAACTCACCCTGCCCCAAGCCCGAAAAGTAGTAAATGGCGTTTCCGCCTCTGGTCGCCGCTGCAATATCGCATCGGCCATCTGCATCAAAATCGCCTGTCGCAATAAAATCGGGAGATACCGATAAAACAAGTTCCGTCTTATGCGCAAGAAAGAGAGAGTCGGAAAATTCATCCCGTGCCCTGTCTTCTTGCCCGGTGGCGCGCGGTGGATAGAGAGAATCCATCTTTCCGAACTGTATGCTTAGCTGCCCTTTTTCGCCGTAGTGATACGCGCTCACTAAATCCGAGACACCATCTTCATTTAAATCGCTGGTCGCCATCGCTACTGGCGTAATCGTCGGCAAGGCACTGACCGACGTTGCGCGAGAGTCCTGCGGCTTGCGAGTTTGCCTATCCACACGCTCACGAAAGTGAATGAAGGGATTGCCGTTCTTTTGCGAGGGCAACGAAATGCTACTCTTCGTTGCTTCAGGAGTTGTTAAAGTGCGGGGCTGTAGTCGCGTAGCTAAGGAGAAGGCTATTCCCCCCAAAGAAACTAACCCTACCAGCAAAATAATAATGCAATTACGCTTTAAGACCTTTATTGAAAATACCATATTGATGAGGAAGATCATTTTGGCGCGGCAGCGAGGGGAATGGCGCATTTTCTACGAAAGAACCAGAAGAGCAGTGCAAATAATAAAGAGGCGTCCAAAGCACTGTCAAGCAACATTCGTGCTTTGGATCAGCGCGCTTTAGCGCAATGAGGTTAAGATAAGCGCAAATACGCTTTTTATACCGGTGAAACCGCAAATGCGCCGAATGGTTCAGGGGTTTGCGTTCGAATTTGCGCCCCTTCCGATTGCGCGTAGGGTCTCTGGTAAAAAGAAAATGCAGGTCTGCCAACACGGTTGCGGTCTCCACGGTTGGGTCCGCCCACAATTGGACGGCGTGGTCTACGAGTGCGACATAACTCACCGCCCGATTCACCCGTGCTTTGGTTTTGTGCGGGCGGCAGTCGTGTGCGCTGAGTTCGGCTTGCGGTGCTTTGGTCAACACGCTTTCCAGCGTCGCCAGAAAGAGTACGCCGAAGAAGTCCTGTTTAATCGCGGTTTCCGAAAACCGCTGAAACGCTCGACTTCAAAGATGTTTTTGACGCGGTCAAAGAAAGGCTCTTCGTGCCAGCGCCAAGCGTAGAGCAATTTGAATTCTTGCGTCGGATAGCGGCGGCGGTCACAGCGCGTGGTCAGCAACACTTCTGTTTCGCCCATCTCGAGCGTGACTTTGATTAACAGTACCGGCACAGTTTCCGGCAAACCTTGTATGGGCACAAATGCGCGGGTCTGCGGGGTTTGCGACAGCCCTAAGGGGCCGAGCCATTCCGTCTCGTCAGCAGCCCAGAACTCCTGCACGATCATAAAGCTATTGCGGGGACAGCGAATCAACACGTGCCGTCCGTGCTGGTACGCAAAGGCGCTCACAGCGTAATCATCAAAGAGGCGTTCCATAATAGAGTTGTTGCGGTGAAGAGAATAGTCGCAACCTCTTGTCGTGCTTAGACTTGCAGCTCTGAATGCAAATCGGTAAAATGCCCCTATGAAACTATCAATCGCCGACTTAACTACGGAGCGACAATGGTGTGCCGCGACCGGTTTGACGCTCGTTCAGTTTGAGAAGTTACTGCCGAAGTTTACGCAAAGTTACTTCGAGTTATACGGAGAATCTGTCGCGCAACGCCAAGCCGACTTAGCAATTACTCCCAGCTTACAGTCGGAAAGAGAACTGTTGTTCTTTACGCTCTTTAGTCTCAAAGCGGGCTTAACTTATGATGTCCTCGGGTTCGTCAGCGGGATGGACGCGTCCAATGCCAAGCGCAATCAACAACTCGGACTCACCGTCCTGGAACAGACTTTAGGTGCCGCGCAATGTCTGCCACGGCGCACTTTCAAAGACGCGGCAGACTTCGCCACCTACCTGGAAAACGAAAGCACGCTCATCTTTGATGGCTTGGAGCAAAGAATGCAAAGACCCGCAGAAAACGAGGTGCAACGCGAGTTCTTCTCGGGGAAAAAAAGTATCATGCGGTGAAAGCCTTAACCTTGAGTAACCCGACCCGGCGCATTTTATACTTGAGTCCCTGTTGGGTGGGCAAGACGCACGATGACAAAATGTTCCAGCACGAATTCCCGCCGGAACAACCGTGGTTTCTGAATTTCCGAGTCCGTCTCGACTTAGGGTTTGTGGGTTTTGCCAAAGACTACCCCTGCAAAGAACTCTTCATTCCGCACAAGAAACCACCGAAACAAGAACTCACGCGGGAACAAAAAGCGGAAAATAAAGAACTGGCGCGGGAGCGAATCGTAGTTGAACATAGTATCGCCGGACTCAAAAGGTATCGCATTTTATCGGATCGGTTACGACTCCATGATTTAGCCTTATATAATCAAATCCTAGGCGTCTGTGCCGGACTCTGGAATTTTAGGTTAAATGGTTGATTCTAAAGATCGCAACAACTCTAATAATGAGATCGCCGCGCCTTGTGGCCGCCCAGCAGCCGCAGCCGGAGATTCTGAATTCGGATCAAGGAAGTCATTTTACTAGCGACTGGTATGTGGGGCGGGTGCAGGAACAAGGCGTCAAGATCAGTATGGATGGCAAAGGGCGAGCGATAGATAACATCTTTACGGAACGCTTCTGGCGGACATTGAAATATGAAGATGTGTATTTGAAGGATTATGAGTCGCCGCGACTCGCGCGGCAGGAGCTGAGCGAATATTTCCAGTTTTATGAATATTGGTGAAAAATCCTGTCCATTTTGTAAATCTTGTCGAACTTGTTTTTATTTTTCGTAAAAATACGCAGGCAAGCCCTTTTTTGTACTGCGCAAAATTTCCAACAGAGCTTTTCTGTCTGCCAGCGAGATGCCAGCAAATGCTTTCTCCTATGGTGTACCCCATTGTCAAGACAAAAAATCAGGAAAATTAAGGTGGATCGCTGATGACCCATTTTTAGGCCAGTTGCCGATAGACGGCTTCCGGCGTTTTGTAGTGGAGCGACTGATGGAGACGCTCGCGGTTGTAGAAGTTGAAGTAGTTACCCAAGCCCGTGATCGCTTGCGGCACGCCTTCGTAGTCATGCGGGTAAACTTCTTCGTATTTGACCGAGCGCCACAAGCGCTCGACGAAGATATTGTCCAAGGCGCGTCCACGTCCATCCATACTGATGGCGATCTTCCGCTCTTTGAGAATGCGGGTGAAGGCTTGGCTGGTGAACTGCACGCCTTGATCTGTATTGAAGTACTCCGGCGTCGCTTGTTGCAGCGCCTGATTCAAGGCGCTGGTGCAAAAATCGGTGTCGAGCGTGATCGAAACTTCCCACGCCAGGACATAACGCGAGTACCAGTCCATCACCGCCACCAGGTAGACGAAACCGCCCAGTAAGCGGATGTAGGTGATATCGGTGCTCCAGACTTGATTGACCCGTTCAATCTTCACTCCTCGCAGCAGGTACGGATAAATCTGATGACCTGCGCCGGGTTGCGACAGGCGTGGCTTTTGATAGATCGCCTCCAAACCCATCAACCGGAGCAAGCGGGCGACGCGTTTGTGATTGGCCTGTAGGCCTTGCGTCTGCAGCCAGGCCGTCATGCGCCGGATGCCATAAAACGGTGTCCGCGTGTATTGTTCATCGAGCAATCGCATGAGCATCAAGTTCTCTGCGCTTTCTCCCTGCGGTTGATAATAGAAGCTCGCGCGCGGCAGTCCGACCAATTCGCACTGGCGCGACAGACTCAAGCTCTGGTGCGTCGGCTCAATCAGCAAGCGTTTTTCATCAGAGGAAGGAGCCAGCTTTTTTTTTGAGCCAGTCCAACTCGACTTTGAGTTGGCCGATTTGCTGATAAAGCTGCGCGGTCAATTCCTCCTGGTCTTGTGCCGCGCGGTCACGCCGGGCGGAAAAGGCATCGGGCAATCCATTGAGCGCCTGCTTCTTCCACTGCGTCACCTGATTGGGATGAACGCCATAGAGCGTAGCAATCTGATTGGTCGTCTGTAGGCCTTTGAGCGCGGCTAAAGCGACCTTAACCTTCAAATCGCTGGTGTAAGTTTTGCGCGGTTTGTTCATATTCTTGACCTCCGATCAGCAGCGATTTTACACCTTAATCAGTTGTCTAGTTTTCGGGGTACATCATACTCCTGCGCTTGCCCCGTCAAGACCAGCCACAATTTGCGATAGAGTAAATCCAGCGCGGGTTTCGGCAACGCATCGAAGGCATCCGAGTAAATCAGATAGCTGCACGGATAGCGAAACATGCGTTGCTGCAAATCGAAGTCACGCAGCGAACGGCCTTGTTTGTCTTTCAAGCCCTGGGCAGAAAATTCAGCGGTGAATTTTGAAGTGCCAGCAATGGGGGCATTGAATTTCGCTTCTTCGACGAAGAGCAAATATTTCAAAACCTCATCCACCGCATTGTTGATGCGGCGTTTCGTGCTGTCGGAGACTTCCTCTTTCGGACGCTGCAACGCTTCATTCATGGCATCGTTTTGATAAAGCGCGAGTCTGGTTTCATAGCTCAGCCGCGTCAGCAAATTATGCATTTGCGTCTGATGCTCCAACACCATCAAGGCCACAATGTCGCTGTGCAACGATGGGTAGCCGACCAGATTCACTTTCTTTTCCAAGCTGGTGACGTTCGCGCCGAGATTCAAATCCAGCTTTTCCAAATGATCGCGTTCGCTGAACAGTTGATTGCCCAGATGCTGCTCTTTGCCGTGCGTGCCGGTCACAAACCAGCCGCCCCAGCGTTCTTTCAGCGGGTTCGTATGCCCGATCACGCGCGAGCCGAGTTGCGCAATCGGATAGCCGCGTTCGTCAGGAAACACCGACCGCACAATGTGACCCGGCACGTTGCGCGTCGTGCCGGAAGCGTGGCATTGCAAACATTCGTTGTTGCGCACAAAGCGCGGCTTGTCGGTTTTGGTTTGTTCGAGCATGTAAAAGACGCCGCCCAAGTTAGGGTCTGCGGTCGAAAGCTCGACAAAGTCGCCGCCGCGCACCCAGCCAACATACACATCATCGTTGAAATAAATCGCGCGCGGATTTTTGGGCGAAATGCGAAACAGTTGAAAGCTGGTCTTGGAGAAAACCAGGCCTTGCGATGAGACAGGAACATTCAGCAGCTTGAGCACCGAACTCAAATAACCATCCACTTCGGAGTATTCCAACGTCACTTTGCCGCGCTCGATTTGTTGTTGCAAGCGCGCGACCGGATCGTTTTGGCCTGCGTTTTGGTAGCCAATGGCGGGGCTTTCGTAAAGCTGTTCTTGTTGAGCCGAAGATTTCGATTGCGCCATCCAACCGATCACGCTCGAGACCAGCGCTACAATCACAAGCCCTCGTTTTATTCCCTTCGTGTTCATCGTTTCGTCAGTTCCCCAAAATTCAGCGTCTTACCTTTGAACCTGGTTGCCGCCTCTGCGGTGAATTTGGTTTTCCATGATCAGGCTTCCTTCCTGATGTAATTCAAATAAAGAGGCGTCCAAAACACTGTCAAGCAACATTCTTGCTTTGTATCGGCGCGCGCTTTAGCCCAGACTCACTCGCCGATTTCCCGCCACTGCCGTCCATCACGCGCAAGCAAATCATCAGCTTCTTTTGGCCCCCAAGTGCCAGCGGCGTAATTCGGGAATGCACGCGGCGATAAGGCTTGCCACACGTCCAGAATTGGATCAACGACGGCCCAACCCGCTTCGACCATGTCGGCGCGTTGGAATAAAGTCTGATCGCCATTCATGCAATCATAAATCAAACGTTCATAACCCGTGCTCGGCGTGCTGCCAAAGTAATCTCTATAATTGAAGCTCATTTTGACCGCGCCGAGATTGACAATCGGGCCAGGGATTTTTGCGCCGAAGCGTAAGCTAATGCCTTCGTCCGGCTGAATGTGAATGACTAACCGATTTGTGCGCAGCTTTTCGACCTGGGTCTTGCGGAAGAGTTGATACGGCGCTTGTTTGAATTGAATGGCGACCTCAGTCACACGCTTCGGCAAGCGCTTGCCTGTGCGCACATACAGCGGCACATCGGCCCAGCGCCAGTTATCAATCAAGAGTTTCAGGGCAACAAAGGTTTCCGTGCTGGAGGTGGGAGCGACTTTTTCTTCGCTGCGATAGGCAATGGCCTTTTCCTTGCCCAGTTGCCCTGCATCATATTGTCCGCGCACGGCCTGGGTTAAGACTTCTTCGGGTAGAAAGGGGTTGATGGCATGAATCACTTTTGCCATTTCATCGCGCACGTCATCCGCATCGAATGAAATCGGCGGCTCCATGCAGGTCAACGAAATCAATTGGAAAATATGATTCGGGATCATATCGCGCAGCGCGCCTGCGCCTTCGTAATAGCCGCCGCGCTGTTCCACACCGAGGCTTTCAGCGACAGTAATCTGCACATGGTCAATGAAATTGCGATTCCAAATCGGCTCGAAAATGCCGTTGCTGAAGCGAAAGGCCAGAATGTTCTGGACGGTTTCTTTGCCGAGATAATGGTCAATGCGATAAATCTGATTTTCCGCAAGAAAGCACTTGATGTCGTGATTGAGCGTTTGCGCCGATTCCAAGTTGTGCCCAAACGGCTTTTCAATAATCACGCGTCGCCATTGATTTTCTTCTTGTTTGGTCAAGCCCGCTTCGCCTAGTCCTTTGATAATCGTCGCAAAAAACTGTGACGGCGTAGCCAGGTAATACAGACAATTGCCGTGGGTGTTGTGATCCTGCCTGACCTGGTCAAGTTGCTGTTGCAGGTTTTGGAACGTCGCCGCATCATCGAACTCGCCTTGTACGTAATATAGTCTCCGCTCAAACCATTCCCACAAATCCGGCTCAATGTCTCCAGTGGCGTATTCTTTGGCGCGGCTGCTGATTTCAGCGCGAAAACTCTCAGTCGTGTGAGCATCGCGCGCAACGCCAATAACCGCGAATTCGCGGGAAAGCAGATTATCCTTCGCTAAATTGTATAAGGCGGGGATCAGCTTGCGCTTCGTCAGATCGCCTGCTGCGCCGAAGATCACCATCACGCAAGGATCAGCGATTTCATGAAGGAGTTGTTTTTGTTCGGTTGTGTCAGTCATCAAATTTACCCGCCCGTTGGTCGCTCGATATGCCCGCCAAATTTGTTGCGCATGGCGGACAGGACTTTATCCGCGAACGTTTGGTCTTGGCGGGAACGGAAGCGCGCAAAGAGCGAAGTCGCTAACACATCCACCGGGACAGCCTCTTCAATCGCAGTTTGAATCGTCCAACGCCCTTCGCCGGAATCCTGCACGAAGCCGCTGTAATTCGAGAGCGTTGGGTTTTCGGCGAGCGCCATCGCGGTTAAATCCAGTAACCACGAACCAACGACACTGCCACGCCGCCAGAGTTCTGCGATGTCCGCGACATTCAAATCATAGCGAATGTCTTCGGGCAAGCTCTCCAAATTTGCGTTGCGGAAAATATCGAAGCCTTCGGCATACGCTTGCATCAAGCCGTACTCGATGCCGTTGTGAACCATCTTGACGAAATGGCCTGCGCCCGACGGCCCACAGTATAAATAGCCTTCTTCGGCAGTGGATTGTAGGCCTTCGCGGCTCGGCGTTTTTTCAATCGTGCCAGGGCCAGGCGCAAGCGTTTTGAAGATCGGATCGAGATGTTTGACCGTTTCGGCAGGGCCACCAGCCATCATGCAGTAGCCGCGCTCCAAGCCCCAGATGCCGCCGCTCGTGCCAACATCAACGTAGTTGATTCCCTGCGCTGCCAGCATCTTGCTGCGACGCACATCATCTTTGAAATACGAATTGCCGCCATCAATGATGATGTCTTCGGCAGAGAGTCTTGCGGCTAGGTTCAGGACAGTTTGCTCAGTCGGATTGCCCGCCGGAACCATAATCCACACGGCACGTGGCGCACTGAGTTTGGCAACGAAATCATCCAGCGACTCCGCGCCGATTGCCCCTTCGCCGACGAGCGTTTTCACACTGTCGGCATTCAAATCAAAGACAACACATTCGTGTCCGCCTCGCATCAGGCGGCGCACCATATTCGCCCCCATTCGTCCCAGTCCAATCATTCCCAATTGCATAAATTCTCCGGTGTTTTGAACCACGGGGCGCACGGAGAAAACTTAGACAGGATGAACAAGATTTACAAAATTACTCTTGTTCATATTGGACAATCTTGTCAATCCTGTCAGAAAAATCCCCGTGCGCTCCATGTGCGCCGTGGTTAATTTCCTGCTAATGCTTTTTCAATTGCTGCCTGCAACGTCTGCAATCCGGCAGCGACATCCGTACCCAAATGCACACGTAACGCCCGCCGCCCGCGATCTGACAAGACTTGAAAATCGCCGCGTGCTTGCGCAGCTTTGACAGTACCGAAAGTGTATTTCTGATTCGGCACTGGCAAATCATTTGCATCGTCGCAAGTGATTTGCAAAATTACGCCACTGTTCGGGCCGCCTTTATACGCCTGCCCAGTCGAATGCAGGAAGCGCGGGCCAAAGCCTAAACACGTTGCCACTTTTTTATTATCGCGAATCATGTGGCGAATGCTTTGTAACACTGCTTCGTGCGCGTCGTTCATTTCGATGTAAGCGAGCAAGGCCAGGTAATCGCCTGCTCCAATCTGATCCACGAACGTGTGCAAATAGCCTGCCAACGTTTGTTCGCTGCCTCCGAGTGTGGTCGCGTTGTTTTCATCAGTGAATAGTTTCACGCCTTCGCCGCTAAAGATCGGCGTTTCGGCGGGCAGGCTTCCCTTCTCTTCGTATTCGCTGGTAAGTTTTTTGGTTTCGATTTTGCTGGCTTCGACATCGGGTTGATTGAATGGATTGATGCCGATGATTGCCCCTGCTACCGCCGTAGCAATTTCCCAACAGAAGAATTGCTGGCCTAAGTTGTAAACATCTTCGACCTCAATGCGGATCACAGGCTGTCCGGCGTTTTCGAGCGTGGCAACTTGCGCATCCTGTTCCGCATCCGGCGCAGAGGTTAATCGCACGTAGGTAAATAGGCGATCATTGCCGTAGACCGTTACGTCATTAATCGCTTCACGATCCACCGGAATAATCGCTTTGCCTTCTTTGCCGGTGGATTCGGCGACAAGTTGTTCCATCCACGCCCCCAAATCGTGGAGGCCCGGCGAAGCGATAATCGTCAGTTTGTCGCGCCCATAATTTGCCGCCGTGCCCAAAATCGCGCCGAGCGTTACGCCTGGATTGTTTGACTCAGCCTTGCACGCTTCGACCATTTGTTTGGCAGATGTTAGGAATTTGGCTGTATCCAAGCCCATGGCAGCGGCGGGAACCATCCCGAAATTCGAGAGCGCAGAATAGCGCCCGCCAATCGTCGGCCAGCCGAAAAAGATATGGCGAAAGTGATCGCGTTCGGCAACAGGCCCTGCATCTTGGAACCGGGATCGGTGATGGCGATGAAGTGGCTATCCGCCTTATCTGTGCCCACGGTTTCGACTACGCGCTGATAAAAATATTGATTGAAAATATTGGGTTCGAGCGTGCTACCGGATTTGCTGGCGACGATGAACAGCGTGTTAGCGAGGTCAACTTTCTGCTCAAAAGTTTTGACCTGCGCCGGATCAGTCGAATCGAGAACGTGCAATTCAGGAAATCCTGCGACATGGCCGAACGTCAGTTTTAGGACTTCGGGGCGAAGGCTCGAACCGCCCATCCCTAGCAACAGAATTTGCGCGAAACCTGCGGCTTTAACTTCTTGGCCAAAGTTATGGAGCGGCTGCAAATTCGCTAACTGATCGTCAACGATGTCGAGCCAGCCAAGCCATTTCGCTTCGTCCGTGTCTGTCCAGAGCGACGCATCTTTCGCCCAGAGTTGTTGGATTTTCTGGTTACTTTGCCAATCATTGGTTGAAGCCTGCACCGCTTCAGCTAGTTCATTTGGAAGGTTGTAGGTCAGGTTTGTATTCACGCGGACTCCTCTGTTGGGGTTTTAGCTTATAGAAAATTCTTACACCCAACAGCGCCGCTAAAACAACAGCGTACATCACTGGCTGTCGGATGTCAGCTTTGACCAGCCAATAGTAATGCACGACGCCGCAAATTGCAGCCGGATAGACCAGCCAGTGCAATTGTTGCCAGCGCTTGCCCGTCAGCTTGCGAATCGAATACTTATTTGAGGTGAGCGCAGCGGGCACGAGCATCACGAACGCGGCAAAGCCTACTGTGACGTAGGGGCGTTTGACAATATCCTGGCCGATGCGTGCCCAATCAAAAAAATGATCCAGCCAGAGGTACGTTAGAAAATGAAGGCATACGTACAAAAATGAATACAGCCCCAGCAGCTTGCGGAACTTGATGATCCAATTCAAGGCTTTGATTTTGCGCAGCGGCGTGATGGCGAGTGAGGCGAGCAAAATCACCAACGCCCAGGTACCCGTCGAATGTGTAATAAATTCAATCGGATTGGCAGTGAGGTCGTCATTAAAATAGCTAACAAGAAGGCGAACCAGCGGAAGCAAACAGAGAAGGTGCAGAATGACGTTGATACTCTTGAAATATTTCATTCTCTTCTACCTGCCACCTTCAATAATCTTTCCGCAAATCCATGCCGCTGTACAAACGGCAAATTGATCGGCATAGCCATTGAACATCAAGGTCGGTCTGCGCCGGAGTTCGCCGATGCGGCGCTCATTCGCTTGCGTCCAGCGCGGATGATTTACGCTGGGATTCACGTTCGAGTAAAAACCGTATTCGTCAGGCCCCATCTGATTCCAAGTCGTCTGCGGCTTTGTTTCGACAAATTTAATGTTCACGATGGACTTAATGCTCTTAAAGCCGGTACTTCACGGTACAACCAACCGAATCGGAGCGCCGTTCTGATTCGGCAACACTTGCCCGTACAGACCAACCGCCAGAATCGCCAGCGGATGCATCGCTTCATCCATCCGCAAGCCTTCGACATACGGCCAGTCTAGTGTGCCATAGCGTTGTTCAGGCATTTGCTTAGGATCAAGCAGCGTTGTGAATTGGACAAACTTGGCTTTGGATGTCGGCTCGACGCGGTTGATGAGTTCGGCGACGGAGCCGACCCGACGGAATCACCATTGACCACGCCTCAACACAGCGAAAGCGATAGACCCGTTCTTCCAGCGGCGCGAGTTTTAATAATTCGTCAATGTCGAAGGTTTTCGGCTTCATTACTTCCCCTTCGACCGCAACTGTCCATGGACGCGTAATAAGCTTGTGCGCGTTGGCGGCGGGGTCGCTTTTGTCAGTACCGAATTCGTAGAAGTTGTTGTAGGTCGTGATGTCTTTCAGCGAATTTATTGGCTCATCAACCGTGAACGAGCTTTTGACTACGCCTTCCAACTTTTGCGGTGGCGCAATAGCAACATTCGGTAGCGGTGATTTTTTGCAAGCGGCAAGGATCGCTCCGGTCACAGCCGTCGCTGTGCCAAGTATAAATTGCCGACGATTGCGATACAGCTTTTCGTCCGTAATTTCAGATGATTTGATGTCGCTCGTTTTTTTGATTGGCGTTTCTTTTCCTCAAACCAAATACGCCGCAGCACTGCCGCACGGATGTCTTCTAATTCTTTATCGTTAATCACTGCCCATTTATTCCTGCGTTGGTTGATTGAGACAAAGTACAACCGACAACTGACAACTGACAACCCAGCGACGTTTTTTCCTTGCTTCCCCTACTGCAAATAAGTTAGCTTCGGTATCCCAGGTAAGTTAGCTTCGCCGCCCGAAAGGATAGACTAATTTCAATGAAATTCACGAGACATTTACTGATCCCCCTTCTCACTATTTCTCTTCTTGCGCCTGCCACCATTAGCCAAAAGGCCGTGCCCTCCGCCAGCAAAAGCGTGGTGATGACCGCCTTGCAGGAAGAATTGCAGCGCGCACAAAAAATTCTCAAGCAGAAAGGCGATCCACCGCCGTATTTGATCTCGTATCAGGTCACCGACATGCAGCAGATCGCTATCGCGGCGCAATACGGTGCGCTGCAAAACAACGACAAGGGGCGAGTGCGGCTGCTGGATGTGGACGTACGCGTGGGCGATTATCAACTCGATAACACGCATCGCACCAGCGGCGGGGGTGGCGGTTATGGCGGGGGCGGTGCGATGCCGATTTCCTCCGAAGATGACCTTGACGCAATCAAAAGCTCGCTCTGGATGGTGACCGATCAAAAGTACAAATCCGCGCAGGAACGCTTGATTCAAATCAAAGCCAATCAGGCCGTCAAAGTCGAAGAGGAAGACAAGTCCGCGGATCTATCGCGCGAGACACCACAAATTGCTGTAACTCCGACTCCGAGCCTGGGCAAAGTAGATCAAGCCGCTTGGGAAAAGAACCTCAAGGACTGGTCGGCGCTCTTCAACAAATATCCAGAAATTCTTTCCTCTAATGTGACCTTCAATGCTGATGCTGACCACGAAGTACCTGGTCAACTCCGAAGGCACAGCCATTCAGCACGGCAGCACGCGCGCGCGGTTAGCGATTTACGCGCGCACCAAAGCGGAAGATGGGATGGAGTTATATCGCTACGAAGCATTTGATGCGTTCACCTCCGACAAATTGCCAGGGGACGAGGTGGTCGTTGGAGCAATTGAAAAGATGGCGAAGGACTTGCTTGCCCTGCGCAAAGCGCCCGTGATTGAGCCGTTCACTGGCCCAGCAATTTTGTCCGGGCGTGCGAGCGGCGTATTCTTCCACGAAATCTTTGGGCATCGCATCGAAGGTCATCGTCAAAAAGAAGAAGACTCCGGGCAGACCTTCACTAAGCAAGTAAACAAAGCGATTCTGCCCGATTTTATTTCGGTCTACGACGATCCAACCTTGAAGCAAGTCACGGGCATTGATCTGAACGGTCATTACCAATTCGATGACGAAGGCGTAAAAGCACAGCGCGTCCCGGTTGTCGAAAACGGCATCCTGAAAAACTTCCTGATGTCGCGCTCACCGATTAAAGGCTTTTCGAGTTCGAACGGACACGGGCGCAAACAACCGGGGCAGCGTGCCGTTGGGCGGCAAGGCAATCTGGTGGTAGAAGTTTCCAAAACGGTTTCCGAAGCAAAATTGCGCGAACTGTTAATTGCGGAATGCAAGAAGCAGGACAAACCCTACGGCCTGATTTTCCAAGACATTTCCGGCGGCTTCACGACCACAGGTCGTAGTGCGCCGCAAGCGTTCCAGGTCACGCCGGTGATGGTCTATCGCGTCTATGCCGATGGTCGCCCTGATGAATTGGTGCGCGGTGTAGATTTGATCGGCACACCGTTGACGTCATTCAGCAAGATCGTCGCGGCGAGCGATACCACTGAAGTCTTCAACGGCGTCTGCGGCGCGGAGTCTGGCTGGGTTCCCGTGTCCGCTATATCGCCGAGCATTCTGACCACGCAAATCGAAGTGCAAAAGAAACGAAGTCGAATGAACGGTTGCCGATTTTGCCGCCGCCGAGTCAGGAGCAGCCGGCCAACAGATAATAGCGTTTTTGCCCAGTAGTATCTCCCACAAGAAATAACAATGAAGCATTCAATCAAGCAAATCACTCTCACCATAGCAATTTCATTCTTTAGCACCATCTGTGCCGTTGCTCAATCCGCCGCCAATGATTCTGACGTGGTGCTTAAGGCCATGCAGGATGAGTTGCAGTGCTGTCCATCAGTAAGCTCGTCATTCAAGGGCAGGAAAAGCCGTACTTCATTGAATACGAAACGATGGATGTGAAGACGTTTACGGCGACAGCGGCGTTTGGTGGCTTGACCTATTCCCAGCGTAATCATGGGCGCGTGATGATGGTGGATGTGCGCGTGGGCGGCTACGAATTCGACAACGAGCCAGCGGGCTACCCTATCTCTGTAGCGATTGAAGATGATTACAACGCGCTGCGACACGAACTATGGTTGGCGACAGATGCGGCATATCGTGGGGCGGTCGAGCAGATCGCGCGCAAACGGGCGTTTCTGAAAAACCGCGTAGACGAGGAAAAAATCCCGGACTTTTCGAAGGAAGACCCAACGAGGTTGCTCTTGCCCGCGCAGACATTGAGCTTCGAGCAAAAGCAGTGGGAGACGACGGTGCGCCAATTGTCTGCACTTTTCCGCCAGTTTCCGACGATCAAAGATTCGCGTGTTTCCTTTCAGGCACAGCTTGTGCATCGCTATTTGGTCAACAGCGAAGGCACCCGTATCCGCCGTCCGATGATAATGATTTCACTCGAAGCCAGCGCGACAGCACAAACAGCCGATGGCATGTGGGTCAACCTTTCGACACCTTTTCACGCTACCGAAATTGCGCAATTGCCTTCGGTCGCAGCGATGACCAAAGCCATCCAGCAAATGGCGGAGCAAGTCACCAGGTTGCAATCCGCGCCCGTCTTGAACGAAACGTACCTCGGCCCGGTGCTGTTCACCGGCTCAGCTTCTGCCGAGATGTTCTCGCAATTGCTGGCACCGGAATTTTGCAGCTATCGCCCGCCTGTGGGAATGCAGGGCGAAGACCGCAGTGAATTGGCGAACCGCCTCAATCGGCGCGTGCTGCCGTTTCATATTTCAGTTTATGACGATCCGCTGCAAGAAACCTTTGGTGGCAAGGCGTTGCTCGGTTCGTACAAAGTGGATGATCAGGGTGTTGCCGCGCGCAAGATTTCATTAGTCGAACAAGGTGTGCTGAAAACCCTCTTGCTCTCGCGCCGCCCACGCAAAACATGCTGCAATCAAATGGGCATGGACGTTCGGGACTGAATGGCGGCGCTTCAACAGAGATTGGCAATCTGTTTATTCAATCCAGCGACGGCAAAAGTTATGAGCAACTCAAACAGGAACTCGTTAAGATGTGCAAGGCGCTGGAAATGCCTTATGGAATCATTATTAAAGGGGGCGGGTTGAGTGACCCGTCATTGACCTACAAAGTCTATGTTGAAGATGGCCGTG
>CAWCGF010000034.1:0-12933 GCA_963794955.1 uncultured Acidobacteriota bacterium
TAGCAAGTAATTATCAAGTCACCGGCAAACGGGAAAGTTTGCTGTACATCTTTTGAGGAGCCGCAATTGCCACGCCAAGGCCAAACGTTAGACCGCAAAATCACGCAACAACTTCTGCAAGCAACTAAATCGCTCGCCAATATTGGCGAGCGGTTGAATTTCATCACCGCTCATTTTCTGGGCCAACCTTACCTCGTCAATCCGTTGCTAGGGTCTAACACCGAACCGGAAGTATTTACGGCAACCTACGACGGTTTTGATTGTGTGACGTATCTGGAAACCTGCCTGGCGTTGGCGTGGGCGAAGAAGACCGACGAGGTGAATGATTTGCTACGTGCCATTCGTTATCGCAACGGCAACGTCAAATGGGAAGATCGGTTGCATTACACGACGGATTGGAACAAGTACCACGTTAAGCGCGGCGCGTTCACCGACCTCACGCAGGGCGCAGATACGCTGAGCCGCACGAAAGAAATCAACTGGTTGCAATGTTTTGCGCCGCGCGCGATCACCTATCGCTACTTCCCGAAACGCAAGCTTGGCAAAGTGAGCAAGCGGTTGCAGGACGGCGATTTGATCTATTTCGCTTCGACGCGCAAGGGGCTGGATACGTTTCACGTGGGCCTGTTGTTTTGGGTAAACAGCAAGCTGATGCTGCGACATTCCGCCAAAAGTAAAGGCGGCGTTGTCGAACAAGAACTGGCGGAATTTGTAAAAGTGAATACAATGCCAGGCTTCATCGTAGCTCGACCAAAGGAAGCTATTGCTAAATCATGAGTACAACCACTATCGTCAATTCATCCCATCCTCGCGTGCAGGAAAGCACTGTGACCGCTAATTTACCAGGCGCAGCCATCAATGATTTGCTTGCCGCAACACAGGCCGAATATTTGCTGCTCACGTTGGCAGGCAGCGCAATCACATTGGGCGCACGCACCATCGAACGGTTGGTGCAGGTAGCCGACGATACGGGCGCGGCGCTCGTCTATTCCGACTTCCGCGAAGTTAACGAGAAAGGGGAAGTGAGCGATCACCCATTGATTGATTATCAAACAGGATCAATCCGCGATAATTTTGATTTTGGCTCAGTGCTGCTGATTTCGCGCACGGTGGCTGCGGCGGCGCTCGCCAAACACGGCGCGATTCCCAACGAACTACACTGGGGCGGGCTGTATGATTTGCGATTGAAGCTTTCGCTTGACGGCGAACTGCTGCGCGTGCCAGAACCCCTCTATACACGTTCAGTGCTGGATGCACGGGCGAGCGGCGAAAAGATTTTCGATTATGTTGACCCGCGCAACCGCGACTATCAAATCGAGATGGAACACCTTGCCACGGCGCACCTGAAACGCATCGGCGCGTATCTGGAACCGGACTTTACGAGCGTGCCAGACAGCAATGAATCTTTCCCTGTCAAAGCTAGTGTTATTATCCCTGTGCGCAACCGAGAGAAAACCATAGCCGAGGCGGTGCGCAGTGTGCTGTCGCAAAAAACGGCTTTTGACTTCAATGTAATTGTCGTGGACAACCACTCCACCGATGGCACCACGGCTACGCTGCAAGAATTATCCGCCAATGATGTACGCGTCATTCATTTGATCCCTGAACGTACTGATTATGGCATTGGCGGCTGCTGGAACGAAGGCGTGTATTCAGCATCTTGTGGACGCTATGCCGTGCAATTGGATTCTGACGACATTTACACCGATGACCAGACACTCGCCAAAATCGTCGCCGAATTTGAGCGCGGCAAATACGCGATGATTATTGGTTCGTATACGACCGTAGATTTCGACTTGAACGAACTGCCCCCCGGCCTGATTGATCACAAAGAATGGACGCGCGACAACGGACGCAACAACGCCTTACGCATCAACGGACTTGGCGCGCCGCGTGCGTTTGATGTTTCAATCTTGCGCCAAATCGGCTTGCCGAATGTGAGCTATGGCGAAGATTACGCGCTGGCTTTGCGCATCAGCCGTGACTACGAAATCGGGCGCATTTACGAATCGGTGTATTTCGCACGACGGTGGAGCGGTAATTCGGATAGTGCCTTGCCATTGCCGACAATGAACCGCTACGACATGTACAAAGACCGCATTCGTACGTGGGAAATTCAGGCGCGACAGCGAAAGAATAGCCGATAAAAGTCCGACAGGCAGCTTGCCTGTCGTGGTAGCTTTCAAAAACTTCGACAGGCAAGCTGCCTGTCGTACACGCTATGACCTGGGATTCACGAATCATTACAAACGAAGTGCTGGCCGCGTATACCACGCAACCGATCACGGATTTTCCCACGCGCGTCACTGCACTCATCAAGCAACAACTGGCGACGTGGCCGATGCTGCGTAATGCCACCGAAGCGCTTGCACAAGTTCAATATAAAGAACTTAATGTCAAAGGTTCGCGTGTCCTGGCGCAGTTCAATCCCGCCCGCATTGTTAGCACTGCGGCAAAAGTAGACACGGCGTCTATTCAGGCGCGCCCGTGCTTTTTATGTGCGGAAAATTTGCCAGCGGAAGAGCAGGGCATTCCGTTCGGTAATCAGTACGTTGTGTTATGCAATCCTTTTCCCGTGCTCAAAAATCATTTGGTGATTTCTGAGCGCGCGCATACGCCGCAAACCATTGCTGGACGGTTTACGGATTTGTTGGAATTGACGCGTGCTTTGGGCCGCGAGTACTTCACCCTATACAACGGCCCGGCTTGCGGAGCCTCCGCGCCTGATCATCACCATTTTCAGGCTTGCAGCCGAGAAAATATTCCGCTCTTCGCGGAAGTCAAAAACTGGCCACGGGACTACGTTTCGCAACAATCAGGGTTGGAGGTGTTCATACTGCGCGATTATCGCGTAAAGATTATGATTGCTTCTGGCTCCGAAATGGATACAATCACGGCCTGGTTTGAAGACTCCCTAAGCCGCTTGGCAACCTTGACATCCGCCGTAGCGGAGCCCCCGTTGAATTTAGTCGTTCTTTACGATCCCCCCCAATGGACAGTTTGTATTTTCCCGCGTGGGAAGCATCGCCCTGCTTGTTATTATGCGGAAGGAGAAGACAAGCTGACCATCAGCCCGGCTGGAATTGATTTGACCGGCGTACTTGTTGTTCCCGACCCCCTCCACTTTGCCCGCCTCACAGCAAATGATGCCGAGCGCATCTATGCTGAAGTCTCCCTCGCTCTTTAATCATTGCAATAACCTGCCCCTTAACTAAACTGCAGAGAGTGGTGACATGGATAGATTGACCAAAAAAGATTATTGGAATGCCGTTTATTTATACGAACCCAAAACACAAACAAGACCGGGCTTGAAAACACCCATGCAGCTGGATTTGAAAGGCTGGCTGAAGCGGAAACTCGGTGATTATTGGCACGACTATAGCGACTATTTGGAATGGAATTCTTTGTATCCGACGCACCTGCCCAAAACCCAGGGCTTGAAGATTATCGAAATCGGTAGCGCACCGGGAACGAATTTGGTGCGGCTCAATAAAACCTTTGGCTATGAGCCGTATGGGGTGGAATATGCCGAAGCGGGTGCGGATTTGAATCGCAGTGTTTTTGCGCAAAATGGCCTGAATCCAAATCATATCATTCGCGCTGATGCCTTTTCAGAGGAGTTTCTCACGCGCTATGAAGGCCACTTCGATTTGGTGGTTTCGCGCGGTTTCATTGAGCATTTCACTGAGATGGAAAAGGTAATTGACGCGCATCTGCGCTTGCTCAAACCGGGCGGAAAGTTGATTGTTACGATTCCCCGGCTCACGGGCGCGCCGAATTTGTTGTTCCGCATTTTTAACCCTGAACTGCTTCCGATGCATAACCTGAACATCATGAGCCGGAAAACGTTCGGTTCGCTGTTTCAGCGGCCAGAGTTGACTGAGCAAGTCTGCGCGTACTATGGAACATTCAAGGTTTCTGTTTGCGGGACGGCGCAAGCGCATGGTGCCAAAGCTGCGGCGATGAATTCATTGATGAATTTTCAACTCTTGCTTAATATGCTGTTTCGGGCTGTGTTCGGGAAGCGAGGTGCCGAAAGCTATTTATTCAGCCCGTATTTAATATACATCGGAACGAAAGAACGCGCGCCCCACCGCCAAGAGGAATGCCCTAAAAAGGAATGAAAGCCACTGCCATCCTGTTGATTGATTGTCCTGACCGTAAAGGCTTAGTCGCTGCGGTCGCCGAATTTCTTTATCGTCACAACGCCAACATCCTGCACGCCGATCAGCATCAGGACAACGAACAAGGGTTGTTCCTGATGCGGGTCGAGTGGGACTTGGCGGGCTTTGATGTCAGCCTGGAAGAATTCCGCCGCCAATTCGCGCGCATTGCTGATCAGTTTCAAATGCGCTGGCGGTTGGAACTCTCAGCGCTTCGTCCAAAAATTGCGATCTTTGTTTCCCATTACGATCATTGCATCGTTGACTTGTTGTATCGGCAACAGAGCGGCGAATTGGCGTGCGACATTCCACTCATCATCAGCAATCACAACACGGCGCAACGCATCGCTGAGTTTTATCAAACGCCCTTCCATTTATTTGCGATCAGCCAAGAAAACAAAGTCGAAACTGAGGAGCGACAACGGGAATTATTGCGCGATAACGCGATTGATTTGATTGTGCTGGCGCGTTATATGCAGATTTTATCGCCAGAGTTTGTCGCGCAATATCCCCAGCGGATCATCAACGTTCATCATTCCTTTTTGCCTGCCTTTATGGGCGCGAAGCCGTATCATCGAGCCTTTGAGCGCGGCGTCAAGCTGATCGGCGCGACGAGCCATTATGTCACTTCTGAACTGGACGAAGGCCCGATTATTGAGCAAGATGTCATGCGTGTTTCGCATCGTGACCAGCTTGATGATCTGATTCAAAAAGGCCGCGACCTGGAAAAAGTCGTCCTGTCGCGCGCCGTCCGCTGGCACATCGAACATCGCATTTTGTTATACAACAAGAAGACAGTAATTTTCGATTGATGCTATGAGTGCTGAAGCTGCCTCGAAACCACTTCCACAAAACCTTCCCGCTGAAGAAGAAACCAAAGACTTGGGCTTCGGTGCGGTTGTTACCAGAGACAGCCGCCAACGCTTTGTGAATCGGGATGGGAGCTTCAATGCCCGGCGCACGGGGCTGGCATTTTGGACTTCGCTCAGCCCGTATCATTTGTTGTTGACCGTGTCGTGGGGGAACTTTTTGGGACTCGCCGCGCTATACTTCATGCTTATCAACCTGTTTTTCGCGCTCGCTTATCTGGCTTGCGGCGACGGCGCATTGGTCGGTGCGACAGTCGAACAACCGCACGGCGCATTCTGGCGCGCGTTCTTTTTCAGCGTTCACACTTTTGCCACGATTGGCTATGGCAACATTTCTCCCATCGGGATGGCTGCAAATTTAATCGTCGTCGTTGAATCATTAGCGGGATTATTGGCCTCAGCGTTGATAACCGGGTTGATCTTTGCGCGCTTTTCACGCCCGACGGCCAGGATTGTATTTAGTAATCAGGCTGTGATCGCGCCATATAAAGATATTACCGGTTTTATGTTTCGCATCACAAATGCGCGGAAAAATCAGTTAATTAACCTGGAAGCTAAAGTCAGTCTTTCGTTGTACGTTCACGGCAATGGCCCCACCAACCGCCGCTTCTATCAACTGAAATTGGAGCGTTCACGCGTAGATTTGTTTCCGCTCTCCTGGACGGTTGTGCATCCGATTGACGAGGAGAGCCCATTGTCGGGCTATACGCCGGAGCAACTTTCCCAAGCGGACGCCGAGTTCGTTATTTTGCTGACGGGACTCGACGACAGCATTTCGCAAACCGTCCACACCCGCTCTTCCTATAAGCATCACGAAATTGTCTGGAATGCGAAATTCGGCAATCTGTATGAGCCGCTGGTGCATGGGGAGCCTATCACCATAGACGTGAGCAAAATTCACGACATCGAAAAATTATCGGAGTAATCATTTTGAGAACGATAGCAAATGAACCAACGATTGCGGTTGGCTTGATGACGATTCCTTCAGGTCAGGTGAGCTTTGCGTTGCAAGGCAGCTTCGTCACACCAGACGGAGTGACGCTGCCGCCGGGAACTTATCAAGCGAATGTTTCAGCCACGCAACTGGTGGTTTCTGGCCATCTGTCGCGCGAAACAGAAATCATTCTTTCGCCCGTCAATGGAGGCGCGGATTCCTTTACTATTCACGACGTTGTCATCGGTATCAATTTTCATTGGGAGCGGAAAGAAACCCAAACCTTTCAAGGCGCGCTCAAACTCAAGGTGGATGCGGTGGGCAATCTGCTCGTTATCAATTTGGTGCCACTCGAACAATATGTCACCAGCGTGATTTCGTCGGAAATGTCGGCGACCTCCAAGCTGGAATTGCTCAAAGCGCATTCGATCATTTCGCGCGGCTGGTTGCTGGCGCAGATCAAGCCCTGGCGCAGCTTCGAGCAAGGGCGCCAAGCCGATTTGAGCAAGGGCGCAATTCAACTCAATGCACAGGGCGAACAGGAGTTGATTCGCTGGTATGCCAAGGAAGCGCATACCGAGTTTGATGTTTGCGCCGACGATCATTGCCAACGCTATCAAGGCATCACGAAAGCGACGGAGTCGCGCGTGTTCGAGACGATCCAATCTACGCGGGGCAACGTGCTGACGTATGCCGAAACCATTTGTGATGCGCGCTTTTCCAAATGCTGCGGCGGGATGGTCGAAGATTATGCCGCCGCGTGGGACAACACGAAGCTCGATTATTTGACGGCGCTTTATGATGGCGAAACTTTTCCGGCGGCATTCAATTTGCCTTTGTCGAATGAAGACAATGCACGTCAGTGGATTCTTGGTCATCCACCGGCGTTTTGTAACACGCAGGACAACGAAATCCTAGCGCGTATTTTGCCAGGCTTCGATCAGGAAACGACGGATTTTTATCGTTGGAAAGTTACATTGCAGCAGGAAGAACTGCAAACGCTGTTACAGCAAAAACTGGGCGTAGATTTTGGTGCGATTCTCAAACTGGAACCGGTCGAACGCGCGCAATCCGGGCGCTTAGTGAAGCTGCGCATCGTCGGCGCAAACGCCACTTTAATCCTGGGCAAAGAATTGGAAATTCGCCGTGCGTTTTCGCCCTCGCATTTGTACAGTTCCGCGTTTATGATCGAAGCTGATACTTCGCCCGTTCCCACCAGCTTTACATTGCACGGTGCAGGTTGGGGGCACGGCGTTGGGCTTTGCCAAATCGGTGCGGCACTAATGGCGGAGCGAGGTTACGACTATCAGCAAATTCTGGCGCATTATTATCCCGGTTCGGATTTGCATCTGCTTTACGAGTGACAACCTATGAAAGCATCGCATGTTGGCTTAATCGTTCTCTTCCTGTTGGCAACGTGGCCGGTTTACAGCCAACGCACGCAACGCCCTTCGCGCTTGCCCGGCTACTGGCACGAAGACGCGGATCGGACCGTGCGTGAATTCACTTTTGCCCGCCTGATCTATCCTTCCTACGGCTGGCGCGACATGTGGACGACGGATTACCCAAAAGCCGATCACCAGTTTTTGATGGGCTTGCGTGGTTGGGTGCAAAGTCTGCTCGCAGTTTCCGGTCAACCGATTGCGATTTCCATGCACGATCCGAAGGTTTACGACTATCCGTTCATTTATATCGTTGAGCCAGGGTATATGGAGCTAGGCGATAGCGATGCGGCGGCCCTGCGCGAGTATCTGCTGCGGGGCGGCTTTCTGATGTTGGATGACTTTTGGGGCGAGCGCGAATGGCAAAACGTGCAAATCCAGATGAAAAGGATTTTCCCTGAATATGCTATTCAGGAACTGCCGTTAACCCATCCGCTCTTTCATTGCTACTTCGACATTGATGAAGTCGTACAAGTGCCTAACGTGGACAATTGGGTTTATCGCCGCCAAACCTCAGAAAGAGATGGCTACGTGCCGCACTACGAAGGGATCATTGGTGAAAACGGGCGCGTCTTGATCCTGATTGCGCGCAATACCGATAATGGTGACGCGTGGGAATGGATTGATGAACCACAGTATGCGCTGAAGTTTGGGTTGGCCGCCTATCGGCTAGGAATGAATGCGATTGTCTATTCAATGACGCATTGATTATGGTACCATCTGGCAGTTGCCGTAGTTTTCAAACCCCGAAAACATAGCCATCTAACAGCCCATTTTTCTTAACCCCTGGAGTGGTAGTTTTACTCATGAATTTTTCTCGCTTTTGCACGATTCTTTTTCTCCTCACATTGCTCTTCACTCACCTTCAAGCACAAACGAAATCGCAGCTTAGCGGTAATGTCACTGATACCGTAGGCGCATTGATCCCCAATGCAGTCGTCAAAGTTGCTCATCTTGCAAGCGGGCGCGAAAGTGTCGCGCAAACGGATAAAAGGGGCAACTTTGCCATCCGGGAGTTGCCTGCGGGCAATTATCGTCTGACCGTCCGCGCGCCGGGGTTTGCTGTGGCAACCGCACAACTAACGCTTGGCGATGCGGCTGTCGGCACGCAAAATTTTGTTCTTGTCCCAGGTTCGTTGACGGACATGATTTCTGTGACGGCAGGAAAAGGAAACTCGCGTTCGGCAGAAGACACGCCGCAAATCACTACAGTCACCAATGCGCAGGAAATCGAACAGCGTCGTCCTGCTTCGCCGTTACAGGCCATGGAGCGAACGCCGAATCTAATTCAGGCGGGCAGCAATCCTTCCATCGAACGTCCGCGTTTGCGCGGCCTCGCCGCCACTCGTGTGTTGCTGCTGATTGATGGCGAGCGTCTCAATAATGTGCGCACGGATGCTGGCACAACGGGCATTTCGCCCAGCATCGTAGACGTGACGCAGTTGGAAGCGGTGGAAGTTGTAAGTGGCGCAGGCTCAAGTTTGTATGGCTCTGACGCCTTAGCCGGCACGATCAATTTAGTCACAAAAACGCCGTCGCCGATGAAAGACCAGATGATTTTCGGACTGCGTGTCGATGCTGATGCGCGCGCGAATGAACGGCTGCGGCGCACTGGGCTGAGCGTGAATTTTAGCATGCAAAAATTCGCCGTGCAGTTGGGCGGCAATCTATTCCGCATTGGCAATTATCGTTCTGGCAAGCAGGCGATTACGCTGGACGAAGTGGTTGGCGTGGGCAATTTCGCTACCAGTTTGGCGAACACCTTGGTTGGCCCTACCGCCAATCTTGCGCCGTTAGCTAACGTGGCACGCACGTACGCTGTTTGGAATTTGCCTGCTCACAGCGCAGTCCTCAACGGTCAGGGACACGGCGGCAACGCGCACGCTGAGCTTTGGTTTTTCCCTTCGGACAAACATAACTTTCGCTATCGTCAGCTTAATAGCCAGCATTACAACATTGGACAAGCCTTTGCCACTCCGCCCTACGATCCGTTTTTGTCAGGCAACAGTTTTCGCCGTCTGGACAAATATGGCGGGCGCTACGAAGGCCGCGAGTTTGCCAGTTGGTTTGCGCGGCTCGCAGGCGGAGCTTATTGGCAAAAATTCTCGTCGCCGCAAGATCAAATCGCGACCAATATTCCCAACGCGTCCTCGATAGGCGGCGCGAGCAGTTGGACGCTTCAATCCATTCCCTATCCCGGCACGCCGGGGCGAACGATTGATGTGTCGGTGCTGACGGGAAAACCATCCGTCTTCCAATTTGCCAATACCACCAGCAACCAAAACAAAAACACCATTACGTCCGTTGGTGCCGATGTGCAGGCCACGCTGCTGCCCTTTGCCAAAGCGGTGTGGACGACAGGGTTGGGCTATTTACAGGATCGGTCACGCGATGAATTCGCGCGCTTTACGTTTAGCGCCACGAATCAGCCGACAAATTTTGCTGCGGGCGCAACAACCCCGAACGCGAATTATCGCAACGTAGGCTGGTTTAATTTGCTCGAATACGATCCGGCGCAATGGTTGCGGCTGACCGGGAGCGTGCGCGTAGATAATTGGGCAACGGCTGCCGTGCCGACCAAAGGCTTTCCGCTTGGCAGCGAAGCCGCGATTCTGAATGCTTCGCTTGCCGCGCTCAAAGCGAATCCCGGCGCGCTCAATGTTAACGGCATTGACGGCGCGCTGGCGCTCGTTTCCGGCACCGGCGAATTGACGACGAACAACACGATTGTCACGGGGCACGCTGGCGCGGTTGTGCGTTTGCCCGGCGGCATCCATCCATATTTCCGCTGGGGCAACAGTTACCGCGAACCGGAAATCACCACGCGTTATATTGTGCGCAATTTTGGTTCGCCCGCGTTCAGCGTGTTGCTGGTTTCCAATACGGGGTTGCGACCAGAGCGCGGCAGGACATTTGAAACGGGCGTAAAAATGAAGCGCAAAGCCTGGCAAAGTTCTGTTGCCTGGTTTCGCAATGATCTGAGTGATTTTATTCGTTCCGTTACTTCGCCTGTTTATATGGTTGCGGCGGATCCGGCCAAAGGGCTTTTGCCGCTTTTCCCCGGTGGCCCGCATGGCGTGCAATATGCGCAACGCGTCAACACTGCCCGCGCCCGCATTCAAGGTCTCGAAGCGACGTACGAATTCAGCTTGTCCTTGGGATACTTCGGCAGCCTGACGCCGTTTGGATCAATGGGCTATTTGAAAGGCTCTGATCTGACACCGCTGCCAAATGCCTTGGCTGTGATTGAGCGGTTTTATAATGCTGGCACGCCAATTCAGTTGAAAGGCACGGTGACGGATGTGCCGCTGCAAAACATCACGCCCTTTCGTGGTGTATGGGGCGCAATTTATAGCGACAAAAAAGGCGCATGGTTTGCCGAATATCAAGCGCGCACGCAAGCGCGTGTGCGCCGCGTTGATCCACTCGAAATCACCGCGCCGAACACTACGCAATACGGCACCTTTGCGAGTCTTGCGCCGTTCACCAAACAAACCGTGCGCGCTGGATATAATTGGCGACGAGAGAACTATCGAGTTTCCTTCACGGCTGGCATTGAGAATCTGACGGACCGCCTGTATTTCGAGCATTTCCAACTTGCCCCAGCGCCAGGCCGTTCCTTCGTGTTTGGCATCACGACGGATTTCTTGAATTTTTTGAAGCGGTAATCGAACTATTGCCGCTTTTACCAGCTAACAAAAAACCTTGTTGTAACTTGTAAGTAATTACACACAGGTTTAAGAGCGGCGTGCCAGGCTTCCCAAAAGGCCGCGCTGTTTGTTAAGCTGTTGCCCTGATGACACTCCCGACGACGGCACAATTAGAAGCATGTTCGCGCGCTGAATTGCTGGCGCTCGTCACCCTTTTGTGTGAGCAGGTGCGGCAGTTACAAGCTGAAGTCGCGCGCTTGAGCCAGCCGCCGCCGACTTCGCGTAATTCGTCGCAGCCGCCCGCGCGCGATCAGAAAAAGAACCTCCTGGACGCGCCTAAGCCCAAGAAATTCGGCCCGCCCTTTGGCCACCAACGGCACAGGCGCGCGCTGGTCGAGACGCCGGATCAAGTCCTCGTCGCGCCCGTCGCGCAATGTCAGCATTGTCAGGCCGACTTGCACGACCTCACGCCGACCCTGGTCCGGCGGCGGCAACTGAGCGAACTGCCGCCGGTCGCGCCCGTCGTCATCGAGACGCAACAGCACGAAGTCGTCTGTCCGCATTGTCAGACCCGCAATCGGGGCGTGTTGCCGCCGGGTCTGGAGGCCGACCGCCAGTTCGGCCCGCGCCTGGAAGCCACCGTCGTGTATCTCAAACAGACCCAGCATCTGAGCTATCAACGCGTGGTCCGCGCACTGCACGACTTGGCGGGCGTCACCCTCAGCGAAGGGGGCGTGAACGCGATCCTGGCACGAGCCGGAGCCGCCGCTGCGGGCGTCGCCGCGACGATCAAGGAAGCCATCAAAACCAGTGCCGTGGTGCATAGTGATGAAACCAGTGCGCGCGTCCAGGGGCAGACTTGGTGGCAGTGGGTGGTGGGCAGTGCCGACGGCCTTTATCATCATCTGGCACCGAGTCGTGGCGCTAATCTTGTAGGGGTTTCAAGAAGAGTTCGCCTGAAAGCCGAGTTTGAGATAATGAAACCGCTCCAACGCCAGGGCCAGCATTTTAATGCCCGGCAGCGGTTGTCGTTTGCAAGGCGCGAACCCGACCAGTTTCGCTAACGCCAACGTCGCCTCTTTGACCGTGGTCAGTGGTTTTTTACTGGTCGCTTCCAGGATCGTCAGTTCTTGCGTGGTAAAACATTTCGTCGCGACTTCGTCTTGTTCGTGGCGCGTCAGGTACACTATGGTTAGGATTTGCCACGCGACCATCGAATAAAACGCCAACGCGTTGAGCGTCGTCGTCAATCATCAATTGGAGTTTCTCCACGTCCAACGCGCCCGATTGAGCGTGTAGTGGAGTCGCTCGATGCGCCACCGCAGCGAGTAAAAATAGGTCCATCCGCTCCATTTCCTGCACACGTCGTCACGGGTAAACTCGTCAACAAATACCACACGACGCGTTGCGTCGGGGTCAAAGATACTCTTTCCCTGACTGTCAAACGAATCGATCTCCTCCGCGATCACCAGCGATAAGCCTTGTGTTTTTTCCCGTGTTTAACCGCGCTTTCACCGCGCCTCCTTGCAGCGCCGAGCACCAGCGTGATTTCCTTGTTCTGGCGTGTGATGACGACGCGTTGTTCGCCCACTACCGGCAGTTTCCCCTGCATTTCCGCTAATTTTGCCACTTCCCCTGAATATAGGACTTCCATCTTGCGCGGCTCGTGGACACGCACCAGTAACGCGACTCCCGGCGCACGCTCGGCTTGGAAAAACGCGAAAATATCCGCTTCCCGATCCTGGATCAAAACGACTTTTTTTCCCGCCCCGCCCAATTCCCGATTGACGAGGGCCAAGCCTTTGCCCCATTTCTCGCTCTCTTTTTCCCCTTGATACGGATGACTGCTTTCGCGCGACCAATATTCCTGGCCCA
>CAWCGF010000035.1:0-31612 GCA_963794955.1 uncultured Acidobacteriota bacterium
TAAGTCCCAGGGCAGAAAAGTCTCAGTCCCGCCGAGGTTTGGTCGTCTTGCGAGCAGCAACCGTGCCATTGGTTGTTGGCAGGGAAGGCGCCGCGGACAGAAATTCCGAGCCTTCCGCCAGCAGGCTTACAAACGCGGGTAGATAAGTAGGAGTAAAATCGTTTTTCAATAGAGCCGCACTCCAATGCCGATGCAAGCCTCGCCTGGTCAATGGACGTGCGGCAATCTTTCCCGCTGCTATCTGCTCTGCCACCGCCCAGCGTGCGAGGACGCTGATGCCCAATCCTGCTTTGACCATTTCGATAATTGCTTCGGTCAGCATCATCTGTGAAACGCGCTTGGGCGTCACGCCGGCGGGATTGAGTAAGAGCCGGAACAAATCGCTGTCCTTTGGCTCGACGTACAAGAAGAGATGTTGGTCGGCGAAATCTTTAGCGGACCAATAGGGCTTGGCTGCCAGCGGATGATCGGGTGGCATAATCACTACCAATTCATCGCGAAAGAGTGGCAGATACACCAATCGTTTATCGTGCGGGCGATTTGACACGACAGCCAGATCAAGCTTGCCATTGAGTAACGCCTGCAACGGATGATGCGTGGCTTCGACGACAATTTTCACGTCCACATCAGGATAGCGCAGGCCGAATTCTTTCAGCTTTTCCGGCAACCAGTGGTAGCACGTATAGCATTCGGTGCTCAGGCGTAGCGTGCCGCGTTTATGCGCTGCCATTTGGGCGACATCGTGTTCGGCTCGTTTGAGTTCTTCCAGCACGTCTTTCGCTGAAACCAAGAGCCGTTCACCCGCCTGCGTCAGTACCATTCGTTTATTCAGGCGATGAAAGAGTGGGGTTCCCAGGCGCTCTTCCAAATCACGGAGTTGATGGCTGAGCGCCGATTGCGAGAGATGCAACCGCTCCCCAGCTTTGGTGACGCTTTTTTCTTCCGAGACGGAAACGAGCAATTTGAGATGGCGGACATCAAGTTTCATTGGGCAGAAGCTCCTTTCTGACACGATGAAAATACTGCATCGAAACAATGAAAACAATGCGTTTGCCACATAGATTGTGAATCCTTATGATGCTGGTGCTGAGACAACTCACGTTTGACCTGCAAGAAAAGTGGCGGCAAGAGTAGCGCAACCTGCCGAGGTTGCATACTTACTCCACACGTCCTTATTGGTAACAATGCAACCTCGGCAGGTTGTGCTACTCTTTACGAGGAGAATCCTGTGATAGATTTACGCTACCCTATCGGACAATTCGAACCTATTTCCAACACCACGAAAGCACAACGCGCTGGTTTGATCGGGACGATTGCCGCTGCACCAAAACAACTGCGTGCTGCCGTGCAAGACCTTACGTCTGTTCAACTCAATACGCCCTATCGCCCGGAGGGATGGACGGTGCGACAAGTCGTGCATCACGTGGCGGATAGTCATCTCAACAGTTACATTCGTTTCCGCTGGGCTTTGACGGAAGAGGAACCGCTTATCAAAGCCTACGACGAAAAAGAATGGGCGCAACTTCCTGATGCGAGTACGGCTGATCCCACTGTCTCGCTGGCGTTGCTGGAAGCGCTGCATGAGCGTTGGGTCTTGTTATTGCAGTCACTGACGACTGAGCAATTCAATCGTACGCTCCGCCATCCAGAAGCCGGCTTGTTAAAGTTGGAGACGATGCTCGGCTTATATGCCTGGCACGGGCAACATCATATTGCGCATATCATCGGCTTGCGTGAACGGACGGAGTGGTGAGCAGCACATTGCCATCAGTGTAGAGCAAACTTTCCAGTTTGCTCATGTTCCTCCCATTGGTACCTCATTACGACAGGAGCAAACTGGAAAGTTTGCTCTACTTTTTCAGAACAGGAGTGAGTATGTTGCAAGATATACGCTTCGCATGGCGAAGTTTGCGCAAACGACCCGGATTTACGCTGATCGTACTCTTCACGCTCGCGCTGGGCATAGGAGCGAACACCGCGATTTTTACGGTTGTCAATGCTGTCTTGCTCGCGCCGCTGCCTTACGGGCAGCCCGAACGGCTCATCGTGTTATGGTCGAAAAATGAAAAGAAGAACCTGACGCAACAACCCACCGCGTTTGCCAATTTCAAGGACTGGCGCGAACAAAATCAGAACTTCGAGCAGCTTGCAGCCATACGAGGCGAATCCTTCGGCCTGACAGATCGCGGCGAGCTAGAGCGCGTGAATGGCGTGCGGGTCACGACTAACATTCTCTCGCTCCTCGGTGTGCAGCCCATCGCCGGACGTGATTTCAGGCCGGAAGAAGAAAAGCCGGAAAAAGCCTCGGTGGCATTGATCGGTTATGGCTTGTGGCAACGACGCTATGCCGCTAACCCCGGCGTCATCGGAGGGACGGTAACGCTGGAAGGTCGGGCTTATACGATCATCGGCGTCTTGCCCGCCTGGCTGAAATTTCCTGGCATGAATGTGCCGCCGGCTGGTGCTGAGGTCTGGATTCCCTTTGTGCCATTACCGAGCGAACTCAACCGTAGCTTCGCCAATACGCGCATCGTCGGCAAACTGAAACCAGGCATCAGCCTGTCGCAAGCGCAATCCGAAATGAACGTCATCGCCACGCGATTGGAACAACAATATCCTGGTGATAACTCCAATGTGGGCGTTAATGTCGTACCGTTGCACGAAGTGCTGACGGGGCATGTGCGTCTGGGGTTGTGGATTTTGTTAGGCGCGGTTGGCTTCGTGCTCTTGATTGCCTGTGTCAACGTGGCGAATCTGTTGCTGGCCCGCGCCGCCGGACGACAGACCGAAACCGCAATTCGCTCTGCCTTGGGCGCGAGCCGTTGGCGCGTGATCCGGCAATTGCTGACAGAAAGTTTGTTGCTTAGTCTGGGCGGCTGCCTGCTGGGCGTTTTGCTTGCTTCACAAGGGATCGCCCTCCTGACCAAAACCAATGCGGGTAACATTCCACGCATCGAAGAAATTAGCCTCAATGGTCGTGTGCTCGGCTTTACACTGGTGATTTCGTGCCTGACGGCCTTGCTCTTTGGGTTGCTTCCGGCGCTGCAATCCTCACGCACTCAACTCGTCTCAGCCCTAAAGGAAGGCCGCAAAGGCGCAACGGGCAGTTTGCTGAATCGGCGCTTGCGCAATGGCTTGGTGATCACAGAGATTGCACTGGCGTTTATTTTATTAGTGGGGGCTGGGCTGTTGATTCGCAGCTTTCGTGCGGTGGTTGACATTGATCCTGGCTTCAATCCGCACCATGTTCTTACCCTGAGCGTGCCTTTGCCACAGGCGAGCTATCCCGATCAGATGTCGCAATCTCGCTTTTATGAAAATGCTCTGGCGCGTGTCAATGCTGTGCCCGGCGTGCAAGCGGCTGCCGCTGTTTTCCGGTTGCCGTTGGTTGGTTTAGCCACGGCGATTTTTACCGTGCAGGGGAAACCTATGCCAAATGGCACCGAGCCAAACGCTGATTACCGCACGATCAGCCAGCATTACTTTCGCGCGGTGGGCATTCAGCTTTTGCAGGGGCGCGAATTCAATGAACACGATACGGTAGCTGCTGCCGATGCGGTGATCGTCAACGAGGAATTAGCGCGGCGGCATTGGCCGGGCGAAAATGCGGTGGGCCAACGGTTACAAATCGCCCTCGAAAAAACGCGCTGGCGCGAAGTGGTCGGCGTAGTCGGCAATGCGAAATTATCGGGCTTGGATGCGAAAGTTGATCCGGCGATTTATGTGCCACTCGCGCAAAACTCGTGGCCCAATGCCTTGCGAAGTAATTCGTTGGTGGTACGCACGGACGCAGACCCACAAAGCGTGGCGGCGACAATTCGTCAGGAACTACGCGCCATTGACCCAGCCTTGCCAATTACACAGATGCGCACATTGGAAGAGATCATTGACGAATCGCTCGCACCGCGTCGCTTCAATATGGTGCTCCTGCTGGTCTTTGCCGCCGTGGCGGGCGTGTTGGCCGTCATCGGGATTTACGGCGTGATGTCATACAATGTGGCACAACGAACGAACGAAATTGGCGTGCGGCTGGCCCTGGGCGCGCAACCTTCCGACATCTTGAAATTAGTTATTGGTGATGGCGCGAAGATGACCGCAGCGGGCGTATTGCTTGGTTTGGTCGGAGCATTCGGACTGACTCGGTTGATGACGGGATTGTTGTTTGGCGTGCGTGCGGCAGACCCGCTGGTATTTACCTTGATCGCATTAGTGCTTGCGCTGACCGCCTTGGTAGCAATGTATTTGCCCGCGCGCCGCGCAGCCCAGGTGAATCCGGTCACAGCCTTGAAATATGATTGAAAGCGATTTTTAGGACGAAGTAGAAGGGGAAGCGTTTCGCTCCTGAGCTAAGCTTTGGACTATACGATTCCATTGCAGGCTATGGCGTAATTTGAATCTAATGTAGGGAAACATGAATTGATAACAGACGCGCAATGGTGACTGCTGCTTTTTCAGGATTTCTGTTTCCAGCCAGACGAGGTCGAACCCGATCCATTCCCACCAAAAAGCGTTCCACATACAGACGGGTGTAACTTCTCGAACAAAAATCTCTTCAATTTCGGCGATGCTGTACGGCGAATGAGCTAGGGTTTCTACAACCTTTGCTTCAAATAAACTCGTATCTGTGTCGAGAAAGAGTTCTGATAAAGCCTCCCAAACCGGGCGTCTGTCTTTGAGGATAAACTCTGGAAAGTCAGGAAAGATCACTTTTGTCAACGCGCTACTTTAGCTTGAAAGATCGCCTTCGGAATCATCGCGTGTACGCCCTTCGTGCCATCCACTAATTGCGTAATGCTCAAATCTGCCGCCACACTCGCCAGCATATACGCATCGTCGCGGCTGAGTTTCTTTTCCGTGACCAGAAAATCTATCATCTCTCGCACGGCGATTTTCGTTGCTGCGGTCAGGTCTTCGTCAATGCCCATCGTCATAAAGGCGGTCGGCGTTTCGGCGCGCGGCCAGCGCAGTTTCATATCTTTTCGCACGATCAATTGAAGCTTGCCGACCAGCGAGGTTTCCAGCGCGGTGATGCAGACTTCGCCGTTGCCCTGAGCCGCGTGGCCGTCGCCGACTTGAAACAATGCGCCGGGCGCGTGAATGGGGATGAAGAGCGTTGTGCCTGCGACCAATTCTTTGTTATCCAGATTGCCCGCGTGAATGCCGGGCGGAGCGCTGCTGATGCGACCACTGGCGGCGGGCGGCGCTACGCCCATGCTGCCGAAAAAGGGGCGCAGCGGGATTTCGATGTTGTCGCTGAATTGCCCAATCATTCGCTTTTCATCCAGCGGAATGATCTTCATCTGTGAGGTCGAAAAGTCTTCTGGCAGAAAGCCAGCGCCGGGTCGGAACGCGGTGTAGGCGTAGGGAATTGCCAGCTTGATGGATTGAATGCGCACTTCGAGGACATCGCCGATTTCCGTGCCTTCAATGTAAATGGGGCCGGTCAGGATATGCCCGCCGGGGCCTTTGTCAGTGACTGTGGAAAAGATGTCGCGCAGTGCAGGCTCGATTTTGTCGGGCTTGACGCCTGCGCTTTCCAACCTCGGTGGAGTGGACGTAATTAGTGTATGAACCTCCACGGTGTCGCCGGATTTAATGCGCAGGACAGGGGGCGTTGCGGCGGCATAGTAACCATAGGCAACGGTCTTCGGTGTCGGCTTCAACTGGTGATTGGTAGTGGGCGATTGCGCGCTGGACTGGATGGCGAAGAGTGCAAGCACACCAACGCTGAGTAGAACGGTAGTGGGTGAATGATGCAATGCTGTTTTGTTTCGCACTGTCTAAAACCTCCGATTGGGTGAATTTTGACAAGCGGATTATACGCCTGCAAAATGTTTTCTCCGAAGTTGATCTGGCCTTCTGCAAAAGAAAAGCTCTCGCACGTTATGAATATCGCTATTGTCGGGTTTGGCATTACCGGTGCAGCGTTAGCCGTACTGCTCAGCAGGCACGGCGTTAATGTTCACCTGTTCGAGCAAGCCCCACAGGTTGGCCCAGTCGGCGCGGGCATTTTGTTACAACCCGCCGGACAACAAGTACTCGCGGCGATGGGGTTGCTGGATCAGGCTTTGCAGCAAGCGGAGCGCATCACCGAGGTGCAGGTTCGGACACATCGCGGGCATCAGCTTGTGCGGCTACGGTATGACGAATGGACAGCAGGGCAATGCGCTTATGGCCTTCATCGGGGCAGGCTATTTGAGACATTGCGGCAAGCGGCAGCTACAGCAAACGTCCATCTCGATACTCGTATCGTGCGTCACGAAAATCGTCCCGCTGGTGCATTGCTGATTGATGCGAATGGGAATCAGCACGGATTGTTCGATTGGGTGTTTGGTTGTGATGGGGGCAATTCGACCATGTTGCAAACCAGCGGTTTACCGTTTCGTGATTACAAATACCGTTGCGGCGCGCTCTGGCACATCGGACAAACAGAGGCGATTCGCGGGAAGTTGTTTCAAGCGACGAAAGGGACACATCGGCTTTGTGGATTATTGCCAACGGGCGCTGGCGAATGCTCGTTTTTTTGGGGCGCAACGGCAGCAGAAGCGGCGACGATCCGCGCGGATTTCTCGGCCTGGAAAGACTCGGCGTGCGCCATCTTTCCTGAAGCCGCACAGATTCTTCAGGCGCTTGAATCCCCTGACGAGTTGCTCTTTACTACCTGGCGACATCGCAATCTGCCACTATGTGTCGGTGAACGGCTGTTGTTATTGGGAGACGCTGCCCACGCGAGTTCGCCGCATTTGGGGCAGGGCGTCAATCTGGGATTACTGGATGCATGGTTTTTCGGTCAGCTTTGGGCGCAAAGCAGGAATTGGGCAGAAGCCGCAGCGCAATACGCACAGGCACGAAAACGGCAGCGCAGCTTCTACGCTGAATTGACATTTTTGCTCTCGCCTTTTTTTCAATCAACGCATAACTGGCTTGGCTTGCCACGGGACGTTGGCTTACCGTTGCTGAATTCGATTCCACTTTTTCGACGGCAAATGATTTCTGTCTTGACGGGGCTGCGGCGCGATTGGTGGGGTGGAGATTGCAACTTATAGTAAGCGAACAATTGGATATTGAATATATGAAACAACTCCCTTTGGCTTTTTCAATTTTGATCTTAACTTTGGGGCAGGCTGTCTATGGGCAATCTACCGCGCAAAAACTTGGCTATGGTCCCAATGACAAAATCATCATGGTGCATGCCGACGACATCGGCATGTCCCATTCCGTAAACGTCGCCAGCATTGAAGCCTTCAAGCACAACATGGTTACCTCTGGCAGCATTATGGTTCCGTGTCCCTGGTTCCCGGAAATCGCCGAGTATGCGAAGCAGCATCCTGAATTGGATTTGGGCTTGCATCTGACGCTTACGAGCGAATGGAAATATTTGCGTTGGCGTCCGGTCGCACCGATTGACAAAGTGCCCGGTTTGCTTGATGAACAGGGCTTTATGTGGAAGTCCGAACGGCAAACCGCGCTGAAGGCGACGCCGCAGGAAATCGAAACCGAACTCCGCGCTCAAATTGATCGTGCTTTGGCCTTTGGTATCAAGCCGACGCATTTGGATACGCACATGGGCACGCTCTATACGCGCAAGGATTTCTTTGCCGTGTATGCGAAGCTTGGCAAAGAATATGGCCTGCCGATTATGGCGATGCGTCCGACGCCCGAAATGATTGAGTTGGCGAAACGCGATGGTTCGCCCATCACGCCAGAAATGCTCAGCGATCTTGATAAGCAAGGCTATCCCCTGCTTGATTATTTAGTAACGGGTGTTGCCGGGAAAACATTTGAGGAGCGCAAAAAGTCCTATCATGAATTGCTCCGTAATCTGAAGCCTGGCGTTACGATGCTGATTGTGCATTTGGGTATGGACAACGATGAATTGAAAGCGACGACGGGTTCGTGGCAGCAACGACACGCCGATTTTCTGAGTTTTACGGACCCCGCAACCGCCGCCTTGATGAAAGAGTTGAATATCAAAACGACCACTTGGCGCGAACTTGGCAAACTGGCTTCCTGGCAGAAAACATCCGCGAAGTGATTGTCCCTGCGGAGGCTACGAGAGTTGCTTTGCGTAGCGGTGCTTGTTAGACTGCCGCGCGATGAGATTTCAGAGGCGTTACTTTAACTTCACCCTTGCGCTTGGCCTGAGCGCAGGGTTTCTGCTGGCGCAAATCTGCAATGTCATTTGCAGCGTTGGAAATTGCGCCGTAGAAAAGAAGGTTGCACCGTCGGCACCTACAACCAGCCACTGCCATAACGCGCAGTCCCCTTTGCCTTCTGAACCAACTCCCACTTCACATGATTGTCAGAATCACCATTTGACAAGCCTGTTGGCGTTTTCGGGATCGTTGCTCGATACATTCGGACAAGTAGATTGGCAGCCAATTGCCTTCCTGCCTGAAAGGCTGGAAATCGCCTTTACTCAGCAGCGCATGGAGCACGTTCGTTTCGCTTCGCTCCGTTCGCCCCCACGCATCCCGCAACGACTGATCCTGAGAATTTGAATCCTCGTTCATTTGTGAAAACAGAGCAGGCACACGTGTGTCTGCGAAGATGATATGCAATACAAATGAAATGGAGGAAGACGCCATGTTTATTGGCTCATCACGCCCGAGAAAGTCGGTACGAGGCCGACTTTGTCACGTCACCATGATTCTTGCGCTGGGGGCGCAGTTAGCTTCTGCGCAAACCCCCTTGCCGGCAGCGGTAGCCGTCGTTAATACTCCCCCTAGTCAGGCTGTAGAGCCTGCCAGCGCCTCCTTACGACTGGCAGACCTGGAACAAATGGCACTCAAAGCGAATCCGACTTTGGCACAGGCTGAAGCTGCGGTGCGCGCTGCCGAAGGGAAACGCGTGCAGGCTGGTTTGCTGCCCAATCCTGTCGTCGGTTATTCCGGCGAAGAACTGGCCTTTCGCGCGATTGGCGAAAAGAGTGAGCATTTGGGCTTCATCGAACAAACGATTCCGCTGGGTGGCAAACTGAAGAAAAGTCGCGCCATTTTTGCTCAGGAGAAAATTCAATCCGAACAAGGTGCTGCCGCTCAACGCCAACGTATTCTCAATGGCGTCCGCATGCTGTTTTATCGCGCATTGGGCGCACAGCAATTGGTTGAAGTACGCGCCGAACTGGCTAAACTTGCGCGGGAAGCGGTCAAAGTCACAGGGGAGTTATACAACGTCGGACAAGCGGATCGCCCGGACGTCGCGCAGATTCGCATCGAAGCCGAGCGCGCCGAACTTGATCTGATTATGGCGGAAAACGACCGCGAGCAGGTTTGGTTGGAATTGGGCGCGGTCGTGGGCAATCCATCGCTCCAACCAACACCTCTGGTCGGCGAGTTGACAAAAAGCTTGCCCGTCTTGAATCAAGTGTCATTGCTAAGCCAATTGCTAAGCCAAAGCCCGGAAATCAAGCGCGCGCAGGCGGGCGTCGAACGCGCCACCGCGGCGCTCAAGCGCGCCAAAGCCGAAGTGATGCCCGATCTCTTTTTGCGTGGCGGCTTTGGTTATAACCGCGAGCTGTTGGAAAAAGAAATTCCAAATGCGAAACGAACCGGGCCGGAAGCGCAGGTCGAAGTCGGGTTGCGCATTCCGCTCTGGAATCGCAATCAAGGAGGCATCGCAACAGCGACGGCTGAGATTGAGATCGCCGAACGCGAAGTGCAGCGCACCGAATTATTGCTACGCGTGCGGTTTGCTTCGGCCTATCGCAGCTATCTGAATGCGTGGCGGGTCGCCAGTCAGTATGAAAAGCAAATCGTGCCGCAAGCGCAGAATGCCTACGACACGTATCTGAAAAACTTTCGCGGTATGGCGGCGGCCTATCCCCAAGTCTTGATTGCGCAACGCACGCTCTTTCAGGTGCGAGCCGATTACGTCGAAGCGCTTGTCAATACGTGGCAGAACACCGTTTTGCTGCAAGGGTATTTGCTTAGTGGCGCGCTTGATGCTTCGGCAGGCACAACCATAGAAACCAGCGGTGTAGGCAGTGCCGATGACCGTGATTGATTATGCAGGGAGTAATTGTTATGGAAAAAATGAATTGGATGCGACGAAGGTTTTTACAGGGATCAAGCCTGCTAGGCGCAAATTGGTTGTTGAGCAAAACAGCCGTTGCCCAGCACGCGCAGCATCAAACAACCCCGGCAAAGCCTAACAAAACCAGTAAGCCCCAAGCTAAACCGCCTGCCCCGCCAGACCACGATCACGCAAAAATGATGGCGGAACAGGCAGCAGCGGCTCCGACGAAGTTTGTCCCGGTGCAAACGCCGGATTTGCCGAAGCTGGAATACACGCTCGACAATGGGGTGAAGGTTTTCAACCTGCGCGCGGAGGTTGTTCATTGCGAACTGATGCCCAAATCGCACATGGGGCCAGCGCGCAAAATGTACGGATGGGGCTACAACGGCAGCGTGCCGGGGCCGATGATCGAAGTCGTCGAAGGCGACCGTGTACGCATCATCTTTGAAAACAAACTGCCGGAACCAACAACGGTGCACTGGCACGGCCTGGAAATCCCGATTGAAATGGACGGCACGCCTTTCATCAGTCAGCCGATGGTGGAACCGGGCGGCGTGTTTATTTACGAGTTCACGCTCCATCAGAATGGCACGTTCTTTTATCACTCGCACGGCGCGATGCAGGAAATGCTGGGGATGATCGGGCTGTTCGTGATCCATCCCAAAACCCCGCACACGCCACGCGTAGACAAAGACTATGGCATCATCCTGCAAGAGTGGGCGCTGCTGCCGAATAACGACGTGCCCAACACGCTCTCAATGGAGTTCAATTGGTTGACAATGAACGGCAAGTCCGCGCCCGCTACGACACCGCTGATCATCAAAAAAGGCGAGCGCGTTCGCCTCCGCTTAGTCAATCTTGGGATGGATCATCATCCTATCCACCTGCACGGCATGCAGTTTTATGTGACGGGCACAGAAGGCGGGCGCATCCCGGAAGTGGCTTGGTATCCGGGCAACACTGTGCTGGTGGGCGTCGCGCAAGCCCGCGATGTCGAATTCGTCGCGCAATTCGAAGGCGACTGGATGTTGCACTGCCACATGCCACATCACATGATGAACCAGATGGTCTCGATGGTCGGGCCAATGGCAATGTCGCACGGCAGTGGCTCCCAGACGGGGCTGGGAATGGAAGAAGGAATGGGAATGTTGCGGCAAGGCCACGCGCTCAGCGAAGATTTTGGACCAGGCATGGGGCGTGGGATGGCAATGACCACGGCGGAACAAAATGTTTCGCATGCCGTCGGGCAACAGACCCCGATGCCAACGGGTCTCTATGCCTGTCCGATGCACCCGGAAGTGCGCTCCAACAAAGAAGGGACGTGTCCGAAATGCAACATGAAATTGGCCAAGCAACAAGCGCCGGAAATCTATGTTTGCCCCATGCACCCGGAAGTTGTCTCAACCAAAGCCGGAGAGTGTCCGAAGTGCAAAATGACATTGGTCAAGAAACAGCAAGCCGCCATCGTTTTGACCGAAGAGGAGAAGAAGAAAGTTCCTGGTTACCCGCAGGATATGATGATGATTATGGACGACGAGGTGGCCAAGCCGGAAACGTATGGTTTAGCGCCAGGCTGGACGGCTTCGATGATGGGGATGATGACTCTGGTGCGCGTGTTGCCCGAAGACAAATACAATCAAGTGATGGCAATGGTTCAGAAGGGGGAGAAACCAAAGCCCACAACTGACCACCAGCATCACAAAAACGATTGATCGCTAGCGAAGAGGGCGAATGAGGCGAATTGACAAGCTAACGTCATGGTTTCATTGGCCCGTGCCTGGTCCCAGGCCACGTCATCACTGAACTTAAAACGAGAGGAATATCCGATGAAAATACTCCCAATCAATTTTGTTGCAGGGCTGTTGCTCTTACCCCTCTTGAGCCTGGCGCAAGTACGTGAACTGCCCTCGCCCGCCGGAGTCGGTAGCGGTCAACCCAACCTGGCTGTTGCGCCGAATGGCCGTGTTTACCTGAGCTGGATTGAGCGATTGGACGAAGGACGATTCTCTCTGCGTTTTGCGATGCAAGAAGGCGCGGGCTGGTCAACGCCGCGCGTGATCGCGGAAGGCTCGAACTGGTTCGTCAATTGGGCAGACTTTCCATCAATGGTCGTATTGCCGGACGGTTCGTTGGCGGCGCATTGGTTAGTCAAAAGCGGGCCGGGAACATTTGATTATGACGTGACGATCTCGCGGTCATTTGATGCCGGCAAAACCTGGGGCAAATCGTTCGTCCCGCATCAAGATGGTGTGAAGGCGGAACATGGCTTCGTTTCGCTGTTCGCGGCGAAGGATGGCAATCTGGCAGCGGTGTGGCTGGACGGGCGCGCGATGAAGCCGGGCGCGGGCGACCACGGACACGGACATGGAGAGATGACGTTGCGCTACGTGAAGATCAAACGCGACGGTACCCTGACCGATGAGGCAGTGTTGGATGCGCGGGTTTGTGAATGCTGCCAGACTTCGGCGGCGATGACCGCAGATGGCCCGGTCGTCGTGTACCGCGACCGCTCGGAACAGGAAAATCGTGATACCTCAATTGTGCGTTTGCGTGACGGCAAATGGAGTCAGCCGCAAGCTGTTTTCAAAGATGGTTGGCAACTCAATGGCTGCCCCGTAAACGGCCCGTCGGTCGCGGCCTCCGGTCGCCGTGTCGCCGTTGCCTGGTATACAGGCGTCAACGACAAGCCGCGCGTGAAGCTGGCTTTTTCCCGCGATGCGGGTGCGAGCTTTGCTGAGCCAATCATTGTAGATGATGGCAATCCAGCAGGGCGGGTGGAAGCGTTATTGCTGGCGGATGGCAGCGCACTGGTTTGCTGGCTGGAGAAGATACCGGGCGGTGGCGAAGTTCGCGTGCGGCGCGTGAGGCCAGATGGCAAGCCCGATGCGGCGATGGTCGTCTCCGGCACGGGTACCGCGCGCTCCAACGGTTTCCCACAAATGGCGCGAGTTGGCAACAGGCTGGTCTTCGCCTGGACTGGGGCACGTGTGCTGACCGCAACGTTGCCGCTCGCAAATCAATAGACATTATCGAGAGTAAGCGAAAGGGCAGTAACTTCAGCGCCTGTTTTCTTGAGTGAGAAGGTGGCGTCCCTGGCGATTAACCGTAGGTATGCGAATTGCACCTCTCTCTTGCGACTGTATCAAGGTCAATATAAATAGGGGAAGTAGCAGGAATCATACAATCGTTGCGTATGCGATTGATTCAGGTTGTACCTGCCGCAAACGTTTCTCTTATTTTTCACTATCAAGGCTCGTTTTGAGAGGGAGGACGCTATGGCAAGTCACGCCAAGACACAACGCAGTGGTGATATGCAATATTGTATTGAGGAATGTGTAAACTGTCACACAATCTGTATAGAAACCATCTCCTATTGTCTGGAGCAGGGCGGAAAGCACGCCGAAGCAACACATATCCGGTTGTTGCAGGATTGCACACAAATCTGTCAAACCAGCGCCGACTTTATGTTGCGCAACTCCGACCTGCATACGCAAACCTGTGCCGCCTGTGCCGAGGTTTGTCTGCGTTGTGCGGAAAGTTGCGAGCAAATGGGTAATGATGTTCAGATGCAAGCGTGCGCCGAAGCCTGCCGCCGTTGCGCGGAGTCCTGTCAACAGATGGCGGGCGTGGCCTGAGTTGTGAGGTAAATGTTCTGCTTGTCACGTTACTATTGTCGTAAAAGCCGCAGTCAAACCTGACATCTAAGGTAGGGAGGGAGGTAAATAGATGGTTCCTAATAAAGACTTATCTGGGGTTTCGCGTATGAGCCGCATTATTCGCTGGCTGGTAGTTAATACACTGGTTTCGGGCATCTTCAACATTGGTACGGTCATGCCGAGAGCCAATGGGCCGGAGAGGAGGCCAAGAGAACAACTTAAGATCAAATCTCCAGAGTGCATCATTGACCAACATCAACTGGCCTGGCGGATCACTAGATTACCGGCGCGAACTGGGGCGAAAGTAGCAGTGCCTATTTCTCCACAGCTCGCGGGTAAATCACCGCTTAGTCTCCCACTTAAATAATGTTCTCCATCAAATAATTTAAAGCTGGAGTGAATGCCCATGCTTTAAGCGGTTTCCTGTTCATGTTCTTGCGCTGTCAGAAAGTAAAGGCTGATGTATTTACTTCCTGCACTTGCCTCGTAGTGACGATCCACCCACGAAAATTCCCCCGAAATAGCCTATTATAATTTTCCTCTTGACTCTGTAGCCGACTACAGGCTGTAAGCTTTGTCTGGCTGCGAGAGACAGGCAGCCGGAAAGGAAAATTTCAGATGGCACAAGCACAATACAAAAGTGATCCAACCACGGTTGAGAAAGCGGTAGGGAACGAGTCTTTGCTCAAAATTGGGGAAGTCGCGCGCCGGACTGGCATCGGGATTGAGACCTTGCGGTTTTATGAACGCAGCGGCTTACTGGGCCGTCCCGCTCGCACCGAAGGCGGCTATCGGCTGTACAGTGCGGAAGAACTCTTACGGCTCGAATTCATCAAACGCGCGCAAACGCTCGGTTTTACACTGGACGAAATCAAGCGCATTATGGCCGAAAGTCGTGCGGGAGAGCGTCCCTGCGCGGAAGTGCGCGAAATCGTACGCGAGCGGTTGACGGAACTTGACGAGCGGCTGAAGCAAATGCGGCAGTTATCGCAACGCCTTGGCGCGAACGCTGCAACAATGGGATGAAAAGAAACAGGCAAACGGCCATTTTTGCGGGTTGATAGAAGAGGCCGATTTGCAGGTCACGAAACCCGTCACACGCCGTCCAGCGAGGAGCAAAAAATGAATCAGCAACACATTGACCCGATTTGTGGGATGACCGTTAACCCGGAGCAGGCAGCAGGCAGCCACGAATATGAAGGAACGACATATTATTTTTGTAGCACGGGCTGTCTGGATAAATTCAAGTCTGATCCTGCGGCATACCTGAATAAAGCGCCGCAACCGATGGCACATGCAATGGCACCCCCGATGGTGCAGCTTGCGGCAAAATCGAAGTCACTGCCGGTGATGACTGCGCCACCGGCAGTGCAGGCCACAGGCGAAAAGCTTACTGACCCGGTCTGTGGCATGGCTGTTACGCCGGAGACAGCGGCAGGTAGCTACGAGCACAATGGCAAGACATACCACTTTTGCAGCCCGCATTGCCTGACTAAGTTCAAGGCCGATCCCGCCGCGTTCCTGCGTCCATCTGATCAGTCGCAAGCCCCAGCACTAAAGACACAACCACCGGCTCCGGCGGGCGCAAAATATGTTTGCCCGATGGACCCGCAAGTAATTGCAGACAAGCCGGGCGCATGTCCGAAGTGCGGCATGGCGCTTGAACCTGAGTTTTCCGCCGCGCCCCTGACGAAGGTTGAGTATACCTGCCCGATGCACCCCGAAATCGTCCAGGATGAGCCGGGCAACTGTCCGAAGTGCGGCATGGCACTCGAACCGCGCACGGTCACGCTTGAGGAGTCAAGCAATCCTGAGTTGACCGACATGACGCGGCGGTTTTGGTGGAGTGCGGCGCTTTCGCTGCCCGTTTTGCTGCTGGCGATGTCAGATATGATTCCGGGCCAGCCCGTGCAGCAGGCGCTTTCGCCGCGCCTCATTAATTGGGTTCAATTTGCGCTCTCAACGCCGGTTGTGTTGTGGGGCGGCTGGCCCTTCTTCCAGCGTGGCTGGGCCTCTGTCGTCAACCGTAGTCCGAATATGTTTACGCTGATCGCTATCGGCACGGGTGCGGCGTATTTGTTCAGCGTTGTGGCGTTGCTTATGCCAGGAATTTTTCCCGCAGCGTTTCGCGGACACGGTGGCGAGGTCGCGGTTTATTTTGAGGCGGCAGCGGTGATTACCACGCTCGTCTTGTTAGGCCAGGTGCTAGAGTTGCGCGCCCGTTCCCAAACCAGCAGCGCGATTAAAGCGTTGCTCGGCTTGGCACCGAAAACTGCCCGCATCATCCGGGCGAATGGCGTTGAGGAAGACACACCGCTCGAAAAGGTGCAGCCAAACGACCTGCTGCGTGTGCGTCCGGGCGAGAAAGTTCCGGTGGATGGCGTTGTCACAGAAGGCGCGAGTAGCATTGACGAATCCCTGGTTACGGGCGAGCCAATCCCGGTTGAGAAAAATGTGGGCAGTAAAGTCACGGGTGGCACAGTCAATGGCACGGGCGGATTTATCATGCAAGCCGAACGTGTGGGCAGCGAGACGTTGCTGGCGCAAATCGTACAAATGGTCGCCGCCGCGCAACGCAGCCGCGCGCCGATTCAACGTATTGCCGACACAGTTTCCGCCTGGTTTGTTCCGGCGGTCGTGTTGATTTCGATTGTGACGTTCATCGTATGGAGTATGGTTGGCCCGGAGCCGCGCTTCGTGTATGCGTTGGTGAATGCCGTAGCGGTTTTGATTATCGCTTGTCCCTGCGCCTTAGGGTTGGCGACGCCGATGAGCATTATGGTGGGGACAGGGCGTGGTGCGATGGCAGGCGTCCTTGTGCGTGAGGCTGCGGCACTCGAAACGCTCGCACAAGTGGACACGCTTATACTGGATAAAACAGGAACAATTACCGAAGGCAAGCCCAAGCTGATTTCCGTGGTCGCGGTTGAGGGGCGCTCGGACAAAGAGTTGCTAAAACTGGCTGCCAGTTTGGAAAAAGCGAGCGAACATCCACTTGCCGCTGCGATTGTAGCTGGCGCGCAGGCGCAGGGCATCTCCCTTTCTGCCGTGCAAAACTTTCAGTCTATTACTGGCAAAGGCGTCACGGGCAAAGTGGATGAATTCGAGGTCGCGCTTGGCAATCAGAGCTTGTTCGACGAATTACAAATTGATGCGAGCGCCTGGCGCGAACAGGCGGAAACTTTGCGGCGCGATGGCCAAACGGTGATGTATGTGGCCCTCAATCAACAGGCCGCCGGATTACTCGGAGTTGCCGATCCGATCAAAGCGAGCGCCGCTACCGCCATCCAGGCATTGCATCAAGCGGGGATTCGTCTCGTGATGCTGACCGGGGATAACCGTACCACGGCGCAAGCTGTCGCAGGCAAACTGGGACTTGATGAGGTTGTCGCCGAAGTGTTGCCACAGCAGAAAGCGGAAGCGGTGAAGCGGTTCCAGGCTCAGCATCAGAAGGTTGCTATGGCGGGTGATGGAATTAACGATGCCCCTGCCTTAGCGCAAGCCGATGTTGGCATCGCGATGGGCACAGGAACCGATGTCGCCATCGAAAATGCTGGCATCACCCTTGTCAAAGGCGATTTGCAGGGCATTGTGCGCGCGCGCAATTTAAGCCAGGCGGTGATGCGTAACATCCGCCAGAATCTATTCTTCGCTTTTCTCTACAACGCGCTCGGCATTCCGTTAGCAGCAGGCGTACTTTATCCGTTCTTCGGTGTCCTGCTCAGCCCGATGATTGCCAGCGCGGCAATGACTTTTAGCTCCGTCTCTGTCATTAGCAATGCCTTGCGGCTGAGAAAATTGTCATTGTAATAATGGTTGTCCCTTGATCCACCTCCCGCGAGTTAAAACTCGTGGCAATTGATAAAAATATGCATGGAATATTTACAGTAACTAAACCCCTAGCCATGAGCTGTGCGCTTGCCTTCTTTCTCCTCGTTCAGACTGGGTTTGCGCAAACCAAAAAACCATCCGGCAAAAACGGCTTAGCGGTTCAGCTTTGGAGCTTTCGGCACGATTTTGCGAAAGATGTGCCGGGCACGCTGAAACGGGTGCGTGCGCTCGGGTTTACGCGCGTCGAATTAGCGGGCTATTACGGCATGACAGCGCAGCAGTTCAAAGCCGAACTGGATAAGGCGGGACTCAAAGCAATTAGCATGCATATTGATTTTGACGAAGCTCAAACCAAGCTGGATGAATTCATCAAAGACGCGAAAATCTTAGGCGTGAAGCAGATGGGCATTCCCTGGATCAACTCGCCGTTTACCAAGGCGGATTGCGAAAAGGCAATTGTGGTGTTCAATCAAGCTGGCGCAAAACTGGCCGCACATGGCATCACGTTTTTCTATCACTTGCACGGCTACGAATTTGTGCCGAATGAAGGCGGGGCTGGAACACTGTTTGATTTATTGCTGGCCCAGACCCATCCAAAATTCGTCAAGCTGCAATTGGATACATTTCACGTTGCACAACCTGGCCAAGACCCCGTGCAACTGCTACGAAAATATCCTGGACGATTTGTCTCTTTACATCTGAAAGACATTCGCAAGGATAAAGTCCCTGACAACACAGGCGAGGCCAGAGATGAGGACGGCAGGCCGCTGGGGCAAGGAAAGATTGCTTGGCCGGAGGTGCTGCAAGCCGCCCGCCAAGCAGGGATTAAGTGGTACATCATTGAAGACGAAACCTCTACCGTCTGGCAAGGCGTTCCCGCCAGTCTCAACTATCTTGCGCGCGTGCGATTTTAAGCTATTCCTTTTTCCTTTCTCCTTGTGATTTTTCATTGTGTTCTGGATGCGGAAGTTGCCCACGGCAAATGAGAAATGAGAAATAGCCGCAACCGAATTTCAGAAACTCCCGCCAAATGTTACACTGCACCCGCTTAGCTTACACAATTGTTATTTTTTGCATGTGCTATGGACATTAGCCCCGGAACACGTTTCAGGCAATATGAAGTTCTCTCGCAACTGGGCAAGGGCGGGATGGGGGAAGTGTATTTGGCGGAAGATACCCGCTTGAAGCGCAAAGTTGCGCTCAAGATGCTGCCGCCCGAATTTACTACTGACAGCGAACGGTTGCGTCGCTTTGAGCAGGAAGCCTTAACCACCTCCGCACTCAATCATCCAAACATCATTACCATTCATGAAGATCGGCACGATCAATACGACGCATTACATCACGACGGAATTTATCGAAGGCGATACGGTGCGCGACCGCATGAACCTGGAAAAACTCTCGCTTGTCAGTACGCTCGATATACTAATTCAAACGGCTAATGCGCTGGCCGCCGCGCATGAAGCCGGGATCGTTCACCGCGACATCAAGCCAGAGAACATTATGTTGCGCCGCGATGGGTATGTGAAAGTGTTGGATTTCGGGATTGCGAAGCTCGCCGAAAAAGTTGTCCCGGCGGTCACGGACACCGAAGCACCAACGCTCGTCCAATCCACAACGAATCCAGGCATCGTCATCGGCACGGCGAGTTATATGTCGCCCGAACAAGCACGCGGCGACCGCATTGATGCGCGGACGGACATTTTCAGCTTAGGCGTAGTGCTCTATGAAATGGTGACGAGGCAGCGCCCCTTTAGTGGTGCCTCACCGATTGAGACGATTGCCGCTGTGTTGCAGGCCGAACCGGTTTCAGTCAAACAACACGTCCCGTCTACGCCTTATGAACTGCAACGCATTATTACAAAGGCACTGCGCAAAGATCGCAACGAACGCTATCAAACCATTAAAGATTTCCTGCTGGATTTGCAAAATCTCAAGCGGGAATTAGAGGTCCAAGCCCACCTCTTGCCCGGACAACCAAGCCTTGAGACCCGCACGATGTCGAGCGCCGAATATTTGATCGGCGAGTTTCGGCAACATCGGCGCGGCGTTTTACTGGCCTTGTCCGGCATTCTGCTGTTGGCGCTGGCCGGCACGGTCTTTATGGTGCGGCGCGGCGCGATTGATTCGGTCGCCGTACTGCCCCTGGGGGCGCGCGACAGTGCTGAAGGAAAGCTGAGCGACAAGATTACCAGCGATCTGATCAAGAGCCTGCGCAAGTTTTCTGGCGTTGGGGTCAGCGCGCGGGGCGAAGTGGACGAAGCGCGCACGCTCTTTCAAAACGATGTGCAGTCCATTGCCAAAGATTTAGCTGTCAACGCCGCCTTGACCTGCCAGGTGCAGCGTGAGGGCAATAAGCAAATTTTGCGACTGGAATTGAGCGATGTGCGCGACCGGCATCATTTGTGGGGGAAAGAATATGAATGGACGCCCGCCAACTGGGAGGTATTGCCGCTGCAAATTTGCAAGGACCTTTTTGAGAACGCGCCGCTGAAAATTAGCGAGGCGCAGAAACAACGACTCGAAGCTTCGTTGGCCTACGCCATTGGCCGCACGGCGTGGCGCGAACGAACGGTGGTCGGCTTGCAGCGCGCCCGCAAATCCTTTGAGGAAGCGATTCAAAAATATCCCGACTTTGCTCTCGCTTATGCTGGGCTGGCGGATTGCTACAGTATGTTTGTGGTCTACAACGTGATGCCTGCGGATGAAGGTTTTCCTAAAGCCCAGGAATTCGCGGATAAAGCCTTAAGCCTGAACCCGCAATTAGCTGAAGCGCACGCGGCCAAAGGATACTTTTGGTATCAAAAATGGGATTGGAAAAAGGCGGAAGACGAGTTTTTGCAAGCTCTCAATCTCGATGATAAATACGGCCCGGCGCATCAGTGGTATTCCAGCATTTTGGCCCAGGCGCGCAACTTTGACGAAGCTTTGCGGCAAGCACTTCGTGCCAAAGAGTTGGAACCGAATTCCGCGATTGTTTCTTCTCATCTAAGCTGGATCAGCTATTTGGCTGGCGATTACCAGAAAGCTATTCAGGCGGCCAAAGAGACCTTGCAGCATGATCCTGAATCCTATGTCACGCACCGCTACTTAGGTTTGGCCTATCTTGGGTTAGCCCTGAGCGGTGAGCGTGACAAATTCAATGATGCCCTGGCCGAATTGAAATTTGCCCATGACCGCTCACGTGGCAGTTTGTTGACGCTCTCCGATTTGGGTTTTGCGGCTGCCGCCCGAGGCGACCGCGCAGAAGCCGAACGCATCCTCAAAGAGATCGAAGCGAAAGGCGCGTCGAATCCTTACTATGCGGCCTTAGTGCATACGGGATTGGGGAATTCGGATCAAGCATTTGCCTTGCTGCTCAAAGGGAGCGAAACCCACGCCGAGCGCATTCCGTCAGTGATCAGTGACGTGCGATTTAGTGCCTTGCGGACTGATCCGCGTTTCAACGATTTAGCCCAGCACATTGAACTGGGCGAATGACTTACTAATAAATCAATAAGGACATCAACAAAACACCCTTTATTTCTGCTCTTCACTTGGATTTACTATGCAAAAATATGACCTTATTGTGATTGGCTCAGGGCCGGGCGGACAGCGCGCCGCCATACAAGGCGCGAAACTCGGCAAGCGGGTTGCCGTGATCGAAAAGAAAGAAGTGGTCGGCGGCGCGTGCATCAACACGGGTACCATTCCCAGCAAGACCATGCGCGAGGCGGTGCTGCATCTCTCCGGGTATCAGTATCAAAACGTCTACGGGATGAACTACCGCGTCAAAGAAAAGATCACGATTGCGGATCTGTTGTTTCGCGTGCAGCACGTCATCAAGACGGAATGCGATGTGACGCAGTCGCAAATGACGCGCAACGGGATTGATCTTCACTACGGTGCCGCGAGTTTCCTCGATGCCCACAGCATCAAAATCGAAAGCCTGCGCGGCACGTCTGAACTTGAAAGTGAGTTCATCGTGATCGCAACGGGAACACGGCCCGCCGCAACGGCCACGGTGCCGATCAACAATCGCACGATCATCAATAGTGATCAGATTTTTATGCTCGAAGAGGTGCCGAAGACTTTGATTGTTGTGGGCGGCGGCGTGATCGGCGTGGAGTATGCTTCCATGTTTGCGGCGCTCGGCGTGCGCATCATCTTGATTGAAAAACGCCCCAAGCTATTGGAATTTGCCGACGACGAAATGATCGAAGCGATGTCCTACCATTTGCGTGATCATCGCGTCACGCTGCGGCTGGGCGAAGAAGTTGTGAGCGTCGAGGAAATGCCTGATGGCAGCATCGTCGCCAATCTGGAAAGTCGCAAGAAGGTCATCGGCGATGCGTTGCTCTATTCGGTCGGCAGACAAGGCAATGTGGATGGCTTGCACCTCGATGCCGCCGGACTGTCTGCCGATACACGAGGACGCATCACGGTGGACAAAGAGTATCGGACGGCGCAACCGCATATTTTTGCCGTCGGCGATGTGATCGGATTTCCAAGCCTGGCGTCGGTTTCCATGGAGCAGGGAAGACTGGCGGCTTGCTATGCTTTCGGCATCCCGGTGCAAACCCATCCAGACAGTTACCCCTACGGCATTTACACGATCCCGGAAATTTCCTTCGTCGGCAAAACCGAAGAGCAATTGACGGAGGAAGACGTGCCTTATGAAGTCGGCCTCGCGTACTACCGCGAAATTGCGCGCGGGCAAATTCGTGGCGATACGACCGGGCGCTTGAAGCTGATTTTTCACCGCGAAACCAGAGAAATTTTGGGCGTGCATATTATTGGCGAAGGCGCGTCAGAATTGCTGCATATCGGGCAAGCCGTGCTGATTCTAAAAGGCACGATTGATTATTTCATAGACACCGTTTTCAACTACCCTACCTTGGCCGAATGCTACAAAGCAGCGGCCTTTAATGGGCTGAATAAATTGGTTCGATTTACAAATTAGCCCGGGTGCGAATTTGCAGGCAAGAAAATGCAACTACGAAGAAATGAAGAACACGAAAGAGAGAAAGGGAGATGGGGAGTGGGGGAGTGGGGGAGAAGAGGCAGTTCTCTCCCCTACTCCTCTACTCCCCGTCTCCCCGTCTCCCTTTCGTGTGCTACGTGATCTTCGTGGTGAATTTCTTGCCAACGCACCCAGGGAACAAGGAGTCCACAATTCATGGCCACCATCGGAGTGTTAGCCGCAGAACATATTGCGGTCGGTCTTGTCGAAGAGCATCAAATTTCCGGTGCCTTGCGCACTTATCCTACTGACATCGGCAACGAAGAGTATCTGAGCGATTTACCGGCTGAAGAGATTGCTCGTTTGCTTGCCAGGCAAATTGAGGCGGTTGCTGCCGGCCAATCTATTACTGCGATTGGCATCGGTTTCCCCGGCTTGATTCGCGATGGTGAAATTCAACAATCGCCCAATTTGCAACAGATGAAAGGTCAGAATCTTGCGGCAATGGTAGCTGCTTTGCTCCGTGAAAATGGGCTTGCTGCACCGGTTCATATCCTCAACGATGCGGATGCGACGGCGGCAGGTGTCGCGGCGACGCGTGGTCAACTGGATCAGCAGATACGCGTTTGGTGGCTGGGCAACGGCGTCGGATTCGGGCTGTATCCGCCGGTACCCGGTGCGGGCGAAGGAGGTCACGTCGTGGTGACACTTGATCCCAAAGAACAGTTTTGTCGTTGCGGTGGGACTGGACATTTGGAAGGCATTATGGGAAATCGTGCGATGCGCATGCGCTTTCTGGACTTGGAGCCGGAAGAGGTTTTTGCTCAAGCGCAAAAGGGTGACTCGCGTTGTGCCGAATTTGTGAAGCTTTGGCATCGCGCTTTGGCGGCGGCGACTGCGACTACCGTGCATTTAAGCGGCCCGGGCAAGTTTTATTTCTCCGGCCCGAATGCGCGCTTCGTCCAAATCGGATTGTTGGATTTATACGTTCACGAGATGGTCAAAATGAGTTCGCTGCAAAGCTCATCCTTTGAGGTTATCGCCACGAGCGATGAGCTTGCCGTCATCGGCGCGGCGGTCAGCGCCCAGCAAAGCGTTGGGAATTGAACTGTACAGCAAACTTCCCAGTTTGCTGCTGTTCCGATAATTGACCGATGGCAGAGTCATCAGCAAACGGGAAAGTTTGCTGTACATCAGGAGGAAACAATGAAACATAAACTACTACTCTCAACCTTAATGGTTTCCATGTTGGTCTTGGCCATTGCCCAGGCGAACAATTGGGTGAAGATTTTTGATGGCAAAACCATGACAGGCTGGAAAGTCATGGCGGTGCATGGCGGCAATGGCGGACTCTGGGAAGTGCAAAATGGTGCGCTTATTGGCAATCAGGAAAAAGACCACAAAGGTGGCTTGATCGGCACAGAAAAGAAGTACGGGGACGTTGAAATCGAACTTGAATTCAAAGTAGACAGTCCAGCCGACACGGGACTCTTTCTGCGCACACGCGAAGATGGCATGGGCTATCAAATCACGATTGATTATCACAAGACGGGTTACATCGGCAGTCTTTATGCCCCAGCCGAAGGCGGCTTTATTCAGGTCAACAAGCTGTGGGAACAGTACTTCAAGAAAGATAAATGGAACACGTTGCGCGCGCGCGTCGTCGGCCAACCGGCCCATGTACAGGCGTGGCTGAATGGCTATAAGACCATTGATTTCACCGACTATCGAGAGCGCTACCCACGGGAAGGCTACATCGGCTTGCAGGTGCATGGCGGCGCGGACGCATGGGGCGATGCCAGTCGCGCGCGTTATCGCAATATCCGCGTCCAGGAATTGAATAAGTAGGGGGCAGTAGTAAAAGGCTTGGCGGCTTGGCATGGTACCAAACGTGTGAGATACACAAGAACGAGGAGCAAGTATGATAATCCCGACTGAGCCCATTGGCAGTATCCCCAGACCGGTTCAATTGATTGATGCGGTCACGGCGTTAGGCGACAACACCGACCCCAAATTGAACCCGCTCTATGATGAGGCGGTTCGTGACACCATCGAACGCTTCGAAGCCACCGGCTCTCCCGTGATCACCGATGGCGAACAGCGGAAGTATCACAACTTCTGGACGTATTCTGTGCATGGGCTTCCCAATGTCGCGCCCGATGGCTTCAAGATTCCTTTCGCTGCTGGTCATGTCCGCCGGATGTATCGGCTCACAGCCGGGCCGTTTCGTTATAAAGTATATGCGGACCACTACCTGGACATCGCTCAGCGTTATGCCCAGGCTCCGGTGAAGCAGGCGGTTATCTCACCCTCGGCCTTGAGCCTGATGTATCCCGCCGAAGGGATTCCCGGTTATACGCGCGAGGAATTTATCGAAGACCTGATAAGCGAGCACGAAACCGAAGTGCGCCGCTGTCTGCAAAAGGGCGCGCACAAGGTCCAGATTGATTTCACCGAAGGGCGGCTGGCGGTCAAGATTGATCCCTCCGGCAATCTTCTCAACAGCTTTATTGATCTGAACAATCTCGCGCTCTCGCGCTTCTCCGCAGCAGAATGCCAGCGCATAGGCGTGCATACGTGCCCGGGCGGTGACCGCGATTCAACCCATAGTGCAGAGATTGATTACGCCGACTTATTGCCCAGTCTGTTTGAACTGAAGGCCGGGAATTTTTACATCGCGCTGGCGGGGGAGAAAGATCGCGTGCGGGCCTTAAAGATTATCCGGGATTATATGAAACCAGAGCAGCGGATCTTCGTTGGGGTGGTCGCTCCGATAGACCCGCGCATTGAGACTCCTGAAGAAATTCGAGACCGCGTTCTGGAGGCGGCACAATATATTCCGATTGATCAATTGGGTACCACCGACGACTGCGGATTCTCGCCCTTTAGTGATGACACTTCGACGAGCCGCGCCACCGCCTTTGAGAAGATTGAAGCGCGTGTGCTCGGCACGGCGCTTGCGGCGAGAATAATTGGGGGTGGGTAATGGCAGAAGAATATGAAGAAAATCAGCTACGTTCAGTAGCTTTGCAGAATGCCCAAATTATTCTCCAAGCCCGTCAGCGTGCAGAGAGGGAACTGCTTGAGGCGAAGGAGGCGTTAGAGCAAAAGACCGCAGAACTCGCTCAAGCCAAGGGGCTATTGCAAAATGTTTTTAACCAGGCTGCCGTTGGGATCGCACGGTTAGACACCAACGGACGCTTGCTTATGGTGAATCCGGGCCTGTGCGACATGCTGGGTTATACATCCGAGGAGCTACTTGCCCTTGACCTCATACAACTCATGCACTCGGACGATTTTGCTGCATTGGTCGAAGAACTGCCGCAGTTGCTGGCTGGTAAAGTCACTGTCCATCGCACCGAAAAACATTTCCTGGGGAGGGGAGGAAGGGTGGTGTGGGGGCATCTCACCCTGTCGGTCGAACGCAAAGCGATCAGTACGCCAGACCAATTCTTCATCGCCGTTATTCAGGACATCACCGAACGCAAGAAGTCGGAAGGGGAAGTGTATAAATTAGCTTCTATTATCCGGTCTTCTGATGACGCGATTATCAGCAAGGATTTCGATAGCACGATTTTGAGTTGGAACGAAGGCGCGGAGCGAATTTTCGGTTTCACTGCTGAGGAAGCAGTTGGTCAGCCTATTGCTATATTATTTCCGCCGGAACTCCTCTACCAAGAAACCGAGATTCTCAACAAAATCAAGCAGGGGGAGCGGATTAAATCCTTCGAAACCACGAGATTGCGGAAGGACGGTAAACCGATACCAATTTCTTTGACCGTTTCTCCGATTAAGGATTCCAACGGTGAACTGATTGGAATCTCGAAAATCGCCCGCGATATTACCAAACGCAAACAAATTGAAAAAGCCTTGCTTGAAAGCGAACAGGGACTTCGCACGCTCGCCGATTCGATTCCGCAACTTGCGTGTATGGCGCATCCCGACGGTCATATCTTCTGGTATAACCAGCGATGGTATGAATACAGTGGCACAACCCCGAAGGAGGTGGAAGGCTGGGGCTGGCAGGCGCTTCACGACGCGGAAATATTGCCGAAAGTTATTGAGCGATGGAAATATTCAATTGCAACAGGCGAGCTGTTCGAGATGGAATTTCCCTTGCGCGGCAGGGACGGCAAGTTTCGCTGGTTTTTAACCCGCCTTATTCCACTGCGTGATTCGCAGGGGAAAATATTGCGCTGGTTTGGCACGAGTACCGATATTGATGAACTACGAAAGATCCGCGAGGAACGTCAACAAATGCTCGAACGCGAAACCTATGCCCGCGAGCAAGCTGAAGCGGCGACTCGCGCCAAGGACGAATTTCTCGCCGTCGTCTCGCACGAATTGCGGAACCCGCTCAATGCGATCCTCGGTTACACGCGGATGGCGCGCTCGAATGCCCACGACGCCTACCAGGTCGCGCGTTATTGCGACATTGTTGAGCGCAGTGCGAAGTCGCAGCAACAATTGATCGAAGACCTCCTCGACATCGCCCGCATCATCTCCGGCAAACTGAAGATTGAGGCCGCGCCGACTGATTTACGCCTCGTCTTGGAAGAGGCGCTGACGGTGGTCCGCCCCGCTGCCGAAGCCAAACAAATTACGCTCGTTACCCAGTTCATAGATGATTCGCCGCCGCTTATCTGTGATGCCGCGCGCCTGCAACAAGTGGTCTGGAATCTTTTGCAGAACGCCATCAAATTTACCCCCGCAGGGGGATGGGTTGAACTGCGGCTGGAACAGACCGACGCGCATGTTCGCCTCATTGTCAGCGATTCCGGCGAGGGCATTGAGCCGGACTTTCTCGCCGCTGTTTTTGACCGCTTTACGCAACAGGATACCTCGCGCACACGGCGCTACGGTGGTTTGGGATTGGGGTTGGCGCTGGTCAAACAACTGGTCGAAATGCACGGCGGCACTATTGAAGTAGCGAGTGCAGGAAAAGACCTGGGCACGACTTTCACTATCACCTTGCCCTTGCATACGCCGCCCGCCGCCACCTGGCAGGTGCGCGCCCTCGCCGAAGTTCACACCGGCCTACTCGCGCGCCTGCCCGAAGACTTACCGCGCCTGGATGGCGTGCGGGTATTGTTGGTAGACGATCAGGACGATGCGCGGTTGATGGTGGCGGATATGCTTAGCAACAGAGGAGCCTTGGTGACAGCCGCCTCCTGTGGCAGGGAAGCCAGGGCGCTAATAGCTGACACCAGGTTTGATGTCCTGGTTTGCGATATTGCCATGCCGGAGGAAGACGGCTACGAAGTGCTGCGCCGCATTCGTGCCCTCGAAAACGAACGCCAGGGGTTGCCGTCACAGCGCCTCCCGGCGATTGCCTTGACGGCTTTGGCGCGCACCGAAGATCGTTTGCAAGCCTTGGGCGCGGGCTTTCAGTTGCATGTCCCCAAACCGGTCGAGCCAACCGAACTGGTGGTCGTCATCAAAAGTCTGATTGATCGCAGTTGAGGCACGGTTTGCCCCGGCGCACCATCCACCGATTGCGCCACTCCTTTGTTGCTGGTAGCAATTGAGGTTTCCTGAACATTCAAGCAAACTTGCTGTAAGACGATTCGCTTCAGTTGTTACAAAATTCAAGATTTTGTATTTCATTCAGGAATTGTAATTGACGCTTAAATATTACCTTGTTAGTATCCCTGCCGAGTTAACTAACTAATGAATCAATGCCCACCAGGAAGCAAGCTAGGAAATCCCCACCAGGCTTGTGAACTGACCTTACGAATCTCACTACAACCTCAACTCTAGTCTGTTTTTTAAGGAGTCCTCTCATGAATATTGCCACGTTGATTTTATCCCCTCGTGTCTTCACTGCACATTTACTAATTTGCTTGTTAGTTTTTTCCACCAGCTTCGCCGCCCCCCGCAGTCTACGCGCTTCCTCTGCTACCAAAGCAGCCGCCGCCAGCCAGGATCGCAGTGAGCGCAGCCCGCGTGCGGCGAGCCAGCGCAAAGGCGACACCAGCCGTTCATCCAATGAAGAAATACAGGAAAATGGGTTTGTCACCTATTCCGATGGAGAGCGTTCGGTTTGCCGCGATATGTCTAAAGAAGAGGTGCAGAACCTGCGCCGTGATCCTGAGCAGATGCGTCAAATGCGTGTTATCACGCAGCGCGAACGCGACCAGGTCTTGCGTCGGTCACAGACGGAGGCCAACGCCGAAGCGACGAGCCTGAAAATTATTCTCCGCTCAACACCGCAACTTGATGGTTTTCCCGCCGCCAAAGATGCCTTTATCCGTGCCGCTGCCGCTTGGGAAGCGCAAATTAAAAATCCGATTACAATCATTATGGACGTAGATTACGGGCCGACCCGCTTCGGACAGGCGTATCCGGCCAATGTGTTGGGCAGTACAAGTACGCCGTCCTATCGGGTGAAGCTACGATACGCTGCGCACAAATTTAGCGAATAGCGCCGCAACTGCTGCCGAAACGTCGCTCTACAATGCGTTGCCGACTGGTTCTGTGATCACCGATATTGGCGCTATCGGCAATGTCTCTGTTTCTTCCCCGTCGATGCGGGCGTTAGGCTTATTGCCCGCCGATGCCGCCACCGCAGACCCTGCGCCCGCCATTGGCTTCAATTCCAATTTCAGTTTTGATTTCAATCCCAGCGATGGAATCGCACAGGGGCAAACGGATTTTGACGCGGTCGCCGTGCATGAAATGGGACACGCGCTGGGCTTTCTCTCGAATGTCGGGTTGTTTGAAATCTCCCCGAATAGCACGCGCGCGTTGACTGTGTGGGATATGTTCCGCTTCCGTCCCGGCACAACAATGGGTACGTTTACCAGTGCGGCACGCATCCTTTCAACAGGCGGCGACCAACGCTTTTACGATGGACAGCCTGAACTGGCGACTTCGACGGGTAATCCGAACGGCAGCGGCGGCGATGGACGGCAGGCGAGCCACTGGAAGGCTGATGAGCAAAGCGGCGTGTACATCGGTATTATGGACCCGACTTTGTCTTCCGGCGTGCGCAAGACCATGACCGGAAACGACCTGCAAATGTTGGAGACGATTGGTTACAGCATTGCTGGCACGATTGCGCCACCGCCATGCACCTATAGTTTGTCAGCCACCAGTCTTTCTGTCGCTACCACGGGGGGCAACGGAACCGTCGGGATATTGCCATCGGCCACTACTTGTACCTGGGCCGCATCCAGTAATGTTACGTGGATTCAGGTGGTTTCAGGCGCAACCGGGACAGGGAGCGGGACGGTCGGCTTTTCAGTTGATGCCCACACTGGTGCTAGTCGGAGTGGAACACTCACGGTGGCTGGGCAGACGTTTACAGTTAATCAAAGCGGTTGTTCCGTTACTCTGTCATCTACGACGAGTTCCGTTCCCGCCACGGCTTCAACTGGCAGCGTAGGCGTATTAGCCACTGGCTCGAACTGTCCTTGGGCGGCCACGAGCAGTAGTAATAATCCCTGGCTGCAAGTTGCGGCAGGTGCGACCGGGGCGGGCAATGGAACGGTTAGCTATTCCGTCGAGGCCAACACCAGCACTACGTCGCGCACGGGGTCGCTCACCATTGGCGGGCGTTCCTTCACGGTCACGCAAGCGGGCGTAGCATGTGCTTATAACATTGGGAATTTCCCCACCCTTTTCTCTTCCAACGGTGGGAGTGTGACTTTCCTAGTGACGCCGACAGGCAATTGTTCCTGGCGCGCCATTGAGAATGTTTCCTGGTTGAGCTTTAGTCCGAGTACAACTGTTACAGGTGCTCGCACTGTGACCTTAACTGTAAGTCGGAAAAATTCGTCAGGTTCACGTACGACGACGGTCACAATTGCGGATAAGAGCTTTACGATTACCCAGACCGGGCGTTGATGAAATTGCTTCGTGGTGCGCCGGTGCCCTCGCCGGCGCACCCTTTTGCAAACCGAGTCAGCGCGCATAGAGTGAGCCTGGGCGCAGGGCTACTCAGTCAATGGCGAAACACACCCCATTCCATCGTACCAGTGAACGGTTTTTGATACGCCGCCAGCAATGCAATTGCTAACACCGTACGCGTGTCGCGCGGATCAATGATGCCGTCGTCCCACAAGCGCGCGGTCGCAAAATAAGGATCGGATTCTTTTGCAATTTGCGTTTCAAGCATTTGTTTGGCGAGCGTCTGCTTCGCTTCATCAATCGCCACGCCCGCCCGTGCGGCGGCATCGCGTTTGATGATGTCCATCACGCCTGCCAATTGTGGCCCGCCCATCACGGCGATGCGATGATTCGGCCATGTAAACACAAAGCGCGGGTCGTAGGCGCGCCCGCACATCGCGTAATTGCCTGCGCCGTAGCTGCTGCCAATCATGACCGTAATCGCAGGCACCGTCGAATTCGAGACGGCGTTGATAAGCTTCGCGCCATTGCGAATGATGCCTTGTTCCTCGTAGCTGCGCCCGACCATAAAGCCGGTGATGTTTTGCAAAAACAGCAGCGGGATATTTTGTTGATTGCAGAGTTGAATGAACTGCGCCCCCTTGTTCGCCGATTCTGAAATCAGGACACCGTTGTTTGCCAGAATCCCCACGAGGAAGCCGTGAAGGTACGCCCAGCCAGTGACCAGCGTCGAGCCGTACTTCGCTTTGAATTCCTCAAAGCGCGAACCGTCCACAAGGCGGGCGATAATTTCGCGCACTTCAAACGGCACGCGGACATCGGCGGAGACGATGCCGAGCAATTCATCAGCGGGATAGATAGGTGCTTCGACAGCGATGCGATATGGCTGTGGTTTGGCTTCCAGATGCGCCACGATTTCGCGCGCAATGCGCAAGCCGTCCAGTTCGTTTTCGGCTAAATAATCCGACAGCCCGGAGAGCTTGGAGTGCATTTCTGCGCCGCCCAAACTCTCTTCGTCTACGATTTCGCCCGTCGCCATTTTCACGAGCGGCGGGCCGCCCAGAAACACTTGCGCCTGCTTCTTCACCATCACCACGTAGTCAGACATGCCCGGCAAATACGCCCCGCCCGCAGTTGAATTGCCAAAGACTACAGAAATCGAGGGGATGCGCGCTTTTGATCGTCGCGTGATTTCCTTGAAGCCTGCACCGCCTGGGACGAAGATTTTGTGCTGCACCGGCAAATCGGCTCCAGCGGATTCAACGAGCGAAATCGAAGGCAGATGATTCATTGCGACGATTTCGGCTAACCGCGC
>CAWCGF010000036.1:0-15124 GCA_963794955.1 uncultured Acidobacteriota bacterium
GCGCAAGCCTTCGACCAAACGCAGCAATTCGCTCCGTTTTTTCTCAAACATTGCAAACAGCAGAATGATCGCTAAGCCCACGATGATGCCAGTCACGTACCACAACCATGTCCAGCCAAAGTTCGCCGACGCGTGCCAGATCATGCTCAGGATGGAAATCATCAGAAACGAGGAGCCAAGATACAAAAACGCGCGCACCCGCAGCAGGATTCCCGCCAATACGCCTGCCGCTGAAAGCAGCATTAAGACCATTGGTTGCCAGGGCGAGAGCGCGACGCCGCGAATGAAAATCTCGGCGGTTGAAGACACATAAATCACCGACAATGTGATGTAGCGCAGGTTCGTCATTTGCGCTGCTGTCAATCGTTCCCGATTCAGATATGCCGCAATCAAGACCGAAATCGCCGCCGGTGTGAGCCACAATTGCGGGCGTTCGAGCAAGCTGAAATTGTTCTGACGGCTCAGGTAATACCATAACGAACCATTTGCCGCGAGACACGCAAGCAAGCTGACCCCGAACGAATTGCGCAGCGCTGCGACCACTGCATACAACACTCCAACCAGCAACAACAAACCGGAATAATCTATCTTTGAGGCCGCGAGCCAGAAACCGACCACGGGAAAAATCGGCAGGAAAAAGCCTGTGTTGAGCAACGGTTGGCCTAACACCCGCTGCCCGCGACGACGAAATAGCTCGCCTAATCCCACGCCCATGAAAGCCAACATCATCACGACAAATGGCCAATAGCGCGTGAAGAAGCCCGAAAATAGCCAGGGCATTGTCAGGCGAATATGTAGGAACGTCAGCGCCAGCAAAGCTTCCGAGGCGTAGACATAATTCATCCGGCCTTGCTCGGAAAGTTGCAACGGGTCACTCTCAGCGCGTACCGCAAAGTAAATCGCCTGCATACTCAAGCCGAACAAAATTGCGGCCACAGCTAGGATGGCAAACATCGGCATGGCTACGCCGCCAGAGAAAACCTGCTCAGCCATTTCCACCGCGAAAATGCCGCCCAGCGCCAACACGGCAATCGCGCATAACGGGCGAAGTAAGCGTTTGGCCGCAGCGCTCCAGTCGGGTGTGAAGCGTTTGATGCCCCAGAGGCCAAGGACTTCGGCGAAAGCGACCGCCGCCAGCAAAACTAGCGCGAGGCGGGCAATGAGGTTTGTCTGACCGCCGGGGGGCAGGAAGGCCCAGCCGAGCAGGACTGCGCCGATAAAACCGAGGCCAAACGTGGCGGTTTGCAACTGCGTTTTGATGACCGCTCCGCGTGCTAACAGCGCAAAAGATAACGCCTGCAACGCGACTGCCAACGCGGCAAAAATGCGGTGATTCAGCCACTCAAAGTTCAAGACGATCAAGCCGCCAAACCAAACCACCGCCAGCATCAACACGGTATTCGCGCTCATCAGCCAGTTGCTAGTCGCCGCTTCACGGTGCGGGATGCCAAGCGTTGCCGCCCCATCAATCAGCCGTTGCTTTTCTGCCCAGAGCCAACTGGTAAAGGCGATGTATAAAGCGGCAATCATCGTAGTAGCAAAGACGAGCAAGCGCGGTGTGAGGTTCGCTTGATCCAATGCCATCCCCGCAACAACCAGGCCGAGCACATACAAGCCAGCGATGGCATACTTCGCCGTGGCATCCCACAAACTTGCGACCAGCAAGATCACAGTCGTTGCAATGGCTGCCCAACCCAACCGGAAGTTTGTTAGCCACGGCGCAAGGGCATAATCGTTTGCTAAGCCAACTAACACAGGGATCAAGACGCCAATGAGGGAAACGATTGAGCCAAAGTGATGATATGGCAGCCAGCCGCCTTTTACTTCTGGCATCGCCTTTCGCTCGAACGTAAACAGCGCCAGTCCTGCGAGCGAAAGCGCAATGACATTCGCCGCGACGAGTTCGAGCAGATACGTTTGCGCCAGCGAGAAATACGTGTGGACATGCCAGACGCTCACGGCCCCATTGACCAAAAGCCCGGCAACATACAGATACCCACGCCCCAGTGTTAAGCGCGCCAAGCCCGCTGCCATTGCGCTCAACGCGACAAACGTTGCTACAGCCCACCACGGGGTATTTGGATCACCCGCCAAGGTGCGCGCGCCCAGCACGAATGCCAGCACGCCGAAAATATTGGTCAATACCGTTACGTCACGCGGAGCAAAGGGCACAACAAACGAGTCGCTTTTGCGCGCCAATTGCGTTCTGAAGCCTGCGAGCAGCAACAACGCGGTGATGGTCAATGCCGCACTCAGCATCGCGTGATAGCCCCGCCATTTGCCCAAATCCCAGCGGCTCAACGTACAGGCCAGCAGCACGCCAATCAGCAACAGCCCGACGCTGGAATTCGCTAAGCTAATCGGTGCGCCTTGCAATCGCTTGAGCCAGGCAATGGCTGCGCCAGCCAACATCAGGGCGAGCCAGCCCCAAACACTGCCCACGGCAATGCGACCTGCGCCGGGAAAAGTCGGGTTGATAAAAATCGCTATCCCGGCAATGCCAATCACCAGTACGCTCAACGCCCCGCCAATCATCACTTGTGTTTTTAGCACCCCGTCCACAGCGGAACGGTCGGCGCGCGCGCGCTTTCGCTGCCCCGCGATGGCACCGAGCCAACTCAACGCAAACACTGCACTGGTGATGGTATTGATTTGTATCAGCCGCACCCAGGCGGCTTCATTCATCGCCGACAACATGTTCAGGAACGCGAGCGACGCGGCAAAATTCAGCACGAGGCTGCCGACAAAGGCGTAACCTGAAATGCGTTCACGCAGTGCGTGGCCGACCAACACCAGACTCAGCACAATGAGCGGAACGAGGTAAGCAACTATTCCGCCCAGCCTTACGAAGAAGGATTCGCCTGGCACACGAAAGCCGCCATTGCCAATCTGCAAATCCGCTGCCCACAAGGTCAATCCGATGATCGGCACCGCCGCCAGCAACATCGTCAAGGCGCGCGCATAGCGGGTGAGTTGCACCGATTCCGTTTGCAGAAGGGGAAAGTGCAATACTTGCGCCCAGGCATAAAGCTGTTCTCGAAACCAAATCGCGCCCGAAGCTGCAAGTAAATACACGGCGGTTGTCCACCGCAATGTCGTAGCCGTTGCCACGCTCGTTTGTGCGATCAACGGACAAGCCATTGCCAGTAATAACAGGAGGCCAAGCACACGCGATTGTGTGAACTGCTCCCACAAACTAACGGTCAACACGAGCAGCAATGCGCCCAGCAATAACCACTCAGTCAGGATTGAAAGATTAGCTGTTTTGATTGTGACAGTCAGTGCCGGAGCGATTTCGGCAACAATTCCCGGCACGACGCCAACCAAACTCAGCATGACAACACCCGCAATCAATCCCCACGTCACCACCTGATCGCACGTCGGCCATTCGGGATACAACAAGCGTGAAGCGATGTTCTCCCAGGCTTCCGGCAAATCTTGTGCAATCGTTGCTTCCCGTGTGATGCCGAATTTTCTCATCATCAATCGCAGGACGATCCACGCCGGACTGAGTAAGGCGAGCGCCAGCATTTGCGTGCGTAAACTGTGCAAGCCAAGGGGAAAATCAACCAGCAGGTTTGTGCCGTGCGAGGCAGCCGTGACAGCGAGAAATATGGTTGTATATGTGATGGCCTGAAATGCCGTGAATAAGACCGGCGAGCGATACAGCCAGGCCAAAACTGCTACTACGCCAGCCAGCCAGAGTGTTTGCCCGCACAACACCAAAGCGGTGTTTACTGGCGAGGTAAGTAACAATACGACTCCCGCGGCAATGGCTGCAAGCAACGCCGCGTGCTGGCTTGGCTCCGCAAAAAGCCGCTGCGTTTTTTCCCGGCGTAAGGCAACGGAACCGATGAGCGCAAGGCTCGTAAACAACAACGTTGTCAGTTTGAAGCTATGCCCGAGACCGAAATACAAAAACTGTATGAGCGTAAGAAACGTCAAGCCAAGTCCCGCATAACTGCCCGCCGCGCGCTTCGTCCTTGCGGCGAGATAAAACGCGCTGGCAGCAAACAAGGCATAAATCCAGGTGATGCGCTGCGGATCGCCTGTGCGACCAAAGCCGTGCAGACTGACAAGCAGAAAGCTGAGAGTAGCGATTGCTGCTGTGATGAGCGCATAAAAGAAGCCATCGGATTTGCGGTCGCGTTTGTATAGCCATTCGCTGGCCAGCAACAACGGCACAAAGAAGACCGCCAGTGCGGTTCCACTGGTGGCTGAAAGCAACTGACTAATTAACGACCACGAATCCGCCGTATGCTCAATGCGACCGAGCGCCAAATTGATGCCAAGCAAATACGCTAAAGCCAAGCACGGCAAGGCGACCAAATGCGCGACAGGCAGGTTGAAAGCAAAAGCAATGCTTGTTAACGCGGCAAAATTGATAACCGCCACGATCATTACATTCGTCGGATTCGGCCACGCAAAAACCAGACTTGCCAACATTACGAACGCGCTGAAAACGGCAATGCTGGCGCTGAGCAGACTTAGATATTGCGGCTCGATGGTTTTACTGCGCTGCCACAACAGAATGCCTGCAAACAACGCCGGAAGCGCCAGCAAACTGACCATCGGTGCGATGCGTTGCAAAGTGCCCGCGAAGGCCTGCGTCTTGAAGAGCAACAACCCCAACGTCACTAACGCCGCGAACGAACTGGCGCTGAGTAAGGTGAAGGATTGGTTGATGCGTTTGGCTTCGATAGGTTCAGCGGCCCGAATCTTTCGTTGCATTCCGAAGACGGCTGCGGCGTAGCAGGCAATCGGCAGCGCCGCGCCGGCACACAGGCCGATGGTCGAAGACTCAACGCCAATGACGCGCCGCAAAATCAATTGTGTGGCTGATGTCCCAACGACACCGAGCGTCAGCCAAGGCCCCCAACCTGGCGTAACCACTTTGCCTGCGCGCTGCACCATCAAAACAAACAGCGCGAGCGAAATCACTTCGCTGGCAATGACCATCGGATTGCTGGCGGAAATGTCTTTGGCAAAAGCCGCAATCGCCAGGAAATTCAGTGGTACAAGCATCGTCGCGGTAATCAGCAATCCGCGACTCGTGTTTGGCAATTTCCAACGATGTTCGCTGTAAAAGCCCAGCCCTGCGAACGCTCCGGTCATCGCCGTGAAGATGAAAAACTTGAGCAGGGGAATCTGTTCGATCTGCGACCATAAACTAATGACCAGCGCCAGCGAGCAACCGATGATAAGCATCCCGCCGAGCAACTCGCCCCACCGGATGTTCTTCTCCTCCATAAAAGCAGCGAGCATTTCGGCGAACGATTTGCGTGGTGGTGGCGGGGCAACATATTTGGGCGCAACCGGTTCGGCGGGTTGTGGCGGCGTGAAAGGCGATTCGTACGCTTTCACTTCAGTGCGCGCGGCTTGCGGCTCAGGAGGGCGGGGAACTGGTGGCGCTGGCGGCGTCTCAACCTGCAACGGTTTCAGGACAGGCTCCGGTGGAATGCTGATTGGCTTTTCGGAGGCAGGCAGCGGTGGCGCGGGCTGCGTCAAACGTTGTCGTTCGGTGGCGACAACGTGTGCCAGCCAATTGAACTTTACCTCGTCCAAGATGCCTTTTTCGTGCCAATGTTTGAGTTGCCGCTCGGTCGCGTCCAAATCGCTCAAGCTTTCTACTTCGGCTACGCCCTGAGTTTTGCCGCACGAAAAGCACAAGTTGGAGCTTGCGCCAAGGGATGCGCCGCAATCGTTGCAAAAGCGCGGCGCACGCGACGGCGTAGCACGCGTTTCGTTGAAGCGTAATTCCGCCGGTTGTTTTTCATCACTACCAAACAGGGCACGCCCAATCGCTGCGAGTACAACCCAAATGCCGTGACCGATGAGGGTGATGAGGCCGAGCACGAATAAGAAGCCAATTAGAATTTCCATAGGGGGCAATCTCCGTTAGCCGTAAGCGGAACTTCTCTGTTCCTGAGATTGTACGATAAACGAAGCCGAAGCACAGCGACGCAGGGGGTGTGATGGTTGTTGGAGTGTCACATTCCCAGTACCTCCAGGGCGATGCGCTTCCAGGGGATTTCTGGAGCGAATTGAAGTGACCTCTTCCGTCCCCTATAATCAATTTATTACCTGCGGTTAAGTTTTTGGGAAAGGGAAAGGCTTATGTTTTCATTTCGACATCGCATCGGGCTGATCGCTTTGCTATGTGTTTTAGTGATCACCGCGCTGGCAGCAGAAAATGTTTATGACAAGTTTCGTAATCGCTCCTACTCGAATCGCGGCTATCTCAGCGAAGCCGATGAAGTGAAGCTGGGCGCGCAGGTTCACAATGAATTGCGCAAAGATCACCGCTTCGTAAGCGATTCGGCCATCACGTCCTACGTCAATGCGCTGGGGCAACGCCTGGCAAGCAAGTCCAAGCGCCCGAACTTGCGTTATCAATTCTTTGTTGTGGATGACAACTCGCTCAATGCCTTTGCGACGCTGGGCGGGTATGTGTACGTGCATACGGGTTTGCTGCGTGCGACGGGAAGCGAAGCGCAACTTGCTTCTGTCTTAGGCCACGAAATCGGGCATATCGTCGGGCGGCACGGACTGGAAAACGTCAAGCAATCGCAAAAGTACGGCACACTGGCGGCCATTGCCGGCATTGCGGGTGCGGCCATCGGCGGCAAGGGCGGCGGCAATATCGGGCAACTTGCGGGCAATCTGATTTTCGGCGGCAAGCTGATGAAACACAGCCGCGATGCCGAACGCGAAGCCGATTATCTGGGGTTGTATGACATCCGGCAGGCGGGTTACAACACGCGCGGGATGATTGAGATGTTTGAGATTTTGCAGCGCGTTAGTCAGCAAAATCCCAATTTGTTGGGCAACGTGATGGCAAGCCATCCACCGGCGCGCGAGCGTGCCCAAAACACGGTCGAAGAAATTCGTGACAACCTGCGCGGAACTGATACGCGTGGTGCTACCAATTCCAACGAATTTCAGCGGCTCAAAGCGCGGTTGCGATAAATGTGAGGGGATTCGTTATCAACTGCTTCGTGAAACTTCGTAAAACCTGGTGGGGAAAAAAAATCCTCGTTGTGCTGGTATTACTTTTGTTTGTAACCCCGTTGCTGGCACAGCGCCAGCGCCCCAAATTATTACAGCCGCAACATTCAAAATACGCCGGTCGCCTCTTACTGATTCCGTACGATGGGCGTCCGGTATCGTGGAAGCTGCCACGAATGGTCGCGCGTGTGGCAGATTACGAAATCATTTATCCGCCGCGCGAATTGCTGGGCGATGCGACGCATCCGCCTGATGCAGAGCGCGTGATAGCGTGGGCCAAAAAGCAGAACTACGAGCAATTGAATGGTGTGATTGTTTCGCTGGATGCGCTGGCTGGTTGGACGGAGCAGGCGAAGCCGGAACAGATCAAAACGCGCCTGGCCTTTCTCACCTGGGTGCGGCAACGGAAACCCGATTTGCCGATTTACGGATTTACGCAAAAGGCGCGTGACGAAATCAGCGGTTTGGTGTTTGATGATTTGCTGATTGAATCGGATGCGAATGAGGCGGCGTATTTGTTGGTGGCACGTTTTCTACATCATACATATCAACGCCCGTTGAAAATTTTGCCGATTGCTTCGGCGCAATATCCTGCGGCTGTCTTGCAAGCACTAACGCGCAAAATCGAAGCAGTCGGCGGTCAGTTAGTGACTTCGGGGAAAGCTGACCTTTTTCTTTTCCTCCACATGCCTGATACCGATGCGGCGAAGCAGGTCAATTTTGCCGATGCCCTTGCCAAAGCGATTGCCGCAGGATATTACGTTGCGCTTGCGGATGTATCCGGTAATGCTGAACCACTCCTTACGGCCCTACGCGAGCGCAAGCAGCTTGATCTGTTGCAAGCCTACGCGGCGACGGATGAACCGGGGAGCGCAATTGGCAAAGCGTTGGCGCAATGCTCGGCGCGCTTGCTGGCGGCGAAAGTGTTACGAACCAGTTTGGAAATTGATCAATTGCGTCGTGCTGAACGCGCGCAAGTCGAGTTGATGATGACGCGTTATTTGGAAGATTGGGGCTATGCCAGCAAAGCGCGAACGCTGCTGGAAACGCATGTCAGAGAGGAATTGAAAGCTGATCCTGGTCAGTTGGGCACGGCGACGGAAGCCGCAGAGGCGTTTCTGAACAATGAAATTAAACTGCTGGCGGAAGAATTATTCCGCTCCCAGTTTCGTTATAACCTGCACAGTGTGATGTTGGGCGATGGCACACGCGTTAGCTTTCAAGTTGAATTATTGCAACGTTGTAAAGCCCGGTTGCCCTGGCAGCGCACCGCCGAGATCGAATTGGACATCGGCATTCATATCCCGATGCTGGTTGGCATCAATCCCTATCCGGCACGAAGATAGGCAATACATAAAATCAAAAGGCAAATATCAAAAGGCAAACGGCAAAAGGGCGGCACTTTATTTAAGAAATGCAGAAAGGGTTTTCTTTCCGATTCCCACTTTTTCCTTTTGCTTTTGCTTAGGAGAACACATGTCTTTAATGTTAGCTGAAATCGCAGAGCAACCTGCTGCGCTGGAACGGACTATCAAGCGCGAGTCTGCGCGCGTCAAACGGTTTGCTGAATCCCTCAAAGAACGTGGTATTCGCTTCATTGTCATCGCGGCGCGTGGCAGTTCGGACAATGCCAGTTCATTTGGGCGCTACCTGCTCGAAATCACCACAGGCATTCCCGTCTCGCTCGCGGCTCCGTCGGTGCATACGCTTTATGGCGCGAAGTTGGATTTGCGCGACACCCTGGTTATTGGCGTTTCGCAATCGGGCGAAGGCGTGGACATTAACCTGACGCTCGAAAGCGCCAAACGCGGTGGCGCGATCACGCTCGGCATCACGAATGAAGAAGATTCATCCATGACGAAAGTCACGGATGAAACGTTTCTGATTCATGCCAAACGCGAACGTAGCCTCGCCGCGACGAAGACCTACACGGGGCAACAAGTGCTCTTTCATCTGCTGGCCGAAGGATTGGCTGGCAAAATCAAAGGCCACGAAATTGAGCGCTTGCCCGAACTCGCGGCGGCCTCGTTGACGCTGAAACCAGAGATCGAAACGATAGTCGAACGCTTTGTGCTGATGAATCATTGCGTTGTGATTGGGCGCGGCTTGAATTACGGCAACGCGTACGAATTTGCGATCAAGCTGATGGAAACCTGTTATGTCATTGCCGAGCGATTTTCCGGCGCGGATTTCCTGCACGGCCCCATTGCTATGATTGAGCGCAGCTTTCCAGTCTTTGTCTTTGCCCCGCCTGGGCCGACGTTGCAGGGCACGGTAGAACTGCTGGAACGCCTGAAAACATTGAGCGCCGAGACGCTCGTGATTTCCAGTGAAGCCGCCGCTTTAAAGCTCGGACGGCGCAGCCTGAAGTTGCCCGCGAAGGTGAGCGAGATGCTCTCGCCGATTCCGTACATCATCCCGGCGCAATTGTTCGCGGCCTTGTTGTCACAGGCCAAGGGGCTGAATCCCGACGTGTCGCGCTCGCTCTCGAAGGTCACGAAAACCGTATGAGACTTACGCTAATCTTCGCCGCCTTGCTGCTTTCTGTGCTTAGCTGTGCTGCGCCGCCCGCATCGCCACGACCGCAAGCCGCGCAACAAGCGCCCGCGAAAGAGAATTACCCGCCCGTGCTTGAAGCCAGCCCCGCGCGTGCCCAGGCCGCCGAAGACACTTGGACTCAGTTTTTGTCGGATTATAAATTGACGTTCGCCGCGCCGGAACTTGAACCGATTCTCTACACGCCGCGCAGTTTGCCTGCCAGCTTGGCGAATCAAATCAATCTGCAACCGTCCGATCAGCCGCCCCAACCCGCGCTGGATGAAACGCAAGCCAAAGAGTATCTCCGGCGCTTTATCGAAAAATATCGTGCCGTGCTTTCCGGCGATCAGCGTTCCAGCGCGCTTTCGCTCAAAGACCTTTCACTCATCACATTTGCCAATGAAGGCAACCTGTATCGTGCCGTCTACCGGCAAATGAACTACCCATATCCGATAGGCAACGGCTACGGCGAATTGCGTATTGTGCTGAGTAAAGCCGGAATGTTGCTGCAATTCAGTAGCCGCCTGATTCCTACGCTAGATTTTCCGGCTCGCCCTAAGCTTGAACCCGCGACGATTATCAGCAAACTCGTCGGGCGAGAGTTTACCTATAGCAACTTTGCCGGGCAGCCACTGACCTACAAAGTGACGCAAGCCTCTGAAATCAGCCCCAAAGATTTAATGATCTATCCCAAAGTGGAGGAGCAAAAAATCAAGCTGCATTTGGTCTATCCGGTTGAAGTCGGGCGCGGTATGACGTGGACTGTATATATAGACGCGGTTACGGGTGAAGAAGTAGACACGAAACAAAATTTCCAAACATAAAAAGCTGCATGCCAACACTTTTCTTCTGGCTACTTGCCTTGTCCGCAACCGCCGGGCCAGCCTGGGCGCAAACGGTTGTGACATTGTCACAAGCCAAACCCAAAATCGAAAAACTCATCACTGCGAGCCAGGCCGAAACCGTCAGCGTAGCCGTGTACGATCTGCAAACGAAACAAACGTTGCTCCGCAATGAACACGCCAGCTTGCACGCCGCCAGCACGATGAAAGTGCCCGTGATGATGGAATTGTTTCGCCAGGCCGCGCAGAAACAAATCAATCTTGATGTATCGCTCACCGTCAAAAACGAATTCGCCAGCATCGTGGATGGCAGCCCTTACCAGCTCAACCAAAGCGATGACAGCGATGATGGGATGTATCAGAAAATCGGTCAGCCGATGACCATCCGCGCCTTGATCGAACGAATGATCGTACGCAGCAGCAATCTGGCGACAAACCTGTTGATTGAAAAAGCCAAGGCTGAGAATGTGATGAAGTTGATGAAGCAGCTTGGCGCTAACGATATGCAAGTGCGGCGTGGCGTGGAGGACACCAAGGCTTTTCGCGCCGGGCTAAACAACACGACGACGGCATACGACTTGATGGTGTTGCTGCGTTCGTTGGCAGAAAAGAAATTTCTGAATGCTCGTGCTTGCGAAGAGATGACAGCAATCTTGCTGAAGCAGGAATTCGACGAAGGCCTTCCGGCGGGACTTCCAACCGGCATCAAAGTGGCGCATAAAACCGGCTCCATCACCAGGATTTACCACGACGCAGGCATCGTCTATCCGCCCAAACGCAAGCCGTATGTGATCGTTGTCTTGACGCGTGGGTTTGACGATGAAAAGCGTGCACACCAGCTTGTCGCCGCTATCTCGCAGGTGATTTATCAAACGTTGCAATAGTTTTGCTCAAGGCGAGTTGAGAAAGTATTCGAGGATGCGAGTCGGGAAGATTTTACGCGGATGTAGCAACTAAGGTTAATACTACAAAATCATTTGGGAAGGCTTAAATCTGGTGCCTCGACTGGCGCAAAGAAAGAGTTGAAGCCCTTCTTAATCAAGCCGGTTTTTAAGGCTTCATCCCGCGTCCACAATTCACCTTCGAGTTCCAACGTCAACGCCACAAAGATCGTGTCTTTTTCGTCCACACCTTTGCAGAGTCTGTACGCCTGAACGATGTTGCCCAACGCAATATGCTCTTCGTTGACGAATTGGCATTTTGCTCAAAAGCTGATGCAGAAACTCATAAATCGCCTCTTCGCTGGCTCTTGACCGGCGGAGGATTTTTTCTTTGTGTTTGAAGATCTCGACGACCAGAAAGTCCTGGGCGCGTAAGCTTAGGTCAGAACGCCGCACAGCACGGCGCGAGTCGGACTATTTGTGCGAATCGCACCGCCGCAAACAAAATGTTGGTATCAACGATGATCGGCTTCATTCCGCACCTTGCAAGAGGCGTTCTTTATTTTGTTGCCACCAAGAGGCTTTGATTTCTTCACCTACGTCTTCGATGCTTTCGTCCAAATCTACGTGCTGCGCTAGGGATTCCAGCCGCAATTGATTGAGCAGCTTCAGCAGCATTTCTTTCGTGACAATGCTCTTATCAATACTAATTAAAAATCGGTCGGCAGTTGTTTCCACATTGATTGCTTGCATACGAATTGTCCTCATTGACAGAATCAAATGGCCTGTCTAACTTGCGGCTGGAATTATCACGGCCTTCGCAGAAGGAGTCAAATCAGGATGTTGCTGTCTAGGATTGACCGACTCAAAGACTGGTGTGATTCCATTCGCCAAATCACTAGGAAAAAGTAATAATGAGGGGCGATTGGGATTTTATCGCAGAAAGAGAAGACTGATTTTGAATCCTGCCGCAGATACAGATGCTAATTACGGGAGAACAATTCCAAGCATTTCTACACTGTGAAACCAAAGCCTACCTCAAATCCGCTGGCACAGTCGCGGCGCGGCATGAATTCACGGATTGGCGTCGTCGCACGGAAGATGATTACAAACAGAAATGCCTATCCCGCCTACGCGCAGAAGCCTGGAATGAAGGATGCTTCGCGGGGACACCATCACCCAATGAACTCAAAGCCAAAAAGTATCATCTTGTGATGGATTGTGTTTTGCAGGCACAAGAATTTGAATCCCACATTCAGGCGACTGGAAAGAGTAGACGTTGCAGAGAATGTAAAGCTCAGCCACTACATTCCGATCCGGTTTATTCCAACCGAGAAAATCACGAGTTTCGATAAGCTCTTGCTGGCGTATGATGGCGCTTGCCTTGTTCGCAGCCTTCGGGAAAAAGCCGCCGTTTGGGAAAATCATTCACGGCAGCAATCAGCGTGTGACGAAGGTCAAACTGCCTGATTTGATGGAGAAGGCGAAAGCTATCATTGGCAAGATGTCTGCCAAACAGGCAAGCGCTGCTCCGCCGCCGCTGATCTTGAATAGACATTGCACAGAATGCGAATTCAAAACGCGCTGTCGCCAGATCGCGGTGGAGAAAGACGACCTCAGCCTGCTGTCAGGCATGAGCGAAAAGGAACGGAAGCAGCAGCACAGCAAAGGAATCTTTACCGTCACGCAACTTTCGTATACCTATCGCCCACGCAGAAGGCCAAAACGTCTGGCGTCAAAGCCGGATAATTATTCGCACGCGCTGCGAGCGCTCGCTATCCGAGAGAACAAGATTCACATCGCTGGCAGCCCGAAACTGAACATCACGGGAACCCCAGTTTATTTGGATGTCGAAGGCGTGCCGGATCGAGATTTTTACTATCTGATCGGGCTGCGGATTCAGAGAGGGCGATTCCTACCTTCAGCATTCTTTCTGGGCGAATGATGCGTCCGAAGAGAAAGAAATATGGGCGTCTTTTCTCACGGCGCTGGCACAGATCGAAAACCCGCAGTTAGTCCATTACGGAAGCTATGAAACAACCTTCCTGAAGCAGATGAAACAGCGGTACGGCAACGGCGTTGAGGGTGCGATTGTTCTGGATCAACTTATCAAAGAAGCCGTGAATGTGTTGTCGGTTATCTACGGGCAAATTTACTTTCCTACTTACTCAAATAGCCTCAAAGACATTGCGCCGTACTTGGGTTTCCAGTGGTCAGAAAGCGATGCGTCGGGGCTTAATTCGCTGAGTTGGAGGGCTGAATGGGAGACTCACCGAAGATCTGGTTTGAAACAAAAGTTAGTAATTTACAATTTGGAAGATTGCGCTGCTTTAAGTAGGGTAATAGGATGCGTTTATGAATTGACTACAAAAGCTGAGTTAGCCAAGAACCCTAAAGTTGTGGAAAATAAAGATGTCGAGAGCGCCTGGGCGTACGACACTGCATCTCCGGCAAGCCGTAGTGATTGGGGAACCCCTAGCTTCTTCTACCCTGATTTTGATTACATTAATAAGTGTGCTTATTTCGATTATCAGAGAGAAAGGGTATTCATTCGCACTTCTCGTAATCTAAAAAGAGGCCAGGCCCAAGCAGCCAAAAAAAAAGAAAGAAGAAGAAAAAGATAACTATCCATAAGCAAGTTCAAATAAAAGGTACTATTTGCCCGTATTGTGATAGCGCCGATCTGATTAGGAATCACAATAAGACGCGCACCAAACTACTTTTCGACTTAAAAGTGACCCCTACAGGGATTAAAGGGCAGATGGTATCTTGTTCTTCCGCACAGCACCGATGCTTACAATGCGATAAGGCTTTCCACCCTTTCAGAAAAACTTCCCTTCCTCAAAGCTACAACCGAGCAGATAAATATTCACATGGGTTAAAAAGCTGGGCGATGTATCAAGCATGTGGGACATCGAACTAGCTTTGAGAGTATTGAAGAAATGATAAAAGAATATTTTGGGCTAAATATTAGATTCACAGACATTCATCTCTTCAAGTCTCTTATGGCTGAATATTACCGGCCCACCTATACAAGCCTTATAAAGAAACTTATAACTGGACGCTTAATACATGCCGACGAAACAACTATAAAGCTAAAAAAAAGTAGCGGCTATGTATGGGTATTTACGAGTCTTGAAGAAGTCGTATTCATGTACAAACCCACACGGGAAGGCGAGTTTCTTAAAGAATTGCTCAAAGAATTCAAAGGCATCCTAATTTCTGATTTTTACGGTGCTTATGACTATATTCCCTGTGCCCAACAAAAGTGCTTGATCCATCTCATAAGGGATTTAAATAATGACCTCCTCAAGAACCCTTTTAGTGAGGAGCTTAAGAGTTTGGCGCAAGACTTCTCCTCGCTACTCAAACCCATAATTCAAATAATTGATCGGTTTGGATTAAAGACTCATTTTCTGCGCAGACATAAGGCTCTCGTTGAGCGATTTTTTAGGAACCTTTCCGCCCGCGAGTGTCAGAGCGAAATAGGAACTTATTATCAAAAGCGATTTGAGAAGAATCGCGAGAAGCTTTTCACTTTTCTCGACTATGACGGGATTCCCTGGAACAATAACAACGCGGAACACACTATCAAGCAATTTGCCCATTATAGAATGATCTCAGATGGTAAGATGACAGAGCCCGGGTTAAATAGCTACCTTGTACTCTTTAGTATCTATCAAACTTGTAAGTATAAGGGCATCAGTTTTTTCAGATTCCTTCTCTCGGGTGAACAAGACCTAGATAAGTTTAACGAAAGTTGGCAGAGAAACCGAGGGAGCACATCTAATTACCCCAAGCTTATTGTACCCAACGCCGAGTTAGCAATACGTACGGGTTAAAATACAATGAACA
>CAWCGF010000037.1:0-56197 GCA_963794955.1 uncultured Acidobacteriota bacterium
ACGAAGTGGATGTTCGATTGGCAAGATTCAATTTCAAGCTCAAAATAAAGCTGTCTCAATGTTAAGCTACCAACATGAGTACACTTGATCTCAAATCGAGCATTTCCAAGCTCAAATCGAGCCCACCTCCTGGCCCTAAAACACGCCTGATTTCTGGTGTGATGCGCGCATATCAAGACGACCCGCTCGGCTTCACAACTCGGTGTGCGCGGGAATTCGGCGATATTGTTAGTGCGCGCTTTCTATATGTGCCGTGCTTTTTCATTTATCACCCAGATCACATAGAACAAGTTCTGGTTACGCAGCAGCGTAATTTCATCAAGTCGGTTTCATTGCAAACGCCATTTATGCGACGGCTGGTTGGCAATGGATTGCTTTCGAGCGAAGGCGAATTTTGGAAGCGGCAACGCCGCCTGGCACAGCCAGCATTTCACCGCGAGCGCATCAATGCCTACAGCCAAACGATGACGGCTTATACCGAGCGGATGATTGCGTCGTGGCAGTCAGGCGAAACGCGCGACTTGCACGAAGACATGATGCAACTGACGCTTGAAATCGTGGCGAAGACGCTCTTTGATGCCGATGTGACGGACACGGCGCGCGAGGTCGGGCAATTGTTGTCGGTCATCGTCGAGCCGTTTTCCTATCAGGCTTCGTTCAAATGGATTCTCGACAACCGCCTTCCAACGCCCGCGAACCGGCGCTTCCATCGCACGGCACAACGGTTGGATGACATCGTATTCGGCATTATCAACGAACGCCGTGCGACAAAATCGGATCGTGGTGATTTGTTGTCCATGCTGCTGGCCGCACAGGACGATGACGGCAGCCAAATGACCGATCAGCAATTGCGCGACGAAGCAATGACATTATTTTTAGCCGGGCATGAAACGACAGCGTTGACGATGTCATGGGCGTGGTATTTGCTTGCGCAAAACCCAGCGGTCGAAGCCCGGCTGGTGGCAGAACTGGAAACCGTTCTCGGCGGACGCACGCCAACGATAAATGATTTGCCCGCGCTCAAATACGCCGATCAAATCATCAAAGAAGTGATGCGGTTGTATCCGCCGGCATACGCGATGGGGCGGCAGGCTCTACAGGAATTTGAATTAGGCGGCTATCGCATCCCGGCGAAAGCGCAGATTTTCTTCTTCCAATACGTCACACACCGCGACCCTCGCTATTTTGACGAACCGGAACGATTCAAGCCGGAACGATGGACGGACGAGTTTGTGAGGCAATTGCCTCGTTACGCCTACTTTCCGTTCGGTGGTGGCCCGCGCCTGTGCATCGGCAATTCGTTTGCAATGATGGAAACGGTCTTGCTCCTGACCACGATTGCACAAAAGTTTAAGTTGCGGCTGGAACCTGGGCAAACAATTACTCCGCTCCCTGGCATTACGTTGCGACCAGGAAATGGAGTCAAAATGATTTTGGAGAAACGATGAAACGAAGAGTGCTTTTGCTTTTACTGATAGCTTTGGTTGCGCTGCAAGCCTTTGCTCAAGCCCCGAAACGAATCGCGATTACGCCGAAAGAATATAACGGCTGGAAAGATGCGCTGATCGTCAGCAACGGCAGCGTTGAAGCCATCATCGTCCCGTCCATTGGGCGCGTGATGCAATTTCGCTTTGTGGGTGAAGAAGGCGTGTTCTGGGAAAATCCGGCAGTCGCAGGCAAGGCGGTGAACCCTGCGGCGAAAGATTGGATCAACTTTGGCGGCGACAAACCCTGGCCTGCACCGCAAGCAGACTGGCCGAAGATCACCCCACGCGCGTGGCCGCCGCCTGTCGGGTTTGATGCCAGCGTTTGGGCGGCAAAAATCGGCAGCGATTTCGTTGAACTCATTTCTCCGGTTGATCCGCATTATGGCATTCGCGCGATTCGCCGCATCAAGCTTGATCCGACCAAACCGGTGATGTCAATCACGACGATGTTTGAGAAATTGAAGGGTGAGCCACAGAATGTAGCCGTTTGGGTCATCACGCAATTGAAAGACCCAGAGATGATTCTGGTGCCGGTGCCGAAGGACACACGCTACGCCGAGGGCTTCAATAAACAATCAAAAGAACTGCCCGATTATTTCAAGGTGAAAGACGGGACGATTTCGCTCAAGCGTGATCCGACAAAATCCACCAAGATCGGTACTGACGCTTCCGTGCTTACCTGGATTGGTGAAAAACATGGGTTGCGCATCGAATCGCCACGCGTGCCAAATGCAGAGTATCCAGACAATGGCAGCAGCGCAGAGGTTTACACCAATATTGACCCGCTGAAATATGTTGAGTTGGAAATGCTGGGGCCATTCAAAGAAATGAAGATCGGCGACAAGCTGGAACACACGAATCTTTATACATTGATTCCCACTGCCAGGGTCAAATCATTGAAGAAGTTTTAGGTTACAACCCTGTTCAGGAAAACGACATCAAAGTAGGCGTGAAGAGATGTAGCGCAAGTTGGATGACTTGCCGACCGGCGTAAGTTGAAAACATGCGCTACATTAAGAAAGTTGAAACTATGATTTTGAAATCTAAATTAATTGCAGGCTTAACTCTCGTTGCCTTGATTACCAATGTAGTAGCCGCACAAGCGCCAAACGTTTCTTTGACTGGAATTGATGGTAGCACTTTCTCGCTCGCCAGCAACAAAGGCAAAGTGATTGTGCTTTCTTTCGGCGCGACCTGGGTTCCGATGACGGCCAAAGAATTGCCGGCCTTGCAAAAGTTGGTGAGTGCGCATCCGAAAGCGAATTTCTATTGGGTGAGCACCAACGCCGCTAAAACGGGCGAGAAGAATTTTGCTTCCGATGCGGATTTGCAGGCGTTCGCCGCGAAGAATGGCTTGCGGATTCCAGTGCTGCGCGATGCGGATAAAGCCGCGTATAAAGCGTTTGGTTTGACTTCATTGCCGAGCCTCATTGTGATTGACCAAGCGGGCAACATCAAAATCAAGCACGAGGGGTTTGATCCTGATCAGGCGGATCCGTTTGGTGATGTCAGTCAGGCAATTAATCAATTGACGAAGTGAGTTACTACGAGGTTGGAAGCAAGGCGCAGAGAGCAAGCAAGTTTTCTGCGCCTTTTCATTTAATCTGTTCGTACGCGTGGCACGAATTGCGCGAAAGCTTTGTCAATCAATTCGCCGACATTTTCAGCAGTATAGCCTGCGGTACTAATGGGCGGAAGGATTTCCAGCGAAATATCGTGGGGTAAACAATAGTTCGTTCCTTTGCGCAAGACCAATCGCGTGTCATTGATGACTAAGGGAACTATCGGCACGCCCGCTTCGAGCGCCATATAAAACACGCCTTTTTTGAAATCTTTCAGTCGTCCATCTACTGACCGAGTCCCTTCTACGAAAGCGACTACCGAACGCCCCGAACGAATAATTTCCCCGGCCCGTTTCGTGCTGGCAATCGCCGAGGCGCGGTTGCGGCGATCAATTGGGACAGCATTGACGAGTTGAATTCCCTGCCCCAACATTGGCACGCGAAACAGTTCCTGCTTGGCAATCCAGCCTGGATTTCGTTTGAGATACGCGATGATCAGCGGCGCGTCCAAATTACTTTGGTGATTGGCAACGAAAACATACGGCTGGTTGGGAGCAAGGTTTTCGTGCCCTGAGGCGTGAACTTGCGCTCCGGCTGAGCGCAAGTAACAGCGCGCGCCAAATCTACCAGGGCGGTAGAGAAAATCCTCATTGCCGAATAACCAGCGGAGCAAAAAGCCCAGCGGAATCAACGGCACCCCCAGGAAAAGAAGACACAACGCGGCCACGACATAGGTCCAGTAATAACGAAGCTTAGGCCCTAGTCCAACGCGTGGCAATGAAACAGAGGTTAGCTTGGCTTCTGGTTGCATGGGCAGTTGCTCCTGGCAAATTATTTGACGGATCACGGACAAGCTTGGATCGGACGGCACTTTATCACCGATCTTGCGATGACAACAATAGGTGAAGTTATGGACTGGTATTCAAAGTCATAAGCCACTACAATACGCGTGTTTCCCCTGCACTGGACGATTCACGGAAAAGAAGATTGCGAATTCGCACTTAATTCAAACTATCAGTAACTTGCCCCTACTTTCGCTGAAGGACGCTAAGAGATGCAAAACCTCTTAACCCCGGATTTTCGCCGCTCTTTAAGCGGCAATGATCCGGCTGACGCAAGAATGCATACCACTGATCTATCGCCACTTCTGGCTGGTATTAATGAGCACAGCCTGCTGGACGCACAGTGGTACATTATCACCAAAACCTTAGATCGGGTGTTAGGCAAGACCGATTTGTATGACAAGTTGGTAAAAGAATTGGCGCGTGCGCTCAATCAAGACCCGCAACAAACCGCCCGGAAGGAAGACAGCGAAGAAGAATTTCTGCTGCCCGGAATGGTCTATCGCAGCCCAGTCATGCGGGAGATGGCCAAGCGGATTCACAAAACGCGTAATAGCAGATTGCCTGTGCTGATCACGGGAGAACCGGGCACCGGTAAAGAAGGAATTGCTCAGGCAATCCATTTACTGAGCGAGCGTCACACTGGCCCTTTCGTAGCCTTTAATTGCACTATCGTCACCAGGGAACTTATCAGTTCCCAACTTTTCGGTCATCGTAAAGGTTCCTTCACCGGCGCGGAGGCGAACAATCTGGGATCTATTCGGGTGGCGCAGGGCGGCACGCTTTTCCTGGATGAAATTGGTGATTTGCCACTTGAATTACAACCTAAGCTACTCCGGTTTTTGCAGGAAGGTGAAGTTCATCCGATAGGAGAAACGAAGCCCATAAAAGTGGACGTGCGCGTATTAGCCGCCACCAATCGCGATTTGGAAACAATGATAGGACAAGGTCTCTTCCGCGAAGATTTGTATTATCGCATCAACATTCTGCGGTTTCATTTGCCACCGCTTCGTGAACGCCGTGAAGAAATCCCGCCGCTGGCATTTCACCTGCTCGAGCGATTTTCACAAGAGGCGCATAAAACCGGCCTGACGTTCACACCCGAAGCACTCGCGCGCATCACCGCTGCGGATTGGCCGGGGAATGTCCGTCAGGTAGCGAATGACATCCAACGAGCAATTGCTTTATTAGCGGACGAGGAAGCAATTTATCCGCATCATCTCTGGCCGATGACCACAAGCGAAAATAAACGAGTCGCCAAGCGGGATTGGTTGGACGAAATTTTGCAAACCGCTCCCTCTTCGGCTACCGCCGATGAGCCGGAATTATCCAAACGCACACGACCGCGAAGGGTTTCCGCGCACGGGCAAACGTTGGCGCAGGAAGTGGATGGTTTGGAGCGGGAAATTATTACGGAAACACTGGACAAGCTGAACTTTAATCTCTCGCAAACCGCCAAAGAGTTAGGGCTGACGCGGCGTGGGCTGGCGCTCAAAATGGAGCGGCTGCGGATTGATTCGAAGGCGCTTAAAAAAGCCAAAGTTCAGGACGCAGGGATTGCTTGACCTTGTGCCACAAAATCAAGCCAATCGCGCGCTGCCCAAAGCTGATACGAGCGAAAGCGGTCATTCCAGGTTTGAGTGCGCCGTCTTTATTATCTACGAGGAGTTCGACGCGATAGGTCATCTGCTTGTTTTCATCCGGCTCTGCTTCGCCGCCAATCTTTTCTACCTGCCCGGCAAAAACCCGATCCGGCCAAGCACGCGTTTTCAACCGCACAGATGCGCCCTCCTTCACATCGCCGATTTCTCGTTCTGGCACATGCAGGCGAAGGCGCAGTTGTGAAGGGTCAGCGATACGGCAAATTTCTGCCCCTTTGGCTAGGTACTTTCCATTCAACTCCAACAGGCTCTCACCAAAAACCAGGCCTTTACGCGGCGCAGTCAGGAGTACAGAATTTTGCTTGGCGAAAAGCACTTGTTCTTGCTGGCGCAAGGTTGTCAGCAGCTTGCCGACACTTTCCAGTTCCGTCATGGTTTTGGCAATCGCGCTTTGTGCTGCTTGCAATTCGGTTTGATTGATGCGGACGTTGCCACCGGAGCGCTCGACTTGGCGACGATGCTCAACCAACGCATTTTGGAGCCGTTCACGCGCGGCCTCAACTTCGTGGCGCAACGCCGTGACTTTGGCTTCCGCAGCTTCTAGATCAGATTTAGGAAGTAGGTTTTCCCGAAAGAGTTGGCGCGCACGATTAAGCTGCGTCTCGGCTTCGTCCTGCCGGGACTTTTTAAGCTCAATCTCTGATTGTAGGATGGCTAATGATGCGGGGTACTCAGTTTCCTGCTGCTGTCCGCCCAATTTGCGCGCGAGAATTTTTTGCTGTTCCGCGCGGAGCTCACGGTCGAGCCGCGCCGTTTCGCTTAACTGCACGGCTGCGCCTTCCGCATCTTGTTGTTTGACTTTGATGTCGCCCAGCAAGCGCTGATATTCCGTTTCAGCTTTGACAATATCTGCCTGCAAAGCAATCAACCCCGCATTCAAATCCGGGTTGTACAAGCGCGCAATTTCTTTCCCCGCTTCAATCGCTTCTCCTGGTTTGACCAGCACCGTTGCGATGCCACCTTCAGGTGCGGTGATGATCGCTTCTCGCTCGTGCAGCGGAGTCAGCGTGCCGTAGCCCGGAACGGTTGCATCCCAGGGAGCAAGCAACACGACAGTCACAAGCAACGCCAGTATTGACAGGAATGCACGACGCTTCCATTTTGGCGGGCCGACTGATTTTTCGCTGGGAGATGTTTGGGAAGTGGGCTTTAGTGGTTGGACTTTAGCCGCGACGCCCGCTTCCGGCGGCGGTTCTATCCTGGTCTCTCGTTTGAAGAGTGCGGTACTAATGGCTTCTGCTCCTTTACTAATTTGCTGTCGCATCAAAACGACGGCGACGATGCCCGTCACCCCAAACCCAGCCAAATTGAGATTATCCACCAAATATTGGTGAAGATAGAGCAGAATTGCGGACAAAAACACGAAGGTGTACCCCAAGGAAAGTGGCCCAAAAACAAAGTAAGCTAATCGTTGGCGTAGTGTCAGCTTGATCGGCTCGCTTCCGCCAAAGCTCAACCAGCGCCAGAGGCCACGCCAGTAAGCCCGCGATTTCTCCATCAAATTGGGCAACGACAGCCATTGCGTCAAGAAATAATAGCCATCCAGCTTAATCAACGGATTGGCATTGAAGGCAATATTAAGCAAACTCCCCAGGCAAAAAATCAAAGCGGTATCCGCCAGCAACGTGTATGGCTCCAGGCAAAACCAGGCCATCAGCGAAAGCGTTCCAACCAACAATTGCCAGTACACACCAGCAGCAATCACCCACAACCGACGGCTGCGTTGCGAAATCGTGTGTAGCCCGGAAACGTTGCAATAAAGCGCCGGGACGAAGTAGTAAATTAACAGCATCCCCACTTCGGTGGCGCGCCCACCAAACGCTTTGCAAGTCAGTCCGTGGGCAAATTCATGCCGAAAACACTACGATTAACCCGGCCAACAAAATCAGCCCGTAATGATCCGAAATCAAGCGCGTGGCATGCGTCGCAAGCTCTGCCCAATTGCCAAGAGCAAGGAGCAAGGCTAACAGCATCAATAATGCGGTGACGACTACAAACCCAGGCGTCCAAATCCAACGTAACCGGGGAACGAGCAAGGCAAAAAGCGGATCAGGATCGAAAAGCCGAAACCGCAGATATGCGTGCCGCGATAACCGTTGACTGGAATTTTCTGCACTCAAGCCTTCGCCTGCGAGCAAATTAACTTGATTAAGTTTGGTCAGGAATTTAACCAAGGTGGGAAGCGCGAGATTCCCCTCATATTGCTGACCAAAGGCAGCAGAGATTTCGGCTAAGGATCGCCCACCAATCAACTGCAGCACCTGATATTCGGTTTGTCCTAGCTTGATGTAGCGCCCAACGCTAGGTCGTCCGACAACGTAGACCGTGCGCTCTGTCTCTTGCTGCGAACTGATTTCCACCTCGTTATCTATTTCAGGTGGGTATTGACAGTAATTCATAAAGCGTCAAATCAATTGCTACTCAATATACACCGCATACCAGGTATTCAATCCATGCAAATTGTTGAGAAAGAAAATAGTTGCCTAACATGGATGCCGCCGCTGCGAGTAGCAGTTACTCTCAGGCAAACTAATCCCACGCAAAGTAACGATTGCCTCATCCACATAACCTATTGACAAACCAAGTAGTTAACCCAAGCTAAAAAAGTTAGGGAAAAAGTCAAACTGTGGAATGAAGTATGCAACTTAACAAGTCACTTAAAAGAGCAAATCTAATGCCTTACGATAAGCTTCGAGTGCAATCGTGAAGGAGGTTAGGGCGGAACAATTTACCTTCCCCAAATTGTTCCACCTTCCGCAACGCTCAAAGCGAGCGTTGCGGAGTTATCCGGCGAGGGGTCGTGACCCAGAGCTTTTCTCACGACCTCTCTTTTCTTTAACAAGGAAGTTGAGGTAAGAGTTAGATAACGGTTCCATCCGTAATGATCGCGCCTTTGGGAATTACTACGATCCCATCACGAATGCAATAATTATCACCATCGTGATCTTCGCGACCGGCTTCATTTAGGATTCGCACATTCGACCCGATACGGACATTTTTGTCTACGATGGCGTTGCGGATGATGGTGTTTTCGCCAATGCCCATCCAAGGAATTCCTTGTCGCCGCTCCATCTCCAGTTCATCCAATGTTTGATAGTAGTCCGCGCCCATCAGCAGCGAATGTTCGATGCGCGAGTAATTTTCAATGCGGGCGCGAATACCGATAATAGAATGATCTATCCAAACGCGATTCAGAATGCAGCCTTCCGAAATGACCGCATCACGAACCTGGCAATCCAGCAATTTTGAACTAGGCAGGAAGCGAGGACGCGTGTAAACCGGATAATCGGCATCGAAGAGATTGAATTTCGGGACGATACTGGTCAGATCAAGATTGGCTTGGTAGAAGGATTTGATCGTTCCGATGTCTTCCCAATACCCATCGAACAAAAAGGCTTGCATGTTGTATTGATTGATGGCGGCAGGAATAATTTCACCGCCAAAATCTACATACTTTTCGTTTCTGAGTAGCTGGCGCAACGCTTCATATTTGAAAAGATAGACGCCCATCGAAGCAATATACGGGCGTTGCTCGGCATCTGCCGGACTTAACCCCAGCTTGGTGGTATCAACTCGCATTGCGGGCAGTTGGTCAGCCGGGGGCTTTTCGCGGAATTCGACAATGCGACTTTCGTCATCTGTTTTGAGCAAGCCAAAACCTGTTGCTTGCGCTTCACCGCAAGGGATGACCGAGACTGTTACATCCGCCTTGGTTTCTTCGTGATGACGAATGAAATCACGATAATCCATTTGATATAAATGATCGCCTGACAGAATCAACACATATTCGGGATTGATTGATTGCAGGTGAATCATAATTTGGCGTACCGCATCGGCAGTGCCCTGAAACCAGTTTTTGTTTTCGGAGGTTTGCTCGGCAGCCAGGATTTCCACAAAGCCATCCGAAAAGCCACTAAACCGATACGTGCGTGAAATATGACGATTGAGTGAAGCAGAGTTGAATTGTGTCAGGACATAAATTTTCGTAATGTCCGAATGCAAACAGTTAGAAACCGGGATGTCAATCAAACGGTATTTACCGGCCAACGGTACAGCAGGCTTAGCACGGTGATGCGTCAACGGAAAAAGACGTGTGCCTTGCCCTCCGCCGAGAATCAAGGCCAGGATTCCTTTTTTCATTGTTCCCTCCTGAGCTTCAAACCAAATGACCAGAAGCTTAAATTGATAGATGTTAGATTTCGATCCATTAGTTTGGTTCAGCCGCGCTGATGCGCTAAGCTGTCGCGCGAATCTGAGCATAGCCCCATAGGTTTTTCAAGCGATACGATATGAATCACAGCAGTTTAGCAAGATTTTCTCTTTCTCCCGCCATTGCAGAGGCATTAAGTGGCGGCTTAGGCGTTGTCGCGCTCGAATCAACCGTCATCGCCCATGGGCTACCTGCTCCCCACAATCTGGCTCTTGCGCGGGACTGCGAAACCATCATTCGAGAGCAAGGCGTAGCAGCCGCAACCATCGGCATTATCGCCGGCAGGTCGGTAATTGGACTGGATGAAGCCCAACTTCAGGAAATGGCAGCGCGCCAAGATGTGGCAAAGGTGAATTTATCCAATCTCGCCCAAACGCTCGTGGACAAGAAATGGGGTGCGACCACAGTGGCCGCGAGCTTATGCCTTGCGCATCGTGCCGGACTACAGGTATTTGCCACCGGAGGCATTGGTGGAGTGCATCGCGGGGCAAGCCATAGTTTTGATATTTCCGCCGATTTGACGGCATTGTCCCGCTTCCCTGTTCTTACGGTGTGCGCTGGAGCAAAAGCGATTCTTGATTTGTCCAAGACGATGGAAATGCTTGAAACGCTCGGCGTGCCGGTCGTCGGTTATCAAACAGACGAATTGCCTGCGTTTTATTCGCGCACGAGTGGGATCAAACTCGATACTCAAGCAGACCATCCTGCGCAAGTCGCCCTGCTTGCTCGCACGCATTGGGAGTTAGGAAGTACCAGCGCGATTTTAGTCGTAGTTCCGGTGCCGGAAGCGGATGAAGTCCCGGCGGACGAGATGACAGAAGTCATTAAAGAAGCATTGGCAGCAGCTTCTGCGCAACAAGTTTCCGGTAAAGCTGTCACGCCGTTTTTATTGTCACACATTGCTGAGAAAACGCAGGGGCGGTCATTACAAGCCAATCTCGCCTTACTCAAAAACAACGCGCGCGTAGCCGCAGAAATTGCCGGGGCACTGGCGGCACGATGATGTTCCTGGGCAGTCGGTGGTTTTTGATCAGAGCGTTTTAGGGTATCTTGTAATTCGTTATTAAGCTTATGACAGCGCACGCACATCATCACGATCACCCACATAATCATGCACACGCACACAGCCACGCGCACGAACCGCGTAAATCACAACGCATTCTGCTAATCGTGCTGACGCTCAATGTCGTGTACATGTTGGCGGAAGTGATTGGCGGCTATCTGGCCAATAGTTTGGCGTTGCTTTCCGATGCCGGGCATATGCTGACGGATGTTGCCGCCCTCACCCTGTCGTTATTTGCCGCACGGTTTGCCATGCGACCAGCGACGCCCAGCAAGACTTATGGCTACTATCGGATGGAAATCCTGGCCGCGCTGGCGAATGGTGTGACATTGATTTTAATTTCCTTGTTGATCTGCTATGAGGCTTGGCATCGCTTGCGACAGGCGGAAATCGTGGATGCGAAAATCATGATTGTGATTTCGGTGGGTGGATTGGTGGTGAATATTATTTCCGCCAAACTGTTGCACGGAGCGCACACGCACGACTTGAATTTGCATGGCGCTTTTCTGCATGTGCTGGGCGATTTGTTCGGCTCCATTGCGGCGGTCGGTGCAGGCTGCTTGATCCTCTGGCGCGGCTGGCTTTGGGCCGATCCGATTTTCAGCGTCGTGATAAGCTTGCTGATCGTTTACAGTTCGTGGCGCTTGGTCTCCAATGCGGTAAACATCTTGCTTGAGGGGGCACCCGCGCACATTAACGCGGCGGCGGTCGAAGTCGCTATGCGTGCAGTTCCTGGCGTACGTGATGTTCACGACTTGCATATTTGGACCATCACATCCAACCGGCATGCCGTCACCGCCCACGTCATCATTGACGAAGCGAGTAATAGCTATCAAATCCTGCGCGAATTACGCGAATTACTGGCGAGCCAATTTCGCCTGACGCATTCTACTTTACAAATCGAAGACCCCTATTTGTCGGCAATGGTGAAGCTGGAAAAAAATCAAAAGCTATGAACAAAACAACAGGCAAAAAGGCATAGGGCAAAAGTTAAAAGGGTTGCCTTTTGATTTATGAGTTACGAGCTTTTTATCGCCCTCCGCTACTTACGCGCGAAGCGCCGTCAGGCGGCTGTTTCTGTGATTACGGGCGTCGCCATCGCGGGCATTACCGTTGGCGTTGCCGCCCTCCTCATTGCGTTGGCATTGGCCACAGGATTCCGCGAGGAGGTGCAAGACAAAATCCTCGGCGGCACAGCGCATTTGAATCTGCTCAAGCCGGACAACAGTGGCATGGCAGATTATCGCGTCTTGACCGAACGCATCAGCAAAGTCGCGGGCGTAAAGGCTGCCGCCGCGACGATGTACAATCAGGTTTTGCTCAGCGCCAATGAGCGGCAGGAACCCGCGATTCTCAAAGGCGTAGACCTCATCGCAAGCCACCAGGACGCCAATGAAGTTTTCACAACCACGATTGAAGGTCAGCCCAAAGACTTACTTCCACCACCACCAACCGCATCTGACCTGGAACTTCCACTGGACGGAGTCATCGTCGGTAAAGAGCTAGCGCGCGTGATGAATTTGCGGCGCGGCGATGTCGTGACCGCTTATTCAGCGAAGACGCGCCTGACTCCAGTTGGCACGACGCCGCTCACGGCGCGCTTCCGTGTCGTTGGTATTTCGGCTTCGGGGCTTTACGAATATGACGCGCACTGGGCGTATGTGTCGCTGGCAGCAGCGCAACGGCTCAATGGCGAGGGCGACGTAGCGGGTGTGATTCAAATGAAAGTAGACGATCTGTATGCTGTAAGCGAAATTGGTCAACGTGTGCTCAATACCGTCGGCCAGGGGTTTATGACGCAAAGCTGGCAGGAATTGAATCGTTCGTTATTTGCCGCTTTTAAGCTCCAGCAATCCTTAATCGTCGTTTTCTTCTCGTTGCTGATCGCGATTGCCGCCCTCAATATCATCACCACACTCACTATGGCGGTGATTGAAAAACAGGGCGACATCGCCATCTTGCGGGCGCAAGGCGCAACGCCGCGCAGCATCAGCAAGATTTTCATGTTACAAGGCGTGATGATCGGCGTCGTGGGAGCGCTGCTCGGCGTAAGCGTAGGCGTAGGTCTAAGCTGGCTTGCCAATACCTACAAGCTGGTTTCGATTCCAGCGGAAATCTATTCGATCTCGCACATTACCTTGAAAGTTCGCACGCTGCCTTGCGTGCTGATTGCCATGCTGGCAGTGGTGATTAGCTTTTTGGCTACGCTCTATCCGGCGCGCGCAGCGGCGAAGGTACAGCCCGTTGAAGCTTTACGATACGAGTAGTTAATTGTCGAGGAGCGATTTCAAAGTTTCGCGTAGCTCCGTTACGCGAAAGGGTTTTTCCAAAAAGGCATCGCAAATTTCTTTCACCAGTCGCGCGTTCTCGCTGTTGTGTTGACCAGTCATCGCAATAATTTTGATGTGTGGAACTTCTTGTTTGAGTTGGCGCGCGGCTTCAACCCCATCCATCACAGGCATGTCCAAATCCAGAATCACAACATCAGGATTTTCGATTGCTACTAAACGAACCGCTTCCAGACCATTATTGGCCTGAACGACCTGATGCTCATCCTCAAGAGTTTGAGTCAGCATCCGACGCACGCCTTCAATATCGTCTGCAATTAGAATTTTAGCCACTTCTATACTCGTCCGGGTGAGGCTTCCTCAGCGAAGCGCGTAAGGCCTGATCAAGGGATACCACGCTCAAGGGGAGGCGGAATCATACGTTGTCAAATCAGGCAAAATGCTTTGGAAAAAGCGAGGCTTTCAGGATAAAGAACAACCAAGGTTGCTGGTAATAATTTATTCGACAGAGTTGTTACTGCATGCACGCGAAAGCTAGTATTAGATTATGAATGAACAGGACCCCGAAAGAATTGTTGGGGAGTAGGAATCCCGTTGGATTATGACGCGGCGGATTATACCCAATTCTGCTTCCCTTGTCAGTTATTTGTAGTCAAACCGGCAGGTTATTTGTACTGGCCCTTGCCTTTGTGTGCTTGGTGCAGACGGCTAAACGCCTTATTAGAACGGAATATCGTCGTCGAAATCAATTGTCGGAACAGTAGCAGGAGAGGCCGCTTTCGTTGCTGTCGAGGTGGCCGAGCGCGGCGCGAGTGGCTCCGCTAAATCAGCAGAAGTATCAAAAGGCATTGTTTTGAGTTCCCCGCGTTCGCGCAAAAGCATCTCGACTTTGCGCTCGGCTTCGGCCAGATGGGACTGACACAGGCGCGCTAAGCCAACGCCTTCTTCAAAAATTTCCAAGGCACGCTCCAGGGGCAAATCGCCGGATTCCAGTTGCGAAACAATGCTTTCGAGCTTTGAGAGCGAATCCTCAAACCCTGCTGCTTGAGCTTTTCCATGAGCCATAGTTTTATTTGAGTGTTTCTGTTACCTGACAGCCGACATCGCCATCTTCAAAGCGCAACGTAATTTTTTGTCCGAGCCGTAACGTTGCACCGTTGGGGATTAATTGCCCCGCTTCATCACGCACCATCGTGTAACCGCGACTCAAGACTGACAAGGGAGAAAGCATTTCCAGCTTGCCGGTGGTTAGCGAAAGCTGATGCCATTTGCGTTCAATTTTCGCTTGCATCGCACGTTCTAAGCGTTGATGAGAAACTTGCAATTGCGCTTCGGCCATCGCTAATGGTGCGCGCCAGTCAGCGACTGTCAAATGACGCTGCGCAGATTCGACTCTCAGCTTCGCATGATGCAGATTATTTTTCAAAGCCATGGACGCCCGCAGTTCCAATTCGCGCACTCGCGAGCCTAACTTGATGACTGTGCCAATCGTCTCGGCAAACCCCTGGCTCTCGATCAAATCGCGCAATTCGTGGCGGCGCTGTAGCAGGTAATAGTCCATTGCGCGCCCCAAATGTGCGAGCAAGCCCTCAACGTGGGCGCGCAATTCTTCCGCTTCGGTGCCGACTAATTCAGCCGCTGCCGAAGGCGTAGGCGCGCGCAAATCCGCGACATAATCGGCAATCGTGAAATCCGTTTCGTGCCCAACGGCTGAGACAACAGGGACTTTCGACGCGTGAATCGCACGTGCGACAATTTCTTCATTGAAGGCCCACAAGTCTTCGGCTGAACCGCCGCCGCGTCCCACGATGATCGCGTCAAGGCCGAACCTGGCAGCGTTATCGCTGAGCGTCTTGATGGCCTGCGCGATTTCGACTGCTGCGCCCGCTCCCTGCACGCGTACGGGAGCGATCAAGATGTCAATGCTCGCATTGCGTCGCCCCAAAATGTTGAGCATATCCTGAATGACCGCGCCCTGCGGCGAAGTCACGATTCCGACTTTGCGCGGCAGCACAGGCAAGGGACGTTTGCGTTCTTCGTCAAACAGACCTTCTTCTTGCAGCTTGCGCGCTAATTGCTCGAACGCTAGTTGCAGCGCGCCCACGCCAACCGGCTCCATTGACTCAACGTTTAGTTGGTAATTGCCACTCTTTTCCCAAACGGATAATCGCCCTCGCACCCGAACTTCCAATCCATTTTCAGGATCGAACCGCAACAAACGATTCCAATTTCTGAAGAAGACTGCGCTGATTTGCGCATTCGCGTCTTTGAGTGTGAAGTACCAATGACCGGAAGGATATTTTTTGAAGTTGGAAATCTCGCCCTGCACATACAGATCATGAAAATCTGCCTCCAGCGCAGTCTTGATGTCTGCCGTGAGTTCGCTGACCGAAAGCACTGGATTTTCGGCAAAGAGCGAAAGCGTTAAATTGGTGGGGCGCGTACGTCGGGACATTTTAGTTTTCGTCCTGATCTTTGAGAGAAGACTCTACTAGCCTTCTGAAAAAGCCTGAAGCGGTAGTGATGCGCAACCCGATTTTATGTGCTACATCCTGCGTAAAATGCTCAATGTTGTTGGTGATCAGCCAATCTGGTTTTGCTTCTATCGCAGATACCAATACAGGAACATCTGCCGCGTGACGAATCAAATGACGAGACACCAAAACGAGTTGTGGGTCAGGAAAAGGAATGATTTCCGGTTTGGCGAGTTGAATAAATTTATCGTAATCCAGCAATAGTTGGTCGGCAAATTGGCGATCCATTCCTACAGCGAGAGCCTTTTTCAAAAGATTGCGTTCGACTTCCTCACGGACGATTTCCGCCAAGACCATTTTGCAAGTATGAGCAGCACAAAGTGAAAGAATTGCTTTGTCTAATCCCCAACGGGCGACCAAACCTCCGGTCAAAACGTTGGAGTCCAAAAAAAGGCGGGGCGGATTAATTTTGTTCATAAAAATATCTTCAAATTCAAGTTTAACTGAAGAGGATAAGGCGCAATTTTAATATTTATCAGTGGTAGTAGTAGAACCTGTGGAAATGTGGAAAATTATATAAACATTTATGCTACAACTGTTGTTACCGTGGAAGTATCGCAGGTTGTCGCCTGTGGAAATCCCTGTGGAAAACAGGTAAATGATCGCAGGTTTATTTTTGATAGCATGAAAGATCGACAGAAAAAGTGCGCTGCTATATAGAGAAAAGTTCTGGATACCGCTCTCTGGCAATTTCTTCTCGTACTTCAGACAGCCCTTCTTGTAACATCTCTTCGGTAACTCCAGCCTCCTCAAGCTTAGCAGCAATCGAATCGCCTAGCTGCGCAAAGCGTGCTTTTTCAGGAATCAAGATAAGTTGGTTGCCGAATCTGAATTATTGCGATGAGATCGCCAGGCTCCAGTTGATTCACCTCACGGAACTCCTTTGGCAGAATCATTTGACCTTGCTCGCCTAGTGGTACTGTTATGACGTGGCTCATTATCGGAAGACCTCCTCATGTGCGGAAAGATTTTACCTCAAATTCGCTAGCAACGGTGCGTTCGAACGAAACCAGGCCGGATATTTACTCTGCCGCCTTCTTCGACTTTGGCCTAAAATTCGCTGCCAGCACTTTCTTGCGCATGCGAATGGATTTGGGCGTCACTTCCACCAATTCATCTTCGGCGATGTATTCAATGGCCTGTTCTAACGTCAGATCACGCACCGGGACAAGGCGTAACGCTTCATCGGCGCTGGAGGCGCGCATATTGGTGAGCTTCTTTTCGCGGATGATGTTGACGTCTAAATCTACGTCACGCGAGTTCTCGCCAACAATCATGCCTTCGTAAACTTCGACTTGCGGTTTGACGAAGAGTTCGCCGCGTTCCTGCAAATTATAAATTGCGTAGCCAGTCGTTGTGCCATTGCGATCTGCCACCAGGCTGCCTGTGCCGCGTCCATGCAATTCGCCCTGCCATTTGCCCCACCGCAAGAACAACGTATTCAACAATCCTGTTCCTTTGGTCTCGGTCAGGAATTCATTGCGGAATCCGATCAAACCGCGCGAGGGAATCTCAAATTCCATGCGCACGCGCCCGTGACCGTGATTGACCATCTTCGTCATTTGCCCTTTGCGACGCCCCATCGCTTCGGTGACGATGCCGATGAATTGATCGGGGACGTCAATGACTGCCAGTTCGATAGGCTCCTGCAATTCGCCTTCGTCGCTTTTGCGCGTCACGACTTGTGGGCGGGCAACATTGAGTTCGTAATCTTCGCGGCGCATCTGCTCAATCAAAATGGCGAGTTGTAATTCGCCGCGTCCTGACACCTTGAAGCTTTCCGGCGAATCGGTGTCTTCGACTTTAATCGCCACGTTGCCCAGCAGTTCCCGATGCAGGCGATCACGAATCTGGCGCGACGTGACATACTTGCCTTCTTTGCCTGCGAACGGCGAATTATTGACGCTGAAAATCATCGAAATCGTCGGCTCGTCAATACGAATGCGCGGCAAGGGACGAGGTTCCGTAGCCGAAGTTACCGTATCGCCAATATTGATGCCTTCGATCCCGGCTAACGCGACGATTTCACCCGCTTCCGCCCTCTCAATGGGCGCTTGCTTCAAGCCTTCAAAGGCATACAGCATCGTGATTTTGGTTTTCCGCAGTTGTCCGTCAATCCCACACACAGAAACCTGATCGCCGACCGCAATCGTGCCATTGAAAATGCGGCCAATCGCCAGACGTCCGACGTATTCGCTGTAATCCAGGTTCGCCACCAGCAGTTGCAAGGGCGCATTAGGATCACCGCTCGGCGTCGGCATCGTCCGCACGATTTCTTCAAAGAGGGGTTTGAGCGTGTCGCCTTCATGATGCAATTCGTGCTTCGCCATGCCATCGCGCGCAATCGCATACAAAATCGGAAATTCAATCTGATCGTCATCGGCGTCAAGGTCAATGAATAGGTCATAGACTTCGTTAACGACTTCCTCTGCGCGCGCATCCTGCCGATCAATTTTGTTAATGACGACTATCGGCCTGAGCTTGAGTTCGAGCGCCTTTGACAGCACATAACGCGTTTGCGGCAGCGGCCCTTCGGAGGCGTCTACCAGCAGCAATACGCCGTCCACCATCGTCAAAACGCGCTCGACTTCGCCGCCAAAATCCGAGTGGCCTGGAGTATCAAGAATATTGATTTTCGTGTCGCCAAAATGTACCGAAGTATTTTTGGCCATAATTGTGATGCCACGTTCACGTTCCAAATCCATCGAATCCATCACGCGCTCGACCACTTTTTCGTTCGAGCGGAAGAGTCCAGATTGACGGAGCATTGAATCAACCAACGTGGTTTTGCCGTGATCTACGTGCGCGACAATTGCGATATTGCGAATGTTATTATTCATAAATCCTTTTGGGAGCCATTAGCCCTGAGCTTTTAGCCGTTAGCCATATCTTCTTTCCAGGTATCCGAAAGTCTGACCAAACTACCCATAGCTGATTCAGCCTCGAAAAACCAAACCGCTAAAATAACAGCCGGGCTTTACGCTGGCAAGGATTATCGCAACGCGCTATGATGCGCGACCATGCGAAAGCAAACGGCAAAAGGCAAATCTCAAACAGTCGCAACTGACGGCAAAGTGAGATTCGGAGGCAAAGTCTTTTCTGAATTTCTGAAATCAAGTGCCGCCCTTTTGCCCTTTGCCTTTTGCCTTTTGGTTTGCCCGGTTTGGGCCGTAACGTCATTTGAAAACTACGTGCAGCGGGTGGCAGAGGCGGCCAAGTTGGCCGCAGATATAGTAGAAAATGACTACACGATAGAGGAAGAAACTGAACTGCTCCGCCAAATCACGGAACGGCTGCCGGCAACAGAGGACATCACGCGCGAGATAAACAGCAAAGACGTTACGCATGTGGATAATTCGTGGTTGCACCAAACCATCAAAAAGCTTGACCTCAATGATGAGGACAACCGTTATTCACAATTGATCGTGATGACAAAGCGGCTGGCAGCATTAAGCCGCAGTTTGCAAGCATCGCTACAGCAGGGCGCACCTACAGAGGCGAACGCTACGCGGGAGCGATTGCAACAAATTCTCGCCCGCAATGAATATCAACCGGAAGAAAAGCAGGAATCCGCCATTCAAGCCTGGCTCAGAAAAATCCAGCAGCGGATCCGTGATTTGTTGGCCAAACTTTTTCTCAAAGACCCCTCGGCTGCGGGGCCAAGCCCTGGCTCTATCCAGGCGTTGCGTTGGATCATTATTATCGCGCTCATTGCCAGTTTAGCGTGGGCGGCAGTTCTCCTGCTGCAACGGTTTCAGTTGCGACAAGCCAAGCTAAAAGATAGCGGCGACGAAGATGGAAGGCGTGAAATTCTCGGCGAGCAATTCGATGCCGATGTCACGGCAGACGACCTGCTCAAAACGGCGGCGGAAATGGCCCGTAAAGGTGAGTATCGGACGGCGATTCGACGCGCTTATTTGGCGCTGCTTTACGAACTTGAACAGCGCGGCAAACTGCACCTCCATCGCGCCAAGACGAACCGTGATTATTTGGGCGAGTTAAAAAATGAGCAGTACATTTATCCGCCGGTGTCTCTATTGACAACTAACTACGAACGCGTCTGGTATGGGCATGCAGCGGCGACGTTGGAAGATTATGCGGGGTTTATTGAGAAATATCGAGAAGTCGCGCGGTAGGCGTTGCAGCTATCAAAAAAACAAAATGGCTGGTGAGCATTGCTCGCCAGCCGTTTTGTCTTTGGCGACCACTTCTTTTTGAAATTGTACTGCTGAAGATAAAGAAGGCTGGCGGACAGTTTTCACTGTCGAGCCAGCCTTTTCGATTTCTAGTTTCAAGTTCTGAAACTAGAAATCATAGCGTAGTGCGAATTGCATAATGCGAGCATTATTTCTTGTCCCTGTGAATCGCCCGAATGTAGGACCTGCCGACGAACCCGTATAGCCTATCAACGCAGCGGCCTGCCCCGTGAATACCGGCGTGTTAGTTACGTTGAAGACCTCCCAACGGAACGTAATCTTGTGTTTTTCGTCCCAGGGCATATTGAACGATTTCAGCAAACCAGCATCGAGGTTGGCTGATCCCGGATAACGGATCGGATTTCGTGTCCCCGTTTCTCCTGGATGTGGTGTTCGGAACGATTTCCAAACGTCATCGGGATTGGCAAACAGATTTGGGAGACTGCAACCTGTGGTACAGGCGGCGGTCTTTGCGTTCAAGAACGTACCAGTTGTTACCGGTTTTGTCTGTGTGTTATAACTGCGAACCTGCCAGTTTGTCTGCCACCCCGTTTCATCGAAATACCCGGGGTGAGCGGAAAACCGGAATCAGTGCGGAAAATACCGGTCAGTTGCCAACCGCCAATAAAAGCATTAACCACCTTGTTAAGGTTGCTTCCGAAGCGCTTGCCTCTGCCAATCGGTATATCCCAAACACCGTTAAAGTTGATCAGGTGTCTCACGTCGAAGTCCGACACGGCGCGACTGTCCCTGATGTTAAAGGCATTCAGGATAAACGTTGACCCGAACAAAAGGCCCGTCTGTAAACCCGAACCGGTATCAAGTCGACTTGGAAAACGTGTAGTTGAAATCCCACGTAACTCCCGACAATCGCTGACGAACCGAAACGGTTGCACCGTGATAATCCGAAGAACCAATGGTGCCGAACGCCGACAACGCATCATATTGTCCCTGGAAGAAGTACCGGCTTCCAGTCTCCCCGTCGAGCAGTTGCATCAGGTACGTCCAGTCGCCAGCAAAATTGGGCTGAGCCTCATAGACGGCCTGAGTGTTCGTGCATGCCGTTCCCGACGCTCCACCCGTTCCAGCCGGGCATCCAAAAATCGCACCCAGGGAGCCTGCCGCCCACATGTTTTCAAAAAATGCGACTGGTGCGATTGAGCTTCCTGCCGCGCCCGCTTGAAGTTTCATGTCCAACAACGTCGCCGCCTGATTATAGGTCAGCCCTGATTTCGTATCCCGAATGTTCCCTCTAAGCATCGCTACATCACGGCCTGCCAGCAAATTGCGTGCAAGACGGCCTATGTATGCGACATCAACCCACATCTTGCCCGGAAGCCGCCGACCATAGCTAAGGTTCCATGAGTAGTTGGTTGGTGAAATCAGGTTCTGATCAAGCGAAGTTTCGATCTTACCCAGACCGGGAGCCGTACCGGGAGCCGTCTGCGGGAAAGTTAGTGCTCCCGGAATGACTAACATTTGGCAATGACCGGATAGCCATACTCGGCCCGGTATAAAGCGGAGCCGGGTTGGTTGTCAGGTTGTAGGTATTTACGTTGATGTTCGACGCTGACGAAAATCCGAGCGTATTCGCGCCGTCCCAGTTCGTCGCAAGCTGTTGACCAAAATAGTCATTTGTCATGGCAAAGCCTGCTCTGATAACAGAATCCCCATCTTTACCAAAGAGCTTGCCAAAGAAACCGCTTTTGAATGAGGGTGACCAGGCCACCGATACGCGCGGCTGGAAGTTGTTCTTATCCAGCGGATACATACTGTCCAGTCCGTTCACCTTACCAGCCTTCCGTACCGAGATAGTTTCACGGTAATTCGTGCCGTTGTTCATCGCCGCAATCGTGTTTGCCAGATAAGTCGAAAGTTCGATAGAGGGAACCGTTTCGTAACCCTGAGTTTCAGTTACGGGCATACTAAGGCCATATCTGAGTCCACCGGTCACTGTTAAATTCGAACGGAGTTTCCATGTATCCTGGAAATAAAAGTCATACTCCTCGGTCTTGAATTCGCGCTTGATACCAGTATTGGCAGCAAGCAAAGCACCGGTTGTATCGAAATTGAAGTTGGCCCCATACTGGCTCAACCTGCCGAACAATGCGACAAGGGCACTCTGTGCGTTAACATCCCATGCCGAAGCGACAGAGCGGGTCGCGCCGCTAACCGATGTGATGTACTGGTTAATCGCAGTTCTCGCGATGTTGCTCGGATAGGCGCTGGGGTTGGTAATGCCGTTGTCAAACGAATTGGCAAAATTCACCCTTGTGTTTTTGATCAACCGAATGTTTGTGCCGAACTGGAACGTATGATTTGACTTGATCCAGGTAAAATCATCCGTGATGTTTTGGGTCGGGTTTGTCCGGTTAAACGCACGGGCGAAACCTGTCGGTTGGAAGATGCGGCGGAATGTGATCGTCGGATCGTTCGAATCGCCCTGATTGCTAAACGCTAGGCGTGTCAGGCCATAGCTGAGCCGATTCGTCAGATTGCTGCTGATCAGCCACGTATGCGTAGCAGCAAGTCCAAGTGGATGACTCCATTGACTTGTTGGCGGAGTATCCGGGAAATAGGGCGCTGCGCCTGTTAAGTCCTGCTGATAATTTCCGCGGAGCGAAACCAGATGTTTTTGGTCACCGGTTACTGTCCAGTCAATACGTGCAATATGGGCATTTTGTTTGACAGGTGTAGGAGCATTAAACCGAAACCCGCCGGTGTTGAGTCCGTCACCTTGCGTACTGTCATTTACTACGTACCTGGAAGCAGCGGACGCAAACAAAGTAGGAACCAACGGATTCACGTCAACAACCGGAGCTCCGTTCAGCAGGAACGAGTTAATCTGCGGTGTGTTGATGGTCCATGACTGACCGGTATTATCAACAAACCGGATGTTGCCCGCTGCAAGGCTGGCTGTCGGCACCACTCTGGCAACCGATGTTCCCTTAGCCTCGCGCATTCCTTCATAATTATAAAAGAAAAACAACCGATCTTTGACGATGGGGCCACCGAGCCTGCCGCCAAAAAGGTTGCGGATCAGCTTGGGACGAGTAACGCCCGTCGCGTTGTTGAACCAATCGTTCGCGGTGGTAACTGTGTTGCGGTGAAACTCGTAAAGAGCGCCGTGAAATTCGTTCGTACCGCCTCTGGTGATCAGCGATATTTGAGCGCCTGACGAACGTCCTTTGCTGGCGTCAGCATTCGTCGTCGTGACACGAAACTCTTCAACCGAATCAGGATTAACACGCAAAACCGGCGAGAAGGCAGTCCCTTCCTGCTGGTTATTGACGTCAACGCCATCAAGCGTAATGTTGGCCTGATCGGAACGTCCGCCAGCGACCGAGCCATCAGGTGTAACTGCCGCCTGTAAACTCAGAAGATTGGCTACGTTGCGGCCCTGAAGCGGAAGTTGTACGATCTGTTGGCCAACAAAGTTGTTGCCCAAACTCGCATCCTGCGTGTTGATGATGCTTTCAACTGCCGATGCAGAGACCGTGACGCTTTCGGTAATTTGACCCGCTTCCAGCGTAATAGAGACTGTCACACGGTTATCCACCAATGCTTGAATCTCAGTTAAAATGGATTTCTTAAACCCCTTGGCTTCAACCTCTAAGCTATACGCGCCAGTGGGGACGGTAGGGAATAGGAAATTGCCGCTTGCATCTGCGGTCGTTGTCCGGCGGAAATTTCTGGCTTCGCTCTTCAGTGTCACAGTTGCGTTGGGGATCGCGGCTTGCGACGAATCCGTAACGGTGCCGCTCACTGTAGACGAACCGATTTGGGCATAAGATGGAGTAAGTCCAATTGCAATTAATAGGCAAACTCCTAACCAGTAAAAAGTAAAGTTCTTCAGCAAAGTGTTGTAGCTGGGCATCTGTTCCTCCTGATATTTAGTTACCGATTTAGAAATCGGTAGATAATCCAAAAATATTGCCGCTAAGGTGTTTTTCCTGAAGGCAAGCTATGTGCCGACAAGCACATGCGAGTTTTATGGTGAAATCACCGCGAAGCTGTTCCTGCAACCTGTTTTATTAGCTATGGTTAATAGATGAGGAAGAATCGCAAAAAAAACAGTCGAGGAGGAGGAGGTCAAGATTCTTTCCAGATTTTTGGATGTGATTCAAATTTTCGTAACTAGCGAGAACAATACGGGTTGGAAGCGATGGATGAGGTAGCGATAAAATTAAGGACGCCGCGTGATGCACTCTGAAAGAATTCCTTTCAGCCCCCTTTTCGTGCATCCCCGCGGCGCTTATTCCCACTTCAACCAGCGATTGGTTGCCGGGAAACTGGGCGACTTCGGATGAAGTCAATCTCTGTAGGCGTCTGTTGCGAGTGCCAAGTTGATCGCAAACCTCACAAGCGCCTTTGTCAACGCCTTAGCAGTATTTTTTACTAAGGTGCTTTGGACATAATCAAGCCTTGTGCCAAGTAATTTCAGCCATTAGAGAATAGGCGCACTTTTCTCTAAGCATTTGCGAATTAACGCTTTAAAGAAATGATGAGAGGCAAGTCTAAAATCGCAGCTATTTTTCCTTCATACCAATCTGTGAGGCAGTTTTACGTTTTGGTGTAACGGCCTGAGACAAGCATTTATGACCAACACAAGCTGGTTTGACAAGGCATAGGTCATCTGTTAGGTTTGCTGCCTTGTTTTCGGGCATTTCATAATGCAGTAAAGAGTCAAGACCGTCTATGACTGAGGCCAACCCTGAACGAGGTCTTTCCAAGGCTCGTTTTCTAGTAATTGCTTGCATACTGGCAACTGCTGCGCTGGTAACTTCTTGTTCCAGTCTCATCAAATACAAGGATGAAACCATTCCTCAACCGCTGACGCCGGTCGCTGAGGCGGATTTCGATGCGCTCATAGCACAGCTAAAACCTTTCAATGAGTTAGAGTCCATGCGGGCAACGCGAATTTCGATAAAATTCATAGATGCCGTTTTATCAGAACGATATCGAGGCGCAGCGGATGCGACCATCGTGCTAAAACGACCCGCAAACATTCGTCTGATTATTCAAGTTCCGGTTGCCAAAACTAAGCTGGCGGAAATGGTTTCGGATGGACAGAAATTTCGGGTTGCGATCTACTATGACAAATTCAAGCGGTTTTTAATTGGCACAAGCAATGCTGATTACAGTCGGTGGCGGGAAAAAATACAAGGCAAAAAAGAAGCGCAGTCCGCTTTCATTAATGCGCGCCCATTTCATTTTACCGATGCGTTGCTGGTACGACCATTGCAGGTTGGAAAAGGCGGCTTTACCTACAGCTTGCAAGAAGAACTGGTAGAGGAGCCTGATACAAGACCAGGAGCAAAAAAAGGAACGCGGGTCGTTCGTAGCCTGTATGTGATTTCAGAGATTGAAATCACCGACGCAGCAAAAAGTTTCGGTATCTTGAAACGCCGCTTCTGGTTTGATCGTAATGACCAATTACACTTGAAGCGTCAGCAGGTTTTTAATGAAAAAGGTGAATTAGTAACTGATGTACGTTACTCGAACTACATTAAGCTCAACAGCGATAGTCCGGTTTTGCGTCCAAGTGTCGTCGAAGTTCGACGCCCTTATGATAAATACTCGGCTGAATTTAACTTCCTGACAGACAGCACAGAGTTTAATATAGGGGATTTACCGGCAACAGCATTTGTCCTTGAAAACACCGAGAAACTACCCGAAACTGATCTCGACAAACCTGAAAACAAGTAGCAGCAAATTCAAATGGATAGCCTGATCTTAGCGAACATCCGCCAACGCCCTACTCGTACACTTGTCAGTGTAATTGGAGTGGCGCTGGGTGTCGTGCTCATCCTGGTCAACACGGGTTTGGTACGCGGCATGCTTAATGATCGGTCGCGGCGCGAACGTGGCGTGGGCGCAGAGATTATTTTCTCGCGTCCTGGCGCAAACGATATTTTGTCGGCTTCGGGGCTAACACTGGACGTTCGCTACGCCGAGCGCATTGCCAAAATTCAAGGCGTGCAAATTGCTAGCCCGATTGGCAAATATTTGCAAAAAGGAAACGCGGGGCTGGGGTTTGAATTAGTAGACGGCATTGATTTTCCGAGTTATGCCGCGATGAGTGGAATAAAAATTGTCGAAGGGCGTATTTTTCAAGCAGACGACGAAGTCATCATTGACGATTTCAAGGCGCGCAAAAGCAATGTGCAAGTTGGCAGCGAAATAGAGGTCTTTGGCAAAAAGTTGAAAGTTGCAGGAATTTACGCACCCGTTTCCGGCGCTCGCGTCAAAATGTCCTTGTCGGCCTTACAAAATTATATGGGTTCGCCCAATAAGTGTTCGTGGATCGGAGTAAGGTGCGCCGACCCGGAAAAACAGGAGGAAGTGCAACAACGTATCAACGCAGAATTACCCGGCAATGCAGTGCAATTGATGCGCGATTTACCGAGCTTTGAGCGCGCGATTCCTGGTATTGATGGCTTCATCAAAACGATTCTGGCGCTTTCGACCATTGTTAGTTCACTTGTGATTTTGCTGGCAATGTATACAACAATTACGGAGCGCACGCGCGAGATTGGCATCTTAAAATCGCTGGGCGCATCCAAACGATTTATTATCGGCGTAATAGAAAGAGAGGCCATTACCATTAGCCTCATCGGTGTTGGCGTAGGGTTAATCGCTGCTTTGATAATTGGGTGGGGAATTGGAATCGCAACGACTTTGCAAGTTGAGTTTCAAGGGTCATGGATTTTAATTGCGGCCTTAATTGGGTTGGCTGCCGGAGTGGGGGGAGCATTTTACCCTGCAGTGCGCGCGGCTAATCAAGATGCAGTGAAGGCGATTTCATACGAGTAACGGCTTATGCCCATTCTACAAACGGAAAATCTGGTGATGACCTATCGAGTAGGCAAAGTTGATGTGCAGGCCTTGCGCAGCGTGAATCTGGCGGTCGAAAAAGGCGAATTCGTTTCGATTATGGGGCATTCGGGAAGTGGAAAATCTACGCTGTTGCATATTCTCGGCGGCTTGCTCAAACCAACCAGCGGCCAGGTAATTGTTGACGGTGAAGACCTGGCGGCAGTGGGCGATGCGCAGCGCACAGATATTCGTCGCCGCAAAATTGGGTTTGTGTTTCAGCGTTTCAACTTGTTTCCGACGTTGACAGCAGAAGGAAATTTGAAACTGGCCGAGCATATTCATGGCAAGGAAGGCAATGGCAATGCGGAGTTGCGCCATGAAGTATTGCAGTTACTCAAATTAGAAAATAAAATGAAGCATAAGCCCCTGGAGCTATCAGGTGGCGAGCAACAGCGCGTAGCAATCGCGCGAGCGGTCATTACGCGCCCGGCGATCATCTTGGCAGATGAGCCAACCGGCAATTTGGATTCGGAGAATTCCGATATCGTGCTAAAAATGCTGGTTCAGCTCAATCGTGATTTAGGACAGACGATTGTGATGATTACGCATAACCCCGAAGCGGCGGAAATTGCCAAGCGGAAGATTTTAATGCGGGACGGACAGATTGTTAGCAACTAATGCCCCACGCACGAACTACGAAAATATACTGCTATGAAAAAGCCACTTAATAGCTTCAGAAACATTTTGCTTTGGTCATACGAGCGATCTACGTGGCAATACGACTTGCTCGTTATCTTGATTATCGCCACTATATTTTTTGTGCCGGGACAATTTTTCGGTGATCGTGATCGTCCATTGCGAACTCCGAATGAGGAGATTGTGCGCCGTTGGAGCATTGAGCCGAAAAAGATCAATACCTTTGCTGTAAGCAGTGGTAAAGCAGAAACGCTCAAAAATGACCCCAAAGAAGTCGTACAACTTTACCTCCGTGAAGTTATCCGCCCTGATATTGAAGTCGCAGACTGCAAAGTTGAAACTGATTTAGGCGGCAAAGTCACGGGTTACAGCGTGTGGTTCCAATAAACCCCAAATAGCTTTTAAGCATCATAGGCCCGCGTTGAGCAAAGATAGATTTTAAACCAAATAGTAAACGGAGAATTTTAACGATGAAACGTACTATCAGCCTTGCAGTTGTTTTTGCCCTCTTCATAACTGCCGGGATTTATCAAAATACGCAAGCGACCGCAACCAGCCAACTACTTACAGGTGTGCTCTCAAAAATGCAAACGGCGCATCGGAGCTTGCGTTCGATGCGTGCGGGAATGGCGCAAGTGCGGCACAATCCGCAAATCGGCTCGACCGAAACAGACTACGGAACGCTGATTTACAAACCCGGTAGCAAAGGGAAAAGCAAGCTACGGATTGATTACACGCGACCGGATCAAAAGAGTGTCGCGGTGCTGGGCGAGAATCTGGTGTTCTATCAACCGCGTATCAATCAAGTCTTGAAAACCACGCTCTCGAAAGCGGCCAAGGGCAAGACCAGTAGTTATTCAGCTTTGGTTGGATTAGATGGTTCGCTGGAGTCCTTGACCAGAGATTACAATGTAGAATATGTGAAAGATGAACTGGTCAACGGTAAGCCGGCCACGCGCTTGCAATTAACCCCAAAAGCCAGCAGCCCTTTCAGCCGCATTGAATTGTGGGTGAGCAACGAATTCTGGCTGCCTGTGCAATATCAAATGTTCGAGCGCAATGGTGATTCAACCATCGTCAAATTCACGGGGATGGAAATCAATCTGACCATCGCGGACGCAGCTTTCAATGTAAACATCCCTTCCGGCACCAAGGTCGTTGATAAAATCTAACGCTTGCTTTCGCTCCATCAAGCATCCGCATTTAGGGCTAAGTCAGCCTGGCTTGGCCCTAAATTTTTTGCCTTTCGCCACGCCCGTAAACTCATCAGCCCTTGCCCCGCAAACACGCTGATAAAAGGCATCAGTGGTGCACGAAATCTGCTCACAGCAACAATGCCACCAGATAAGGCAATAAAGTAGAAGCACACACAAAGCAAAAGCACTAGCGGGAGGTTGGCATGCAATGATGTGCCTTTTAGCCCTATGAGCGAGAGCAAATAAAAGCTCAGCAAAAGCAGTCCCAGCAAGCCTCCCCAAAAGATCAAACTAGGGTTTTCGGTGACGACTCTCTGTGCCGCAGCCAGCATTCCGTGCTTTGCCATTACATTGAGCACGCGGTCAGATTTCCGGTATTGCTGGAAAAGCCTCAAATATTCAACCACCCCAGGATCAAGTAGCATGACTAAAATTCCGCGCACGTAAACCTGCGCATACAGTCCCGGCGTTTGCGTTAAAGTTTTGAGGCCTTCTCCTCTGAGATAGGCGTAACGTTGACTCGTCGTCCAGCTCTGTTGTTCGGGGTGACGGCGAAAGTAAAGCTCGGAATCATAGTAACCAAGCTGCTCAACCACCTGATAAAACGGCACGCCTTGTTGCTGTGCTTTGACGGCGCCGGAATGATAGAAGTACAGCACGATTTCAGATGTTGTTGAGAAGCCTGCATAGCCTGTTGCCAGAACATTTCTCAGTTGCCACAGCCCAATCAAACTCATCGTGAGCAGGCAAAACACGGCGGTGGATGGGAGGAGCTTTCGTTCCTTCTGTATCATCGCCCAAATCAATAAAACGAGGGTCACTCCGAGCGGCAAAAAATAGCCGACAGGTCGCGTATACACAGCTCCAGCCAAGGCCACTGCGGCAAGCAGCCAATCTATTAAACGTCCTCGCTGACAGGCGCGAATCAACCAATGCAGAGAAGCGACTAAAAGGAAAACGAACAAGGTATCGCTGAGCAAAAGGCAGCTATGCAAAATACTGAGCGGTTCGAGACTGAATAAAAAAGCAGCGCCGACAGCAGCACGTTCACTATCAAAAACTTGTTTGGCGATTGCATAAACCAGATAGCAGCTTAAGCAACTCAACAGGATTTGCAGCCAGATCGTGACGAATTCAACATGTCCCAACTTCATCCCGACCGCCAACAGCACTGGATACCCCGGCGTTCGCATAATTTCGGGCGTGTCATTCGTCGAAAAAGTTCCCGTCGCCCACAACTCCGCAGCGGGCTGGAGGTAAGTTCCCGTGTCTTTCGAGTGAAAAACTGAATAATCTTTGGCGCACCACAGTGCCGCCGCAAACACACTGACACGAAGCACAAAAGCGAGTGCCAAAACAGACCTCAAAGACAGATACCTACCTTCGAGTTGGAAAAATTTCATGTTCTCTCAATGCAGGGGCAGGGTAACCACTATGCTTCGAAAAGCGCTGCTTGTGGGGATTCAGGTAAGACCTTACGGAAGGTCAAGCGGTGGAGTTTTGAGTGACCGATTTCCCGCAAGGCCTGCAAATGCGCAGCAGTGCCGTACCCAACATTACTAGCAAATCCATAGCCGGGAAACTCTCGGTCATAATTCCTCATCCACCGATCTCGTGCAACCTTGGCAATGATCGAAGCGGCTGCAATGGAGACTGACTTCGCATCGCCTTTGATAATTGATTTTTGTTTGATCGTTAGCTCTTTCAATTGCACCGCATCCAGCAACAAAAAATCCGGCGCTGGACGAAGCATCCTAATTGCTTCGCACATCGCCTTGCAAGTCGCTTGTAAGATATTGATACGATCTATTTCCTCTGCTTCAACGCGCGCGATGCCATACGCCAGGGCAGAGGCACGGATTTCGGCGTCGAGCTTTTCGCGGATAGGGGCAGATAGTTTTTTAGAGTCGTTTAGACCGACGGGAAGGCGATTAAAATCAAGAATGACGGCGGCGGCGACAACTGGGCCAGCCAATGCGCCACGTCCCACTTCATCAACCCCAGCGACGAGAGTGGCCCCCAGGCTTTGTACTTCGCGCTCAAAAGAATAGTCACAAGAGAATTGGATTTTCACTTCAGTTGAACTCTATAGCATTATTTCCCCCAAGCCTTGCGGTGCCCCGGGGTACCTAAATCTATTACTCGCAGACCCAATAAGCCCTGGGAAAGATATGGGATTCGATACTGTTTTTCATCAGAATTTATCGGCCCCACCAAGCTTCTACCAGTACGCACCCAGTAACGAATATTTGTTTTTTCATAACGCTCCCAATCGGCACGAATCTCTCCCTGGTGAACGGTTTTACGATCTGTATAGAGATACACAAGTGGCGGGTTTTCCGCAGCAATAATCGAATCTGCCTGAGTATTTTCCTTCACCCAGTCTAGCATTTCCTGATTTTCTTCAAAGAAACGAATAAACGCGGGACGCGACTCTTGATTGGACTGATACTTGGCAAAGATATAGGTCGAGTTTTCGTAAAGGTGAAGTGCAAGAAAGAGGCTTATCGTTATACCCAATACTTTCCCACTACTTTGCCCTTCTGTCTCGCCGAGTTTTTGTTGGAGGAAGTCATAAGAAGTTTTGATCCCCTGGAGGAGATAGAAAATGATAAAAGGCGTCAGCGGGAGAATAAAGCGAAGCGGGTCATAAGGCCATAGCACAGTAATAACCAGTGAGAAGGGAACAGCTATTTCCACCAATGTCAGTCTTTCTCGGCAGGCAGCGACATACCCAATGATAGCGAGTAGACTGAGTAGAAAAGAAAGTACCCCTCCTTCGCTAGATCCCGTTAAAGAGTACAACGGGGAAAGGGTAAGAACTCCCACATGGCGTCCCATAATATTTGTGGCGTTCGCCCAGATGCGCAGCGGTAAATCTCTTACGGATTCTTTTCCCAGATGTTCTCCGCCTGCGACTTTGTGCCAAAACTGTTCCGCATAGCCAATGACAATATAGCCTCGCTGCTCTAATCGTTGCTCTGGTGTCGGGACATGGGTTCGAGAATAAAGCATCCAAGGGCCCAGCAACAAAACCAGCCCCGCACCGAAAATAAGGATTGAAGTTTTTTGGCGCTCCTTAATCAAATAAACCAAAACTGCTAATATCAGACTCAGCGCCATTGAGCGAGTCAAAAAGGTAGCAGCAGTTAATCCCGTTCCGAATACGACATAGTAAAGTCGGCGTTTGTCCTGGAGGCGTATGCTACGTTCAATCACAATGATAGCCAGCAAATGCAGCAAAGTGAAAACGCACTCTGACAACACTGTCGAAGTGGCTAAGAAAACGAACGGCGGAGCCAGCACCGTTACCGTTGCAATCCCCGCCGCAAGGCCCCAGGACAGATCACGATGACGGGTGAAATACCAATAGGAAGCCAGGCCAACCCCAAACATTGCCAACATCGAAACCGCTTTTAGGAGGTAAAGATTTTCGGGAAATTGGGGGGCAATCCTAAAGACTAATGAAAGCAGCGCGGGAAACCCTGGAGGATACAAGGGGGGAATGCCAGCGGTGGGCGAATTAATGAGTGTATAACCTTGCCCTGACGCCAGTGCTTTGGCCAAAAGGAGGTACCACCCATCATCTTGCAATAGGCCGGCAACACGATCCAAACGGAGCAAGTAAACAGCCAGGCAAAGTAAACTGAGAGCTACAGCAACGACAATGAAAGGGATGCGCGAGGCTGGAGCAGGCAATTCCCTATCTTTTGCTACGGCTGCTTGATCTTCAACCGACTCGTCATTTTCTACCTTTGCTTTCTTAGCCTTTTTCATAATCGCAGCGACCTCAAAAGAGTGGAGAGTTCCTGAAGCCTGCAATCGAAGCTAGCGTGAAAGAAACCAGAAATTAATAAGAGGTTCTATTCACAGGCAGGTAGGCCACAGGGTGAGTAGCGGGGCCGGAAAGAACGCGAATAGCGCGGAGGAAAAGTGGCTTTTCCTCCGCGCTAGAAAATCAAGAGAGCAGTTTTATTTCTTGGCAGCGTGCGAACGCGTATCGCGCTCACGCAAGCGAGCCGCTTTGCCGCGCAGTTTACGCAGATAGTACAGCTTCGCGCGTCGTACGCGACCGTGTTTGATGACTTCGATCTTACCGATGATTGTAGCGTTCAGCGGGAAGATGCGTTCGACACCGATGCCGAAGGAGGTTTTGCGCACCGTGATAGATTCACGAACGCCGCTGCCTCGGCGGGCGATCACTACGCCCTCGAACGCTTGTAGGCGTTCTTTATTGTCGCTTTCTTTGATACGCACATGCACGCGCACTGTGTCACCCGGAATAAATTCGGGAATGTCACTGCGCAACTGCGTACTGTCTATTTGATCCAATGATTGCATAGGTCACCTCAATTTTCTTGTTGTCTTAACTTCTCTTCTACCCAGTGCCGCTCTTCCGTAGTGAGAACGGCTTGTGCCAGTAAATTTTCAATTAAATCCGGGCGCATTTTCAGGGTTTTCTCTAACGCCGCCTGCCGACGCCATTGGGCAATTTTGCCGTGATGCCCGCTCAGCAAAATTTCCGGGACGGTTATTCCGTTGAAATCGGCGGGCCGCGTGTAATGCGGGAAATCCAGCAAGCCAGTCGAAAAAGAATCGTTGATCGCAGAGGTCTCGCTGCCCAGCACATTCGGCAACAACCGCGTGATCGCATCCACCAAAATCATCGCAGGAATTTCGCCTCCGGTTAGAACGTAGTCGCCAATGGAAATTTCATCCGTAACAAGGTGTTGCGCGACACGTTCATCTACGCCTTCATATCGTCCGCACAACAAAATCATTTGCATATAATGGCTTGCAAAACGTTGTGCTTCAGCTTGTCGGAAAACGCGTCCTTGCGGTGTCAACAACACAACCGCTGTTTGCTCGCCAGCTTGGCGGATTGCTTCGACCGCACGAAAAATCGGCTCCGGTTTCAACACCATTCCATCATCGCCGCCAAACGGACGATCATCCACGATGTGATGCTTGTCAGTTGTAAAAGAACGTAAATCGTGAATATTGATTTCGATCTGCCCTTGCTGTTTGGCGCGTCGGATCATTCCGAAATCAAACGGCCCAGCGAAGAATTCCGGGAAGATTGTCAGCAGATCGAAACGCATAACGATCACAAATCCGGCGTCACAAATCTAATAGGCCGTCCGGCGGGTTCACTACAATCTTCTTGCTCTTCGTATCAACTTCAGGGCAAATAATAAGGGTCAACGGAATCAAAAACTCTTTGTCTTGATTTTTGACGACCAGCAATGGGGCCGCCCCAAAATCTTCGACTTTCACGACCGTACCAAGCGAATGTCCGTCAATCGTAACGGCTTCGCAGCCTTCCAGATCGAACAGAAAATATTCATTTTCCTCCAATTCGACCAATTCACTGCGGTGAATAACTAAGCTGGCCCCGCGCAATTCTTCGGCTTTATCAGGATCATCGTAGCCCGCGAATTTTAGCAATACACGGCCTTTGTGAAAGCGATGCTGCTCCAGGTTAAGCAAACTAAATATCTTGCCATCACGTAGCAAAGTAACTTCGTCAAGGTCAGCAAAGCGATCCGGGAAATCGGTTAAAATATCGGCGATCACTTCGCCACGAATACCTTGCGGGCGCGCAATGCGCGCAATTGAAATCCACTCCTCAACTTGTGTTGCGTCAGGCTCCCCAATCACGTTTTGTTCTTCCAGCCAATAGGGAATTACTCCAGAATTTCCAGCACGAAGCGCTTTTTCAACTTCGTACCCGAAGCGGCCAGGATGGTGCGAATCGCTCTTGCCGTACGCCCTTGCCGCCCAATGACTTTACCTAAATCACCAGCAGCAACACGCAATTCAACCACCGTTTTCTGGTCGCGTTCGACCTCTTTGACATTAACCTCGTCAGGATGATCTACCAACGCCTTGGCTATCAACTCCACGAGTTCCTTCATTCTCTAACCTCCACAATGAGTTTCATAAAATATCCTACAGCTCGGTTGTGGGAAGAAAGGGATACCAGAACACAACCCAAGAAGAGCTTTGCAAATTATCCCGAAACCAATTAAGCCGCAGCGGCTGCTTCTGGTGGGCTTTTGCGAATCAAATTCCGCACAGTCTCGGTCGGTTGTGCGCCGCATTTGAGCCAGTGTTGGATTCGTTCGTGATTGAGTTTCAGTTCCAGCGTCTCGCGGCAGGGATTGTAATGCCCTACGATTTCGATAAATCGTCCGTCACGTTTGCCGCGCTTTTCCGCTACCACGATGCGATAAAAGGGACGTTTCTTGGCTCCCAGTCGAGTTAATCTAATTGCTAACAAAGTTCGTACCTCCAAATCGAAAACAGCAAAATTATCTTCGCTTTTTCTTCTTAACCTTAATCCTATTTTTCTTCTTACTGCCCATGCCGGTCAGCCGTTGAGCAACCTTACCGCCCAAGCCGCCAAGCATTCCGCCGCCGCCCATCATTTGCTTCATCATCTGCTTCATTTGTACATACTCCTGAAGCATCTGATTGACTTCATTCACCGACGTGCCGCTGCCACGGGCAATGCGCTTGCGGCGCGAAATATTAATAATGAGATGATTGTCACGCTCGCCTGGCGTCATCGAACCGATAATCGCTTCTGTCCGTTTGAGTTGCTTTTCCATCTGCGTAGACATTTCCGGCGTCATCTTGGGCATGCCCTTGAACATATCAACAGGCAGCAGGCTCATCACACTTTGCAGCGAGCCGAGTTTTTTAACTTGCCCGAGCGAGTCGCGGAAGTCTTCGAGCGTGAATTCGTTGCGCTCGAATTTCGCCTGCATCTCCTCGGCTTTTTTCTCGTCAATTTCGGACTGTGCTTTTTCAATCAGCGACATCACGTCGCCCATGCCGAGAATACGCGAAGCGATGCGATCAGGATAAAACGGGTCGAGCGCGTCGTACTTTTCGCCGACGCCGACGAACTTGATCGGTTGACCGATGACTTCTTTGATAGAAAGAGCCGCGCCACCGCGTGCATCGCCATCCATCTTTGTTAGGATGACGCCCGTGATGCCAATCTGATGGTGAAACTCCGTTGCGCTTTTGACCGCATCCTGCCCCGTCATGGCATCCGCCACAAACAGCGTTTCGCTTGGTTGCATCTCCGCCTTGATATTGCGCAACTCGTTCATCAGCGTGTCGTCAATATGCAGACGCCCCGCCGTGTCAATCATTAGCGTGTCGAAACCAACCTGTTCACAATGCTTGCGAGCCGCGTGGCATAGCTCCAACGGATCATCTAAGCCGCTGCCATCAAATACCGGGATGCCAATCGCCTTGCCAATGACAGCCAGTTGATCGCGCGCTGCAGGACGATAAACGTCTACTGAAAGCAGTAAGGGCGTACGGTTTTGATTCTCCTTGAGCCACTTTGAAAGCTTGCCCGTGGAAGTCGTCTTCCCCGAACCCTGTAGGCCAACAATCATCACGCTGTTAGGCCGTCTTGAGGTGAAGAGCAAGCGAGACGATGTGCCGCCGAGCATTTCCACCAGTTCGTCACTCACAATCTTGACGACCTGTTGCCCTGGGTTCAGTCCCTCCATCACATCTGCGCCAACGGCTTTGGCTTTGACGCGCTCAATAAAGTTCTTGACGACTTTAAAGTTAACGTCGGCTTCCAGCAGGGCAATGCGAATCTCGCGCATCGCCAAATCCAGATGCTCCGGCGACAGGCGGCTTTCCCCCCTCAAATCCTTCAGAACCTTTTTGAGCTTATCCGACAGCGCCTCAAACATAATCCATTAGCATCAATAGCGACAAACCGAGCTACACACAAAAGCGGTAAGGATAGAAAACGAACCGGGTGATTGTCAAGAAAAGCTTGTCCGCGCGGAAAATTCAAGTTTGACGCTTGCTGGCGAAAGATGCTACAAACCTTGCTTTTCACCCTGGGAAGCACTCCCAAGAATTGGTACCCCAAAGTAAGGATTTCACCTATGGCGTCATCATTGTCGGCTGATATTAAGCAACGAGTCGTCGGAATCGTCCGCGAACAATTCAATCTCCAACTAGATGATTTTCCTGCCGAAATCCCGCCGCGGACAGAACTTGGCGATCTGGCATTTCCCGTCGCATTTGAATTAGCAAAACGCATTAAGGCCGCCACTGGTGAAAAGAAAAACCCGCGCGAAATCGCCGCCAAATTAGCCGAAGGCTTAAGCAATATCCCCGGCGTCGCCAAAGTTAATATTGCAGGTGCAGGCTATCTGAATATCTTTTTCGACCGCACTCAAATGTTCAGCCAGTTGGTTAATCCACACCTGACACCTGACACCCAACACCTGACACCCGCAAAAATCATCGTCGAACACACTTCGATCAATCCGAACAAAGCCGCGCATATCGGCCACGTGCGCAACTCGGTGCTGGGCGACACTGTCGTTCGCATTCTAAAAGCAACAGGCGACACCGTAGAAACACATAACTATATTGACAACACGGGCGTACAAGTCGCTGATGTCGTCGTAGGGTTTCTTCATCTGGAGAAAAAATCGCTCGACGAAATTAAAGCCATCGCCGAACGCCCTGTTACGAGCCGTGCCGACAGCTTTGATTATTACTGCTGGGATTTATACGCGCAGGTTGGCCAATGGTACGAAGCCGACAAAACGCGCTTGGAAGTTCGCGCCAAAACCCTGCACGAAATCGAAGCAGGTGATAATGCGACGGCGGAAATCGGCGAATACATCTCGTCCAAAATCGTAAATTGCCATTTGGACACGATGTCGCGCCTCGACATCAGCTACGATCTGCTCGCCCGCGAAAGCGAAATTCTACATTTGCATTTCTGGGCACATGCCTTTGAGAAATTGAAGGCTAGTGGCGTGATTATGTTTGAAGATGAAGGTCGCAACAAAGGCTGCTGGGTGATGAGAGCCGAAGAGCGACAGCGCGACGGGGAAACAGAGGGACAGAGCGAGGAATCGGAACACGATGCCGATAAAATTATTGTGCGCTCGAATGGCACCGTGACTTACACGGGCAAAGACATTGCCTATCACCTGTGGAAGCTTGGCAAACTCGGCCTTGATTTTCACTACCGCCATTTGCGCAACGATCATCGTGGGCAACGAAGTTTGGATCACCACCGGCAATGAAGCCGAAGCCGCTACGACGAAAACAAATTTTGGCAACGGCACCGCGTTCCTGAACGTGATTGATGTCGGCCAATCCTATCCGCAAGCCAACGTCAAAAAAGCTGTGATGCTACTCGCAGCCTCAGAAGAAGAACGGGCGAAAGTCTCCCGCAGCGCACATCTGGCGTATGAAAAGGTCACGCTCAGCGCCGATGCGGCCAAAGAACTTGGCGTAGACACAGAAGGCGCAGTTTCCATGTCAGGCCGCAAGGGCTTAGGCGTGAAGGCCGACGATCTGCTGGATCGTCTGGAGGCGAATGCGCTCCAGGAAGTGCAGGCACGGCATACGGATTTGGGCCTTGATGAGCAAAAGAAAATCGCGCATCAAATCGCCGTTGCCGCATTGCGTTACTTCCTTCTCAAGTACACGCGCACTTCGATCATTGCTTTCGATTTCAAAGAAGCCTTGAGCTTTGAGGGCGAAACCGGGCCATACATTCAATATTCGGCAGTTCGTGCAAATAACATTTTTCGCAAGCTAGGGCGCGCGCCGGAGGAAGCACAAAGCGATTTTGCGAATGTTACGACTGACCAAGTCAACACCTTCTTTGCTGACGAGAGCGGCAATAATTTATGGTCGCTCGTGTATTTCGCCGCTCGCTTGAACGACATTGCGCGCTTGTCGGCAGATACTTTTGAGCCGACGCATATCGCCAAATACGCGTTCCAACTAGCCAAGCAATTCAATGTCTTCTACCACGATCATCACATTCTCCGCGAAGCGGACGAAGCGCGCAAAACCTTGTTGCTGATGGTGGCGGACATTGCACGCTGCAAGCTGGAGCAGGCGCTTTCGTTGCTTGGTATTGAAGTGCCAGAGAAGATGTGATTAAGAATGAAAGCCTTATTCTTTTTAATTGCGAGCCTTGTCTTTTGTGTTTGCTGCACAACCGAAAGCCGCTTGCTCTCGCAGCAATCCTCGCCGCAACAACAATCAATTGATTTATCTAAAAAGCAATCCCCTCCCCCACAACGACCAATTGATTTATCGCAAATCCCGCATCTTCAGCCGAAAGGACGAGTGCAGGATAAAGACTACAATCAAATCGAAATTATTGATCAACTGATTGCTATGCAGATGCAGGCGATTCCGTTCCTGATTGATAAATTGACGGATGAAACTGAAATCAAACATCCGGCAGCAGATTTCTGGTATCAAGTCATGGTGGGAGATGTTGCATTTATAATTCTGACGGACTTTTTTACGGATTCCTCCGGGACGAAAACAACTGTTCCGGGAGTAAGTTGGGATGCAATGCTGGAACGAAAAAGTCAGGACATGCCAGCCGAAGAATTGTTGCGGAAATTCATCGCGCAACATGGCAGAAAATCGCTTCAGGAAAAATGGATAAAAATTTGGAACGAGAACCAGAACAAGCTGGACTGGGACGAAAAAGAAAGATGCTTTAAGCTGAAGTAATGCTGTTATTAATACCCTAAATGACACCCGAACAGAGAAAAGAAAAACTTAATGCCCTATCTTCCCAACTATTTGTAATCCATCAGGAATTAAAAGGCCTAATTCCTGAATTATCACTTGAGATGGATCAAAAAGCTGCGCGATCAATTCTTACAGATATATTTTGGGCAGTCGAAAATTGCACGGTAATAGGGCTTCATCAAATTGGTGAGAGACTTGACGATAAAATGAGGTTCTGACACGAAGGAAGAAATTATGTATCAAACTCGTCGAATTCCTATTTTTCTTTTCGCACTTCTAATTGCCGTTCCACTCTTTGCACAGCAAACCGCGCAGCAAGCTGATCCAAGCGTACTGACACTGAATACAATTTTCAGCTATGCTCCGAAATCGCCTGGCTGGCATCAGTGGCAAGCGGATGGCAGCGCATACTTGATGCTGGAACCGCCCGCAGCGGGCAAGGGCAGCGTGGATTTGGTACGCTACGATGCGGCAACAGGCGCGCGGACAATTCTGTTGGCGGCAGAAAAGTTAGTGCCGCCGGGCGCTTCGTCGCCATTAACCATCGAACAATTCGATCTCAGCGCAGATGGTCAGCGGTTGCTCATCTTCACGAACTCCGAACGCGTCTGGCGGTCGAATACGCGGGGCGATTACTGGGTCTTTGATCTGAAAAGCGCGAAGTTGCAAAAGCTCGGTGGACAGGCGTTGAAAGGCTTGATGTTTGCCAAATTCTCGCCGGATACCACGCGCGTAGGCTATGTGCATGAAAACAATATTTACGTTGAGAACTTAGCTGATGGCCGGATCAAACAATTAACTTCGGATGGCACACGCTATATCATTAATGGCACTTTCGACTGGGTTTACGAAGAAGAACTGTTCTGCCGCGATGGCTGGCGCTGGTCGCCAGATGGCAAGCAAATCGCGTATTGGCAGCTTGATGCTGCGGGCGTCAAAGAGTTCAAGATGATCAACAACACGGCGGAACTCTATCCGAAGATCATTTCGTTTCCGTACCCAAAAGCGGGCGAAATGAATTCCGCCGCGCGTGTCGGCATCATCAATGCCTCAGGCGGCAAAACGCGCTGGTTAGAAGTGCCGGGCGATGCACGCAACAACTACTTGCCGCGCATGGAGTGGGCGGCCAATTCCGACGAAGTCGTGATTCAGCAACTCAACCGCTTGCAGAACACCAACATCGTAATGCTCGGCGATGTGCGCTCCGGCAAAGTCCGTCCGATCCTGACGGAAAAAGACGACGCTTGGGTAGACATTGCCTGGGGGGCGATTGATTGGGACAAACGCGGGCTGGCGCGCGGTGAGGTGGAATGGATTGACGGCGGCAAACGCTTTCTGTGGACAAGCGAACGTGATGGCTGGCGGCATATCTATTCTGTGTCGCGCGATGGCAAGGACATTAAATGCATCACGCCCGGCAACTACGATCTTATCAGCGTCGAGATGGTAGACGCATCGAACGGCTGGCTCTATTTTTCAGCTTCGCCGGATAATGCGACACAGAAATACTTATTCCGCGCCCGTCTTGATGGCAGCAGCAGTGCGGAACGATTGTCGCCCGCCAATCAAGTCGGCACACACAACTACACGATTTCGCCGCGTGGCGATTTGGCGATTCACACGTATTCAGCTTTCACCAAAGTTCCTGTGACGGACGTGGTTCGCTTTCCCCAACACACTGTGGTGCGAACGATGTTCGATAACCAGCCGCTGCAAGAGCGAATGGCAAAATTGAAACCCGTCGGGCAGGAATTCTTTCGCGTAAACATTGGGGACGGTGTAGAACTGGACGGCTGGATGCTGAAGCCTCCCGACTTCGATCCAGCAAAACAATACCCTGTGCTCTTTCACGTCTACGGCGAACCGTGGGGACAAACCGTGCTGGATGCGTGGAGCGGAGGTCAGGCGATGTGGCATCGCCTGCTGGCGCAACAAGGCTACGTTGTCGTGAGCGTGGACAATCGCGGTACGCCGGCACCACGTGGTCGCGCGTGGCGCAAGAGCATCTATCGTCAAATGGGCATCCGCAATTCACTGGATCAAGCCAATGCCGCGCGTGTGATTAGCAAATGGCCATTTGTAGATGCGACACGTATCGGCATCTGGGGCTGGAGCGGCGGTGGTTCTTCAACACTGAACGCAATGTTTCGCTATCCCGATGTGTATAAAGTCGGAATGTCCGTCGCGCCCGTGCCGGACATTCGCTACTACGATTCGATTTATCAGGAACGGTACTGCGGATTACCCCAAGATCATCCCGACGAATTCAAACAAAGCTCGCCGATAACATTTGCCAATCAGTTGCAAGGCCAATTGCTGATCGTGCATGGTACAGGCGATGACAACGTGCATTATCAGGGTACCGAAGCTTTGGTTAATGCGCTCGTCGCCGCGAACAAGCCGTTCTCAATGATGTCGTATCCGAACCGCTCGCACGGCATTTACGAAGGCGCAGGCACAACACGGCATTTATATGAATTGCTCACGCGGTATTTGCACGAACGGTTGCCAGCAGGGCCGCGCGCGACAACCAATCAATAACCACCTCACCCGAAAGAAACCTTTAGCATGCTTATTGTGATGACTTCCGACGCGACTGATGCTGACATTCGGCGCGTCATGACGACCGTTGAATCCCTCGGCCTCAAAGCGCATCCGATGCCCGGCGCTAATCGTACTGCGATTGGCATCACGGGTAACACGGGCGCAGTTGATCCCGAACCGTTTGTCGAACTGCCCGGCGTCTTTGAATGCGTCCGTGTCACGAAGCCGTACAAACTGGTCGGACGCGATCTCAAACACGACAAAACCATTATCAAAATTGGCGACGCCGAAATTGGCGGCGTGGAACCCGCCATTATCGCAGGCGTTTGCGCCGTCGAATCACGCGAGCAAACCATGCTCACAGCGCAAGTCGTCGCCGAAGCCGGATGTAAATGGTTTCGCGGTGGTGCCTTCAAACCCCGCACGTCGCCTTACGCGTTTCAAGGCATGCACGAAGAGGGGCTGAAAATCCTGGCCGAAGCGCGCGACACATACAACTTGAAAATCGTCACCGAAGCGATTGATGAACCCGCGTTGGATTTGTGCGAACAGTATGCCGATGTGATCCAGATCGGCACGCGCAACATGCAAAACTTCAGCCTCCTCAAGCGCGCCGGACAAGCCCGCAAACCGATCCTGCTCAAACGCGGGATGTCTTCGACGCTCGAAGAATTTCTGCTCGCCGCCGAATACGTGATGGCAGAAGGCAATTACCAAGTGATTTTGTGCGAACGCGGTGTACGATCTTTTGGCAATCACTCCCGCTTCACGCCCGATTTAGCTGTGATCCCAGCAGCGCAAAAACTTTCGCACTTGCCCATTATTCTCGATCCCAGCCACAGCACCGGCACGCGCGACACAGTAATCCCAATGTCACGCGCAGGCATCGCCGTGGGCGCAGATGGGTTGCTCGTGGACATTCATCCCTATCCCGAACGCGCGTTATGCGACGGGCCGCAGGCATTGTTGTTTGAGATGTTCAAGCAAATGGTGGAAGAGGTCAGAGCGATTGCGGCAATCGTCCACGGCGCACGAAAGTAATCACGGCTCAACCGCAAAAGTCAGCGAACGTTTGGCGGTTGTCTTCGCAGCACGATCCACGACAATCAGACGCAATTCATACGTTCCCGGCGCAAATTTATCGAGCGACATGCGAGCGGCATAAGGCGAGAAAGACGCCGTTTTGTCTTCGGGCGATAGTTGCATTTGCGCAGGTGGCGCGGCCATTACCAATTTATCGGCTAAGTAAAGTTGCGTTTGGATGATGACATCAATCTCGCCCTTTTCGTTCACTTTGGGATTGTAGGCAAAGATCGTGAAATCGAATTTTGAGGCGCGGGGGAAACGACGCGAGATTTGCGCCGGGATGGGGATGGCTTGCTGTTCATCGAGCTTCTTTTCCTCTTCGGGCTTGTCATTTTGCGGCGGCGGCGTGAAGGCGGATTCTTTCTCGGAGGCAATAAAGATACTACTGAGCACGAGTTGTTTTTTGCTGAGGTCAGCGATTTCGACCCACTCTGAAGCGCTGCCTGCTTGCCGTGCGTCTTCTTTGATAATCGCCAGCCGCACTTGATAAAAGCCGGGATTCAATTTTACACGGCGGGTGAAGAGGAAGCCGGATTTGAGGATACGCTCATAAGTCACAGGCTTCAGCGTCATCACTAATTTTTGGCTGAAACCATCCACCGATTTTCCTTTTTCGTCATAGACCGTGCCCACCACTTCAACTGTTGCGTTGTAGCGCTCATTGGCCTGCTCAAACCTGATGCCCGACACATCGAAATGTGCGGCAATCGTGGCGTAGCCCTCGCCTTTGCCGGAGTCTACGAAATCCACCGCCATATCGGTGGGAATCGCGCGCAGCGAGAAAAGTGAATTGTAGGCATTGCCTACCAGCGCGACTTTCGCGGCGGCTTCTTTCTTCGCGGCCTTGTCGGGATTCTTGAGGCGCTCGGCTTCAAACCTGGCGCGTTCTTTTTCATCTTTTTCCGTAACTTTGGTCGCGGCTTTGTCATCGGGCGCGAAGTAGCCTTTACTCGAACGGACTTTGTATTCGGGATGGTTTTTGACGCGCACTTCGAGTTTGCGAAAACGACCATCGCGGTACGACACAGTCGGCTCAAACGCGAGCAGATAATACACTTCGGTGTCGGCAATGATCTTTTGCAAACCAAGCGAGAGGTCATTGTTATTGAAGATCGGAAAGCCACCCGTGTCACGTGATAAGGCATTCAGCCCGTCCCGATTAGCTTCCATCGCGGAGGATTCGATGGACATCCGCGCACCCGGCGGTTGTTCGTTGCCAAAGCCCGGCTGTGAAGCGTCGAAGGCTTCGGGCATGGCAATCAAGCCACGGGTGTCAAGGGCATAAATCACCACGCCGGAACGCGTCGCGGCATCAGTGATACGTCGCACATCGTAGGTCGTCCCTTGACTGAAACCGCCGAGCAGAAAGCCATCCGACAACATCACCATTGATTTGCGCCCCGGCAAAGTGCGGAGGCTACGAATAATGTTTTCCAGCGTACCGAGCGTTGATTTAGTGATCGAAGTATTTTCGGCTACGACCATGCGCGCGCTGCCACGAGCTTGCGATTCTGCCATTTGGCGCGTGGTGCCGGGCATTTTTTGGATGATGTCATTCACTGCCAGGGCTAATGCATCGCGGTCATTGTTCTCGATCAATTCGGCCTGGTACGGCGTCAGACGCGGGACATCATTTGCGTTCGTCGAAACGCGGCGTTCGGCAAACGCTAAACGATTGATCGCGCGTTTCAGGATTTCGCGGTTGTTCGTGAATTGCTGATGCAGTCCCAACTGACCACTGGTCGTAATCAATGCAACCTGATCGTCATTCGTGATTTGCTCGTCTACGAATTTGGTCAGGGCTTGGCGCGCATAAACCAGACTGCTAAAAGCCAAATGCAAATCATCAATCGCCAGCACGATGTAGCGTCCCGCGCGAACTTCTGACGCGGGCGGTACTGGAGTTACAGCAGGCGTGGGCGTTGTGCTGTTCGCTTTAATGCCAGTCGTGACCCAACGTGCGGGGCTGGTCGCGGTTCCTATGGAAAAATAGGTAACATCTTGCAGTTTGCCGTCTTCCTTCAACTCGAAATCCTCACGCCGCAAATCGCGGATTGGCTTACCTGCCTTGTCGGTCACGATAACTTCGATTTGCACGAGTTCGGTTTCGATGCGGATCGTAGGCTCGTTTTGCTGGGGGTCTTTGGCTTTGGGTGGTTGCGGCGGAGCAGTTTGAGAGAACACGACCGCACAACCGAAGATCGCTAAAAAAAGGAGGTAGGTAAATTTCATCGTTACGGTTCGACAACAAAACTGAGGGATCGTTTAGCGCTGGTTTTGGCGACGCGGTCAATCACCAATAAGCGCAGTTCATAATTGCCCGGCTCGAATTTATCTAAGGTCATGCGCGCCGCATACGCCACGTAATTCGTGTCTTTGGCCTCAGGCAATGGTTCCATTTTCGCTAACGGCGACGCATAGATGACTTTGCTGCCGGAGAATAATTGCGACTGCACAACCAGGTCTGTTGCGCCCTGCTTGTCGGCTTTGGCGTTGTAGGCAAAAAGCGAGAAATCAAACGAAGTGCCGAGTTTGAAGCGCCGCGCGACTTGTGAGGGAATGGGCGCAGTTTCTTCCTTCTCTTCGCCAGTCTTCGGCTTCATTTGCGCCATCAGATAGTCGGTCTCTTTTTCGGTCGTAAGAAAAATACTGCTGAGTACAAGTTGTTTTTTATTGAGGTCAGAAACTTCAACCCAATCGAAGGCGCTGCCAGTTTGCTTGCTCCCATCACGGAGGGCGGCCACGCGCACTTGATACAAACCCGGCTTGAGCGCCACCCGCCGCGAAAAGATTAGCCCGGCTTTGAGCACCTGCTCGTAGGACGATGGCTTGAGTTGCATATTTAGTCGTTGACTGAAACCGTCCACCGCTTTGCCGTTTTCATCAAAGACCGTCCCTACCACTTCCACCAAGGCGCTGCGCAGCCCGTTAACTTGCTCAAACTTCAAGCCCGAAACATCCAAATGGCCCAGAATCAAAGCGTAGCTTTGCCCTTTGCCTGAATCCACGAAACTGGCCGCCATCTGCACGGGAATGTCACGCAGGGGAAAGAGTGAACTGAGCGCTTCCCGCGCACGAGCAACGCGCAGGGAGCTTTCTTTCTTCCCCATCTTCTCTGGGTCTTTGGCGCGCGCGACTTCGATTTGAGCTTTTTCTTTTTGCTCTTTTTCGGCGGCTTTGGCTACGGCCTTGTCATCGGGCGCAAAATAGCCTTTGCTGCTGCGGACTTTGTATTCGGGATGGTTTTTGACGCGCACTTCCAGCTTGCGGAAGCGGCCATCCCGATACGACTCTTGCGGCTCGAACGCGAGCAGATAATAGACTTCCGTATCTTCGAGCACTTTCTGCAAACCGAGATTCAGATCGTTGGTGTTCATCACCATAAACCCGCCCGTATCGTGCGCCAACGCAAACGGGCCGTCGCGCACGGCTTCCATCCCGGCGTTTTCGACGCGCTCTCTGACGCCAGGTGTTTGCTCGTCAAAAAAGCCCGGCTGCGAAGCATCGAACATCGGTGACGTATACAATCCGCGTGCGTCAATGGCATAGATCACCACGCCCGCGCGCGTCGCCGCATCAATCACCTGACGAATGTCACTTGTCTTGCTGGCGCTATTGCCGCCCAGATGAAATCCATCTGAAACCAGTGTCATGATTTTGCGTCCGGGCAAAGGGCTAAGATTGCGAATGATAGTTTGTAGCGTGGTCAGCGTGATATTGGTGTAATGGGCATTTTGCGTGACGATCATCCGAGCCAGGCTACGCGCCGTTTCCTGCGCGCGTTCGCGCTCACTTATCCCCCCGCCGCCCGCTCTCCCGCCCCTTCCGCCACCACCGCCTGCTGGGGGCGAGGGCGGAGTAGGCGATTGTTTCAAGATTTCCTGCACGGCCATTTCCAGTGCCCCCTGATCGCCCCGATCAATCAGTTCCGCTTGCGAGGGCGTAATGCGCGGCACGTCAAAATTGTTCGTCACAGTGCGCTCTTGCACGCTCAACCGGTTGATCGCACGCTTGAGCACTTCGCGGTCATCCGTGAATTGCTGGAACATCCCAATTTGGCCACTGGTCGTAATCAACGCGACTTGATCTCCGCTACCCATTTGCCGATCAATGAATTTGACCAGCGCCTGGCGCGCTTGCAGCAAGCTGGCAGGGGAAAGATGAATGTCGTCAACCGCCAACACAATGTAGCGTCCGACCAGGTTTTCGGTGACTGCAGGAGTAGCTGGCACCGTGGGATTCTCTCTGTTTTTTACTTTTGCCTCGGTGCCGAGCCAACGCGCAGGACGAGTGGCGGTGCCCAGCGAAAAGTACGAGACCTCTTGCGGCTTGCCATCTTCCTTCAACTCGAAGTCGGCCTGCGTGAGATGACGAACCACCTTCCCTTGTTTGTCCGTCACCGTGACCTCGACTTGCACAAGCTCCGTTTCAATGCGCAATGTGTCATCGTCGGGTGGTTTTGGTTTTGGTTGCGGTTTGACTTGAGCTAGCGCCGTCAGGCAGGAAAACACAATGAACCACAAGAGGTACGCTTTCAACTTCATAACCCCTCCGCGCCAATGGATGAATGATGCGAGGCCGTAAAATTTGTTCACAACCAATCTGCCGCTGAGATGACAGTCTACGTTACTTGGCGAGCCATGAACAAACAATAAACGAAGTGCGACGGTAATTGGCCACCATTCAAGTAAGCTTCACTTGTCCGTGGGGCGTTGCCAGGATCGCGTACAACCCGGATTGCGGTGCCTGTTGCACATTTGCCTCCAGCCCCAATTTTCGCAGCGCAGCACGCAGCGTCTCAGGTTGCGGATGTTCTAGCGTGAAAGCTTGTAGCGTGCAGCCTGCGGGGGAGTCTTCTGATGGATGAAGGGATTCAGCCGCCCACTCAATAAAGAACGGCATCAGCAAGCTATGCTCACTTTGTAGAAAGAGTGTTTTCCACCGCAGTGTCTTGCCATCCAGTCGTGTACGCGAACCATCGAGCGGCCCATCCAGTTCGCAGTTTACCGCGTGCGCTTTGGCTGCCAACGCCGCAATGTCATTCGTCCGGGCTGCCCACGTGAGCAAGCGAGGTCTAGTGGCCAATTGCAGGAAAGCAAACTGCGGCGCGAGACTGGTTTGCGTCGGATCAGGCGCGATGATTTCAAGGTATTGTTTATCGCCCAACGACAAGAGTGCATTGTGCGTGCCGAGTCCCGGATGCCTGCCGCCTGGAATAGCTTTGATACCGCTCTTTTTTTCTAGCCATGCTATGCCTTCCTCCAACACCGGCACGCCGAGGAGCAAATGATCTACGGCAGTCTTAGCAGGAAACAAGTCTTTCGGCATAGAGCCTCCTTTCAAGCAGGGGAAACAGTAACTGTCACGACGTAGAAGTAATGGGGATAAGTGCGATTTTTTGGCTCAAGGTTTCACCGGCATCTTCAATCTTTCTTTTTCTGCCTCGACATTGAATTTTTTGTAGTCACGAAAGCGCCTCACGGCATTAGCATTCAGCCCTTTGAATAAAAGTATTTTCGCGGCAATGTTGACCTCTTGATAGGTCGGCAACCAGATTTCGTTGTTCACGCGCTCCTGCTCAAAGGCCATCGCCGAGCCGGATTTGATCGAAGCCAACATGCCGCCACCAATCTTGAACGAATCGCCCAACCGCATTTCCAACCGCGCGATTTGCTTGTCCACAGGATCAATCCAGAATGCACCGATGAGCTTCAGCTTGTTTGCCATCTTGCCTATATCGGTTTTCGGATTGCACGTCGCCGCCGGTTCAAAATCAAAGACGATCATGTCGCGCTTGCGAAACATTTCGCGGCGCGGATTGAGCAGGTTCGAGCATTGCAGCATATCCGTAATCGAATTGGCATCTTCACTTTCTTCAGCTTCCGCTTCGTCTTCGCCATTCTTTTTACGCTTGGCGTCCGCCTGGGCCTTTTTCCTGGTCTTCTCTTCTTCGCGTTTGTCTATGCGTTTGATGGCCTCTTCAATTTGCTTGAGGTGTTTCTTTTCTTCCTCTGGAGTGAGCGGTTTGCCATTCTTTTCGATCAGGCGCGCGAGGCGGTGACCGCGATAAAAGCTGACCTCGTGCGTGTTCGTCTCTTTCTCCTGCAACTTACCTTTGTCGTCCAAAACGCGTTCGGTTGAGACCCGTGTGTACGCGTAATCTTCCCGGATGCGATCAATTTCCGCCTGATTCTTTTTCACTGCTTCGAGCAAGGCTTTTACATCTGGCAATGGCTCATTGGAGACTTTCGGGAAGTCAAAGCGCGCGCGCTCAATCGTTTGGTTGTGAATAACCCGGTCAAGCTGAAGGCGGTAAGTTTCTTCGCCGAGCACCAATCCAATCGTGTACGGCTCCATCACGCTATCCACCAGGCGAAAATCAGCATATTCATAAATCTTCGTAGTTGTGCCCGCCGGCAATTCTTCTTTGACCGGCAAGCCGCTCGTCACGTCGAAATATACTTTGATCTTCACGCCTTTGACGGTAGTGAGGGCGACAACATTCGCCGGCTTCCCGTTCACAGTTGCCTGACCTTCTGCCGTCAGTTTTGACTTTTCGTTTTTGTAATTCAGCCAGCGCGCATTGCGATACAACGCCTCCGCGCGAAAATCTGTCCCATCCTGTCCCGTCAAAGTGCGTAAGCCTTCACGCGAACTGCGTCGCCAGCCGGATTTGCTGTTATACCCTTCGCTCGTTTCAAAGCCGCCGAAATCAACCGTGACTGCATATAAATCCGGCTTGCTGGCAAAGACTTGATAGCTGCCAGAGGCATTGTCACTCTTGCGCGTAAGCCTGCCAGACGCTTGCCACGAAGTAACACGTTTGAGGTTTTTCTCACCGCCGAGCGATTTGACGGCTTGTTTGAGAATTTTATCGGGCGATTGTGCGGCGAGGGTGATTGAGAGAAAACAGAGAGTCGTAACTGTAACTAGCGTCGTTCGTTTCATTATCAGGCTCCAGCAAAAAAATAAACCGTTGTAGGTTTCAGCGTAAAAGGGGAAACGCTAAATGCTGCTCGCGGGTTCAGTGGATTTGTAACAAGAGAAGGACGGAATAAATAGTCGACGTGTTAATTGGCGTCAAGTGCCTTTCAAGAATTTAAGACCTCATCCAAAACAACTACCGGAAGATTTGGCACTCGCCGAAAAGCGAAGTCGTTCGTGATGAATTGCGCGCAATTGATGGAGAGTGCAGTAGCCGCATGAATGGCATCAGGTGTTTTGAGATTTGCGGTAGCGCGGAGTTGTGCTGCCTCTCGCAAAATTTGTGTAGTGATGGGAAACAAATCCAAATCAGACATCGTCAGGATATTTTCATACGCAGCGATCAAAGCTCCATCATTATTCTTGAGCGGGACGACCAGCGTTTCCAGCAAAATCAATTCGCTGCTGACAACAATAAGCTGCCCGGCTTTGAGTTCATCCCAGAGTGGCTCAAGTAATTGACTATACATGGCATTCTCTTCGACACTGTAAATGACGGGCGACGTGTCCACATAAACAATGCCTGAAACTGGTAGGATCAGCGTTCCCATGAATCCCTTTCTTCCCGCAAACTCGCATCAATTTCTGCGGCGCTACGGTGCTGTCGGCTCTTGGGTAAGGCTCGCAAAATGTCCGCGACAGATTGTCGAGACGGCTGGCCTTCCGTCATCCTTAATTGCTCAAGAATAATGTTGGCAAGCCGCCACTGTTCATCGCGCGGCAACTGAGCAATAGTAGTGGCATATATTTCCTGTGGATTTTGCATACTGATATTCTCCGCGCAAATTGTACTTCAACACATTGGCGAAGATGAAGCAGAGAAGGTGTGTCCATACGTAAATTTGAAAGCCTCCCACGCGCGTGTTACGATGCGGCATCGTTTTCGTGACGCAATTATTTTTCCAGCGAGCGGGCCTTTTTCATGCGAATTTGTATTCTGGGTAGTGGGAGTTCCGGCAATGCGACTTTAATCGTTGCCGGTGAAACACGGGTGTTGATTGATTGTGGCTTGAGCGGCAAAGAGACGATCCGCCGTATCCAGGAAGTCGGCGAAGACCCGCATAAGATCAATGCAATTGTTGTCACCCACGAACACGGCGATCATGCCAGCGGATTGCATGTCATTGCCAAAGCTACGGGCGCGTCCGTTTTTATTTCCTCGGCTACGCTGGAAGCCTGCAAGCTAGGCGACAAAGTTAAGAACGTCAAGCGCGGCGACTCAATCTCTTCGGCGCAAGACTTTCAAGTCGGCGCGCTTAAGTTTCATCCCTTCACAATTCCGCATGATGCGGCTGATCCTTTTGCTTTCACCGTCGAAGCTAATGGTATCAAAATCGGGATGGCCGTGGATTTAGGCTACTATCACGGACTGGCTGCCGAACGATTTCGGGAGTGTGATGCGCTGATTCTGGAATCGAATTACGAGACGGATATGCTGCGAGCCTGCACGTTTTATCCGTGGTCGCTCAAACAACGGATTATGGGGCGGCATGGGCATACCTCGAATGATGAGTTGGCCCGCTTCTTGCGCGATGATTTCGATGGGCGCGCGCAGCACATCGTGCTCGCACACTTGTCGCAAAACTCGAATCATCCTGAAGTCGCGCGCTTAGCAGCAATTCAGGCCTTACAAGAGCGCTCGCCGTTGTTTTCTGCCGATGCGGAACGGCGCGTAAAGATTGCGAATTATGCGTCCCCCACTGCGTGGATTGAGCTTTGATTTGTGAAAGAGAGAAGATGTAAATGAGAGACAGAAAGACAGAAAGACAGAGAGACAGAGAGACAGAGAGACAAGGTGTCTGTATGCTCCGTCGCTCCGTCGCTCCCCCTCTCCCCCTCTCCCCTTCTCTCTTTCTCTCCTTCTCTCTGTCCCTTTGTCTCTCCTTCGCCGCTTTCGCGCAATCCGGGCGTAAGACGCAAAACCCGCAGCAAAACCCGCAGGACAAGGCTGATCTGCGTATCGAAACGCGCGAAGTCCGATTGCCAGTTCGAGCTTACAACAACGTCGGCAAACCGGTTACAGACCTGACGCCGAAAGATGTCGTCATCATCGAAGACGGTGCGGCGCGTCAAACTACGAGCATCAAATTGGAGCCTGCCAACATTCTGCTGGTGCTGGATGTAAGCAATGAAATCGGCACGTTCAAAAACGGCGAGAGTGATCGCAATAATATTTATGTGGACGAAAAGGGATACGAAAAACCTGAGTCGGGCGATATGCTGCCGCGCAAAACGACGCCCATCTTAGCGCAACCCGCGCCGCGTGAATTTGCTTACAACGTAGTTAATAACTTAGCCGAAACCGACCGCATCGCCATCATTCAATACTCTGACAAAGTGCAACTGATTCAGGATTGGACGCTGGATCACAAACAAGCCCACGTTGCCTTGGATTCCAAATTTCGCACAGGCATCCAATCCACCTTTCACGATGCATTAGCGCTCGCGGCAAAAAAGCTGAACGAATGCCAAACAGGTCGGCGCGTCATGATCTTGCTGAGCGATGGATTTGATTCTGCAAGCAAGGCGACGCGCAGCAAGGCGCTGGAAGCTTTATTAAAAACGGAAACCTCAATCTTTGTCGTAAGTTGGACAGAATTGCTGCGCTCCGAAGTGACCAAGGCCATGCAATGGAACGGTGCCCATGAACGGCAAGATAGCCGCACCTTCAAACGGCAGGAAGAACTAGCCACCTTCCTACACAAATTGGACGGCAAAGAAGTAGAGCTGAAAGGATTAGCCGAAGTTACTGGCGGCGAATTTTATTTACCTACCCGCTTCAAATTTTTTCTGCGGCAGCCCACCGACATTCTGAAAGACATCGGCGCGCAATATACACTGACGTATCTCACCGAACGAGAATTTGTGGATACCTCATTTCGCTCTATTCAAGTGTTAGCGGCGCGTTCTGGGATGACCGTGAAGGCGCGACAACGAAGATACAGCAGAGACTAAGAGCAATACCCGCCAAGAAACCCGAAACCATTCGTCTTGCCTTGACGTTTGAAAATACGCTACTGTCCGTTACTGAAGAACATCTACAATCCAATATTTGAATGGAGTGAAAATATTTATCGTGAGAATTAAAACTGCCCTAGCCCTGAGTTTATTTGTACTCGTTTTATTGCCCTTATTTGTGAATGCCCAAATTCATCGTGGCATTATTCGTGGTCGAGTAGCGGATCAAACAGATGCTGCTATTCCAGGAGCATCTGTCAAAATCTCACATACTGACACGGGCGAAACGCGAACCATTACCACAACAAAAAATGGGGAGTATGTTTTTGCTCAATTGCCTATCGGCTCATATCGCATAGAGATTGAAAGTACTAACTTCCTGAAACAAGTCGCTAAGGCTGATCTAAAGATTAACCAGGTGCTTCGCCTTGATGTCCAGCTTGATGTAAACAAGAATCAATACAAGATTGACATCACTGCTCCTTCAGTAGCCTTAAAAAAAGACTCATCCGCCCAAGGAAACGTGATCGAGAACCAACAAATCACGGGCCTGCCTTTAGACGGTCGTAACTTTCAGGAGTTAGCTTTGCTCGTACCCGGCGCTGCGCCTGCCGCGCAAGGTTCTGCCGGATCAGTGCGTGGGGATTTCAGCTTCAACGTAAATGGCACGCGCGAGGATGCCAACAACTTCCTGCTGGATGGCGTGTACAACGTTGACCCAAAGCTCAACACGGCAGCGGTCAGGCCGCCCGTAGATGCAGTGCAGGAATTTGAAATCGTGACCAACGGCTACGACGCTTCGTTTGGTCGCAACGGCGGCGCGCAGGTCAACGTCATTCTGAAATCCGGCACGAACAATTTGCACGGCACCGCGTACGAATTCTTTCGCAATGCGACACTTGATGCGCGCAACTTTTTTGTACCCGCCGATCAACCTGATCCGAAATATCAGCGCAATCAATTTGGCTTTGCGCTGGGCGGCCCTATTGTCGCCAACCGCACGTTCTTCTTTACCGATTACGAAGGCCGCCGCGAACGCGAAGGCATTACACGTCTGAGCAATGTGCCAACACAGGCGGAGCGCAACGGCGATTTTTCCCAGAGCTTTTTGCCTGCTCCCTTCAATCTGTTCCAGCAACAACCCTTTGCCAACAAGCAAATCCCGTCGTTCTTTCAGAATCCGATAGGCGTGAAGATCGCCGCGCTCTATCCACTGCCGAATCGCAATGTACCAGGGCAGAACTATGTTTCTTCGCCCACGCAGCGGGATCGGCAGGATCACTTTGATGTGCGGCTCAATCACGCGCCAACGGATAAGACCGCCTTGACCGCGCGTTATAGCTTTGCCGACCGCACGTTGTTTGAGCCGTTTACGGGCGCGAGTTATCCACAAATTCCCGGCTATGGCGACACCGTGTTGCGCCGTGGGCAAAACGCGATGCTAGGCGCAACGCATATCTTTTCATCTTCGCTCATCAATGAAGCGCGCGTGGCGTTCAATCGCGTAGCGGCTGCCGTCAATCATCAAACACAGGGCAGCACCATCAATCGTACGCTCGGCTTGCCGGACGTAGCGACGAATCCGCGCGACCTCGGCTTGACATTTATTTCCGTGCTCGGCTTTTCGCCACTTGGCGATGAATTCAACAACCCGCAGAACACCGTCACGAATACGTTTCAGGCGTTGGATACGGCCACGTACACACGCGGTTCGCATCTGCTGAAACTCGGCTTTGAGTTTCGTGCCAACCAGCAAAACGGCTTCCGTGATGTGCAGGCACGCGGCACGTTGAATTTCACGGGCGCATTCACCAACAATCCGCTCGCCGATTTGCTGCTCGGCTTAATCACCTTCAGCAGCAGCGCGAAAGTGGACAACCATCAGCACCTGCGCACGAACAGCTACAACACCTTTGTGAATGACAGTTGGCGCGTACGGCCTCACCTGACACTGAACGCTGGTGTGCGCTACGAATACAACACCCCGGCGGTAGACGCGCAAAATCGTGTCGCGCTTTTCAATACTGCGACGAAAACCGTGGTGCCGGTCGGTACGAATGACATGCCGCGCGCCGGATACGAAGCAGATAAAAACAATGTTGCGCCACGTATGGGTTTTGCGTGGACGGTAGACAAAAGCGAAAACACCGTGCTACGTGGTAGCTACGGCATCTTTTACGATCAATCGGCTTTGGCTCCGGGCGAAGCGCTGTACTTCAATCCGCCTTACTACGAATTGAATTTCAACATTCCATCCCAGACGAGTCTGATTACGTTACAGAATCCATTCCCGAACACGTTCTCGGCTTTCTTCCCGAAATCCCTCCTGGCGATTCAGCGCGACTTTCGCACCGCATATTTACAGCATTGGAATCTGAGTGTACAACGCCAGTTGGGGGAAAATCGCTTGTTTGAGGTCGCTTACGTCGCATCGAAAGGGACGAAGCTTTTGGCAGGTCGCGACATCAATCAACCGCGCCCCAGCACGCAACCCCAGAACCGGCGTCCCTTGCCACAATTTTCCGACATCACGATTTTGGAATCGCGCGCGAACTCAAATTACCAAAGCTTGCAAATGAGCTATCAGCAACGGCTGAGCACAGGGTTATCGGTGTTGGGCGCGTATACCTACGGCAAATCCATTGATGACGCGTCCGGCTTTTTCACGAGTTCCGGCGATCCGAACTTCCCGCAAGACAGTAATAATCCGGGCGCAGAACGGGGCCGCTCGAATTTCGATGTGCGGCATCGAATGACAGCAAGTTATTCGTACGCGCTGCCGTTCGGGAACGGGAAACGCTGGCTGAGCAACGGCGGCGCGTTGGCCGCAGTGCTGGGCGATTGGGAAAACTTCGGTATTGTCACCTTGCAATCCGGGCGTCCATTCACCGTCGCGTTGCAAACGACGCTTGATAATAGCAACACAGGCTTTGCGAATTTAGGGTTCAACGGCAATGATCGCCCGAATCTGGTTGGCAATCCAAAGCTCTCCAATCCGACGCCGGAACGTTGGTTCAATACGGCAGCCTTTGTCACGCCCGCGTTCGGCAGCTTCGGCACGGCAGGCCGCAACATTGTCGAAGGGCCGGGTTATGCGAATGTGAATTTCTCGCTGCTGAAAAACATCGGATTGACCGAAAGCCTGAAACTGCAATTTCGCGCTGAAGCCTTCAATCTGTTCAATCGGGTGAATTTTGATTTGCCGGATAACTTCGTCGGCTCGCCAAGCTTCGGTCGCATTCGTTCGGCACAGCAACCACGTCGCATTCAGTTTGGGTTGAAGTTGTTGTTCTGAAATGTAGAGCAAACTTTCTCGCTTGTTCATGTTTTCCCAAGCGACACATTGTTGGAAGATGAGCAAACTAAAAGTTTGCTCTACATTTTCAATTATGGCCTCGTGGCTTTGACGACCTGTTTGCCAGTATTCTCGCCTTGGAGCAGGCCGATAAAGGCGCGCGGCATGTTCGCAAAGCCTTCGATGACGTTCTCTCGATAGCGCAGT
>CAWCGF010000038.1:0-183625 GCA_963794955.1 uncultured Acidobacteriota bacterium
CTCGAGGGCGACATCTACGCCGTGCAGGGCTATGACGCGGCGGCCCTGCTCGATCTCGGCCTGTCGGCGGTAGGCGGCGATTTCGCCGCGCGCGACAAGATGATTGCGGCGATGGCCGCGGCCAAGATCGACAGCCCGCGCGGGCCGCTGCACTTCAACAAGGCGCACAACCCGATCCAGAACATCTACTTGCGCGAGGTGCGCAACGGCCGCAACGAGTATGTCTCGGTCGCGCAGGCGGACGTCGACGACCCCGCCCGCGGCTGCCGCATGCCGTCGTGAGATTCGATCCAGCCGGGGGCGCGGGCCTCCTCGCCCGCCTGCGGCCGCCAGGCGGCGGCCTTCGGCAACGAGGAGTCGCGCAGCCCGCGGGGCGGACGGGACGCGCTGGTTCCAGCACGGCGCGAAACGCAAAGCTAGATGGATCTGGTCACCCTCGGGGTGCAACTCCTCAACGGGGTTCAGTACGGGCTCGTGCTGTTCCTCGTCGCCAGCGGGCTGACGCTGGTCTTCGGGATATTGGGTGTCATCAACCTCGCGCATGGCGCCTTCTACATGTTGGGCGCCTATCTCGCGTACTGGATCGCGGCTGCATCCGGTAGCTTCTGGATCGCGCTCGTCGGCGCGGCCGCCCTCGCCTTCGTGCTCGGCCTAGCGCTGGAGAACGTCTTCGATCCGGCGTCTGTACGGCCGCGACCACCTCGCGCAGGTTCTGCTGAGCTTCGGCCTGATCCTCGTCCTCGACGAGGTGCGCAACCTGCTGTTCGGCAAGGATGTGCATTCGGTCGCCGCGCCGTCGCTCCTGTCCGGGGTCGATCCAACTGACGGAGGTCCTCTCCTATCCGATCTACCGGATCGGCCTGTCGCTGTTCTGCCTCGCGGTCGCAGTGGCGATCTTCGCGGTGATCCGGAGCACGCGGATCGGCATGATGGTGCGGGCCGGCGCGGAAAACCGCGAGATGGTGCCGGCACTCGAAATCCGCTTCGATATCGTGAACCGCTATGTCTTCGCCGCCGGCATCCTGCTTGCCGCGCTCGGTGGCATCGTCGTCGCGCCGCTCTCGACGGTCTATCCCGGGATGGGGGACCAGATGCTGATCCTATCCTTCGTCGTCGTGGTGCTGGGCGGTATCGGCTCGGTCGCCGGCGCGGCGATCGGCGCGTTGCTGATCGGCCTGACCGATACCTTCGGCAAGGTCTTCTTCCCCAGTGTCTCCGGAATACTGATCTACCTCGTAATGGCAATGGTTCTTGTCTGGCGGCCGAGCGGCATTCTCGGCCGGCGCGAGGCGTGAGCTTGCAGAACCGGTTCACGCGCGCAGCCTTGCCGGCCGCCGCAATTCTGGCTGCGGCAGCGCTGCCGTTCCTGGTGCCCGGCTACTATGTCCAGTTCGCCAGCAAGGTGCTGATCCTCGGCATGCTCGCCATGGCGCTCAATCTGGTGGTTGGCTATGGCGGGCTGGTCAGCCTGTGTCACGCCGCCCTCTACGGCCTGGCCGGCTATGTGCTGGCCCTGGCGGCGCCGCAGTACGAGCCGGCATCGCTGTGGACAACGTTGCCGCTGGCCGTAGGCGCCTCCGCGCTCGCCGCCCTGGCGATCGGCGCGCTGTCGCTGCGCACCCGCGGAAATCTACTTCATCATGGTCACGCTCGCCTTTGGCGAGATGCTGTTCTTCCTGTTCCACGATACGCCAATCGGCGGCGGCTCCGACGGCGCCTACATCTACTTCAAGCCGGTGGCGGCGATCGGAGGCGCGCTTCTGCTCGACCTGGAGAACCCGCGGATCTTCTATTTCGCCGTGCTCGGCTGCGTCTTCGCCATGGTGGTCCTGCTGCGGGGCGTGACCGCCTCGGCCAGTACGGTCATGCCCTGGCGGCTGCCCGCGACAATGAGCGGCGTGCCCGGTCCCTCGGTTTTCCGGTCTACCGACTGCGCCTCATCGCCTTCGTCCTCTCCGGGGCGCTGGCAGGGCTGGCGGGCTATCTCGCGGCGGCGCAGTTCGGGTTCGTGGCGCCGCAGATGCTGGGCTGGCACCTGTCCGCGACGGTGCTGGTCATGGTGGTCCTGGGGGGCATGCGGACGGTGACGGGTCCGCTGGTCGAGCAGATAGCCCTGATGGGCCTCGAAGAAGTGTTGAAGGCGACGACGGTTCATTGGAAACTGATCGAGGGCCTGGTGATCATCGCGCTCGTGCTGGCGCTGCCTGGCGGCGTGCGGCAGCTTGGTGCCCTGCTCCTCGGCAGTTCGATGTCACGGGATAGGCTCGCCGCCCGCGAGAGCGGCCGTGTCTGACGTGGCGCTGCGCGGGGAGGGCCTGCAGAGGCGGTTCGGCGGGCTGACCGCGGTCGCCGACGTCACACTGGAGGTGCGGGTCGGGGAGATACACGCCGTCATCGGGCCGAACGGCGCCGGCAAGACCACCTTCATCGCGCTGATTTCCGGCGACTTGCATGGGATCTCCGGCGCGATCCAGGTCGACGGTAAGGCGATGACGCATCGCGGCCCGCACCACCGCGCCGTCGCGGGTACGGCCGCTCTCGATCAGCGGCAACGCTGCTCGCCGGTTCCACCACGCTCGACGATGTCGGGCTCGCGGTTCAGGCGCGTCGCGCGCCGCTTCGGATCTTCGTCGCGGCTCGCCGCGCTCACGCGCTTCGCCGAGGGGCGAATGCGGCGTCTCGGACCGTCGGTCTTGGGGGTCGTGGGGATATAGCCGCGGTCTCGGCTCAGCCATGGCGAGCAGCGGCAGCTCGAGATCGCGATCGTGCTGGCGACCGAAGCCCGCATGCGTGCTGCTCGACGAGCCGATGGCCGGCATGGGCACCGCCGAGACGCGCGCGCATGATCGAGCTGGTGCGAGGCTGCAAGACGGGTCACGCGATGCTCCTGGTCGAGCACGACATGGACGCGGTGTTCGCGCTGGCGGATGTGCTCACCGTGATGGCCGACGGACGGGTGATCGCCCGCGGCGCGCCGGGGCGGTCCGGGCCGATCCCGCCGTGCGCGTCGCCTATCTCGGCGAGGGCGCGGGATGACGTGGCCGCCCTCGCTCTCGAGGCGCGAGCGGCTGGAGACCTATCTACGGCTCGAGCCAGATCCTGCGCGGGATCGACTTCTGCGATTGCAGCCAGGCGAGCGGTCGCGCTGCTGGGCCGCAACGGCATGGGCAAGACGACGCTGCTGCGGTCGATGATCGGCCTCGTCGCCGACCGCGCGCGGCGAGTGCGTATCGACGGGCCGCGATATCGCGCGGGCGCGCACCCGAGCGCATCGCCCGGCGCGGGCGTCGCCCTGGTGCCCGAAGGCCGCGGCATCTTCGGCTACTCTCACGTTGTCGAGAACCTCGTGATGGCAGCGCGCGCCGGCACGGACGGCCCCCGACCTGGACATTGCCGCGCATCTTCGACCTGTTCCCTCGTCTCGCGGATCGCCGCCACAAGGGCGGCACCAGCTCTCCGGTGGCGAGCAGCAGATGCTGACGATCGGGCGCGCCCTGATGACCAACCCCGGCCTGCATCCTCATCGACGAGGCGACGGAGGGTCTGGCGCCGCTCGTCGCCGGGAGATCTGGCGAACGGCTGGGGTGATACGCGCGAGGGGATCGCCTCGATCCTCGTCGACAAGGACCTGCGCGCGCTGTCGCGCGTCGTCGACCGCGTGCTGCTGATGTCCAAGGGCAAGGTGGTCGTGCTCGCCGGGGGACCCGCGGCGCTGGCACAGCCGGCCCTGCTCGAGCGTTATCTCGGCGTATGAAACGGGGCGCGGCACCCCGGCGGAGCGGCTCGCGGAAGCGCTGGCGCGCGTTTTGCTGTCGGATAAGATGCGGCGAGGGAATAAGGGGAGATGGCGCCGATGATCTATGAATTGCGACCTACAGCTTCGCGCCCGGCAAGCTGCCGGAGTATCTTAAGCTGGCCGAGGAGGTCGGGACCCAGATCCGCGGCGACCGGTATGGCACGCGCGAGGGCTCATGGGTCGCCGGGGTCTGGCAGCAACCAGATATGGCATCTCTGGCGGTACGAGAGCCTGGACGCACGCGCGAAGATGCGCGACGCCTTGAGCCAGAACAAGGCTTGGCGAGTTCGTGGCGCGCATCCAGCCGCTGCTGACCCGGCAGGAAATTCGGTTCCTCTCGCCCATTCGGGCACCGAAGGCACCGGCCGAGCGCGGCCATATCTATGAGCTGCGGATGTACCGCACTCAGATCGGCAAGGTTCGCGCCTGGGCCGACCTGTTCATGGGCGTCATGCCGACCCGGGAGAAATATTCTCAGAATTGCGGGATCCTGATGGGCAAGTCGCCGGAGCCGCATTCGGTCGCGCATATCTGGGCGTACAAGGACCTCAACGATCGGATGCGAGCGCGCGGCCCACCGAGCCGTTGTTCTGAATCGTGAATTCGGTGCCATTAGGCGTGTTGGCGCTGATGGCGAGCGGTAGATCAGGTGACGGTCGTGTTGGCGGGCAGCAGGCCGTTCCAACTGAGCTGCCGCCATTGGCGGCGATGGTGCAAATGCCCGGGACATCGGCGGCGCAGGTGCCCGCGACGGCGGTAAGTTGGCAGGCAGCGTGGCTTCGTTGCCGACCAGCCGCCAGGATCCAGGCAGACCGCCGGATCGCCGACCTTGGCACCGAGCACGGGCATCTCGCCGACCGTGAGGGTAAAGGTCTGTTGCGTGCGCTCTTCGTAGTCGGCGACGGTCACAGTGACGGTGTAGGTGCCGAGCGGCCCGGCATTGTTGATGGTCACAGCCCCGGTCACCCTGTTGCCGAGGAAGGTGCCGGTGAAGGTATTGGGCGAGGCGGTGGCGGTGACGCTAACAATGGAGCCGTTATCCGCCAGTGCGGCATTCGGCGTGACGGTGGTGCTGCCGTTCGGAGTCAGCGTCGTATTGGCATACGTGCCGACGGTCGGGGGGCTATTGGCCGTGACGTTGACGATGAAATTCGCCGTCGCCGTCGCGTTGTCGCCATCCGTCACTTTCAGCACCACGGTATTGTTGCCGAGGGCCGCCGTGCAATCCGCCGCGACTGTTGCCGTCACCTCGCCCGTGGTCGCATTCGGCGCGCTGATCCCCGTGAGATTGATCCCTGCGGGTGCGCTCATCACCGTCACCGTCAGGTTCTGTTTCGGCGTTTCGGCATCATTGACGGTGGCAATCGTCGTGGTCGTGCCTGCCGTGCCTCGCTGGCGTGTGGCAGTCGCTCCGGCAGTGATCGTCGGCGTAGCTTTACATTGAATCGTCGTAATCTCCAGTGACCAACTCGCCAGATTGCCGGAGTCGTCAAGCACATTGTCACTGATCCTCAGGGTCCACGTGCCACTCGATCCTGGCCGTTGAAAGCGGCCAACGATTCTTCGGGCGCGAGCGGCGTGGCCGTCACGAGGTTCGTGTAGGCATGGTCGGTCACCAGGCCGTTGTTGCTGGTGTAAGGCACCTGGCCGCCGGGGTTGGCTTTGTTGTCCCAGAGCGTACCGTTGAAGACATTGTTGTTGCCGACGCCGTTACTGGTTGACAGTGTCACCAACGTGCCCGCCGGAGAGCGGATCGTGATCTGAAGATCCTCATTGAAAGTGTGCGTGATGAAGGTTCTCAACCGCACGCGCCCGATTTTGTTGCTCAAGCTCGCCGCGGTAATCGTCGAGTTGACGGTCGTTACGTCGGGAATCGCCACCGCCGTGCTGTTGCTAAACGTTGTCGTCGTCACATTGCAGCCGGGGGTAGCTGGCGCGACATTCTCGGCGTTCATTTTTTGCGTTCGACGCAACTGCGCGGCCTCGCCGCCCTGTACCGCCTCCCTGCTAAACATACCCTCACTGAACGTGGCTTCACTAACTGGCAGATCGCCGCCAAAGCTGCCCGAGATGGCTTGCAATTCATCCCGCGCCGCGTTGATTTGCGCCAGCAGATACACATTGTTCACGTCACTAGCCCTTTGCTGGCGCAGCGTTTCGATCAGGTTTTGCAACACGCGCATCCGTGCGTGTTTTCTGCTCTTTGGTCTGCTCATCGCCCTGCTGTTCTATCGTTTCGCTGAGACTGGCAGGGGCCGCCGCTGTTGCAAGCTGGTGCTGAACCAGTGGCGCGCGCCACTGGTTCAGCCGTTCGATCGATTTGCTGGCCGTTTCGGGTTGCGCCGACTTGCCAACCATTGAGGCTCAACAGCCCAACCAAACTCAGCACAAGGGCGAACAGCAGTGCCGCCCATGGTCGCCGCATGGCAGCGGGACTGCGCTGTGCATCGCGTCGCTTGCGCCGTGGCCCGAACAAGCGCACGAGCCGCGCCCGCTTCATTGCCGTTAAATGATGAGTAGCCAACGAACGTGCTGGCATGTGAGGGGGTGAGGTCGGGTGTTATAATAATCAGTTCCTGCAATACCTTCGCCAAAAAAAAGAAATCTTTGAAAAAGTGAGTGAAATAGGAAAAGAGACGAGTTCTTAAGTAGAGTTAGGTTGACAAAAGAATTTTCACGAAAGAGGTCTCGTCTCCATGGAAGATAGTAGCATTACTGACTTGTTGGAACCACTCTATAGCAGCCGTGACGCTGCGACATCTGGCCCAAATTATTCCCGCCCTGTTGACGATGACGGGACGGGTGACAATGCTGGGGCTGGCGCGCTGGACGGACAAGGGCGGCAGTTATCGCACGCTACAGCGTTTTTTTGCGACCGCGCTGCCGTGGATGGAGTTGCTCGTCGAGTTTTTTCTACGCATCTGTATCAGCGTGACCATGAGTTTCTCTTAGCGGGCGATGCCACGACCGTGACCAAAGCCGCGCACAGACGCACGGGGTCGGGCTTTTTTTTCGGGGGGATTGGTTGGTAGGTAGTGCGGGGGTTGGAGTTTTTCGTCCTGTCGGTAGTGGATGTGACGCAGCGCAAAGCGTATCCGTTGGCGGTGCAGCAAACGGTGCGCAGTGAGCTGAAAAAGCAGCGATCAAAGTACGGAAAAAGAAGCAGGCGAAGCGAGCGAAAAAGACGAAGGGGCAAACCGAAGGGACGCCCGAAGGGCAGTCGCAACAAGGACAAGAACGAAGTGAAGCTGTCGTGCGAATTATTGCGGATCAACGAGTTACTCGTCACCTTGCTAAAGTTGTTGCGCGTGTTTGTTGCGGGTGAAATACCTGGCGTTGGACGGTCATTTCGGACATCAACAAGCGGTTTTGATGGCGCAGCAAAACGAGTTGCAGTCGATTTCCAAGTTGCGCAAGGATGCGGCGCTGGACACCAGGCGCTATGCGGGGCCTATAGTGGACGCGGCCCGAAGTGGAAGTATGGTGCGCGGCTGCAGTATGAGCAGTTGCCGGCCAAATACTTACAAAAGAGTGAGACGCAAGGTGATCTCTCCACGCAATATTATCAGGGGTTGTTTTTTCGGCACCCGGAGTTCGGGCAGGCACTCAATGCGGTGATCATCGTCAAGACTAATTTGAAGACGCAAAAGGTAGGACACGTCATTTTGTTTAGCAGTGACGCGGAACTGGGCTGGGAAAAGTTGGTGGACTATTACAGCTTGCGCTTTCAGATTGAATTCAACTTTCGCGACGCGAAACAACATTTCGGGTTGGAAGATTTTATGAACACGACGGCGACGGGCGTAGAAAATGCCGCGAATTTGTCGTTTCTGCTGGTCAATGTGAGTGCCAAATTGCTGACCGAGAGCGCGGCAAAAGAAGTGGGAGTGCTGGACTTGAAAACACGCTTTCGGGGCTGTAAATACGCACTGGAAGCCATAAAAATGCTCTTGGAAAAACCGGAAACAATATTAAGTCCAGCGGCGATTGAGGAAGTTAAAGCCAGAATCAGCCAGTTAGGCCGTATTCATCGCGCGAAAGCGGCGACTTCTTCGGCTTAATTGGCGAAGGTATTGTTCCTGAAAAGTAATTTTTAATTCTCGACTCCTGGGGCGATGAGTGATTTCGCCCCAGCCATCGCAAAGCTCCCGTCGTCTTGCCGGTTGAAAGCTCAAGGCAAGCGACGCAGAACATCAGGGTGAAGAAGCGCCGTTGCACGACCAATGGCGTAGCCGTGCCTCAGGGTCAGTTTGACGAGGCGGACGGCTTGATTAAGTTGTAGGGTGCGCAGTGCCAACAGCGGGAAGACGCGCCGGGCTGGCTCGTTCCGCCGCAGGCAGTCACTGCAAGAGGATCGCCATCTGCCGGGGGCCGCCCGGCGGCTCTGTCTCCCAGCCGCCCTGGCAGGCAGCAAGAGAGAGGATTAGGGGAGATAAGAAACAAGCAAAAGCTCCGCCAACACGTTCGGACAACATATCGGGGGGACCTCCAATGTGTATGGGGCGCTATTTACAACTCGTGCACAGGGAATACGGACGACGCCTTGAACCTGCACAGTAGCAGGGAGACGTATCAGAGCTACGGCCTTGCCTGAGTGCTTCAACTTTGATTTATTGCCGGTTAAATGGGGTGAATGGAACTCACTACGAACAGCAATATGCTCTAGCACTTAAACAAAGTAAACTCCTTTTATTACTCATCCCCGTAGCAACGGAACGTTGAGTTGCTCGCGCAATTATCCTTCCAACGAAACACCGTATTCAGAAAATCTCTGATACGCTCCTATGATTGTGCTTATTTGAGTCGCGATGCTAGAATGCGCCGGGCGTCAGCAACCTCACCTGGATGTTGGCGCGTCCACCGCGCCTGATCCAATCAAGCGGCACAAAAGCTACTTTCAACTTGCCAGTAAGATGGAGACGCAGCTTAGGCGAGAGGCCGCGAAAAAGTCCTAAATTGCGTAAATTCTTCCAAAGCTTTCCAAATTTTTCCAAAGACGGGTTATGTCGAATCCGGAGAGTTATTTATACGAGTTTGGCGAATTTCAACTGGACGTCGTCCGGCGCTTACTTTTGCGCCGGGGCGAGCCGGTGACGATTGCACCAAAGGTATATGAAGTGCTGCTCGCGCTGGTCGAAACGGCAGGTCAGTCGCGGAGCAAGGATGAATTGATGAGTCGTGTCTGGCCGGATACGGTGGTCGAGGAAAGCAATTTGACGGTCAGCGTTTCGGCTCTGCGCAAGGTGCTGGGCGAGCGGCGTGGAGCGCATCAATTTATCGCCACGCTGCCCGGCATCGGCTATCAATTTGTCGCCCCTGTGACCCAGATCAGTCGGCCAGTAAGCGACCTGTCAGTCGTCCCTACGCTGACTTCGTTAGCCGCCGCGCCGTGCAGCAACTCAGAACCGGACATTAATTTCCTCCGTCGTGCTGGAAGAAGAACCCGAAGCTGAGGGGCAGATGCGCTTGATGCCCCCACTTGCACGGGCCGCTCCCCAGGCACCGTTTTACGAACGCGCGGCGCTGGCTGACCGTGGCTGGGGTGGTGCTGGTACTGGCGGGGGCGTGGGCCTGGTATTTTTGGCGCAGACCGCCCGCCACCGTTGGCCAGGTGCGTTCGCTGGCCGTGCTGCCGTTCAGCCAGTTGGGCGGGCCGCCAGCGGATGAAACCCTGGGCCTGGGTTTGGCCGATGCGCTCATCACCCGGCTGAGCAATATGGGCGATTTGGCTGTGCGCCCGACCGGCGCGATTCAGTATTACGCCAGCCCGCAACGCGACGTGCGCGCGCTGGCGCAAAAGCTGGAAGTCGAGGCCGTGCTGGACGGTCGTGTGCAACGCAACGGCGATCAAGTGCGCCTGACTGTGCAATTGGTGCGCGCCGCCGACGGCGTGCCGCTCTGGGCCGAAAGCTTTGACGAACAATTCACCAACCTGCTGGCCGTCCAGCAGGTGATTTCCGAACGCGTGGCCCACGCGCTGACCTTGCAACTCAGCCGCGACCAACGCCAGCGCTTGCAGAAAAACTACACGGCCAATCCCGAAGCCTTTCAGGCGTATTTGAATGGCCGCTATTTCTGGAGCAAGCGCACGCCCGCCGAAGTCAAAAAAGCCATTGGTTATTTCCAGCAGGCCATTGAACTCGATCCGAGTTATGCGCTGGCCTGGTCGGGTCTGGCAGATGCTTACCTGATCCTGGGCGTCCCCTCGCTGATGTTGAGCGCGGAGAACGGGGTTGAGAATATCGAAAAGGCGCGGGCCGCCGCCACCAGGGCCTTGCAACTGGACGACACGCTGGCCGAAGCGCACACCTCAATGGGCGGCATTCTGGCGACCGAGATCGTGCATGAGGACGCCGCCGCGCACCGCGAATTTGCCCGCGCCATCGAACTCAATCCCAACTACGCGGCGGTCTATCAATATCAGGGATTGGACTACCTGCGCGACGGCGAGCCAACGCTGGCGCTGGCTGCCTTGCAGCGCGCGCGCGTGCTTGATCCGCTCTCGACCATCACGTACACGAATCTGGGCACGGCGCTCTATTACCTGCGCCGCTACCCTGAGGCGGCCACGCAACTCAACAAGGCACTCGACCTCGATCCCAAGCTGTTCCGCGCCCATTGGGCGTTGGGCCGGGTTTATGTGGCGCAACAGCAATACGACGCGGCCATCGCTGCCCTGCAAACCGCCGCGCGGCTCTCGAACAACGGCCCGCTCGCGCTCGGCTGTCTGGGGCACGCGTATGCGCTGCAAGGCCGCCGCGCCGAGGCGGAACAACTGCTGGCTCAGGTGCGCGCCGCGTACGACAAAGAGCAGGTCTCGGCCTACTACCCCGCCATCATCCACGTCGCGCTGGGCGAAACATCGCAAGCCCTGGACTGGCTGGAAAAACAACCGCGCAATTATCCGCAAGGAACGCTCAAGGTAGACCCATATCTCGACCCGCTGCGGGCCGAAGCGCGCTTCCAGGCGTTGTTGTCGCAGGGCAGCCAGGCGGATTGAGCCGGAAGGCAAAGAAGCTCCCTGTCTGGTGGAAATCCTGGTGGCCTAGTTGGGAATAAAGCGGGCGAGTTCAGGCCGGATTTGATTAATAAAATCCAGCGCGGCTTGGCGGGACGCCTCTTCGACACCGGGTTTGTCGCTGGAATCTACCATCACGCGTACCAATGCGGCGTCGGTGCGATTTTTGAAGACGGCATCCTGCACGCCATAAATCTTGTCCCAGTATTCACTGGCTTCCATCCGACCGCGGCCTTGATACCAGTAATAGGTAATCATCCGCGCGTTTTCCTTGGCGATGGTGAAGTCGTTGATGGTCGCGGCAGCATTGTCGGGCAAGTTCATTTTGCCGCGTTGGATGATTTCCCAGCCTGCGCCGGGCAAACAGTTTTGCGGCGAGTGTAGGGTTTTGCCGCTGCGTTGCGAGAAGTAATACGCCACGAATAAATATACGGCGCGCCCTTCGGCATTGATGTAGGTGCGCGAAAGGTAATCGTCCGGCGCAAGTAAGCCCAACACGCGCTGTTCCAGCACTTGCGTGTTGTAGATCTTCCACGCGCCGACTTGTTCGGGAAAGTGATCGAACGTCTCCCGCGTGGGAATGTTCTCGCGTTCGCGGGCTTGGGTGAGATAGGACGTGTAGGCCGCCGCTACCAGCAGGAAAATCAGCATCGCAAAATATTTGGTACGTGAGTTCATCTGATTACCTCCAACGCTCCGGCAAAAACTTTGAAGCAAAACGCAGCGCCTGCGCTACGGCCAGCAGCAAAATCATCGCAACAATAAACATCAGCCAGCCGGAAAAGGCGTGCTGGAAACCTTGCGCGGCTTCTTCGCCGCGATAATGGGCCATAATGCCTGTGATCGTGACGCGCGCCGCATTCGTGACAATCGCAATGGGAATTACCGATGCCACCAGTACAAGCTGCCGCCACCATTTCGATTCGGTGAAATAGGCATAGGTTACGGCCAGGGTGGCAAGTGACATCAGGGAGCGAATCCCGCTACAGGCTTCGACGACTTCGAGTTTCATCTGCGCGAGTTCAATGACGTTGCCTTCGCGGAATGCCGGGATGCCAATCATGTTAATGACCCGTGCGGCGTAATCGGAAGCGATGAGTTGCAGCGGAAACGCGATGCGATTAAAGATCAGCAGCGGGATGGGGATCGCCAATAGCAACAACAATAAAGGAAATGTCATTTGTTTGAGCCAGCCTTTGCCGCCGAAATACAGAATCAGGCTGATGATGGCCAGGAGGAACGAAATGCGCGTAATGAATAATTCTGCGCCGACAGTGCCCGCCCACAGCATCAGCACCGCCAGCACCATCAGCCCGCCGCCGATCCACGTCATCGGACGCGTCGCTAAAGCCTGGAGCCGATCCCGGTTTTGCCAGATGGCATAGCCCGCGATAAGTGGCACTAACAGTCCATGCGAATAGTTTTCGTCGTTGTACCAATCGCTGGTCAGGCGGCGCAACACGTCGAAATAAAGCCAACCCAAGGCCAGACAGAGCAAACCGCCGCGCCAAAGTTGATGTTGACTAATAGTAAATTCTCCCACTCTGATTTCTTGCACGCTCACCTCTTCTTGGTCGTTACGTCTTCGTCAGGTTGTCAAAACACGTCACCTGAGAATCACATTTATTGTCAGATACACGTTTCAAGCTCGTGTTTAGTTCGGCGGCAAATCGCTCCATCCCCTCGGACTAAAAATCCTGCTGGCTGATAACTCCGACTGTTTTCTATCGGTTACAAAATGGAGAGGGACCATCACGAAGAAATGCTGTTTACGTTTGATCTTTGTTGGCACAGGGTTTGTCTTAGCTTTCAGTGTGTGTGAGTTTGAATAAACATTCCCTTGTCGGCACCCTCGTCACTGACGGTGCCGACATTTTCAAACATCAGTTCTTTCGGATTACCAGGATATTGAGTTCGGACGATAAGACTCCCGCGACCTAACAGCACTTGCTTTTAGTGCCGCCAGAGTTTCCTCTCGTCTGTAGCGGCGTCATTGAAACGGGGCATCAATGGCGCCGTCTTAATTTCTATCACAAAAAAACCAATGGGGCCGGCGCGCGCAATGTTAGTGCAAAACGGGCGCGCTGTCACCTGATAACTACCAAAACTGTCCCGCCGTTCTACCGACAAAAGCAAACTCCGTCCACGAGGCGGAGACGCAAAATTCAACGTCTCAGCAAGACGATTGAGCTACCGAAGTAGAGAAGCTATCTGACAGCGCTGCCCAGACAGCGTTGCATGAATGCTGCCAGTTAAGAGCAGCGCACCCGAAGAAGCGAAACCTTTCCTTCCCGTCTGTTCAGGTTCTTTCCCCACCTGAGGACACTCCTGTTTCGCCTTCCCGTCTGCACCTCTCTTAACGCCACCCCCTGATTCCTGCTTGGTACGTGCCCACTTGTACCAATTGCTTTTGGCCGGTAGGACCTAGCCGAACACGCTATGAACTACCGAAAAAATCGCTCTCCCTTCGTCGCCCAGAGCCTACTGTGGCTATTTGCCATTAGTATTTTTTCTTCTTTCGCGTTGGCGCAAAACGTCGAACTGCGAATCCCCCTCCAAGTTTCCCAAACGTCCTTACCCCTCACGCTCGGCGTGCCACTCAGCGAAGCCACCGAGATTCGCAATACGACCAAGCTGTCGTTGCTCGATCCAAGCGGCAATACGGTAGCCATGCAAGCGCGCGTCTTGGCCCGTTGGCAAGGCCTGGCAAAAGACGAAAGCAAAGCCATTAAATGGCTCTTGCTGGATTTCACGCCCAAAGTTCCAGGTGCTTATACGTTAACGAACGCGGGCCTCGCTACACCGGCTCTCACGGCCATCAGTGTTATTCAAACCGCCGATAAAATCAGTCTGGGTTCGTCGCGCGTCAAAATTGAATTCGCGCGCCAGGACACCGCCCTGGTTCCCAGCTTCAAAATTGACGATGCCGAGCAATTGACTGCCGCACTGACCGTGCAAGGGCTGTTCTCGCGCTCAGCCATTGTCGTTACACAACCGACTTCATCCGACACCTTGACGGTCAATGATACCAGCTTGCTCACGCCTGGCATGAAGATGCGTTTTGAGCATGGGGCAACACTCAAGTGGCCGGTTGAGAAAGGCTGGACATCGGTGTGGAGCCAGGATCAGCAATTGCGCGGCAATCATCGCTACTTGCTTGATGAAGGGACACCGCAACAGGAAGAATTGCTCGTCACTGAAGCCAATTATGGCACACTAAAACTCACTACGCCGCTCAAATTCAATCATCCGGCAGGAGCCAAACTCCGTGACCTCACTGTCGAGCAGGAAGTCGCCACCATCAAATCTATCAATGGACAGACGATCACCTTCACTGCACCACTAGCACAAAATCACGTCACGAGCGATTGCCTGCGGGCAGAAGGGCTTTTGCCCGTCAACGCTTTTGCGAACGTGGAAAATGCGGTCGTTGAAGAGGCCAATGCCTTGCGTGTGGTTATCAAACAGACAGGCCATTTCACCTTGCCACAAACAGCGACTGAGGCCGTTAGCGCAGTCCCGACCGCCGCGCCAACGCTAAGCTTTACGCTGCGGTATTACATTTATGCCGATCAGCCGTTCGTGCGAGTGCGGCTGCGGTTAATGAACGAAGGCACCTACGGCTTCGGCGCGACGCGCTTGCAACAAGGGCCGTACACGCAACACGTCCTACTGCGTAGTTTGTCTGCCGTAGTTCCGACGATTGCAGGCGGCAATAACAAAGTGCGAGTGACCGAGGCTGCGGATGCGTATGTCAGAGTCGCCGCCAAACAAAATGCGGCCCAACTGAGCGCAGGCAATTTTGAAATTGCCGTACCGGAGTTTGCCGAAAACTTTCCGAAGGCGCTGAATGCCGAGGCCAAAGGCTTGCGCTTTGACATCCTGCCCGATCTGGGCAGCGATTATCAGTTCGATGGCGCACGCGCAAAAACCACTGACTTTTACCTGGGGCGCAATACGGGCAACGCGATGGCGCTCACCAATACGCTCGGCGCGAGCATCGAACCGGCTTACCTGGCTCGCACGGGCGCAATTCGTCCGCTGTTGGTAGAAAAGCGCAATTGGTCAAAACAATTCCCGAATGATCCTGAACTCGCCGAAGCTGCCACCCGAGCCGAGCGACATTTAGCCGTTGGTTATGCGGTCGAAAACAGTGATGGCAATGCGCGTAATCCGGCGCAATCCATTTATGAATACCGGCTGCGCGATGAAATGGGCGCGAATCTGGGCTGGCGCAATTTCGGTGATGTCGCGTGGGCGGCGGGGTATGCCAATGCGCATTACGATTTGCCGTTTATCTTGCTGCGCGAATACCTGCGCACGGGCGATGCACGCGCGTTCCAGGCGGGCAGCGAAATGGCGCGGTATCGGGCGGATTGGGGCCAGTATCACGCCAATGATTACTGGGACAGCGAAGGCACGTACAACATGCGCGGTGTCGCCTTTTACGAAAAAGGCGATCACGGCTCGGAGGTCTTGCCGCTGCTCACACACAACTGGATTGAAGGCATGTGGTTGCATTGGGCGTTAACAGGCGACGAAGCGGTACACGAATCAGCGGTCGAAAGCAGCGAAGCTCTCACGCGCTTTTTGAATTATGAATTCACCGCCCACAATGCGCTCAAATGGAATGAATCGCGTTGGCTTGGCTGGCCCGCGCTGGGCTTGATCGCCGCCTGGCGCTATAGGGGCGATGCACGGTATCTCGATTCCTCACGCAAGGCGGTGTATTTGCTGATGCAGGCCGAAGAACAAGCGGGCAAGAAAGGCTGGTTTATCCCGGAAACGTCCGGCATTGGCCCGGTCACGCAGCCGTTTATGTGGGCGGGGTATTGTCAGCTCGGAATCATCGAATACTGGCGCGAAACTAACGACAGTCGCGTGGCCGATTTTATTGTGCGCGTCGCCGATTGGTTGCTCGGCAAGACGGGTTCGCAAGCGGTGTTACGCGGCGGGAAGAAGTTGAGTGACGGCACCTATCAACCGTTCGGCGCGGAATTGGAATGGTCGCCGGAGCGCCAACTAAGTGCACCAGTCAATGAATTGGCGATGCTCAATTTGCCGGTACTTGTGACCGCCGCCCGCATCACGAATCGGGTGGATTTGCGGGCGACGGCCAGACAGCTTTTCCGTGATGTGGCCTTCTACCGTGACATCAACGACGGCCAGGCGATTGATCCCGCCTATCGCGCGCTCATCAATTTCCGTGCGTTTCAATTCGGCGGGAATGCGCCCAAAGTCTACGGACATACAGGTCTGACGATGTCAGAGTATTTGCCTGATTTGGTGGGAGCGTTGGTTGCCCCACGCAATAAAAATACCAATGCCTTGCTCGAAGACGCCTCGATGCAAACAGTGCAAGTCGGGCAATCGCTCAAAGTCGCCTTGCGAAAAATAGATGAAAATGGCCTGCCGTTTCAATTGACTGCGACTAACTTGCCCGCCAATGCAAGCCTTGCCAACAACGAATTCACGTTCGCGCCCGTTGCCGCACAAGCCGACCAGCTCTTCCAAGTACGGTTTACGGGCAGCACGGCAAGTACACTACTCAATGCCAAACTCGATATTGTAGTGCTGGCAAATGGCCAACCCCCACAAGTTCAGTTGCTCTCGCCAACCAACAAACAACGGCTGATCATTGGCAAGCCCGCCCGCATTAGCTGGGAAACACAGGCGGCGAACGCGATCACGAAATACGAACTGCGATTGTCCACCGATGGCGGCGCATCGTATCCAACGGTGCTGGCACAATTGCCAGGCGACGCGCAGGCATTTGATTGGAAGGTGCCGGAATCGTTGGCGAGCCAGCGGCGCGCGTCTTTGCGATTGATGGTCGTTGCGGTTGACGCGCAAAACCGTGTGGGAATAGATGTCACGACACAAGACCTGTCAGTTGCCGGACAATTAGCCGTCGTTTCTGCCGCGCACTATTTGCCGACGCTGGCACCCGGTTCGTTGTCCAGCGCCTTCGGCACGAAGCTGGCGGTGCCACTCACACAGCTTGAGCCTTCGGCTTCACTCTATCAGCGCAACGGCACGACCGTCGAACTACTGGACAGCGCCGGTCAGTATCACCGCATTCCGCTGTTCTTTGCGGCAAGTGTCGCGGATGGCAGCTACGATCAAGTGAATTTCTATCTGCCGGAAGAAATTGCATCGGGCGAAGCAATCGTAACGATTACGGCGGCAAGTGGCGAGGTGTCGCAAGGTACGGTCACTATTCAGCCAGTTGCGCCTGCAATCTTCACAATCAACCAAAGCGGGCAGGGAGAAGCCGCTGTAGTCGGAACAAGTGATGGTGTGACTTACGATTTTGGTTATGCCAAACAAGACCCGAATCGAGATGTATTTGTTTCGCTTTTTGGCACAGGTTGGCGCTTTGCGAATCAACCCTCCGGCGGTGTTACAAACGAACTTGTCGCGGCGAGCAGCACGCTCACAGTGGAGGTCAACCGGCAACCCGTCGAAGTTGTCTATGCCGGAGCGCAACCGGAATATCTAGGCCTGGATCAAATCAACATCAAGTTGCCGCGTACATTGTTGCCAGGCGTGTATCCGATGGTAATTAAAATCGGCGGGCAGATGAGCAATGCGGTGTTGTTGCGGGTGAAATAGTAGAAGAATAAGGCGCTAAATTTAGGAGCGCAATTCTTCACTTATCCTTCAGCAGCACTTTGCTTTTTGGATATTTCATCCGCATCCCGCTTTTCTCGACGATCCAACTGCCGTTTTCTTTATCGTTGGCGACAACGACGCCGAGGTAGCTATTGGAAACGGTGCCATACGCAAACTTGCCGAGGTTTGGGTCTTTCGTGGTGAAAAAAGGCTGATACCACAGCAAGGCAACAACCACTGCTAAAATCACCGCAAGGAGAAAATGCTTGAGCAGTTTGAAGAAGAATTTGAAGAGTACCCAACCCACGACGAGCAGGACGATGGCAGCGGCAACCATGAACACGGAGGATTCCATAAGCTTGAGCCGGGTTAGGCTAAAAATTTCAACAGCAACGTGGCGAGGCCGAGGAACGACATAAAGCCACCAATATCTGTACAGGTCGTCACAAACACCGTCGAAGCCAGAGCAGGATCGGCTTTCAGCTTCTTGAGAATAAGCGGAACGGCGGTGCCAGCAATCCCCGCGATCAGCATGTTATTGATCATCGCTAACGCAATAATGCCACCGATGATGGCTATTTTGGTATTGGCTCCATACCACAGCCAAACCACCAGGGCAGCCACAATGCCCGTGGCCATGCCATTGGCCAGCCCAACTAAGGCTTCTTTGAAAATCACGCGACGACTGTTTTCCCAAGTCACCTCGCCGAGCGCCAAGCCACGCACCATTACAGCTAAGGTCTGCGTTGCGGCATTCCCTCCCATTCCTGCAACGATGGGCATCAGCGAGGCTAAGACCGTAACCTTGGCAATCGTACCTTCAAACAAATGCACTACCGTTGACGCCAAAATTGCCGTGGCCAAATTTACAAGCAGCCACGGCAGGCGCAATTTCACCGAGCGAATCGGCGCACTCAAGGCATTATCATCCGAACTGACGCCAGCCAACGCGTAGATGTCCTCGGTCGCTTCTTCCCGAATCACGTCCAACACGTCATCTACGGTGACAACGCCGACGAGTTTATTTTCGGTATCTACCACCGGTACACCGAGCAGGTTATAACGCGCCACGATGCGCGCCACTTCTTCCTGATCGGTTTCGGTGCGGACGCTGATGACGTCCGTGCTCATGATCTTTTTGAGCGGCGTTGTGGGAGGTACGAGCAACAATTGCCGCAAGCTGACGACACCGACCAAGTGGCTGCGGTCATCCACGATGTACAGGTAAAACACCAATTCAATATCGCTGCTGGCCTTTTGAATCGCGGAAACGGCTTCGCCCACGGTCAGGTCTTCGGTTAAGGCGAAGACGTCGGGCGTCATGATGCGACCTGCCGTATACTCGGCAAAGCTCAGCAATTCCTGCACGTCGGTCGAAGCTTCGATTTTCATCAAATCGAGCAACCGTTCGCGCAACTCTTCCGGGAATTTTTCAATGAACAGTGCCGCATCATCTGACGGCAATTCCTGTAATACCTGGGCAATTTCTTCCGGCGTCAGCGTGTGCAATAACTCAATGCCCTCTTCGACACCGAGTTCGCTCAAACTGTCAGCCGCGAGTTCTCTGTCCTGGTGTGAGAGCACCGCAAACACGGCATGCCGATCAAGCTCATTGAGGCCGTGCAAGACTTGCGCAACGTCCGCTGGCCGCCCTTTATGCAGTACATTCATGGCACGCGTCGTCGCGCCGCGCCGAATCAAGCGGCGCACCGAATCAAGCATTAAGGTGATCTTCTGCGATTGCATAACCAGCTTTCAGTTCTTGGCCGTTAGCCAAGGACTAATGACGTCCCCAAACGGACAATAAAAAAGGACGAAAGAATTAACTTGCTTATCTTTCGTCCTTCGCGCTGCTGACCAAATTGAACTGCAAATTATCTTGGCAAAAAGAAAAGCACCCAGGCGATGCCATAGCCAATCCCGACGAAGGAGCCGAAAACCTTGAGACCGTAAAGGAGTCGTTCGCGTGTGTTGCTATGCTCAGAAGAGAGCGCGGCAAACGCGATGCCAACCAAGCCACTGAAAACGATCAGCGCGGTGAAATGTGTCATTGCTTCCTCCCAATGGCGATGTCGAAAGCATCCATCGCCGCCAACAAATTCAGTGCGCCCGTGACCGCCAGAAAGGTGTTGCCATACTCAAAGGTTTGCACTGTCGCATGCACTTCCAAGCCAAACCCGATGGCTAGACAAAGGAAATATGGCAGCCCCAACCCCATATTGAGAATAGTGAAAACATACGTGAGTTTTTCGTCCCCCACCGGCGTGAACAAATGCCCCTTCATGACCAAGCCCAGCACAAACATCGCGGTCAGACTGCCGGCCAGTAATAATCCTCTCCCCCACCGACCGAGCACAACATGTCCCAGACCAGGGAAGATCATCGCGGCCAAACAAGCGACTGCGGTACGCGCGGGGGAGGAAGCAGGAATAGATGCCATTGTTTTTTCTCTCTGCAAATTCTTTTCCGCCAATCTTTTCAGGTTCAAGAAAATAAGCAGCCATTCTAGGAACGGGGGCAGAGGCTGTCAAGAAAGAGCACCCAGAACGGGGCGGGGCAGGAGTTTTATTTCACCCCCAGATTTGTTGTGCCAGCAGGCGACCGCCCCAAACGGCAAGTAAGCCCAGCGCCAGTTGTGCAGTGATATTGAGGAAGGCTGAGAGCGGAAAACCGCTTCGTAACAGGTTAATCGTCTCGTTGCCAAAGGAAGAAAAGGTCGTAAAACCACCCAGAACCCCAATAAAAATAAAGGCACGCGTCTCGGCGGAAAAGATTTCGCGCGCCTCTCCCAGTTGCGCCAGCAAGCCAATTACCAGACAGCCAATGACATTCACGGCTAACGTGCCGTACGGAAATTGACTGTCGCTCCTCTGTTGCACAAAGTTACTGAGCAAAGCCCGCACAACTGAGCCAAGAAATCCACCGGCACCAACGAGAAGAAGTTTGAGCATAGTTTGCATCCCCGGAAAATTGACCATTCACCATTTCTCTCTATTGAAGCCTCTGGCGCGTAGAATTTCAATACTTAAGGTAGAGCAAACTTTCGAGTTTGCGCCTGTTTCCCCAAGCGCCCTCTCGTTGCGACCGAAGCAAACTCGAAAGTTTGCTCTACATTTTATGCCCAAACAGAGATTTTGCTTCAAAGCATAAAGCCCAAATCACGAACCGCGAACTTCGTTAATTCAGGGAACATACTATCCAACTGCGCCTCCGTCGCCCCAAACCATCTCGCCAAGGTTCCGCCGTATTGCGCCAGAGAAGTCGTCGGCAACAAGATGCCGCGATTATCTACAAACGCATTCGGATTATAGTTCGGCGAGGCTTGATCAAGCAGCGGGAATGAACCGTAAACCTGCTGCCCGCTGACCGCGCCGCCGAGCACTAAATAGTGGCTGCCCCAACCGTGATCGGTGCCGGTGCCGCTCGGTTGCAACGAACGCCCAAAGTCCGAGAGCGTAAACGCCGTGACCTTGTTCGCCGCGCCCATTTCTACGGTCGCGTCATAGAACGCCTTCAGCGCCTGGCTGACTTGTTGCAATAACACCCACTGCTGGTAATCCTGCCCGCTGTGCGTATCGAAGCCGCCCAAGCCACAAAAGAACACCTGCCGCCCGGCACCCGTTTGCGCGCGGATGTTGATGAAGCGCGCGACTTCTTTGAGTTGATTGCCCAGTTGCGTGCTGGGGAAAACCGTCGCCAGGTTGCCACCACTCGCTCCTTTTAAAATGCCGTTGAGTTGCCACGTGTCGCTCATCACTTTGTCGGCGGCGGCGATCAAGCGATTGCTGTTATTGAGCGCCATAATTTGCTTCTGCGCATTCGCCCGCGCATCCATTGCCGCCTGCGGCCAGCCGCTGCCCATCGCGTATTGATCCAGCGAATTGCCCGGTTGCAGGTTTGTCCCCGGCACGCTTTGCCCGGCACAGAACAAGGCCGAGCCATTGAAGGAAACCGAAACCGGAAAGGTCGTGTTAGCATTATTTGCCTGCACAGCATCGGCCATGCGCCCGCCCCAACCGCTGCTGGCCGAGGTGTTCGGAATCCCTGCCTGCATTTGCACGATTTGATCCGAGTGCGAGAAAAGCTGGGTGGGCAACGGCACCGCGTTTTGCTGATACTGTTGGAGCGAAGTCGGCGCGGCCAGGATGCCAGTGTTGGCCATCACCGCAAGCTTACCTTGCTGAAACAACGGCTGCATTTCGGCCAAGCCGTAATTCAACGCGTATTGCCCGCCCGTCGTCGTGGTAATCGGCAACAGCTTGTTCCCCGTCAAGGCCAGGCCGCCGCGCTTGCTCGTGTACGCGGCATATTCGCTTTGCGACATGGGAATGACAGTGTTGTGGCCGTCATTGCCGCCGAAGAGAAAGATGCAAACGAGTGCTTTGTAATCGGCGACTTGCGCCTCGGCCTCGTTGAATTGTCCGAGTGCTGCCAGCATTCCCGCGCTGGCGGATAACTTAAGAAAATTGCGTCGAGAAAAATTATTAGACATAAATTCACCTCTGTATTTTGCTAAGTGTCAGGTGTCAGGTGCAAAACAGCAAATAACCAATGACAAATGACAAATGACAACTTAATGCATCACTAAATATTCGCTGGACATCGCCGTGAGATAGAGCGCCGTCAGCGCCCGCATCTTGGCATCCGCGCCCGCATTCGCTGACGTTTGCAGCGCGGTCATCAGGTTTTGTCGCAAGCCGGGAGACATCCGTCCGTAGAGCAACAAATTGTCTACGGCATTGATGCAGGCCACGTGATCGCCACCCAAACTAAAGAGCCACTGCAAATCCCAAATGCCCGTCTGGTAATAGTTCAGATAGTTCCAGAGGAAATTGCCGCGATTGACGAGTTCGCCGGGGCCGTGAATTTGAAACTCCGGCCCAAAGAGCGGCGGCGTCTGTTTTGGGATGCGGTACGTCGGCGAGTAATGGCCAAAGACCGACGGCGCATTCAGCACACCTTCGCCCATATTGTCGTAGACATAAACATACTGCGTCGGCTGCGAAATCGTGGCACCGAGCAAGCGGAACAGCGCCAGATGATGAAACATCGGCGTGCGCAGCTTGCCGAAATCATTCCCCGGCGCATCGTTGCGCGCTTCGGTGTCGAGCAAAATCGCACGAATGACCGCTTGCAAATCGCCGCGCACGCCTTGTCCGTTGTTATTGAAAACGGCGCTGATGCGGGCAATATATGCTGGCGTTGGATTGCTGGTCACCAGCGCGCGAATCAAGCGCGTGGCAATAAACGGCGCGACATTCGGATGATTGAAGACAATCTCAAGCACGTCATCAACATCCTTCTGCATCGTCTGATTTGCTGGAATCGTTTGCCCCAGAAAGGTCTTGGCCGAAGTGTCGTGATAGTTCGCCAGCGGCACCAGCGCGCCTGGATAATAATTCGGATTCGGAGATTGCGGCGCACCGTTCGCCGTATTGAACGTCCAGCCAGTCAAGGCCAACGCCAATTGCCGCACATCATTTTGGTTATAGGTCGGAATCGGCTGACCGTTCGCGTCCAGTTGCAATGATCCATCTTGATTGAGTTGATACAGGCCAATCGAAAACAACTGCATCAATTCGCGCGGGTAGTTTTCATTCGCGGCCCCTTTCGCGCCCGGCTTCGTGCTGTTGACCATATCCAGGAAATTGCCCATCGAAGCGTCTAGCGTGATTTCCTTTAGCAAGGCTTTGTAATTGCCAAACGCGTTCTTGCTCAGAATCTGCAACCACGGATGCAGCATATTCGCGTAGTAATTTTTGTTGCTCGAAATCACGATGATTTCGCTCAAGGCATGTACCGTGCGTTGCCGCAGTTGATCCTGTCCGGTCGCAAAATTGTAGAACATCCGATCTCGTAACTGTGTGGTCGTCAGTGCATTGCCATTAGGGTAAACAGATTCTGCCGCATTGAACTGTTCATCCAAATACGCCTGAATGCCGATTTGCTTCACGTATGCCGTCAGTTGCGGCGTCGGGCCAAAGGTCGCTTGCTCTAAAAACCTGCCGACGGTGATCGCGGACGGATCAATGATTGAGACAATCGCATTCGCCTTTTTCGTCGCGTCAGCCTGGCTCACGACAGTCACCGTAATCGTGCCGGAGGGAATCGCACTTGGAGCCGTATAAAGCCCGTTGCTATTGATTGTGCCGACAGTCGCATTACCGCCCGTGAGGGTATTGACCTGCCACGTGACCGCCGTATTTGCTGTGCCCGTCACTGTCGCCGCGAACTGTTGCGTCGCATTCACCGCAAGCGCAACGGAAGTTGGCGTGAGGCTGATGACGACGGGAATCGCGGGCGCTGTCACGGTCACAGTTGCACTTGCGGATTTTGTTGTATCAGCCTGGCTGATGGCTTTGACGGTGACAGCCCCGGCTGGAACTGCCGCCGGAGCCGTATACAAACCGCCGCTGCTAATCGTTCCGGTCGTGGTATTGCCGCCCGTGACAGTGTTGACTTGCCACGTGACAATGGTGTTGGCTGCGCCCGTAACAGTCGCCGTGAATTGCTGCGTCGCGTTCGTCTGCACACTGGCGGAAGTGGGCGAGAGGCTAACGGCAACCGTTTGCGCCGCGCCGCTGACCGTGACAGTGGCTGTCGCAGATCGCGCACTGTTTACGTCACAAACAGCGCGGATCGTGACAGGCGCAGCAGGCGCACTCGCAGGTGCTTTGTACAATCCGTTTGAGGAGATGGTGCCATTTGCGCTTCCGCCATTCACATACCAATACACTTTCGTGTTGGTCGTGCCTGTAACTGTGGCGGTGAATTGTTGCGTCGCGTTCGTCGCTACCGTTGCCGAGGTAGGTGAAATCGTGACGACGATGCCCAAGCCAAATTCCAGCAGGCGTGGCGAAGAAACTCCGCCGCCGGGATTGGCAACGGTGATTTTGCCGCTGCCCGATTGCATGAAATTGCTGGCGACTTTCAATTGAGTTGCCGAGACAAACGTCGTCGGCAAGGCGATTCCATCCAGTGAGGCAACTGCGCCGTTGCTGAAGTTTGCGCCGTTGATAGTGAACGTAGTATTGCCGAGGGGGACTTTGCTGGGCGAAAACCATTGCACAGTGGGAACCGTTTGCAGCAGCGCACGGGTCACGGCTGGTACGGCAAAAGTTGCCGCGTTGTTGACAGAAACTGTGAATTGTTTAGTGCCACGAAATGGAAGTGTTTCTGTCGCTGCGACCCGCGCCGCGACGAGGTGGTGAGCGCAGCCTAAACAGATGAGAACGAACAACGCTCTTGTGACTATCCGTAAATCCAGGTGTAACCGCATATTTTTTCCTCTGGGTTAATATCACCCCTCTTATGTAGGGCCGGAGGGGATGGATGATGACACCTCATCAGGTGTGGTTGAGTTTTGCCAGTAGTGAGAAGCAGGGCCGGTCTCGTGACTAACGATATTGTGAGTTTTGCGCGAATTCTATTGTTGTTTCAGCCATCGTGGGTGATGCAACTTCTGCACCACAGACAGCGCGTGTATTCCCCGCTGTGACGGGGAACGATTGCCGTCCATGTAGTACATGCGAAAAAACGCACCGCTTTCCTTCAGGCCGCGAAAATATTTTTTTTCAGACAGAGCCCAAATCCTTAGTTCAGCGTTCGCGCTTCGGCGTGTTGGTTAATGAGGCAGCATGCCGAAACGCGAACGCTGCCCCGTCCTTCAAGGCTGGAGCAATCATCAGCGGCTGGCTGCGGTCATAGTTACCGAGCAGAAACCGATATTCGTGGGACTTTTTTTCCAGCGCGTAGGCAGCCGAAATTTTGACGCGCAGCCCATTCACTCCCTGATACGAAGCAGGTTTGTCGTCCGCCCAGGTAGAGATCGGCGTCCTGACTTCCAGGCCGCCCAAGGTGCGCAACAGCAAGGCCGAAACGCCACGATAGGCGAGGCGGATTTGCTCGGGGTTCGCGCCCGGCTGCACGACGAATTCATATTTCAACTGATCGCCACTGCCAGAATAGACCAGATCAATGCCCGGCCAAAGGTCTTCATATACGATGGATTGATAGGCCGTCAGCTCGCCCTTCCACTGCTCAGGAGAGCCAACAAAATAACTAAAAACGGTGGCGGTTTGCTGCTTGCCGACGATCTTTACTTGCGGGTTCGCGCCCAGAAATTCGAGCTTCACAATCCAGCGCGCGGGAACCTTGGTCGGGCTTTGGCTCAGCGTCATATTCGCCAAAGCAAAGGTGATTCCTTGTGGCGTGAAGTACAGCATTTTGTCACGCCCTTGCACGTAATACGCCACCTGTTTGTCGAGCTGCCCGCTGTTCTCAATAAAACATAGCGACATTTTTCCGAGTGTTTCTTTGAGCAACTCTTGTTTGGAAGTAGCGGCGGAGACGGCAGGGAGCGTGTGCGGTTTGGCGCTGAAGATGACTGTCAGCAGCATTAGCATCGTCAAAGTCAGGAATCTTACCAGGCTATTAGCTAATTTCATTTTTCCTCCCTGCTCCGGCGGCGAACACACAACTCCCTGCCAGTCGCTACGGCTGGCTCATTGGCGAAACACTTGTGCGCGAAACCGCTGCCAATCTCGGCGAACAGGGACTAAGACGAACGGCAGCGGCAGCCGCTCTCACTTCTACAAAATTTTTATGAGATTTTTTAAGACCTGCCCTGTTGCGCGCGTCTGTGAAGATTTTGCTAAAGTTATTTCACAAGATGCCGACAAGTGAGATAAGCGGCCTCCCCCTGTCCGCGAGCTTTCGCCTGACCTCCCAATCAGACAAGCTACTCAGGACATTTTCTGCTCAGACTATTTTACGCAAGACAATAGTATCTGGCTGACATAAGGACATTTAGAATGCTCGAAACCCCCAGTTCGTTACAACTCAGCCTACACGCCAGCCCTGCTCGTGCGAACGAACTTTTTCACAGCCATCAGCTTGCCATCTATCAATCAACTGATCGGATTTTCATCTGGTTGATGCCGCTCCAATGGCTGGCCAGTATTATCATCGCCTCTTTCGTCACGGCTGGGGATGGCGTCGCAAACCAGACTCGCCTTTGGTTCGTTATCGGGGCAGGCGGTTTGCTAACATTGCCCCCATCTATTCTGGCACTTAGCTATCCCGGAGCGACCATTACGCGATATGTGATCGCAGTCAATCAAATGCTGCTGTCAGGCTTCTTGGCATATCTGTTGAAGGGGCACATCGAAACCCGTTTCCACTTTTTTGGTTCGCTGGGCTTTCTGGCTTTCTACCGTGACTGGCGCGTACTTCTGCTGGCCACGCTGGCGGCGGCAGCAGACCATCTGGCGCGAGATTTGTTTTCGCTGGTGCCTTTCAACGGCATTGTGACCGGCAGCACCTGGCCCTGGCTCTTCTCTGTTCGCTGGGTCATCCTAATGGACATTTTCCTCTTTACCTATTGCCTGCGAGCGACAAGGGAAATGCAGCAAAATGCCCAACACACCGTCGCGCTGGAATCCAGCGAGGAACGCTTTCGGGCATTGGCCGAAGCCGCTCCTGATGTGATTCTCACCATCAACCAAAGCTGCGACATCATCTTCATCAATGCCACCGCAGAAAAGCTGCTGGGCTACCAACCAGAGGAACTCCTGGGTCGTCCGTTAACCATGCTGATGCCCGAAAACCAGGAGACAGCACATTGGCAGGGAATAAAGCACTGGCTGGCAACGGGGCAACTGCATTGGACCGGAGCGGAAATTCCGGTTCGTCACGCCACGGGGAAAACAATCCCGATGGAACTGTCTTGCAGCTACTTCAAGCTCAATGAGGAAATCTTTCTGGCCGGTATTCTGCGTGATAATTCGGCGCATAAAGAGGCATTGGCCCTCCTGAAACAAAGCGAATACCATTCCGCGGTGCGGGCGGAAATCAATGCGGCGCTGGCCACGCCGGGCGTTTTATTGAATGACATTTTGCGCCAGGTGGCCGAAGCCATCGTCGAACAATTGCAAGCCAGAGTAGTGCGCATTTGGACATTAGGGGGCAAGCGGTTAACCGACCTCGAAACGCTGACCTTACAAACCGAGGTGAATGAGCTGGGGCAGGTGTGCGAGTATCCGGCCCCCACGCCAACCGGCGATGCCATCAGCCGCAGAGTCGTCAAAGAACGGCAGCCTTGTTACGTCAACAACGTTCAGCCCGATGATCTCAGTGCGCAACTCACAGCAGGTCTGATGAGTGCGGCAGGGTTCCCGCTGATGATCGAAAATCGCCTGATCGGGGTCTTGACGATTTTTTCCTGCGCGCCCATTACGCCCGATGCCTTCGACACCTTGCACATGATTTCGGAAGTAATCGCGCAACGAGTCGAGCGCCAACGCATCGAGAATGCCCTGGCCCAAGCGGCGGTCGAGTTAGAAGCCAGAGTGCAAGAGCGTACTGCGAGTTTATCCCTCGCCAATGAATCGCTGAAAACGGAAATTAACGAACGCAACCGCGCCGAAGAAGAACTCAGCAAAACCCAAAACTTCCTCCACCACGTCGTCAATGGGGTGCCGAATCCCATTGTTGTCAAAAATGAAGCAGGCAAATTTCATTTGGTCAATGCCGCCTTTGCCCAACTCTACGGCCAATGCCCCGAAGCAATGCAGGGCAAAAGCGACGCTGACTTTCAGCCGCCGGAAGAAGCCGAAAGGTTAAGGCAAGAGGACAAGGAAGTGTTGGAAAGTCAGCAAGGAAAATTGATCCTGGAAGAAAAACAGACGGATTTTCAGGGCCATGTGCATTGGCTGCAAACCGTGAAACTTCCGCTGGCGCTGGGGCCGGACCAACCGCTCTTGCTGCTGGGAATCTCAACTGACTTAACGGAACGCAAAGCGATGGAAAATCAATTGCGGCAGGCCCAAAAACTAGAAGCCATTGGCCAACTGGCTGCCGGAATTGCGCATGAAATCAATACGCCGATGCAATTTGTCGGCGATAACACCCGTTTTGTACAAGCCGCTTTTCAGGATTTGGGAGTCGTGCTGGAAAAAATGGAGGAATTGTTGCAGGCCGTGCAACCCGACGCGATCAGCGCGGAGTTTATTGCTGGCGTGAAACAAGAAATAGCCAACGCCGATCTCGCCTATCTGTGTGAAGAAATCCCTAAGGCGCTGGAGCAATCGCTTGATGGCGTGTCGCGTATTACCAGCATTGTGCGCTCCATGAAAGATTTCTCTCATCCGGGATCGCACGAGAAAAAAGATTCCGACCTGAATAAAGCCATTGCCAGCGCCGTCACCGTAGCCCGCAACGAGTGGAAATATGTGGCCGACCTGGAAACTGATTTTGATGCCGCCCTGCCGCTGGTTCCCTGTCTGCTCGGAGAAATCAGTCAGGTCATTCTGAATCTGGTTATTAACGCCGCGCATGCGATTAGCGATGTCACCAAAAAGGGGGCACAGGGCAAAGGGAAAATCACGATTACGACGCGCACCGTCGGGAAGCAATGGGCCGAAATCCGCATTCGGGATACAGGCACCGGCATTCCTGCGCACGCCCGCGAACATATTTTCGCGCCCTTTTTCACCACCAAAGAAGTGGGCCTCGGCACCGGGCAAGGCTTGGCGATCTCTCATACGGTGATCGTCGAAAAACATCAAGGGCAATTGACGTTTGACACCGAAATGGGGCAAGGCACCACCTTTATTATCCGACTCCCGCTCCTTGACCCAGTCACCCGTAAGCACAAATAGCAGGCAGCCAAACACGGCAGCAAAGCTTCTGGTGGTCGCTCGTTTCATTGGCCATTTGTCATCGTGGAGACAGGGAGCAATAGCAAATGACCAATGGCCAATAACCGGATTACCCAACGGCTTACTTGCCCATACATTTTTCTCAAGGAGTTGTTCCCGTCCCAGGCAACACCCAGCAACAACAACGCAGCCGGCAGGTTGCACCAGCTTTTCAAAGGAGTTTTAGTATGAATCGAAGAGTTCTCTGTGTAGATGATGAACCTGATCTTTTGCAGGGTCTGCAAAGAACCTTACGAAAAGAGTTTGACATTACGATAGCGGAAGGCGGGGCGCAGGCGCTGGCGTTGATTGAAAGTAACGATCCGTTTGCCGTCATCGTTTCGGATATGCGGATGCCGGAAATGGACGGAGTGCAATTGCTGGCGAAGGTAAAAGATATGTCGCCGGACAGCGTCCGCATGATGCTCACGGGCAATGCCGATCAGCAAACCGCGATGGACGCCATCAACGAAGGCAACATCTTTCGCTTTCTGACCAAACCCTGTGACTCCGATAAACTGATTCATTCGCTACGTGCCGGCGTGGAACAGTATCGGCTGATTACCACGGAAAAAGAATTACTGGAAGAGACCTTGCATAAAAGCATGCAGGTGATGGTCGAGTTGCTGGCGATGGCCAATACCACGGCCTTTGGGCGCACCATTCGCGTGAAACATCTGGCGCACAAAATCTCCCTCCAGCTCGGTATCCGTAATCTTTGGCAAATGGAACTGGCGGCGCTGCTGTCGCAGGTGGGGACAATCACAGTACCGCAGGAAATCCTGCTGAAAGTTTTCAATAACCAACCACTCCTCCCGGAAGAGCAGGAGTTATACGATACCCATCCGCAAATTACCTACAACCTGCTGATTCGCATTCCGCGCCTGCAAGTCGTGGCCGAGATCATTGCGCATCAAAACTATCACTTTGATGATCCACCGGAATCCCTTGAGCAAACCTCAGACCCCGCCCTCGTCAAATGTTGTGCGCAAATTCTCCGCGTCGCCAGTGATTTTGACCGTTTGATCTACGCGGGCCAATCGCCGCAACAGGCATGGTATGAACTGACCCAACGCAGCGGTTGGTATCTGCCGATGCTGCTGGAAATGCTGAAGCAATTGATTGGTCCGGGAACTGACGAAACCCTGGAAGCCCACCTGCCTATTGCAGAGGTAAAACCTGGCATGCTGCTCGACCAGACCCTCACGTCAAAAACCGGCGAACCGCTGCTGGCAGCGGGACAAGAGATTACGGAATCACTGCTGGTACGATTCGACAATTTCGTCCAAGCAGGTTTGATTGAGGCGGAGATTGACGTGCGAACCTCGTTCCATCCGTTGTAAGAGGGAACAGAGGCTGAGTACCAAGATTATAATAATTCTACCAACCGCGAAGCACCGATAACACAAGGAGAGGGAGCAAAAAGGGAAGGAGCGCAAGAGGAAACGGGGCCACAATGCCCTGCTTTTCCTCTTGCGCTCCTTCCCTTTTGCCTGCCGTCTCTCTCTCTTTTCTTCGTGGTTTTATTTTCTTACAGCCAGCAGCGCCGCTCACCACCTTGCCAAACTATTTGCAACTATCATGTTGTGCGCTGTTCTTGTGTTTATACTTCAATCAAGCGCCGCTGTTGCAAGTGAGCTTGTTGGGAGGCTTTGGTGGCGGCGGTGGCGGGCAAGGCCCCCCCAACTAAAGTTAGTAGTCTAACGCTTGTTGGGACGTACCACTGCTTCTATCGGGAAATGATCTGATGGCGTATGTCCTTCGCGTGCGGTTCGATCAATCATCGCTTTCACCACTTGCCAATCCCGCGAAACGCCAATCCAATCAATACGCGGGCCGGTCGTCGCTTCGACCTTGAAGCCGGAAAAGGTTCCTTCATTCGTGGTGCGCGTGGGGTTTGCCAAGCGAAACGCATCGGCAACGGGCGCAGACTGATTCTCATTCTTTGCAAAAAACGCGCGATACGGCTCGCTGTCATCGCCTGCATTGAAATCGCCCGTCACAATCACACGACAGGTTTTCAGAGCTTCCGCCACGCGACGGCGCAAAAGTTTCGCGGCTTCAATCCGCGCTTGCACGCCGCGATGATCGAAATGCGTATTGAAAAACATGAGCGGTTTGGCTTTGGGCTGCCGACGGTCGCGCAGCTTGACCCACGTGACCATGCGCGTCAACGCCGCATCCCAGCTTTTGCTACCCGCGATGTCGGGCGTTTCGCTGAGCCAGAAATGTCCGCCGTCCAGTTTCTCAAAGCGGTCATGGCGGAAATACAACGCGGTCATCTCGCCGTTCTCTTTGCCATCATCGCGCCCGACACCCAGCACCTCATAGCCCGATAAATGCTGAGCCAGATAATCTCGTTGAAACCCCAGCGTCTCCTGCGTGCCTAACAAATCGGGATTGAAAGTCTTAATGGTTTCAAGCAAAAACTCTTTGCGCTTGTCCCAGTGATCGTCTCCATCATTCGCGGTGCCATAGCGAATATTGAAGCTCATCACCCGCACTTCTGTAGCGCCTGACTGGCTCAGCGCCAAAGAACAGGTGCAACTCATCAGCAAAACCACCAGTACAAATCGAACTATAAACATTTTGCTACCTCATTGTTTTACGCTATTGCTGTGCAAAGCGTCGAAAAAAACTATCCGAATTCCAGCGTGGGCGCTCGCTGCGATTGGCAATAGCGGTAACAATGCGCAGGTACGCGCGATTGAAATCAGCAGCGGCTTGAAAATCTACGGGTTGGTGCAAATCGTCCGAAGGCGCATGGTAGCGTTCGGTGCGCCAGCGTTTGATGATTTCATGTTCGGGCGAGCCTTTGGTAAAGCCTACTTTCAAGGAAGCCGCAGGCACGCCGCGCTGAATAAAGCTGTATTGATCGCTGCGGGTGAAGGCATTGCGCTCCGGCTCAGGGTCAGACAGGATTTGCAGCCCCAACTCTTGCCCGACGGCCTGCAAATCCGCCGCGAGGTTCGATTCCTCCAAGCCTTGTGCAATCAGGCTGTGCAGCGGAAAGAGGGGCAGGAACATGTCAATATTTATATTCGCCACCAGCGCCTGGGCAGGCACGGTTGGATGCGCGACAAAATACTTTGAGCCAAGCAAACCATTCTCTTCGGCGGTCACCGCAACAAAGAGCACCGACCGCTTCAAACGCGCTTGCTGCAAGGCCTGCGCGCTTTCGAGCAGCGTCGCAATCCCTGAAGCGTTATCCATCGCACCGTTGTAAATGCCATCGCCCTTGATGGGCTGTCCCGTACCAATGTGATCCAGATGTGCGGAGAGCACAACATATTCGTTCTTCAGCTTTGGATCAGTGCCCGGCAAGAGGCCAACCACATTTTGCGATTCAAGTTGCTTGCTCTCGTACTTCACTTGCGCGCGCACCGAAGCCGACAGAGCAAAGCGTGGCAACGGTTCGCCCTTATCTGCCAAGGCCATGATTTCAGCAAAAGTGTGGCCTGACCCGGCAAAGAGTTTCTCGGCGTGCGCGGGGTTCATCGTCGCGGCCAGTTGTTGATCCGAACCACCACGCAGTTCAGCATCGGCTAAGGCCATCGTCGTCCGAAACCGCGCCAGCTTGGAACGCTCCCAGGGAATATCCTGGCCGCGCGGGTTTTGAATGGAGATGACGCCGATGACGCCCGCGCGTTTTAAGGCTGCGCCGCGCGTGGATTGATAATGCGCTTTCAAGGGGCCGGAAATCTGTGGTGGCCCGCCTGTGAGCAAGACAACGACTTTGCCTTTCAGATCAAGCCCGGCAAAATCATCGTGCTTCGCTTCCGGCACGCTTAGTCCATAGCCCACAAAAACCAGCGGCGCTTCCACACGGGGCGCGTGCGCAATGCGCATATTGAATGTTGCCTCTTCTCCCAACACGATGGATTCAACTTTCCCATTGCGCACGAGCGCTAAGCTGCACTGGTCTTCCTGCACGCGGCGCGTAACAAATTGCACCGGTTGCAGGTAGCCTTTGGTCCCCGCTGGTTTCAAGCCCGCGCGCTTGAAACCAGCGGCAATATACTCGGCAGCCTGACGGTGGCCTGCGCTGCCAGTGTCGCGCCCTTCCAGTTTGTCATCGGCCAAAAATCTGATGTGTTCCCACCAGGCTTTGGCCGGATTAGTCAGTTCGCTGTGCGGTTGTGCACGGGTCGGTTGTAGGGGTAAAAATAACAATAATGCGATTAGGAAACACACTTTCATACTTACTCAATGTTCAGGTTAATGTTCAGGATACGCTCACAAATTTGATAATCGTTTGGTGCTGACTAAGCGGCTAAACATATCCATCGCCGCCTTCCATCCTCAGTTTACCATGTTCAATCGCACCCCTGCTTGGCGTCCGGCGCATTGCCAACACCTGTCACGCAAAATAGTCTGTAGTTGCCACTCTCGCCCGCTCTGGATTGCCCCATCGAAGGCAATGCGCCGCAGGCAACATCTGCCGCGCAGCAAGTATTACGGTTTGTTAGCCTCTGGCAGCGGCGGACGCCGTTTGTGCCATTCCGTCGCCTGCTCATACGCCGCCGCCAGCGCCAGCACACGCGTTTCCGCCCAATGCGGGCCGATGATTTGCAAGCCGATAGGCAGGCCGGCTTTTGTAAAGCCACAGGGAAGCGAAAGCGCCGGCAGGCCGAAAATATTAAAGGCATTGCTATTGCCCAGTTCAGGAGGCGCGGGCAGACCGCTTTCCGTGCGTTTGAGGATTTCCTCAAGCTTGCGCGGTGGCTGCTTCAACATCGGAGTGATGAGCAAATCCACTTGCCCGAAAACGCCGCTGATGGTGCGCCGCAACTGATCCACCTCGCGGCGCAATTGCACATAATCTGCGGTCGAAACTTTTGCCCCTGCCTCCAGCCGCCGCTTCAATGTTACTTGATAAAGTTGTGGCGTGCGGGCGAATGAGGCGGCGTGATAGGCGTAGGTTTCGGCTCCGCCCAGTGCCGTGTAAATCGTTCCTGTCGGCGGCAGTTCAACCTCTCGCGTCTCGGCGGTGAGTTTGCCCAGCACCAGCAGCGCCGCTTGCATGGCTGCGGCGATCTCTGGATCAAGTTTGTCATAAAACTGGACGCGTGGCAGACCGAGGCGCAATCCCGTAAGAGGCGTTTTCAGGCCCGCGACAAAATCGGGTACCGCTATATCTGCGGAAGTCGTGTCTTGTGCATCATATCCGGCGATGGCCTGCAACAGTAGCGCCGTATCTTCAACGGTGCGGCACATCGGCCCGACGTGATCGAGCGTCCAGGATAAGGGAATAATGCCGCGAATGCTGGATCGCCCATACGTCGGCTTGAAACCGACAATCCCGCAGACCGAGGCCGGCCCGCGTATCGAACCGCCCGTGTCAGTGCCCAGCGCACCAAAACAAAGCTCGGCGGCAACCGCCGCCCCGGAACCGCCGGAAGAACCGCTGGCGCTTCGATCCAACGCCCACGGATTATGCACTGGGCCGAAGTAGGTGCTCGACGAAGTTCCGCCTGCCGCAAACTCATCCATGTTGAGTTTGCCCAGTATCACCGCCCCGGCGATTTTTAATCGGCGCACTACCTCAGCATCTTCCGTCGGGATGCGGTCGGCAAACAAGGCGCTGGCGGCGGACGTGCGGATGCCTGCTGTATCAATGTTATCTTTGAGCGCCAGCGGAATGCCGTGCAATGGCCCGCGCCATTTTCCGGCCTTGATTTCCGCATCCGCCTCGCGCGCTTGCGCGAGCGCCTTTTCCGCGGTGACGGTGATGAAAGCGTTCACCGCAGGCTGATACTTCTCAATGCGCGCGAGGCAGGCTTGCGTCAACGCCACCGAGGTGACGCCTTTCTTGCGCAGGAGGTCGGACGCCTGACGCAGGGTCAGTGAGGTGAGATTGCTGTCGGCGGTTTGTGCGTTCAGCAAACGTGGCAGCCCGAAAGCCTCCATATTCAGTGCCGCCACTGCTCCTGCTGTCACAGCCAGGAAGTTTCGCCGAGTTGTTTGAGTGGAATTCATCTGGGTCGCTCCTTTCGCTTTAGCTCTTGCGCGGCACGGCTTCCATCAACAAAGCGAGAGCATTCTTGAATGACCTGGTGCCTGGTGTGCTGCCTCGGTAATGCCCCAATCGCACAACGACCAAATCGTGCGAGGGAATGATCATTGTCCATTGTCCGCCTGCGCCTGCCATAAAATACGCTTCTTTCGGCATGGGATATTCGCCATCCCCATTCAGCCAGAAAAAGCCGCCATAGATCGGACGACCATCCGCTTTCCACGCGGGCGCGAGCGTTTGGATGAACTTTACGAATTCTGATGTCAACAACCGCTCGCCGTTCCACACACCATCCTGCAAATACAGATTGCCGAGCCGCGCCCAATCGCGCCCCGAAGCAAATTCGTAACCTTGTGTCAGAAAATTGCCGTGCGAATCTGTTTCCATCACCATCGTGCGCATCCCCAGCTTATCGAGCAGCGCGCGGCGCGGGAAAGCCCAGTAATTTTCGCCTCGTTTTTCGAGCGCGAGACGAATCAGATAATTCGTCAGCACCGGTTCAGTATTGCGATAGCGCCCGACCTGACCGGGCAGCCATTGTTGCGGGCGCGTCGCGGCGTAGTGGAAAAGATTTTCGCTGCCGGTGTACAAGTACAGATGATCGGGATAGCGTCCGTCGTCCACATAATCAGGGTCTTGCGGCGCGCGAATGCGAATGCCGCTCGACATATTCAATATGTCTGCGATGCGAATTTTGGCGCGCGGGTCGTTCGCCCCTTGCCATTCGGGAATCGGCGCCGGTTGTGTCAGCGTATATATGCCCTGCTTGATCAATATGCCCATCAAGGTTGCCGTCAGGCTCTTGCCCATTGACCAGCTTTCGAGCGGCGTTTGCGCGGCGATGCCTGCGCCGTATCGCTCGCCTATCAGTCGCCCTTTCCAAGTCACCACAAATGCAGCGGTCATCCCCTCTGTATCGGCAAACGCGGCGTCTATCGCTTGTTGAAGTTTGTCGGCATTGATCTCTGTAGGCAATTGCGTTTTGGGCAAAACATCTCCCATCGGCCAGGCCTGCTTGTCCGCTGCCGGGCAATTTGCTCTTGACCTCGACAGGCCTGAAGTTCAGCGCCTCTTTGCCAAGCGGCAGGGTAATACAGCCTTGCGAGCCGAAATATTTCGCCGTGCGCTTGATGCCATTGGGCAACGTGATGGAGACAGTTTGGCTTGAACGATCAATCACGGGCTTGCCCATTTTGGCGCGTTGATTGATCGGCGCAGTAAAGCCGCCCACATTAGCTGCCGCGAAGTCAGGATCAAGGCCGGTGATGAAAACCGCCGAACACATGACCTTCGCAAAGCCTGCGGCGTGATGCGTGAGCGCGTCGCCCGACGGTGGTTCATAGGCTGTCTTGAGCTCAAGCGCCTTCGCTCGATTGATGAGCGCTTCGCTTTGCGAGCTTTGTCCGAACGAGGACGCACTGGCTATTACTGCTAGCACCAGGATGATCAACGTTCTATTCATGCATATTCTCCTTTGTTGCAATTACCTGCCTGCCGAATTCGTCGGCACAATTGGCAGCAGAATGCGCGACGGATGTTGTGGGTCGTGGTAGATCGAATTTTCCGCTACGCGCCAACGCCTTTGTTGGTTGAGCGGCTCACCAGTGTTCGGGTTCACATCGAAGCGCGGACGTTTTTTTGAGATTGCACATGCGGTTTGTCTTAAACATTTTCTATCCTGTGGGTAAAGAAGTTTTCCGTTACTTTATCGCAAATAAATTGGTGCCTTCGTGCCGGAGACACCACTCAGCTATAGCTTTAATAAGGTACGCTCCCCCGCACGGTGGCACGCTGCATACGTCGGCGCAGCGGCAACGCATAATTTGCCACCGCGCAATGTTGCGTCGCGCAGTTATCCCACATCAACAGATCGCCGACACGCCAGTTGTGCCGGTAAATGCTCGTGGGGCGGACAATGTGTTGATACAATTCTGGCAATAACGTCGCGCTCTCTGCTGCGGGCAATCCTTCCAGCGCGACAGTGAACCCTTCGTTGACGTACAAACATTTTCTGCCTGTGACCGGATGCGTGCGAATCACCGGATGGACAACGTCGGGTATCTGCTTCAGTGCTTCGGCGCTCAACGCGGTGCGCCCTCCGGTGGTCTGGCTCATCTTCTGGTAGCGGTCGCCGTAGCGATGAAGCGCGCGCACCCCCTGGAGCCGCGCCTGCAATGCTGCTGGCAGCGTGTCGTACGCATACGTCGTACTCACAAAGAGCGTTTCGCCCAGTGCGACGCCGTCCTGCACCGGCACTTCGAGCGCGTAAAGTAACGAGCAGCGGCTGGGCACGGCCATGTAAGAAAGATCGGTGTGCCAATATTGCCCGGCGTCCTGCATTCCGATAGGGCGATCAGCTTCGATGACATTGGAGACGATCAATAATTCCGGGGAGTCAGGTTTCAGATACTGTTTCGCCACATGAATTTCGAGTTCGCCGAACCGACGGCTGAAGGCGAGCTGTTGTTCGTCGGTCAAATGTTGATCGCGAAAGACGATCACGCTGCGGTCGTGAAAGAGGTCTTCGATCTGCGCAAACGTCGCGGCGTCCAACGGTTGGGCCAGATCGAGGCCGTTGATTTCCGCCCCCAGCGGAGCTTCACTGTAGGTAATTTGCATGACTGTTGCTCCTGATTCATTTGCCCGTTGTCGCGGCGACATTGCTGTCTTTCCTGCGCGTGAAAACGATCTCTTTCACGCTCGGCTCCAGCAAAATCGCCACGCGATCCAACTCGCCCGCTTTGTTCATCTGGAAGGCGACTTTGCGCCCGCCCAATGTGCCGTCCGCATCTTGAAACACATCGTAGTGGATAATGCTTCAGCGTAAACGGCAGCCCGTGTAAATTCCCTTTCAACTGCTCGCCGTCGCGCGTGATCGTCAATGTTTGATAGGCCGGATGCTCGAACTGTCCGGTGTATTCCTGCAAGGCAAGCGTCGGCTTTGTATCTTTCTTGCGTTTGGCTTCGTCGTCGGCTTTGGCTTTGGCAGCGGCTTCTTTGCCTTTGGCCTCTGCTTCCTTGGCGCGTTGGACGTGCGGCACTTCGCTCAAGCCAAGCATACGATCCAGCGCCATATTGGCGATCAATCCGCTCGCGGGCGAAGACGAATTGGTCAGCACGACCACGCCGATTTTGTCTTTGGGCAATACGGTGACATTGGAGGTGAACCCGTCAATCCCGCCGCCATGTCGAATGGTGTGATGACCGCGATAGACGTACACTCCCCAGCCCATCCCGTAGCTTGCGTAAAATGCTTCGTCGTACCGCAAATCGCCGCCCGAGACGATTTGCGGCGTTTGCGTTTCCAGCAAGCTCCGCTCGGAAATGATTTGCTTGTCACCGACCTTGCCCTTGTTCATTTGCAGGAACAGCCAGTTGGTCATTTCGTTGACGCTGGAATTGATCGAACCGGCGGGGCCGATTTCATCAATGTTACGAAATGGAATCACTTTGACTTCGCCTTTTTCTTCGTCATACGGCAGCGAAAAATCCGCCGCTTGTTGCATCGCGGTGACCGAGAAATTGGAGTTCTTCATGCCAAGCGGTGTGAAGATGCGTTGGCGCACAAACTCTTCCCACGTCACGCCTGCGATGCGTTCAAGCAAGACGCCTGCCGTCATAAACATCAGGTTATTGTACTGATACTTCGTGTGCAGCGGCGCGCTCGGCTCTAAATAGCGCAGCCGCTCGAATAAGTCTTTCCGCGACAGCGGCGAGCCGTACCAAATAAAATCGTGACGCGGCAAGCCCGATTGATGCGACACCAAATCACGCGGGCGAAGGTGCGTCGTTGTGTAATCGTCGGAGAACGTCAATTCCGGCAAATATGTCCTGGCAGGCTTGTCCCATTCGAGTTTCTTTTCGTCCACCAGTATACCGAGCGCCGCCGCCGTGAACGCTTTCGAGCAGGAGCCGATAGCAAACAGCGTGTCCGGCGTCACCTTCAATTGCTGTTTGACATCGCGGTAGCCGTAACCTTGTGCATACACGACCTTGCCATCCTTCACAATGGCGACGGCAATGCCGGGCACTTTCCAATCCTTCATCACCTGCGCTACAAACCCATCAAAGCCATTCAGATTCGGCGGAGTCATTTGCGCCAAGGCGAAGGTGGAAGACAGCAGCAAAACAAACATTGAAATCATCAGTCGTAGCATTCGGGTTATCATAGCGATTCCTGATTAATAGCGGTTTCGAGTTTGGCGGCTAATCTGAGCTTAATCAATTGCCACGGGCTTAATCAATTGCCACTAGCTTCAGCTAGTGGTCAGCAAGGTTTTACTTGATGGCGAATATAAAAAACAATTTCTCTTTTGACCAGCTTCAGCTAAAGCAGAGCGGAGGTTTTTTTTGCACTTGGGCTGAAGCGATTGAAGGCTGTACCGTCTGTTCCACTAGCTGAAGCGAAGCTAATCCGAATTTCTCAACGACGAGTCCCCCGGCTCTGTAATCAGGTAGTTTTCTGCATGTGTCTTTATGTTTACAGAACCGGGGGAAAAACAACCCGTAAATGCTGCCGGAATATTTTTCATCTCGCTGGTCGTACTTCCGAAGACACGTTCTCAGCAGGCCTCTTCCAGAGCCTTTTTTCAGTCGCGATTTTTGCAATGACTACGCCGCTGCTCAGCCATGCGACTGCTGCACTCGTTCCATCGCTCGGACCAAAAACAATGCGCGCGGATAGGCGCTCGACCTTATCCGGTTTGTCTTTCTTGGCATCGCCCCTAGACAGGTTCAGGCGATTCGGCGTGCTTTTGCCTGCCAGCGATTTTCCTTAGGGAGAGGCCGCCGTTAGAGAACGCGCTGGTCTTGAAACAACCTGGGCTAACTTTTACCAGGGGCTTTGTGGCTTCATCCGTTGAGAAATTCGGGCTAGGCGCTTGCCCTTATTTGTAAGTAACTCTTTGCAAATGAAAAAGGGAGCAAAGCTCCCAATTATTAGTCGAATATCGCTTTGATCCCCTCAGTTTTAGACCGGCCTCAGCTACTAAATAGCTAGTTAATGGCCACGTGATGCTGGTAATACTTTTAAGATAGTCTCAAATAAATCATCCGGTTGGAAAGGCTTGGCAATTACTCCACTCGCACCTTCTATCCAAGACAAGGTCAGAGACCCGCCCTCAAACGATGACATCAGGATAATCGGTACGTGAGAAAATTCATCATCCTCCCTTACCGCCTTCATCAACTCCAAACCGCTCATTTCTGGCATTGCGATGTCAGTAAGGATCAAATCTGGTGGGTTCTGATGCAGTTCTGCAAAGGCTTCTTTTCCATTCGCCACGGACCGAACTTCAAATCCATTCATCTCCAATATGTATGTATAAAGTTCACGCTGGTCTGCATCATCCTCGGCCATTAATATGCATAGTTTGGCCATTTCTATTCTCCCTCTTGTCCGATAAGAAGCCTTTTTGTAAAGAATTAATACGAGACTAACATGCTGCCTGCAAACTTGAAGCCACAAGACATTCAGTTACAATAATATACATAATATTTCAGATGGTGGTGCCTATTATTGTTTATTACCAGGATCAGGAGTAAGCTAAACCCTCCTGACTTTTGTATATTCCAATATTTTTTCATTTGCGTTGGGCTGATAGGTAAGCCGATGGACCCTCTAACAAAACGCATCCCCAAATACCTCTGTTTCTGTTATAAGAAAATATGTTTAGAGACATCCCTATTTTGTGCGTTGATGATGATGTTGATTCCCTTGAATTAACCATGTTGTGGCTAAAGATGAATGGCTGTGAAGCTATGTCAGCATTAAGTGGTGCCGAAGCCTTGAAACTTCTTGAGAAAGAGAAGTTTGAACTTTGCATTGTCGATTATAAATTACCTGATTGTACGGGGATCGAACTCTGCAAAAAGGCCCGCCGGAAATGGCCAACCATGCAATTTATTCTTAACTCTGCGGACATACGCCTAACCGTCCAAGCTGAGGCGGCAACAGCAGGAATGCACTTCATCTCCAAACCGACCGATCTTGACCTCTTGCATCGTCTTGTTGATAGCATTGTTCATTGTTCTACGAATCAACCTGCCTAAATTACTAGAAGCCTCATCCCGTGCATGAATCCCTGAGCGGAAATCATTCACTTCTGTGTATCGTCGAGGGACAACATCAGGTTTATTAAAACCGATCCTCGTCATTCGGGCAGTTTAGGGAATGGCACTGAAGTTGTTAAGGCGTAGAGGGGCTTCATCTCTTCCAAAAGTTGTGAGAGAAGACACAGTTATTAAGAGGGGATAGGCTCCTCCTGTACTGGCCTGGTTTCCGTGAGTGGGACCAGGCTTTTTTCTATCTGCTTGCCAGAGGCCAGAGGTATTGAAACCTACAAAACGCGAAGGAATCCCCATGAACTAATTCAGAGAGAAATATATTTAGTAGTAAAAGTATCCATAGCGTTAGCGGCTTGATTTATCTCCTGCCACGACACTCGGCATTTCCTCGTTTCTTCAACAAATTTCCCGCTCTCAAAAAAACTACTGTAAACTTAGTTTGCAAAGTGAAAACAATTTGACTATCACTAGCCGTAAGGCTAAACTCCATCTCGCTTCATAAAAATAACGTTCCCTTAGATTTTTTGCTGTTAACAGATCACGTGTCCCGGAGTTTTCAGGACTGCCTGCATACCCAAATCTGCCAAAACTGGAGGATAGATGAGCAATATATCCAGCACAGAATACGAGGCCGCGCTTAGAGCCATTGAGATCGAAGCCGTTACGCCTGAAGAGAAAGCCGAGATGCTCATGGAAATCGCCATGGGCTTACAGCAAAAGCCTAAGACGGTGCGCGAGATTGAAGAAGCTGTCGCCTTGTATCAACGCGCGTTGGAACTTTGTCCCGCCACCGCGCCTGCGCTGCGCGCCCGCATTCAAGCGCGACAAGGCACGGCGTATCAGGCGCTGCCAACAGGCGGCGCACCCGCTTTATACAAAGCGCAGGCGTGTTTTGAGCAGGCGTTGCAGGCGCTGAAAATCATCGGCACGCCGGAAGAAATCGCCGAAGTCGAAATGAATTTAGGCTTGACGTTGCAAGCGCTCGCAAGCAATGGAGCCGCGCGCATTCAGGATGCGATTCAATCCTATCACCGTGCGCTCCGCACCTTCACGCGCGAAGCTTATCCGCAGGAATTTGCGATTCTCCATAACAATCTGGCCATTGCGTACCTTTCGATTCCGATGAGCGACGAGCGGGCCAAAATGCGTGAAGCCCTCGCCGTACAATCGTTCGAGGAAGTGCTGAAGGTCATTAACATCGTAGACCATCCGAGCGAATACGCGATGATTCAAAACAATCTGGGCAATGCGTTGCAATACGTTTCCAGCAGCCACGTGATTGAAAACAATCTGCGCGCGCTTGAAGCCTACGACGAGGCCCTGAAAGTCCGCACGCGGCGCGACACTCCGCTCGAATATGCTAACACGCTGGCGAATAAGGCAAACGTGCTGCGCAACCTGCCCGATGACCCTGCCAATCCAGGGATAGGCAACGCGGCGAACATCCAAAAAGCGTTGGCGTTGTATCGAGAAGCGCACCAGATTTTTACGCAATTCGGGCAAGTCGGCGGCGCACAAATCGTGGCCGAAACGCTGGCTGAGATTGAAGCAGAAACCGTTCCTGCCAGAGCATTCGGAAACGGCTTAATCCACTGATTTTGGTAGCAAAGGAGCATCTATGTTTGATTCCCCTGCCCCAGTTCTGGGGTTCATACTTTCGACCTCTTCCATTGCACTTTCCTTGCTGACGGGACTGCTCTGCGCCTTGCTGGGTGGAGCGGCGATGGGCATTAAGCTGGCCGGCAAAGACCTTGGCAATGAAATGGCCGGGATGATGGGCGCGCTATATGGCGCAACGCACGCCATCCCCGTCATCATCATCGGGCTAGTGATTTTGGCTTTCATCTGAGAGGTGAATTATGTGGGGCATGTTTCTGAACTCGGCGCAGTTGTTTCTCAAAGGCAAAATGTTTCGTGACCCGGCGCATGTCTTTCGGCAATCCGCAATTGGCATCGCGATTGGCGTCGTGCTATTCGTCGTCTTAGCGAAAGTCGGGTTGCCGATTTGGGTGGCAGCAGGCATCGCTTCGCTCGTGACAGGCGCGGCGCAACCGTATCTTTTCAAAGACCTGAAATACAACTAAAACAATGGCTGAACAGGCAACACAATTTGCGGACTCTGCTGCCGAGTTGGAGCGGCTGACCAGTGACATCGGCAAGGTGGAAGCGTTGATCGCCACGTGGGAAGAAGAGTCGCATCAACTCACGGCGCAAGCCTTAAAATCAGGCATTGATGAGTTGCATAAAGAAGCCTTCAAACGACTTGATTCGCGCGTTGAAGGATGACTCGGCTGCCGGAGCTAAATTACGTGAAGCCTTGCAGGATCGCGTGGTGTACGGTGTGCTGCTCTATCACGGCTTGGTCAAAGAGCCGCTGCAATTGCGGCTTGAAACCGCACTCGCCGAAGTGCGACCAATGTTGCAAGGACACGGCGGCGATGTCGAATTGGTTGCGGTGAAACCGCCGGACACAGTCGAAATTCGTTTGGTCGGATCATGCCACGGCTGCCCGGCTTCAGGGCAAACCCTAGCCGAAGGCATTGAAAAGGCGATTCACCATCATTGCCCCGAAATTATTCACATCAAGCAGGTCAGTCGTGGTGCCAGCGAAACCAACGGGCAGCAGCTTCATTTCATCAGTCCGTTTGCATCAAGCGCAGCACACGGCTGGGTTGCGGCAGGCGAATTTATTGACATCCCAAACGGCAGTATCAGGGAGCGCAAAATCAAGGATCGTTCCGTTCTGCTGTATCGCAATGGCGATGAAGTCAGTTGCGTAGACAACGCCTGCGCGCATCTTGGCATGCCGCTCGAAATGGGCGAGATTCAAGACGGCATCATTACTTGTAGCTATCACGGCTTTCGTTATTTGCTGGCGACAGGCGAATGCCTGACCGTGCCGGAAGTGCAATTGAAAGTTCACGCCGTGCGCGTCAAAGGGACAGCGGTGGAAGTTCGATTAGAGGAGTAAATGCCACAAACCATGCGCGTCAGTTTAGCTCCCACGCAACGCCCGGCTGAAACGGCGGGCGCGGCGTCGGGCTCGTGCGTTGCTCCACAGCAAAGGCGCAAGCGTCATCCTGGGCGCGGTCAACGAGGCCTTAGTTATCCCTGTGACGCCGACACCACACACGATGTTTGGCCCACGCGGCGGATGGTTATGTGAAGACGGCTCGCTGTGGATGGCGGATACCGGGCATCATCGCTTGCTCGGCTGGAAGCAATGCCCGGACGTAGACAATACGCCCGCAGATTTCGTCATCGGGCAACCAAACTTTTTCCACGAAGGCCGCAACGCCAAAGGCGAAGTCACCGCCCAATCGCTGAACGTGCCAACGGGTGTCGCGCAATGTGGCAATGGCCTGGCCGTAGCCGATGCGTGGAATCATCGCGTTTTGCTCTGGCACGAACGACCAACATCCAGTCACGTGCCTGCAGATGTTGTGTTAGGGCAGGATGCTTTCAGTAACGCAGCAGGCAATCACAGCAGCGATGCGCCCACCGCTACGACGTTGTTCTGGCCTTACGGCGTGCATTGGGACGGCACGCGTTTGTGGGTGGCAGACACGGGCAACCGCCGCGTGCTGATGTGGAATGGAGTACCCGCACGCAATGGTCAAGCGGCGGATTTGGTGTTAGGTCAGCCCAATTTCAATTCACGCAATGAAAATGGCGGTGGCGATCCGAATGCGACGAGTATGCGCTGGCCACACGCGATTGCGCTTTGGCGTGACAGGCTTTGCGTAACCGATGCCGGCAACAGCCGCGTGATGATTTGGCAAAGCCTTCCGCAAAGCAACAATGCGCCCTGCGATGTCATGATCGGACAACGCGATTTTACCTGCGTAGACCATAATCAATCCGCCTATTGGCCGAGCGCCGCCAGTCTGAATATGCCGTATGGCATCAGCGTAGTGAATGATTACTTGCTCGTCGCCGACACCGCGAGTTCACGCTTGCTCGGCTGGCATTATAACGATTGCGAAACCGGAGCCGCTGCCAGTTTGCTTGCTGGACAACCAGATTTTCAGGCCAAAGGCGACAACCGCTGGGGCAGGCCACAGCGCGATAGTTTGTGCTGGCCGTATAATCTGATGGCTGCGGGCAACAATGTTCTCGTATGCGATTCCGGCAATAATCGCGCGCTGCTCTGGCAGCTTTCTGATGAAGTCAAACAATGACCGAAGCAGCTTCCAAAACTAGCGCAGAAGTCGCCGAACACATTACGGTGCGCGGGCTAGTGCAAGGCGTAGGCTTTCGTCCGACCGTGTGGCGATTGGCGCGGCAACATCATATTCGCGGCACTGTTGCCAATAACGGTAAGGGCGTCGCCATCCACGCTTGCGGCAATCCTGAGAATATCGAGAATTTCGTTGCAGCCCTGCAAACACAGGCTCCGCCGCTCGCGCGCATAGATGAAATCATTCGCAAGGTCGCCGCCGAATTGCCGTTGCAATCCGAATTTCAAATCATCGAAAGCCAGGTTACCGCCGTTCACACAGGCGTTGTGCCGGATGCTGCTACGTGCGAAGCCTGCCGCACAGAAACGCTTGATCCGTTTGCGCGGCGCTTCCGCTATCCGTTCACAAACTGCACACATTGCGGCCCGCGTCTTACCATCATTCGCAGCATTCCGTACGACCGTCCAAACACAACGATGCAGGATTTTGCGTTGTGCGAAGCATGCAGCCGCGAATATCACGATCCGTCAGACCGCCGCTTTCACGCGCAGCCGATTGCCTGTTACAAATGCGGCCCCGTTGCCAAGCTCGAACGCGCCGATGGCAAGCCTATCACCGCCGAAATGTTCTCAATGTTGGATGATGTGGACGCCGCCTGCACACTCCTGCAAAAAGGCCACATCGTAGCCATCAAAGGCATCGGCGGCTTTCAACTCGCCTGCGATGCCACCAACGAAGAGGCGGTTGCGCGATTGCGACAACTCAAGCAACGCGAGCGCAAACCATTTGCGCTGATGGTGCGCGATTTGGAGATTGCGCGCGAATATTGCGAGTTGAGTGAAGCTGAAACCAAGTTGCTGCAAAGTAATGCTGCACCAATTGTGATTCTAACGCGATACGATACGACGAGCGGCAGCGACATAGCCGACCTCCAACCAGTTCGCTACCGCTCGCCGTACCGTACCGAAGTCGCGCCAAGCGTTGCGCCAGGCGTGCAAACACTCGGCGTCATGCTGCCGAATTCACCGCTGCATCACTTGTTGCTGCGCCGCATGCATCGTCCGATTGTGCTGACATCGGGCAACCTGTCCGATGAGCCGCAGTGCATTGATAATAGTGATGCGATTATCCGCTTGGGCCACATCGCCGAATTCTTTCTGACGCACAATCGCCCAATTGCACAGCGCGTGGATGATTCGGTCGTCAAAGTAATGGCCGATGAGCCGCGTGTCTTGCGACGTGCCAGAGGCTATGCACCTGCGCCGCTGCGCTTGCCCGCTGGCTTTGAGAATGCGCTGCCGATTCTGGCGTTTGGCGGAGAGTTGAAAAATACGTTCTGTCTGTTGCGCGATGGACAAGCGATTTTGTCGCAGCATATCGGTGATTTGGAAGACGCACTGACGCAAGCCGATTATCGGCATAATCTGCAACTCTATGAAACGCTCTATGAACACAAGCCGCGACTGCTTGCCTGTGACCTGCACCCCGAATACCTGTCGTCCAAGCTGGCGCGCGAACAAGCGGAAACACGCACCTTGCCGCTCGTTGAAACGCAACATCACCACGCGCACATCGCAGCTTGTCTGGCGGAAAACGGCGTTGCGCTGCATGCACAACCCGTTATTGGTGTCGCGCTGGATGGCTTGGGCTTTGGCACGGATGGCCAAGGATGGAAGCTGTGGGGCGGCGAATTCATGCTCGCGGATTATCGGAGCTATAAACGGCTCGGCACCTTCAAGCCCATTGCAATGCTCGGCGGCGCACAGGCAATCCGCGAACCCTGGCGCAACACGTATGCACATCTGATGGCGGAACTCGGCTGGGCACGCTTTGCGATGAATTATAGCGAATTAGAATTGTTCATCTTTCTGGAAGCTAAGCCGCGCACGCTGCTCGATGGAATGCTGCAACGCAACCTGAATTCACCGCTCGCTAGTTCGTGCGGACGCTTATTTGACGCGGTCGCAGCAGCGATTGGCATTTGCCGCGACCGCGCCGCCTACGAAGGGCAAGGCGCAGTCGAATTGGAAGCCATCGTGGATGAAGCCACGCTTTACCACGAAGACGAAGTACTCGCCTATCCGTTCTCGATTCCCCGCTTGAAGGAATCAAATCTGCCCTACATCGAACCGCTGGCGATGTGGCAGGCCTTGCTCGGCGACTTGATTTTGCAAACGCCCATGCCGGTGATGGCGGCGCGCTTTCATAAGGGCCTGGCCAAAATCATCGTCACAATGATTGACAAAATCAGCCAGTACGAGAGCGGCGAAGAACCTGTCAAAACGGTCGCGTTGTCGGGCGGCGTGTGGCAAAACAAAGTCCTGCTGGAACAGGTCACAATGCGCTTGGTGCAGCTTGAATACAATGTCCTGACGCATCGCCAAACTGCCGTGCAATGACGGCTGTCTGGCCTTAGGCCAAGCCGTTATTGCAGCGGCGCAGTAGCGCAAAGGAAAATGTACAGCAAACTTTCCAGTTTGCTGCTGCTTTCCAATGCAGATCGCTGGGAACACTGCTGCAAACTGGAAAGTTTGCTGTATATTTTCAAAGGAGCTTTATGTGTTTGGGAATTCCTGGTCACATCGTTTCACTGGATGCGACTTACGACAAACTGGCGATGGTAGATGTGGGCGGCGTGCAACGACAGGTCAACATCTCCTGCATCGTAGACGAAGCGCATCCGCCGAACCTCGTGTATCGGCGCTTGGGTGCTGGTACATGTCGGCTTTGCGATGAGCCGCATCAATGAACAGGAAGCGGCAGAAACCATGAAAATCCTAACCGAAATGGGTGAAGTGCAGGCCGAACTGGATGCCATGCGCGCTTCAGGAAAGACGTAGTTATGACAGACAATTCCGGCGCTCCAATCTTTGTATCCCTTTTTGCACGGCACGCGGCAAAACGCGGCGCGTTTGGATGAATGCGTTGCTCGAATCCGTCCAGCAAAAAGCGCAACACAGCATAGACGTGAAGCAGCAGTTCTTCTCCGCGAATGCCGCACAAATCGTCACTGTTGCCCGCGCCCTTGCTAATGTGTACGAACAAGGTGGTAAGCTGTTCACGATGGGCAATGGCGGTTCCAGTTGCGACGCCTCGCACATTGCGGTCGAGTTTTTGCATCCCGTGACTGCCGGGCGTCCGGCCTTGCCTGCCGTCAATCTGGTAGCCGATACGGCGATGATGACTGCGGTCGGCAACGATGTCGGCTTCGCGCATATTTTTGTGCGGCAACTGATCGCGCAGGCCAGACGCGGCGATGCGCTGATTGGCATTTCTACGAGCGGCAATTCTGACAACCTGCTCACGGCGTTTGCGAAGGCGAAAGAAATGGGAATCGTAACGATCGGCTTGGCAGGCGGCGACGGCGGACGAGATGAAGCAGAGCCGCGACGTAGATCATTGCTCTGGTCGTACCAAGCGACAGCATTCATCGCGTGCAGGAATGTCACGTCGCGCTCTATCACATCCTTTGGGATTTGGTGCATACGCTGTTGGCCGATAAACGCGGCGGACTTAAGCGCGCAGGAGTAAGTATGAAATACGTAGACGAATTTCGTGATCCCGCCAAAGCAAAAGTCCTGCTGAAGGAAATCCAGCAATTGGTCGAAGGCATCGCAGTTGCGTCGTCCGCTCCAAATTATGGAAGTCTGCGGCGGTCACACACATTCGATCTTTCGCTACGGGCTGAAGCAAATGCTGCCACCGCAAGTCGAATTCGTGCATGGTCCCGGCTGTCCGGTCTGTGTGCTGCCAATGGGGCGCGTGGATGATTGCATTGCGCTGGCGGAACATCCTGAAGTGATTTTCACGACCTTTGGCGATGCGATGCGCGTACCGGGTTCAAAAAAAAGTCTGTTGCAGGCGAAAGCCGAAGGGGCAGATGTACGAATGGTCTATTCGCCGCTGGATGCGCTGAAGCTGGCCAAAGAAAACCCGCAGCGCGAAGTGATTTTCTTCGGCTTGGGCTTTGAAACAACGATGCCCAGCACGGCACTGACGGTGCTGGAAGCCCGGAAACAAGGCATTCGCAACTTCTCGCTCTTTTGCAATCACATCACGATCATCCCGACGATCAAGGCAATTCTGGATTCGCCGGATTTGCACCTGGACGGCTTTCTTGGCCCCGGTCACGTCAGCATGGTCATCGGCACTGCGCCGTACGATTTCATCGCGCGGCATTATCACAAGCCGATTGTCATTGCCGGATTTGAGCCGCTCGACATCCTGCAATCGCTGTGGATGGTGCTGAAACAAATCGCCGACGGGCGCGCCGAAGTCGAAAACCAATACGCGCGCATCGTGCCGGAAGACGGCAATGCGGCGGCGCTTGCGGCGGTCAATGAAGTCTTTGAATTGCGTGAATTTTTCGAATGGCGCGGCCTCGGTTCGATCGATCATTCCGGCGTGAAAGTGCGCGCAGCATTTGCCGACTTCGACGCTGAAAGAAAGTTTTCAGTCCCGAATCTGAAGATCGCCGATCCGAAATCCTGTCAGTGCGGCGAAGTCTTAAAAGGCATTCTCAAGCCGCAGGAATGCAAAGTCTTTGGCACAGCTTGCACGCCCGAAACACCGCTCGGCGCGTTGATGGTTTCGTCCGAAGGCGCGTGCGCCGCGTATTACAACTTCGGACGCATCGATATTTCAGGGCTGCGGAGGGCTGCCGTATGACTGCGCCGTTTGTCTGCAATATTTCGCTGGAAGAGATGCAACGCGGGCGCGGCAAAGTGCGGGATACGAACATCACGCTGGCACACGGCAGCGGCGGCAAGGCGATGCGCGATTTGATTCAGGATGTCATCCTCGGTGCCTTTAATAATCCGTTGCTCGCGCCGCTCGAAGATCAAGCCGTCATCAATCTCGCCGAACTTGCGACGAAGGGCGATCGCTTGGCCTTCACGACGGATTCTTACGTTGTGCATCCGCTATTTTTTCCCGGCGGCGACATTGGCAAGCTCGCCGTCAACGGCACGGTCAACGATCTGGCGATGAGCGGCGCGCGGCCTTTGTATTTGTCGTGCGGCTTGGTGCTGGAAGAAGGCTTGCCGGTCGAAACGTTGCGGCGCGTGACGATGAGCATGCGGGCGGCGGCAGACTTGGTTGGCGTGTCCGTCGTCACAGGTGACACCAAAGTGGTCGAGCGCGGTTCTGCTGACAAGTTGTTCATCAACACTGCAGGCATCGGCGTCGTTCCGGCAGGCGTCAACATCTCGGCTGCGCGCGCGCAGGCGGGTGACAAAGTCATCGTCAATGGTTATCTGGGCGATCACGGCTGCGCGATTTTATTGGCCCGCAATGAACTCGCGCTGGAAACCGATGTCGAAACAGATTGCCAACCGCTCAGCGATTTAGTGCGAACGATGCTCGCCGTTTGCCCGGACATTCATTGCCTGCGCGATGCAACGCGCGGCGGTTTGGCGACGGTGCTGAATGAGTTCGCGCAATCTTCTGGCGTGGCGATTTGCCTGGAGGAAAATGCGCTGCCGTTGCGTGAAGAAGTACGCGGCGCGTGCGAAATTCTGGGACTTGATCCGTTGTATCTGGCCAATGAAGGCAAGCTCGTGGCAATCGTGCCAGCAGCTTTTGCCGAGCCATTGGTTGAGGGCATGCGCGCCCATCCGGCAGGCGCACAAACCGCCATCATCGGCGAAGTCGTAGCGGCTCCCGCCGGCATCGTGATGCTCAACACAGGCTTTGGCGGCGGGCGCATTGTGGATTTATTAGTCGGCGAACAATTGCCGCGCATTTGCTGATGGTATTTCAAAAGAGGCGTTCAGAGTTCAAGCTTCAGCTTGCTCTTTGTGCAAACCAACAAGCTGAAGCTTGAACTCTGAACACTTATCTTCTATGCACGAACTTGGAATTACACGCAGCGTCATCGCCATTTGCACCGAACACGCCCACGGCGCGTCCGTCAAACGTGTCACGCTGGAAATCGGCAAGCTCAGCGCGATCATGCCCGATGCCGTGCGCTTCTGTTTCGACATCTGCGCGAAAGGCACAGTCGTCGAGGGCGCACAACTGGAAATCATTGAAATTCCCGGCATGGCGATTTGTCAGCAATGTCAGCGACCGAGTTCACCTGGTGCAACCGTTCGGACGTTGTGATTGTGGTAGCAACGACCTCAAACAAATCGCAGGCAATGAATTAAAAGTCAAAGAAATGGAGACCATCTGATGTGTGCTACTTGTGGATGCTCTGACAACAATCACGTCACCGTGACCAATCCTGAAACCGGCGAACAGATCATGCTGTCGCACGACGAAGCGCACACACTCGGTGTCGCGCACGATCATGCGCCTGCACCGAAAACGAAATGGCTTGATGTCATCAAACAAGGCTTTCTACACAGCCTTCCGCACGCGCATTCGCACGACCATTCGCATCCGCACAATCACAGTCATGATCATTCACACAACGGAACTAGCGCGACCATCACCGCAACGATGCACGGGACAACCATTGCATTAGAACAGGAAATTCTTGGCAAGAATCAATTGCTGGCCGAGCGCAATCGCGGCTGGTTGCTGGGGCGTGGCATCCTGGCCTTGAATCTGGTGAGTTCGCCCGGCTCCGGCAAAACGACGCTGCTGGAACGTACGGTGCGCGACCTGCAAAGTGAATATGAAATCAGTGTTATCGAAGGCGATCAGGAAACAGTGAATGATGCCGAACGCATTCGCGCGACTGGATGCAAAGCCGTGCAAATCAACACGGGCACGGGCTGCCACCTTGAGGCCGACATGCTTGGACGCGGGCTGACGAGTTTGCAGCCTGCTCCCAATTCGCTGCTGTTCATTGAAAACGTCGGCAATCTGGTTTGTCCCGCGATGTTCGATTTGGGCGAGCGCGCTAAAGTTGCGATCCTCTCCGTCACTGAAGGCGAAGACAAACCCCTCAAGTATCCGCATATGTTTCGCGCCAGCCAATTGATGCTCCTCAACAAAATTGACCTGCTGCCTTATCTCAACTTTGATGTCGAGCGTTGTTTGGCATACGCGAAAGAAGTGAATCCGCAAATTGAAGTGCTACAGGTTTCCGCGCTGACGGGGGCAGGGATGAAGGGTTGGTATGATTGGTTAGACCACCAGCAGCAAAGGCAAATAGCGGCGTACTAATTTAAGGCGAGAACTGGTCTAGAAACCTACAGTTAAACTGTAATAAGTAGTTACACCTGCTCGAATACATTACACTCAAAACATTATTCCACAGACAGAGTAACCATCTGTTTATTCTTAGTGATAAGAATTTTCAGGCCTCGTTTAGAGCCTCTTTTATTCAGAAAATTAAAAATTCACCGTATTATTAAGCAGCTTTGATTTAGCGCGTAAATAGCTGGCTGTAGGGGATATTAGCAGGCTAAGATCAGAGGCTGACACACTATGTTTGAGCGCCCACTTCTTCCTTCATAATAAAGCCTCTAGCCAAAATAGGGTAGGGTAGCCACCCAAAGTGCCCTCTTACTAATAACTTTGGTCTCAGAATTGCTCGAAAAAATTGAGAGCAACTAACAACAAAGAGGAATTTATGGCTATAGCAGCATCACGCCTAAGTGAGCGGCCACCAGATGTGAAGGAAGTTCACATTGTTTGGCTAACAGCGGGGCTGGGATGCGACGGCGATACTATTTCTATCACTGCCGCTGAACAGCCTAGTATTGAGGATGTCCTGTTAGGAGCAATTCCAGGGCTTCCTAAAGTGCATTTGCATAATCCTGTTGTCGCACCCGAAGTCGGCGATGAGTTTATGAATTTCTTTTATCAGGCAGAACGAGGTGAACTAGATCCCTTCGTTTTTGTAGTGGAAGGTTCTATACCTAACGAGCGTATTAAGCAGGAAGGTTATTGGGCAGCGCAAGGAACTAACCCCGAGACGGGGCAGCCGATTACTACGAACGAATGGATTGATCGGCTGGCCCCAAAGGCTTGGGCCGTCATAGCGATTGGTACGTGCGCCACGTATGGTGGCATTCACGCAATGGCAGGCAATCCGACAGGTTGCATGGGGCTGGCGGATTATCTGGGCTGGGGCTTTCGCTCCTGGGCAGGTATCCCCATTGTGAATGTGCCGGGCTGTCCCGTGCAACCGGACAACTTCATGGAAACAGTGCTATACCTGCTTTATCAGGCGGCGGGGATGTCACCAATGATCCCGCTGGACGATAAGCTGCGCCCAACCTGGCTTTTCGGTAAGACTGTTCACGAAGGCTGTGACCGCGCAGGTTATTACGAGCAAGGCGATTTCGCGCACGAATACGGTTCGTCCAAGTGTATTGTTAAGCTTGGCTGCTGGGGGCCAGTCGTTAATTGCAATGTGACCAAACGCGGCTGGATGCGCGGCATCGGCGGGTGTCCAAATGTGGGCGGCATCTGCATCGGCTGTACTATGCCTGGCTTCCCGGATAAATTCATGCCCTTTATGGATGAACCACCCGGCGCAACGCTTTCATCCGGCACTGTCGGTATTTATGGACGCGCGATTCGTGCGCTGCGCGGCATCACCAATACCACAGTAAATAAAGAACCAAAATGGCGGCATCCGGGTTCGCAGCTCACAACCGGCTATCGGCCTAGAACATATTAAATCCGTACTGCAAGTAGTAACGAATACAATTCACAAAGAGCCCGTCGAGGTTGGCTGTATAGAAGAATTGTGTCCGCTGCCAGTTGTTATATAAACTTCTGAGGAATGCGAGTTATGGCTAATGCTACTCAAACAAAAAAGAATGTCTTGAAAGAAACACCTGGCTTAGTCGAAATGAGTTGGGACCCAATTACACGGATTGTAGGCAGCCTCGGCATCTTCACAAAAATTGACTTCAAAAATCGGCAGGTCGCTGAATGCTATAGCACTTCGTCCATTTTTCGCGGCTATAGCATTTTCATGAAAGGCAAAGACCCACGTGACGCGCATTTTATCACCAGTCGTATCTGCGGCATCTGTGGGGATAATCACGCGACCTGTGCTGTCTATACGCAGAATATGGCGTTCGGCGTACGCCCGCCAGCGCTCGGTGAATGGATCATCAACCTCGGCGAAGCGGCAGAGTATATGTTCGACCACAACCTCTACCAGGATAATCTGGTTGGCGTGGACTTTTGCGAACAGATGGTCAAAGAGACCAACCCCAGCGTCTGGGAAAAAGCACAAAAGAAAGAAGCGCCCAATGCAAAGCTGCATGGCTATCGCACGATTGCCAATATTATGACGGCGCTCAACCCCTTCACTGGCGAATTTTATCGTGAAGCATTGCAAATGAGCCGTCTGACACGCGAGATGTTTTGTTTGATGGAAGGCCGCCACGTGCATCCTTCGACCCTATATCCGGGCGGCGTAGGCACAGTGCCGACGATTCAGGTCTTCACCGATTACCTTGTCCGCCTGATGAAGTACGTCGAGTTTATGAAGAAAGTCGTGCCTTTACACGACGATCTCTTCAACTTCTTTTATGAAGCACTGCCCGGTTATGAGGAAGTCGGGCGGCGGCGAATCCTGCTCGGCTGCTGGGGATCATTCAATGATCCAGAAGTCTGCGACTACACTTACCAAAATATGGGCGACTGGGGCCGCGCGATGTATGTCACGCCAAGTGTGATCGTGGATGGCAAGGTCGTCACTAATGACCTGATAGAAATTAATCTTGGCATGCGGATTTTGCTTGGCAGTTCATATTACGATGATTGGGACCAGGCGGAAAAATTTGTCTCGCACGATCCGCTTGGCAATCCCGTAGATCAGAAACATCCGTGGAATCAAACAACCACTCCCAGACCACAGAAGCGCGATTTCGAGGGCAATTATACTTGGGTGATGTCACCGCGCTGGTATCACGAGGGCGAACAGAGCGACAAGAAGTACCTCGCGCTGGATACGGGCGGAGGGCCAATTGCCCGGCTGTGGGCCACCGCCCTGAACAACACCGTGGATATTGGGTACGTCAGGGCCACCGGACAAAGCGTGAAGATTCATTTACCAAAGACGATGTCGCTGCCCGAAACAGAATTCGAGTGGAAGATTCCGAAATGGTCTAACGCTATCGAACGTGACCGCGCGCGCACCTATTTTCAGGCATATGCCGCTGCCTGCGCGCTCCATTTCGTCGAGCAAGCACTGGCCGAAGTACGAGCTGGACGCACCCAAACCTGGTCGGAATTTAAAGTGCCGGAAGAAGCAATTGGCTGTGGTTTCCACGAAGCCGTGCGAGGGGTGCTTTCGCACCACATGGTGATTCGGGAAGGCAAGATCGCCAATTATCACCCATATCCACCCACGCCCTGGAATGCGAATCCGCGCGACATCTACGGCACGCCGGGTCCATATGAAGATGCCATCCAGAACACACCGATCTTTGAGGAAAATCCACCGGACAAATTCAAAGGTATTGACATTATGCGGGCCGTCCGCAGCTTCGATCCGTGCCTGCCGTGCGGCGTGCATATGTATCTCGGCAACGGCAAAGTGCTTGAAACACGCCACTCATCCATGTTGGGTGTCCATGGTTAAAGGACTTCACCCGCGCTCTTCGGGAGAATGGGAAAACTATGGCGAGCTTTGACAGGCAGGATATACAGCAGCGCCTGCAACAAATTGAAGAACTGGTATATACGGTAGAAGCGGCTTCTGACTCACGCCTGCGCGACTGTGCCTTAACTTTGATGCGGTCCTTAATGGAAATGCATGGGACGGGATTAGAACGCATGCTGGAAATTACCTGCGAAGCCGCACAGGGAGAGGAGATCATTCAGCAATTTGCGGAGGATGAGTGGGTCAAGCATTTGCTGCTGTTGTATGACCTGCATCCAGAACCGCTTGAAACGCGTGTACTACGTGCGTTAGAGCAAGCGCGACCTTATTTAAACTCGCATAGTGGCAATGTCGAATTGCTCAGTGTGACGGAGGGTATCGTCAGGCTACAGTTGCAAGGCAACTGTCATAGTTGCCCATCTTCCGCCGCAACATTACAGCAAACAATTGAGCAGGCTATTTACGAAGCCGCGCCAGAGGTACAGTCCATCGAAGTTGAAGGACTGGTAACGCAAGCTCCAAGCAACGGTCTTGTACAGTTAGAACGGGCAGCCGTCAGAGGTTGACCAAATTTCACTAAGGAAAAAGGAGAATTATGGCGAGCCAACAATCGGGAGTAGCTAAACCTTCCCATGACTTGGGTACCAGTAAAGGGGAAGAACAAAGTAGTGTTCATGGCAAAGAGCCGGGGCGACATTCTATTGGTCAAAGGGGCAACCGCCGTCCAGCAGGCATATCAACACCACGAGATGTCACCAGTATCAATCCAGATGATCGTAAACCTATAGATCCGGCAAGCCCTTATCTGATTCCGGCCTAAGCAGGAGGGAAGGCCATGACGTTAACGAGAAACAGCCATTCGTTTGCGACGTTGCGTCGGTTCGCACGCACACCGGTTGAGGCGGTTCGCCAGGATACCTCTGTGGAAAGCTGCGATTTTTGTAGTATTGCACTTGCGACGAGGCATCAACATTTAATAGAGCCGGAACAGCGGCATTTGGTTTGTGTTTGTGAAGCCTGCGCGGTGCTCTTTGATACAGAAGGCGAAACAAAGTATCGGCGGGTGCCGCGCCGTATTCGCTTTTTGCCAGTGTTTCATCTTTCAGAAGCCCAATGGCAGAGCCTACAGATTCCGATTCAGTTGGTCTTTATCTTTCAGAGCAGCGTAGCCAAACAGGTCATAGCACTTTATCCAAGTCCTGCCGGGCCAACCGAGTCGTGGCTGGACCCAGCCGCGTGGGAAGGTCTTGTGGCGGCCAATCCGCTACTAAAAAAGTTGCAGCCGGATGTCGAAGCTCTGCTTATCAATCGGGTCAGAGAAGCTGGCAGTGCAAAAAGCGCGCACGCCTATTTCATTGCGCCGATTGATGAGTGCTTTAAGTTGACTGGACTGTTGCGGATACATTGGCGCGGGCTGTCAGGCGGCACGAAAGTTTGGGAAGAGATTGCGCAGTTCTTTGCCGACCTGCAAACGCGAGCGGTGGTGAGAGGAGAGGGGGCCAGTGCCTGATCTCAATTTTCAGGTCGAAGCGGTCGCGCCGCTGCTTTATGCAGTTGCCCCGACGCTGGTCTTCAAGCTCCGCATCACAAATACAACAGCGGAACCAATTCACTCTGTCTTACTGCGCTGTCAAATCATGTTGGAAGTCACGCGGCGACGCTACACGAATGAAGAGCAGGAGAAGCTACTTGACCTTTTTGGGGCACCAGAACAGTGGGACCGTTCGCTGCGCAGTATGTTGTGGACGAATACTATTATCTCGGTTCCCAGTTTTACTGAAAGTACCGTCGTGGATTTGGACGTGCCATGTACCTTTGATTTCAATGTCGCGGCGACCAAATATTTTGAAGGGTTGGAAGGTGGTGAAGTACCGACGTTGCTGCTTTTCAGCGGAACGATTTTTTACGCAGCGGAAAATGGCGGGCTGCAAGTCACGCAAATTTCCTGGGAAAAGGAAGCCAGTTATCGCCTGCCCGTCCAGGTTTGGCAGAAAATGATGGAGGTTTATTACCCGAATACTGTCTGGTTACAGTTGCGCCGCGATGTTTTTGAGCGGCTCTACAACTTCAAAATGCAGCATGGTATTACCACGTTCGATCAGGTCATAGAGCAAGTTATCCCCAAAGTGAGCCTGGGCCCCGACCTCCAGGTTAAAGAGCCGAATGGCAAGGAGACCATTCGCTGATGGATGTTGCACAGATAAAAAAAATCGCAGACGCAGTGCTTTATGAAGGCTATTTGCTTTATCCCTATCGCCCCTCGGCCATCAAGAACCAGCAACGTTTCAATTTCGGTGTGCTCTATCCGCAAGTGTACGGCGTAGAGAAGCAGGAACCTTACCTGATGCAAACCGAATGTCTGGTCACAGGAAACGATACGACTACAATAAAAATCAAAGTGCGTTTTTTGCATCTACTAATGCGTGAAGCAGATAGCGAAAACCCCGGTTGGCAAGAAGCGGCGGAACAAGAAGTTAATACAGCGGAATTCAATCTACGGGCGCTTTGCACAGAAACACAACAAAATAATTTCTTTTTCCCGGCTAGTTTGGACACTGACAGTCAAGGCTTTACGCGCCGTCAGGAAGCCCTTACCGGGCAGATCAACCTTGCCGCTGAAGCCGTAGAGGAGACGCTTTTCAAGCTATCTGTTCAGCTACTAAATCTGACCCCTTTCACGCACGCAGCGGCACAGAACCGAGAGAAAGTGTTGCTGTCTTCGCTGGTCTCGACGCATAAGATTTTGAGTACCCAGTACGGTGAGTTCATTTCCCTGCTTGATCCACCGGAAGCCTATCGTGCCGCCCCTGCCACGTGTCACAACCACGGCACATTTCCAGTTCTGGTGGGAGAGGAAGGCGACAGCGATGCCATGCTTTCATCACCGATTATTCTTTACGACTATCCGCAAATTGCGCCCGAAAGCGCGGGCGATCTTTTTGATGGTACCGAAATTGATGAAATCCTAACGTTGCGCATTCTGACGCTAACAGAGGAAGAGAAGCAGGAAATATATGCCAGCGATAAACGCGCACGGCAACTTTTGGAACGAAGCGAGGCGCTGCCCGCTGAACACCTGATGAAGATGCACAGCGTATTGCGGGGATGACAGAAACCTGAGGAAGCAGCTATGCAGGAATGGGAATGGCAATTGCTGGAAGAACACACGCCGCTTGAGTCAGTCACTATCGGCGGCATTGAGTTGCAGGCTGGTGACCGGGTGCGGCTGCGCCCCCGCGATGGGGGCGATATTTTCGATCTCGCGCTGGCGGGACGCCTGGCAAAGATTGAGGCAATTGAGCAGGATTATGACAGCAAAATTCATCTGGCGGTGATTGTAGAAGATGATCCGGGCCGTGATCTGGGCCAGTTCAAACAACCCGGTCATCGTTTCTTTTTCGCGCCCGATGAGATTGAACCGTATGCTCCGGGCGGGATGGAAGAAAGCAGATGACACGCCCGCGTCTATTAATTGCTGGCATCGGTAACATCTTTCTTGGCGATGATGGCTTCGGCTGTGAAGTGATTCAGCAATTATTGCAGCGCTCCATATCCGAAGAGGTGCGCATTGTTGACTTCGGCATTCGCGGCCTCGATCTGACGTACGCATTGCTAGAGAATTATGACGCAGTAATTCTAGTGGATGCAGTACCGCGCAACGGCGAGGCGGGTACGATTTATCTTATTGAGCCTACCGTAGCAGAATTAACCGAAGCTGATGTCCTGGTCGAAGCACATGCAATGGACCCGCTCAAGGTACTGGCAATGGCTAAGTCATTGGGTGGTGAACTCAAACAGATTCTGCTCGTTGGGTGTGAGCCGCACACTTTTGGCCCGGCAGAAGGGCAAATGGGGCTGAGTGAAATAGTCAGAGCGGCAGTACCTGTTGCGCTCGAAACAATTGAGAAGTTGATGAACGACATACTTTCAAGCCATCAGCGGGCGGTGGCGGGAATAAATAATTGAACTAAGGAGCAATCATGAAACAATGTTTATTTGGTCGAAAAAAAAACAATCACACTCTTTTGAAAATCATTGGAGGAGCAGCATTGACTGTTGTGGTAGCAGGTTTGTGGACATCGCTGCCAGATATTAAGCGATATATCAAGATAAGCAACATGTAAGGCGGATATGCGAAATCAGCCGGAATTATGGAAAGGGCTAGCTGCAGGTTTGGCGGGAGGACTGGTTGCGTCCTGGGTAATAAACATATTTCAATCACAATGGAGCAAGATAATCCAGGGTGCCGAATGTTCGCACGATGCGCAATCGAGGCAATCAGGACTACCCGTATCGTTTCGGAAACAGTACTGGGTCATAAGCTAAAACCAGACGAGAAACATTTTGCGGGTACCGTCGCACATTACGCGATGGACGCAACCGCAGGGGTGATTTATGGCACCATTGCAAAGGTAATGCCAGGGCAAGACGCGGGGACAGGATTGCCGTTCGGTGCGGCAGTATGGCTCGTCGCCGATGAAGGAATAGTACCGGTAACTGGTTTGTCAAAATCAGCGGCAGAATATCTACCTTCCATCCATGCCTATACCGCCTATACCATTGCTTCGCACTTCGTTTATGGCTTAGCCACAGAAGTTGTGCAGCGTGTGGTTCGGCAGGCGATCTACAGCGTTTTCGAACTGGATATGCAGGTCGTAGCAAATCATAGGGCAGGATACTAACCGCCCTACGACAGCTCACCTGAACACACCAAGCAAAACCGCTGTAAGTAATCATTACTGCACATCATTGAATAAAGATGGACGATAAAGCTATCACAAGCAGATGTTATCTGTTAGATGCACAACAAAGTGATTTCACAGTGCAGGCATTTGCGAGCGGCCTGTTTGCAGGCTTTGGACATAATCCGGTGATTGGCATCCGGGATTTTAGCGGCGTGGTGCGTATCGCATCTGACGCACCAACGCACGCGTCGCTCCACTGTACTGTTAATGCGAATTCGCTTGCTGTATTGAGCAATGTAAAAGAGAACGACCGGCAGGAAATTGAGCAGACGATGTTTGATAATGTATTGGAAGTACACAAATATCCTGAGTATCTTTTTTCAGAGTACGAATGTTATGCTGCGGCAAATTACTATAGGCCGATACAACGCGCGAATTAATGGCGAACTAACATTACATGGCACGACGCGCGATGACCTTGAGATTATCGTGCAGGGCACCTTAGACGAAAAAAAGTTAACAGCGCAGGGAAATTTCTCTTTGCGCCAGACCCCCTATCGTATCAAACCCGTTTCCATTGCAGCAGGCACATTGAAGGTCAAGGATGAATTGAAATTTACGTTTGCGATTGTGGGATGGCGAGAGAATTAAAAGCGAAAAGCATTATGCACGAACTATCCATTGCAATGAGCATGGTAGAAATGGCAACCGATGAAGCGGCGCGGCGTGGCGTTCAGATCAACGCAGTCCACCTGAAATTGGGACAGCTTTCTGGTGTTGTCAAAGAGGCGCTGCTCTTTTCGTGGGACTTGGCCTGCGAAGATACGTTACTTGCGGGAGCACGTCTCCTGATCGAAGAAGTCCCTGTCGTCGTTTATTGTTCCAACTGTCGGGCGCAGCGGACGCTTGATTCCCTGCAAAACTTTACCTGTTCTGTGTGTCAGGCCTTAACACCAAATATCGTGCAAGGCAAAGAACTCGAAGTTGTCGCACTGGAGGTTCAGCAATGAGCATGCCACGTTTAATTCAAGTCAGAGAAAACGTGCTGAAGCAAAATGATGTACTGGCGCGGGCCTTACGGCAACGCTTCCAAGCTGCCGGGGTATATGTGGTCAGCCTGGTTTCCAGTCCGGGCGCAGGCAAAACAATGCTTCTGGAAAAAACCTTAACAGCTTTACGTCAGCAAGCTTCCGTCGCCGCACTAGTAGGCGACCTAGCTACTGACAATGATGCAGCGCGCTTGGCACGCACGGAAGCTCCCGTCAGGCAAATTATTACAGGTACGGTTTGTCATCTTGAGGCCACAATGATTGAGCGTTCACTGGAAGATTGGAACTTGGATCAGCTTGATTACCTTTTCATCGAAAACGTAGGAAATCTGGTTTGTCCATCCAGCTATGATCTAGGGGAAGCGTTGCGCATTGTCTTGCTATCTGTTACTGAAGGCGAAGACAAACCGCTCAAGTATCCCACAATTTTCAATACGGCCGATGTGGCTATTATCACGAAAATGGATGTGGCCGTGCCGGTTGAATTTGACTTGCAAGCCGCACATCACAGCATTCAACAGGTACGTCCTGGCATGTGTGTTTTTGAGGTTTCAGCCAAGACGGGTCAGGGCATGGACAAGTGGTTGCAATTTTTGCAGGATCGGAGCACGCGCGATAAATAGGGAGTTGCATCTATGTGTTTAGCGATACCAGGAAAGATCGTCGAGATTATTGATGCCGCGAATCATCTTGCCAAAATTGATATTGGTGGCGTGCGACGCAATGTGAACACTGCAATGCTTGACAATGCAAGTATCGGTGATTATGTGTTGGTGCATGTGGGCTTTGCGATGAGCAAGATCAACGAACGAGAGGCGCAGGAAACCTGGCGCATTTTAGCAGAGATGGGAGCCTACCAGGAAGAAGTTGACCAGTTCAAAACGGCGCTGGAATGAATAGTGAAGCTTCAGTTCAAACTAATTAGCTGTGCAGTCCTGCATGATTCAGCGCGTGCATAATCTTCTGAGTTACCATAAACTATTGCCAGACTTTTTCGTAGTACAAAGACTCCACCCGCAGTAAGGTTCAGAAGGAATCCTATTTAAAAATTCAGCTTAAGCCTTTCTTTTTTTTCAAGTTATCCACTCGCTCAGCTAAAGCGAGTGGCAATGGGTCGCTTTACAACTTATTTTTTACCAGTTTTGTTGCCGTCTCAACGATATATTGGCGAAACCATTGATGCGCTGGATCGGAATGATGCCGCTGATGCCACAATAGCGTTAGCCGAAACGGCGGTAAAGCTAGTGGGAGTGGAAGAATTTGTAGGCGCAATTGACGATAAAAGAGCTGCGCCATTCTGGCTGGCACTGTCGCGATCAAATCCGTCTCAGAGACAAGAAACGGGATTGCAGCAAAATGCGGGGATTGCACGGTACTATGGCGCACATAACCTTTTTGCTCCAGTAACGTATCCACGATTCCAGGGCCTTGCGGTTTATAAAACTGCGCCACGTGTTCGGCGGCAGCAAACTGTTTCAGCGAAATTTTGCCGTTTATCGTGGGATGTTTGGCGCTGGCAATGCAAACGTTTTCTTCCTCCCAAAGCGTTTCCGAATGCAGCCGCGCATCCAGTGACAAAACATTGGGATAAAAGCCAATGGCCACGTCATAGGAATCGGCCAGCGAAGTAGTCGAAGGCGGCTCAAATACGCTGCGTGGCCGTTGAATCCGCAGTTTGATTGAGCCAGCACTTGCCCGTAACCTTTGCAGCAACGGCGCAACCAAAGTAATTTCGGCGTAATCGCTCGTCAACAAATGAAATGTCCGTTCCGTCGCGGCTGGATCAAACACAGATTTTTCTTCCAACGCCTCGCGCAATTGTGCCAACGCCTGCCGCACCGGAAGGATGAGGGCTTGCGCGGCGGGGGTCGGAACCATTCCTTCGGTGGTGCGCACGAGCAGCGGATCATCAAAGGTGCGCCGCAATCGCGCCAACGCATTGCTCATCGCGGGCTGGCTTAATCCAATACGTTTGGCGGCGCGTGTCACATTGCATTCTTCGACCAACGCTTCCAACACGACCAGCAGATTCAGATCAATGGATTGCAGATTCATACTGTGAATAATGGTCATCATCATAATCCATTGGCAAAATGTTTGCTACGAACGTATCTAGGATTGGTAGCGGCCACAAACCATTTGTCTGAAAGGAAATCAATGATGAAAACTGTACCTAAAATCTTAGTGCTGATCGGAATACTGATTTGTGCGTTCTCGGTGGTTGCGCAATCTCCGCAATCGGAAGCCCCGGCGGAACGTCGTGCCAAAGAACTGATTCAATTTATTAACTCCGGCAATCGTGCCGCCTATCAAAAGTACGTGACTGAAAATTTTGCCCCAAATTTCGCGCGCATCCCAATGGAGCAACATCTGGGATTTTTCTCAGATTTGCAGGACGCTACGCACGGGGTTGAGTTTCAAGGCGTGCAAGACGCTCAACCGAATGAAGTAACGGCGCGGCTGAAAACCAAGTTGACGGGAAGCTGGCTGGCGTTACTGGTGCGCGTCGAAGCCGAAGCCCCGCATCGCATCGCGGGCATCAGCACGCGACCACCGAAAGCGCCCGCCAACGTTGCGCCTGCCAACGCCTTAAGCAAAGAACAGATGGCACGCGAACTCGACGCGTTCATGAAAAAGCTCGCCGAAGCTGACGTGTTTTCCGGCGCAGTCTTGTTGGCCAAAGATGGTGTGTCGGTTTTCAAGGGCGCATACGGGATGGCGAACAAAGATTTCAAGGTGGCGAATCGCCTTGATACAAAATTCAATCTCGGCTCTATGAACAAAATGTTCACTGCTGTCGCCATCGCGCAATTGGTGGAACGCGGCAAGCTTTCATTTGACGATCCGCTCTCGAAATTCCTCCCGGATTTTCCCAATAAAGAAGATGCCGAAAAGATCAAGATCAAACATTTGCTGTCGCACACGGCGGGGCTGGGCGGCTATTTCAGCCCCAAATGGCAACAGTCTTCGCGCGCGGAATACCGCACGGTAGACGCGATGATGAAGCGGCTGGCCGAGGACGAAAAGAGGCTGCAATTTGAACCCGGCACGCGCTGGCAATACAGCAACTCCGGCATGCTCGTGCTCGGCAAAGTGATTGAGATGGCGAGCGGGCAAAGCTATTACGAATTCGTCCGCGAAAACATTACCAAGCCAGCGGGAATGACAAACACGGACTGCTACGAACTCGACAAAGTGAATCCTAATTTGGCCATCGGGTATCAAAAAGAATTTTCCGACGCGGGCGTGAGCTTCAGCAACAATATTTTCATGCATGTGATGCGCGGCGGTCCGCAAGGCGGCGGCTATTCGACAGTCGAAGATTTACTAAAATTTGATGTTGCGTTGCGGTCAAACAAATTGGTAGGCGCAGAATATGTAAAACTGTTGCTTTCGGCCAAGCCTGAATTAAAGTCAGTGAATTATGGCTACGGCTTTCAAATCACGAACCGCAATGGCGTGGTAATGGTCGGTCACAGCGGCGGTTTTCCGGGCATTAGCTCGAACCTGGATATGTTTCTCGGCACAGGTTGGACTGCCATAGTGATGTCAAACTATGGTCGCGGAAGTTCTCCCGTAGTAGAAAAGATACGCGAGATGATATTGCCTACGATAGATGCTAAAACCGCGCAACGTTAAGAAGCTACAATTTCGACGGAACCAAACCAACCAATTGCAGAGTGCGGGGAATTTGCGCATAAACCAACGCCAGACGTTGCCACTGCGCAAATTCCCCGCACTCAACAAGCCGAGCAAAATCAGCCCAAGCCTCTCAACGATTCGGAGCGAAAAAGATAAAGCAGGCTTTGCGTTCATACGGGTTTTCTAATGGACGCGGCAGTAGCTTATGTAAAACTGCGGCCCAGTCCAATTCAATCTCGCCCCGTTCATCGTCTTTTCATTTTGGATGCGCTATAAAATCTGCTATGCGTTTGTTGCTGGTCGAAGATGAGCCGCGTGTCGCCCATTTCGTGGCGAAAGGATTGCGCGAACAAAGTTATGCCGTAGATGTTGCAGTAGAGGGCGAAGATGCGTTGTATCGCGCCGCTATCAATGACTACGATCTGGTCATTCTGGATGTGATGCTGCCGAAAAAAGACGGCTTTGCCGTATGCCGCGAACTGCGTCAACACGGCATTCATATCCCCGTGCTGATGCTGACGGCGCGCGATGCGGTGGATGATCGGGTGCAAGGTTTGGACAGTGGCGCGGACGATTATCTGGTTAAGCCGTTCGAGTTCAAAGAGTTGCTGGCGCGGGTGCGGGCGTTGTTGCGCCGTAAGCAAAAATCGCTGCGGTCGGATATTTTGCAGATCGCGGATTTGACGCTGAACACAGCCAATCACACGGCGTTGCGCAATGGCCAACGCATCAATCTCACGGCGAAGGAATATGCGCTGTTGGAATTTTTTGTACTGCGCGCCGGGCAATTGCTGGGACGCGAAGCCATCGCAGAACATGTTTGGGACGACAACTTCGATCCGGCCTCAAACGTCATTGATGTGTATGTGCGCAGGCTGCGGCGCAAAATTGATGAGGGCTTTTCGCCACCGTTAATTCATACGCGGCGCGGTGCAGGTTATTTGCTTTCCGCGCAATCGGAGGAAGACGATGTTCAATAGCGTGCGAATGCGGCTCACGTTTTGGTATGTGCTGATTTTTGCGGCCTTGCTGATGGCATTTAGTTTCTTGCTGTATTGGTTGCTGGCACGTGATCTAAATACGCAACTTGATCATAATTTGACCGATCACGCGCGCACCGCAGCGGCAGGCTTTCAAGGCCAAATGCTGGAAAATCATGGCGACGCCACAGTGGCAACCGCACACACTTTGATTGAATTTCGCCCGCACCATTCTTATTTGGCCATCAGTACCGAATCACAACTGTTAGGCGCGAATTATTTTGATGAACAATCCACACCAACAGGAGAAGCCGTTTTGCTGGAGCCAATTCCGGTTGCCTGGCTGGCCGAGGCGCGAATCACACAGCAACCCGTTTTGCACGCAATCAGAGCCTTTGGCACAGCAGGCGGGAAATTAGCAATTATGCGCGTCCGCGAGGCAGAGCAAAATTATTTTGTGATCGTCGCGGAATCACGGCAGGAAATGGTCGAGCAATTGAATCGTTTACGCCGCATCTTTTATTTCAGCCTGCCGCTGATGCTCTTGATTGCGGGCATCGCAGGTTTTTTCCTCGCGCAAAAAAGCCTGGCTCCGATTGCGGCGATGTCGGCGCAGGCGGAAAACATAACTGCCAACAATTTGCACGAACGCTTGCAGGTCAGCAATCAAACCGATGAATTGGGACGCCTGGCGAATGTCTTTAATGCACTGCTAGCGCGGGTGAATCGCTCGTTTGCCAGCTTGCGCGAATTCACGGCAGACGCGTCGCACGAATTGCGTACGCCATTGGCCATCATTCGCGGCGAAGCGGATGTTGCGCTTTCGCAACCGCGCACCTCGCTTGAATATCAGGAAACATTGGCGATTGTCCGCGACGAAGCCCGGCGTTTATCTTACATCGTGGATGATATGCTGGCGCTGGCACGCGCCGAGGCAGGCGCACATCAACTCCTGCGCGAAGAGCTTTATCTTAATGATTTGATCGAAGAATGCTGTCGCTCCGTGCAGACTTTAGCTGCCAACAAAAACATTGCCGTCCTGTGCGAATCGTTGCCCGACATCGAATTTTGCGGCGATGAAGAATTGCTGCGGCGGATGATTTTGAACCTGCTGGATAATGCCATCAAATACACGCCCATGGGCGGCAAGCGTGCGCATCGAATTGAGCGAAACGCCCACCCATATCAAGCTCCGTGTCATTGACAATGGCATCGGCATTCCCGCCGAAGCTGCCGCGCAAGTCTTTGATCGTTTTTATCGCGTGGACAAAGCACGCTCCCGCGCCGAAGGCGGCAGCGGATTAGGCTTGCCCATTGTGAAATGGGTCGCCGAAGCGCATCAAGGAACTGTATCTTTGGAAAGCCACCCCGGAAGCGGCAGCGAGTTTGTCGTTGAATTGCCGCAAATTCATTAACGCGTGGTGTTCATTGTCCGTTCATCTTCCAGTCGCTACACTCTGCCTGCAATGATCTGTCATTTTTTCGCGGCACAAACAAGGATTAGGCTTTTCGTCTGGGGTCTATTGCTGCTCCCAGCTATGGCTGAAGCGCAATCATCTACGGCAAAATCGCTGACATTGACAGAAGCGATTCAGCGCGTGCGGCAAAATCATCCGTTGCTGGTAGTGGCGAAACAGCGCGTGGCAATGTTTGAAGGTGAATTATTTGAAGCGGGGCTAAAACCGAATCCGACCTTCACCGTGAGCGGCGAAAACATTCCGCTTGATCCGCCCGAAGGTGGATTCAGCTTCAAGCGCACAATGGACTGGTTCGCGTATTTTTCACACACGATTGAGCGCGGTAACAAACGCGAATTGCGTCGCGCGGCTGCCGAACGCGCGGTCGAAGTGGCAAACATCGAAGCCGAGACGGTGGAACGCCAACTGATCTACGAAGTCAAAGTCGCCTACCAACACGCCGCCATCGCCCGCGAACGAATTGAATTGCTACGCGAAAACATCAACCAACTGGGGCAATTGGTGAAGCTTAACGAAGTGCGCGTGCAAGCGGGCTACACGGCGGAAGGCGACCTGATCAAAGCGCGGCTCGAAGCGCAACGCATTGAATACAGCGCGCGCAAAGCCTTGATCGAATACGACCGCGCCAAAATCGCGTTGCAAAAAGCCATGGGGGATTCGTCGTTCGAGGCAGAGTTCGATTTGGCGGAGCGGCTGGATTTCAAAAGCGTTTCGCTGAATGCCAAGTTGCTGCAAGACGCGGCGCTCAACCGCTCCAACCTCAAAACCGTCGTTGCGCGGTTGGAAAAAGCCCGTGCGTTTTTGCAATTGCAACGCGCAAGTGCCAAGCCCGATTTGACGGCGTCCTTCGGTTACAAACGCAACGGTGTGGACAATGCGTTGTATGGGGCGCTAAGCATTCCGCTGCCGCTCTACAACAAGAATCAAGGCAACATTGCGCGGTCAGAAGCCGAGGTTGCAATGATCGAAGCAGAGATGAGATTTGAACGAGCCGTCGTGTTGGCCGAACTCACCGCCGCCCGTCGCACGGTCGAAGCCAATGAACGGCAGATCGAAGCCTTGCGCGCGGAGTTTTTGCGCAATGCCGACGAATCGCAGCAGGTTTCGCTCGCGGCGTATCGCGAAGGCGCGACGGATTTGCTGCACGTAATTGACGCACAACGCACACGAACACAGGCGCAGGAGCTGTATTTTCAGGCGCTTAGCGATTATCAACTGGCAATTCACGAATTGGAGCGCGCCGCCGGAATCGAACAATTGCCCCGTCGGGAAATCGTCCAAGGAAGATAACGGTTTAGCTTCTTCGCCGCGACGCGGCGGCTGAATTTAGACGTGGATTTCAACCCACGGGGAGCGAAAGAAAGCCTCCGTGTCGCGTCAGCGACACGTGAATTCAATCGTCGCTGACGCGACGTGGGAAACTATTCGCTCCTCCCGTGGGTTGAAATCCACGTCTAAATTCAAACCGCCGCTGACGCGGCGAAGAGGTTGGCTCGTCACGAAGGAACTATACAATGACCGAAGAACCAAGCAGCGATCTGGCTTCATTGCCTACAGCCGAGGCTGCCCCAAAACCGAGCCGCCAAACAACGTTGATTTCCTTGGCGCTCTTGAGCGTTATCGCACTCGGCTTGTTGGGCTGGTGGTTGCTGCCGAAGCGCACCGCAACGTCAGTTGCAGCGACGGAAACCAAGCCTGCCGCAGCGGCTGAAGAGAAGAAAGAAGAAACCACCAATCGCGTTGAGCTTTCGCCGGAAGCCTTCAAGCGCGCAGGCATCGAAATCGCCGAAGTAACTTCGCACTCACTCGCGCAGTTCTTGACGGCGACGGGGCGATTGGCGCTCAACGATGATGCGGTTGTGCGCATCGGAACCTTTGTGGACGGGCGTGTCGTGCATATCTTTGCCAAAGTCGGCGATCACGTGCGTAAAGGCCAGACGCTGGTTCACATTCACAGCCACGAATTGACCGATGCACGCGGTGCCTTCGCCAAAGCCAAAGCCTCGCTCGTCGAAAAAGAAAAAGCCCTCGCGTTTGCCCAAGCCGAAGCCGACCGCGCCGAGCGATTATTCGCCGCCAAAGCCATCGCCAAACGCGAAGTAGATCAAGCCAACGCCCACGTCGTCGCCATCAAAGCTGAAATCGAATTGGTCAAAGCGGAACTCGAACGCGCGGCTGAATTCCTCGAACATCTCGCCGTAGACCAGGATGCGCCCGACGAAGTGGCGATCCATTCGACCGCGTCAGGAATTGTGACCAAACGGTTGATTACCGAAGGCACCGTCGTCAGCGACGCAATGGATTTGATCGAAGTTGCCAACATCTCGACGCTTTGGGCAATTGCGGAAATCCCCGAAGCGCAGGCATCGTTCGCGCGCCTCGGGCAAGCCGTCAGCATCAAAGTCCCCGCGCTCGGCGACGCCACGATCAGCGGCAAAGTCATTCACATCGGCACATCGCTCAATCCCGAAACGCGTACCGTGCAGGTTCGCTGTCTGGTCAATAATGCGCGCGGCAATCTGCGCCCGGAAATGTACGCGACGATGCAACTCAGTGGCGGCGCAACCGCGTCAACATTGGCTGTGCCACGCGCCGCCGTGCAGGATATTAACGGCGAAAAGGTTGTCTTCGTCGTGCTCGAAGACAATGCCTTTGAAAAGCGCGTCGTCGAATTAGGGCGCGAACAAGGCGAGTTTATTGAAATCACGAAAGGCTTAGAAGCAGGCACGCGCATCGTGACGAAGGGCGGCTTTTTTATCAAGACAGAATTTTTGAAAGCTTCGCTGGAAGAGGAATAGTTTCTCCTCCACGAAGTAACACGAAGACTTTTTTTAGACAGGATGCACAAGATTTTCAGGATTTAATTCCTTCAGAAAATCATCTTGTCCATCTTGTAAATCATGTCTGATTCTTCTTCGTGATCCTTCGTGTGGCTTCGTGGATAAAACCTCCCAATGATAAGTGCGCTCATCGAATTTTCGCTTAACCAACGACTCCTCGTCTTCGTACTTGTCCTTGCGCTCGCGGGCGCGGGATTGTACGCGCTGACGACGCTGCCGATTGATTCGTATCCTGATCTCACGAACAACCAGGTCAACATCTTCACGCAAGCGCCGGGGATGGCGGCGGCAGAGGTCGAACAGCTTGTCACTTATCCGATTGAAAGCGCGATGATGGGCTTGCGCAAAACCGAAGAGGTGCGTTCGATTTCCAAGTTTGCGTTATCAGTCGTGACGATTGTCTTTGACGACAGCATTGATCCGTACTTTGCGCGACAGCTTGTCAATGAGCGTTTGCAGGAAGCGCGCAACCGCTTGCCCGCAGGCGTCGAAACCACGCTCGGCCCGCCCGCTACGCCGTTTGGCGAAATCAGCCATTACGTCATCGAAGGTAAAAACATGGACGCGATGGAGTTGCGCACGTTGCACGATTGGATCGTCAAGCCGCAGTTGCGCACGCTCTCCGGCGTCAATGACATCAATTCCTGGGGCGGCTTGACCAAGCAATATCACGTGCTAGTCAATCCAGAACGGCTGATGGCGTATCAACTCACGTTGCGTGATGTATATGAAGCGTTGGCGACGAACAACGCCAACTTCGGCGGCAGCTACATCGAACGCGGCGCAGAAGGCTACACCGTGCGCGGCCTCGGACGATTTGATGCGGCGCAGGCGGAAGAAGAGATTCGCAATGTCGTCATCAAGTCTGCAAGCGGCGTGCCCGTATTGGTGAAAGATTTGGCAACCGTTGAAATCGGCTCAGCTGTCAGGCAGGGCGCGGTGAGCAAAGACGGGCAAGGCGAAGTCGTGTCTGGCATGGTAATTATGAGCAAAGGCGAAAGCTCGAAAAACGTGATCGAAAAGGTTCACGAACGCTTTCGACAAATCGCGCAATCGCTGCCTGCGGGCGTCACGCTCACGCCGTTTTATGAACAAACCGATCTCATCAACCGCACGATTCGCACCGTTGCGACAAATCTGATCGAAGGCGGATTGCTGGTCATCGCGGTGCTATTTCTATTTCTCTGGAACGTGCGCGCGTCGTTGATTGTGGCGGTCGTGATTCCGCTTTCGATGCTGATTGCGTTCATCGGGCATGAAAGCGTTTGGGCTGACGGCAAACCTGATGAGTTTGGGCGCGATTGATTTCGGATTGATTGTAGACGGCGCGGTCGTGATGATCGAAAACTTCATCAGCCGGTTGAATCAGGCGGGCAAAGTACAAAAGCAGGAACGGCTGTCTGTGATTCGAGCTTCTGCGCTGGAAGTCAGCCGCCCTATCGTCTTTGGCATCTCCATCATCATCGCGGTGTATTTGCCGCTGTTTGCGCTCGAAGGACTCGAAGGACGGATGTTTCGCCCGATGGCGCTGACCGTCGTGTGCGCGTTGATTGGCGCGCTGGTGTTGACGTTGCTGCTGGTTCCGGCGCTTGGCTCATTGGCGCTCAAACCGGTGCAGCACGGCGGTCACGAACGAGTCATGATGTTCGCGCAAAACGTCTATCGCCGAATGTTGCGGGTGGTGATGCGCTGGCGCGTCTTGACTGTCGGGCTGTCAATCCTGCTCGTCATCGTGACGCTGGTTTCAATGAGCCGACTCGGCACGGAATTTATGCCCAAACTGGATGAAGGCCAGTTTCTGATCGAAACGCGCCGCCTGCCTTCGGTCGGCCTCACGCAAGCCGTAGACATTTCGCGGATGGTCGAACAGGCGTTGCTCGAATTTCCTGAAGTTAAAAATGTCATCACGAAATTGGGGCGGCCTGATCTGGCGACCGACACGATGGGCGTATATCAGGGCGACGTATACGTGATCCTGAAACCAATTGCGGAATGGAAAACCGCGACGACGCGCGACGGGTTGATTGCAGCGTTTGATAAGAAATTGCAGAACGTTCCCGGTGTCGCCTACAACTTCACGCAGCCGTTGGAAATGCGGATGGACGAAGTGATTTCCGGCGTGCGCGCGGATGTCGCGGTCAAACTGTTCGGCGATGATTTCGACACGCTCGAAAGCACGGCGGAGCGCATCCGCCGCGTGTTGGAGCGTGTGCCGGGCAGCGCCGATGTGCAGGTCGAAGCGTTGAGCGGCGCGGCGGAAATCCAGATTGAACTCAAGCGCCCGGAAATGGCGCGCTACGGCTTACACGTTGAAGACGTCAAGCAGGTGATCGAAACCGCTATCGGCGGCACAGTGGCCACCGAAGTCATTGACGGACGCAAACGCTTTGACGTGGTCGTGCGCTTGCCCGATGCCATTCGCCGCGACAATCAAGCGATTTTGAGCATGTTGGTGCCGACGCCCAATGGCGAACGCATTTCGCTCGCGCAAGTGGCCTCGATCAAAACGGCTGAAGGCCCGGAGGTTGTCAACCGCGAAGACGCGCAACGCCGCATCGTGATTCAATCGAATGTGCGTGGGCGCGACATCGGCAGCTTTGTCGCTGAGGCGCAAAGCCTGATTGAAAAAGAGGTCAAATTGCCGACCGGCTATTACGTGACGTGGGGCGGCGAATTTGAAAATCAGCAACGCGCGATGCAGCGGCTCTATATGGTTGTACCGCTGGCGATCCTATTGATTTTTTTATTGCTCTACTTAACCTTCAATTCGTTCAAATATGCAACGCTGATTATCGTGAACTTGCCGTTTGCCCTGGTCGGCGGCGTCGCGGCATTGTGGCTGCGCGATTTGAATTTGAGCTTATCTTCGGCAGTTGGCTTTATCGCACTGTTTGGCGTCGCAGTGCTGAATGGCGTGGTGATGGTGAGCTATATCAATCAACTCCGTGACAAAGGATTTTCAATTCATCAAGCAGTCTTAGAGGGGGCAAGCTCGCGGTTGCGCCCGGTGTTGATGACGGCCTTAGTCGCCAGTCTCGGCTTCATTCCGATGGCACTCTCCACCCAACCGGGCGCTGAAGTGCAACGCCCTTTGGCAACGGTTGTCATCGGCGGGTTAATTACCTCCACGCTACTGACGTTGTTTGTGTTACCGACATTGTACGAATGGATTTCTCAGCCCGCGCGCGCACCTGAATCAATATCAGCCACAGAAAATTTTACGACCGAATCGTAAACGCTGGATGCTCCTCTTGACATTCCCGGCCAAATCAGTGATTAACGTCATGTAACCACCCCACCCTGGTTTGTAAAATTAGACAAAAATCTGATGCCGGAAGAAGTTTTGTTTGAGGAGGTGTAGATACATGCAGGAAATCCTGCTTCCATCCGAAGCGTTCGATGAAGCGTCCGAGACTGTTACGCGAAAACCACCATCCCCGGTCTTGAAACTGGCCTTAGCCCCAGAGACAAAGTCACAACGGGATAGCGAGTTAATCGCACGATTACAAAAAGAAATTGCGGTTTTACAAGCAGAGTTAGAGAAATCCAGAAGCGAGGTAAAACGCTATGAGATGTTGCTGCGTAATGCCAGACAGCGCGAAGTGGAATTGCGCGCCGAATGGATGTCCAGCAGCCAGGGCAAAGAGAGAAGGTGACGGTCAGCACGGTGGTAAAAACGCTCCGATGTGATCGTCCTTTTCATTTTCCATTTGTCATTGGTCAGGGCGCGCCCCGGTGCTGGCGCGATGCATGGCCGCAAAGGATTATCCCAACAGTAGTTTGGCCTTTTCTAAATCATCTGGCGTATCTATCCCCAGTGAACGATGAGCGGTGGGAATGACACGGATGCGATAGCCATGCTCAAGCGCGCGTAATTGCTCCAGGGCTTCTGCGCCTTCAAGGGGCGTCGGTTCCAATTTAGCAAAGCGGAGCAAAAATTCACGGCGATACACATACAATCCGGTGTGCTTGGCAGCCAATTGCAGCAGTTCCGGCTGAGCTTGCAGGGCAGCTTCCAGAGAGCCATGAGCCAGCACTTCCGCGCGCGGAAACGGAAGCGGCTGGCGCGAAAAATACAGCGCAAACCCGGCGCGATCCGTCACGACCTTTACGACATTCGGATTCAAAATATCTGCCGCCGAGACCAGCGGCTCACACGTCGTCGCCATCACAAGGAACGGATCATCCAGCAAAGGCTGCAAAGCGGCTTCGATGGTAGAAGACGCGATAAATGGCTCATCGCCCTGCACATTAACGATAATATCGGCATCCAGTTGGGCGGCAACCTCGGCGAGACGATCCGTGCCGGTTTGATGCGCGGAGGAGGTCATCCAGACTTCTTCGCCTGCCTGCTTGACGGCAGCAAAAATCCGTTCATCATCAGTGGCCACGATCACGCGCTGGATCGCAGCCACCGCTTTGGCGCGTTCGACAACATGCAAAATCATCGGCTTCCCAGCAAGCTCCAACAACGGTTTACCCGGCAAGCGCAAAGACGCAAAACGCGCGGGAATGATGGCGGTCACAGTCAGGGCAATTTTCTCTTTTCTCATGCAATTGAACTCCTACTGACCGGGGAGTATAAACCTTCTTCTTTCGCTAGACACTCTGTAAGCGCCTGTTGTAGTATCGCACCGTTCAAGCAAGCACGAAAAAGCAGATAGCCCCTACTTTGGCAACGACAATGGTTTCTACGAGACCCCTCAAATTTCCCTTCATTTGTGGGCTGCTCATTAGCCTCGCGCTAATGGCGGCTTGTTATCGTGCGCCGATTGCCCAACGCTCCCTCGCCCCCGTGATGGATTACGGGCAAATGGGATATGACGCGCTGGGCAATCACATCGGTGCCGTCATCGTCGTAGACCCGCAATATGGTCGTGTGCTCAAACGGGTCGCGCGCGGGATGGATGCGCAATTCACGACTTCGCCATTTGAAGTCGTGCAAATTGTGACCGCGTATGCGGCGCTGGATTCCGGTGTCATCACGGCGCAAACCAAATTCAGATGCGATAGCAGAGGTGAACAAGTTGAAATTACGGAAGCCTTGGCCCGTCCCTGCCCGGCATTCTTTGCCGAGTTAAGCCAGCGAGTTCCGCCCGCAGCGTTTAAGCGGGCGGCCCAAATTATCGGCTTTACTTATTACGGCACCGAATCCGTCAATGCCATGACAACTGCGATGCGGCCTATTTCGGCAGTGATTCCGGTCAATGTTTCAGGGGCAGATTATGAGGCGCTGACAACACGCGGTGTTGGGATGAGAGCCAACGATTTGCACTTTGCGCAAATGGCAATTTCACTAGCCAGTAACACAACCACCAGTGAGCGGATGTCCACGCTCATTACCACCACGTCACAAACTATTCTGCCGCCCGCAATTCCCATCAATAAGCAAGCCATGGAAGTCATCAAACACGGCTTAGTAAGAGCCGTCGAGGAAGGCACAACAATGGCGGCAGGGACAGCCAATGAAAACATTGCCGGGAAAACCGGCAGTAATGAAGAGAATGCTTTATGCGTGTCCTTCGCGCCTGCCAACAAGCCGGAAATCGGGTTAATCGTTTACTTGAAGGAAGGCAGCAGTACCGAAGCTGCGCAGGTCGCAGGCCGCTTTTACCGGGCTTATTTTAGTAAATAGGTGGCGGGGGCCGGGTATCAGGTTGCAGTAAATCTACCTGACACCTGACACCTGACACCTGACACCTGACTTATGGGTTTTTCTACACTCGCCATCCACGCCGGACAAGAACCTGATTTGGCTACTGGTGCCATCATCACGCCGATTTATCAAACCTCTACGTACGTCCAGGAGGCGCTGGGGCAACACAAAGGCTTTGAGTACGCGCGCACACAAAACCCAACCCGACTGGCGCTGGAAAAAAATCTGGCGGCACTGGAGGGCGGTTTGCAAGCGCATTGCTTCGCTTCCGGGATGTCGGCTATTCACACGGTGATGATGCTGTTGCAGGCGGGCGATCATGTCATCGTTTCGGATAACACGTATGGTGGGACATATCGCTTGTGTGAGCGCGTGATGCGTTCCTTCGGCCTGGACTTCAGTTATGTAGACACATCCGACATCACGGAGGTTGAAGCCGCGTTGCGGCCCACCACCAAACTGATCTTTCTGGAAACGCCGACGAACCCGGTGATGCAGATTGCGGATCTGGAAGCGATTGGGAAATTAACCAAAGAGCGCGGCCTCCGGCTGGCAATGGATAACACGTTTATGAGTCCGTTTTTCCTGCGTCCGATTGAATGGGGTGCCGACCTGGTTGTACATTCGACGACCAAATACCTGAACGGGCACAGCGACAGTATCGGCGGCGTGGTCGTTTCCACCACGCCGGAAGATGGCGAACGAATCGGTTTTTTGCAAAATGCCGTCGGCGCGATTCTTTCGCCCTTTGATTCGTTTCTCATCCTGCGTGGCACGAAAACCCTGGCGCTGCGGATGAAACAACATGACGCGAATGGGCGCATAATCGCAGGTTTTTTAGCCGAACATCCGAAGGTAAAGAAGGTGTATTACCCCGGCCTCGGCGACCATCCACAGCACGAACGCGCGAAAAAATTATTGTCCGGCTTTGGCGGAATGATCGCTTTTGATTTAGGATCATTGGCGGGCGCACGCGCGGTACTGGATAATGTAAAATTGTGCGCCCTTGCAGAAAGTCTTGGCGGCGTAGAGACTTTGATTTCGCATCCGGCGACGATGACGCATGCGTCCGTACCCGAAGCCAAGCGGCAACAACTCGGCATCACCGACGGGTTAGTACGAATTTCCGTAGGTGTCGAAGATGTCGAAGATATTATTGATGACATTGACCAGGCACTTAATACGATTTGAGATGGGAGATTGGAAATTTGAGATGGTACAGGCAAGTAGCAACTTCAAAGCCAGCTCCAACGTTACGAGGGTGGGCGCTCAGTTCAAATCTCATTCCCAACCCAATCTCAAATCTCTAATTTCAAATTTCAAATCTTAAAATGACTACCGCTGCAGCCTCTCACCTAACTTTTTGCGCCGAGACCCACATTGGGCAAGTGCGCCAGGGCAATGAAGACAACTTCCTGATTCTTGATCTGACCAGCGGAACCAGTTGGTCGGGAATTGCGGAAGAAGCCACGGGCTTGCAAACCTTACCCCTTAGCGCGGAAGCGGTAGTCTTTGCCGTTTCGGATGGCATGGGCGGTGCCTTGGCAGGCGAAGTGGCCTCGCGGATGGCAGTGGAAATCGTCCGTGACTTGATGCCGCGCTTACGAGGACGCGAAGAATATCGGCAACTCACTTTACAAGAACAATTGCGCGTGGCAATTGAACAGGCCAACGCGGCGATTCACATTGAAAGCATTGTGAACGCGGAGTGTCGCGGCATGGGCGCGACCTTCACTGCCGTGGCGCTGGCGGGTGACCACGCTTGTTTTGCGCAAGTCGGCGATAGTCGCGCGCATCTAATCCGGCAGGGGCAAATCACGCGTATCACCAAAGATCAATCGGTCGTCCAGCAATTAATTGATCTGGGACAAATCACCGAAGAACAAGCAGCGACACACCCTCGACGGAATTACATCTTGCAAGCACTGGGCGCTACGCACGAAATAGATGTCGTGGTCAGTTACCTACCGTTGCGCGCCGGGGATCGGTTGTTGCTGTGCAGCGATGGGCTTTCAGGCAAACTGTCGAACGAGGAAATGGCGCAAATTGTCGCGGAGGCTGCCGATTTCCAGGTGGCTTGTACGCAACTTATCGCGCTTGCCAATGAACGCGGCGGTGAAGACAATATCACGGTGGTGGTGGTGCAAGTGCAGGGGGAAAATCTGGTTGCGCCCGATGATGAACCGATTGCGCCGGAATTTATTGCGCGCCCCGCTACTTCACCGACCGAATATCTGCTCGAAGAAGTTGGCTTACCTCCGCCAACTGAAGATTCGGTTGACGCCCAACTGCAAACGATCTCCGACGCCATGCCTGCCTTTGATCCTATCGCCCTTTCCAATCACCCAACTACCAACATCGAAGTGAGCACGACAGCAACGGCAGCATCAGGAGCTGAGCCAAAAGCGAGCCGCAGCATTGACGGACGCAAAATCGCGCTGTTTTTTGTGGCTGTGGCCGTGTTGTTGAGCGTGACAGCCGTTTATCTCAATTACCGTTTCACTCAGGACCGGAGTTCGCTGCAACAGCGATTGCAGGGAGAAAATCAACAACTTATCCAATCCTTGCGCACGCGCATTGCTGCGTTGCGGACGCGCCCTAACGGAGCTGCCGACCTCAATGTGCAACTGGATGTCCTTTCCCAGCGATTGGATGAAGCCGCCGCGATGCCTGCCACGAAATACCAACAAGTCGGCCAAGCTTGTTCGGAAGTCGAAACCGCACTTTATCTCATGGAACAAAAACCGGGGGAGAGACAATAGGCATTGCGGGATTGGGCTAAGTGCTTGGGATTTTCCGCACCCGCCGAAAGGCCAAATCAGGCCATCGCTTTTCACTCTCCTACGCTGGCACGTTGCGGCGAGAAATGTTGGATCAAGCGGCGTAATTCCGTAATAAAGCTATTGACCAGTACCCCGATGGTTCGCTGCTCAAATTGGGCGCGGGCATAGCTCCATTGAAATTCGAGCATGTTCAGGTTCAGCACGCCGGTCACGGCGATGGCTGTGCTGCGCTCGTTACCAGGATGATATTCGCTTCCAACCGTTTCAGAAGCTAAATGCCAATCCAGTTTTTCAGCGGCGAAATCTACCTGCCTGAAAGTGATCTGGGGTCGTGGCAACTGGCGCATCATGGACGCCGCTGCATCGCCATAGCGCAACCAGCCATAGCTGAGACCAGCATCGGGAACGGCGCGCAACTGCGCCTGCACCGACCGCAAGGTCGCGCCAATATCAGCTTCTTTTTCGACTTCCAACCAAACCGGAAAGCGGGCTGTAAACCAGCCGAGCGTGCGCGTCACGTCAAGCCCGGCGAATGACTGTTTGCGAGCGTTACGTTCAATTTCTACCAAGACGTTGTCGCCGCCTGTCCACTGGGCGAGCGCCAAGGCCAGGGCGGTCAGCACAAGTTCGTTGATTTCCGCGTTGGCCGCGGGTGGCACGTGTTGCAATAGACTTTCCGTTTCCGTGCTATTAAGCGAGACGAACACGCGCTCCATTTGGCCGTACGTGTTCGCGCCTTCGGGATAATCAACGGGCAAAACACCGAACGAGAGGTCATTGAGCTTTTGCCAATAAGCCAACGCGGTGCGGCTCAGGCTAGACTGCGCAGCGTGCAACCATTGGGCGTAAGGCGTGTGCCGGGGCAGTGGTAGCGGCACCTGATTTTGGCGTAGTTGCCAGTAAGTCTCCAACACATCTTCCACAAAAATCCGCAGCGAGGCTTCATCCCCGATCAGATGATGAAAGATCACCAACAACCGATGCGCCCGGTTGACGCCCAAATCGAAATACGCCACACGCCACAACGGCCCCTCGCTTAAATGCAAACTGGTTTGTAATTTATCAGCCGCCTCTTCAATCGCTTTGCGTTGACTGCGTGCCCATTTGGTCGAGAAATCGACATACTCAAACGGCAAGGACTCTTCACTTATTTCCGCACTCGGCGTTTCGCTCCTCTGCCAGCCCGCTGCGGTTGGCAGAAACCGCCAGCGCAAGGCTTCGTGCTGTGTGACTACCGTTTGTAAGGCCTGGGCGAGGAGGGCGCGCTCCAGTTGATTGCCAATTTCCACCAGCAACGAGATATTCCAATGCTGCGGTTCCAACGGATGCTGTTCAAAAAACCATTGCTGAATCGGAGCCAGCGTAGGCGCAGCGCCTTCCGGCGCGGCTGGCGCTGCGGGTTCATCCACAATTTCCGACTCCAAGTTGAGTTCCGGCAGAAGTTCCGCTTCGTATTCCGGCAAGAGCGGGGAGGGAGCTGACAGGCCGGGCGTCACGGCAAGCAAAACCGCTTCGTCATTCAGCCCGATTGCCGACGGCAGGGCATTAAAGAGATGCCAGGGATTGTTCGCGCCAAAGCGAAACCAATCCGCCTCCCCAACCAAGGATTGCACTAAAGCAGCGTGGGAAATGAGCGCGGGCGGAGGCGTCGCCGCCAGGCAACAGGCGGGATGTTCATCCCCCACCTGGAACGCGGGGTTATCCGTTTCTTCTTCCGCAATGATGGGCCAATCGCTATCCAAACAAAGCACTATGTTCGTCACAGGAAGGGTGCGGAAGTTCGGCTCCAAGCGCGCTTCTGTCAGCAAAACGGTGACGGCGGATTCCGCCAAAACGCGATGTAACTCCGAGGTCGAAAGCTGGGCGTCGAGCGGCAAATAAGCGCCGCCGGCTTTGAGAATACCGAGCAGTCCGATGACGGCTGCCGGGCTGGGCGTGCAACACAAGCCCACTGGAATCGCAGGCCGTACCTTCAACTTGCGCAGGTAACGCGCCAATTGATTCGCCCGCGCATTGAGTTCCTGGTACGTCAACTCCTGCTCATCGAAGCGCACTGCCATCGTGTCCGGCAGCAGGGCGGCGCGCTGCTCAAACACTTCATGCACGCAATTGCCGGATTTGAGCCAAGCTACCCACCCTTGCTCATCCTCCGCCGCCTGCACCCATTCGGCGGGCAACTCAGGCAGTGGTGGGGTTGGGGTGTGCGGCTCTTCAGTCGCTATCCGCGCGGGCAATTGCAGGACGGCTAAGCGTTGCTCCGGGTCTTGCGCAAACTGTTCCAGCAGCAATCGAAGTTGCGCCGTACACGCATCGTTGCTGGTAATTTGCCAGCCATGCTCGTCCTCTTTCACCATCACAGTCAGCGGAAAATCATTCGGCAGCACCAATCGTTCGGGGATGATTTCCAAGCCGGCGATAGCTTTGCGCAAGGAGGTTTCCAAGGCAGCGGAGTCAAAGATCAGGACGCTCTGGAAAAGCGGCAACTCTTCATTGACCCCGCTCCAATTTTGAATTTGCGTCAGCGAATTATATTCGTATTGCCGCCATATATGTTGTTGGGCTTGCAAGTTCGTTAAGTATTCCCGCACCGTCATCTCAAACGATACCCGCACCCGCAAAGGCAAAATATTACTGAAATGCCCAATGCTGCGCTCTACCGCGTGCAGGTCTTTGGGACGCCCGGAGACGGTGCTGCCAAATACAATATCGGCTTGCCCGCTCAACCGGCTCAGCAGCAAAGCCCAGGCACCTTGCACGATTACTTCTAGGGAGAGGTGCGTCTCGGCGGCTAACACTTTGAGACGATCCAGCGCAACGATGTCGAGTTGCGCAATGGTCGGCTCCGTGGTGAGTTCAAGCGCGGTGGGAAATTGCATGCCCTGGAGGTAAGCGCGCCAGAAACTTTCCGCTTTTTGCGCATCTTGTTTCTTACTCCAGTCTACATATTTCCGAAAGGAAATCGGCAGCGGCAAAGCTTCGTTTTTCCCTTGCTGGATGGTCGCATAAGAAATCAGGACTTCATTAAACACCAGCGGCAAGGAAGGCTCATCAAACAGCAATTCGTGATATGTCCACACAAAGTAATACTGTTCATCAGCGAACCGAATTAACGTCATGCGCCAGAGCGGCGGGTTTTTGAGCACCAGGCTACACTGACGATCCGCATGCAAAAGCTCGTGCAAACGGCGCTCTTGGTCCTTTGCTTCCAGGTTGCGCCAATCCTGCTTTTCTAAATCCACATTCACCGTGCGATTGACGACTTGCACAGGTTCCTTCAGATCGCCACTGACAAACGTCATGCGCAAGCCGGGTTGGCGATTGGTGACTTTTTGCCACGCTCGCTCAAACGCCGAAACGTCCAGGTTACCATTGAGGTAACAACCGAATTGGGCCAGATAAGAATTCGTATCCGCCGACAGTTCGCTCTGGCGCAACAAGTGCTTCTGTACGGGAGAGAGGTGAAAGAATTCTTCGATTTGCTTAGGGTTCATGTAACTAAATCAAAGCACTAATATTTATTACCTAAATGATTTCGTATAGACTGCATAACGTCATCGAACAGTTTAGGTGATTTTGCTGGTGTGACCAACAGGTTTTTACCAATAACAAAGAACAAATGACGAATAAACACTAACCTATATCCAGCAACGCCCCCAGCATAACTCCGATTTCTTCGTTCCCTAGATTGCTTATGTATCCCTACCCCAAAGGAAACTTTTTCATCCCGGCGCCACACGGACAGCTCGAAACGATCTACCGCCCCGCCAATCATTTGGCCGCACGCGCCGCCCTCGTTTTGCACCCGCATCCTCAACACGGTGGCACGATGCACAACAAAGTCGTCTTTCGCGCCGCGCGGGCGTTGAATACGGTCGGCTATGAAACGCTACGCTTTAACTTCCGTGGCGTCGGTCACAGTACAGGCACCTTCGACGATGGCCCCGGCGAAACCGAGGACGCGCGGTTGGCGCTGGATTATTTGCTGAGCAAACAACCCCAGGCTAGCGAAGTGATTGTCGCGGGTTTCTCTTTTGGTTCGGCCATTGGCCTGCGGATGGGATGCGACGATGCCCGCGTGACGAAGCTCATTGCGATTGGCGCGCCGATACGAATGTATGACCGTTCCCTCTTACTCAACTGCCCGAAGCCCAAATTGTTTATTCACGGCACAGCGGATGAGATTGCGCCGCTCGCCCCGATTGAAGAATTGATCGCTTCCCTACCCCCTGAAAACAATTGCCGGCTGGTGAAGATAGTCGGGGCAGGTCATTTCTTCGATGACCAGTCAGAAGCGTTGATGGAAGTCATAGCCGAATTCGCTACCACTTAATATTTGTCCTAAAGTAGCTACCTCACCGCAGACACCCCACAGCAACGACCAGCGGGTCATGGCCTAATGTCCGTGCGCTGCGTCTGAGTTGGCAGATGTTTTTTTCGTAGCGTTGCCAGATTTAACTCCGTAGACGAAGTAATGTCCGCTTTCAGCACCCTTTGAATTTGCGCCAGTGCGTGCTGATTCTCGGCTGGCTCAATGGCCGCCACACAATCGGCAGGAACTACAAGTTGATAATCTCGCATATACGCATCATTCGCGGTGAAGAGCACGCAAACATCCGTCGTGAGACCCGTGAGAATCAGCGTCCTGACTTCGAGATAGTGCAGCAAAATATCCAAGGTGGTTGAATAGAAGCCTGAATGCTTTGGCTTCAACACAAAGTAATCTTCCGTGTCTGGTTGCAGTAGCCTCACTAAGGGGTAGCCGCGCACTTGCTCGTTCAGGCAATGGGTCAGAAGTTTATTAAAGTCTGATTGCCACCTGCCGAAATTGTCATTGACGTAGATAGTAGGAATCCCCACTTGCTTCGCCTGCCTTTTGAGGGCAGTAATGTTTTTCGCCGCCGCCAATGCCTGCGGTAAAAGCTCTGCCCCACCCTCAAATTCCAAGTCATTAATGAGATCAATCAGCAACAATGCGATAGCCGATTTATCTGGCACATTGCCGTGCAAATTTTTGTTTTGCTCTGGCATAAATACTAAGCCTCACCAGCAAATCACAACTGGCCAGTTGGCAACTATTCTTGGTAAATCTCGCTGCGAAACTCCTCGTCCTGAACTAATGCAGGCTTGGCTAATTAACGAACATTGCACTTGTATGGTTTTCGACCTGTGCTTTTGCTTTATGCAAGATAACCTGATCGCCGCTGTACGCTTCTTCACGGTTTCCATTTATTTGATCCGCCTCCCTAATATCTAGGTGGAGGTGGTTAGAGATTCTTCCATACACGCTGAAAATAATGCGCATCCTCTTCATTGTGGGGCGTTACTCCCAATATAATGCGCCCGTTTTTAATCTCAGTTTCATACGCTGCGGCTTGCTCTGGTGGAACGCCTGATTCGGTAAGAACTCCACTCAGCCCGCCAGTTAGTGCCCCCAATCCGATAAATAGTGGCCCACCCAAAAATAAACCAACGCCAGGTAGGATCATATTCGAACCGACTGCTAGTAAGGTTCCAATGACGGCGCCTTTCAAGCTACCTGTGGCAGCAGTCTTCGCAGTATCTTCCTGTGCTTTGCTATTAAGTTCTGTATCCTCAACCGCATCAGAGAAAAACTTCTCCCGTGTTTCCGCTGACATCAACAGATTGATTTCATTGCTTTCGTAACCACGATCCAAAAGCATTTGATATGCGTGCTCAGCCCCTTCCCGCGTAGCAAAGGAATGCCCTACCCAATTGCCCCGTTCAACCTTAGCTGAAGACTGAGGCTCAGATGTAGGCAGGCTTCTCTCTTGCTGTAAAGATTTAAGTGCAATTTCAGCAGTTTGGTGAAGCTTCTGGTTTACAGCTTCTTGCTCGGCATTAGCTATCTTTCTTTTCGTTGTGTTTGCCATAAATACCTTCAATGATAGAAATTTATTCATTTTCGACTCGCTGTGGCAATCCTTTCTGCCTAGCAGAATTACTAGTTGATCCACAAACGCACTTCTTAATCCTAAGGCAAACGGGAGGCCAGTGAGACTACTTGTTATTATTAGCGAGAACTTACTGAGAAAGGCTGTATCCGCGTGACAACTTGGCATTCAAATTGCTCTGTTCTTGCCGTTCGTAAATCAAGCTACTGAGGTGGAAGAGAAATGGAAGAGCTTCATCAACCAAGCCTCCTTCACCGCTTACTTTAAAGAAAAAAGGAGAAAAGATAATGGCAAACAAAGACAAAGAAAAAGATAAGAAACAAGCAGGTCAATCGGGTCGGGGCGGACAACAAGGGGGACAACAAAGTGGCCAGGGTGGACGTCAGGGCGGTGGACAGCAAAGTGGTCAAGGTGATAAAGGTGGTAATAGATAATTCTTAAGCTACAATACTTACAACAGACTCAAAGTAAAAAGTTAGTAATTTTCCTGGCTTTTTGCTTTGAGTCTCTTTCTAAGGCTAGTTCTAATCTTCATAAATAATTGATGGATTAAGTAACTAAAGCGAACAATAGTAAAGTGAGATGCCCGCTAAAGGTTTTAGCGTAGCTTGCTTTGAAGAGGAGAAAACTTATGACAATTGGTAGCACAGCAACACAACAAACTGCAGATAGAGAACAGGCCGCACAACATACGGAAGGCCCAGTTGCACGAACTATTGAAGAGCAGACAGCAAAATTGCCGTCTGACTTATTTCTGTGGGCAGCGATTGGGGCTATCGGAGTTTCCGCCTATTTACAATTTACTGGCCAGGAGGAAAAGAGCCGTTTCGTCGGTCAGTGGGTTTCGCCGTTTTTGCTTTTCGGCGTGTATAACAAACTGGTCAAGGTAGCTGGATCAGATCGCTTGCATGCATAAAAGCGAGTTGTAGCCTTCTACCTGATAAAATTTGCCAGGGAGGTTGTATTAGATAAAGATCGGCAGAAGAGAATGGCCAGCAAGGAAGATCATTGCCCTTTCACTGAACTGTCAATTAACAAAATTGCTCTCAAATAAGTAAGGCTGGCAGCCGCGTGATGATTTGGCGCACGGCTGCCAGTTTTACTTATTTTTCTGCCCGAGCGAAACCAGTTTCATGAAAATCGTTCAAGGTAGGCAAGTTCGTTACCGATAAATTGTAAAACCTGGCAAGAAGTCATAGCCCAATTCTCCATCCCGTAAGCCATCATAAATTCCATTTATGATAAGAGAGGTTTCATTCGTTGCAATTGCCTCCGCCACATTCTAAAATTGCCGATTCTGGTATCTGATTTAACCGCAATATACGGAGGCTTATTTACGTGGACATCAAAGCAATTGAGCAATTACTTGGCGCAGAAGCTGAATCGCTCCTGACGCATCAATGCAAAACGATCCCAAAAGAACAAATTCATCTACCCGGCCCGGACTTCATTGACCGCGTCTGGCTCGATACCGACCGCTCGCCCGTCGTGCTGCGCAACCTGCAAGACCTGTTCAATCACGGGCGTTTGCGTGGCACCGGCTATGTTTCGATTCTGCCCGTAGACCAGGGCATCGAACATTCGGCAGGTGCGAGCTTCGCGAAAAACCCAATCTATTTTGATCCGGCGAATATTGTGAAGCTGGCGTTGGAAGGTGGATGCAACGCCGTCGCCTCGACGCTTGGCGTACTCGGCTCCTGCGCGCGCAAATACGCGCACAAGATTCCCTTCATCGTTAAACTCAACCACAACGAATTTATGTCGTACCCGAACGCCTTCGACCAAATCATGTTTGGTCAAGTCGAACAGGCTTTTGATATGGGCGCAACTGGCATCGGCGCGACAATCTACTTTGGTTCACAGGAATCGCGCCGACAAATCGTCGAAGTCAGCCAGGCGTTTCGACGCGCGCACGAACTTGGCTTGTTCACTGTGCTGTGGTGCTACGCGCGCAATGAAGCATTCAAGACCAAAGAGAAGGATTATCACGTTTCGGCAGACTTGACCGGACAGGCCAATCACCTTGGTGTGACTATCGAAGCCGACATCATCAAACAGAAATTGCCGGAAAATAACGGTGGCTATTTGGCGTTGAATACTGGCGAAAGCGCCTACGGTAAAACCGACAAGCGGATTTATACCGAACTAACGACGGATCATCCGATTGATATGACGCGTTATCAACTGGCGAATTGTTATATGGGACGCGCGGGGCTGATTAACTCCGGCGGCGCTTCGAGCGGCGAAAGCGATTTGAAGGAAGCTGTGAAGACCGCGATCATCAACAAACGCGCAGGCGGCACAGGATTAATCTCAGGCCGCAAAGCTTTCCAACGTCCCATGGCCGAAGGTGCAGCGTTGTTGCAGGCCATTCAGGATGTGTATCTGGCGCAGGAAATTACTATCGCATAACAACACAATTCATTAGAAACAACAGAAACACGCGGAAGAGAATTTGGGCTTTAAATGCCTGTCTCCCCGCGTGTTTTACGTTGAAGGGGCAACTTCTCTTGGTAGGATAGCCGCCGTAAAGAAAGGAAGTTTGTCATGAATCAAGCAATCCCTTTGACGCTTACCGAGAGCGAACGCGCGGAATTAGCAGCCCTGCTTGATCCACTACCGTTTTACAAACGCGCCTTTCTCTACCAAGTTGTTAATTCTTCATTTGCCTTTCTGCTTCATCGCCTGCTGAGCTTGATGTTTTCCTTCGGCAAACTCCTCAATAATTTTGCGGTTGAAGGCGGGAATGTCAGCTGGCTTACGGCTGGTGATAAGGCCGTTATCTACGACGACTTCTTCATCTACCCACTGAGCGCCCGCATTCTTTAAATCTGTCTGAATGGTTTCATAGGAAGTGAGTTTGCGCCCTTGCACAACCCCTGCGTCAATCAAAGTCCACGGCCCATGACAAATCGCGGCGACTGGCTTTCCGGCAGCAAAGAACGCCTTGACGAACTCAAGAGCTTGTTCATTACGCCGTAACTTATCAGGATTCATCACACCGCCCGGCAGGAGCAATGCGTCAAAGTCATCTGCCCGCGCCGACTCCAGCGGGACATTGACGATAAACTCGTCGCCCCAAATATTATGACTCCAGCCCTTCACGCGATCCTGTTGGGGTGAAACAATTTGGGTGGTAGCCCCTGCATCATCTAAGGCTTGTTTGGGTTCGGTTAGCTCCACTTGCTCGAAGCCATCAGCAACTAAAATAGCGACTTTTTTTCCGTCTAATTTCTGTTTCATATTTCCTCTTCTTAACTATCTATTTTGGTTGTGGTGTTCTGGATAAATACGATGAGATGACCGCACAGAAAACACCGCTGGTTACTGCCCTACGCTAAGAAGCGAACCAGGGACATAACCTGTTTATTTCTCACGATGATTGAATTCACAAAGACCTTCTACCAGGTTTTTGTTGCAAGATGGATGCCACAAGGGAAGCAAGCAAGCTCTCAGCAGGAGAGCGGTCTCATAATGGTTCGGCGCTGAGGAGTTGGCGAGGTACGAGGGCGGCTCGCCTGTCTCCCCGCAGAAACCGGACAAAATTCTCGACTGGTGAGCCGCCTGTCGTACATTTTCAAAAGAGCTTTTTAAGCGCCTGAATTTGGCCGAGATGCCGTTGTTCGTGCTTGCCAATGAATAAAACCCATTGGTAGAAATTGATGTCGCCCAGGGCGGGATGCGGCCAGGTGACACCGCTCAAATCGTACTCGCCAGCGGGTGCCAGGGCAGCCAGTACGGCTTGGCGCGACTGTTGGAGCGCGGTCAGGACTTCGGTTTTGGTAAGGCCGGTTTGCGGGTGGACGCGTTCGGGCGCTTGGAATTTTTGTGTCGTGGCAACCTGCCACTCCTGATCCAAACATTGCAGCATTGAGCCTTCGGTTTCTGGCTTTAATCCAGCCTCTTCAATTTTTTGCAGCAGCAAGGTGTAGAGCTTCGGCAAGCCGCGCTCGACTTTGTTCAGATGGCTCAGATTCTCACTGATAGACCACCGCTCCGGGGTAGGCTTAAAGTCCATTTGCGCTTGATTCAATTCGGCGACGGCGTCGTACAATGATTGGCGCACAGCTTCGATTTCAATGATGATCTCTTGTACTTTGTGATTCATAAAGTTCAACTCAATTGTTTGCGAAATCTTCCCACACTCAGCGAGACGAGGATGACAGCAAAGGCTAGCAGAGCCAGGAAGTGAATGTACAGGGCGGCAGGCGGCGTGTCTTTCAGCATGAGGCTGCGCACGATGATGCTGAAGTAGCGCACGAGATTCAGCATCCACTTTCGCTTGCTGTTCACTGACGACTGAGCCTTTGATTTGCTTGTTGAAGATCGCAATTTGCTGTTGCGCCCGCATGACACGCGCCTGAGCCTGATCCACAGCGGACTGCGCCTGTTGTTCGCGGGCACGAATTTGCTCATCGTCCAGCACGGCAATCACATCGCCAGCCTTAACGGAATCCCCTTCGCGGAATTTGATTTCTTTGATACGACCTGCCACTTTCGAGGCAAGCGTAGAGTCGTCGCCTTCAATGCGACCGGCGACTTCGATTTTGTTCGGATCGGTTTTAGCGTGGGAATACTTGCTCCAAACAAAGTACCCAATCCCGCCCAGCACCAGGAAGACCAGCAAAATACGCAAAGGTTTCGGCATAGATTCTCGCTCAATTGATAACTACTGCCTTGTAAGTAAGTGATTACTTACCACAAGTCAGGCAAAATCCGCAAGCAATCCAGACTACCGGTTTCAGTTATTTGGGTTCACTTCGTTAAGAGGGGCTTGCTTACTGCTTCTTCATCGTGCGCCCACCAGCGTGCAAGAATTCCACTTTTCCGTTTGCGCCCGGCACGAGAACAAATTCCGCCGTCCCGGCCATAAAACGAGACTCGCCCATTTTGCTCACAGGGACTTCGCCGCTCGTGATTTTCCGAACCAACTTCCCGTCTTTCACCAAAAGCTCTACTGCATTGGGTGACTCCCCATACATACCAACGTATTTGCGCATCTCAACCTCTGTCATCGGAAGCGGTTGCGCTTTAATCTCTCTTTTCGCCGCCAACGGCAAGATCAACTCCGTCGCTTTTTCAGCCGTTTTTATCAAACTGCCACCCGTTTTGTTGGCCAGGATAATAATCGCAACACGCTGTTCGGGTGCCATCCGAATAAGCGAGCCGTAGCCACTGCGCGAACCGCCATGCTCAACGAGCTTTACATCGCGCAAGGTTCCCAATGTCAACCCATAGCCGTATTTGCTTTCTGAACCGGGAAGGTTCGCGTGTGGTGCAGACAGGGTGGCAATCAGGAAGGGCGAGAGGACTTGTTTACCTTCCAGCTTGCCGCCGTTCATAAATGCGATAGTCCAGCGCGACAAATCGTTCACGCTGGAAAAGATTGAACCGGCAGGCCAATTGCCCGCGTTGTCGGCAGCAGGGCGAACGACTTTCGGCGGCACGCCCTCGTGACCTTGCGAGAGGGGGTACGTCATCGCCATCGTCGGGCGCAGCGTCGTACGTTGCATGCCAAGTGGCGCGACTAAACCTTCGTGCAATTGCTCAGCATAGGCTTTGCCGCTAACAGCTTCGATCAAGTAGCCCGCGAGCCAATAGCCGGGATTCGAGTAGGAATATATTTGCCCCGGCTCTGCAAAAAAGAAAGCGTCTTTCAGCGCACGTACGGTTTCGCCCAAAGCCTCGTCATCATGTTTGCCAAACATTGTCGCCGTGTCTTTCAAGCCCGACGTATGGCTCAGCAATTGATTGGCGGTGAGCGAAGCGATTTTTGGGCTAAGCCCCTTCGCATATTTGCCAATCGGTTCATCGAGCTTGAGTTTGCCTTGTTCGACTAACTGCACGAGCGCCGCCGCCGTAAACATCTTTGTCGTCGAGCCAAGCCGAAAGAGCATATCGGGCGTGACGGGCGCGCCTGTCTCAACGTTTGAAACGCCGAAGCCTTTGGCATAAATCACCTGATCGCCACGCACAATCGCAATAGCTGCGCCCGGCGTGTTCGTCGCCTGTAATTCCGCCGCGATGACTTTTTCCAGTGTAGAGAAATCAGGCGTTTGCGCAAAGGTGAATGACACCAGAAACAGCGCAACCAACAGGGCATCCAGCAAGGCGGATTTTGGGGATAACGTCATAGTTCCTCTTCAGAAAAATTATGGCAAACGGGAAAGTTGGCTGTACCTCATTTTGGCCAACGCAGATGACGATGCAAGAAGGCAAAGGTTCCCACACCACGAATCTCGTGGCGACCATTAAAAAATTCGATCTCCGTACTCTCTGGCAAGCCTAACTTCACATACATCCGTCGGACTTTGGCAAATTCATACGCAACCATCTCATCAATGCCAACGCCGTCATCGTGCCCACGTTCGACCATAAACGGGCGCGGGGCAATCAACGCAGCCATCTCAGCATAATTGAACGTATTGCCCAAGTTGAATTCCGGCATCTCGTATTCGCCCGTGAACATGTAGCTGCCAGGAAAATCTACGCTCGTGTTTTTGACAATCCATTCATTGAAATCGCCCGAACAAATTGAAAGCACATATTGCGGCAACAACGCAGGTACCCGCATCGCCGTCTTGCCGCCGTAGGACAAGCCGTAAAAGCCAATGCGGTCGGCGTCTACGAACGGCTGTGTCGCCAACCATGCCAAAATGCGTTCGTGCTGGCGCGTGATGACAGAAAACAGCGACTTGCCCAGCGGATTCAGTTTGCGTTGCAGGACGCGGAATTGATCTTTGCCGATGTAGGGATTCTGTGGGGCAAACACGACGAAGCCGCGTTCCGCCAGCCGCGCCGCGAAGGAGCGATAGATACCGTTGTTGCGCGGATCGGCTAGTTCCTGCGGACGGCCTTCCAGGCCGTGCTGACAAACGACGACAGGCCGCCGCTCACCCGCTGGCATACCTTTCGGCACCAGCAAAATACCAGACGCAAACACGTCCGGCCAGACATCCAGCACAACTTCATACCCCGTCCATTTCGGTTCATCAAAAGTGCGCCGCGTGCGGGCATTGAAGGGGAGTGAAGCCTCAGGCAGTCGCCCAATCACTTCGTCATAGAAATAATCGCGGAAGCGTTGGGCCAACGGCGGACGTTGGGCCGACGAGGCCGCAGACAAATCCTTCAGAAACTCCGCGCGTCGGCGTTCGGATTGGCGCATCAGTTTTTGCGTGAACTCGATCAGTTGCGCAACTTGCCGCTGCATACGCGGCGCGGGATCGAAAGAAGCCTGCCGTTCGTTGGGGAAGGAAGGAGCCGGGCGGCCGTTGATACCCAGCGTGGCAAGAAATTTTTGTAATGCCGCGGGCGAACTTGGGCTTGTTTGCCCATCGCCCACCAGTTGCAAGGCTTCGGGACGATGGAGCTTGGCATAAGTGTGGTGCGCCCGTTTGAATTCAGCCGCTACGGAGGCAAAAGGCGGCGAAATCAACCGTCCAGGGGCCGCTGTATTTCTGCGGCCCTCGCGTACAGGGGGCGGCTCCGTCAAGACAACGCCGCGCGCGGCCTCAATCAACAGGGGGCGCGGTGCAATCAGGCCCGCAATCTCTGCGTCGCCGAACTCTTCCAGCAAGCGCCAGACGTTACGATAGATTGGCTCGCGCCACACTTCTTCGCGCGCCTGGAAATACCCGCTCACGCCAGCCGCATCAATGCGGGGATCGGCGGCGGCGCTGTACAACGCCAGCAATCCGCCTTCGCCATACCCGAACACACCAATGGGGAGTGCGGATTCCTGGCCTTTGCACCAATCCACTGCAGCAAGTATTTTCTGCACCTCATAGCCGATGATGTGTCGCCCCATCTCATACGCCATGCGATAGATGAATTCGCGGTGCGGCTGATTGGTCAGCAAGCGCAATTGTGAATTCCCCGACCACATGTCGGCGCGATCAATCAACGTTGGGAGCAGAACTTCACAACTTTGCCCTACCAGTCGTTGCGCCAATTCCGCTACGGCTTCCGGCGGCAGGTCTGCATCGCCGAGCAAAATCACAAACGCTTTGCGCACGCCGCGCGGTCGCAGTAACAAGCCTTCGCCATACACGCCCTCGAACACCGGCCAGCGCACAGCCGTTGTCGTGAACGATTTTGTTGCTTCTACCAGAGCCGGAGTTCCCGTCGTAGCGACCAGTTCCATTTGTACGTCAGGCACACGCTCATCCACCGCACCGATGAAGCGCCGGAAGCGCGCGCGGTTTGGCGCGACAGAACGAACGTAGTTTTCTGGCGAGGTGAAATCCTGCTGCCAGTACGCAGCACGGCGCGTGACGGACGCCTGCAACTCGCGCGTGACGAACCGATCAATCCCCGCAACCATTTCCAGCGCCAGATCACCGTTCATTGTCAGCTTCGCGGTGCCGGGCAATTCCTGTGCGGTGGTGGAACTCACCAACAGCAAGAGAACGGCAATTAGGATGAGATGGAATTTTTGACCAGGCATAATGTATAAGAGGAAAAGCCACAAAACTGTAAAGTTCAGGAAAAATGAAGCGCGTGATGACAGTAGCGCAACCAGCCATGGTTGCGTGGCTGGAGCACTAATTCCTCTATCATTGAGGAATCTCCTCCCCACGCAACCATGGCTGGTTACGCTACTCTGCCTTAGTAGTTTTCTACCTCACACTTTCTCCGGCATCACCCAGGGCTTGCGCCACGTGCGATTCAGATACTGGTTCGCTTCGGCGTCGCCGGGGAATGATTCCGTTTTCGGATCGAAGACCAAGCGCCGATTGCCGACGCGGTACGAAATATTGCCGAGATGGCACAGTGTCGTGGAAACGTGCGCCTCGGCGACATCACCTTTGGGTTGCTGGCGCGTGCGAATGCAGTTGAGGAAATCGCCGATATGCGCCTTTTGCGTGGCCAGATGCGTCATCTTGTCTTGTTTGACGAGGCGGCCTTTGGCATCAAACGCTTGCCAGCCAGCACCGTGTCGTCCCAGCAACATGAAGCCTTCGCTGCCAAAAATCTCGGTCTTCGTGGAATTGAAGGGATACCAGTCAGGAAACACCGTCGGCGGGCCATTGCGCACTTCTTCAGGCGTTTTTTTCATGTACGGCGTCCACCACGTAGATTGAAAGAGCAGACTCATTTGCTCATATTCGTAGGTCGCCACAATCGTGTCCGGCGTTTGGCCGGCATCCTTGAAATGAAAGTTGCCACCTGTGTGATGCACAGCTTGCGGATAGCCGAGGTCGAGCACATAGCGCGTCAGATCAAGTTGATGAATACCATCGTCCGTCAAATTACCGCCGTCAAAATCCCAAAACATAAAGTTAAAATACATCGGATTGAACGGGCGCAGCGACGCGGGGCCGAGATACATATCCCAATTCATGCCTTCGGGGGTAGGTTGATCGGGGCCGTTGTCTACGCGCTTACGATTGAGCATATTGTTGACACGCGCCAGTCGCACTTCGCCGAGCGCGCCGGATTTAATGTAGTCGCGTGCGCTCCAACCGTGGTTGCAGTTGCGATTTTGCAAGCCGACCTGCACGACACGTTTATATTTGCGCGCCGCTTCGACCATCTTGCGCCCTTCCCAAACGTTGTGGGATGCGGGCTTCTCGACGTAGATGTCCTTGCCCGCCTGACAAGCCCAGACGGCGGCGAGCGCGTGCCAATGCGCAGGCGTCGCGCAGACGACGGCGTCTACGGTTTTGTCTTCGAGCATGCGGCGAAAGTCCTGTTCGGTGCGCGGCGTTTTGTTTTTATGCCCTTCGACGGTCTTGACGGCATTGGCAAATTTCCTGGTATTCACGTCGCAGATGTAAGCGACTTCGACATCAGGGCGCGAGGCGTATAAATCCAGCAGGAAACTGCCGCGCCCGCCCGCGCCCATTAAGGCGATAACGATTTTGTCATTGGCAGACACGCGCTTGGTCAAGGCAGATACGCCAAGCGAAGCGGCAGCACTGGCTTGCACGCTCTGTTTCAGAAAATCTCTGCGATCTTGATAGTTCATTTGAGGTTCCTCTAAATGTAGGACAGGCGGCTCGCCTGTCGGGGATTCTTATGGTTTCCAGGCGATGACAGGCGGGCCGCCTGTCTACATCGCTACTTATTCCCTTCCGTTCGCACGGGATCAACTTTGCGCTCCGACAGCAACCGATTGAAAGTCGTCAGATCGTTGCTCAGCACCTCGTCCAATCGCTTGCGTTGCTCATCAATCTGCGCAGACAATTCTTTGAAGACAACAAACGATTGCTCCGTCGGGCGACCATCGCCGGATTCGATGCTGCGACGCAAGGCAGCAATTTGGTTGTTGAGTTTGATCGGAAAGTTCAAGGGGTCTTGATTACTGCGATTGCGCACCTGATACAACGCTTCCTCGACCGTGCTGAGCTTGCTTGCTAAGGCTTCGGCAGCGGCTTTGAGCGAGGCATCTTTCGCAGTGCGTTCCTGGAGTTGTTTTTTCAGTTCCCGAATGCGAATGACCATTTCGTTCGCTTCGCTGGTTTTGTCGCGCACTTGGATGGCCAAGGCAAATTGCTTTGCCAGATCGTCATCCGCGACATTCGTCAGGCGCGGGTCTCTTTTGACAGTGAAGGGCTGCGACACGGTTTTGCCGTTTGCCGTCAGGCGCACCTGATAATTGCCCGGCACAGCGAGCGGGCCGGATTCAGCGCGTGCGCTCCACAAAATCATGCCTTCAAATACGGTCGCGCCGGGATAACGTAAATCCCAGGCGAAGCGGTTCGTCCCCGCCTTGCGTGCGGGTGGACGCGCTGCCGGTGGGCCAAACGATTCGCCGTCGTCATCGCTAGGTCGCGCACGCCTCTTCTCTTCTTCTGCCGAGCTAATAAACGAGCGGATGACGGTGCCTTTGCTGTCCAGCATTTCAATCGTCACATTGTCGGCATCTTTGCTGAGGTAATAATCAAACACCGCCTGATTCACCGAGCGATACGCGGTGCGTGGCTGAAACAAATGCGCGTCAGCACTGGCTATTGTCGCATTAAGTTGGCGTAGCACTGCGATGTCGTCGAGGATGTAAAACGAACGTCCGTGCGTGGCGATGACCAAATCATTTTCTTCGACGACCAAATCCGGCACTTGTGTGTCAGGCAAATTCAGCGCGAGCGATTGCCAGTTCGCGCCGTCATTGAACGAAACATAAATGCCATGCTCCGTGCCTGCATAAAGCAAGCCAGGACGCTTCGGGTCTTCGCGGATGACGTGAACGTAATCGTTCGCAGGGATGCCGTTGACGATCTTTGTCCAGGTTTTGCCGAAATCGGTGGTTTTGTAAATGTATGGCGCGCGGTCGTCGAGTTGATACCGCTTGGCTGCGAAGTACGCTGTGCCTGCTTCATGCGCGGAAGGTTCGATGATGCTGACGCGGCTGAATTCTGGTAAATCTTTCGGCGTGACATTCACCCAGTTTTTGCCGCCATCGCGCGTCAGGTGAATCAGACCATCATCCGAACCTGTCCAGATCATGCCAGGGCCATACATCGAAGGCGCGACGCTGAAAATCGTGCCGTAAATTTCGGGGCCGTTTTGATCTTTCGTAATCGGCCCCCCCGAATCACCAAGCGTTTTCGGGTCGCCGCGCGTCAGGTCAGGACTGATGCGCTCCCAACTCAAGCCGTCGTTCGTCGTGCGCCATAGGTGCTGCGACGAGGTGTAGAGCACGTTCGCATCGTGCGGCGAAAAGACAATCGGGAATGTCCATTGCCAGCGTTCTTTCAAGTCTTTTGCCGGCATCCCGGAAAAGAACAACGGATAGACCTGAATGTCGCGCGTGTGTCCCGTCGTGCGATCAAAGCGCGTCAGCAGCGCGCCCTGACTGCCCGCATAAAACAGATTCGGATTTTTCGGATGCGGCGCGATGTAGCCTGATTCGCCACCGCCCACCGCATACATCACCGGAGCCGTACGCCCGCGCCCGCCGCCTTCGCTGGAAACACACACGGTCGAATTATCCTGCTGTGCGCCGCAAACGTGATAGATGAAATCTTTGGTTGTGGAGACATGATAAAGCTGCGCGGTTGGATATTCCTGCCCCGTCCACGTTTCGCCGCCATTGACAGAAGCATTGCCGCCGCCGTCATTGCTGTTGAGCATTCGCTTGTTGTTATTCGACGCAATCCATAAATCATGATTATCGCTGTGCGGCACACGCAACGTCTTCCAGGTTTTGCCGCCATCGGTGGATTTGAAAAAGCCAACGTTAAGCACGTACAGCGTCTCGCGCTCTTTCGGGTCGGCATAAATGCGCGAATAGTAAAATGCGCGTTGACGCAAACGGCGATCTTCGCTGACGCGCTTCCACGTCGCGCCCGTGTCATCGGAACCGAACACCCCACCGTTTTCATTCTCGACAATCGCGTAAATCCGCTTGCCATCGCCGCCGGAAATGCTCACGCCGATTTTGCCCACTACGCCTGCGGGCAAACCGGGATTGCGCGTGATATCCGACCACGTTTCGCCCCCGTCGGTGGATTTGTATAGGCTGCTGTCCGGGCCGCCGCTCGATAAGCTCCACGGCGTGCGATAGGCGTCCCAAATCGCGGCGAACAACACGTTCGGGTTGTTGGGATCAAGGCTCAAATCCACCGCGCCTGCTTTGTTGCTCTTGAATAAAACTTTGCGCCACGACTTGCCGCCGTCGGTAGACTTGAAGACACCGCGCTCGTCGTTTGGGCCGTACGGATGTCCCAGCGCAGCGGCATAAACGATGTCAGGATTGGTGGGATGAACGCGCAGACGCGCAATGGCTTGTGAGTCGCCGAGTCCCACATGTTTCCAGGTTTTGCCCGCGTCGGTGGATTTGTACACGCCATCACCCTGCATAATGTTGCCGCGCAAGGCGACTTCGCCCATTCCGATGTACACAATGTCGGGATTGGATTCAGAAACAGCGACCGCGCCGACGGAAGAGCTTTTGAGTTGCCCATCCGTCACAGGCTTCCACGTTACCCCGCCATCCGTCGTCTTCCACAAACCACCGCCGACAGCACCGAAATAATATTCAAACGGACGGCTCACACTGCCCGCGCAGGCAATCGAACGACCACCACGATTGGGGCCGATGCTGCGCCACTTCAGCGCATTGAAAAATTTGGCGTCATACGTGGATTGGGCATAAGCCTGCAAGGTAATCGCGGCTACGAAAAAGACGAGCGCAAAGCGAAGAAAACGAGGGGCCGGGCGCATAATCAAGTCCTCCGTAAAATTGTCACTGACTATTGGTTATTCCGAAAGCGAAGGATTTCGCGGGTGCAGTGTAGCAAAAGATAGAGGAGATTGCGAAAGGCCGACAATAATGGCCTTCGCTTGTATCGGAAGACTATTAACGTCAGAAAGTCTCCGTGGTGTGTGCTCATTGACGCTTTGTCAGATCCAATTCCGTAAACCTGAGAATTAGTTCGGTGCCATAGTTTGCGATTTCGTTCTCGCTATTTTCTTTTTGAAAAGTGAACTCAAAGCGAATCGCCTGATCATTTTTTAAAATCACGCGCGGCACAGCAAAAAGAACCGAGGTGTTCGGCAACAGGATAGCGATTGATCCAAAGTCAAAACCATACCGCAGTGGCTTACCCGCTTTATCCTCTAAGCCATGCCAAATACTAATTTCTCGCTTATCACACAACCCAAAGATTTTCGCGCCCGTTGAGGTTTCATAAAAACATTTTGGATTAGGCAGATACATGCTTTGCGTCGGAATCTGAATAGGAAGAGGTGAGTCATTGTGTAAACGCAACCAAATGGCATTGGCGTTTGCGGCGGATTTTTTTGTGGTGCTTTCCTTTGGTTCATCCGATTCGACAAGCCGCTTCTCACCAGGATCAGTCATATCGCCAAAATGCTCAAACGTGAGGTAAATCAGTTTCTTGAACTTTTCTATATCCAGTGCAGCTTGCCTGTCGTGTTGCGCTTTCACTTCATTCCATTTGGCTTGTCGTTGTCGTTTTTCTGACAACAGACGTAATTCCAATTCGTTCGGCTGATACACAAGCGGCTGTTGGCCGCGCGAACGCCCATCAAGGAACCAGGTTTTTCCTGTTTTTATTTCGGTTACTTTAATTGCCGCGTTGCCCCAACTTCCGCCTTCAGCAAACAACTGTCCATTAGGGCTGACATCATAAACACTTCCTGTCCTAGAAAAATGCGGGATCGTAAACCGTTCATTGGTTTGGGAGTCTGACAAATAAAAATTTTGATAGTCCTTGCTAACTAAAATTCTCTTAGTTTTCTCGGCAACCAACTTGATATTCGGAGTTTCGTCAGAAACCGAGAGAATTTTTCCCGTATTTGCATCCCAAGTTTGATACGTGCTGTTTTCGCTTTTCGTGACAATAAATTTTCCGTCTTCGCTCCAGTAAAATTCTTTCAGGTTGGAACGCTCATAAGCTTTTTGAATGAAATCTGTTTTAGCCATCCAAAGTAGCTGACTACTGCTCACATCCCACAGACAAAGCCGACCATCGCCCCAAGAGTAAGAAATTAGTTGACTGTCACTAGGGCTAAACTTTACAGCAAGAATATCGTGCGTATGCCCTGTTTGATATTGTGAGTTCTGTGCCGCACCTAACTGAGTAGAAAGGAGCATCAGGAAAGCAAAAAACAACGATCTCATATTGCCTCTCATAAAGCAGGTAAAGAATACGAGCAAGAAATCCTGCGTTTTTTACTGCGGCAGGTTTTCGCGGAGCACACGCAGCACATTGCCGCCCATGATTTTTCTGATGTCTTCTTCGCCGAAGCCTTCGCTGAGCAAGGCGTCGGTAATTTGCACTAAACCGGTCGTATCGAAGGGGACGGTGACTGCACCGTCAAAATCCGAGCCTAAACCAATGTGATTTATGCCAGCAATATTGACGGCATAGCGAATGGCTTTGGCAATCGCTTTCGCATCGGTGCCGCAGACAGCAGTGTCCCAGTGGCCAATGCCGATGACGCCGCCGGTTTTGGCAATGCGTTGGAGTTGGTCGTCACTCAAGTTGCGCGTGTTGTTGCAGGTACCTTTGACGCCCGTGTGCGAAACCAGCACAGGCCGCGTCGCCATTGCCAGCACGTCGTCAATCGTGGCAGGTGAAGCATGGGCAAGGTCTACCAGCATTCTCTTTGCTTCCATACGTTGGATGACTTCTTTGCCAAGGGCTGTCAATCCACCTTTCTTGACGCCGTGCGCCGAGCCGCCGATTTCGTTATCAAAGAAATGCGTTGGTGCCATCATCCGAAAGCCTGCGTCGAACATGGCATCCACGTTTTCGGCTCTGCCTTCAAGCACTTGTGCGCCTTCGATGCCGAGAAATCCGGCGGTAATGCCCGGCTCTTTTTGACGACGTGCAATGTAAGCGTCCAGCTCGCTTTTTGTTTTGATAAGCGTCAGTTTGCCGTTGGAACTTACGGCGTATTCATGCAGTTTGCGGGCTTGAAATAAGGCGCGCTCTTTCAGGCTTGTCCACGTCCCTATCGGCCATAACTCAAGCACGGACAGTAATGTGACGTTGTCGGTAGAATCGTCATTGGCCTCAATGTTCATGTTGCGCGGCGTTTTGCTGACGATAGTGAAGGCTTGCAGCGCGACGTTGCCTTCGATCAGGCGCGGAACATCCACGTGTCCGCGCCCACTCCGCTCCAGCAGATTGCGATTCCAGAGTAACGAGTCGGCATGTAAATCGGCGACAAACAATTGTTGGTGCAAGGCTTTGGCCCTGTCCGTAGCCTCGTATGGCGGCGCGTTCAGCACGCGATTCATGGACTTCTCAACTCGTGCAGGAACAAACGCGAAGACGCCTATCAACACTAGCAACAGGATGAACGCCAGGGCGGGAAAATTCCTTTTCATCGTAACCCTATTTTTTGAGTAATGGCTCTACTGCCTGCCAGACATTCTCCAACACAATGGGTGTGCCTTTCATATTGGGATGAATGCCATCTCCCTGGTTCAACTCCGCTTTGCCGGCAACATTCGTCAGGAAAAACGGAATGAGCGTTACGTTATATTGCTTGGCCAGATCGGGAAAGATGCTGTGGAACTCGCGTTGATAATCTTCACCATAATTCGTCGGCGCTTCCATGCCCGCCAGCACAACCGCAATTTTTTGCGCCTGGGCTTTCTCGATCATCTTGGCCAAATTTTGGCGAGTATCACGCAGGTCTTTGCCGCGCAGCATGTCGTTCGCGCCCAGCTCCAAAATCATTAGTTCGACCTTATTATTTTTGAGCGCCGTGTCCAGGCGATTTAAGCCGCCGGAGGTCGTGTCGCCGGAAATACCAGCATTGACGACGCGATACTGATAGCCTTTTTCCTCCAACCGCTTTTGCAGCAACGCGGGATAAGCAGCAGATTTTTCCAAGCCGTAGCCTTCGGTCAAGCTATCACCGAACGCCAGAATGACCGGGCGCGGATCGTTCTCAGGAACGGGCGTTGGCGAGTCTTTAGCAACTGCCGGAGACACCATGTTCGCTTCGGCGGCGCTCTCGCCTGTTTTACTACAAGCGGAGAAAAGAATCAGAGCCGAAAGTAAGCTCGCTACAGCAAGGAATCTAAAATTACGAATATTTACAGGCATAGTGTTTGTTCTTTCTCTAAAATCTGGAATACTTGGGGACATGATTGAATTAGCGAATGTTTCCAAAGTAGTCACGAGCGGTTCCGAAAACCTCACCATCTTATATTCTGTCACACTTACGATTTCCCGTGGACAATTTGTTTCAGTAATCGGGCCGTCAGGGAGCGGCAAGTCTACGATGTTGGGATTGATTGCGGGGTTGGACAATCCGACGACCGGCGATATTTTTTTGGATGGGCAAAACATTACCAAAATGAGCGAAGATCAGTTAGCCGAATTTCGTGGGGGGAAATTGGGTTTTATTTTCCAATCGTTTCATTTGATTCCGTCCTTGACCGCCTACGAAAACATCCTGGTTCCAATGGAAATTATGGGCGTCAGCAATGCCACCAAGCGGGCGCAAGACCTGCTGGACGAAGTCGGTTTGCACGAACGCGGCCATCATTATCCGTCGCAGCTTTCCGGCGGCGAACAGCAACGCGTCGCCATCGCCCGCGCTTTTGCCAATGAGCCACCGATTTTGCTGGCAGACGAACCGACAGGCAACCTGGATACAAACAATGGCGCGCATATTTTTGATCTGTTGCTGAAGTTGAATCACGAACGAAAGACTACGCTGGTACTGGTGACGCATTATCACGTGCTGGCCGACAAAGCGGATCGCATAATTTCATTGATGGGCGGTAGCGTAGTGGGCGATGTGATTAAAGAGCTTGCTGTTCCTTCGCATCAAGGGAATAATTAGCGCGACGTTCATCAATAAAATTCAACCTATCACGAGGTACCTCTATGAATCGAAGAGATTTTCTACAAACGACTGCACTCGGAGCAGCTGCGACACTGTTGCCCCAACCAAGTTTCACACAATCAAACAACACCCTCAAAAAAGCTGTGCTAATTAGCATGCTGCCAAAAGAGCTGAGTTACTTAGATCGCTTCAAATTAGCGATTGATTGCGGCTTTGAGGCGATGGAAGCGCAAACCATCACAGATCAGAAAGAAGCCGAGCAGATAAAAGAAGCTGCCGACAAGGCCAAGCTGCGCATCCATTCGGTGATGAATATGGCGCATTGGGCGAATCCGCTTTCGAGCGATGATCCCAACAAAGTTGCTGCCAGTATGAAAGGCATGGAAACCAGCCTGCGCAATGCCAAATTGTGGGGCGCGGACACCGTGTTGCTCGTGCCAGCGGTCGTGGATGCCAACACGACGATCCCGCAAGCGTGGGAACGGTCGGTGCCAAATATCAAAAAGCTGATTCCGCTGGCGAAAGAATTGAACGTCGTTATCGCCATCGAGGAAGTTTGGAATAAATTCCTGCTCACGCCGTATGAACTTGCGCGGTATGTGGATGAATTCAAAAGTCCGTGGGTCAAAGCGTATTTCGATGTCGGCAACATTGTGATGTATGGCTACCCGCAGGAATGGATTCGCGCGCTGGGCAAGCGCATTGTCAAATTCCATCTGAAAGATTTCGACACCAAAACCCGCAACTTTGTCCCCTTGCGCGAAGGCAGCATTGACTGGCCTGCCGTGCGCAAAGCCATTGCCGATATTGGCTACAACGGCTATTTGACGGTGGAGTTGAGCGGCGGCGACAAAACGTATTTGCAAGAAGTCAGCCGGCGCGTGGATAAGATTTTCGCCGGTGAATAACATAGTGAAAATCTTATTACTCGAACCAATCCACGACGATGCGCGCCAATTGCTGGCGGCAGCAGGCGAAGTCGTCTGCGCCGAACGCATTGACACCGATTACCTCTGCCAGGCAATTGGCGAGGCCGACACCGCTTTGACACGTGGGCGTGGCCGACTGCCGCGTTCCGTGTTGCAAGCCGCAACCAACTTGAAATGTGTCGCACGGTGTGGCGTGGGGACGGATAACATTGATGTTCAGGCGGCAACCGATTTGGGCATCCCGGTAATTTATGCGCCTGGCTCTACGACAATGGCTGTAGCCGAGCATGCGATGATGCTGATGCTGAGCGTGGCGCGGCGCGTGGCCCGTTTCAATGCCGAAGTGAAAAATAATAATTGGTTATTTCGCAATGTCAGCGGCATGACAGTCGAGCTACGAGGCAAAACGTTGGGCATTCTCGGCCTCGGCGACATCGGTAAACGCATTGCCGAACTGGGGCAAGCCTTTGGGATGAACGTGCTGTATTGGAGCCGCAACAGTCACGATGGTCGCTTCAAATTTGCTGCGCGTGAAGATGTTTTGCGACAAGCGGATGTGCTTTCCATCAGTCTGGCGCTTACGCCTGAAACGCGTCATTTAGTAGATCGGGATGCGTTTGCGTTGATAAAGCCATCCGCAATTTTAGTCAACACCGCGCGTGGCGAAATCGTGGACGAAGTGGCGTTAGTCGAGGCGTTACAGACAGGCAAATTGGCCGGAGCAGGGATAGATGTTTTGGAAGATGAAATTCATCCTGACAATCACCCGCTTTGGCAATTCGATAACGTCATCGTCACGCCCCACGTCGCTGCGATCACGGACGTAACGTATCGTGAAATGTGTCTGACAACCGCAGAAGAAGTCATACGAGTTTTACGTGGTGAGGTGCCTACACCGCGCTTAGTGCGTAACCCGGAAGTTCTAAATCACAGATAACCACAGAGAAGCGCTAAGGCGCACTGAGGTAGGTAAAGCAGTTGAATTATTAGTTGCTACTTACCTTACTTTGAACTAGCCAGCCTGATAAATTGCATTCCTCAGTGCGCCTTGGCGCGCCTCTGTGGCTCACTCAATCAAGGAGACCTTCATGAAATTTTCCATGCATAACTGGATGAGACCGGAACCGATTGAAACGACCTTAGAGCGATTGCACCGCTTTGGCTACGACGGCATTGAAATCATGGGCGACCCGGAGCGGTACAACACGTCGGAAGTGCGCGGCTTGCTCGACAAATATGAATTGGAATGCTGGGGCGGCGTGACGATGATGTTTGAAGGCCGTGACCTGTTACATCCTGATTCCGCCGTGCGCCGTGACACGCTCCAATATATGCGCGATTGCCTGAAGATGATTCACGAACTCGAAGGGCAAATGTTTTGCATCGTGCCGTCCACCGTAGGTAAAGTGAAACCAATGGCGTCACCTGCCGAAGAGTGGGCGTGGGCTGTAGAGGGCTTGCAAGAAATCACTGCCCTCGCAGGCGAACTTGGCATCCGCTGTGGCATCGAACCGCTCAATCGCTTTGAGACGTACTTCATCAATCGCCACGATCAGGCGTTGCTCTTGGCCGAAGAGGTCGGGAATAGTCTTTGCGTTGTCTTGGACGCTTTTCACATCAACATTGAAGAAGTTGATCCGATGGGCGCGATACGCAACGTCGGCGACAAGTTGCTCGACTTTCACGTAGCCGACAACAACCGTCTGCCTGCGGGCCTCGGCAAATACGATTGGCGCGAAGTCGTCAACACGCTGCAATCCATCAACTATCAAGGACGACTGACCGCAGAATTTGTGATTCCGATGGATTACACTCCCATCGCGCGGGCGAAGGAGAAGAAGGAAGACGATCAGCAATATTCGGCGGCGGAATTGAAATTCATCCAGGAACACGGCTCCGGCTTGCTGAGCGCCGCCGATTACGACCGCGCGACAGAACAGAATATCAACCATATCAAGCAGTTTTTATGAATTTAGCGATGGGCTACCACGCGCAGGTAGTTCTTGAGAGCAACCGCAATCCCTTGCCAGCCAGTTTCGTCATCGCCTTCAATGATGACTTTTTCGTGACGGAGATAAAACGGCATGGGCGAAAGTATTTTTCTTTTTCGCGCTTCACGAACAATCAAGAGGGGTTTGATGTCTTTAGCATGAACCTGTCCAAGTTCATACATGACGTTTGGGTTCCAACCTGTTACATCTACGACCACTGCTCTTGCACGCTCTAGCGCTGTGCGAAATAGTGACGGGATGTTCCCAGTGTAATCATCCCTATCAATGCGGTGTGGAAGAAAATTCTCAGCGGCAATGGCAGGATGAAGAATTTTGTCATAAAAGCCGTCGTGGCCGTCACCAAAGGGCATAAGCACCAGGCAACGCTTCTGTGCCATTTCATGTATCGCGATAGCCACCTCCTTAGCAAGCCGATTGAACTGAGGCTCAGATGTTGGGCGAACTTCTAAGCGACGTACAAGCTGAGGTGTGAGCTTCAGCGATGTAATGAACTGATTCCGATTGCGGGTCCACATCCGTCGAGAATCACCATCAGTAAATGCAATTGGCAAGGCGGGCTTTTCAACGGCAAGAGCCAGTTCTAGCACGCTTCGCGTGTTCCCTTCACCAACAATTGTGAGAAGTGCATCCGCGGCACTGACCAGCTTGAACCGCCTAGCTTGAGCAGTTCCGTGAAGCTCATAAACAGTTCCTTTCCGGAAACGCTTTACTCCACGTCGGTCGAGAGTTGGTGCTGGAACCCAGGTTTCGAATCGCTTGCCGAATTGTTCAGGAGGTAGGCAGTTCTCGGCTTCCAATAACACTGCCCGGTCAACTGAAGTCCTTTCAGGGTATTGCTGAAAGCACTCGAACCCTCCGCTTAGGAGCACGACATCTTCGAAGCCAAGAAGACGTCGTGTAATACACCTTACGAACTTAACCACTTCACCTGATAGATTAGTACCACCATAGATCGCAACACGAGTTCTCATTCAATGCCTCCTATTCTCTGGGAAGGATTAACGATAAAGATTGGTAGCGCCGCGTGTCTTGCCCTTGGAGCGATAGATTGTGTTCAATACCAATTGTCGAAGGGCCAAAGTGCTTGAGAGTATCGAGGCCTTTCACTTCATTGAGATCAACATCACCAAAAATAGTTGCTCCAAACATAGCTTGATCGAAATCTGCCCCGACGAGGCCTGTTCTAGTGTTCAGTCATGTTTCAGATGACGGGCAAAGTCGCATCAATTTGACCCGCGCATCTTTGGTCGTGAACTGCCAATTGATTTTCGTCTGTTTCGTATTGCGCCTCGTTTGATAGGCTTCAATCTGTTGGGTCAATTCTTCTCGACTGCCGGCCCGCGTGGTCAAGCCCACCCGTTTGAAGACGCCTAACTCAATCTCCGCCATATTGAGCCGCGAACCGTGTTTCGGCGTCTGCACAAATTCGATGCGCCGCAAAATCGCGCGCGCTTGCGCCGCAGGCAGAATTTCATACAACGCACTTGGTTTGTGCGCCGACAAATTGTCCTGCACTATCGTGATCTTTGGGAACTGTGGATACATCTCTTCTGCGATCACGCGCATCACCTCGGCCCAATGGCGCCGGTTATGGCTCTCCTTGACGAAGATTGCGCGCCGCCCCTACCACGGTTCGCACACCAAATAGATGTCCGCCACCCCGGCGCGTTTGTATTCCAAGTCCTGGTATTGCACGCCTTTCGCATCCGTAAATCCGGCTCTCACTTCACTCACCAATTGCTGCGGTGATTCATCCAAACACACCACCGGATGCTCTTCCTCATACGCCTGCTCATAGACATCCAAGACCCCTTCCATCGCACAGACAAACTCCGGCTCCGCGCTCGATATCAGCCATTCTTTTACTTGCCAGGGCTTGAGTTCGTTTTTTTTAGCAACTGCCGCACCGTTTCGTGCGAAATGGAGGCCACCGCCCCATTCTCCGCCAAGGTTTCCGCCAACAAGCGCAAACTCCATTGCTGATACCCACGGGACGCCTGGGAACAGCGCAAGGCAATCAATTGCGCTTCCACGCGCCCATCAAGGGTCTTCTCCTTGAACCGCACCTGTTTGTACCCGTGCAGCGCGACGTCAAAGCTGGCCAGCACAAAACGTTGCCGCAAGCGTTCAATGAGCCGTTGGCCCACGTGATACTGCTGCCGGACCTCGTCATCCGCTAAGCGCCCGCCTGCCCGATTCTCATCCAGACTTAACAACACATTGGCGCGCTTCACAATTTCGGCCTTATGGTTGCGTTTGGCCATCACCTCGCGCAAGTTGACTTGTTCTTCTTCCGTTAAGGTCACAAGTTATCTTTTCATAATAGGCTATTCTATTATGAATTCCTTACCCGTCAATTCATTCCTGACTGAACACTAGTCAATCCGGCGCACGCCGAAGTCTTTCCGCTGGACTTCGAGCCGATTCTCAAACCGGACGGGGCCACCAAGAATGATTGCGAACGCAACGCCGCGCAACGCCTGTTGACGGCCTTGCGCGCGCGTTATCCTACTTTGAAAATCATCCTGATTGAAGATGAACTCTACGCCAATGCTCCGCACGTGCGCTAACTCAACGAGTACGGCTAGCACTTCATTTTGAACGTCAAGCCGGACTCGCATATCAGTTTAGTCAAGCAGTTCGCCGGTCGGCGTGCGACTGGGCAGGTGCAGGAATGGCGTTTCACCGATGCACAAGGCGTGCGGCCTGCGTTCGCCTGGACGAAAGGCCGGTGCCTATGCGAGAGCGCCATTGATGTCCAAGTCAACTACCTGTGGTACGAACAAACCGAACCTTCCGGGCAGGTGACGACCTAGACCTGGATGACGAATCTGCCGCTCATCAAACGCACGGTCGAACCGATCATGCGTGCGGGGCGCAGTCGTTGGAAAGTGGAAAATAAGACCTTCAATACGCGCAAGACGCGCAAGAATCAGGGCTATCATTTTGAACACAACGACGGACACGGCGAAAAGAACCTGGCGACGGTGCTGGTCTTACTGATGTTCCTCGCCTTCACCGTAGACCAGATGATGCAGCACGGCTGGCAACTGTTCCGGCAAGTACGTGTGGGCTTGCGCACCAAAGCCAAACGCTGGGACAGTCTGCGCAGTTTCTTCCGCACCTGCCGGTTTCCGACGATGACCGCGCTTTATCTCCAAATTGCTGATCTTTATGACATTCAGCTTTGCTGATTTTTCTAGACCGGGAATTGCTGAATTGATGACTGTCCAGCCCCCATCCTACACCGCGCGTGAGGTTACGGAAGACCTCTTCTTTACCGGCGGTAATCTGTGCCGGACAACGCGTGAATCGTTGCAAGGAAAGCTCGCAACACTGGGATAGGCGGGTGTCCGCAAGGATGCCGCCCGTGCGTTGTCCTCTTGCATCTGTTCGTACGAACCTTACTTTCCGGGATACTCTGTGACCATAAAGTCGGAGATGGCTTTTCGTGCCTGGAGTTGTTGCCCAAACCGAGTTGCTGCGTCACGCGTGGCAAAACGCCCGACCTGAAGGCGATGCCATAGACCTTTGTTGCGAAGCGTCACGATAATCATCCTGGCCTCCAGTCCCTGCCCTTTCATGCGCGCAAGGTTCGACGCGGCCTCAGCTTGATCCTGATAGGCACCAACTTGGACGGCGAAGCGTCCCTTGTCCGCGCTAGCCGGGGCCGTAACATTGACCGATTTGGCTTCCGGCGGAGTAGGCGTAGCTTTTGGAGTGGGCAGTGGAGTAGGTGATGGAGTATGAGTGGCTGGCGGCGTCGCAACCGGAGTAGCGGTGGGCGTCGCCAAACCGACGACTACCGATTTAGTGGGCGCAGGGAGCGGGCTTGTTTTTACCACGCTGACGGGTGAGACCTCGGCGCGCGCTTGGGCCAGAGAATGCAAGGTCGAACCAATGTTCGGCAACGATGAAACAACCCACCAGCCGACGAGACCAAGCCCGACCAACCCCAAAAACAAGAGAAAGAGCGGACGTTGCTGGCCAACAGCGATCAACTGTTTCACTAAAGATCGCCGCTTTTTCAGCGGACGCCGAACCAGAAAGGGAGTCGCAGTATGCTGTTCTTTATCATAGCGAGGAGGAGGATTAGAACTATTCATGGTTAACCTTTATCGTTGTCAGGGTGCGTGGGGAACACCAAATGAGCTTTATTGGGGCTAATAATCAAATTTCCTGTTGTATAGCCCTATGCGGGGGAGCGAGGAAAATACAACTACGCAAGCGAACATTCTCAGCTTCATTTCCATGGGGAAGATTTACGTGCATAGGTTAACCGAATCAAGGATTCACTGCCAACTGAAAAATTTGCGCGGTTTCTTCACTTGCTACGCCATAGGCCAGGCAGGAATTTTGCATACAGCAAATACCGCCACGTCCCCCAATCATGCCCACCGTCGCCGCCCACATAATAATCGTGCTTGATCTTGTACTTCGTCAGCACGTCGTGCAAAACATTCGTGCGCGTACCGGGTTTGTCTTCAAACGTGCCTTGCCCGACGAAAAGATAATCCACTTTCTTCTGTACCGTAGGATCGGTGAGGAATTCGGCGCTACTCTTTTCCGTATCCACATCGCCCGCGCTCAAGATGCCAAACGAAGCAAACAAATCCAACGCCTTGAAGCCGACGAATTGCGCATGCCGTCCGCCCATCGAAAGGCCAGCCAGCGCGCGCCCTTGACGGCTAGCTCGCACACTGTAGCTTTTTTCGACGACGGGAATGATGTGTTTGCGCAGTTCTTCACTGAAGAGATTGAACGTTAACTCAACGTGCTTTGGATGGCTGCGATGCACGACCTGATTATTCGGCATCGCAATAATCATCGGCACGGCTTTCCCTTCAGCCAACAAGTTGTCGAGGATAAAATTCGCGCGGCCTTCGAGCGCCCAATTGGAAGCCAGTTCGCCGCTGCCGCCGACCAAATACAGCACAGGATATTTTTTCTTCACATCGTAGCCCGGCGGCGTGTAGACAAAAATTTCCCGCTCACCGCTCGTCACATCGGAATGATAGATATGCCGCGTAACCGCGCCGTGTGGCACGTTGCGCGCGTCGTAATAGGCCGGGCCATCGCCGTGTACCACAAGCTGGCTGTACGGCGGCTGATCCGCCACGCCCGCCACCGTGTTGTTCGGATCAGGCACGCTCGCGCCATCAATAATGAGTTTATAAACGTACAAGTTCGGCTTGATCGGCCCAACCTTCAGCGTCCACACACCATCGTTGCCTTTTTGAAATGGAACGGGCGCATTGCCCTTGCCGAGCGCCAGCAACAACGGTGCGCCCGACAACAAAACCTCTTGCGCTTTTGGCGCTTTGACGCGGAAGGTTACAGTGCGGTCGTCGTGGACTTCGGGCGAAATCAAGTTGGCTCCGTATGGAACCAGATTCTCTGTGTTCTTTTGCGGATTCCAATCCAGGTTGACGTGCGCTTGTTGGGCGGAAACAGTGCTTGCCATGAATAGCGCAAGGATTGGCAACAGCTTTTGCAGACGGGATTGTCGAATAATTCGTTTCATAAAGAAGTTTTTGTTCGTCGCTTTTGCGACGGATGTAGCGCAAACTTTAAAGTTTGCGCTACATCCGTCGCAAAACCTTTCTTCATCTGCCCTGAAACAGCATCGGCGCAAATTCATTCAAATAATCGCGCCAATTAAGCCACGTATGCCCACCCGCCGTTTCTTTGTATATCGGGGCAAAGCCGTGCTGCTTAAAGAGCGCCACCGTGGCGTTCGTCGTGCCGAGCAAAAAGTCGTCTTTGCCCGTAGCGAACCAAAATAGCTTCAGGCCTTTTTTCAGATTGGCATCGTCCAGTTTCGCGGCATGTTGTTTCACCCATGCTTCGCCCGCAGGCGTCAATTGACCGGGCGCGGGTGCTGTCACTGCCGCCGGAGCGCCGGGCGTCGGGCGTGTGAAAGCACCATTCAGCAAACCCGAACTGTACACCCCGACATACGCGAATTTTTCCAGGTTCGGAATCGCAATATTCAACGTTTGGCTGCCGCCCATCGAAAGCCCGGCAATCGCGCGGTTTGCCCGATCATTCAGCACGCGATAGTTCTTTTCGACGTACGGCATAATGTCGGTCGTAAAGTCCTGCACGAATTCATCGGGCGGCGGCGTGCTGCCTGTGACAGTCGGCGCAGGAGCCGGGCCGCGATTCGTTTGACGCGTATGTCCGGCGGGCATCACAATCACCATCGGCTTCACCTTTTTCGCGGCAATCAGATTGTCAATGATGAACCCCGTGCGTCCCACTGATGACCACGAATCGTCGCTATCACTCGCGCCGTGCAGTAAGTAGAAAACCGGAAATTTGCCCTGCCCCACTTCATAGCCTGGCGGTGTGTAGACGTGCATCCGACGGAATTTGCTGAGCGCCGTGGAATAATACGTGACCGCTGCAACTGCGCCGTGCGGCACGTTCCTGGTATCCATAAAATCCGAGCCAGGCACATAAACTAAACTCCAAACATTGTTGTTGGATTCGCTGATAGAGGGGCTGCGCGGATCAATAACAGTCAGGCCATTCACGCTAAAGTTATAGCGATATGCGCCCGGCCCAAGCGGGCCGAGCGTGACTTCCCACACGCCGTTTTCGCCTTTGGTCATCGCTGCGCCCGGCCCGTTGTTCGGGATGTCACCACCCATCAATTTAACGTTTTCCGCTTGCGGTGCCAGCAAGCGAAACGTAACGCGCCGGTCGGATTGTACTTCGGGCGAAATGACCATCGGGCCTTGCGGCGGGCGCGGCTGCGCGAAGGTAGTGGTGACAAAACTCAATGCTGTCAGGCCAGCAATGAAGAGATTGCGAATGATTCCTCGTGGATAATTCATAGGGTTCCTTTGCTAAGTTTGCTATTCCGGCAAGGCGAAGCTATAGAGCACGCCGCCTGCCGCAATCGCGATGTATTGTTTGCCAGCAACCACATAACTAATAGGCGCGGACGCAATCGTGCCGCCGGTTTGAAAGCGCCAGAGCAACTTGCCAGTGGCTGATTCCAGCGCAATTAAATTGCCTTCGCGCGTTCCGGCAAACACGATGCCGCCCGCGCTGGCCATCACGCCTGCCGCCAATGAGCCTTGCGAAATTTTGTGTTCCCACTTGCGCTCGCCCGTCGTCGTATCAATCCCGCGAATGCCCGCATAGCCGCCTTCGACAGGCAATGTGCGCCCGCCCCAATAGCCTTTGCCTGGTTCGTATGGCGTTTCTGCGCGCACGTAGCGATTGCCTGATTCGTTAAAGACGAGGAACAATTGATTCGAGGTTGGCTCGAACGAAGGCGCTTGCCAATTCGTGCCGCCGACCAGCGAAGGAAACACGACTTGTCCTTCTGGCGTAGCACCAGAGTTCGGCGCAAACTTCGGACGCCCATTCGCGTCAAAGCCGGCATTCCACGTTTGCTTTACAAACGGAGTGCCTTGTAAAAACTTGCCATTCGTCCGATCCAGCACATACAGGAAGCCGTTGCGATTGGCCTGGAGCAGCAATTTGCGCGGCTGTCCTTGCCAGACACGATCCACCAAAATCAAATCCTGATTCGCATCCCAATCGTGATCGTCATTAGGCGTGAATTGATAATGCCATTTGCGCTGCCCCGTGTTCGGATCAAGCGCGACTACCGAGCATGAAAACAGATTGTCGCCTTTGCGAATCTCGGCATCCATATCGGGACCGGGATTGCCGACCGACCAGTACAACGTATCCAGTTCAGGATCGTAGCTGCCCGTCAGCCAAGTCGCCGCGCCGCCCAGTTTCCAGGTATCACCTTTCCACGTTTCGTTGCCGAATTCGCCGGGGCCGGGTGTCGTGTGAAAGCGCCACAACCGCTTCCCTGTTTTTGCATCATACGCATCCAGAAAGCCGCGAATGCCGTGTTCGCCACCCGCGATGCCAACGATGATCTTGTCTTTGACGGCGAGCGGCGGCGAGGTGATGCTGTAGCCCATCATCGTGTCCGCGACCTGCACTTCCCAAAGCGGTTGCCCCGTGCGTGCATCCAGCGCAATCAACGCGGCATCAAGTGTGCCGAAGAACACCCGATTACCCAGTACCGCCACGCCGCGATTGAAGGGATTGGACTGGTACGGGTTCACGACTTTTTGCTTGCGCGAATATTTCCAGATTTGCAGACCACTGCGCGCGTCGAGCGCATACACATCGCCCGGCATGCCGCTCGTATACATCACGCCATCAATCACAAGCGGCGTGGTTTCGAGCAGCGTATCGCCTGGCATTTGCACGGCCCAACGCGCCTGCAATTGCGGCACGTTCGTCGCGTTGATTTGCTTAAGCGCCGAGTAATGTTGGCCTTGATAATTGCCCCAATAGGTCAGCCAATTGTGCGGCTCGGCGGCAGCGTTGCGAAGGCGGTCGAAGCTTAAGCCGCCGGGGATTTCGACGCTGCTTGTCTTGGCAAAATCGCGCCCATTGCATGATTTCAAAAACGCAACGAGGTTATTTATTTCGGGTTCGGACAACTGCTGGCCATAATCCTTCGGCATCAGCGAGCCGGTTTCGTAGCGCACATCCGCCAGATTCTTTTTGTCGAGCAAATGCAGCTTGCCCGTCGTGTCTGCCAGCACCATCGAGTAGGTATCTTCGCTGCGCACCAAGCCGCGAATCGTCTGCCCGTCTTTGGTCTTGATGATGACCACGCTTGGCCCACCGCGACGACGACCCCGCGCATTCGGATTGGTGCTGGTGCTGGGATCAAGAATCTTCTGGCGCAGCAGGTCTGCCGGGAAGCGCCCCACTGCTGACAAATCCGGGCCGACGCTCGCGCCACGCGCATTGATTTCGTGACACGCCGCGCAGTTCGCTTTGCCGAAGAAAAGCTGTTCGCCCGCCAGCATATTGCCTGTCGTCCGTTCATTCGTGGCGACAACAGACGCACCGTTCAAGCTGCGCAGATAGGACACAACTTGCCAAATCTGTTCCGTAGACAACCGACGAAACGGCGGCATCTGCGTGCTGGGAACGCCATTGCGAATGTTCAGGAAAATTTCACCATCCAGACTGCCGTGCTTGAAGGGGCCGCCCACCAGCGCAGGCGCGCGGTCGCCACGCGCTTCGCCCCCGTGACACGATTGGCAAGCCTGTTCATACAATCGCTTGCCTGCCGTGATCGCAGCAGCATTCCCGGCCAAGGGGTTCTTTTCATTTTGCTGTGTGTGTTCTTGTGCGAACAAAACAGCCGTTGCTATACAAACTATCAGGAGACTAAAAAACTTCGACTTCAAGGACATCTAAATACAACTCCCATTTCTTAATTACAGCAGCGCAACCGGCCCTGCCGGCGCTGCTGGTGATACTTACAGTTCATCAAGGCCGCAAGGCTACTGCTCGCTGTTATCGCTGCCGGGCAAAATATTTCGTAAAGAATTCCAGCTTCGCCTTCTCTGCTACTGGACGTGCGCCAATCTTTTCGCCCAGCTCCATTGTAACTTGTTGCCCCGCATTAAACGCTGGCCAGTTGGGCAAGCCTTTGCCATTCGGATTGCCCGTCTTCGCAAAATTCACCCAATAGCTTGACGCCGTTTCGGAAAGCTTGCGATCCACCGCTTCCCATGGGCGCTTCAGGTGTTTGAGGTTCGCAAAGAAATACGGCACATCGCCCGTGTGAAACGCACCGAATGCAGGATGCTCCGGCCACGGAATGCCGCGCGTGAAGTAATAGGTATAGGCTTTTGCTTTGCTCGTCTGCGCGCGTTCGGTCGCCCACAAATACATCGAAACCAACCCCTGATCGCGGGCGCTTTGCTTTTGCGTAAAGCCGGATTGCGGTTGGTCATTTGAGGGATACAGTTGCAAAAATTCATTGGCTTGATTGCCAAAACGTTGCTGCGACTGTTTGGCGAAATCTTCGGCTTTGACTTTGCCATAGGTCGGCGAGGCACTGCCTTCGTCGGCGGTTAATCCTGTCAGCATCGGCACATCGTTTTGCTTGCCGCTGGCAAAAATCGCCGCCGTGTCCGCCGGTAAAAACCATCCATCCACGACAGGGCCAAAGCGTGCGCCGCCCATCAAATCGGCGGCAGGCTTGGCGCGCAAATCTTTGAGCGCAGTTGCGCCTTTGGTTTCCGCCCATTTCACACCGTCGGCTTCAGAATCGCGCAGATCGCGCGTGCGTCGCACCACACTGGAACCGCTTTCGGCAATCGCGCGATGAAACAAGCCTTTGGCCAATGGTGAAGCGGTCAACGTGTGGACGGCGGCAGCCCCGGCAGACTGCCCTGCAACCGTTACGCGATTTGGATCGCCGCCAAACGCCGCGATGTTTTCCTGAATCCATTGCAGCGCGGCTACGACATCCAGCAAGCCGTAATTGCCCGACGAATGCTGCGGCGATTCTTTCGTCAATTCGGGATGCGTGTAGAAGCCAAAGATGCCGAGGCGATAGTTGATCGTGACGACGATGACGCCCTTCTGCGCCAACTCTTCGCCGTCGTAGGTGATGATTTCGCCGGAGCCTTCATAAAAGGCACCGCCATGAATCCAGACCAGCACGGGGCGTTTTTCCGTTGCTGCTTTTGCGCCTGTCCAGACATTCAGACAGAGGCAATCTTCGCTCGCCTCATTCTGCACCATAAACTCTTTCGTCCACGGATTGCGCGCACGCGTCAGCGCCTGCATACAGCTATCCGAAAACTTATCGGCCTTGCGCACGCCATCCCATTTGGCAGGCGATTGCGGTGGTCGCCAGCGCAACTCACCTACGGGCGGCGCGGCATACGGAATGCCTTTGAAAACACGCACGCCGGAAGCGGTCGCAGTGCCTTCGAGCAAGCCGCTTTCGACCCTGACTGTGCCGTTAACAGCAGCGTGATGCAACGGCGCGAAGGCAACCGCTGCGAGGAATAACAAGCAAACAACAAGCAAGATTTTCATAGCTTAGACCTCAGACATTTTAGCACTGGAAACCACCTCGCACGTGATGAACAGGTGTCAAGAGTACAAACTTTAGTTTGGCTTTTCAGGGCGGCGGCAAGCTGAAGCTTGAACTCTTGACGCCCCCTTGCCAGCCCGTACATTTAATCATCGCACGGGATTATCAGGCCGCCAGAACGGCTCTGCGGCTGCGATAAACTCAACCGGAACTTCTTTGACGAAGCCTTTCAGCCAATCCGCGCAATACTTCATGCCTGCCTGTTCTGACACGACATGTCCCAGCACTATCAACGCCTTCTTTTGCCCGGAAGCAATCGTGTCCTGGGCGTATTCGACCAGTTCCCACTCGTGCGTTTCGCCGATGACTAACACATCCACTTCCGGTCGTGAGAGAAACGGAATGCCCGGCATCAGGCTGCAATTGCCCCAGCTTGCCATCACACGCTTGACCGACAAGTTGGGATCACCCACCACACGCATCGTGCGAATCTTCAGTTTCGTTTGCATCTCTTTCGCCAGCCTGGCAAGCGGGATGCCGGGAAACGTAAACTGACGAAAATTCTGCGGGTCGTTGTTCTTCTCCCAACCTAGTTCCCGCATCATTCCCGTCGCGATACCGTCCAACGGCTTGAGCCCGTGCCAATGATCGTGGAAGTGAAACACGACCATGTTGTTTTTGTTGAGGAAGTCGAGTTTGAACCTATACGTCGGGTCTTGCTGAAGCTGGTCAACGCGATCCTGATGCGAGAAGAAGGTGGATTCGTGCGTGATGACCATATTCTTGCCCGCTGCCGCCGCGCGTTGCACCACATCCAGCGTCGCCATCATTGTCGTGGCGATGCCTTTGACCGGTGTTTCCGCTGTGCCTGCAATGATGTTGTCTACGGTTTGCGCCCGCCACGGAATGCCGATGCTTGCTTTGATGCGCTCAATTACTTGCCCGGCGGTGAGGGTTTGCGGCGAGGCCATCGTCGTTACTGCTAGCCCCATTGAACCGAGCATAAACGTGCGACGGGATGTGATGGAGTGATTCATTCGAGTTCGATTTACCGCAAAGGTTCAAAGGAGCCAAGACGCAAAGAGCCTCTGACAATATGGCCTTTCTCTTTGATCCTTTGCCTCTTTGAACCTTTGCGGTAAGAAAAGGTTTTCGTACAGGCATTTACCGAAACAGCTTCTGCGCGTAATCATTCAGATAACGACGCCAATTGATCCAGGTATGCGCGCCGCTGGTAATGGCCATTTCGTGTTTGATGTTGTGCTTCTTCAAAATCTCGTCGAGATTTTTTGAGCCTGCAATCGCCAACGTATCCTTCTCGCCACAAGTGATCGAGAGCAGCTTGATTTGCTTGTTGATCTTGTCGGCGCTATTCAGAAAGGCTTCGTTACGTTTGACAAAATCTGCGCTGGTTTGTGCGTTCACACCTGCGCTCCACACGGCAACGTAGCCGAATTGATCGGGGTTCGTCGTGACCACGCGCGTCGTCTGTCCGCCGCCCATCGAAAGCCCGGCAATAGCGCGATTCGCACTGCCTGGCGTCACGCGATAGGTCTTTTCGACAAACGGCACAATGTCTTTCAGCAATTCACTGGTGAACCGATCCTGAAACGCGATCTGCGCTGCCGGATCAGGTGGCACGCCCGGCACGACCGGAGGACGTGGCAAGCTGCCGTTCGGCATCACGACCAGCATCGGTTTGGCTTTGTTGGCAGCGATCAGATTGTCGAGAATGAACCCGGCGCGCCCAATCGTGCTCCAACCGGAATCTTCATCGCCGCCACCGTGCAGCAGATAAAAGACCGGATACTTCGCTTTGCTGTTGTCATAGCCGGGCGGGAAATAAATGTGCAGGCGTCGCTCTTCGCCCATCGTGTTGGATTTGTACCAGACCTTGCGAATCTCACCGTGCGGTACGGCATTGATAGCCTGATAGGCGGCAGCTTCGCCCGGCACAAAGACCATATTGTCTACGCTGGTGATGCCCTGTTTGATGAGCGCGTTTTTCGGATCAAGCGTGCGCACGCCGTCTACCGTCAACGAGTAGCTGTAAAAATCCGCTGGCAACGGCCCAACGGTAATTGACCAGACGCCTTGCGCATCTTTTTCGAGCTTTCCGCCCGTGCCTAAGCCTTGCGAAATCCAATCGCCGCCGACAGTCACTTCCTCGGCTTTCGGCGCGTAGATGCGAAAGACGACGCGACCATCGGACAACACTTCCGGCGACTTCAGCGTGTCATTCGGCGTGGGCTGGCGGGGCGGCGTTTGTGCGAGTGCAAACGTGGCCGTCAGCAAAACCAAACTAATCGTGGTCAGGAATACATTTCGCTTTTTCATAAAGAAGCTCCTCACATTTCAAATCTCAAATTGGGCTATGCTCCAGCCTTGATGCCAGTAAAAAGCAGTGGCACAAATTCGCTGATACAGACCCGCCAGACGGGCCACGTGTGCAACCCGCCTTCGATCACACGGAAGGTATGCCGAATCTGATGTTTGGTGAGCAACGCCGAAGTGTCTTTCGCCCGCGTAAACACAGGGTCTTTGTCACCATTGGCATACCAAAACACATTCAACTTCGCGTTCGTGCCTTTGGCATCCTCCAGCACAGTTTTGAATTTCGCAGCGAAATCCGGCCCCGGCGCAGAACTGAACACGCCGAGCGCGCTGAACAAATCCAGATGCGCAAGACCGATATTAATCGTCTGTCCGCCGCCCATCGAAAGCCCGGCCAGCGCGCGGTTCTGGCGTCCCGGCGCAATGCGATATTTGGCTTCGGCCCACGGCAGGAGTTCTTTGAGCATGTACTCTTCCATCAGCGGCACATTCTTCGCGGCGATTTCACGCGGCGAACCGAACGGAACAGCATGCCCAAGCGGCATCACGACGATCATCGGCTTGGCTTTCTTTTCCGCGATCAGGTTATCCAGAATCAAATTCGTAGCGCCGACTTGCGTCCAGCTTTCCGCCGTGTCGCCACTCCCGTGCAACAAATACAGCACGGGATAGCGTTGCTTCGGATTCTTTTCATAACCGGGCGGCGTGTACACAAAGACCTGCCGCGTCTCGCCATTGATAACTGCGGTGCGCAGCCAGTTCACGTCTACGCTGCCGTGCGGCACATCGCGCACTTCCCACGGCGCGCCTTTGGCAGGGATTTCAACCAGACTCGCGGAAGTGCGTTGTCGCAACTTGATGCGCGGGTTGACGGGATCAGCCATCGTGACGCCGTCCACGGTGAACGAATACAGATGGATGGTTGGTTCAATTGAGTCAATTGTTGCGCTCCAAACGCCCTCGGCGTTTTTGGTCATGGGATGTTTCGAGCCGACCGGCATCCAATCGCCAAAGAGCGTGACTTCATTTGCTTTGGCAGCACGGATGCGAAACGTGACTTTGCCATCCGAGTGGACTTCGGGTGAAACGAGGCCATCCGGCGGCGGCGTTTGGGCGTAGCTGAATGCTGAAATAAGCAGCGCGGCGAAGAGGAAAAGTATTTTGGTTTTCATTTCATTATCAGAGCACGTAGTAGCGAATTCATTCGCTACTCAGCGGAGCAAATAAATTTGCTACTACGTGCGCAATTATCTACTCCACTATCGCCTGCATCACGGCGTTCTCAAAATCCCGGTGCAGGCCACGATTGGCGGTTTGAATCATCAACACTCCCACGATCTGTTCTTTTGGATCTATCCAGAAATGGGTGCCGAAGGCGCCATCCCAACCGAAGCTGCCATTGGAGCGACGCGAATCGGCTTTGAGCGCATCCACCACAACTTCGACCGTGAAGCCAAAGCCCATTCCCGGCGGGCGGCCCAACTGTCCGGGAAACATCTCGCCCGTGTGATTGGATGACATCAACTCGACCGTGCGCGGCGATAACAAGCGTTTACCATTCAGTTGCCCGCCATTCGCCAGCATCTGGGCAAAGTGAAAATAATCCGCTGCCGTGCTCATCAACCCCGCGGCACCTGAAAAGTAAGTACGGCTGGTGAGCATTTCCTGATTCGGATTTTTCTCTAATCCTTTTGCCGTGCGGCGATAAAGCGTCATCAAGCGCGGTTGCCGGTCTTCGGGCAGGGCAAAAAAGGTGTCTTTCATGCCAAGGGGGTCAAAGATTCGTTGCCGCAGGAATTGATCGAAGGTTTGTCCCGAAGCAATTTCGACGATACGCGACAGCACATCTATCCCTGCTAAGCCGCTATAGCGGAATTGCGCGCCCGGTTGAAAATCAAGCGGCAGCGCGCCGAGACGCGGGATGAAATCGCTGAGCGTGTCAGTCGGCTTGCGTGCTTGCATGACTTTCGCGGCTTCTCGAACTGAACTTCCCCCGCTGCCCAGACCGGAAGTATGCGTCAACAGGTCGCGCACCGTGATTTCCCGCGTTGCGGGAATCGTATAAATTTCTGGTTCCGGTGCTGGCTGCCCCGGCTGTGCGGGCGGCAGCGGAGTGGATTTGGGAATCGCCACTTTCGTCTCTTTGAATTCCGGGATGAAGCGAGAGACAGGATCACTGAGCCTGACCTTGCCTTCTTCCATCAGCATCATAATCGCCACGCCGGCGACGGGTTTTGTTGAAGAGGCCATGCGAAAAAGCGCGTCTTTGCGAATCGGCTTTTTCGTTTCGATGTCCATCACCCCTTGCGCTTCATAATGAACAACACGTCCCTTGCGCGCGACCAGCGTCACTGCGCCGGAAATCTGACCGCTGTCAATGTAGCGTTGGATCACTTCGTTGATACGCTGCAACCGCTCGGTTGAAAGTTCAACGTCTTCTGGTTTTGCCTTTGGCAGCGTCTGCGCTGGCAGGGGCACGCTTAAGAACGCGATGAGGAGATAGGTTACAAGGATAGACAACTTGTCACGATAATGGATCAAATGGTTTTTCATTGGGGTTCTTTCCTGCTATGCGAATTTGCACTATTGCTGTGCATCGGGCTTTTTCACCGGAGTTTCTGCTTTGCCAGGTGCGGGCGGTTTTGCGATCTGTTGCCCAACTGGCGGTCGTCGTGACGAAGCGGGCGACACCGGTTGCGCGCTTGCCAACTGAATATAGGTTGCGAGCAAACTCTCTTTCTTCGCGGCGTCTAAAATCAAATAGCGATGCTTGCCCTCCGCTGCAGCCGTAAACTTCGCGCGCCCATCGTTTGCAATTTGAATCGTGCCCGGTTCGGACAATTGGAAGTAATTCTCCTGCGGCTTTAGGGCATATAACACGGCGGCCATTGCGCCCGTTGGTGCGTCATAAGGCATCGGCTGGTGTGCGCGATAAGCATCAACAATCGGATGCGCGGGCGTCCACGCAAAATCTCTCTCGATGCTCGCAGCCGGAAAGAGAAGGCTGGTGCCAACTTCATTTCCAACGGCAACAATAGGCGTTGGCCATTCGGCAAAGACCTTTTGCGCAGCAGCAAGGTCGGATTGCAGGGCAAAATCTGAGGCCCCATCCGCAAAATTTCCGGCGGCGATCACCAGCAACGTTGCCCGCTTAGCAATTAAGTCTTTCGCGCCGGGATGATTCAGTAATCGGGCGGCATTCGTGGCTGGGCCGGTGATGATCACTACCACGTTTTGATCGGGCTGGCTGGCAAGCGCATTGCGCATCTGGGGCAGCGGGTCTGCCGTGTCCTGCCAACGCTCAATGCCGTGCGGATACTGCGGCTTGCCTGCCGCATTGCGTTTTGCCAGGAGTCCCGTCGTCATCGGCGTTTCTTCTTTCAGCCTGGCGGACATAAACATTCCAATTGGCAGCGGATCGCGTTCCGGCGTCATTCGGTAAAACCGGCTGATAGCGGCAAGTGCTGCGGCAGCTTTTACATCAGCGGTGCTAAGGCTCAGCGAAATCAGTCGCGCCTCGTTCTTGCTGTCTAAATGGTAGAGCAAGGCCAGCGCCAAGGGATCATCGGCGCGATGCCCGAAGGCGGAATCGAAGATGATTGCCAGTGGCGGTTTGCCTTTGCCGGAAAACTGCATATCAGTTCTTATAAATCTTATAAAATCTCTCTACTAAGAGATACGAAGGAACACGAAGAGAAAACCCGTCAATTGTAATTGATCTACTTCGTGCATCTTCGTGTGTCTTCGTGGAGAAAATGGTTTTACGCCAAATCCAAGCCAGGCAATGGCCCGGTTGAATCGCCGAACTGCTCAATATTCAAACCAAAGCGATCCATCAATGTAACGAACAGATTGGTCATCGGCGTTTCCTTTTGATAGACAATGCGCCGACCGGGCTTGAAGACGTTGCCGCCGCGCCCGGCGACCAGGGTCGGCAGGTCTTCGTGAATGTGATTATTGCCGTCGGCTAGACCCGCGCCATACACGATGACCGAGTTATCGAGCATATTGCTGTCGCCTTCTTTGATGGCTTTCAGTTTCTCCAGCCACTTGGCGAATTGCGCGACGTGATAGGTGTTGATCTGCGCGACCTTATCCATAAACGCGACGTTGCCCTGGTGATGCGTGAGCGGGTGATGTCCTTCAGGAACGCCGATTTCAGGATAGGCACGCGGTGTGCCTTCGCGGGTGACGATAAAGGTTGCGACCCGCGTCAAATCAGCCTGAAACGCGACTGTCAGCATGTCAGTGATAAGCTTGAAATGCTCGGCGAAATTGCTGGGTGTGCCGTAAGGTTTCTCCAAGCCTGGATTGATCTGTGCGTTGTCCTTTTCGGCGCGTTCGATTTGCAATTCGATTTCGCGCACGGCAGTGGCGTATTGATCCAGCTTGCGTTGATCGCTGGGGCCGACCGTGCTTTTGAGCTTCTTCAAATCTTCGTTGACGTAATCCAGAATGCTGCGGCGCAATTGATTTTCGCGGGCGCGCTGTTCAGGACTCATCGCGATTCCATCGCCGAACAACCGCTCAAAAATGGCGCGTGGTTCGAGAATGGGCGGCAACGGCTGCGTCTCGTTCTTCCAGGCCAGATTGTTCGTGTACGCGCACGAATAGCCGGAATCGCAACTGCCTGTCTGGCGCGCGTCTTCGAGACCGAGTTCCAGCGAGGGAAAGCGCGTCGCTGCGCCGATCTTGCGCGCGATAAGCTGATCGCACGAAACGCCCGCACGCAGTTCGGTCGTGGATTTCAGCACGTGGATGCCTGTCAGATAGCCGCCACAAGCGCGCCCATGATCGCCGGGGCCGCTCTGCCACGCATTGCCCGTCGCGTGCGCCAGATTGCTGAGCATCAGAAAATCGTTCTTGAGCGGCTCCAGCGGTTGCAGAATCGGCGGCAATGCACGAAACGCTCCGTCGTAATTCGGAACCCAGTTGCGCATATCAATGCCGTTTGGCAGATAGACGAAGGCCAACCGAACAGGCGGTTTCGCTGTCGCAGCGAGCGCAGGCGTCATCGCATCCAGCATCGGCAAGGCAAGCGCGGTTCCGATGCCTTTTAGAAATGTGCGGCGTTGAATTGATTTGCGTGTGATGAGCATCTTTGCACAACTCCTGACTAAAAGTAGCGATTGCCACAAATGGCAAACTGTTAAAATAGAAATATGGATATTAGGTCATCAGACTAATTTATGATTACCTTGAGCAGTCTCACTTATCAAAAATTTCAGTTCCTCGATAGAAGTTAGTCCATATCGATGAATCATCGCGTGGCAATTTGGGCAAATAGGAATAAGGTCGGTTATAGGATTAACCCTATACTCATTACCAATCTTAGATAGCGGCCTTAGGTGATGTACGTGAATGAATCCTTTGCCAATCTCACCGTAAACCCGCTCAAAGTTAAAACCACAGATCTGGCAATTAAATCCATTGACCCCATAATATTCAATACACTGCTGACGTGCATTACGGTCGCGTTCATAAATATTTACAAGAACTTTTGATACCGAACCTTCAAGAAAGGTGTTGGTGGTAACTATTTCATCGGGGAAAAGGTTTTCTTGTGCGGCTTTGCTAGAATAATAACTTGGCATCGGCAATGAAATGCCAAGCAAATTATTTAAGTAAGTAATCACTCCTGGAGAAAAGCTTCCACTCCAAGACGATTTTTTTCTACGTTTAGCAGCCAATTGGATGAACATCTGATGCCTTTCAGCAATCAATGAGTACAAGTCATCAAGCTTTTCAAGCGGCAGAGAACACATTATCTGTTCAGTCGGAACGCTTGGGTAAAACACTTCCGACTCCGACATAAAAGGGCTTATTTCACCCGTCAGAAAATTGCCATTTTCCGAACCATCTAGTATTAAGAAAACCTCGTCATTCCGAAGTACTAACACTTCAACAGGCCCAACATTCAACCGTATCCGGTTTGGGAACAGAGTTAGACTCCAGCTCCCCTCTCCCATTTGATGAGCAAGCATTATTGAATCAGCAAATAACTGAGCACAGGATTGGATGAATTGCTTGTCCCCTAATAAGCTTTCAAAAACATGGCGTGCAACCTTTTCAGAGGCTCGCTCTATGGCACTAAAAGATTTTTTATGAGTTAATTTATTAGCAAACCTGCTTTGATCCGACAACCGAAAAGCAATCTGTAATTTAGAGATGAGCGTGTCTAAGCCCTCAATAATCTGACTGTTGTGTATTTCGTTGAGGCCATAGCTAAATCTTTGTTGCTCCTTCAGTAAGTTATTAAGCCATGCTAAGCCATTTAACTTTATCTGAGGTTCAAATGCAGTACCGTTTCCAACAACATCAAATCCACCCTCTGAAAGCTCCTCAATGTGGGTGGGTTGGTAAACTGCACATAACTTGTAAATGGTTTTCTCTTTCGTTTTTGTACCAGAGATCACCCAAACATTTTGACCAATCGTTTTTTTCAACTTGCCTTGAGAATGTCCACTATAGTGATGGAATTTCGTTCTGCCATTCGTCTCGTATGGCCCATACTCTGCAACCTTATGATATGCAACAAAGTTTTTCATCGCTTCAGACCATCACTTTTACAGTTGGCAGCACCGAACTTTCAATGAAACGTCATCTCATTCGCACCCAATTTCAGTTACTTTGCGACTTCAGTCCGCAATGGTTCTCCTCTGCGAGCCTGAAACGGCAGGCTATTCACAATCTCTCGAATCAAACTCTGAAACCGATATTCTGTGGCTGCCAGCCTTGGCTGTATTGCGGTGATCGTCGGTTTATCGAAACGTTCCACCTTTCGGCCCAACGCATACACCATCATCTTTTCCGTCAATGCCTGCGCAAATTCCGGCGTCTTCGCAACCAGGGCAGCGCGAAACTCTGCGGCATTCGAGAATGATTTGCCGCGCGGGATTGCGCCGCTCGCATCCACCGGGAACTTGCCATCCATGGTGCGCCAACGTCCGATGGCATCGTAATTTTCGAGCGCGAAGCCCATTGGATCAAGTTTGTTGTGACACGCGGCACAGCTTGGATTGGCCCGGTGCGCTTCCAATTGCTTCCGCAATGAAGCGGACGTGCCAACCGAACTTTCATCCAGCACGGGCACGTTCGGCGGCGGCGGCGGCGGCGGCGTATTGAAGAGATTTTCGAGAATGTATTTGCCGCGCAATACAACCGAGGTGCGCGTCGGGTAACTCGAAACCGCCAGCACGCTGCCGTGCGCAGTAATGCCGCCGCGTTGCTCCGTCGTCAATTCGACGCGGCGAAAATCCGGTCCCGTAATATTCGGGATGCCGTAATGCTTTGCCAGCCGCTCATTCAAAAACGTGTAGCGGGCATTCAGAAAATCTGTCACGGGGCGATCTTGGCGCAGCACATACTCAAAGAACATTCGTGTTTCGGTCTTCATCGCCTCGCGCAGTTCCGCGCCCCATTCGGGAAACTTTTCCGCATCGGGGCGAATGCCATTCAGGTTGCGCAGTTGCAACCATTGCCCGGCGAAATTTTCGGCCAGCGCCGAAGACTTTGGATCAGCGAGCATGCGCTTCACTTGCGCTTCCAGCACACCCGGCGCACGCAGGCGTTTCGCTTCTGCCAATCGCAACAATTCATCATCCGGCATCGAACTCCAGAGGAAGTAACTCAATCGCGAAGCAAGTTCGACATCAGAAACCTTGTGAACGTTCGGGTCAGGATCGCGCTCCATTCGGAATAAAAAATGGGGTGAAACCAGCATGGCGCGAATCGCATTTTGAATGCCCTGCTCCGGCGTTTCTGCCGTTTTGACGAACCGCATTAACGACTACGACTTCAGCACCAGTCACAGGCCGACGAAACGCGCGACGCGCCAGTGACCGCACGATTTTCTGCGAACAGGCAAGTCCCGTCTTCGGATCACAAAGCAGGATTTTCTTGCGGCTCGCGCTTTCAACTTTGGCGGGAAATGGCCCAAAGAATTTCACGCCATACGGATAGATATTTTTGCGCGGATTATAGGCATCGGCGTCTGACAATGTTTTCACTACTGTATCGCCCGTAATGCCGAGACGAAAGACATGATCGCCTTGCGGTAACACAAGCTTGGTTTCAAAGCCCCAGTAGGGATACATTCCGAACCCGCCGATTTTTGGGGTTGCGGTTTCGAGCGGGCGGCTTTCGAGCAACTTGTCATCCATCCAAAAATTGAGCGTGACCGGTTTCCCGTCTTTGCCGCGCGCGCCGGCCATATCAATGTGGATGTTGTATTCGCCGTCATAATCAACGTGATGCTTAAACTCAAGCGTGCTGGCATCCAGCAACCACGCTTCCTGCCCGTAATAAATCAAAGCTTCGGCGTGCTTCCTGATCTTGGGATCGAGGTTCGCCATATAGCCAAACTCGGTCGGCTTCGGCAGCGTTTCCGTTCCCATTGCTTTGGCGGCAATCGTGGCGGCGACGGTCAAATATTTTTCCGCTAACAAAGGCGAGACACTCAAGAGATCAGCGATGTTGTCAAAGCCTTCGCCTTCATCATCGCGCGGGAATTCACGGTCAGCGCGAAAGTTGACGCCGAGCAAATCGCGGATCGTGTTTTGATACTCGACGCGATTTAAACGGCGCGCCACAATGCGCCCGGGATCAGGTTTAAGCAGACGATCCGCGCGCGCAAACTCTTGTTTCAGAAAGCTGAGCATTGCCGTGAGCGGCGCAGCATCTTTAGGCGAGCCGTTCGGCGGCATCTCTCCGGCTTCAATGCGACGCACAATCGTATCCCATTCATCGCGGCGACTGACAAGAGTGCTGGCATCGGTGAAGAGTCCCAGATTCAGGCCACCAGAGGCAGTACGGTCATCGTGGCAGCCGCTGCACGTTTCTGTTAAGACGGGGACGACCAGCTGCTCGAAGCTTTGCCGAGCGGGCTTGTGCGTTTGTGTTACGGGGTCCTGGACGCGCGCACTTGAAGACCAGAACCCCAACAGCGTAAGACCCAGGGTACACGCAATGACAACCAGTTTGCAGAAGCGAGTCAGCATACGTGTATCCCTATGCGATCACATTCTTCTCGTTGATGTATCGGAAACAGGCTTTCACGTTATCTTCTTCGACTTTAGCGCGGTCAGCCGGCGAAAGTTGTGAGACCGTGGGGAGCGGATCACGGCTGGCGCGAGCGAGAACCAGCTTCACGGTTTGCGCCAGGTATTTGCCGCTGCGGTCGGGAAAAACTTCCCAATATTGTTTGGTCAGGCAGGGCACTTTAAGCGGATCACGCGTCATCATTTCCAGCGAGAATTTCGTTTTTGGATTGTGTTTTTGCACCGTGGCGATGATCTTCGGCAAGTCCAGAATCCCGGTGCCCAGCGGAACTTCAGACAGCAGAAAGCCGTCTTCGTAAGGCCGCACGCCCATATCCTTGATGTGCGCGGATTTGGCATACGGGGCTAAGCCTTCAACCACCTCCATCGGATCATCGAGCATCGCAACGTTATTGCCGAAGTCGAGGCAAACTTGCAGGTATTCGCTCTGATAGGTCTTGAGCAGGCCGAGAAAATCTTCGAGCGTCCAGTCTTTGTGATTTTCTAACGCAAATATGACTTTGTGCTTTTCGATGATCGGCAAAGCGGCTTTTAAGGCAGCGTGGCTATCAGTCAGCCATTTTTTCCAATCCGCGAGGGTGGGGAATGATTCATAGCGGCGTCCGCTGAGCATCGCCACACGCACGGCGATTGCGCCTGCGGCTTTGGCATCAGCCAGACCTTTTTCCAACGCGCTCATATCGCCGTTGCGCGGAATCCCCACCATACCTTCGATATACATGCCAAGCTGTTCGGCCCGCGCACGCAATTTCGACAGATCACCGTTGAGTTGCGCTTGAATGCCACCCGCACCGAGCGCATGGCATTTCTCCAAAAACTGTAAGGTGTCGCGTCCTTGCGGACGTGGGGCCGGAGTACGCTGAGCAGCCGCGGCGGGTGGAGGGCCGAACGAGCCGGCAAACGAAGTTGAAGCGATGCCCATTTTGCTGAGCGAGGCCGTGGTTGCGCGCGCCAACAGCGGCGCAGATAAGGCAGTCAGGGCGAGCGGCGCAGCGGACTGATAGAAAAAGTCTCTTCTCGATAAGTGATTGCTCATAGGAGGTTCCTGTGGTTGTGGGAAAGCAAAAGAGGTTGCCAGCAACAGCACCGCGCGCGTAAGGAATCGTTCCGCTTCACCGCCGGGCATTGGGGTGAATGAATCCGTTTGCTTATGCGCGCGGTCTGGTCATTAGTTCAACTAACTCAGCACATAATTTTTCTCGACTGCCGGATCGAACGTAACGCGCTTCTTTTGCAGGTAAGCGATCTTGCCCAAATTTGAAGCAAGCGCGGAACGGTGCCCGCTGACCACATCCGAATTCGGCGTCTTCTTCGATTTGACGCAAGCGACGAAATTGCGGACGTGTTCGGTTTCGAGCGCCATCGCAGCCTTGCCAACAATCGGCTCACCCGGAGCCTGCCCGCGTACGGCTGGTGGCGTGAAGCGGTAGCCTCCGCGATCAATGTAGAGATGGCCGCCCGTCCCCATGAATTCAATCGCGGCCCCACGCGCGCCCGGCACGAGCGTCGCGTCAAACGTGCCCAGCCATTGCTTCGGATATTCGAGTTGAATCGAAATCGTATCCGGCGCATCGCGCCCGTCTTTGTAAAAATACACACCGCCTGCCGCCGTCGCCGCTGTCGGCAAATCATCGCCTAAATACCAATGCACCACATCAATCCAGTGCGTGAACAGATCGGTGATCTGACCGCCGCCGAAATCCAGATAGGCGCGCCAGTTGTAAAATTGATGCGCGTTGAAGGGACGATATTTGGCGCTGCCGAGCCAGTTTTTCCAATCCAGTCCCGCCGGTTGCTCGGTGAATTTCGGTTTGCGCAGGTGGTAGGTATTGCCGTGCCAGTAGGTGCGCACGACGGCGATTTTGCCGATCTTGCCACTGTCAATGAATTCGCGTTTAGCCTCGGCATAATGCGTGCCGCTGCGTTGTTGTAATCCAACCTGGAATACAGTTTTATTGCTCTTCGCCGCCTCGATAATTTTGCGCCCTTCCTCCCACGCCCACGTCAACGGCTTCTCGCAATAGACGGCTTTGCCCGCGTTGCACGCATCAATGGCCATCTTCGCGTGCCAATGATCGGGCGTAGCAATCAGCACCGCATCCACCTCTTTGTTGGCGAGCAATTGGCGGTAATCGCCATACCCTTGGGCTTTGCCGCCGGTTTTCGCTTTGGCTTCATTGAGCGCCGATTCATACACGTCGCACAGCGCAACGACTTCGACATCCGATTCTTTCTGAAAATGCGCCATCACGTCCGAACCGCGATTGCCCGTGCCGATCACGCCGAGCCGGACACGATCATTAGCACCCAGCACCTTCTTCCAGCGCCCTGCGTTGAGGAGGAGGCCAGCACCTGCGGCAAGGCGCGCAGAGTTGGTGAGAAAATTACGCCGTGTTTTATCTTCGAGTGACATATTAAACTCCTATTGAATTGGGTTTGATGATTACCTTGGCGTTTCATTAGAGGGAACGCCAAACCTGTTCGCGCTCATTCTGCCAAAACTATCGCGCAGCATCCAAGCCATTTAGGCCTTTCTTATAATTCGGGTCCATCGCTGCAATGTCGGCACGATAGCTGACCGAAGTTGCTGTCGGGAAATTCGCGGGGACTTTTTGCGTGACTTTGCCAGTGGCAGCCCATTCTGTGCCGCGCTGTAACGTCGTGCTGAAACCAACACAACTGAGCGCCACAACGTCGTGACCGAGGGCCGTGTGAAAGATGCGCCCTTTGCCATAACTCAGCACCATCAGCATCGGCTCATCGCGGCCTGTGCCTTTGTTGGCGGGATCAGCATAGGCGGTAGCGAGCACGGTCATATTTTTGCCGGGGCCACGCAGCCGCGCATACAATTCGTCCCCCTGGTGCATCCAGATTTTCGGCAGTCCCTTCGTGATGGGATGATTGGCCTCCTGTACGGTCAGTTGATACGGCGTGCGCGCACCGTGACTGCCTGCGCTGCCGGGTGATTCGTCCGGCGTCAGCTTGCCGTCTTTGACAAACCAATACGGTCCGGATTTTTCGGTACGACCGCGCCAGCCCCCCACGCCAATCATTTCGTTGAATTCTTTCCAATTACCAAACGCGTTGTCTGCGGCGTGAACGGTTACCAGGCCGCCGCCATTTTTGACGTATTGCTCGAAGGAAGCTTTCAACGCCGCCGACCAGCGTTCGTCGGGCGCATCGTAATTCATCACGATCACCTGATACTTGCTGAATTCCGGCTTGAAGTTGCTGAAATCGCCATTGGCTGGAGGTGCCGTCACGACATCAACTTGAAACAGCCCGGTTTCTTCAAGCTGCTTTTTCAGCACGGGCGTGACGAGTTGCCATTTGTGATACGAGCCACCGCTTTCGCCATCAAGCAGCATGACACGAATTGACGGCGCTGCCAGCGTGGGCAGCGCCAAAAGGAGAGTTGCGAAAATCAATATGAGTAATTGTTTCATTTTCCGTCCTGATCTGTGGGTGGAGATTTCTGCTCGCCAGTTGAAATACCGAGTTGTGACATGATGTCAGGCAGATTCAGCCCCATCGCTTGCATCTGTTGAAGCAATGAGAAAATCAACGCCGGGCCAGTTTGTGCAAAGCGATTCATTGGATTGCCACCGTTGCCATTACCATTGTCAATCATCACGATCTTGTCAATCTTGCTTAGTGGCTCCGAGACTGCGCGTAAGGCAGGGGCTGTCGCTTCGATAATACCGGGCAGTTTTTCGAGTAATGTTTGCAAGCGCGCAGAGTCGTTGAATTCGCGCCACGCAGCAGCTTTCTCCTTGATCGCGGCGGCTTCGGCCAAACCTTGCGCTTCGATGGATTTCGCCTGCGCGAGTCCCTGCGCTTGAATCTTTTCGGCCTCAGCAAGGCCCAGCGCGCGAATCTTTTCGGCCTCGGCACGCCCTTCCGCCTCAACCGCTGAAGCGCGTCCCTGACCTTCACGTTGCAGCTTTTGGTTCTCGGCTTCGGCTTGCGCGATCATGGCTTGCTTGCGACCTTCGGCGGCAAGAATCGCGGCTTCCTGTTCGCCCTGTGCCCGCAACACAGAAGCGCGCCGTTCTGCTTCTGCTTTCTTGATGACGGTGGCTTCCAGTTCTTTTTCCTTGCGCAGCACTTCCTGTTCCTGCACCGCGATTTGTTCCTGCGTGCGAATCTTTTCAATGCGTACTTCTTCGGCCACGACTTCCTGTTTGGCTTTGGCTTCCGAAAGTGGGCCTGCCTGTTTCGCGGTTGCGCGTTCCTTTTCGATTTCGGCTTCGTACTGCGCGCGTTTGACTTCAGCTTCGCGGGTAGAGAGCGCAATCTCGGCTTCGGTCGAAAGCCGGACTTTTTCGCCTTCCTGCAAGGCGATGGAAGCTTTGATCTTGGAATCGCGTTTGGCCTCGGCTTCGCCAATGTCAGCATCGCGTTTGACTTCTGCCGTGCGGCGTTTGCCGAGCGCGTCCAGGTAGCCTTCCTCGTCGCTGATTTCCTGAATCGTCAGCGCGTCCAGGCCGATGCCCATTTTTTCCAGATCAACGGCGGCCTCCGTCGTCAGCTTATGCGCAAAGCTCTGCCGATCATTATTGATTTCTTCGACAGTGAGCGTGCCGAGAATCGCGCGCAGGTGGCCTTCCAGCGTCTGAAAAACCAGTTGGTGAAATTCGCCGTGCTGCATGCCGAGAAAGCGTTCTGCCGCAGCGCGCATGGATTCGTCGTCACCTTTGATTTTGACATTGGCAACCGCTTTGACCGACACTGGAACGCCCTGCGAGGTGTACGCGCGCGTAGTCGTCAGCGGCACGGTCAGCACGTTCAGGTAAAGGTATTCGACTTTTTCGAGGAACGGAATCACCAACGTCGCGCCGCCCCGCACCAGGCGATAGCCCACCGTCGAACCATCTGTCAACCGACGCCTGCGCCCCGAAATCACAGCGGCCTGGTTCGGCGAAACCTTGATGTAATTTTTGCCGACCAGCCCAAGCGCCAGCAAAAAACCCACGATGATGACGGCAATCACAACCAGGGGAAGCAGCGCTGATTCAAACATGAGTTTTATATCCTTTCCGCTCGACAGCTTTACCGACTGCTGGTCGAAAGATACATGCTGGCAATTTCCTCGTCGAAGTTAACTATCAGATACTCCTCCGCAACCGCTTCGATCACCACAAGTGTCCCGCTTTTGATTTCAGTATTATCACGCGAACGCGCGAGCTTTTCGAGGCGTTCCCCTCCAATGCGGCAACTGATTTTGCCAACATTGTTGGGTTGAATTGTAACGATAACTTCGGCAACACGACCTATCAGGCTCTGTGCGCTGACAGAACTGGTTGCTTGCTGTTGAGAAAGCGTCCGCCCAAAGAAAAAGACTGCTGCACCGAGCGCAAGACCACCGACTAATCCAAACAAAGAACTGAACACAACTCCGAAACTCAGCATCACGCCAAGGGCACCGAAACCACCAAACGCGGTCACAAAAATGCTGATCACCCGCGTATCCAAGAGGCCCATTTCGTGCGCCATACTGCTGGCATCATGACCAAATATCTCAAACAAATCACCCAGCAGAAATGAAGCCAGTAGAAAGAGAAACCCCACTGCGGTGATAAGCAGGAAAACGGTCAGTGCGTTTGGGTTAAGCAGAAAATCAAACACCGATAACCGCCGCTTTTCAAAAAGAAACTATCATTTACTCATCTTACCGCTTCGTCGGGGTCTTGGGTTTAGCGCCCGACTTAACAATCAGGTCGGTGAGCAAATCCACCGCCTGATCCAGCGGCAGAAAGTCCGCCACATCAATCGGCGTGCGCCCCTGAGCGTTGCGTTCATCCAGCGGCGCGCCTTTTTCGGCGATAAACCGGATGACTTTGCAAATCTCTTTCTGATCGGCAGCAGGCCCTACGCCCGTCACTGCCGCATGCATCACCGTAGCTTTGCTCTCCGTCATCGCCCTCACATCCGCATCAAGCTCGAAGACGTATTTGACCATCTCGACATTCGTGCTGGCGACGGCCTGCATCAACAGCGTAGTGCCGTCTTCGCCTTTCAGTTTCGGATCAGCGTTGGCCGTCACTAGCAATTTCACGATGTCCAATTGATTCGCGCGAGCCGCAACGTGCAAGGGTGGAACTTCGCCTGCGGGCGGACGAAAAAAACCTTGCGGGGCACGCGCTAACACCTTGCCATTGCGCACATTCGGGTCGGCACCTTTGGCCAATAATTGCTTAACCAGTTCTGCATCGCCGAGTTGCGCCGCGCCGTGTAAAGGCGTGTTGCCGCGCTGGTCAGCCGCTTTGACATCCGCCCCGCCGACGACCAAAGCAAGCGCGGCTTCCGCACTCCGAAAAGCAGCGGCGGCACTCAGCGCAGGCGTGCCGTCCGGCATCTTCGTATTCGGGTCGGCACCCGCCGCGAGTAAATGTTGCACGGACTTGCCATCATTCTTGACGATGGCAAAAAGCAACGAGGTGTATTTGGTTTTGGAAATCGCTTTGACATCCGCCCCGGCGGCAATCAACACCTGGACAACATTCGAATGGCCTTCGGAAGCCGCCCACATCAGCGCCGTTTGGCCTTTGCGACTTTCTGCGACATTCACTTGTGCGCCGCGTTCGAGCAAGAGCTTGACGGCTTCGACATTGCCGGAATTCGCCGCCAGCATCAAGGCTGTCGTGCCATCCCAACGTGCCGCATTGACATCAGCGCCAGCACCGACCAATTTCTTCACCAGCGCCCCGTTGCCGTTATTGCAAGCCAACGTGAGCGGTGTTTCGCCGTACTCATCGGCAGTATTGATCTTCGCCCCCGCTGCCAATAACAGTTCGGCAGCTTTTTGATCGTCAAGATAAATCGCCCAGGCCAATGCCGTCGCGCCATCCGGCTGCGCCACGTTGACATCGGCTTTGGCTTTGATCAGCGCCGTCAGCGTTTTGTGATCGCGGCGCTTGACCGCAGCCAGGATTTCAGCCGAACCATTTGCCAGACAGGGTACGGCCAAGATCGAAAGCAGGAGAAAAATACTGAGCAGGCTTTTCGATTGCATGAAATTTATCGTCCTTCGCTCGATGGCGGCACGATGCCTTTCAAGCGCATGTACACGGCCATATAGCCGTATTCTTCGTTGGAATGCGACACGGTTCGGAGCAGTGCGCCAATGCGCGTGCTCTGGCGTTGTCCCATCGCAATCGTCTCAGGGGCTTTGGCATCCGTCAGCGCGTCAAAGGATTTATCACACAAAGAAAATGATTCTTTCAAAGCAGCAACCAAATCCGCCTTCGAGGTCATCGCCGAAGCATTCAAATTTTTCGGCTCGCCATTCACGGCTGAGCAGGTGCGCGCCTGGGAATCGGCCACGTGTCCGATCAATTGCCCGAACGTGCGAATGTCTGCCGTAGCTTTGAAGCCATAATGTTCTTCGGGCATTTTCTCCGCCATTTTAATGAGGTTATTTTTGACGGCAGTGTACATGGATTTCGCATCGGCGCTGAGCGGATTGGGATTCGGCGCTTGGCTGGTTTGGGCCAAGGCGGCAACCGCGAAAATAGCGACGACCAGAAGGGTTGTATAACGATTCATCGGGGACTCCTTTGTACGGTCTACCGTACGTGATTTGGGTTAACTCTTGGAAAGTTGCACGGGCTTTTCCAATGCTAGTTTGCCGGTGCTGTCGCCGAGCTTTTCGACGGGAACGCCCGCCTTTCCCAGCATGCTCAGCAACAGATTATTGAGCGGCGTTTCTTTCGGATACATAACGTGGCGATTGCCTTTGACCTGACCGCCACCACCGCCCGCCAGCACTATCGGCAGGTCGTGATGCGTGTGCAGGTTGCCATCGCTGATGCTGCTGCCGTACATCAACAATGAATTGTCGAGTAGGTTGCCATCCACGTCCGGCGTGGCTTTCATCCGTTCGAGTAAATAGCCAAACAGCTTCACCTGCACTTCATTGATCTTCGTCACTTTAGCAATTTTGTCGGCATCATTTTGGTGATGCGTCAGGTTGTGATGCCCGTCGGAAATACCAATGTTGCGATAGGGGCGATTGCTGCCTTCGCGCGCCATCATCAGCGTGATGACGCGGGTCATATCGGTTTGATAGGCAAGTACCTGCAAATCCATCACCATCTTGACGTGCTCTTCAAATTCTTCGGGCACAGCGGTCGGGCGCTCCATCACCGGCATTTTCATCGTCGCGTTTTGCTGCTCGGCTTTTTGAATGCGCCGCTCAATGTCACGAATCGCATCGGTGTATTCATTCAACTTGCCGCGATCCTGCGCACCGAGCGAAGAGCCGAGTCGTTTGAGGCTGCCGTTGACATAATCCAACAGGCTGCGCTGTTTCTTGAATTGCTCCATGCGCGCCGCCGCGTCGGTGCTGTCGCCATCGCCAAATAACCGCTCGAAAATCGCGCGCGGATTGTTCTCAACCGGCAACGGGGTAGTCTCGCTACGCCAGGCCATCGTGTTCGTATACGCACAGCTATAGCCGCTGTCACAATTCCCCGCCAACTGATTCGATTCGATACCGAGTTCGAGCGAGCCAAATTGGGTGTACTTGCCGAGTTCCTGCGCCGCGATTTGGTCAGCCGAAATGCCCGCGCGCAAGTTGATCTCGGACTTCTTTGGATGCACTCCGGTCAGCCAGGTTGCGCCTGCTCGCGCGTGATCGCCCGCGCCATCACCAAGCGCGCGCCCTTGCACTTGCGCTAATCCGCTCAGCACATTTAGGTATTCACGAAACGGCTCCAGCGACTTCATCGTGGGCTTGAAATCAAAGTTCGCGCCTTCTGCAAGCGGCGTCCATTTGTCCATTATGACGCCGTTTGGAACATACACGAAGCCGAGCCGCACTACCGGTTTGGCCGCAGCGGACAAAGCAGGCGTCATCGCATCCAGCATCGGCAAAGCTAAAGTCACGCCCAAGCCACGAAGAAACGTACGGCGCGGTAAAGATTTTTTACTAATAATCATGATGTCGGCATTCTCCTCATTTGGAATGGTGTGCTTTTGACAATCGCGCTAATCAACGCAGACAAGCGATAATTGTCGGGCGCGGTTTCGCGCATGATCGTGCGGACGGTGGGGCTATCGTAGGATTCCAGCCCGCGTCCAAGCGCATAAGTTAACAGCTTTTCTGTGACTGTCGCAATGTATTCGTCGCGGTTGGCAGTCAACAAAATCTTCTTTAATTCGCCCGGCCCGCTGAACTTCGTGCCGTCTGGCAATTTGCCTGTCGCATCAATCACCAGCCCCGCATCCTTCGTGCGCCAACGACCCACGGCGTCGTAGTTTTCGAGCGCAAAACCAATCGGGTCCATCCGCGCGTGACACGAAGCGCAAATTGGATTGGCGCGATGCAAATCCATCTGCTCGCGCATACTCAATAAGCGACCATCCTTGCCGTGCGGCTTCAGGTCAGGGATGTCCGGCGGCGGCGGCGGCGGCGGCGCACCCAGCAGGTTTTCCAGAATCCATTTGCCACGCTGCACCACGGACGTGCGATTCGGATAAGAGGTGACGGTAAGAATACTTCCCTGCCCTAACAAACCGCCACGATTAGGGTCCGTAAGTTGGACACGACGAAACTGCGAACCATACACGCCCGGCACGCCGTAGTGCTCCGCCAGCCGTTGATTCAGAAACGAATAATTGGCATCTATCAAGTCAAAGACGCTACGATTCTCGCGCAGAATGCTCTCGAAGAACAATTCGGTTTCACGCCGGAAAGAGCGCTTCAAACCTTCATCAAACGTCGGGAACAAATCAGGGTCAGGCGTGGTGGTATCAAGGTTACGGAGGTACAGCCATTGTCCGCCGAAGTTGTTCACAAACGCTTGCGACTTCGGATCATCAAGCAAGCGACGTACTTGCTGTTGCAACACCGCCGCATCTTTCAGCTTCCCCTGCTCGGCCAATGTCAGCAATTCATCATCGGGAATACTGCTCCACAAAAAGAAGGAAAGCCGCGAGGCCAATTCAAAATCATTCAGGCGATAGGTGCGGCCCAGCGTGGCCGTGCGCGGATCGCGTTCAATGCGGAAGAGAAAGTCAGGCGAAACCAACAGGGCTTCCAACGCACTCTGAATGCCGCTATCGAAATCGCTGCTTTTGCGCCCTGCTTCGTAAAACGCCAGCAGCGGATTAAGGTCGGCAGCCGTCACCGGGCGGCGAAACGCCCGGCGCGTTAGGTTGGTCAGAATCTTTTTTGCACAGGGCGCTTCTTCGCTGGCATTGGCGGGGCGACAAACAAAAATCTTGTCACGGCTCGGCGTCTTGCCGCGCCCCGTAGCATTGATAGGCCCCTTTACAATGAACACCTCAATGCCCGTCGTTTCCGGCACGTCGAACCGTTTGACGCGGGCACCATCCAAACGTAAATCCAGCGGAATGTTGGCGACGGGTCCCATCGGCGGGCCTTGCGGACGCCGCCCAAACGCGGGCAGTTGCGGTTCCGGCTTTGCGCCTTCGCGCGGGAAGGTCACGCCCACCGTGTGTAAGCCCGCTTGCACAGGCAATTGCAGATCGTAAAACCGCGAGGACTCGCCCGGCGTTTTGATCCGCAACAGGTATTCGGCATCGTGCGGGAAGTAATACTGAAACGACATGCCGCCACGCGAATAGAAAGGCAAATCGTCGCTCACACGTTCGCCGCGCGCAATGCGAGGCGGCACAAAGCGTTCCTCGGCAGACTTGATCGTCAGATCGCCAACGGCGAGACGACTGATCCGGCGCGCGGCTGACATATATTTTTCCAGCAAGGCGGGCGAGAGCGTCAAGACTTCGCCGATGTTATCAAAGCCATAGCCCGAATCGTCTACCGGTAAAGATAAGCCCGGCTTAATGTCCACGGCCAGCAAATCACGAATGGCATTGCTGTACTCGGCACGATTCAACCGATGAATCGCAGGTCGTCCCGGATTGGGATTCGCTTTGGCAGCCATGTCCAGCGCCGTTTCCAGCCAATTAACAAAGGAAGTAACGGCGGCGGCGGCAGGCGGCGGCATATCGGCAGGCGGCATCTGTCCCGTGCGAACTTTGCGCAACACTTTTTCCCACACGCCCGCGTGACGACTGACATTGTCGAAATCCACCCCTTCCAGCGAAATGTCCGCAGTTTTGGCCTTGTCATTGTGACAAGCCAGACAGTTCTCCTCCACAAAAGTGCGCTGCGCCGAAAGCTCAAGCGCGGCAACGCTCAGCGATTGCGACGGTGAGTTCGCCACATAAAATGCGATGCTGAGGCTAACAACCACCAATAAACCCAATTGCAAATGCCTTTTTTTCATCTCTTTCCCAATCCAGATTGAACGTGTCGAAACGAAAGCGTAACCCGATTTCCCAAGCTTGTTTTTATAGACGGGGGAGGGTTGAGCCTGGATGCAAAAATCAGTGTAATGCTACTGACTCGCCGCTACAAATTGAAATCGCGCTGCCGGGCATTATTGGCTTGGCGGCTTCGGCTCAGGGGGCTTGGGCGGCGCGACCTGCTGTTGCGGCGGGCGACGGCGCGGTTGCCGGGGCACTGGCTTGGCGCTGGCAAGCTCGACAAAGGTTTTGAGAATGCGTTCCCGTTGTGCGGGATCAAGGAGCAAGTAGCGGTGCCTGCCTTCCGGCGATGGTGTGAATTTTGTCCGACCATCCTCCAGCACTTGAATCATACCGGGTGCCGACAATTTGAAATCGTCTCCTTGCGAACGCACGGCGTACAGGACAGCCGCCATTGCCGCAGTTGGCGCGTCGTAAGGCATCGGCTTGAAAGCGCGGTACGCATCAACAATCGGATGCGCGGGCGACCAGGCAAAGTCTTTTTCAATGCTGGTGGCGGGATAAAGTAGTGCGGCACCAACCTCCTCGCCCACCGCGACAATCGGCGTCGGCCATTCGGCAAATAACTTTTTGGCGGCGGCGATGTCCGTCTTGAGGTTGAATTGCGGCGCACCGTTTGGATAAGCGCCACCCGCAATCACCAGGAATCGCACCTTGCTCGCAATCACTTCTTTGCTGCCGGGCAGAGCAAGCAGCTTAATCAGGTTGGTCGCAGCCCCGGTCAAAACAACTACGCAGCTTTGCTCGGCTTGTGCAAGCAAAGCATTGCGGAGCACGGCTCTAACCTCCCCTGTGTCGCTGAGCTTTTCGATGCCGTGGGCGTAAAGCGGCTTGCCATCTTCGCTGCGCCGGCCCAGCGGGACGGTCAGCATCGGCGTGTCTTCGGGCAACTTGCCTTCCTCCGCCAGTCCTACGGGCAAGGTTCGCCCCACGGCTCCGAAAGCTCCGCTCGACGCCCCGCCATAAAACCGCGCGAGAGCTTCACAGAAGGCAGCGGCCTTCAGATTAGGCTTGCTGACGCTGAGCGCAAGGACACGCGCTTCGCTCTTGCCCTCAAGCCCGTACAGCAGCGCCAGCGCCAGCGCCTCGTCAATGCTGTTGCCCAAGCCACAGTCAAAAACGATGCCGACCGATGATTGTGTTTGTCCTTGGATCTGCATTTGAAATCTTCCTCTAAAATGGGCGAGAGGTATCAAACAGTGGTGCCATCAAGCAGTGGTGCCATCAAGTTCAGAGGCAGAAAGAGTCCTTTCTGTCCGACTGACATTGCATTAGGATACTTGCGCAAAGGAGTCGCCCTTATGAGTTTTTTTGTCGAAGCGCGGCGCTGAATTTTCGCCACAACAGCGATTGCTCACCAACGACTCGTGGACGTTGGCGGCAATGGAAAAGCTGGGCGTAAACCAGCTTGCCACGAATGATGACGATTCGATTCCATCACGAGGCTAGATGTTTATAAACCGGCCAGAACTTAACTCAAATTCAAACCATCCAGCCGTCCCGTCGCATCGCCAAAATGCTCTGTCCGCACGCCCATCCGATCCATCATCGTCAGGTATAGATTCGCCATCGGCGTTTCCCGGCGATAGACAATGCGATGCCCCGTCTTCAGGGACTTCCCGCCGCGCCCAACAATCAGCGTCGGCAGGTCTTCATGCGTATGCCGGTTGCCGTCCGAAAGCCCTGCGCCATACACGATCATCGAATTGTCGAGCAGCGTCGCGTCGCCTTCTTTGATGGCTTTCAAGCGCGTGATCCAGTTGGCGAATTCCTGCACATGATAGGTGTTGATCTGGGCGACCTTTTCCATCATGTCCGGGTCGCTGCGGTGATGTGTAAGCGGATGATGTCCGTCCGGGATGCCGATTTCGCGGTAGGCGCGCGAGGTGCCTTCGCGCGTAATCAAAAACGTTACGACCCGCGTCAAATCCGCCTGAAACGCGACGGTGATCATGTCGGTCATCAGTTTGAAGTGCTCAGCAAAATCTGCCGGGATGCCGTAGGGCTTTTCCATGCCTGGATTGATTTGGGCAGTATCTTTCTCTGCTTTTTCAAGCTGTTGCTCAATTGCGCGGATCGAGGTCAGATATTCGTCCAGCTTGCGCTTGTCCGTCGGGCCGAGCGTGGCTTGCAACTTCTTCGTATCGGCGACGACCATATCCATCACGCTGCGGCGAATCCTGGCCTGTTGCGCACGAGCTTCGGGGCTGAGTTGCGCGCCGTTGCCAAACAGCCGCTCGAACAACTGGCGCGGATTCAGAATCGGTGGCAGCGGCTGGTTCTCACTCTTCCAAGCCAGATTATTCGTGTACGCGCACGAATAGCCCGAGTCGCAATCGCCCGCTTGCCGCGCGTCTTCGATGCCGACTTCGAGCGAGGCAAAGCGCGTTTTGCTGCCGACCTTGTGGGCGACAATTTGATCGGCAGAAATGCCTGACAAAATGTCAGATTTTGTCTTGCGCACATGTACGCCGGTCAGGTAAGAACCACAGCACCGCCCATGATCGCCCGCGCCATCCAGCCACGCGCGCCCGGCATTGTTCGTCAAATTGCCGAGCAACAACATGTCTTCCTTGTGCGGTTCCATCGGCTTCAGTACACGCGGCAGTGCTTGCAGCTTGCCTTCATAGTTTGGATTCCAGTGTTCCATCATGATGCCGTTTGGCACGTAGGCGAACATCATCCGCACCGGCGTTTCGCCCGGCAATTTGCTCGACGCCAACGCCGGAGTCATCGCATCCAGAAACGGCAGCGCGATGGCGGTTCCCAGTCCTTTGAGGATGGTTCTTCTTGGTATGGCTTTGCGCGTAATCATTTTTGCGTGACCTCCTTGGCAGTTATAGCACGATTTTGGGTGAACGCCTCGCCCCGGCGAGACTGGAAGGGCAGACTTTGCACGATCTCAAAAATCAAGGTTTGAAAGCGGTACTCGGAGGCTGCCAGCTTCCGTTGGATTTCATTTATGGTGCGGCGATCATACCGCTCGACGGCACGACCTAGCGCATAGGTAAGCATTTTTTCCGTCAGGCAGCGCGCGAAATCAGGGAGCTCGCTTTTGAGCAGCGTCCGCATCGCTGCCGGGCTGGCAAACGATTTGCCGTTCGGGAACGTGCCGCTTGCATCAATTGGGAACTTGCCATCCATCGTACGCCAGCGACCAATCGCATCGTAGTTTTCCAAGCCAAAGCCGAGCACATCCATCCGGCTGTGACAGGAGGCACAGGTTGGATTATTGCGATGCTTTTCCAGTTGTTGCCGCAGCGAGCCGACGTTTCCGACCGCGTCTTCGTTAAGTGTCGGAATATTCGGCGGTGGCGGCGGCGGCGCTGCGCCGAGAATGTTTTCCAACAAATACTTACCGCGAATCACCGGCGAAGTGCGCGTCGGGTAGCTCGAAACCGTCAACACGCTGGCCTGCGCCAAAATGCCGCCGCGCTGCTCGGTCTGCAATTCGACGCGGCGGAAGTCCGTTCCCGTCACGCCTTCGATGCCGTAATGCTTTGCCAGCAGTTCATTCAGAAACGTGAACCGCGCGTCGAGAAAATCCGACAACGGACGATTCTCGCGCAACATTGCCGCAAAGAACATCCGCGTTTCTGTCTTCATCGCATCGCGCAATTCCGGCCCCCACGCGGGGAACTTTTGGGGGTCGGGTTTGACCACATCCAGATTGCGCGTTTCCAGCCATTGCCCGGCGAAATTCTCAGCCAACGCGGTAGCCTTTTCGTCCGCCAGCATGCGCTTCACCTGTGCCTCCAGCACGCCGGGCGCACGCAATTTGCCCGCTTCCGCCCAGCCCAACAACTCATCGTCTGGCATCGAACTCCAGAGAAAATAGCTCAGGCGCGAGGCCAATTCGAGGTCGGAGGTTTTGTGGATTCTTGTTGGGTCGGTTGGCGTCAGATCACGCTCGATGCGAAAGAGAAAATGCGGCGAAACCAGCATTGCCTGAAGCGCTACTTGCAAGCCTTGCTCAACGCTCAAGCCTTCGCTCCCGCCGCCTTTGGCCGTGCTGGCGAGCCTGCGCAAAGACGCGAGTTCACTGGTCGTCACCGGGCGGCGATAGGCACGATGGGCGAGCGTGGCGATGATCTTTTCGACGCAGGCATTCGAGCTTGGGCCAGCGTTCGGATCGCACAGCAGGATTTTCTTCCGGCTCGCCTTCTCGGCGCTGGCGGGGAAAGGCCCGATGAAGACTATGGCGTCAAAGAATTTGTTCTTCTTGTTGTTGTAAGCGTCGCTGACTGGAAGGCTTTTGACGAACTCATCGTTGCTGAAAGTGGCGCGGAAGGTGTGATCGCCTTCAGGCAAAAACAACCGCATCTCCTCTTCCGAGTACGGATCAAAGTAGACAAGTTTCGAGGGCTTGGTTTCGACTGGCATCGTGTGCAGTAGCTTGCCGTCCATCCAAAGCGCAAGCGTGACGGGCTTCGCGTTCGCGCCGCGCTCGCCCGGCAGTCCGAAGCGAATAGTATATTCGCCATCCCAATCAATACGATGTGTCACCTCAATTGTGCTCAGGTTGGGGCGCTCAAACATTCTGGTTCTGCGGCTGTATTCGGCAGTGATGGGCTTTTTGGGCAGCGGGTCAGCACCGATGGCGCGTGCGGCAATGCGCTCGGCAGCGGACAGATATTTTTCCATCAGCACTGGCGAGAGCGTCAGCACGTCGGCAATGTTGTCAAAGCCACCGCCCGAATCGTCTACGGGAAATTCCTGCGTGGCGCGAAAATCAACCCCCAGCAAATCGCGGACGGTGTTGGCATACTCCACCCGATTCAGCCGCCGCGCCGTAACGCGTCCGGGGTCGGGCTTCGCCTGTTGATCCAACTGCGCAAAGAGTTGCTCCAGCCAGCGCGTGACCGTTTGCGCGTCCGCCGCTGGCGGGCGCGGCAAGCCTACCGGCGGCATCTCGCCGGTGCGAATCTTGCGCAGCACTTCCTCCCATTTTTCCCGCTCCTGCACAATAGAGGCTGCCGTTTGAAAGGCTTCCAGATTCAAGCCGCCGGACTTCATCTCCGCGTTGTGGCAATCGTAGCAATGCGCCGCGAGGAACGGCTGCAAGGTTTGCTTGAATTGCGCCTCGCGCGGCAACTGTTGCGCCTGATACGCCGGGAATGACGCCGCAAGCCAAACCAGCGGAACCAGCAGGACGAAAACCGAACGCAACAGATTTTTTCTTCTCATAACAATGTAGAGCAAACTTTCCAGTTTGCTCATGTTCCCCGAAGCAGTTTCCCCTGACGACCGGAGCAAACCAGAAAGTTTGCTCTACATTTTCAGAGCAGAACGCCAGTTTCCAGTGGACAGAGAGCGGTGCGGGTGCCACGCTCCTGGCCCGCGAGAGACCGGCGTTCCAATCATATTGTTAGCTAATTTTGCGGTGGCTTTTTCTCACCAGCGGGCGGCGCGCCTTGCCCTTGCGGAGGCGTTGGTGCCGCAGGCAGTTCGAGCTTGGCGCTGCCACGATGGCAGGTCCAGCAACTGACTTTCTGGACACGATCACCGGGCAGAAAATCCGCCGCATTTTGCCGCAGGTTCTGCATCATTTTGACCATCGCGCGGGCGACATCTTTTTCCGGCTTTTCATCGCTGGCTTTGTCATCCACATGACAATGATTGCAGGTGACGCCGAGCGCACGATTGAAGTTTTGCATCGCGCCCATCAGTTGTTGCCGGGTAATGTCTTTCGGCAACACTTTCAGGTTTTTAAATCCCGGTGGTGCCCCTTGTGGCGGCGTACCGGGTGGCTGGCCTTGCTGTTGTCCATACAGGTTGATCGTGAGCAGCAGCGTCACGGCAACCACAAGCGTAACGATTTTCCAAAGGTTGCGATTCATGGGTGTTCCTCTTGGTTGATTAGTAATAACAGAACGTTTCTGGAGTGGGAGAACGGCCAGACTCAGGAGAGCGTCTGAATCTGGCCGGTTAATGAGTTAATAATTAGCGGCACCTTAGAACTCAAAGCGAGCCGAAAGCTGCATGTTGCGGGGCGGACGCGTTGAAGTCACCGCGCCGAAGCCCGTCCGATTGGACTGCTCATTCGCCAGGTTCGTGATTGTCGTACTGTTGGGACCTGAGAACACCGCACCCGCATTGACGCCGTCAAATTGCGTATGATTCAAGGCATTGAAAGCATCTAAGCGAATCTCGAACTTGTACTGTTCTTTGATACGGAACTCTTTCGAGAGCGCCAAATCCCAACTGTTGAGCGCGCCGTGACGCATATAGTTACGCCCAGACTCAAAGCTCATACTGCCGAAATTGGGAGAGGCAAACGCCGTCACATCAAACCGCCGATAAATATCGCCACTGTTGCCGCTACCGGGGTTTTTCAGCAGCACAATGCGATGGCCTTCCACTTGTGACGTCCCTGTCAATCCGTATGTCGAAAGTCCATTGACCGTCGCAGAAGGAGTGAAGGGGCCGCCCGTTTGATAGCGGTAAATTCCCGACAATTGCCAACCGTTCAGCACATACCCCAAACCAGCGTTGTCAGTGCCTTTCGGTATATCCCACACCCAGTTGACGTTGAAGTTATGCGGACGATCAAAATCCAGCACGCCATAATTAGCGCGCCGTTGATCTAGATTATGCGGTGCGCCAAAGCCGTTGATGCCGGGCAAGTCGTTAGCTTGCGTGCCCAATACCTTGCTCCAGGTGTAATTCACGCCCAATAACAACCCCTTCGTGTAACGACGCTGGAGCGAAGTTTGCAGCGAATGATAGTTGGAACTCGACGATGGTTCGATAAATGAAATGTTGCCGAAGCCCTGATACGGACGCAGGAAATCTATCGGCAACGCGGACGCACCATTTAGCTGGCCACTCGTCAGAGCCGGAGCCAGCGTCGGGTCTTGATTCGCTGGGAGCGAACCCTGCACCATACGCCGGAGCATTGATGTTACGACGTTGCAGTTGATGCTGCGCGGACGTGCCGACATACGAAACGTCCAACACAGAATCGAATGGCAATTTGTATTGAATGCCCAGATTATAGGCATAGCTGGTTGGCACTTTGCCTTGACGGTCAAAGGCTACCAGATTCGGTGCCGCAAGCAAGACTTGCCCCTGATTGAGTTGTTGCATCAGGCCGAAATTCAGCGTCGGCGCAATGGTCGAAGGCGGATTCTGCACCAGGTCAAAGACCGTGTTGCCTTGTGGACGATCATAGAAAATTCCCATCCCGCCACGAATCACCAGCGATTGTTTGCCCGTTACGTCATAGGCAAAGCCAAAACGGGGGGCGAACTGAATACCGCGATTGCGATATACGCCGCGTTCCAATCCTGCTCCGGCTGTCAGCACGCCATTGGTCAACGTGCCGCTGTTGGGAACCAACCGACCAATAAACACGCTGGCCAGCGTATTGGTTTCGGAGGCCACAAAGCCTGGCACGAGCAGACGTGGATCAACCGCGCGCCGATTATTGCCACTGCAGGGAGCGGTATTGGGAAAAGCTCCAATACAAACGGGACGATACAACGCCGACGCGTTCGTGGAGTTGAAGCGTTCCGGCAGGAAGTTGCCGGTTTGCAAATCTTCGTCGTATTGCGGCTGAATCCAATAGAACCGCATGCCGTAATCCAACGTCAATTTGCTCGACACTTTCCAGTTGTCCTGGGCATAGAATTCAACGTTATTGTAACGATATTTGCCGATCACATACGCCGAAGCCTGATTGAAGGTGTTGTAGACGCCCGTCGCAGCGTTGGCAAATCCAAACTGCGTATCGAAGGGATTCTGCGTATTGTCGGAAAAGTTGTACTGACCATTGTTGTTGGCGAAACTGCTTTGCGGTTTGAAGCTGTTCTGCCAAAACCCGCCAAACTTAAGGCTGTGCGAGCCAGCAATCTTCGACAGGTTCGCCGACCAGTCGCGGGTCGTGTTGAAGTTATAAAACGGCGCATTGTTTGATCCGATATTCGGGGCATTGGCAATGCGTCCGCCGTATTGGAATTGCGGCGGCATGTCAATCTGCACTGCATTGGGGAACAGCAGCGGAATGCCCGTCAATCCCAATCCTGCCCGATTGAATTTTGGATTGTTGGGCAAAATGTCAATAAAGTTATGGCTTTGCCCAAAGGTGACTTCCAGCACCATCGTTGGGCTGATGGAGCCTGTTACGGTTCCGGTTACGCTATAGCGATTGTTGGGAAATCTAGTGGCAAAATCCGGCATGTTGGTTCCCAACACGAACGATCCATAGGGTTGAATCGGGCCATTCTTGTTGTACAGGTATTTCCCCGTCGCATGCCAGGCATTGTTAATGTTCCAGTCGCCCCGATACAGGTCCTGACGTTGCGGAGCATTGGTCGGCTCCTGCGTCTGGTAGTTGTAATTGGCTCCAGGGATGCTGATATTGGGCAACGGATAAATCTTCAGAATGTTCAGCCCCAGCCCATAAAGCCGATTGGCCGGAATTTTCCCCAGCACTCCACCGTCCCTGAAACAACCTGTTTGATTGGTCGCATTACAGGGCGCATTTAAAGTGTAATCCCGGATATACGGGTAAAGCGCCCCGTTGTTATCCGTGGTTTGCGAGAAATCACCCGCGCGTTCGAGCGCCGTTGGCACGCGCACGTTCACAGGCGTCGTTGGTGGTGTGAAGCGTTTTTGATGCTCCTGACTGAAGAAGAAGAAGAATTTGTCTTTGTTTTTATTGAACAGCCCCGGAATGTACACCGGGCCACCAATCGTGTAGCCGATGTCGCGTTGGTCGAGACGTGGCTTATTAATGGGAGCGGTCGGCGTACTGTTGCGATTATTAATCCAGGTGTTTGCATTCATCCCGTCGTGGCGACGGAAGGCATAAAACGAACCGTGAAATTGATTCGTCCCGCCGCGCGTCACCGCGCTGATCTGCGCGCCTGCCGAACGACCATACTCAGCTTGATAGTTCGAGGTCAGCACTTTGAACTCGGCGATAGCATCCAGGTTCACGGCAATCATTGTGCCGTTATTCCCGGTGTCAACGATAGCTACACCGTCGAGTTGCAGGTTGTTCGCGCTGGTGCGCAAGCCATTCGCCGAAATATTGGTGATGGCATCGCTGTTCCCGACGTTGTTGTTGAAGACCACCCCGGTGGCAATCGAGGCCAAATTCACGAAGCCGCGACCGTTGACGGCGATGTTACGGACGATTTCACCCTGAATCGCGTGGGAACGTTCGGCACTTTCGGACTGGACGAGCGTTGCTTCCGCTGTGATCGTCACGGTTTCATTCGTGCCGCCAACTTCCAGGGCCAAATCGCTCAACGTCAGCTTGTCATTAGCCACCAGTAAGAGGCTGGTGCGCTCTGATTTCTTGAAGCCTTTTGCTTCAATCGTCAATTTGTAGGTAGATGGGGATAGCGTGGGAAACACGAAGCGCCCCGAACTGTCGGTGGTGGCTGTCTGCGAGAACGCTCTGGCTTCATCGCTTACTGTAACAGTCGCGCCCGCAACGGCAGCTTGTTGTGAGTCAACGACGCTGCCAGCAAGCGAGCCGCTGGTGGTTTGCGCGAGTGCGCTAAAACTCAATAAGATCAGGAGACCCAAAATAACCGGGATTCTAAAATGCATAGAAAATCCTCCTCGTAGGGATAGAAATGGGGGTGTCCCTAGACAAAACGTGATGCAGCCGGTAGCGAGCAGTTGGTTTACCGAACTACAAGTTAGCTAGGGTGAAAGTAAGTGAACAGGCGACAGCCCAACAAAGCAAAGCGGGTCAGTTTTATTGGAGATTTCCTACTGACTTATTTTTTATTCGTTGAATAGATGCAATCCCAGAAACGCGTTAGGTCAATAACCATTAGTTATTTGTCAGAAATATAGTGCGCAAGAGGAACCCAGCGCAGGGGCAATGTAATGCAGCGCCCGCCATTAGTCAAATAAGCAATAATTATACAGCTATAACTGAAATTCATTTCAGCCCCAGATGCGCATCAATCGCGTCATAGCCAAATAAGTCCACCATCGTGGCAAGGGTTTGGGCTTTGGCTTGCAGATCGGCGTAATTTTTCCGCAGGGCCGCCCGTTCGGCGGCAGGCAAATCCGCGCGCTGTTCGTGCTGGCGGAGTAAGGATTCGGCTTCCCGTGCCAACAGCCGATAAACGTTCCAATCCGGTTCGGCAACAAATCCCATGCGTGTGTGCCAGGCGCGGCTCTCGTGATTGCCAAGGTCGTACTGGCTGCGCAGATAGCGGTGTCCCTCGCTCCGCAAGGCGTTCATCGCCGTCTGCGTCAACGCACGCGCCACCCCCTGTTGCTGAAACTCCGGTGCCACAAACAGCAAATAAAGCAGCGGGCTTTTCAAGTGTCCTTCATTAACGAGCGCCGCGCCCAGCAACCGGTTGTGCGAGAGTGCCACCCGCGAAGCTTCCAGGAGCGGCGCGCCACGCTTTCCACCCAAGAAAATATCTAAGTCCTGCTCCGCATGTTTGCGCACATCCTCTACTTCCAGGTGGAAATAATGCACCGTGTCCGCAAACGCTTCGACATACAAGTCAAGCAACGCCGTGCGATCTTCCGGCGTGACAGAGCGCAGCAAGTACGGCGAAGTTACCTCCTGCTTTTCCAGTTGGACTTTGCCCAGCGCGCGGACGTGCCGCGGACTAAGATACAGGTATCCATCCATGTATTCCTGTTTCCAGCCCGGGTCAAAAACCAGCGCGTGGTACTCGTCCAGTGACATTTTGACTTTGCGTTGTTTGTACTTCATCTGCGGCCCATTCTCACAGCTTGAAACGTCTTGCCTGAATACCGCCTCAGGCTTTGCGTAACATTTCGTCAAAGGCAAACTTATGTGGGTTGCCCAACGTGATTTTGGCAAAGTCAGGATGGACTGGATTGAGCAGGCAGTCTTTTTCCAAAGGAACTATCGCCGCATATTTCGTTGTAACTGACTAGTGTTCAGTCATGAATGAATTGACGGATGCTAAAAGAATCAGGAACACAAAATATCCGATGCTCAATCCGTCAACTGAACCATGACTGAACATTAGGCCGCCATTCGCGCTTTTGAATCATAAATTCGGCATAAGATAGATCAAACAATTCGCGTTCTTTACCGATTCAGATCGTTGTAATCGCTCAAGAGTAATTTGCCTTCGTAATCAATTAGCCCCAGCCGCACCCGATCTAGCCAGCCTTGCCGACCAAGCACATTGCGCGAGAAGTTTTCATCAGCGGCAAAATAGACTGTCGTTTGAAATTCAAGGCCGAGAACGATCAACATAACCTCGTGACCGTAGGCGAGAAAACTGCCCGTTGGAGTGCCGAGAGTTTCTAGTTGTCCGCTTTCAATAGCGAGTCCGAGCAGTTCACCGTAGATGCGTCGAAAAATACAAAATGACGCGCCCGTATCAAGCTTGGCAACTACTTCAACGTCCTTCCCGCCTAGTCGTAACAAAACGTCCAAGGTGATTCCGGCCTTGCGCATGTTGTAGTTGTGCGTGACAGCAAAGCTTAAAGATTCCACCATCCCTACCACCCTCCAAACGGTAAGTCATCGTCTGCGTTGAGTTGCTGCAAGAGCGGAACCGCAACACCAGCGGCAACAGCTTCGGCATAGACTTGCTTGCCGTCCGTTCCAGTAGCAAGCAACCGATCTCCGTCCAACGCGACCCATTGCCCCAGATAATTCGCTTTGTTTTCATCTATCCATTGTAAGGCACGCCGAAATCGTGCTTCTCGTTCTTGTAAGGTCAAAGGCATTGCTTGCGGTGGCTGATGCTCCTGCGCATCAATCCATTCACGTACACGGCGTCTATCTCTTGGCGGTAAACCACGAACAAGATTGATTGCTTGTTCAAATGTAATTTGTTCCATCCCTTAGCCTCCAATCGAAAAGGAAACGCGGAGCACAAAATCATTTTGACTCTGCGTTCCGCGTTTTGCAATCAGCAATGCAGAGGAGTTTATACCGTCGTCTTCGCAATCGCTGCGCCGCCTTCATCGGCGATGGCAGCTTGTGCCGCCGCTAACAACGCAATCGGCACGCGATATGGCGAGCAACTCACGTAATTCATCCCGACGCGATGGCAGAACATCACGGAGTCGGGTTCGCCGCCGTGTTCGCCACAGATACCGATCTTTAAATCGGCTTTGGTCGAACGACCTTTCTTGATGCCGATGTCTACAAGTTGACCAACGCCTTCCTGATCCAAAACCTGGAACGGATCGTCGCCGTAGATTTTCTTCTCGACGTACGCGGGCAGGAATTTGCCGGAATCGTCGCGGCTCAGGCCCATCGTCATCTGCGTCAAATCGTTGGTGCCGAAGCTAAAGAATTCCGCGACCTCGGCGATGCGATTCGCAGTCAGGGCGGCACGCGGGACTTCGATCATCGTGCCGACTAAATACTCAATCGTCTCGCCTTCTTTGGCAAAAACCTCGGCGGCGACGCGGCGCACGACATCCGTTTGCAGCTTCAGTTCGGCGACGTTGCCGACGAGCGGAATCATGATTTCGGGTTTGACGGTTTTGCCTTCGCGTTTGACTTTGATAGCGGCCTCGAAAATCGCGCGCGCCTGCATCTCGGTGATTTCGGGGTAAATGATGCCTAAGCGACAACCGCGATGACCGAGCATTGGGTTGAACTCGTGCAATTGCTCAACACGCGCTTTGGCCTCTTTGAAGTTCATTTTGATCTTCTTCGCCAATTCTTTCAGCGTCGCGTCATCGTGCGGGACGAATTCGTGCAAGGGTGGGTCGAGCGTGCGAATCGTGACCGGGAAGCCGTCCATCGCGCGGAAGATGCCGACAAAATCTTCGCGTTGCAGCTCTAACAACTCCGCCAATGCGCCGTTGTAAAGTTCGCTGGGGCGTTTGAATTTCTTCTCGATTTCTTTGACTCGTTTCTTGGCGTCTTTCTTTTTCTCGCCGGAAGCTTTTTCGACGTCGGCTTGGGCCGCGAGCAATTGCGCTTCAATGGCTTTGTATTCGGTCGAAGAAAGAATCATCTGGCGCACGCTGTCAATGCGGTCGCCTTCAAAAAACATGTGTTCTGTGCGGCACAGCCCAATGCCTTCGGCCCCGAACCCGCGTGCGACTTCGGAATCGTGCGGCGTGTCAGCATTCGCGCGGACACCGAGCTTGCGGTATTCATGCACGTAGTCCATCAACGTCTTGAAGGTGCCACTTACTTCGGGATTGATGAGCGGCGCTTGACCGAGAATGACTTCGCCCGTCGAACCATTCAGCGTCAGCCAATCGCCTTTATTGATTGTGTTGCCATTGAGTTCGGCAGTTTGATTTTTGTAATCCACTTTCAATTCGCCGAGTCCAGCGACGCAGCATTTGCCCATGCCGCGTGCTACAACGGCAGCGTGACTTGTCATGCCCCCGCGAGCGGTCAAAATTGCCTGGGCGGCGACCATGCCGTGAAAATCTTCGGGCGACGTTTCGATACGGAGCAGGATGACTTTTTCGCCGGTCTTCGCCATTTCTTCGGCTTCGTCTGGATCGAACACGACTTTGCCAGTCGCGGCTCCGGGCGAAGCGGGCAGGCCTGTTCCAATGACGGTGACAGCGGCTTTCGGGTCAATCATTGGGTGCAACAATTGATCAAGTTGCGCAGGTTCGACACGCGAAATCGCGGTCTTCTTGTCAATCACGCCTTCTTCGACCATTTCAACAGCGATGCGGACAGCAGCGGCTCCGGTGCGCTTGGCATTGCGCGTTTGCAGCATGTACAGCTTGCCTTTTTCAATCGTGAATTCGAGGTCTTGTACGTCTTTGTAATGAGTTTCCAGCTTCTGTGCAAGTCCTGCAAATTGCCGATACATTTCCGGCATTTCTTCGTTGAGCTGCGCGATTTTCTTGGGCGTGCGAATGCCTGCGACGACATCTTCGCCCTGTGCGTTTTGCAGGTATTCGCCGTAGATCACGCGTTCGCCTGTCGCCACGTCACGCGTGAACGCCACGCCGGTGCCGGAATCTTCGCCGAGGTTCCCGAACACCATGGTTTGCACGTTGACGGCAGTGCCGAGCTTGTCATCAATTTTGTTGATGCGGCGATAATCTTTGGCGCGACGGCCATTCCACGAAGCGAACACAGCTTTGATGGCCAATTGCAATTGCTCTTTGGCATCGGTCGGGAAATCTTTGCCGGTTTCTTTTTTGACGACTTCCTTGTAGTCGCTCACAACTTTAGCGAGCGTGTCTGCGCCGACGGCGGTGTCTTCCTTGACGCCGAGTTCGTCTTTGTAGCCTTCAAAAATATGCTCAAACTTTTCGGAATCAATGCTGAGCACGATTTTGCCGAACAGTTGAATAAAGCGGCGCTGCGCGTCCCACGCAAAGCGTTCGTTGCCGGAAATTTTGGCAATCGCATCGCGGGTTTCGTCGTTCAAGCCCAGATTCAAAACGGTGTCCATCATGCCCGGCATCGAGAATTTCGCACCAGAGCGAACCGAGACGAGCATCGGATTCTCGCCGCCGCCAAACTGTTTGCCCGTTGCGGCTTCGACTTTGGCGAGCGCGGTCATCACTTCATCCAGCATGCCTGCCGGGAACTGTTCGCCTTCGTCGTAATAGGAATTACAGGCTTCGGTCGTGATCGTGAAGCCTGGCGGCACGGGCAATCCGGCGTTGGTCATTTCGGCCAGGTTCGCGCCTTTGCCGCCCAGCAAATCTTTCATAGTCGTGTTGCCTTCGGCTTTGCCGTCGGCGAACAAATAAACGTATTTCTTAGACATTGTCTTCTGAATCTCCTAAAGAATTATTTTGGATTTTAGATTTTGGATTTTGGATTATTGGTAGTTCAATGTCTGTGCTTTAGATTTGCTACGACGAACGCGCAGCCTCAATCCAAAATCTAAAATCTAAAATTTATATGGAGCGCAACCGCCCCAACATTTCATACGATTGCAATTCACATTGAGCGTATTTTTGATGAGTCTCGCTCTCATAGACTCAAAATTGATGCGCACGTAAGATCACAGGATGGCGCGCCCAGTAAACCGTAATCGTAGCGGCTGTGACCGGATTAGTAAAGCTTGGGGCGATACGAAAAACGGCTGTTAGCGTCCTCCGCTGGTCACAACCGCAAAAGCTGTTCGCGCAAAACCCGTGATTGCAAACGGCTGACAGCCAGTTGTTGCCCATTGCTGAGAGTGGCGGTGTACGTGCCGCCGGGCATTTGCGTGATGACGGTAATCAATTCTAGGTTGGCAATTGTCCCGCGTCCCAAACGGACGTATTTGGCGGGGTCGAGGCGCGCTTCTAAATCTTTCAAGCGATAGCTGATCGTGTGGCGTTCTTTGTGAAGGGTGGTAATGTGCAGCAATTCGCCTTCGGCTACAACGGACGCGATCTGATTCACTGGCAGCAACAATATGTCATCGCGGCGGCGAATCGGAATGCGTTCTAAATAGGGGTGCCGCACAGCATCATATTCCTTAGCGACCGTGCGAACGCGCTCAATTTCACGCGCCAGTGTTTCGGCCTGCTCCAAGCGTTCCACCACACGATTCAGCGTTTCGCGCAGGCGCGCGCGCTCGACCGGCTTCAGCAAATAATCAATCGCGTTCAGCGCAAAGGCTTGCACCGCGTATTCGTCGTATGCGGTGACAAAGGCGATGAGCGGCGTGTGACTTTTGCGCAGGAGGCGCACCACTCCCAAGCCATCAAGCTCTGGCATCTGCAAATCCAGCAACGCCAAATCCGGGCGTTCACGTTCGATCAGCGCCACGGCATCGGTTCCGCTTTCGGCTTCCCCGATTAAGACAACATCCTCAAAATCCCGCAACAGCGCCGCCAAAAAAGAACGCGCCGGGCGTTCATCGTCGGCAATGACAACACGAAGTTTACCAGTCATCCGCGGCCTCCGGTTTGACTTGTTTGCGTGGCAGCCAGAGCGGCGGACGACGGTTGTTCGCTGGCAGTCATGGGAATCAATAATTCCACTTTCAGGCCTTCTCCGACGGCAGTTTCCACGTGCATCCTTGCGTGGTCGCCAAAATGCCCGCGCAGTCGGCGTTCTACATTCGCCAGCCCAATGCCTTGCTGCTGGCCTTGCTGCAAGCGCGCGAGGCTGGCCCCTGCGCCAGTGTCCTGCACGGACAAATGAAGCGTTTGTGTCGCGACTTCCAATCGTGCTCGCACAATGACCTCGCCGCCAGCGCGTAGAGGCGCTATGCCGTGCTTGACCGCATTTTCTACCAGCGGTTGCAACAGCAAGGCAGGCAAGCGCAACGCACAAAGCGAGGCCGGAACATCTATCGTCACGCGCAGTCGCGCCTCAAAACGTGCCTGCTCGATTTCCAGATAATCCGCAATCAATTCGACCTCTTCACCCAAGGTCGTGAATTCGCCCGCAGAACGGCGCAACACGCCACGCAATAAGCCTGTCAAACGCAACAGGGTTTGCACGGCGCGGTCAGGCGCTGCCTGAATCAAATAGCCAATTGTCGTTAACGCATTGAAGAGAAAATGCGGATTGATTTGCGCGCGCAAGGCTCGAAGTTCAGCGTCGGACGCCAGCGCCGCCATTTCCTGCGCGCGCAATTCGTGTTCATATCGTTCGTGCGTCACGCGCATCGCATCAATGCGGCGCGCGACCACCAAGGCAACGGCTTCCAACATCGCCAAATCATCCGACAACAAACGTCGCCCGCCCGACAATTCGCCGATCAAAAGTTGATACAGCGGAGCTTCGGTGGTTAGCACGGGAATCACCGCCGTGTTTTTTGGCTCACGCGTTACAGCATCCATAAGCTGCGAGGCTTTCCGTCGCGGCAGAAAAGTACGACGAACCAGCGGGACAGACAGCGGAGAAGTGGAACGGCATTCCCACACAATGCGCTGTGCGGTTAAGGCAAGCGCAAGGCGACGGCAAACCTCGTCCAATAACGCTTCCGGCGCTTCCGCTTGAGCAGCAGCACGAGCGATGTCTGTCCGCAACACATCATAATCTACGCGCTGCAAAAGGATCGCATCCACGATCCAATGCGCGCCTCGCTTAAGCGCCGGATACAACACTGCTGTCACAATCCACAACGCCAGCAGCGCGCCCACCACACGCGGGTCAGAAGCTGACCACGAGGCTAACAATGGCGCGGCCACGACGAAATACAGCGCCGCCGCCACCCCCACCAAACTCAGCCATGACAATGCCCGCTTGAGAAAAATGTCTGCCAGCGCAAAGCGATAGTCCTGATATAAAATCACCAGCGCCAACGGCAATGACGAATGGTGTCCGACCAATTCTATCCACCACGCATAATCCTCGCCCTCGTGATGACTCAAATGCGAGGCCGACACCGCAAACACCGCGAGCGCGATCACCCATCCGGCGCTGCGCCACCACTGTTGCCATCGTTGCAGCGTCAGTAACAGCAACAACACAATTAACGTGGCAAACCCAAATGTCAGTAAGTGCAACGCAATGTGTGAGGGAACAGGCTGTGCAGCCAACGCATTCACCAAATGCAACACTGACGCTACGCCGCTCAAGCCATACGCCGCCCACGTCAAGCAGAGCGAAAGCCCCCGCATCGCTTCGCCACGCCGCAGCACCGAATGCACGACCACTGCCGGTAAAAAGCCGAGCGCAGTAAAAGCAATCGCCTGTATCCAACCCAGCGCAACGGACGCGCCCAATTGCCCCAGCCCAAACACAGCGAAGGCGCCAAGATTCCACCCTAAGCCCAGTAACGCCGTCGCCAGTGGCAATTTGTTCGTCGGCGCATTGGCACGTGCGTCATTGCCACGCGCCCCCAGCAACATCAACAGCAACATCGTATACAACACAATGCCTGTGATGAAGGCGAGTAAATTGATGATGGTTGCTGCGGCCTGTGAGTTCATTTCGTTTGCGACTGGAAGTAATTTACGCCATCAGTTTAGGAGCAAAAGGGCGTTTCTGCCAATCCTTTTCTCATCGTTGCGTCAGCGCTCCCTTCAATCCTGCATGTGTTCGAGGTAAAGGCGTTCTAAATCGGCGTGCCCAATCTCTTTGGTCTTGAGCGTCATCCTTAATTTGCCGCGCCGCATAATGCCGACGCGCGCGCCGGATTCTTTCGCGCGAAACAAATCGTGCGTTGCCATCAAAACAGCAACGCCTTGCACACTTAATTGCTGCAGCAGCGCTGAAAACTCATTCGAGGCTTTCGGATCAAGCCCAGACGTCGGCTCATCCAGCAACAAGGCTTCCGCCTGTTTGGCCAGCGCGATGGCAATGCCGACCTTTTGCCGCATCCCTTTGGAATACGCGCCGACGCGTTTTTCAGCCGCTTCGTGTTGTAATCCGACCTGGTCAAAGAAGCCCAAAAACTCTGCGCGCGAATATTCGTCGTGTCCGGCGAGCGCGCTGAAATACTCAAGGTTTTCCAAGCCCGTCAGATTTTTATAAAGCATTACCTGTTCCGGGATGTACGCGATGTGCCGTTTAGTTGCGAGCGGCTGTGCCACAACATCCAAGCCCTTGATTTTGGCCGTGCCAGAGGTCGGTTCGATGAAGTTGAGAAACAAATTGATCGTGGTCGTTTTGCCTGCGCCATTTGCGCCGAGCAGGCAAAAGATTTCGCCGGGTTCAATTTTCAGATTCAGCGCATCCAACGCTTTGATGCCATTGTAAGCTTTGGTTAAGTGAATTGCTTCCAGCATGTAGCCTCCTTAGATTTTGTTTTGTTCCAAGCGAGCCTGCGAACAAACGCAACGCGGCCCGTCAAATGATATTCACGCCAGTGCCCCTCGACGCAGCCGCCACATTGCCAGCGCCGCACAGACGAAACTCAAAGCCAGCAGCGATAGGCTATAGGCAGGAAATGAAAGCGGTTGCGCTTCGTCGTGGAATTGATGGCGCGGCAGTTGTTGCCAATTGATCGGTGGCGGCGCGTCATTGCGCAGCAGCGCCGGATAAAAGAAGCGGCGCACTTGCTCGTGAAAGTTGCGCACCGAATCGAGATACGCCAAATGATTTTCCAAATCTGTTTGCGCGATTTGATTGAAAGCGGCTTGCGCGTTGATGGTCGGCGTCAGCCACGCCAGCCGCCGCATCCATTGCTGGCGCTGGTTCAGTTTCGCCCGCAATTGGGCTGAGGCCGCGGCGGCTTCCACGTCACCGAGATGTTGCGCGGCATAATACCAGCCGTAAGAAAACGTATCGCGCGGCACTTGAAACCCAGCGTATTCAGGGTACGCCTGAAAAAATCGCTGCATCGTTTCTGTCTTCGGACGATCCCATTGCGAGTGATAGCCTTCGCGCTGATTGACGGTGAGGGCTAAGGCTTCGGGCACAGGCAGCAGCGTTGACAACGCCACATTCAGCGCCGCCGGGAACAGGATTGTCAACGTCAACCATACGCCGAGCAACGCCAGCGCATTGAAATTCGATGAGCGCCGCAATGACATTACGAACAACGACGCGGCAAACCAAAACAGCAAATAAGCCAATGAAATCAGGACGACAAAGCCACTGCGCCGATCCAGCGGCAACCGCAGCCAAAGCCAGCTCACCAGCAAAGTCAGCAACCACACGGCAACGATGGAGGCACAGCGAAGGCTCGCTTTGAGCAACAGAATCTTGCGCGGCGAAGCGGGTTGCGAACAGATCAGATTCCACGTGCCTTGTTCCTGCTCTGCCGAAAGCGTGTTGTGCATGAAGGCGATGATGAGTAGCGGATACAAAAACACGAGCAGGAACGACAGATCAAAATTGCCGAGCGCGAGCGTCGCCGGATTACTGATGTCGCTATCGTACAATTGGCCTTCCAGCGCCAGCATCCGCACTTTCAGGTTGTACGGGTTCACATCGCGTAAGCCGATAGATAGCGGCGCAAACCGCGATGGCACATGCCGCGTGAAGTGGTTGAGGTAATATAACGAGTCAATCGCTCCGGCAGGCGTGTCGGGATGCAACGCCAGCACTCTGGCAAAATGCTCGCGCTGCATTTCCGGCGCTGCTGCCAACACATTTTGTTGCGCGGCGATGACACGCCGCCCGTGCTCAATGGCATACAGCCCGGCGAGAAAAATCACAAGCAAGCCCAGCCAGACAGCCCGTCCGGCCAAAAAGTTTTTCAGTTCCAGTCGTAAGAGTTTTTTCAGATTCATGGCATGTTGCGTGGTGTGATGCGTCCAATCGCCGCCCATAAAATCAGGCTCCAGCCCAGCAACGCAGTCACCGACAGCCGTTGTTGTTTGAGCGTCCAGCCAATGGTTGGCGCGTGAAAAGTGAACGCGGGGAATTCCTGCCAATGCGTTTGGCTGGCGCGTTGATTGCGGTCGTCGGCAAATTTGATTTCGGTCATGTGCAATTGATTGAGCTTTTGCACCATCTCGAATCGGAAGGTTTCAGCCTGCCACTGAAAGTCGCTGTAATGCGCCAGGTCGGAGCCAGCCAAAGCCATCGAGAGCGAACGCATCGCCAGATATGGATTGATCGCTGCCCCCCATTCGCTGAAGCGGTTCTGACGGCGAAAGGTGTCGAGCAATTCGCCATATTGTCGCCGAAAAACATCGGAACTGATCTTCTCCGCTTCGAGCATCACAAACGCGCCGTAATTGAACGGCAGATCTTTGACATCAGTGACGTTGTATTTTTTCAGCGTCTCGGCGCGTAGCGTGGCAAAGTGCGGATCGTCAGGATTGTGGCTGTCGCCTTCGCGGCTGGCGGCGCGTTCCATCACGGCATCGAATTGGGCTTTCGCCGGAGCCGGAGCGACGGCAGAACCAAGCGTTTGCGCCCCGCGTGGAATGACCACACAAAACACAATCCACAATAAAATCAGGCTCGTCAGCGCACCGCGCGAAGTTTGCTGCCACGCCGAAACCAAGACAGTGAAAGCCGAAAAAATCAGCAAATACAATCCATAACCAACCATCAACCCAAGTGCGCGCCACAACGTATCCCGCTGGCAATCGGCTGAGGCCAAGCCCCGCCAAACCAACAGCAACAACGCGCCCGGCGCAGTAATCAACAACGCCATCGCCGTCACGCCGAGTGTTTTGCCGAAAATGATCTCACGCCACGTTACGCCTTGCGCCAACAACATCGGCAGTGTGCCGTTTTCGCGTTCGCTGGTGATTGAGGCAAACCCCAGAAAGAAAATCGCCAGCGGCACGAGCAATTGCAGGACGAGCGCCGGAGTTAGTTCACCAAAGCGCAGCATTCCGCCGGAATGATTGGCTTCGCTGAAATTGGCCGTGTTCTGGCGATGCGGTTCAAGGAAGATCGAAGTTCCCGCATAACTGTCTACGCCAGCATCAAAAAAGCTGAGCGGCGCTTTCGGGCGAAACGCGAGATAGCCGTAATGTGAAGCGCGATGCGGATGCCGATCCGGTTGTTCGAGCCAGTTACTGCGCACGCGCTGTTGATATTCGTTGCGCTGCGCATTGAGCTTGTTTTGATTTTGCTGCGCGATGACGGCGGAAAGAAACAGTAACGCCGTGACGCTGAGGCAGGCGATCCATAGCGAGCGATTACGCAGGCTGTGGCGGAGTTCGTTGACGGCGATGCGGGTGATTAGGTTCATAGCTTTTTTTCTTCCACGAAGAAGCACGAAGAAGCACGAAGATTTTTCATAGGATTGACAGGATTTTTGCAGGATTCACAGGATTGATTTAATCATGTTCCCATCTTGAAAATCCTTTCTTCCTTCTACTTCGTGAAGCTTTATGTGGCTTCGTGGAAGGTCTCTCTCGGTGTCAAAAAGTTTGCGGCTTCAACGTGAATGCCTGATCGAATTCGGGTTCTCGGCTCTTGCCCAATAACCGATGGGCAAGGTACTGCCAAACGCGCCCGCGCCGATGACAATGATTTCGGGGGCAGATTGATACGGCAATCGTGGGCTTAAGGCGGACGCGCCGGTGAGTTGTAATAATGATCTGCGTTTCATTTTCTTGTTCCTGATTCTTATAGGTATGGCATCAGACTATCGCGGTGCGATAGGTTGCCTTACGCCAGAGAAATTCCAAGGGGCCTTGCGCAGACCGTGTGAGCCACCAACGGCAAAACACCCATTGCAGGGCGAGAATCACCCCGCCAAATAACGGAATGGTTGCGTAAGGCACGCTGCCCATCAGCGCCAGCCCATAACCGTAAAACAGCAACACGCCCATCAGGTTTTGCGTCACGTAGTTCGTCAATGCCATGCGCCCGGTAATGGCCAGATGCTGCAACGATCTTTGCCAGCGCGGATGCGTCCACAGATGCGCGAAGGCTCCAGCGTAGCCAAGCGCCAGCAGCGTCGAACCCGTGTGATAAAGTACGCCTTGCCACAAACCCGTCGCGTTCAGTGCAAAGGCGCTGCCCGTCGCGGCCTTGATCCACGCATAGCCAAAACCAGCCAGCCAGCCGATTGCTCCACAAATCATCCAGAGGTTGCGCGGCAATTGTTTGCCTCCTTGAAGGCGCGGCAATACGGTGCGGGCCAGCCAAACGCCCAACAGAAACTGCCCCAAGACTTGCGGGATGCGTCCTGTTTGCAGATAAGCCATCGGGCGCGGAATAACGCTAAGCCAGTTGGAAGTGAGAACTTCCCAGGCTGAAGTTGATGTGCGCATTTGCGTGATCGTGCGCCCGTCGTAACCAAGCTGAGTTTTCACGGCAGCGGATACATTAGATAACGAAGCCCAGAACGTGTGGTCGCGTGTCAACGTTGCCAATAGTTGAATGCCCAGCGGCAATAACAACAGGACGATGATACATTGACCGAGGCGGCGATTTGTGAGGTTGAAGATAAACGGCAGCATCAATCCGAGCAGGCTATACAACGTCAGAATGTCGCCGTGCCAGATGAACAACATGTGCAGCAATCCGATGCACATCAGCGTCACCATTCGTCTATACCATAGCGGAAAAAAGGCTGCGCCAGCCTGTTGCGCACGTGCCGCTTGCAACGCAAACCCCATCCCGAACAGCATCGAAAACAGGGCGTAAAACTTGCCTTCGATCAACCAGTTAATCAGGAACAAGACGGCGCGGGCGACAGGCTGCGCGCTCGCCTCCGCCGGAGTCAAAAGGTAAGCCCCTGTGAAGCCTTCCAGATTGGCGAGCAATATGCCGCACAGGGCAAAGCCTCGCAACGCGTCCAAAATGTCGAGCCGTTCCTGCTGTCGAGTGGGCTGTAGGTTATTCATGACTTCAGCGTTTCCAGCGCACTGTAAACAGCGCATTGAACGGCGCGCCTGGATAGAGCTGAAAATCGTAAATCGCAGTATTGAAGTAACGGCGACGATTGAACAGATTGTTGAGGTTGACGGCAAATTCAGCCTGTTTCAGGCGCAGAAACACCGCTGCATCGGCGAGCACGTAATTCCCCAGCCGAACCTGGTTCGCATTATCCGAAAACATTATGCCGACATAATTCGCGCCGACCGCCAAACCGACCCGCTCCTTGAACCATTTCGTTGCCCACAAATTCGCCGTGTGACGCGGAATGTATTGAGGTCTCAACCCCGTCAGATTTGTAGTGCCAACAAAGAAGTCCTCGAACTTCGCATCGGTTAACGCATAGTTCGCCGTCACAATCAGCGTGGTTGCTGGGCGTAACTCAACATCCGTTTCAAAACCACGCGAACGCACTTTGCCTGCCTGATCGAAAAACGGGCCGGGTCTGGCGAAAGTCACATTGCGTTTGACGTAATGATAGAGCGCTGCATTCCACGCCAGTCTGCCCGAAAAAGCTTCAAGTCGCTGTCCGACTTCAAACTGCCGACCGCTTTCCGGCTCCAGCACGCGGCCATCCAGCGGCACTTGCAGATTCGGGCGAAAAGCAGTTCCAAAAGAGCCATACACCGAAAACCCGCGCGCAACGGAATAGACCAGCCCTGCGCGCCCAGTTAGCGATTCGAGATCACGATTGACAACCGTGCCGAGCGTGGACACGCCATTCGTGACCGGGTCGGTGCGGCTCCGACGACGAAAGATGTCGTAGCGCAACCCCAACAACGCTTTCAGACGCGGCGTTAATTCAAGGTGATCCTGCGCGTACAACGCGTTGATGTTTTGACGAAAGTGAATGAAACGCGCTGTCGGCAAACGATCCCGCACAGGCTCAGTTTCATTCGGTCGAAAAATGTCAATTGGCGTAATGGTGGTAAAGTTCGCGCGATCCGTGACATTCGGGAAGTATTGATATTCCCACCCTGTCACGATGCGATGTTTGACACCCCATTGTTGCGTTGTCGTGTATTGCAACTGATTCAGAATCGGGTTGCGCTCGTGCAAAAAGTAAAGCGAGCCGCGTTGCAAGCTTGTGCCATTTGGCGTGTAGAGTTCCGCGCTGAAATACTCGTCGTCATAGCGGCGAATCGAAGTCAGATTGCGCACCTCAGAACGTTCGCCCACCTGATAGTTGAAGGTGAATTGCAGATTGTGATCGCGTGAGAGCGCAAAATCATTGGGCGTGTTGTAGCGGCGATCCAACGGCACGTTCACGATTGCGCCGTTAACAGTCGGCAATCCGCCATCGGTCGCAAAGCGGTCGCGGGTGAACGTGTAATGCAGCGTGAATTGCGCGCGACTGGTCGGATACCAATAGAGCGAAGGCGAGATATTGAACAGGCGCGGCTTTGTATCGCGCCATTGATTTGCCGCTATGCCACCGACATCAAAGCGATAAAGCAGGTTGTCAGTGATGCCGCCTGTTGCGCCAAAGCTCCCGCGATACTCTTGAAACGACCCGACGGAAAATGATCCTTCATAATGAGGCTCAGCCGAAGGGCGTTTGCGAATCAGATTGACCGCGCCGCTGAAGGCTTCAGCGCCATATAAAACCGACGCCGGGCCTTTCAGTACTTCGACGCGTTCGATGTGGCTTAGCTGCGTATTGACGCGATTGCCTTCGTTGCGAATGCCATCTATCAGTAACACGTTGTCGCGGTCGCCGGAAAAGCCGCGAAACGTCAGGCTTTGATACAAACCATAATCCACGCGCGCGTGCGCTCCCGAAACGTTGCGTAACACGTTGGCGAGCGTCACTCCGCCCTGTTGTTCAATCAATGTTCGGCTGATCGCACCGCCTGTGATCGGCGTATCACGCACGGCCACGTCCAACTTCGTAGCCGTGGAAAGTTCTGAACTGCCGAGCACCACGATTTCTTCGCGCACCGCTCCGGGTTCAAGGCGAAGATCAAACGTGGTCTCGCCAGAAATCGAAAGGCGGCGTTGTGTAAAAATTTGAAAGCTCTCGCTGCGCACAGTCAGTTCGTACCAGCCCGGCGTAACGTTAGTGAAATGATAAGCGCCGTTGCTGTCGCTGACGGCAGTTTGCGATGCGTTCGTCGCAAGGTTGGTCAACGTCAGCTTTGCGCCCTGCACGTTTAGCTGACTGGCATCGGTGACACGCCCGCGCAGGCTGCCGCTAGCTTGCGCGAAAACCGTCATCGAAAAAAATAAACTCAGACCGAGACCGAGTATCGCTCGTAATTTCATGGTCGCTTCTCCTGAATGTAAATAGTGATTGAATTGGTAAAAACGGCATTGTTCATACGAGGAAAAGTGGCGGCGATAAGTTTTCAATGACTGGTTGAATCTGGCGCATGACTGGCTTGCAGTTCGGATTGAGCGTGACGGTCGTTCAATAACGAAAGTTGTAAGACAGCTTGAAAAACAATGTACGCCGTTGTTGCTCCAACCCTGCGCCGATGGCACGGCGCTGCGTCAGCGGGTCGTAGCCATTAAAGAGCAAATCATTCCAACCCAAATAAAATGTTGTGTTCGGGCGCGGCACATAGGCATACAACAAGCTCGCGCCGAATTGCCGCAGCGCCGTGTCATAATCAAATATCCCGCGCAACGAATGGTAAGGATTGAATTGCCAGGTCGTGCGATTGCGGAAAATCTCCTGATTGAAAAAGCGCTTGCCCGTGCGCGGGTCATTCAGGCGGCTTTTCAAATACAACAGGCTCATGTTCAGTTTGTTGTTGGGCCGAAAGCCAAGATCGGCTTCCCAGTTCAATCGGTCGCCGACTTGCGGTTGGCGCGGGTCATAGAAAATTCCGCCGCCCCAATCTGTGCGCCCACTAAACGTGAATTTTTTGAGGGCGAACATTTTGTAAGCCAAGTGTTCGTAGTGATACGACAACTCGCGCCCGCCAAAACCTTCGCGGGATCGCGCGTGGTAATAGGTCAGCGCAATGCCGCGCTGAAACTGAAAGTCTATGGCCGGATCAAAGAACTCGACTTCGGCCAAACCGCCCGGTTGTCTGGAACGTTGCGTATACAAATACGGCCAGACGTAAACCAGCCACTTATTCAGCCGCGTACCTTCCTTCGCCCAAAACACGCGCCCGATGTCGGCCAGTTGTTGATGGTAGCCGCGCCGTTGAATGAAACCCGCCTGCGCCGCGTAATCGCGGCCCACATACTCATCGCTCAGGGCGATTCGCCAATGCCGGCCCCAGTTTCTGAAGCGCGTATTCGTCGCCCCATCGCTCGTTGTGTTGCCGCGTTGATCGGTCGTGCGTGTGCGCGCCAATTGAAAGCCGAAGTTCGCCGCTTTGCCGACACGCAATCTCGCTTCGCCTGACAGCACAGAATTGGAAGCATTGCCAAAACGACGGTCGGTGAAAAAAGCTCCGACGGCGGAATCCTGCCCGAACGAACGTTGCCAACGCGCGACCGTGACCAGCGCGTTTTGTCCGAAGTTCGGATCAGAACGTTCGACCTGAAAACCGGGCGCGCGGTCTGAGGCGACCAGCAAACCAATCGCATTGCGTCCGAGCTTGCCCGTGAGTTTCAGCCCCCAATCAGGATCAATGATCGTGCGCGTGTTGAGCAGCTTGAAGCCGCGACTCGACAACGGATCAAACACGTCTACGCCTTCCAGAAAAAAGGGGCGGCGTTCGGGATAAAACAGCGCGAAGCGTTGGTTGGTGTTGATCTGCGGCACGTCGGCTTCGACTTGCGAGAAGTCGGGATTGATCGTTGCCGCCAGTGTCAGCGTCGGCGTGATTGAATAAATCGCGGTCAATCCGGGATCAAGTTTGTTGACGGTATTCAGTCGCGCTTGTCCGGGCATTAGCGGAACCGCTTCGCGTTCACTATTCACCGAGCCAACTACTGTTGGAATAATGTCGAGCGTGCGACCTGCATAAACCTCATCCAGCCCATTCAATTCGCCCATCTGCAACAGCAACGAGCCGACATCGCGCCGCACCGGTTGCCACGAAGTGCGCTCGGCTTTGCGCGGAATCACACGGCGCAAATGCAAGCCCCACTTCGCGTCCTTGCCTGCTTTGAAACGAATGGATTTGAACGGAATCGCGGCTTCGACAATGAAACCGTCGTTGACGAGTTGCCCTTTGGATTCGTATTGCGCGTCCCACGATTCGTCTACGGCTTGTTCGGTGAACACGCCGTCTTGTTGAATGCCGAGCGGATTGAAGGTGAAGCGATAGGCGCGCTGGCGGTCATTGAACGTGTCAATCAACAACACGACCAAATCATCTTCGTTGATGTCATCGCGTTTGCTGACGCGCGCGCGAATGGCGGCAGGGTCGGAATCGTAAGCGCGAAACGCGATGAACAAGATTTCGCGGTCAGCCGCGAGCCAGACTTCGGTTTTTTCTGACGCCGCGATGTTGTCGCCGGGTTCAATTTGAATAGCAAGCGTAGCTTTCGCCGCGCCAGCCCATTCGCCTTCGCTCATCACGCCATCAATTTTCGGCGGTGCGGCGAGCTTGCCCAGCGTCAGTGGCGGCGGCTTTTTCGTGGTACGTTCGGTGGCAGACGGAATGTCTTGCCCGACAATGACAAGCGTTCCCAGCCAGAGGCTACATATCAACAAAGTAATTCTGAATAACGGCATTTGCTTTTGCGCCATTCCTACTTCCGAAACGGCGTCCAGGCGAACGTCAACATCACAGCGCGCGGCTGTCCGGGAAAGTTGCCAGCACGAGCGGCAAACAACGTACTCACGGCATATTGTTTGTTGGTGAAGTTGGTGATCTGCAATTGCAAGCGCGCACGGCTGGTGAGTTCCTGATAGAAGCTCACATCAGCAATCGTGTAGCCATCCGCGCGTATGCCCGCGAATGGTTCGACACGTTCACTCGCGCTTTCCAAGCCAAAGCCGATGCCTGTGCTTTCGAGAAAATTGTAGCGGGTGAACCAGCCGGTCGTGTGCTTTGGCGCGTTCGCCAACGGACGGCCAATCAACGAAGCAACATTGTCTTTCAGGATGCGCGTGTTGACGTTCGCGTAATTAAAAGCCGTATACCAACGCCGCGTCAGAAAGCCTTCGACGTTGCATTCAAAGCCGCGACTGCGGGCTTCGCCGACCGACAACAAGGCATTCGCGTTCGCTCCGGTCGGCCCCAGCAACGGATCAGGGCGCAGGATGTTTTCTTTGTTGATCTTGAAAAATGCGCCCGACACAAACAGACGATGATTGATGAGTTCAGTTTTCACTCCGACTTCGACTTGATCGCCCGTCTCAGGGTTGAACGGGCCGTTCGCCTGCGCAGCCTGCGAGAAGATTGGCGCGCGAATGAAGCTGTTGGCGTAGCTCGCATAAAATGCAACCTGCTCGACGGGTTTGATGACAATGCCTGCGCGTCCTGAAGCGGCAGTGTCTTCGTAACTCAACAGCACGGCGGCAAAGCCTTTGTCGTCGTAACGATCTACAGCGACCGCTCAATAAAAGCTGCACAAAACGATTGATGACGATTTGATCCTGCGCGTAAAAGCCTGTGCGATGTGTTTGTGCGGCGCTGGTGGCAAAGGCGTTGAGCGTGTAATTGCGCTCATTCGTCAGACCGTAGACCGGATTGAAAATATCAATCGCCGGAACCGTACCGCCGCTGACTTCGCGTTCGCGAGTGCGCGCTTGGCGAAAGGTGTGATCTTGCGCAATTTGTTCGACGCCAAAGAGTAATGTGTGCGCGCCGAGGGCCGAACTGTTCGCCACTTTGCTGACGTTGCCGTTCAGGCTCCAGTCCTCATTCGAGCGGAAGAAATTGCGAAACTCACGGCGCATCGTGCGACCTGTCGCTGTCGCGGCATTCAGGCCACGCGGCTCGTGATACTTGTCGTTGTTTTCGTATTCAAGATAGCGAAACGTGTAATCGGCGTTCCACCCACGCGACAGATTATGTTCGCCGCGCAATTGCAAGACGCGCGCAATCATCTTGATGAAATCGGTCGGCTCGGTCGCTGTCCATTTCGTGCTGGTCAGAAAGACGCCGTTCGCATCTACCGGCACTCCGCGCAACCGATTGCCGGGCAGTCGTTGATTGATGAATTCGTATTCGATACCAAAGCGATTGTTGTCATTCGCTTTGTAGAGCAGGTTGGCGACCGCATGTGAATTGCGCGCGCCAGCGTTGTTGCGAAACGAATCGCGGTCTTCAAAATAAAACCCGCCGCGCGCCAGCAGCTTGTCCGTGATTGGCCCGGTTATTTCGCCATTCACCATCTTTTGCTGGAAGCTGCCAAAACGCGCTTGCAACTCGCCGTCCAGCGCTTCTCGCGGCTTTTTCGTGACGTAATTGATGAGGCCGCCGACTTCGGTCGAACCATAAAGAGAAGACGCTGAGCCTTTCAAAACTTCGACGCGCTGAATGTTGGTCAGGCGAATCTGCGACGTGCTGAAGCCTGCGTTGTTAACATCGCCTTCGAGCGAGCCGAACGGATTGCCGCGCGAACCGTTGTACAAAATCTCGCGCTGCGTGAAGCCGCGAAAGGTCATCGCGCTGTAAACGTTCTGGTTAATACCGCTGACGTTGCGAAAGAGTTCGTTGCCTTCCAGGATGGCGCGGTCTTCAATGAGTTGATTCGGGAAGACTTGAATGGATTGCGGCACATCTATCAATCGCGCATTCACCCGCGTGCCGATGTTGGATTCTTCGAGGTGATATTCCTTCAGGCTGGCGACAACATCTACGGATGCGGTGATTTTTTCCAGCCGTATATCTTGCGTTATGGTCTTTCCCACTTTCAGTTCGACTTCACGTGTCTGAGGGATAAAACCGCCGCCAGAAATGGTCAGTGTGTATTTGCCCGCCGCCAGATTGACGAACGAGAAGTGTCCTGTCGTATCGGATGTCGTTGTTTGTCCACTTTCTTCGAGCTTAATGGTAAGCCCCTCTTGCGCGACACCGTCCGTTGCGAGGAGGCGTCCCGTGATAGCGCCAACACCTTGCCCGTAGGCAAGCGACGTGCAAAAGCAAAGTGAGATAGCGAAGAGATAAGTTAACATTCGTGCCATGCTTTTCCTTTTGTAGAAAGTGGTTGTTTTGTTGATTGCAAAGCCAGGCTTATAACTGGAAGGAAAGAACCCCTGTAACTACAACTTAATGAATGGGCGAAACTGCCCAACGAACAGCGTCTGAGGAGAAATGAGTGGAAGAGAGTCAAATGATCCGGCCTGTAACCAGGAGCAAGAGGGGGGGTCAGAATAGAAGCGCAGATGAGGCTGATTGACCGCCGTAAAGTGAAAGTGAAGTAGGCAGGATCAAGAAAGGAGGCAATGAAAACTGATAGCTGGCGCTACAGCGACCGCAGCCGCCCTAACATTTCATACGATTTCAATTCGCGTTCGAGCGTGTTTTTGATGAGTCTCGCTACGATAGACTCAAGTTTGGCAAGTGCGCGCGGATCGAATTGTTGCGCGACAAATTTTTCAGGCGGCTGCCGCAAAATGTCATTAACTAGCATCCGCGCCTCCGAACTCAAAGCATCGCCACGTTGATTAGCGCAATTGCCACAAAGCGGCGCGCCGTCAGCAGAAAGCCAAACCGCAGCATTCATCGGCAATTCGCGTTCACATTCAGCACAACGTTTCCAATCCGGGAAGAAGCCTGCCAACTTCAAAACCCAAACCTCGCAGTACCGCAGCAACAAGCTTGGGTCATCTGCCGTCTGCTTTAATGCTTTCAAGGCCGCGCCGACCAAGCGATACATCGTTTCGTTCGGTTCGTGATCAGGCAAAAACTCCATCAGCAATTCGCTCAAATAGTGCAACGCGGCCAGCCGTTCGCTGCTGAGGGAGTCGCTGAATTGCGAGCGAATGATTTCGCAACTGTTGATCGAAACCAGATCACGGTTTTCCTGCTCGAAATAGTGCAACGAAACTTCGGTGAAGGGTTCCAGACTGGCACCGTATTTACTTTTCAACTTGCGCGCGCCGTGCGCCACGCCGCGAATCTTGCCCGCGTCCCGTGTCAGGAAGACGCAAATCTTGTCCGCTTCCTTAAGAGTATAACTACGGAGGACAAAGGCTTCTGTGTCGCGCAACGGCATAATGTGTAATCGTAGCGGCTACGGCAAGATTAGTAAAGCAGGGTGGAGCATGGAACCTGCCCCACTACTGGCAATGCGGAGGTTTAGTTCTTTCCCTTCGGCAGTTTGCGTTGCTTCAATTCCTCTTCGCGTTCCAGAAAGCTCAGGCCTTTGGCAATCCACGGCGCACCGGGTTCACCTTTCAAATAATGCGCAAACCATTCATGAATGCGACGATGGTAATCAATCTGGTTTGGTTTCTTGCGCAAGCCGTGATCTTCGCCTGCATATACGAGCAGCACGACATCCTTTTTCGCGCGCCGGGCGATATTGTACAACTCGACGCCCTGATGCCAAAAAACGGTACCGTCGTTATCGCCTACTTCGATCATCAGGGGCGTTTTCATGTTCTGCACGTTGTAGACCGCCGAGTTGCGAATGTAGGCGGGCAAGTCTTCCCACAGCGGCACTTCCATCCGTTGCTGCCCGGTTTCGATGTGATCAGTTTCGGCGATGCCGGAACTAAAGTGATGGCTGCCATAATTGCTGACCAGGTTCGTAATCGGTGCGCCTGCCACAGCGGCGGCAAACATTTCGCTGTGTGTTGCCAGATAGCTCGTATCAAAGCCACCCCACGAGTGTCCGACAACACCGATTTTGCGGGCATCCACTAAACCCATTTCGACAACTTTATGCACGGCAGGCGTTACACAGGCGATGACGGAGCGCCCTGGTTCGCGCGGCTGAAACGTGATGTCCGGCTGAAACAAAAAGTAACCTTGTTGCGTGAAGGCTGCGGTGTTGTAGTAATCGCGCTCCGACGGGGCGCTATACCGATGCAGCCCGTCCGAAAGCCGTTCATACAGATACACCACCATCGGATATTTCTTGCCCGCTTCGTAATTCGCTGGATAAAAGAGCGCGCCCTGCAAGCGTTCGCCGCGCTCGGTTTTGTATTCGACCAATTCGGCATGTCCCCAGGCATAATTGTTCTGAAACGGGTTTGTCTTCGTAACCTGCTTGGCATCTTTCAAGGCGGCGTCAGCGACAAACACATCGGGCGAATCATCGAAGTCTTCGCTGGAATACGAATACACGTCTGCATCTTTCGCCTTCGCCAGACGCGCAACGCCTTTGTCGAGCCAGATCAGTCGTTCGGCGTTCGCGCCAAAGCGCAAGCGCGCATAGCCGGATTTCTTGCTCCAAACACCGAACAAGCTCAAGTACGCAGGCTTGTCCGTATCAATCCATTCTTCGTCGGGATTGAGGCGAAGATAGCGATGGCGCACCTGCTCTGCCGCGCCGTCCGTCAGCCGTTTGGCGCGCGAGCCGTCCGGCGCAAGCTGCCAGAGATCGAACTTGTCATAGAGAAGCACGGTCTCGTCATTCTTCGTCCAGCCTGCGATGCCAAACGCAGGTTTCTGTTTGACCGTGACATCGGAATCACGATCTACGAAAGAAGTCTGCACATTTTTGGTGATGTTGATGACAGCACGGGTGGCGGTGTTCACCGTCCAATAATGATCGTCTTGTAGATAGAGCAGGTAGCGCCCGCCGGGACTTGCCTGCACATAAAAATCATTGTTGAGCCGTTCTTTGATTGGCGTGCGCTCGCCATTCGTCAGATCAAGCAAAGAAAGATCAGCCGCAGGCCGCCCGATACTCCGCTCCATTGCGTAGGCCGACCAGTTCGTCACCACCGCCAGTTTCTGCTGCTTGAGCGGCATGACCTGTTCATTGCGATCCTGCCCCAATGCCACTAAGCGTCCTGCGTCTACGTGCCAGGCGGCGAGGAAATTTCTCTGGCGCTCAAGTCGCGCATCCAATTTCTGCTTCGGCATCACGACTACATCGCGGGCGTGCCAGACATCTACTCCGGCAGGTTCGTCTTCGTCTTGCGCGGTTTGGCTCCCGTCAGTGCTGGCAGCAGGCGGCTTTTCGCTCGCGGGTTTTTCCTGCCATTGGGCGACACCTAAAAACACAATGCTGCCGTCCTGCGACCACGAAGGGCGACGGAATGTGACCGTGCGCAAGCCAGCAGGAAACTTTGCGTCGGCTGTCGGATCGTAGAATTGTTTGGCTTCGCCCGTCTCGCCGAGTCGCTTCCACGCCAGCACGATGTTTGTTGCGCCTTCGCGCTGCTCATCTGTCTTCGCGCGCAACACCGTCAAATCGGCGCTTTCTTTCCGCCAGGCCAAGCCACTGTAGCTTGCCGCAGACGAATCCAGTACACGCAACACGCTCGTTTCGGGATCGAAAAGCTGCACACCATTACCCGTCTTATCTTCTGCGCTAATTATCAAGGCCAGCAGCCGACCGCGTTGCGGCAAATCTTGCCAGGAGTATTCGGCCACATTGCCAAACGTCGTGTCACGCCCGCTGGCAAGTTGGCGAACGATCAACGTTGCACCCGGCACAGCGCCCGGCTCAGCAGCAGGTTCAGCGGGCGGTGCATCCTTGCGTTCGGGCACGTAGCGACGCATTGCCAGATACGCGCCATTCGCACTGAACGCAAAGGATTCAATGCCATCTACAACCGTTTGCTCGCCGCTGGTGAGGTTGAGCAAACCGAGCTTACGCTGAATGGGCTTTTTGTCTTTCCTGAGCTTTTCTTCCTGCGCCTCCGAATAGCCAAGGCCGTATGCCGCCCAACGCGAATCCGCCGAGAAAATCAGTTGCGCGCCAAAGGCTGCAACTTTCGGCTCCCCCCCGGCAACGCGCATAATGCGCAGTTCATTGTTGCGATTCGAGCGATTGATGCTGTAAGCCAGCCATTTCCCATCGGGCGATAAGTTTGTGAGGCCGAGCGTTTCCCACTGTCCATACTCTGCCGCTGGAACACGAGGCTTCGGCTGTGCAGTGCTAACGAGGCTCAAGCTGAAAAATAGCAGGGTGGCAACGAGGATTGTGTGTCGCATAGTGAAGCTCCTGATAGGTTGCGCGTTACGGCGCAAATAGTAACGTTGGCCTCGTTGGCGAAGCAAGCTGACAACTCGAAAATAAGAGGGCGAGCGGCATATTCGCCAGCTAGTCTTCTTGGGGTGAGAGAAAAAGTTCTTGCAGTCATAGAAGAATTTATGCTACCCATGCGCTGCCCGCACGGTAACAATCCAGTCAGCTCCTGACTACAGATCACCCAACATTACGATCAGCAAGCAAAACGGCTCGGTTGGTTTCCTGACCTTTCGAGGCAATAGCGCAGCGGCGTTCGGACTGGCTTTCATGTTTGTCTCTCCTCAAAATTTTAGGCACGTCGAAGAGCTTTATGACCAAAGCCTGTACGTGCGCGCCTATCACGCGGCGCAAGCGCTTGCGCCACTGGAAGCCTGGGAAGGCACCACCGCACGCATTTTAGCCGGACGCCTGGCTGCCACGGTCGGAGCCCCGAAGCTGGGATGCCGACAACAATTGCTGGCCTATCGGCACGATCCAAAAGATTGGGAGGCGCGCTATTACTACGCGCGGATAACCTTGCGTTATCGTGGCGTGATTGCGGCCTGGCAATTTCTGCGGCAACACGACGATGACCCCTCTCTCCATCTCGCCGATCCCAAAATTCAAGCGGATTGGCTCGCGTTTCATGCCTTCGTTCTGGCGCAACTTCGCGATTTTGAGCGCACCGAATCCTGGCTCGCTAAAGCCGAGGAGGTTGCGCCCAATAACGTTTGGGTGTGGGTTGAGCGCGCCAAAGTATTTGAGTTGCAGGAGCGTTACGAAGATGCGCTTTCCGTGTTGCGCTATGCCTTAATTTTACAACCCTGGTTTCGCCCAACCATCCAGACCTCAGCGCACGCATTAGTGTCACAGGGGCGCGAGGAAGAGGCATTGCGATTGCTGGAACAGGCCGCACAACACATCGAGTGCGCGTGGCTCGTCGAACAGCTTGCGCATTTGCAGATCGAACTCGGACAGTTTGCCGAGGCGCGGCAAAGCTGGGAGCGATTTGCTGAATTATCGCCGCGCCTGGAACCGGAAGTCAGCGAACAACTGAATGCACAACGAACAGAAGCGGCCTATCTGAGCGGTGATTATTCCGCCGCGACGGCCTACGCCCAACAATGTACCGCGCCTGCGCTGCAACAATTTGCGCGCCAGTTGGAGCACGGCGCAGGACAGCGCCTCGTGTTGCCCGTGGACGTCCTACGACAACCAAACCTCGCGGGACTCCCGGCTCCGCTGGCAGCGATCAATCAATATTACAAAATGCCTGCCACTGGGCGAGGCGTGAAGCCACTGCCCGCGGGAGCCTGCGCGCAACGCCAGTGGGCGCACCAGCTTGGCTATGCCGTGCGCGAGTTTCGTGTCACCTGGGAAAGTGCCGTCGAATTGCTGAAGCGCAAAATCATCTTCACAATGGAAACGGCGGATGCGCCCTGGCAAATCGTGATCGGATACGACAATGTGCGCCGCGTTTTGCTCGTGCGCGATACATCACACCGGCGCTGCCGTGAATATTCGATAAACATGCTGGCGGATCACTATCGCGCCGGGGGGCCGCGCGGTATGGCATTCGTCCCGATGCAATATGCGAACTCGCTCGGCAGTTTCCTGCTCCCCGACACCGAAGCCTACGAGCAACTTTTTGCCTTGCAGGAAGCACTGGAAAAGCAGGAGCGCGTCCTGGCACAAGGCATCTATCAAGCCATGCAACAACGTTTCAGCGGGCATCACTTGTTGTGGCAAGCCCGGCTGGCCTTGGCAATTTACGATGAGGACGAGCCGCAAAAACTGACGTGTTATGAAAAACTGGTCGAGCTTTTCCCCGCGAACGTGGCGTACCAGTTGAGTAAAGCGACGGGCGAGCAGACGCGCTTTTCGCGCCCGCAACGGCTCAAGTATCTCAATAAGCTTAGCACGAAGCGAACCCCCTCCCCGCTGCTGTGGCAAGCCTACGCGCAAGCCTTGGGTGAAGACGCGCGGCAAGGGCCGGAGGCCGTGCGCTGGCTAAGCAAAGCCTGGCGTCGTGGTGCCCCTACGGCGGCGAGCATCCACACGCTGGCAACGATTTATTGGCGGCAACAACGCTACGCTGAAGCCGGGGAGCTATATCGTTTTGCCGCCTGTCTGGACAGTCAGAACGAGTCCTTTGCCCAGGCGTTTTTTGTCGCCGCCCACCAGCTTGAGCAAACTGATGAAGCGTTGGAATTTTTACACGGACGATGGCAACGCGACCCAACGGGGCAAGCGGTTGCCACGATGTTTCAAGCACTCGTCCAAATAGGGCGGCAGGAAATGGCGTTCGCCAGGCTGGCAGAAGGGCTAACAAAATTTCCTCAGGGCGGCAAGCTACAACTTTTCGCTGCCGAAACTTATGCGCGTTATCAGTCATTCGAGCAGGCGGATTCCCTGCTCCAGCAAGCGCAGGCGCAAACACCTCGCAATCTTTGGCAAAGAACCGCCGCCGCCATTGCCAGGCTGCGCGGTCAACGCAGCGAAGCCTTGCGGCATTGGCTCCAAATCACCGAAGCCGAGCCATTGTCAGTGGAAGCACATCGGCAAGTTATGCAACTGCTCGCTGAAACCGAAAGCCGACAAGCCGCACTTGATCATTTGCGAGATCGGTTACGGCGTTATCCGCAGGCCACCAGACTGCGTGAGTTGCTGATTGAATGGTTGCTCCCGCATCCTGCCCAGGCCGAACCGGAGTTGCAACTCTTGCTCAAACACGAGGCCACGAATGATTGGGCGCATCGCACTAGGGCGCAGGTTTTGCTCAAGCTGCAACGCCAGGAGGAAGCCTTAGCGGCCAGCGAAACGGCCTGCCGTCTGGCGGCCTTCCGCCCGGAAAATCACGTCACACGCGGGCAAGTGTGCGCGCAAAACGGACGAGACACGGAAGCGAAAGAAGCCTTCCGTACAGCCCTCACCTGGGCGGCGGATTATGCTCCGGCAGTCGCGCAACTCGTCGCGGCGGCGACCACACCGTTAGAGCGACGCGAAGTGTTATTGTTTGTGCGCGAGGAAATCCTGCGACAAGCAATCACGGGCGAAGCCTTGTTGGCCTTCCGCGAATGGGCGCAGGAGCACTTCAAAGCTGAGGAATTACTACAACTCTTGCGCGAGGCCGTAAAACAAAGACCCGATTTACCTTGCGCGTGGTCAGCCGTCATTGTCCAACTGCGACACTTGCGACAGCCGGAGGAAGCGTTGGCATTCGCATGTCAGGCAACGGCACGCTTTCCGCTGGTAGCCCGCTTATGGTTTGAGTTGGCGCTCACCTACGACCTGCAACAAGAAGTTCCGCAGCAGATGCTCGCCTTGCAGCGCGTCTTACGGCTTGAGCCGAACTTTGCTATGGCCTCGCAACGATTGGCGGAACTCTACGAGGGACAGGGCGATTTCGCCGCCGCGCGGGCGGTGCTGGAGCAAGCTATCAAGCATGCGCCTTACAATCAGTATCATCACGGCGCATTAGCCAATTTGTGTTGGAAGCACGGCGAACAAGCCACGGCGGTCACGCTGATGCAGCACGCGTTACGGCTCGCTCCCCATTACGACTGGGGTTGGCGGGCGCTTAAAAGCTGGGCCGAGCAAACCAATCAACCTACATTGGTGTTAGATTGCACGCGCGCATTGACGGTGCAATGCCCAGGTGAGGCAACGTCGTGGCTGCGATTAGCACACACACTCCAAGGCAAGGCGGTATTGCCGGAACAATTGGCGGCGCTGGAACGAGCGATCAGCCTCGATCCGCAACTCATTGAAGCGCATCACTTCCGCGCTCAGTTGCTGATGCATGCCAAACGCTACGACGAAGCACTGCGGGCTTGCCGACCAGCGGCGTTGGCTCCGGTGTTTCCGCCTGAGTTACTTGGTACCGAAGCATTGATCACGGCGCAATGCGGCGACCGGCCTGCCGCACTCAAAAAGATGCAGACGTTGCTGCGAGCCGAGCCAAACTATGCCCAAGGCTGGGAACAGTTGGCGCGGTGGTATCGGACGATGGAGTACGAAACTGAGTATTTGGAAGCGGCGCAAAATCTTGTGCGGTTGCTGCCACAAGCTTCCGCCGCGCACGGCTATTTGGGCGAAGCGAAGTTGCGCAACGGAGACCGCGCGGGCGCGCAAAACGCGCTGCAACGCGCGCTGACCTTAGCTCCCGATTATGAGTTTGCTGCGCGGTTGTTATTTGACCTGCAGCTGGAGGATAACGATCTGACAGCCGCAGGCGAAACGCTGAAAAACCTTAAGCAATACGCGGGGGGCGATGAAACCAAGCTACGGGCGTTGCAACTCGCGGCCAAAACAAATGACCCGGTCAAAGCACAGAAATACCTCACGTCTTTGTGCTCCTCCGCTTCGCCTCAATACCTTGACAGCGCCGTTGCCGCGCTGTCGCCTACCAAATTGCACAAGATTCTCGACGCGGTATTTGAAGAAGCGTTGACCAAACCGAAGGTGAACCCCTACGTGGGCAAGTTATGGGCACAACGGTGCGCGTCACAAAACAAATCAGTTCATTGCCTGCAACGCCTGCAGCAAATGGCCGCCACGCCGAATCGGCTTTGGCAGCTTGCGGCAGCCACGTTTCTAGAGATTAGCGCGCAGCATGGAGCAGCGGAGCAAGTGCAAAAATTTATCGGTCAGTATCGAGACTTGCTGCGTCAGGAAACCCAATTGTGGGGCACAGCGGGAGCGGCGCTTTACACCTTAGGCGAAACGCAAGCCGCCGTGGAATGGCAAAATGATTGGCCAGCACGCCAAGATGTTACCCCGGAAACGCTTTGGAAATTGGCTTTAGCCTTGCGCGATTTGAACCGCGAGGATGACGCCAGGGAAGTGGGATTATATGCCGTAAGCCTGCCCGCTGACGCGCGCACGAATTCGCATTTGGCCTTGTTATCGTTGGATGAAGCACTGGCGGGACGAATTAAGGATGCTGACCGCCACGCCGAACGAATCGCGCCACAAACACTGAATGAATGGGATCACGTCATGCTGGAGTTAGCGACAGGCTTGCGCGACTTCCATCACGCCCGCGTCGAAGGCCGTGCCATTGGACAAAACGTGATTGAGAAGCTGTTGCAAGTAGCGCAACAAACGCCCTGGCTGCAACAAAGCCGCACGCTGGTCACCTTATTTAAGCGCGCGATCAATCATGTGTTAACGAATGAGAACGATGCGATGCTGAAGATCAAAACCAAGTTCAAAATGAAATGGTTGGAATATCGCGCGCACTAAACCTGCGTCAGTAATACGTGATCGTTCGCTGTGTAGTGAATTGATCGGGAAGCGGCTTTCTGTTCTTGTCGAGAAACGATTCTGTTCTGCGAATCCAATTGCCGTGTGAATCAAAAGTTTCATAGCGGTCAAGCGCGCGCCTCTCAACCTTACCGTCTTTGGCGTAGGAAATGAACTCTGTCACAACGCCTTTTTCATCTCGCTTATCTTGCCGCCGAAACTGCGACCCGAACGGCACGTTCGGCCCATCTTTTTGCGCCTGCTCACTCACACGTCCCTTCTCATCAAAGGTATAAATAGTTGTCTTCCGCCGCTCGCCGGTTTTTCGGTACTCTGATGCTTCCAACCGGTTCTTCTCCGGCTCGAATTTGTACGTCGTTTTGAATTTCAGGGCGTCTGAGCCAGTCCCTTTTGACGCAGGCGGGGTTGGAGTTTGCAGTTATTTCGCTGGAGGACTTAATCCCTCTTACATCATCACGATGCTTTGAACAGCTTTGTCCTCAAAATAAACCTGCACCCCAGAGCTTATCCTAATGCAAGTGATATTTTCAGAACATTCCCGATCATACTTTTCATGTTCTATTTCATTGGCTTTTAGAAATAAAACCAATTCGTCGCGGTCAAAAGGAGGAAGTCTAATTGCTCCAAAATTAGATAATTCTTGCGGAATTTCAGCGTTACCGTTCTTCCATTTCACGGAAATGATGTCCAGCTTACCTTTGAAAAAACTTAATTCTATACCACCAAGCCACCAAACCACTCTGGTATTAGTCGCCTTTAGACTATTTTCTCCTGCCCCTTTTATACTTTGCTCGACATCTTTATAGGTCATCCCCAAAGCTAAGATTCCTAGACGACCGGTTTTAAGAAACTCACATATTAGATCGTTCATTGTTTTCCCCTTTTTGATAGGGTTATGATGCTCCCCGAAAACTGGACAGGGAATTAAGGTGTAAACTGGGTGCCAAAGGAGAGCCAAATGAACAAGCAAGCACGCAAAACGTACAGCACGGAATTCAAAGTGAAAGTGGTGTTGGAAGCCTTCAAGGGACAACGAACAATCAATGAGCTGAGTAGCCATTACGGGATTCATCCGAATCAGGTGAATGTGTGGAAAAAACAAGCGGTAGACAGTTTGCCAGACGTCTTCTCGACGCGGCGGGTGCGGGTAGCCGAGGAAGAAGAAGCACTCAAAGCACAACTATACCAACAAATCGGGCAATTGAAGGTCGAACTGGACTGGCTGAAAAAAAAAGTTGGCCTGTTCGGTTGAGCAAAAACGGCAGTTCGTCGAGCCAGCGCACGAAGCGCTCAGTGTCCAACGCCAATGCGAACTGCTGGGATTGGCACGGGCGAGTTACTATTACGAAGACGTCGCGGTGAGTGCCGAGAATTTGCGGTTGATGAACTTGCTGGATGAGCAATATACGAAGACGCCGTTTTATGGGGTGCGGAAAATGACGGCCTGGTTGAACGAGGTCAAGGCCGAAAGCGTGAACGTCAAACGGATTCGACGGTTGTTGCGCTTAATGGGTTTAGAGGCGATCTATCAGAAGCCGCGTCTATCGCAGGCGGCGGCGGGCCACCGGATTTATCCCTATTTGTTGCGCGGGGTGAAAATCGAACGAGTCAATCAAGTGTGGAGTACGGACATCACATATATTCGGTTGCAAGGGGGCTTTGTCTATCTGGTCGCGGTCATTGACTGGTATTCACGGTATGTCTTGAGTTGGGAAGTTTCGACCACGTTGGAGACGGATTTCTGTGTCAGTTCGTTGGAACGCGCACTGACGTTGGGACAACCAGAGATTTTCAATACGGATCAAGGGGCGCAATTTACGAGTCAGGCCTTTACCAGAATTCTCCAGGCGCAAGAGGTTGCGATCAGTATGGATGGGCGAGGCCGGGCGCTGGATAACATCTTTGTCGAGCGGTTGTGGCGCAGTGTGAAATATGAAGAAGTTTATTTGCATGATTACGAGAATGTGCCGCAGGCGATCAAAGGGTTGGGAAAATATTTCCAGTTCTACAATCACGAACGGCTCCATCAGTCGTTGGAGTACCAAACGCCCGCGGCGATCTATCAACCAAGGGCAGCCATTCAAGGCAGCAATTGACACCTTAATTTAGCTGATTTTCTGTCTTGACAATGGGGAGCACCTTAGGTCTTCATGACTTCGAAAAGTGACGGGTGGAAACGGAAGGATCACGTTGCCGCCCTGTATTGATTGAGTTTTTTGCGCCAGTTGGTCTCCGAACGATCCAGCCGTTCTTGCCACGCTTCTTCGCTAAAGCGTTGCTTGAGCCGGAAGATCGTACAACCTTGCGCCGGGTCCAGTTCCGCGCCGTAGCGGCGTAATAACAACAGATACGCCATCACCGGCAGGTAATGCGCCCGCGCGACGCGCTCCTTTTCTTTCGTCACCTGCAGCTGTCCCAGATGGAGGCCGGATTTCAGTTCTTTGAACGTGACTTCGATCTCCCAACGCCGCGCATAGCGACTGCGAATCTGGCCCGCGCTTTGCTCTTGCCGATTGGTCACTAACAGTTTGATCTTTTTCGGCCCGTCGTTGCGCCGTGTTTTCGAGAGTACGAGAGTGACATCGCCCAAAGTATGCAATTGTGCGCGGCGCACAAAGACCCAGTAATCTTTGCGGCGGCGGTCGGGTTTATACGAAGCGACCCGCCGATAGAACTTTTTTGGCAAGTAGGTCGCCAAAGCTTTCAGATGGGTGCCATCGGTCAGCTTCCAGGTGCGCGGCAAGGCAAAGACATAGTCCCAGTGGCGCGCGGTTATCGTCTGGAAATTGGCTTTGCTGGCAAAGCCCGCATCGCCCAACACGATGACCGTCTGACACCAACGTGGGGGCGTGAAGCGTTCAAGCATCCCGCGAAAAAGGATATTTTGATGGCCTTTGATGGTCGGCTCGACCAGTTCACACGCGACTGGGATGCGCAACCGCCCCCACTGCGCAATGAGCAACACGAGGTCGAGGCCATAGACATAAGCCGCGTACTCGTTCATCCGCGTCAAGTGCGCACAGGGCAGCAGCTTGCCGGTTTTGGCACAAGTCGTCTTGTCGCCAATCAGATGCAGGGTGCCATCGGGCGGCGGTGGCAAACTCAACAAGGTGGCTTGCGCCAGGTCATCAAGCAGCGCCGTGCTGTCCCAATAACCCGCTTTGACCATGCGCAAAACCGTCCAATAGCGCAAGTTGGTAGGCATCAAATGCGTCAGCGGTTTGAGCGCCGCCGCCCCTTGCACCAGCAGCAAGGCGACCAGCAACCAACACCAGACGCGATAATGTTGTCCTTGCGGACAAGTGAAATGCGATGAGAACGAAGCTAGACAAGTGGTGACGCGGTATGGTAAGCGTGAGAAATGCACGGAACGGTTCTCCTTTGCCGGTTGCTTTTGACAAACCGATCATGCACAGGAAGAGCCGTTTCGTCACCCCCCAAGCCTGGCTGTTTTGGGGGCCCAAAGTTGTCAAAGACCTGTTCCATCAAGGGCGCACGCCATTCACCGACTTTTCACCCGTCACTTTTAAGTTATTAGGAAACTAAACTGCGCTCCCATTCCATTCACTTTTGGCTTTGGACTACCTGAAAACCTATCTCTTGCTGCTTGGGCTGTTCGAGTTAGGTTTTCTCTAAACTTAGCGTCGTTATCTATAGCATTTTGGACAGCGGCAACTGCCTTATTGTATTCCGCAGCACTTGCATCTCTTGCAGCAGCATTTGCTGCCCCAAAAACAATTGTTCCATTTTGTCCTGGTCTTACCGATATTTCATACTCACTACAGTGTAAATTAAGTTTTCTTATACTTAATATTATCAGGATGGACCTTCTCATAATGGCGGTTCAGCTTCGTGCGCGCGGTCTCAATGGAAAATTGCCAGTTGATTTTGATCTTCTTCTCGCTCCGTTCTTGGACTAACGTCAGCACTTCTTCTTGCAGTAATTCCTGGGTTGGAATCCGGCGGTTGAGACATTGGCGGGCCAGCGCCGAGAATTCGATTTCGATCATATTGAGCCAACTGGCCGCCTTCGGCGTGTAATGAAACTCGAACTTCTGGGCCAGGGCGAAGGCTTCCTCCGCCGGTAAATGTTCATAAAACGAACTGGCATTATGCGTGTTCAAATTGTCTTGCACCAAGTGCAGTTTGACGGCGGCAGGATAGGCGGCGACCAAGGCTTGGCAAAATTCGGTGTACTCTTTCTTGGTGCGTTGCGGCAAGACCAAGGCCAGGCGCTGCCCGGTAAGCGGTTCAATGGCGGCCAGCAAAGCACACGAGCCGTGCTTTTCATAGGCGTAATGTTCTTTCTTCAAATGGCCATCATGAAAGGGGGCGACCCGTTCGCCAAGTAAGAAGCAAGGACGCTCATCAAAGCAAATGACAGGATAACGCGCATCATAGGGTTGGGCGTATAACCACAAGAGATGTTCCATCCGCGCCAGAAACGCGGCATTCAAGTCGCCGATGCACCAGGTCTTTTTCAGGTGCGGCTTGACTTCGTTTTTTTTAAGATGTTGCCCACGTGCGTATGCGAAATCGTGTCGCCATAGCCTAACTCGACGACCTTGTCGGCCAACAAGCGTAAGCTCCACGCGGCGCGTCCGGCAGGCGCGCTGCTACAGGCCAGCGCCGTGATTTGGGCGCGTTGCGTCCCGTCAAATACGATGGGGCGCCCCGCGCGCGGTGCCTCTTGCAAACAAGCTAAGCCTTGTTCTTTATACTTATCGCGCCAGAGCGCAATCGTGTTGTAATCAACGCCGAGTGTCGTGGCGACGGCTTGTAAGGTTTTGCCGCGCGCCAATTCGAGCAGGGCGGTGGCGCGTTTGAATTGCCGCACGGGGAGCGTGCCTTTGGCCAACAAGGCTTCGAGTTGGGTACGATCTGGATCGGATAAAGTGACATGTTGTTTGTTCATCCCCACAGCTTGCACGAGGCGTGGAGAATACGCAAGGGAACTTACTTTACGCTGTACTCACCCACATGAGTGTGTATGCCTTTATTGATCATCTCACTTTCTGATCCCACCTTGCCAACTGTAACACACTGATTATGAGCTAGTACCCCTATGCTACTAACAAAGTAATTATGGTTATCAGCAACTTCAAAATTGTAGACTTTCTGCTTGCTACGAAGCCTTGCTACCATCTGAATTCGCCCCCATTCGCCATTCGGATGCAAAATCTCATCGCCAATTCGCAGTTTGCCAGCCTCAACCCATTTCCCTTGCAGCTCCCTGCTAGGACAACCAGGGCGGGCAAAAAACGGGTGATCGGGCGTAGTCCTGATAAGTTTATCTTCTCCGGTGATAGACAAATCTATTATTTCTTTTGATTCTTTTTGGAAGGCATTAACAACTGTTTTATATTCGCTTTCACCACGCTCCATGTCCCAACTTAAAACAATATCTCCAGTTCTAATTTCCTCAATTGGCTTGAGCCCCTGTTCTGTCCAAATAGGTGTCCCTTCCGCAAAACAAGCTCCGGCAATAGCTTGAGCCGCTTTGCTTTGAACAAAGTCTGTTACTTG
>CAWCGF010000039.1:0-558170 GCA_963794955.1 uncultured Acidobacteriota bacterium
ACAACCTCACAACTACACCTCAACTTCATCAATCTGCGCTTTTTGCAGCTTACCGCTGTAATCCACATAAATTGATTTCCACTCCGAAAAGATGTCAAGAGAAGAAATCATCGCGCCTTCGCGGTGGCCATTACCGGTGGCTTTCGTACCGCCAAACGGCAAATGAACCTCTGCGCCAATGGTCGCCGAGTTCACATAAAAAATCCCGTGTGCATGTGTGCTCCATCGCGTGAAAGGCGCGATTCACATCCGCCGTGTAGATCGAAGCCGACAGGCCATATTTTACACTATTGCCAATCTCAATCGCTTCGTCCAAACCGCTGCATGGAATCACGCTGACGACCTGGCGAAACATTCTTCTGGGCAATGCGCGCATTCGGCTGCACATCCGTAAAAATCGTCGGCTCAAAAACGGAAAAAGCCCTGTTTGTGCTTGCCGTTGTCCGAGTTGCTTGCCGCCGAGCTGCAGTTTGGATTCCTGCTGACCGATGGCAATGTAACCGAGAATCTTGTCTACCGCTTTTTGATTGATGACGGGGCCAACTTCGACCTTTTCATCAAGGCCATCGCCACACGCAATGTCTTCGCACGCTCTGTCAATTTCTCAACAAATTTCTTGTAGATTTTTTTATGGACAACCAACCGCGAAGAAGCCGTGCAACGCTGTCCCGATGTGCCGAACGCGCCCCAAATTGCGCCTTCTGCCGCCAGATCAAGATCAGCGTCTTCCATAATCATAATCACGTTTTTGCCGCCCATTTCGAGCGAACAAATCTTGCCTGCACGCGCAGCCGTTTCGGCGACAGAGGTTCCGGTCGCGGTCGAACCAGTGAAGGAAACCAACCGTACTGCGTCGTGCGAAGTTAGTGGCGCGCCCACTTCGGGGCCAGTACCGCAAACGCTTATTGACTATCTCGGTGGCATCCCCGCTTTTTTCCAAAACCTTGACCAAATTTATGGTTGAGAGCGGTGTACTTCGGCAGGTTTGATGACGAGCGTGTTGCCGCAAATCAGGGCAGGCATCATCTTCCACGACGGAATCGCCATCGGCAAAATTCCACGGTGTAATTAGTGAACAAAGGCCGGATCGGTTGCCGCACGCACATCGCAAATTTGTGCGGCATTTCCGAGGGCGTGGTGTAGCCGTGCAGGCGTCTTCCCTCCCCTGCCGTGTAGAAAGTCATGTCAATTGCTTCCTGCACATCGCCGCGTGCTTCTTTCAGCACTTTGCCCATTTCGCGCGTCATGTCCGGTGCGAATTTTTCTTTGCGCTGCATTAGGATTTCGCCCGCACGATACAGGATTTCAGCCCGCTTCGGCGCGGGCACAGCCTTCCAACGCGGCAAGGCTTCCTGTGCGGCCTTGACTGCGGCCTCCACGTCTTCTGCCGTTGAAGCGGGAAAGCGTCCCACCACTTCGCGGGTGTCTGCCGGGTTGAGGTTATCCATCATTTGGCCATTGGCGGGTTTGACCCATTGACCACCGATGAAGTTTTTATACGTCTGAGTTTTTACTGCTGCTTTTGCCATACGCTGGATGATCTGAGAGTTGCGAGTTGCGAGTTGGATTGTTACAAAAGTGGAGGGCTTCAGTTGTTGTACGGTAGGGGCTTTGTGACACTGTAGGCAGTTGATTTTGGCATCGCGCCATTTGAGTGGATGCTTGCGCGCGGTTTCCAATTCACTCATCCTTTCGGGCACGTGGCATTTCAGGCAATCTTCACGTGATCTGGCGGTTTGACTTCTGCTGGTTGCGCGGCCAAGTCGGGCACGCGTCCACGTGTCAAAAGAAATACAACCCGCCAACGACAGCCAGCACAATCCCGACAAAAAGCGCATCGCGCGGTTTTATTGGACTAACAATCACTCGTGAAATCAGGCTCAGAAGCCAAATCTACAGCATCTCGTGCGTAATGAAGCAGCAATCTAACAGAGGCTTGTAGGGAGGTCTAGACCGTCGGTAGTTTGTTTTCGACTTCCCCTGAGCTTCCCTAATCTTTCTCAGATTTACTCCCACTACCATCGCAACTTAATACCTGCGTGGGCGGAATGGGCGCGAATTTTCTCCAACACATCAATTGCCAAAGACAAGGCGCGGCGTCCGTCCGGCCCGCTCACAATCGGCGTCGTGTGGTTTTGTGCGGCAGTGATGAAGGCTTCGATTTCGGCCAGCAACGGTTCTCGCTGTGTGACGGCCAACGGCTGAGCCACAATCTCAGGCCGCAATGCGCCCGGCGGCGGCGGAACCAGACGACACATCAAAACCTGCTGATCGGCATAATCCAGCGAGTAGTATTCATTCGGCTGAAACACGCGCAATTTGCGCATGCGCTCGCCCGAAACGCGGCTAGCTGTGATGTTCGCCACGCAGCCATTGGCAAATTCCACCCGCGCATTGGCCAGATCAATTTGTGGCGTCAAAATCGGGATGCCGACAGCATCAACTTTGACGACTTCGCTCGGCACCAGCGAAGCAATAATGTCCAACTCATGCACCATCAAATCCATCACGACATCAATGTCGAGCGAACGCGGTGTGAAGATGCCCAGACGATGCGCCTCGAAGAAATACGGCTGCCGGATATGTTCGCGCATCAAGGCAAACGCCGGATTGAAACGTTCGATATGCCCGACCTGCAACGTCAACGCTTTTGCTGCGGCCAACGCGATCATCTCATCGGCTTCGGCAAGCGTACGCGCAATCGGCTTTTCGACCAGCACGTGAATGCCCGCTTGCAAACAGGCGCGCGTGATTTCGTGATGGTTGATCGTCGGCGTCGCAATGCTCACGGCTTCGACCGCATCCAGCAATTCGTGATAATCCTGCACAAAGCGCGTGTTGTGCTTTTCGGCAATCGCTTTGCCTGCTGCTTCGTTCGTATCGCAGACGGCGACTAATTCAACCTGCTCCAGCCCCGCATAAATTCGCGCGTGAGCCTGTCCTAAATGTCCTGTGCCGATAACGGCGACCTTCATTCGTGTAGACATCGTGTGATAACCTGCCTTTTAATTCTTGAGTTCAACTTTCCGACAGACTCTAATCCCGAATTTTGCATGGCGCAAATCATCAAATCCGAATCCCCCGATTTCAAACCTGGTTATTGTTTATTAGCCCTTGCGGTATTGTGCCTGGTGAGTTTCTTTTTTCGCCTCGGCGCATTGCCAATGATCGGGCCGGATGAGCCGCGCTATACCGAAATCGCGCGCGAAATGCAGGAGCGTGGCGATTGGATCACGCCACAGCTTGCAGGTATCCATTGGTTTGAAAAACCCGCGTTGACGTATTGGCTGGCCGCGCTCGGATTTCAAATCTTCGGGGGTTCGGAACTTGCGGCTCGCCTACCTATCGCGTTGTTTTCCACCTTCGGTGTGTTCTTGCTGTTCTGGTTCGGCCAGCGGTTGCGCTCGTCGCGCTTCGGCTATTTGAGCGCGATGGTGTTAGGTTCCAGCGGCATCTGGATTGGGTTCAGCCGCGCCGCGACATTTGACTTGCCGTTAGCCGTATCGCTGACCATCGCGCTCCTGGCATTTTTCTTGTGGTTTCAGGAAAGGAAAGACTGGCTCTGGTATGCCTGCTGTTTCGGCATGGGACTGGCGATGTTGGCCAAGGGATTGGTCGGAATCGTGCTGCCTGGAGCGATCATCGGCCTGTTCTTATTGCTGACTCGAACGTTGCTTGCATTGCTCAAACGACCCAGATTATTGCTGCTCGGCGCTGGGATTTTTTTGCTGACCGCAGCGACCTGGTATCTGCCGATGTTCCTGCGACACGGGCAGGAATTCTGGCAGGAGTTTTTTGTTGCGCATCACTTTCAGCGGTTCCTGACCAATAAATTCAAGCATCCGCAACCGTTTTACTTTTTCACGATGGTGGCGATTCTTGGCTGCCTGCCGTGGTCACTCTTCTTCCTAACGGAAATCGGCGCGACGATCAAGCACTGGCGCGCCGTGCTGACGCAGCCAGAGCGTCGCTTATCGCTGTTTCTATGGCTTTGGATCATCGTGATTGTCGGCTTCTTTTCGCTTTCCACGTCCAAGCTGACAGGCTACATCCTGCCCGTATTCCCAGCGCTGGCGTTGCTGATGGGAGAAAAGTTGGAGCGTTGGTGGCAGCACAAGCCGCGCACGCTCTGGCGGTGGCTGCTATTACTGACCGCCCTGCTGCTGGCTGGCATCGGCATTGTGCTCAGCCTGCGCGTCGAAGACATTCCGTTGGCCGGCCCTTTACGGGGCTTGGCCTTAGCGGCGGCGCTGCTGTTCGTGGCGTTCGTCTGCATCTCGCTTTTGTTTGTGCGCAATGAGCGACTTGCCACGTTATTCCTGCCCTTTGGCCTGGCCTTCATCATTGTGACCGCCACCTTAACAGTGATGCCGGGCTACGGTTACACAGAATCCACCGCCCAAATATCAGAACAAGCTAAAGCCGCAGCGCAGCCCGGCGAGCGACTGGTGTTTTTCATCAACACCGATTTCAGTATGGATTTTTATGCGCCGGAATTGCCGCTGCGTGATGCGCGGGCGTATCCCTTGACGTTCATGAAGCCGGAAGAAATCGCCGCGTTACTGCCCCTGCAACCAACGAAAACGCTCCTCGTCCTTTCGCCCAAACGCTGGCTCAAAGGGATCGAAGAAACAATGGGAACAACAGCGCTGCACGAACAATATACCTGGGCGCTCGTGCGTGTTACGGCTCGTAATTCACCTGCTCAATAGTCTTGCGCGTCTTGGCAACAACCTTCATTTTTTGGGAGACGATAGTTTCTTTTTCCGATTTCTCGTCGTGCTTGCGCCGCTCAATGATTTGCTTGCCCGTCAAATAATTCGTGCTCGTCATTTCACTCTCGCCTGTCAGACGATCAAAATTATTGACATCTTGCCCAATGAGCCAAAATTGCTTGGCTTGCGGATCATAGCGAAAGCGGTACAACAGATCGGTAGCATTACGCGAACCGGAAAGCTGCGCAATAAGCAGCACGCCTTTTTCAATCTTCACATCTGCACCCGGCGTATCGCCCAGGCCGCCCAGCATTCCGCCGCAGCCTCCACACATCAGCAGCGTTCCCGCCACTGCCGCGCGGGTGTATTTGCCCTCGGCGGTTTTGAAAAGGATCAGCAAGGCCCGATAGCGCGTCTGAAACTCATCATCGCCCTTTTTAGGCAAGTCTTCGATCAGTTGTAACACTGCATCCGGGATTGCATCGCCATTCAAATCGCCCTGTTGTTCATCCTGCAACTTCCAGCCCTTGGGCACAAAGGCTTTCGTGCTGGCACCGCTCAGCGGCACGATCTTCGGATCAATGACTCTTTGGGTTTCCGGTGTCGGCGCTGCATTCAGCCACAAACTGGCAGATAAAATTAAGATAAGCATTGTTTTCCTTCCTCACCAATGATGGCAAAAGTTATAATGCGCCTGCTTAAAAAAACAAAGGAGCTGTAGCATTTTGCGGATAACCATTATCTGTCATCCCCTTTCTCTCAAACGCTAACCCCTATGAACCGAAGACAATTTATTCACAACACAACTTTCGCAACCGTTGGAATGACGCTTACCCAAACAAACGAAGCTGCGGTCAAATGGCCAGTTGGGTGCTTCAATCGTCCCTGGACGAAGTGGAGCTATGACGAATGTCTGGATGGCATCAAAGCTGCTGGATATAAAGTCACAGGGCTGCTCACAGGCACGCGACAAGACCCGTTTACAGGCGCTGCAGCAACGCCGGAATATCTGGCCGCGCTCAAGCAGAAAATCGCGGCGCGCGGACTCAAAGCGAATATGACAGCGCTCCGTGTGCAGGCCAGCCAGCCCTTCGAGGTCGCACAAAAAGACCTGCGGAAGCAAATTGATAACGCGCAGTTTCTCAACCTCGAATTCCTGCTGACCTTTGGCGTAGACAGTCCGGCGCAATACGACAATTACTTTAAGCTAATGTCCGATGCCGCCGCCTATGCCAAAGAGCGCAAACTCAAGCTCGTGATGAAACCACACGGCGGCGCGAGTGGCGCTTCAGACGAAATCGTGGCGGCCATCAAAAAGGTCGGTCATCCGAATTTCAAAATCTGGTACGACGCGGGCAATATCATTCACTATACCGGCAAAGACCCGGTCGAAGAATTAAAGCCCATCGTGCAATACGTCACTGGTTTCTGCGCCAAAGATTGCGGCGCCGTCAAAGGCGACGTGATGATCCAATTCGGCACAGGCAAAGTGGATTTCAAAGCTGTGTTTGCCGCGCTCAAAGCCGGAGGCTTCAAAGGCCCGGTGATGGTGGAATGCTGCACGATTGGGCAGACAGCGGCGGAAACCACTGCGAATGCCAAAGCGAATTATGAGTTTTTAGCCAAAGTCCTGGCCCAAATTTAATCGAACGGCAATCCGCGCTGAGCGTGCAAAAGTGCGACCAATCTTTAGTTCTAATAGTGCATCAAGTTGATTGAGAGGGATAAAGACGTTTGAGCTTTTCACGGGCATCAGAGACCGAGAAACGCCAGTCAATCGTGGCTTGATGGTCATTGCGTGAAGCTCCCAAGCAGCACTCTCTTGTTTGAGAGTTGGCTGGTCTGCCAACCACCGATTGAGGCATTGACGCTGTAGGATACTCAATTCGATTTCGGCCATATTCACCCAACTGCCGTGTTTCAGCGTGTAATGAAACTCCAGTTTTTTGACAATGCGGCGCGCTTCTTCCGGCGTAAAAGCTTCAGAGAGACGCCAGCTTATGTGTGTTGAGATTATCGAGCGTCACACGCACGAGTTCGGCGTCCGGGTAACACTCGTCCACCAGCCATTTCATCTGGTGTGCGAAATTGATCATCGTCCGTCGGTTGGTCACGGCGACGTACCGCCAGCCCGCCTGCGGTTCGATGAAGAGAAAGAGATGACCGTGCCGTTGCCTTCATACTTATAATCATAGCCCTCGACCTGACCAGGGCAGGTCGGCACAATAGCGTGCGTCTCGGCAATCAGTTGTTTGCTCGCCTTATCGAAATTTATCTTTGGGCGTTTGGGATCGTATGGCTCGGCATATAAATCGAGTACATCTTCCATGGTCGCGACAAAATCGGCACCGACTTTCGGGATGCACCATTGAATATGCGATTGAACAACTTAAACTCAAGGTCAATAACGCCTTCACAAAAATCCAGGAGTTACGCGCACAGGAATACTGCCGAACTAACCCAAATGCAGTTGTAGCAAAGTCGCGTAGACGAACAAAATAGTCGTCTGTATGTCATCCAACGCGAAATCTAAACCCAAGTCCAAAAGGAAGCTCGATGAACACGAAACCCACCAATATTACCGACGCCTCCCAAAGATAATAGAGCGGATGGCTTAACTCATAAAGCCCAGGTTCGGACGTGCAAACCTGCCAAGGTTCGGAAAGACAGTTATCAAATCCCCGCTACTCAAGCCGGTAGTGGAGAAATCAGGAGAGATGAGTAAAATAGCGCCTATGATTACGATCACTCTTACCTGTCGCCACTGTGCAAGTGAAAACCTCGTGCGCCCTGGTCGCACCGCGAATGGGAAACAACGTTATCTATGCCGAGACTGTCAACGTAGCAGCCGTGAAAACCCGGAACCGAACGGTTACACTGCCGCCGAACATCACTGTCGTTGGTGCCATTACACTGCGCGGCGTGCAAGCTCCGATGATCGAAGGGGCCTTGGATAGGAAGGCGCTAGAAGCATATGTCGCACATTTCCTCGTCCCGCAGTTGCGCTCCGGTGACATTGTCAGCTGGGATAATGTCCCCACCCATACTCTCCGTCGTCGCTTTGATCGCCGCCACGGGGACCCGCTTGGAACGCTTGCCCGCCTACGCGCCCGACTTGAATCCCAAAGAAGAGTGCATCTCGAAAGTCAAAGCCGAACTGCGTCGTGTCGGAGCCGACACGAAACGCAAACTCGCCAACGCTTTGAAACGGGCTTATGCCAAAATCACGACCACCGACATCCGCGGTTGGTTCAAATATTGCGGCTATGCCGTCCCCTGAACATTCACGGCGAAACCGCTGTAAGTTCGTTCACAAGAACCGCGGCCAAGCAACAATTATGCGTTAACTAACGACCCATAGCTTCACCGATCCAGCATTCTGACGCGGCGTTCGTCTATCGGTTTGGCGAAGAGACGTTTGAAAAAGCCGGGCTTCTCTCGCGTCAGCAATTTCTTGATGGCGGGCATCGTGCGGCGGGCGGCTTCTTCGCCCGCTTTGATGAGCGCAGGGGCATTGGACAGATCATCCGGGCTGAACTGTCCGACGCGCGGACTAACAACTACATCGGCATCCTGGTACAGATACGTCACAGAGCTACGCCCCATAATCGAAAGGGATTGCGACATGATCGTGAAGATATTGGTGGGCGGCGCGATAGGACGACCTTCCGAATTTACGTCTACGGCAATCACAATATCAGCGCCCATGCCACGGGCGACGGAGGCGGGCAAATGGCCTACGACACCGCCATCCACCATCATTCGTCCGTTGACCATGACGGGAATAAAGTAACAAGGAATCGCGCAGCTTGCGCGCACGGCTAAGGGGATGTCGCCTTCGGTGAAGACAACCATTTTGCCTGCTTGTAAATCTGTCGCCACGATGCCGAGCGGTATGCGCGTTTGCTCAAAGCGGCTGACGGGCAACGTTTTTTTCAGGAAGGTTTCCGTGCGTTCGCTGTTGTAAAACCCTAAGCGCGAGACGGTCACGCGCCCCAGATCGCTCCAACTCATAGTGCAAGCGAGATGTTCAATTTGATCCGGCGTCATGCCGGAGGCGTAACACGCGCCAGCCAATGCTCCAGCGCTGGTGCCTGCGATTAAATCAATCGGGATGTTATTTTTTTCTAGTTCACGAAGCACTCCCACATGCGCCATCCCGCGCGCCACGCCGCCACCTAACGCCACGCCGATCACAGGTCTTTTGTCATTGCTTGCCATAGCTTACTCTTCCCTCCACACACATTTTAGCAGTGATGACAAATTTGTGGGGCACGAAATCTACAACTCCCCCTCATATTCCGCCAGCAGAACACAGAGTTGATCGAAGACGCCTGTCACCTCTGCGCCTGCGCCCGTGTAATTGTTGCCGAGGAAACTAAAAATCAGCAACTGACCTTTCTTCGTGGTCACATAACCGGACAAAGCACGAACATAAGACAGGCTGCCGGTCTTCGCCTGGACGTTGCCCTCGGCGGCGGTGCCTTTCATCCGACGCTGTAAAGTACCATCGCCTACCACTGGCAACGAATCACGATAGACGGCGAAGTGCGGATGCTTTGACATAAACAACAGCAACTGCGAAGTCGAACGCGGCGAAATCATGTCCTGCCGCGCCAAGCCAGAGCCATCGCGCAAACTCAAGCTGGAAACATCCACCCCCGCTTTGGTCAGGAATTGTTTGAGGACTTCGATGCCGCGCGACTCGGCGGATTTGGGGCGTCCGTAATCATCCAACTCACGCGGGGTGCCCCGCAATTCGCCCAATTGCCGCAGCATTATTTCGGTGTGTAAATTCTGGCTCGGCTTGTTGATAACCTTGAGCAAGACAGACATCGGCTGCGATTCGAGGCTCGCTAGTTCTGTCAATTTTGCTTCATCAAAAGGAGCCTTGAGCCGCGCCACTGCATCCATTCGTTGCACGCGCCCCGTCACACGAATGCCACGCCGAGCCAAAGATTCTTTGAGCAAAGTGGCGGCAAAACTCGCCGGGTCATGCACGGCAATTTCCGCAGAGAACTCCTTCGCGCCCGACGGAATATTCCCGAAAAACTCTATATCATTGCTGCTCAGTGGGCGATGGATGCCGATGTGCGTTTTGCCGTCTTTGCTCTTGCTCGTGGTAGCGTGATTGATGATTTTGACGTAGGAAGTAAGGGGCTGTACGGCGATGATAGGCGGCTGGCCTTCCTGCCTGGCGGGCTTGACAGCGAAGGTGACCGCGTTGTCATTGACAGTAAGCGCGCTGACCGATGCCCCGTAGTAAAACTGCAAGTCATCCCATTCCCAACTCGCGCCTAGCCCGTTGGTCGCAAAGTAACTTTCGTCGCCAATCACATCGCCCTGCACAAGCTTGATACCGCGCGCTTGCATTTGCTCAGCCAATTTTTCAATCGCTGTGATTCTGTCGGCAGGCGTGAATTCATCAAGCGGGTTGGGCTTCCCTGCTGCATTCAGATCAAACCTTGCGGAAAGATTCGGATCGCCGCGCCCGTACAAAATCAGATTCCCGTTCATCGTGCCATTACGACTGATTTTTCCAGTAGCGTACACCGACGTCTTAACCTTGAAGTCTGGCCCAAAGGCATCCAGGGTGGCGGCAGTGGTGTAGAGCTTCATATTCGAGGCTGGCATGAACAGCTTGTCAGCCTCGCGCTCGAAAACCGCACGACCATCACTCGTGATGATACGAATGCCCCAACGCGCCGGAGCAAATTTCGGCTGCTCCAAAAGGGCAATCATGCGCACTTGTAGCTCCGCTGGCGATTGCGGCCTGGCGGCTTGGGGCGCGGTGGCAGCGACTTGTGCCAGCAGCGAGAACGGATGTAAGAGCAAACCAAGAAGGAGCAGTTGGAGTCTGATTTTATTGCCTGTGGCAACTTTTTGAGAGGATGTCATACCAGGTATACAGCCCTTTTTTAGGCATTAAACAACACGTTGACATTTACCACCAAGAAGCGAATAATACGCGCGCTTAGTGAAGCTACTCCCTTACCGGAATAAAAGCTTTAGCGAACTCAAGGGCGGATACTCACCATCATTACGACTTCTGCATTCCCCCATTGAGTTAGAAATTCAAAGTAGCCTGTGTGCAATACATCATTTGCCCCGATGAGGCAATAGCGACATGTCTGAAGAGTTTACGGTGCTGGTCATTGAGGATGATTCCAGCACGCGGAATGTAATCGCCGAAGTCCTGCGTGATGACGGAATTGTCTCCGATTTAGCAGATGGCTATCAGTCTGGGTTGGAGGCCTTCTCCTCCAGCAAACATCCTGTCGTCATTATAGATAATCAACTGGGTGATGGAATGGGTACGGATTTGTGCCGTCGTCTCAAAGAAATTGATCCCTCAGTAAAGTTGTTCCTTTTTGCCGGTGCCAGCGAAAATGTGCGGCTTGAAGCCCTGTCTTGCGGTGTGTTAGAAGTGCTGCAAAAACCCTATGACCTTTCTAAACTAGCGTATCTAGTTAAGCGAGAAGCGCGGCGCGGCAATCCGCAACCGGGCATCATCGTTGAATAAAAGTTCCCCTCTGCAACTACGACCCTCAAGCAAAAAGGCGGTGAGAAGATTACTTCTCGCCGCCTTTTTCCGTTTGATTCAAGCGCAAATGCTATTCACCGCGAATATCCAACTGCCCATCCACCAAATCCACCTTGAAGCTATTGAATGCTTTCCAGAGGTTGGTAATCGGCAGCTTGACCTGTTCGTCAATTGTGCGCTTGAGGAAGCGTGCGCCATACGCCGGGCTAAAGCCTTTCGCTACGACCCAATCCAAGGCGGCTTCCGTGATAACCACCAGCTTCCCTTGTTGCTCCATCCGCCGTTGCATCGCGCCGAGATAAAGCTGAGCGATTTGCTTGACTTCATCTTCGGTCAAAGGCGAAAAGACGATGATTTCATCAATACGATTGCGGAACTCGGGCGAGAAGCGATCTTCCGCCGCTTTCAACACTTCGCGTTTGACTTCTTCGACTTCGGCGCGGGTCTTCGTACCAAAGCCCAGCGGCTTCATATACTTCTTGAAATTCTCCGAGCCGAGATTGGAGGTCATAATAATGATCGCGTCAGAGAGATAAACCTTCTTGCCGCGTCCATCGGTGATCCAGCCTTCGTCAAACCCTTGCAGGAAGATATTGAGCAGGAACGGTGAAGCCTTTTCGACTTCGTCCAGCAACAGCACAGTGTACGGATTCTCGCGCAGCTTCTCAGTTAAGAGTCCGCCCCGTTCGCTGCCGACAATGCCGCGCGGCATGCCAATCAACTTTTCGATACCGACCATACCGTCCTGATACTCGCTCATATCAATGCGCACCATCTTGTGGTCATCGCCAAACATTGATTCAGCCACGGCTTTAGCGAGTTCGGTTTTCCCGACGCCCGTTGGGCCTAAGAACAACAACACACCATCCGGTTTGTAGAAGTTCTCTTTGAGTGGCCCTTTGTTAAGTCGCAATCGCTGCGCGACACCTTTAACCGCAGTTTTTTGCCCGATGACGCGACGACCGAGAATCTCTTCCAGGTCTTTGAAGCGTTCGCCCGTGTCGCGGAAAATCAAATCTTTCGGGATGCGCGATTCTTGTGAAATCACGTCAATGATATGCTCCGGCTTGACCTGCATCATGCTCGGTTCATTGATTTCGACTTTGACCGAAGCGGTATCGAGCCAGCCGATAGCCTTGTCGGGCAAATGCAAACTGCGGATATATCGCGGAGCCATTTCAAGCGCCGTGTCAATTGCCGCATCCGTGATTTTCACCGAGTAGTTCCGCTCCAAACGCGGACGCAAGCCGAAGAGAATTTGCCGCGTCTCGCTCAAGGTCGGCTCATCCACTTTGACCAGGCGGAAGCGACGCGCCAGGGCTTCGTCCTCGGCAATATATTCTTTGTATTCCGTCAGCGTAGTCGCGCCAACGATACGGATTTCGCCACGCGCCAATGATCCCTTGAACATATTTGCCGCATCGGAAGAAGCGCCCATCGCAGAGCCTGCGCCGATAATCGTGTGCGCTTCGTCCACAAATAAAATCAACTCGGAGCGTTCCTTCACCTCAGCAATGATGCCCTGCAATCGTTCTTCAAACATGCCGCGTAGCATAGTGCCAGCGACAATACCCGCCATTTGCAGTTGCACAATATGTGCATTGCGCAACCGAGCCGGAACCTTCTCTGGTTCCAATTCGATCAAGCGTGCCAGCCCTTCCACCACTGCGGTTTTACCAACCCCAGGTTCGCCCACGAGCATTGGCGAATTCGCGCGCTCGCGGTGGCAAAGGATTTCGATCATCTGGCGGATTTCTTTTTCGCGCCCGATGGTCGGTGGCAATTTGTCTTGGCGGGCTAATTTATTGAGTGACGTGCCGAAGTGTTTCAGGTATGGCGGCAGTTCGTATTTCTTGCGCAAGGTCTCATCCTGCTCTTCACGATGACGCACGCGCAGCAGGATTTTTTCCATCGCGAACTGTGGATCAACGCCTAACCGACGCAAGATTTCCGCCGGCGTCCCACTCGGATCAGCAAAGAGCGTAACGAAGAGGTCAATAGCATCTATCGTCTGTCGCCCATGTTGCCGGGCGCGTTTGAGCGAACGATTAAAGAGTTCACGCGTCGGATCAGGAATATACATTTTCTTGCCGACATATTGGCGACTCTTGGAAAGCTCATGCTCCAGTAATTGCCGCACGGACTGCGGGTCGGCGCCAATGGATTGCATGGCTTCGATGAACAGGGCATTTTCCACTTCGCCAAAGACGGTAAAAATGTGTTCCGGCGATAAGAAATTATGTTCTCTACGCCGTGATTCTTCGATAGCTCGGTAGATAATTTTCTGTCCCGACTCCGAAAATTTATCTGTTAATGGTCCTAAATCCAGCATGTGTCTCCCTATTACAACTTAATGGGTTGTTCTCACGCTCCTTCGCCAGGAGCTGATGACTCAGCCAGTTCACCGACGACGGCATCCGTCGTGAGCATCAAGGCCGCCACTGAGGCGGCATTCTGCAAAGCAGTCCTAACAACTTTGGCGGCATCTATGATGCCTGATGACATCAAATCTTCCACTTCACCGCTCGCCGCATTATAACCTACGGTTTTCTTTTCTGCCCGGATTTTCCCGACAATGAGTGAGCCATCTCTTCCGGCGTTCTCAACAATGCGGCGCAACGGCTCTTCCAAAGCACGTTTGAGAATATTTACGCCCGTGCGCTCATCGTCTTCCACATCAAGCGCGTTCAGGGCTTTAGCCGCGCGCAGCAACGCGATGCCACCGCCCGGCACGATGCCTTCTTGTGCGGCGGCTTTCGTCGCATTCAAGGCATCCTCTACGCGCATTTTCTTTTCTTTCATCTCGGCTTCAGTCGCAGCGCCAACTTTCACGACAGCAACGCCACCGGTGAGTTTGGCCAACCGTTCCTGTAGTTTCTCACGGTCATAATCCGAAGTCGTTTCTTCAATCTGTTTGCGGATCGTAGCGACGCGTCCTTGCAACTCTTTGGGATTGCCTGCGCCTTCGACAATTGTAGTATTGTCTTTATCAATGATGACACGTTTGGCGCTGCCCAAATCCTGAAGCTGGATGCCTTCGAGCGAAATGCCGAGTTCTTCCGCGATCACTTGGCCACCCGTTAAAACGGCGAGGTCTTCGAGCATTGCTTTGCGACGATCCCCGAAAGCGGGCGCTTTCACCGCCGCGACTTTTATGGTGCCGCGCAATTTATTCACGACCAACGTTGGCAAGGCATCGCCTTCGATGTCTTCCGCAATAATAAGTAGGGTGCGGCCTTGTTGTGCAACTTGCTGCAAAATCGGCATCAACTCATGCATCGAAGAAATTTTCTTTTCATTCAGCAAAATCAATGGTTCTTCCAGCACGGCTTCCATGCGATCAGGATTCGTGACGAAGTACGGCGAAATGAAACCACGGTCAAATTGCATGCCTTCGACGAGGTCCAGCGTTGTCTCCAACGTTTTCGCTTCTTCGACTGTGACCACGCCGTCTTTGCCAACTTGCTCCATCGCTTCGGCGATCAACTCGCCTATGGAGCGATCTCCATTGGCGGCAACTGTAGCCACATTGGCGAGTTCGGATTTGTCTTTGACTTTTTTGGCAAGCTTCGCCACTTCTGCTACTGCTACTTCGACGCCTTTTTCAATGCCACGTTTGAGCGCCATTGGGTTCGCGCCAGAAGCCACGTTTTTCAAGCCCTCGCGGAAGATGGCTTGTGCCAGCACAGTAGCGGTGGTCGTCCCATCGCCGGCAATGTCATTGGTTTTGGAAGCGACTTCGCGCACCATTTGCGCGCCTATATTCTGGTAGGTGTCTTTGAGGTCAATCTCTTTGGCTACCGTCACGCCGTCCTTGGTGATGAGCGGGGAACCGAATTTTTTATCTATGATGACGTTACGCCCGCGCGGCCCTAAAGTCACACGCACGGTATTCGCTAAAACATTCACGCCTTCAAGCATAGATTTCCGGGCTTCTTCTCTAAACTTGATCTCTTTTGCCACGTATTTACTCTCTCCTATAGTTAGGTTGTTATTAACTACTCGGCGCGGCCAACTTTGACGCGTGCGGGTCGCAACAAGCGATCTCCGAATTTATAACCGCGCTGCAATTCGGCCAACACTGTATTGTCTTGTTCTTCAGGGACAATAGCCAATTCGACGGCTTCGTGAAGTTCCGGGTTAAATTGCTCGCCTTCGCTAACCAGAGCTTGTAGTCCCAGTTTCTTCAACTGTAGTTCGAACATCTCGGCGGTAGCGCGCACGCCGTCGCGCAAGGCCAGAAAAGCTACGCCTTGTTCCGTCGCTACGTCCGCCGCCGTAATCGCGCGTTGTAAGTTATCCAGCGTATCCAACAAACTCGCGACCACATCGCCGCGTGCCACTTCCAGCTTTTGCTCAAACGTGCGTTGCAACCGCCCCCGTAACTCTTCGGTCTCAGCCCGCAATTGCAGTTGAGCACGCCGAAAGCGATCCGCATAATCCTCGCTCGCTTTGACGGCTTCATCACGCCGGGTTTCGCTTTCTTTCAATTTCGTACGCAATTCTTCCATTTCACGCTCAACTGCCGCAGCATCAAGCTTCATCCGATCCAAATCAATTTCAAAGGCCTCGAAGGCTTCCGCCTCGGCCTCCTCTATTGGCTCGTCAGGTGCATCTGACGCTGAAGCAATAGCATCGTCCTCTTCGGTTATAAAGCGGCGCTTATCTGTCACCTTGAACTCCGGCGCAGCGGTTGCGCCGGTAGATAGGTTTTCGCCAGACTCATCGTCAATCGTAGCGTTCACCTGATCTGTTGCTGTTGTCTCCTCTACAGCTTCAGCTTCAACCAACTCTGCTGACGAAGAGTTGCTCAGTTCTTCCTGGGCTGTAGCCGTGGATTCACTCTGATTCTTAGAACTCATAGTTCGATAAAATCGCTTAACTAATTTATGGATTCGTGGGGTCACTTTTTCTCTTCAATTTGTTATCTCGCGCCCCCAAATAAGATCGCTTGGAGTTATTGCTGGACCTGCCAAACCGGGCAGGCCAATCTAACATTGCCCGCTAGTGAAAGCAAGAATGTATTTCCCCGCAATCAAGAGAAAGCAAAGCCAGGAAGAGGAAAGTACCACGATTTCCTCCTCCCGGTTTTATCGCACAAATCCCTTCCCATTTTGCTACCCGCCAACACTTGCGCCTTGCCCACTCTGACTCTCTGGAACAGCGACTGCAAACTGCATTTCGCCTCGCTCCAAATCGCCTTTGACCGTGAGTGTCTGGCCCGCTTTGATCTCGCCACTCAACAACTTCATTGCCAGCGGGTTTTGCAGCATGCTTTGAATCGCCCGTTTCAATGGACGCGCACCGTACACCGGATCATAGCCTTCCCGCGCCAGCAATTCTTCCGCCGAAGGAGCCAGCGTCAAAGTGATTTGTCGGTCTTCCAACATCTGGCGTAGCGCTTCAAGCTGAATCTTGATGATCTGTTTGATTTGCTCCAGACCCAGCCGTTTGAAGATAATGATGTCATCCACACGATTCAGGAATTCCGGTTTGAAGGCATACCGCAATTGCTCCATTACGGCAGCACGCATTTGCTTATCATCATTTTCCAAATCCTGAATCTCACGCGAGCCAAGATTCGAGGTCATAATGATGACCGTATTTTTAAAATCCACTGTCCGGCCTTTGCCATCTGTCAAGCGCCCGTCATCCAAAATTTGCAGCAGGATATTAAAGACATCCTGATGCGCTTTCTCGATTTCATCGAACAGCACCACCGAATAAGGCCGCCGCCGCACTGCTTCTGTCAAATAGCCGCCTTCGTCGTATCCGACGTAGCCGGGAGGCGCACCAATCAAACGGGCAACCGAATGCTTCTCCATGAACTCCGACATATCCAACCGCACCATCGCCCGTTCGTCATCGAAGAGAAACTCTGCTAAGGCACGAGCCGTTTCTGTTTTCCCAACTCCGGTCGGGCCTAAGAAAATAAACGAACCGACCGGACGTTTCGGGTCTTGCAGGCCCGCCCGCGCACGTCGCACCGCGTTCGCCACTGCAACTAGCGCATCGTTTTGCCCAACAACGCGTACACCCAAGCGATCTTCCATCTTTACCAGTTTCATCATCTCGCCTTCGAGCATTTTTGTTACCGGCACACCCGTCCACTTCGCTACGACTTCAGCCACGTCTTCTTCCGTGACTTCTTCTTTTAGCATCCGGCTGGTCTTCTGCAACTCCGCAAGTTTGGCCTGGTCGTCGTCAAGCTTCTTTTGCAACTCGACCATTTTGCCGTAGCGGATTTCCGCGACTTTGCCATAATCCCCAGCGCGCTCGAATTGTTCTGCCTGGACTTTTAATTCTTCCAGTTCAGTTTTACCAGCTCTCGCATGTTCAATAACTTCCTTTTCAGACTGCCATTTGGCTTTCATTCCACCGGATTTTTCGCGCAGGTCCGCGATTTCTTTTTCGACTTTAGCCAACCGCTCTTTCGAGATCGCATCTTCTTCCCGCATCAACGCCTGCTTTTCAATTTCGCGCTGGATGATTTCACGCTCCACCTCGTCAATCTCGGTCGGCAGCGAATCAATTTCAATACGCAATTTGGAAGCCGCTTCGTCAATCAGGTCAATGGCCTTGTCCGGCAAGAAACGATCTGTAATATAACGATTCGACAAGGTCGCTGCCGCTACAATCGCGGCGTCTTTGATGCGTACACCATGATGTGTTTCATACTTGTCTTTCAGGCCACGCAAAATCGCAATCGTATCTTCGACGTTCGGCTCGCCCACATAGACTTGCTGGAAGCGACGTTCGAGAGCTTTGTCTTTCTCGATGTACTTCTGATATTCGTTAAGCGTCGTCGCACCCACGCATCGCAGTTCACCACGCGCCAAGGCAGGCTTGAGCATATTCGACGCATCCACTGTGCCTTCTGAACCACCCGCGCCCACCAGCGTATGCAATTCGTCAATGAAACAAATGATGTGACCTTCGGATTTTTCGACTTCTTTAAGTACCGCTTTCAAGCGTTCTTCAAACTCACCACGATATTTTGCGCCCGCCAGCATTTGTGCGATGTCGAGCGAAACGAGCTTTTTGTTGCGCAAGGTTTCCGGCACATCCCCCGAAACAATGCGCTGCGCCAAGCCTTCGACGATAGCCGTTTTGCCGACGCCCGGCTCGCCAATCAGCACCGGATTATTCTTCGTACGACGCGACAACACCTGCACCACCCGACGCACTTCATCATCACGCCCAATCACCGGATCAAGCTTGCCTTGCCTTGCAAGCTCTGTCAGATCGCGCGAATATTTTGATAAGGCCTGATAGCTTTCTTCAGCGTTTTGATTGGTGATACGGCTATCACCACGCATCTGCTTAATGACTTTTTGCAAGGCATCGTTGTTTACACCGTGGGAGCGCAAAATGCGACCCGCTTCACCCGCTTTCTCCTCAGCAATCGCGAGCAACAAATGCTCTGTCGAAATGTATTCGTCCTTAAAGCTATCAGCTTCTTTTTGCGACTGCGTAAAGATTTGGTTGAGGCGTGAACTGAGATAGCGTTGGGGCGCGCCAGTAACTTGTGGATATTTCTTAATCACCGCTTCCACTTCATTGCGAATCGTATTCACATCCGCGCCAATCTTGCCGAAAATCGGGCGCGTCAAACCTTCCGGCTGATCCAGCAACGCGGCTAACACATGTTCTGGTTCGACTTGCTGTTGCCCTAACTTTTCTGCCATGGCAACGGCCGTCTCAATCGCTTCCTGCCCTTTTAAGGTGTATTTATCTAATCGCATACAGGTTGTACCTCGCAATGAAACTTCAGGCTCTGAGCCTACCGACCCAGAGCCTGTGTGTCAATCACCTTACTACTTTACCTTTTCTGCTCACTTGGCATCGGCGGTTTGCGTTTTCTTCGCCTCCGCTTCGGTATTGATTTGCACCTGAATCTGACGCGGTTTTGTTTCCTCACGACGCGGCAAAGTCACACGCAAAACCCCCTCTTTGAAATCAGCGCCTACATTGTTCACGTCCACTGTGGTAGGCAAGGTGAAAGAACGAGTGAAGCCACCATAACCGCGCTCCACGCGATGATAGTTGCCTTCCTCGGTCTTCTTCTCAAACCGGCGCTCGCCCTTGAGTGTCAAAACATTGTTCTCAATTGAAAGATCAAAATCTCCCGGTTTGAGTCCAGGCAAATCTGCTTCCAAAACAATCCCATTTTGGTCTTCGTACACATCGACAGATGGATTCCAACTTCCACCCACCAACCCTTCATCATTAAAAAGCCGTGGAAGACCACTCCCGAAAGCACGATTCAAATCATTGATGGTTTTGGCAAGACCGCCAAATTCGCTAAATGGATCACGTCTAACTGAAAGTGTCATAGTAATTACCTCCGTTAAAAATCAAACAAGTAGTATTAATTTCATCCCGCTTCTTCCTAAGCGCAAAGGCATAATAAAACTTGAGCCTGTTTCTGTCAAGTATTTTTATAGAGATTTTTCACCCTAAGATTATCCTCGTTTTTCAGGCATTAACATGAACATGAGGAGGGCTAATGAGAAATAAAGGCTCCACAGCACGCCTATGCTATTTAACCTTGTGATAAAAGGTCTGTAAGATGGCTGGAATCTTGGCTTTCCTAATCGGCAGTAAACGCTAAACTAAATTAGTTTAGTTGAATATACAGAACACAACCTTAAGCCTATTTTGGTGAGCAGGCGAATGTGTTTAGGCAATTTGCGAAAGCGGCAAAAGCTACTTTACCCCAACTTGTGCGCTCCCCACATTGGCGTTTGCATCGAAGACGCGTAGCGCAATTACGTGCGGCTTGCGATCCGGCAGCAGTACAGTAACTCTGAACTCTTCGCGGCGCGCATCGGCAATTCCATCCGTCGGGAAAACAGGCTTCCAGTCGCCTCCATCCACTTGATATTCGGCGCGGCGAATGAACGAGGTTTTGTCTTCGGACTGAAAGGTAACTTCGACATTGTTGACCGAAGCTTGCGGCACGCCAGCCGTCACAATCGGTGCCGTGTTGTCTACTTCAATCGGTTCGGTTTCTTCTTCATCGGTCAAAGCCGTCGCGCCCGGATTCGAGGGGGCATCGCTCACGACAACTTTGAAAACGTAACGACCATCGGGCAAGCCGTTCGCATCTATCGTGTAATAGGTTTCGGTCAGGCCGGTTTTCAGCGGGAAGTAATCAGCGCTATTCGCCGCGCGATAATAAACCGCATATTCCAGCTTATCGCCGTTGCGATCTTCGCCTGCCCACTGCAATGAGATCGCGCCTTTCTGATAAAACTTGCGCGGCGGCATGTTCATGCTCAAGCCAAACAAGGAAGGATCAAGCGCCGCTTGCTCAATGCCTGGATCGGGCGGTTGCTGCGGCAAAGGCTGCATTGCTACGCCTGCGGGTTGGAGCGCAAGCGAGGCGATATTTGGGGCGAGGTTACGCGGCAAATAGGACACCGTGACCTCGCGCAATTTCGTGTTTGCGCCTTTGAGCGTCGCGCGCCATTGCAGGTAGCGGGCGCGAGGACTAGCAATCGTACCGCCGTCGGCAGCTTTGATCCCTGCCGACCAGTCACTCCAGGTCGAATCCGGGGTTGCTGTGTTGCCGCTGCGGGTTTGCACTTCGATGTCTCCATTGCCAACAAACGAAGCACGTCCCCAGGTCGCTACCGTATTTGCATCGCGGACGGAGGAAATATATGACCCCGTCGCCACTGTATTGCCGCCCAGCTTGAAGAGTTTGCCCAAATTGGAAGACGCCACATAAATCTGTCCGGCATTTGTTTTGATCAGGCGTGACGTTTGCGCTTCGGTGGATTGAATTTGCAGTGCAGGCTTGCCGTGCAGCATTGCGCTGTAAATCCGTCCCTTCTGCCCCGTGCCAATCAGCGCGCGCCCGCTGTCATCCACCATCGCCGTGAACGCTGTGATGTCATTAGAACTCCATACCACATCTGTCACGCCGTTCGCGTCAATGCGATAAAGCGCGCTCTTGGCTTGTGCACCGGAACTAGCCGTGGACGAACCAGAGGAAGAAGAAGGTTCGATGATTTGCACATCACTGATCGTGACCGTCACTCCTTCATCCGCGCTAATCACAGTCGGCGTGCTGGGTGCAATGCTCGGCGTGGTCACATTACTCGCGCCACTGCCTGCCGCTTCTGACAACGCAAGCGCGTAGACGCTGCCGTCTTTGCCGAGCGCGAGTTCGCGGATTTCTTTTTGCGCCGAATCAAACAGCGTGAACGCTTTGCCATCGGGCGAAATCCGCAGCACCAGGCCACCCGGATCAGTGCCCGCAATGATGTTGCCGTTGGCTTCGACTTTGAGTGAAGTGACATTGGCTTGCGAAGTGCGAATGAGCGCGGAGCCTTTGCCATCGGGCGTAACACGATAGATCACGCCTTTGTCGCCCGTGCCGACCAACAAACGGCCTTGCCCATCGAACGCCAGCGCCCAAATGTATTTCGTCTTCGGCTCAAAGAACACCGATGCCTCGCCGCGCGCATTGATCTTGTAGACTTTGCCATCGGGCGCAGTCCCCGCATAAACATTGCCGCTCGCATCCACCGCGAGCGCCATCACATCAAGTTCGCTGGTTTTGTAGAGCAACGCCCCTTTGCCCGAAGCATCCACTTTGAAGACGCGGCCTTCGTGTCCCGTGCCGAGATAGACGTTGCCCGCATTGTCCGCAATCGCCGCCCAAACGTACGCTTGTTTCGTGTCGTAGACTTCCGTAAACGCAGGCGCAAGCGTCAATGCGCCATTGTCAGCGATGGAGACGCCATTCGCATCGCCTTTTTCAATGTCGGCACGCGTGCTGATGCGCCAGAAGATGGGACCGCCCGCGAAGGCTGTAATGATGAAAAGGGAAAGGAGGAAAATAGAGAAAAGTGCAGTGATTGATTTGTGCATTTTGTTCGTGGCAATTTTGATCTAAGGAATCTTGTAGACTTGCGCGAAAAAGTTCTTATGAATTGCCTCCTGCTTTAGCTGGAGGGGCAAGAATCAAAAAGAGAGCGGCTTTAGCCGAATTGAAATGAAACCTTATTCTTCTCAAACAGGTTGATAATCACCAATCCATTTGACCCAATTCAGCACGGGGTTTACAGCATTGAATAAACGCTTGTCCCCGGTTATCAAATCAACTCCTTCAGTTTGCGCAAGTTCAGACGTGTAATTTTCGTTTAAGTGTAAGCGGGGGAACACGAACTAAATCGTGCCAGGTACGTTGCGTCATAGGTAGATCGTTGATATTGATTAGCAAGTTGGAACGCTAAGGCTTGGAGCGAGAAAAATTCGCGCCGCTCAATGGGATAAGCCCAGTAATCAGCCAGCGCACTCTGCGCATCTATCTCATTTAGACGAGAGCGCACAACCGCCATTTTGAGGGCGCTCGTGATCTCATAGTCAAATAAAGTTGGCGTCAATAACTCTACTTTGCCTGTCAACACATCATCAAGCAACGCATCGGCTTCATCCAGCGCATCTTCATCACGTAAGCGCCATTTCAGTGCAACCGAAGAATCTATGACAACCATTCTAACGCTCACGCCCTTCCTCCACTAAATCTTTCACATTTACACCTAAAGGCTGCATCTGATCCCGCGCCGTACGCATCCGCCGCGCTACTTCTTGCGGGTCTTGACGTAAAGTTGGCACATCTTCTAAAAAAACAATGGCGACAGGGGTTTCTTTTTCAACCTCTGGCAAAGGCTCCGAAGGTAAAGGGCGAAACGTTCGCCCATCATAAGTTGCACGAATCGTTAGCATAATAACTACCTCATTTTTCTACTACATTCACCGTCAGTGACTTCGACCCCGACAACACAAACTCTGCCGGCGCTAATTCCTTCTCGAACACCGTCACCGACCGCGTCACGACATAGCCACCCGTCGTCCGCTCCGAACCCAAGGTCGCCAACACGGACGGCGGCAGGTTCGGCATTTCTTCGTTGTTGATGACGGCACCGTTGTCGGAGCGCGAGAGGCGCACGTACAGGCGGTCGGCTTTGCGCAGGCGGTTTAGTTCGCGCACCAATTGCTCAACCGTTTTTGGCGTAAAGCCGATGCGCGGTTCTGAAGCTTGCACCGCAGCACCATCGCCAACCATCAGTTGCAATTGACCAAGCGGCGCGTCTTCGGGAATTTCGACTTCGAGTCGTTCGACATATTCGCCCCCGCCTTCGGTGCGCGCAAAGGCGTGCAGCATCAGCTTGTCGCCGCGTTTAACTTCGGTGCGGTCCACCCAAAGTTTTTCGAGCTTGCCCGCGCTGCGCACATCGCGCGAGGCAATGTCCAGCGTGATTTTCTCGACACGCAGGTCTTTAAAGCCACTGTTAATAATCGCGTTGATCGGCTGCGTCGCGGCAAAGGTCAAAGCCATTGCCGCATTGCCGGAGGAAACGCGGCTTTCCAGTTTGATTTCTTCCTGGCCTTTAAGCTTGATGCGCGATTGCAGTTGCAAGGTCGCATCGCCGATTTGGCGTTCGCTGCCTGTCAGCGTCGAGAGCGTGGTGATCTGCATCAGCAACGGCGTCAGGAAACGGTCATTCACAACTTCAAACTGGTAAGTCTTGCTTTCGCCGCGACTGGTTTTCAGATTGATTTCGACCGGAATCATCGTCGGGGCGGTGCCGAGTTCGCCATAAATCCCCGTCGAACGATCTCCACGCATTGTGCCGACCATCGCGGTGGGCTTGGCTAATTTGAACGAGTTCGCCACGCTGGGCACGACGATCACGACTTCGCCTTCGTTCATTGGCCATTCGGTGACGCCAACAGATAGGAACGGATGCCCGAAGGCATAGATTTTATTGCCGTCTCGATGGGTGACCGTGCCAGCGGCGGCTAACGAAAGATCACCGCGTACGAGCGGCACGACGATGGTCGAGCCGGGTTTGAGTGTGTCGCCATTGGCTTTGCTGAGTTCGGTGATCGGCGCTGCGCCAGCCGCTCCGGCAACAGGCAGCAAGCCCATTGCTTGAAATTGCGGCGCGAATCGTTCGATGACTTCCGGCGCAACACCAGTGATCGCAAGCGGTGTGGCAATCGGCTTCAGCACAGGCGCGTTGACGCCGGAAACATTGGTCATGGCGGTTTGCGGCGGATTGACGAACGCGCCGAATTCGCGCGAGTTTTCATTGAATGAAAGTTCGGAAAACGAAATCGAACGCGGTTGCGATGGCGCGCTTTCGTTGCTTTGCTTCTGCGCGAAGATGTTCACCATATCTTCAATGGGCGTGATGCCGCCAATCGCTTCTTTAGAAAATTGATACGCGAAGGCAATCGCGCCAACGAGCTTGCCGTCAATGTAAACCGGGCTGCCGCTCATACCGGCAAAGACGCCCGTGCGGTCAGTGTCCGGCCCGACGAGCTTCACGATAATTGCGTTTTGTTTCGGGCTATTGAAGCCTTCCAGCACGCCCAGGATTTCCAACTCAAACGCTTTTGGTTCGTTGCCTTCAAACACGGTGTAGGCCGTGGCGCGTTGGCCTTTGCGAATTTGCGCGAGGGGATAAAACTCCTGAGATTGGGGAGTGCGGAGTGCGGATTGCGAATTGCCTGGTTGCGCCGTTTGTGCGAACGCAGCACAACTCAAGGCAACAAACAGGAGCAAAGAAAATAGGCGATTCATAGTCACGATAGTACCTCTTGGCCGGAAATTGTTATCATTCAGAAGTAAAACGTCTGAACGACAAGAAATATAACACAACCTGTCACGGAGTTCCGAAAATGAACGCAATTATTCAGGCCGGTGGGCGCAGCTCGCGGATGGGCTTAGATAAAGCCTGGGTCTTAATAGATGGTCGCCCGATGATCGAACACGTGCTGACAGCAGCACAACCCATCGCTCATCGCTTAGCTATTGTCATCCATCCAGCGAATCCAAATCTTGCCTTGTATGAAGAATTGGCGGCGCGGTGGAGCGCAGAAGTGCTTTTCGATAGTCACGATTATCGTGGGCCACTGGGCGGGATTGAGACGGCGTTACAGCGGTGCGGCGAAAACGAAGCTGCATTGATTCTCGCTTGTGATTTGCCGTTTCTGTCGGAAGAGTTTTTGCAGTTGTTAGCACATATTCATTCCGCCGAAAAATGCGAACTAACCGTGCCGCTGGATGAGGCAGGGCACCCGCAAATGCTCGCTGCGATTTATGCCAAGACCTGCTTACAGTCCGTTTCAGATATGCTCGCAGCCAATGAATTGAAAGCGCGCCTGCTGCAAGAACGCGTTCATACCCGATGTGTGAGCTTTGCCGAGTACAATCACTTGCCCTACGCAAGGCGATTACTCCTCAACATGAACACGCCGGAAGACTATCTAAGGTCCAATCCTCTTTATCCGTCTAAATCATAACCCTTTCCTATTAATAAACAGTCCTTGTCCTGGATAAAGGCTTGACAGACCTGTAAAAGACCAGTTATAATCTTGCTTGGTAAAGAATGAAGTTCGTTGAGAAGAGGCTGCGCGAGGTCTTGAATCTAATTAAGTATTAAAGTTCGTATAGTTTACTAGCGCAGCGCCTGTCAGCATTGGCGCAAACTCGTTTTCGATTACTGAGCTGCGCAGCCAACACGTGTATTGAGGAGAGGAGGAGTACCTAAACTGAATGGCATTGAGCAATTGTTAGCTCATCCGCGCGTTACTGTGCGTCGGGCCGGAACCCCGGAGACGAGTGGCAACTGCATCATCTACTGGATGCAGCGCGCACAGCGTGGCGTTGATAATCCCGCCTTGGATATTGCGATTGCGGCAGCTAACGAGTTGCAGCGCCCGGTAGCGGTCTTCTTTGGTCTGCATCCGAAATACCCGAATGCCAATCTGCGCCATTACGCTTTTCTGGTGGAAGGGTTGGCAGAGACGAAGCGAAAGATTGAAGCGCGCGGAGCAGTGTTTATTTTCCGGCCCTACCCCAATCACGATCTGCTGCGCTTTTGCGCGGAAGTGAAACCTTGTCTGGTGGTAGGGGATGAAAACCCACTGCGCGAGCCGGAAAAGTGGCGGCAAAGCGCTGCCCGTAAGCTCAGCGTTCCCTTCTGGACGGTGGATGCGGATGTCGTCGTGCCGAGCAAGTTCTTTCCCAAAGAAGAATATGCTGCCCGCACGATGCGCCCGAAGCTGCATCGGCTCTTGCCCATGTTCTTGCAACCGCCAAGCAACTCGAAAGCGCGATACCGCTGGACTGAGGGAAATCAACCTGTGAGCCAAGAAATTACTCCCGTGCGCTTGCTGGCTGAATTACCGCTGGATCGTAACACCGCGCCCGTGCGCCAGTACAAGGGGGGAACGGCAGCAGGGATGCGCCTCTTGCGGCGCTTCCTCAACGAACGATTGCCAGCTTACGACACAGCACGCAATCAACCACAAGTCGCTGGCACCAGCGAGCTTTCGGCGTACCTGCACTTTGGTCATCTCAGTCCGTTGACGATTGCCTTGGCCGTGGATGCAGCCGATGCGCCAGCAGCCGCCAAAGCTGCCTTTATTGAAGAGTTGATCGTCCGGCGCGAAGTGGCAATTAACTTCGTGGCACGCAATCCGAATTACGACCAATTAGCAGGCTGTCCTGCCTGGGGACAGCGCACGCTTGCAGCACACGCCAGTGATGAGCGACTATTTAACTATACCGAAGCGCAACTCGAAGCCGCCGAGACGCACGACCCGCTCTGGAACGCAGCGCAAAGCGAAATGGTGAGCACTGGACGAATGCATGGTTACCTGCGAATGTACTGGGCGAAGAAGATACTGGAATGGACAACCACGCCCGCCGAAGCTTTTGAGATTGCTGTCCGGCTCAATGACCGCTACGAATTGGATGGGCGCGACCCGAATGGCTACACCGGCATCGCCTGGGCTATCGGCGGCAAGCATGACCGCCCGTGGGGGCCACAGCGTGAGGTATTCGGTTTGATCCGTTATATGACAGCGCAAGGTTGCGCGCGCAAGTTCGATGTTCAGGCTTATATCGAGCGAGTAAACAAATTCATGCGCGCTGGCGCTAACTGACAATGGTGACGCCGCTATTCCCGAAATTATGAGAAACGCCCCGAAGATCAAAACAAGTGAAGTCTGGAGCGAAGCCGAGTGGGATTGGCTTGAGCAGCGAATGCATCAACTCGCTTCCGCCGCTACCTCTGAAGCTGCAGCCTGGAACATTATTGTCAGGCAAGCGCGCACGGTGTTGCGTAATTACAGCACAAGCTTCTTTATCGTCACCCGCTTTTTGCCACCCGACAAACGCGACCGCGTCGAAGCCATTTATGCCGCTGTGCGCTACCCCGATGAGATCGTGGACACGTTCCCGCTCACACCAGAAGAGCGTGCAGCGCGGCTTGATTGCTGGGCGGCGGATTACGAAACGGCGCTCGCGGCTCGCTCCATCAAAGTGGCGTTACACCAGAATGTGCCTTGCTTTTTGGCCAGCTTCACCCGCGTCGTGCGCGAAGCTGGCATCCCGCCAGAACATTACCGCTCATTTCTTACCGCCATGCAGCAGGATGTCAGGCCGCGCCATTACAGCACGCTCGACGATTTGATTGAGTCTTACGTTTATGGCAGCGCGATTGTCGTCGGCTATTTCCTGACTTACGTGTATGGTGCCAGTACCAAGCAAGATTTCGACCGTGCGCTGGCGAGTGCGCGGCATCTGGGTATTGCGCTGCAACTGACGAATTTCCTGCGCGATGTAGCGGAAGATCAGCGACGCGGGCGTCTCTATCTGCCGCTTGATCTGCTCCGCGTGGAAGGCATCGAAGCAGCGAATACCAGCGACCCACAGCAACAGGCGGCGTTCCAGCGTGTGCTGCGTCGTATGACGAACATCGCGGAAGATCACTACGCCTGCGCACTTGCTGATCTCAATGCGTTTGCGCCCGACAGTCAAACGGCGATATATGCCTGTATCAATGTTTATCGCCAGCTTAATCAGCGCATCGCTGCCAGTCCGCACGGCCTTCAGCATCGCGCCAGTGTTCCTGCGAGCCAGAAATTCAAAGTGCTTCCCGTCAGCAAATACTGGCGTTTGCCACTCGCTTATTTGACAAAGTAAGCACAACGCATGCGCCAAAGGAAAAAGAATAGCAACCAGTATGAGCAACAATGAAGTGATTATTATCGGCGGTGGATTAGGAGGCTTGAGCGCCGCCATTCATCTGCGCTGCGCAGGGTTGGCCGTGACGCTTTATGAAGCGAACGAGCGCGTTGGCGGGCGTGCCAATTTGATCGAACGCGAAGGATTTCGTTTTGACACCGGCCCTTCCCTGCTCAACTATCCCTGGGTCTTTGAGCAACTGTTTCAAGCCGCCGGACGCGAGCTGCGCGATTATGTGACGCTGTTGCCGGTTGATCCTTCGGTTGGTTTTCAGTGGCCGGATGGCACGCGCTTCATGCTGTCGAGCGATCTGCAACGCTTGCTGGAAGAATGCGAGCGGATTGCACCCGGCTCGCGTCCCTCCGTTCTGGCCTTTCTTCGCGATGCTGAGATTAAGTATCGGATGGCTTTTGAGAAGTTGATTAGCCGCAATGTGGATCAACCGATTGAATGGCTGCGGGCGCTTTCCTTCAAGGAGGTGCGGCATCTGAGTGTGTGGCGTTCACTTGATGGCGAACTGCGCCGCTTCTTTCGCAGCCGCTATCTGCGCGAGGCCTTCGGCGCTTATGGCATGTATCTGGGCGGCTCGCCCTACGAGTTGCCGGGATTGTTCACGATCTTGCCTTACGGTGAATTGGCGTATGGGCTGTGGCTGCCGAAAGGCGGCATCTACGCGTTAGTAGCCGGGATTGAGCGCCTCGCGCGTGAGCTTGGCGTAGCGATTCACACGGGGCAGCGCGTGCGCCAGATTCTCACCGAAAATAAACGAGTCAGCGGCGTCGAACTGGCCGATGGTCACATGCATAAAGCTTCACTGGTTGTCTCCAACGTAGACCTGCCGACGACCAACACGGAATTAATCGCGGCGAATACGCTTTCGCAACAGACACAACGAAAAGCGCGTCGCACCCGGATGACACCCGGCGTGCTGACGTTTTACTGGGGCATTCGTGGCGCAGTAGAAAACCTGGGGCATCACACAATCTTCTTGCCACAGAACGCGGCAGAGTCCTTTGCCGATTTATTCCAACATAAGTGTATTCCGCAAGGCTTGCCTTTTTATGTGAGCGTGCCGTCGGCGACTGATCCAGACTTAGCGCCAGTGGGCGACACGGCAATGTTTGTGCTGGTGCCGACGCCGCTCCTGAGTAAATTAAAGGGCATTGATTGGCAGGCGACAACACATACGATCAAGGCGCAAGTCTTAGCACGTTTGCAACAGCACGGGGTTGACCTTGCGCCCGAGCGCATCGTCGTCGAAGAGGTTTACACGCCGCTTGATTGGCAGCAGCGCTTTGGCCTTTACGACGGTTCGGCTTTCGGAGCCGCACATACGCTTTTCCAGGTTGGCCCATTTCGGTCGCGCAACTACGCGGCTGAAATTGACGGCCTTTACTACACCGGAGCCAGCACGACGCCGGGTACGGGCTTGCCAATGGTTGTGCTAAGCGGCAAGCGAACAGCAGAAAGAATTCAGGCACATTGCGGCGTGCGGAGTGTGGAGCACGGAATTAGCAATAATTCTCTTCTCTCAAATCTGCCCTCCGCCCTCTACACAAAAGATGCATCTTGAACGATACGGATCAGGCACAGAGATATATTTCGGCGTCCACGGTTGGAGCGGCGATCACACGACGTTTGTGCCGCTCCTCCGCCATCTGCCTGCCAACGCATCGTTCTACAGCGCAGATTTGCCCGGCTGCGGCAAGTCGCCCGCGCCGTCGCGCTGGGATTTACCAACGATCACTGAAGAGATCGTCACGGCCATCGCAAGTAATGGCACCGCGCCTGTCACCCTGATCGGCAATTGCAGCGGCGCGTTGCTGGGACTACTGGTGGCGAAGCAGATGGCATATACAATCCGACGCCTCATTCTGATTGACCCGTTCGCCTATTGGCCCTGGTATTTCAAAGTCTTTGTCGCGCCGGGCTGGGGCAAATACGCGTATTACTCGACCTTCGCCAACCCTGTCGGACGCTGGTTGACGAATCGGTCGCTGACCAAAAAACGTACGGCGGAGACGCATCTGACGCAGTCCTTTGCGGCGGTGAATCACGAGGCAGTGCATCACTATCTGGCGCTGCTTACCAGCATTGATGGAATTGCACAATTCAGTCAAATGCGGATACCGATTGACATCGTTTACGGGGCGCGGACCTTCAGCGCGGTCAAAAAATCAGCCGCGCTTTGGCTCTCGATTTGGCCCCAGGCGCATTGCTGGGAGTTGCCCGGCGCAGGGCATCTGCCGCTCGAAGAAGCTACGGTGGAACTGAGTGAAATCATCTTCAACCAAACATTGCGCCTTGAGCCAGAGCCTGTGCAGGAAACGCTCGACCCAGGCAGATCAATAATGCAGAACTTTTGAATTATGACGAACCAGCTTGCCAACTTCATCGCCAGTCACAGACAAGCACTAGAAGCAGCGCTCAAGCGGTGGCTGCCGCTTAGTGATAGAACAGGTACTGAATCGCTCAATGAAGCGGTGCGTTATGCAGTCTTTCCGGGCGGCAAAAGGTTACGCCCGATGCTCACGCTCATCGGCACAGAATTGGTCGCAGGCGATGCGCAACAGGCACTGTCTGCCGCTTGCGCGCTTGAATTTTTGCACACCAGTTCGCTCATTTTTGATGATCTGCCCGCGATGGATGACGCCAATTTGCGTCGTGGTCGCCCGACCGTTCACCTGGTCTACGGCGAAAGCATGGCGTTGCTGGCGGCACTTGCACTGTTCAATCAAGCGTACGCGCTACTCGCCCACGCTGCCTGTCAAAGTGACGCGCCAGCGTTAGTCGAGAAGCTGATGGCGGAAGCCACATACTGCCTCGGAGCCGACGGCATGATCGGTGGACAGGCGGTTGATCTGGAACTGCGGAGCGGTAGCGTTGGATCGAAAGCCCTGGCCAGCCGCAATCTGAAAACTACGGCGCTGATGCGCCTGACAATGACGGCGGGCGCAATTGCGTGCGGCGCGGCGGAAGCCGATGTGACCGTGCTTGCGCAGTTCGGCGAATGCCTGGGCTTAGCCTACCAGGTCTGTGATGACTTAATGGACGAATTAGGCGACAGCAAGCTGACCGGTAAACCGGTGTGGCAGGACGCACGCCATCGGCGTCCGACTTTCGTCGCGGAGTTGGGCCTTGCAGGAGCGCACCACCTGGCTATCACACTAGCGGAAGAGGGAAAGTCGGTGCTGCGGGAACGATTTGGTAATCGGCATGAAGTGCGTTTGTTGACTGACACGATGGAGCAGGTACTGAGTGGCGTGGCGAAGCTGGAGTTGGTCACAGAGATGGTTGGCTGATGGGACAGGTTCAGGTTCAGAGTTCACGCTTTAGCGTGCTGCTGGCGCAACTGACACGCTGAAGCGTGAACTCTGAACGCTGGGAGAGCACAATGGATTATTTCATCATCATCACTATTCTCGCAGCGATGATTCTGGCCCTTGTGGCCTGGAATGTCTTCGCGTGGCCACAGGTGATGAACACTGCAACCACTCATCCGCAATCTGTCGCTGTCCTGATTCCAGCGCGCAATGAAGAATTCAATCTACCAGCTTGTCTTGCTTCTGTCGTGCGGCAAGGTGAAGTCGTCAAGGAAATCCTGGTTTATGACGATCACTCCACTGATGCCACGTCCCAAATCATTAGTGATTATGCGCGGCGCGATAAACGCGTGCAGTTGGTGCAGCGCGTGCCATTGGCGGACGGATGGTGCGGCAAAAATTTTGCTTGTGCGCAGCTCGCGGGCGCGGCACAGGCTGATTGGTTGTTATTCCTGGATGCCGATGCACGATTGGCCGATGATGCAGTGGTGCGGATGATAGCAGAAACCGAGCACCGTCGTTTGACGTTGCTTTCGTGTTGGCCTGGCTTGACGCTCGTAAGCTGGTGGGAAAAAGCACTGATGCCGCTGCTCAATTTTGTTGTCTTCACGCTCTATCCCGCGCCGCTTTCCCTCTTGCGCCAGGATGCTGCGCTGGGACTCGCACACGGTGCGTGTCTGCTTGTGGAACGCGCGAGCTATGAAGCCGTTGGTGGTCACGCAGCCGTGCGCGATCAAATCTTTGAAGACACACGCCTCGCGCAGTTGTGGCGGGCGAGTGGCAGACGGGGCTTGTGTCTTGACGGACAAGCGATAGTGCGCGTACGGATGTATGGCTCGTTCAGTGAAATCTGGCGCGGCTTTCAAAAAAACTTCTTTCCAGCGTTTCGCCACGAAGCGAGCTTCTGGACATTCCTTGCGCTCCACACGGTAATTTTCCTCCTGCCCTTCTTCTTGGTTGGGTGGAGCGGCAAGGCTGCGCTGGCTGCGGCTGGCGTGCTGCTCATGCGTGTGTTGCTGGCCGCTCGCTTTCATCATCCCTGGTGGTCAATCCTTGTGCATCCGCTGAGCGAGGTGATCCTGATCGCCCTCGGCTTGTCTTCGTGGTGGCGTTGTAGGAGCGGCAAAGGTGTGGCGTGGAAAGGCCGCGTCTATCATTCAGAAGTAGGTAAGGCAGAAGTAGGTAAGGCAGATGTAAGCAAGGCAGAGGTAGGTAAGGCAGGCAGCAGCAAGCAAGGCAAGCCGGGCATGAAACAGAACCACGCGGTCATCATTGGCGGAGGGTTGGGCGGTTTGGCGGCGGCCTTGCGGCTGGCGGCAAGTGGGTGGCGCGTGACCGTCTGCGAGCAGGGCGAGAGCTTTGGCGGCAAGATGAATTCCTGGAGCGAGCGCGGCTATCGCTTTGATACGGGGCCGTCGCTCATCACGATGCCCTGGGTCTTTGAAGAGTTGTTTGAGGCAGCAGGCAGTCGTTTGCAGGAGCATGTCGAACTTGAGCAACTGCATCCGCTCGCCGCCTACAGTTTTGACGATGGCACACGCTTCACGTACACGACTTCCCTGCCCGATTGGTTGCCCACGTTGCGCCAGTTTGAGCCGCGTGAGGTGGACGGCTTCCTCAAGTTCATGCAATTGGGTGCGCGACTTTTTGAAGTTTCGCAACAAACGTTCCTGCGCCATCGCCCGCTTGATCGTCCACACACAAATGATCTACGGGTGTTGCGTCATTTACCCTTGCGTTATGGTTGGGGCAACTATCACCAGACCGTGGCCGCGCATTTCCGCAGTCCATATCTGCAACAGCTTTATGACCGCTATCCGACCTACGTTGGCTCATCGCCTTATGCTGCGCCCGCAACACTCGCGGTGATTCCGTATCTTGAATATGCCTGTGGCGGCTGGTACGCGCGCGGTGGCCTTTATCGCATCGTGCAGGGCTTGCTTGCACTGGCTGAGCGGGCGGGCATCAATCTATTGTTGCGAGCGCGTGTGGCACGCATTGAACATGAAGGGCATAGAGTAAAAGGGGTACAACTGGATGATGGTGTGCGCTTGCCAGCGGAGGTTGTCGTTATGAATGGCGATGCTTCGGACGGGCCAAAGCTATTAGACGAGGCAAGCAACAATATGCTGCCCTTTGAGCAGCGTTCACTGTCGGGACTTGTATTTCTGTTGGGGCTAAAGCGTACGCTGCCGGAGTTGCAACATCACTCCGTCTATTTTTCAGGCGATTATCGGCGCGAGTTTGCGCAATTGTTCGATGAACGGCGCTTCCCGGATGACCCAACTGTCTACGTCAATGCGCCCAGCCGCAGCGACCGCTCACTGGTTCCTGGCGCAGGCGAGACGTTGTTTGTTATGGCCAATGCGCCCGCCAACGATATTGACACGTGGGATGAAGCGCAGATCAGTACGGCGCGCCAGAGCGTCTTTGCTCGGCTCCGCCGCAGCGGATTTCCAGACATCGAATCGGACATCGTCGTGAGCGATGTCTGGACGCCGCGCCGAATCGCGCAGCGCTATTTGATGCCGGGGGGCGCAATCTACGGGACGCACTCGCATGGCTGGCGTCGCGCCTTCCTGCGTCCACCAAACAAGGACGCGCGCTATGCCGGGCTGTACTATGTCGGCGGCAGCACGCATCCGGGCGGTGGGACTCCGACCGTGCTGCTTTCCGCGCAGATTACTTGCGAATTGATTCAAAGATATGAACGTGCGTAAAGCGAGCTTAATAGTGCTGACGTGCGGTTATCTCATCTTATGGGTAGGCGGCGTCGGCTCGCATCTGTTGTTGGGCCGGACACCGGACAATGCAGCGTGGGCAGCGCCTGCCTTTTTATTGTTGGCGGGCTTGATCGTGCTGGTGGCGGCAGAGCGTACTGATCGTGCCAAGCTGTTCGCGGTGGGTGCGCTAGGCTTCGTCGCCGAAGCCATTGGCGTACATTCCGGCTGGCCGTTTGGGCGCTATGAATACACCGACGTGCTGCAACCGCAGCTTCTCGGCGTGCCACTTGTCATGGCTGCTGCGTGGTTGGCGCTGGTTGCATATATCAAAGCAATGCTGACGGGCTTTCACCTGCCCAACTGGTTGGAAGTACTGATTGCCAGTGGCTGGATGACCGCCATTGACCTAGTGATTGATCCGCTGGCGGCAGGCGGGCTGAAGTACTGGCGCTGGATTGATACTGGTTCCTACTACGGCATCCCCGCGCAAAACTTTCTCGGCTGGTTCGTAGTGAGCTGGCTCATCTTCAGTGTCCTCAGGCTATTCAACGTAAGGTCAGCACAGTCTAACCTTTGGGCACATTCACTTGGCTTGAGCATCCTGCTGTTCTTTACTTTCATCGCGCTGGCACATCATCTGTGGTTCGTGGCAAGCATCGGCTGCGGGCTATGCCTTGTACATCTCGCCGTAGCAAAATCCTCCCCCACTCGTCGGCACAAAGGGGAAAGCGAAAAAGACGGGGGAATATCCATTATATAGAAAAGGAAGCCGTTTAGTTGCTTTCGAGATAGCAAGTCTCCGATGTAATCGCGCAGAAAGCAGAATGTTTTAGGTTGGATCGGGAAAAGCTGTCCCACCTCCGTCAGAAGTGACATCCGCTGCCGGAAATGTTGCCTCTGACGGAGGTGGGGTAAGGTTCTTCTGCCACTATTGGTTAGAAGTAGAGTAGAATGAGACTGTCTGGGTGACAGATTGCCTACCTTCAGTTAACCGTTAGGGTCGCCGAATTTGATGTTGCCGCCGGACTACAGGCACCACTCACCACCACATCGTAAGAACCAGCTTGACTGGCCGCAACACCAGTAATGGTGTAGATGCGACTAGTCGCCCCTCCGATGTTGACGCCATTCCTCCGCCATTGATAAGTGAGAGGGGCAGTGCCACTCGCCGTCACCGAAAAGCTCACTGTAGCGCCAGCATTAACTGTTCGGTTAATAGGTTGTGCGGTAATAACTGGCGCGGTACTGATGGTCAGGGTAGCAGCAGCCGAAGTCACGCTGCTACATGCACCAGTCACGACCACACGATAAGAACCAGCGTCCGCCGCTGTGACGGAGGCAAGGGCGAAACTATTGCTGGTCGCACCCGGGATGTCCGTCGTGCCCTTGCGCCATTGATAGGTGAACGGTCCTGTTCCGCTCGGCGTCACCGAGAAACTCACCCCGGCACCTAAACACACTGTCTGACTCATGGGTTGTGAGGTGATGACTGTGTCGGGATTGACCGTTAGGGTGGCGGCGGCGGACGTAACGGGAGCACCGCACACGCCGCTGACCAGCACATCATACGATCCGGCCTCATCCAAGCTGGCCGCACCAAGATTGAGTGTGCGGCTGGTCGCACCTGGAATGGCAATATTATTTTTACGCCATTGGTAAGTCAGTCCGGCACCGCTGGCTGTGACGGTGAAGGAGGCTGCCAGTCCTTCGCACCGCGTGATGCTCACTGGCTGCGCCGTGATGAGAGGTGGTTCGTTGATAGTCAGGGTAGCGATAGCTGAGGTCTTGCTCCCGCAGCTGCTGGTCACAACCACGCGGTAGGAGCCAGCGTCCGCCGCTGTGACAGAAGCCAGGCTGAAACTACTACTGGTCGCACCCGGAATGTCTGTCGTGCCCTTGCGCCACTGGTAGGTGAAGGGACCAGTGCCGCTCGCCGTCGCAGAGAAGCTGGCCGGAGCACCAAGGCAGACTGTCTGACTCACCGGTTGTGAGGCGATGCTTATAGGTGTGTTAACGGTCAGGGTTGCAGCAGCCGAATTGAACCTCTCTGTGCTGTTAATATTGCCGCCGTCATTTTGACCACCTGCCACAAGGACACGTCCGTCAGAGAGTAATGTCGCTGTATGCCCCCCCCGTACCGTGTTCAGACTGTTGGCGCTGCTCCAGGCACCAGTGGCCGGATTATACAATTCAGCAGCAGCAGTAAATGAAGGCATACTAAGACCGCCCGCAACCAGTACCCGACCACTTGGCAGCAGCGTTGCCGTGTGATGGATCCTGACCGCGTTGAGATTGCCGGAACTGCTCCAAGTGCCCGGTAGCCGGATCGTAGAGTTCTGCGCTGTTGTGCGCATCGTCGTACCGTTAAAAAAGTCGCGGCCCCCTGTCACAAGTACCTTCCCGTCGGGCATCAGCGTCGCCGTGTGTTCAGCACGGGCGGCGTTGAGGCTGCCAGTATTGCTCCAGGCTCCAGTTGCCGGATCGTACACTTCAGCCCCAGCCATTGGGACGATTCCGAATCCCAGACTCCCCGCGACTAGAACCTTGCCGTTTTGTAACAGTGTAGCAGTATGTTTTCGGTGGCTGGTGTTGAGATTGCCGGTGCTGCTCCAGGTGCCAGTGTTCGGGTTGTAGAGTTCCGCACTATTTAGTTCCTGTGTATAGGTACCTCCGGCAACAAGAACCTGCCCGTCGGGGAGTAACGTCGCGCTGTGGTCAATCCGCGGTGTGTTGAGGCTGCCGGTACTACTCCAAATCCCTGTGGCCGGGTCGTAGAGTTCCGCACTTGAGGTGATGGCATTGAAGACATTACCTCCCATAACCAACACTTTGCCGTTTGGCAGCAGCGTTGCTGTGTGATTCATTCGCGCGGTATTCAGACTGCCGGTACTGCTCCAGGTGTCGGTGGCCGGATCATATAACTCCGCACTATTGAGAAGACTGCTTCCATCACCGCCGCCTACGACCAGGACTTTGCCATCTGGCAACAATGTGGCAGTGTGGAAGGTACGTACTACGTTGAGGTTGCCAACCGAGACCCAGGCCCCAGCCACCACCGTACCGCAGGTTCCGCTGACGACCACGTCATATGTCCCAGCGTCACTGGTCTCGACCGCGCCGAGATTTAGTATCCGGCTAGTCGCGTTCGGAATATTGACACCGTCCTTACGCCACTGGTAAGTCAGGCCAGTACCACTCGCCGTGACGGAGAAGGACGCTGATTGTCCTTCGCATCGCGTGATGCTGAGAGGTGGTGTGACTATTACCGGCGGAGTGTTAACGGTCAGGGCAACGGCAGCCGAAGTTTTGGTGTCGCACGCACCCGTGACAACCACGCGGTAGACACCTGCGTCTGCTGCCGTGACCGAAGCCAGCGTCAAACTACTGCTGGTCGCACCCGGAATGTCCGCATTGCCCTTGCGCCATTGGTAGGTGAAGGGACCCGTGCCGCTCGCCGTCACGGAGAAGCTAACTGGGGCACCAAGGCAGACTGTTTGACTCACGGGTTGTGAGGTGATGACTGTGTCGGGATTGACCGTCAGCGTTGCAGCAGCAGACGTGACAGGGTCGCCACATACACCGCTAACCAGCACATCATACGATCCAGCCTCATCCAGGCTAGCCGTACTGAGATTCAGGGTGCGGCTGGTGGCACCCGGAATAGCAACATTATTTTTGCGCCATTGGTAAATTAGCCCCGCGCCACTGGCGGTGACGGAGAAGGAAGCGGCTTGCCCTTCGCACCGCGTAATGCTCACTGGCTGCGCTGTGATGGCTGTGGTAATACTACTAACAGTCAGCCTTGCGGCCTCAGAAGTGGCCGCAACGCCACAACTGCCGCTCGCAACGACCGTGTAGAGACCAGCATCACAGGTACTCACCGAAGCGATAGTGAAGCTACTGCCGATTGCGCCTGCGATGTTAATTCCATTTCTGCGCCATTGGTAAGTTAATCCCGCACCCGTTGCTGCCACTGAGAAAGTTGCTGGCTGGCCAACACACTTGACGACGTCTACAGGCTGACTGATGATCGTGGGAGGATCGCTAATCAAAAGCGTGTAGTTCTGACTGCCAGTACAGGAATTGGCGTCCGTCGCTGTGATGGTAAAGCTGAAGTTACATCCGGCGGTTGGTGTTCCGAAAGTAATCCGCTTGATGAAAGCGTAAGACCATTGGGCAAATTGCCGCCGGTAATAGCGTAGGTGTAAGGCGCGGAACCGCCACTCGCTGCTATCGTCTGCGTGTACGCTACTCCAGCCGTGCCATTTGGGAGTGTTGGCGGGCCGAGGTGAGCGTCGAACAGGCGACGCAGTGGTTAAGAAGTACAGTTACGTTGTCAGTGCTGCTATTCAGGACAGCCAGATCAAGCTTGCCGTCTTTGTTGTAATCGCCCGCTGCAACGAATCTTGGCTTATCGCCTGTGTTGAAGTTGGTAGGTGCGGCCAAACCCGCCGACCCCGTTGCCGAGCAGAACAGAGACATTGTCAGCAGTTTCGTTAGCGACGGCGAAGGTCGAGTTTACCGTCACCGTCAAGGTCAATGGCTACCGGGCTGATCGCCCCATCTCCAGCGTTAAAGTTCGTGGCCGCGCCAAAACTTCCCGCTCCGTTGCCAAGCAGCACTTGAGACATTGTCGGAGTTGAGATTGGGCTACTGCGGTGTCGAGCTTCTGGCTCCGATTATAGTCTGCTATCGCAAGATGGTACGGGCCATCACCGCATTGAAGTTTACTGCCGGAGCGAAACCCGTCGGCGGAATTCACAAATACGGAAATGTTATCAGATCCTGATTCGACACGCAACATCGGGACTGCCGTCAAGGTTGAGAATCGCCGGTAGCAAGAACGGCAATCAGGCCCTGTGCCGACGCCAAACGTTACACGGAAACGATAACTCCGCCAACACCATCGCCGAGTAGCGCCGTCAGATTATTGGAACTGTAATTGGCGGTCAGAGAATGTCGAGCCTGCCATCGCTGTTGAGGTCTACCGGGAGGGCGAAGACCGGATGCGTGCCGACGATGAAGATTGGCAGGGGCACCGAAACCTCCTGTTCCGTTGCCGAGCGAGACTGAAACGTTATTGGACAAGCGGTTGGAAACAATGAAATCCAGATTGCCGTCCAAATTAAAATCACCGATTGCAATGCCTGAAGGCCCATCCCCAACATTGAAGTTCGTGGCAGCACTGAAACTGCCCATCCCATTGCCAGGTGGCACCGAGATGTTGTCAGAGGCGTAGTTGGAAACGGCTAAGTCGAGGTTGCTATCGTTATTGAAATATCCAGTTACCACAGCGGCAGGCTCGTCCCCGACACTGAACGGCGATGATGCCGGTTGATTAAGGCTTACGCTTGTACAGGCCAGGAGCGTTTGACCACGAGCGTAAAACTGCGCGTCTTTGGTTGTGCCGCAGTTATCCGTCGCGCGAATCGTTACGGGGTAAGTTCCGACCGGCCCTGCATTGGTGATTGAGACGACGCCTGAGTTGTTGACGTTGATTGTCCCCGTGAAACCCAGCGGGCGTCCGCACCTGGACGAGCAACGCTTGCGATGCTTCCATTGTCGCTTAGTAGAGTCGTAGGGGTAACGGTGAGCGAGCCGCCTGGCAATCAGGCTTTGCGGGCCGGCGTAACTAAGTAGCGGCGGTGGGTAGGGATTAATGGTTACCGCCAGCGTCAGCTTCAGCAGAGGCTCCGCTGCTGTCTGTCACGCGGAGCGTGAAATTTGCCGAGGTCGCAGGCACAAGTCGTCGTAACATTCGCCCTAACTGCACCTGTCAGGGCAACGCTGAGGGCCGAATCATCCACACCGTTCACCGGCACATTATCCGGGCTGTTCACTAACACTCCGTTGATCCTCACGACCAGTGTATTCTCGGTGTCTTCCAGGTCGTTAACCGTGGCAATCTGAAAGAAGTTGAAGCTCAGACCCGCCTGCCGCGTGATAGGGGGTGCGGTGTTTGTCGGCGATCATTAACAGTTAGCGTTGCCGCATTGCTGGTTACACTACTATTACAGACGTTATTCACGACGACAGTGTAAGAACCTGCATCACCGATGGCGGTTGCAGGAATTGTACTACGTATTGCTGTTCGCGCCACCGATGGCGATGTTATTTTTCTGCCACTGGTAGAGCTGAAGGGAGCCGTACCGTTAACTGATACGAAGAAGGTGACCGGAGCGCCAACACTCACCGTCTGGCTGACGGGTTGTGTGGTAATCGTCGTCGGCTGACGACGCTGAGGGTTGCAAGCGACGAAGTCACCGGAATCCCGCACGAGCCGCTTACCAGCACATCATAATTGGCCGCATCACCAGCATTGACCGAAGGAATGGTATAGCTAGGTCCGGTTGCGCCCGCGATGTTGGCGCTCCATTCTACGCCATTGATAGCTCAATCCCGTACCACTCGCCGTCACAGAAAAAGATGAGCTTCGCCAATACATTTTGTCTGGCTCATGGGCTGGCTGCTGATCATGGAGGCTCGTTGACTGTCAGGCTTGCAGCGTCTGAAGTCACAGTACCGCATGAGCCTGTAACTACCACGTCATACGAACCGGTGGTGTTGGCCGAAGCCGGGTTAATCGTTAGAAGTCGCCGTATCTGCGCCGGAGATGTAGCTGCTATTGGTGGAGCGAAGCCACCTTCTGCGCCATTGATAGGTGAGGCCTGTAGTGCCCGCTAGCGGTAACAGAGAAGCCTGGGCGGGCGCGCCTGCGCAAACGGTTACTGGATCGGGTTGAATCGGTAATTGTTGGGGCAGTAGAAGCAGGGGCGGCAAACAGGAGCAGGCGGCAAAGACCTAGCTAGGCTATACATCAGCACGTGACCCCGAGTCGCTATCGTGCTGTCCACAATATCGTCACCTTCTGCCCCGACCACAACGGCGTCATCTGACATCACGACTGAGCCTGGCGACCAAAATCATCCACCACAGTGTTCGAGCTTTCAGAGTAAGTTTGTGGCTCCAGGTCAGTGCCGCTCCGCACAAACGTAGGTTCGCCCAAGCAGCTACCTAGGTTGTTGCTCTGCGTCACCATTGACCCCGGTGGGTTTGCTGTCCTCAGCGTAGGCCCCAACCACGATGGTCTGGCCTGACATCGGAACTGAGAAACCAAAGTTGTCATCCGCGGCAGCGCTGGAGGCTTTGAGTTCAGCTTGCTGGCTCCAGGTCGTGCCGCACCGCACGAAACGTAGGCTGCGCCGGAGGGCGTTCTTAGCTAAGATGTGCTCTGGTCAGCCATCACCCCGGGTAGCATTACCGTCGTCATCATTTGCCCCGACCACGACAGTCTCGCCGCACATGGCGACCGAGATGCCAAAGAATGCATCCACCGCGGTGAGCTTCGAGGTAAGCTTGCTGAGCTCCAGGTCGCGCCTGCTCCGCACGAAGACATATGGCCGAGCACTTGATCGCGGGTCACGAGGTCATCAGGATGTGCTCCGACCGCCACTGTCTCTACCGCTGATCGCGACCTTGAATTACCAAACTCATCGCTCGCGACCATCGCTGGCAGTGAGCTTCTGCTGCTGGTTTCCAGATCACGCCTGACCGCACGAAGAAACAGGCCGAGCCTTGATCCCGAACGACCGCAGTGTTAAAGGCTCCGACCGCTACGCTTGTCGCTGCTAATCCAGGACGTGCAGCTGCCGCAACGAAAACGCCACGCTGCGCCATCGGAGGCGTTGAGCTTCGTGTGCTAGGCTCTCAGGTCGCACATGAGCCGCACGAAGACATATGCCGAGCCTTGATCCGGTCGCACTGATGTCGCAGCGAAACGCCCCACCCACGACGGTGTCGGACTGTTACATCGCGACCGTAGATGACGAAAAAGTCGTATGTCGCGCCAGTCGCTGAGCAAGCTGAGCTTCAGCTTGCTGGCTCCAGGTCGTGCCGTCCGCACGAAACGACGTACGCGGAGGCGTTGACGCATGTTGTGCCCCCAATACTGGTCGGCGTGAGCTTCCGGCGGCACTACTGTCTCGTCGCTGATTTGCGACCGCAGTAGTGTCGCCCGAAACCGCCACTCAACTTGCACGCGTCCAGCTCGCCGGCGGTGTTGGAGGCTTCAAGGTGTGAGCCTAGTCCCGGTCGTCACGCTCCGCACGAAGACGTGGGCTCACCGGAGGCGATCTGCCGAGCTGTTGATCTGGTCCACCATCACTCCCGGTAGCGTTCGTGTAAACGCTACCAGCACCTTTGCCGGAGCCGATCGTCTTCGCCAGAGCGATTCCGACCGAGGCTAGCCAAACCGATCATGCGCTGCGGCATCGCTGGGCGGTCGATGCTGGGACTGCTGCGTAAACGTCGGATCAATAGTCACAGGATAAACCGCCTCCGCGTCATCCACTTCCAGCCACACTTGGCCCGCTTCGGTACCCATCGCCGCCACCAGCTTCCGCCCCGCGCGTCCGTCACCACCAGCTTCTCGTAACGCAGCACGCTCTACGGCCACGCTGTACGCACCAGCTCGATCGAACTGTCTAGCGCTGCTGGCTTTGGCGCGCGAATCTCGCCGCCAGGCTCATTGCTACGCGCAGCCGCTCGCCCGCGCGCCGTTCGACCGGCGGCGCCGCCAGCGTGAAACCTTGTTCCAACCCGTCCGCGCGGTTGATATACCACTCCTTGATTGTCGGAGTGCTGAGATCGCGGAGTTGCGGACTGGAACGAGCGTTCGTACTCGACACGGATTGCCGCTGGCGCTGAAGTCGCCCCGCGCCGACCGCCAGTTGCCGCGCGCCATAACCCACGCTGCGCAGTTTCAACCCAGCGCGCCAGCCCGCACCCGCTCTCGCCGGCCGCGCGCACCTCGACCCCTTCGGGCGAGAAGAGCGGCCTGATACTGTTGCGCCGGATTGTTAGGCGTAAAACTCGCCGCGCCCGCCCGACAGACTGGTGGACGCTGTAGCGCGCCGTCCTTCATCGCCGTCGGCCAGCGATTCGTATTGCCCCTGCTGCTTCAAATGCTCAATGGCAGCCTCGCCGCTGAGCGCACGGTGAGACTCTCACCAGCGGCGCTCTTCATCGGAGTGACGGCAATCGATGAGCGACTCTTCATCAATCCGCTACGAGTGATACTCAGTAAGAGTCACACTGCCAGCCAGGACGGCCAAGGTCGAGCGACGGAAGATCAAGGGAGATTGACTGGGAGTTTCATCTTGTTGCTCCTTTTTTCAGTTGAAATAACGTTCTAGTACCTTGCTCTCCAAACACGTTGTTGCTGCAAAAGTAAGCATTCTTCTATTCCTACAGGCGCGTTTGGGAAACAAAAACTGCCATCTCACATGAAATATTTTGCGATTTTTTCCATCCCTAAAGAGAAGGGTTGAGAAATTTCGAAAGTGCGCTCAGCTCCCGATTGACTCGAGTCGGAAGCAGATGCGAAGTTGTCCTGTCCGGCGTTTCTAGAGAAAGTGCAGACCGCCTGCCTCGACGCGCTCGGAAGATTTCGCGCACGCTCGTGCCAGCCAGTACTGCGGCCGGAGCTGTCAGCGAGATCATCCTGGCTTGCTGGTTGCACTGCGAACGCCAGCAGGGGAAGGGCGGCGTTGCGATTCTTGAGAATCAGCGTGAGCTGAACTTCGGCTGTGATCTCTACGTGCTTCTTTTTCGAGACACCGCCTCACTTTCGCCGTGCGAGATGATTGCCCGTGCTGCAGCAACTACGCTACAATCGCGAACCGCAGGTTCATGTGCACTCAGCACCATCATCATTGGTATGTGACGGCGCAAGCATTACCGTGGAAGCAAAAGAGTAGAGTCTTGAAAAAGCTCTGAAATAGTCTTGGAAATAGTTTTGGCAGTTCGTATGGAAAAGCAAACAAAGTAGGTTCTACGAATTTGGCCCTTTCCGCCTTGATCTGACGCAACGCATTCTCTTGCGTGATGGTCGGCATGTTCCCCTTACCCTCAAGGCGTATGAGACGCTTCTTCGTCCTCGTCGAAAACAGTGGGCGCATCCTGGAGAAGGAAGAATTGCTCAATCAAGTCTGGCCGGACGCTTTGTTGAAGAAGCAACGCTCGCGAAAAACGTCTCTACGCTGCGCAAGGTGCTGGCCGAAGGCGACGGCACGCGGGATTACATTGAGACGATCCCGAAGCGCGGCTACCGCTTCGTGGCTGAAGTGAAAGAGGCAGAGAGCGGAGAAACCACGCTGATCTTGCAGGAGCACACGCGCTGCGGATTGTTGCGGCGGAGGTAGAGCTTGCGTCCTGAACCTGCAACGGTTACTCGGCATCGAAAGCCGTTGAATACAGGCAGCGGGCAGCCAGCATGGGGCTGGCCAACGGTGAACCAATGGTCCCGACTAGCGACAGCGAAACAAGGCACGCGAGACTTCCAGGGCGGAGTATCTAATCAGCAGCGATCAAGCAGCACAACCGAGCCGTAGCCATGGGGATCACAGCGCTCATTCTTGTCGGAGGCGGAACAGTTTTCGGTCTCTACCGGCTGATCAGCCAACGCCAGGCCAACCCGGAAACCAGGACACAGCCAGGCGCACCGCTCAGCAAACGATAGCGAGATGCGCAAGCTCACCAACACCGGCAACATCACGACCGCTGCGATTTCACGCTGATGGCACGTACGTGGCCTATGCCAAGCAGGATGCTGGACAGCAGAGCTTGTGGCTGAGGCAGGTAGCGATAACCAGCAATGTGCAGATTGCCCCCGCCGGCTAGAATCGAACTATCACGGGACTGACCTTCTCGCGCGATGGCAACTATCTGTACTACGTTAACGACTCGACACCTCTACCAAATGCCGGTTCTTGGGAGTGCAGCTAGAAAACTGATCGCCAATGTCTCTGGCCCCGTTACCTTTTCTCCCGATGGTCGGCAATTCGCGTTTGTCCGGGTTGATTTGAGTCAAGGCGAAGCGACGCTCATCCGAGCCAATTCTGATGGCAGCGGAGAACAAAAACTCGCTTTGCGCAAGCGACCTGCCCTGATCAACCCTGAGAGTGTAGCGTGGTCGCCCGAGGGAGAGGTCATTGCCTTTGGCACTATGAATATTGATGCCAACGGCTCTTACAATAGCGTGGTGGCTGTGCGAGTGGAAGAAGGGACGGAGATGAGGATTACCTCTCAGCGATGGCGTTATATTACCAGCTTGGCCTGGCTCTCAGACGCTAGCGGATTGGTGATGAGTGCAAGGGATCAAGCTTCCGCCGCAGGCTCACCACTTCAGCTCTGGCATCTTTCCTACCCCGGTGGCGAGGCGCAAAGAATTACCAACGATCTTCAGTGGTATCGCAACGTGAGCCTCGCTGCTGACTCGCAGGCGCTCATCACAGTGCAGGAAGATAGACTGTTCGACCTTTTGACGACGTCGCCTAGGGAACCCGCATCGGCTAGACAGATCGTGTCGAGGGTAGGGGCGACCATGAGGCAGGCCTGGGTTGGACGCTGGATGGCAAAATCGTTTACCCATCCCTTGCGAGTGGCAATCTGGACATTTGGCGCTGTACGCCAGATGGAAGCAACCAACAACAACTGACGGGTGATCCTCAAACAGATGACAATCTATCAGTCTCACCCGATGGCCGTTATATCGTTTTCAGGTTATCTTATCGCTCTGGGGAATCCAATGTCTGGAGAATGGATTCTGATGGAGGCAACCCCAAACGATTGACCCAGGGCTAACCTCGATGACTGGCCCGTCTGCTCACCCGATGGTCAATGGGTGGTGTATACGTCCGGCAGTTCCGGCAAAATAACTTTATGGAAGGTGGCGATTGACGGCGGGACTCCGGTACAACTTACTGACAAATATTCCAGATACCCAGCTATTTCGCCAGACGGAAAACTGATTGCTTGCCATTATAAGGAAGGACCTAATGCACCGACTTCCATCGCGGTCATTCCCTTTGCAGGCGGAGAGCCGATCAAAACTTTTGCGCTGCCTCTTTCGCACGTGCGTTGGACTACCGACGGACGCGCACTGACCTACATTGACACCCGCGAGGGCGTCTCCAATCTCTGGAGCCAGCCGCTCGCGGGCGGCCCGTCTAAGCAATTGACCAATTTTCAAGCAGAGACTATTTTCGGCTTCGCGTGGTCACGCGATGGCAAACGGCTGGCCCTGATTCGCGGCGTGGTCAATAACGATGTCGTCCTCATCAACAACTTTAGATAACAGGAAGATAACAGGAGATAAATTGAATAATACTGCGAACGGGCAGCTTTGTGCGTCAGGCTCAGGGTTGCTTCGTTCGCAGTATCGTCTTATCAGACCAACGCAATATCAAATTGCTCTTGATGGATCGCGGGGTCACTCTTGATGGTGACGACGCCGGTAAAATGCGATTCGATGTCTACGAAGATGTCACGTTCTGTCGTGCGCAAGGCTTTTGCGACTTCAGGGTTCACACGCAAAACAACTTCGCTTTGGTGATTTTCGTGTTTCGCCACGCGGCGCACATCAGCCAACAATTCATAACAGATCGTCTGCGCGCTCTTGACCATACCACCGCCGCCGCAGTAGCTGCACGGCGTACAGAGCGTGCGTTCGAGTGATTGCTTGACGCGTTTGCGCGTAATCGCAACGAGTCCGAAATCATTGAACTGGAGAATCTTCGAGGGCGATTTGTCATGGCGCAATTCGACTTCCAACGCCTGCATCACGCGTTGGCGATTGCGGCGCTCTTCCATATCAATGAAATCAAGGATGATGATGCCGCCGAGATCGCGCAGCCGAATTTGCCGCGAGATTTCTTTGGCCGCTTCGAGGTTGGTTTTGACGATGGTGTCTTCGAGCCGATTCGAGCGTCCGACGAATTTGCCGGTGTTGACGTCAATTGCCACCAGCGCTTCGGTTTGATTGATGACGATGTAGCCACCGGATTTCAGCCATACACGCGGCTTGACAGCTTTATCCACTTCGCCTTGCACACCGTACTCGTCGAGAATCGGATTCTCTTTGGTGTACAGCTTGACGCGATGAATCAGCTTCGGCGCAAAGCGATTAACGAAATCCACAATGCGTTCGTACTCGAATTCATTGTCCACGCGAATCGCGGTGAAGTCTGAGGAAAGCTGATCGCGCAGGATGCGTTGCACCAAATCCAGATCACGATGCACCACCGAAGGAGCTTTAGAACGATCTGAGCGGCGGCGCATTTCCAGCCAGGTGCGCCCCAGATATTGCACGTCATCGCGCAATTCTTCGGTCGTGCGACTCGCGGCGGCAGTGCGCACAATAAAACCACCGGGAATATTATTTTCCGCACGCAATTGGTTGAGCGTGCGTTTGAGCCGCTGGCGCTCTTCATCCGTGCCAATTTTGCGTGAGACGCCGATGTGATCTACCGTCGGCATATAAACGACGTAGCGTCCGGGCAGCACAATATGCGAAGTAATGCGCGCGCCTTTTTGCCCGATGGGTTCTTTGGCGATTTGCACCAGGACTTCCTGGCCTTCGCGTAGCAAATCAGAAATGACCGGGCGACCGGGACGCATGGTTAACGCTCCGCCTTCGGGGCGCATGGCCCCGCCCCCGCCATTCGGGGGCAAAGGTACCCCGCTCGCAGGCGGAAGCAAACTGCTCACAGGTTCTGCAACGGCTTCTGCTTCTGTTTCCATGTTTTTTTCGTCGCCGCCCTCAGACCCTGGGCCATCATTCGGGCCGGGACGACGACGGCGACCACGTCCGCCACGCCGCGTAGCGAATTCCGCGCGCGATTTCTTCTCTCGCACCTCGGCGCTGGCATCGGGAAGCAAGTCCAAAGCGCCTTCTCCCTCTGTCGTAGCCGCAGCTTCTTCTTCAGTAGCTTCCGGCGTCGTGTCGCCAAGCGACTCGGCGGGCGACGCAAGGGGCGACTCGACGACAATCGCTGTCCGTTCCGCGGCGGGTGAAGCAGTGCCGTCATCATCGCTGATGCGCTCAAACCCGTCATCACTTTGCAGTGCCGTTTGCAGCGAACCGACGTGGACTTCTGGCGTGGGATCAACGGTCATTTTCACCCTCACCAATGCTTCTGGCGGCGCAATAATTCTGTCGGCGCGAGCGGGTCCTAAATCATCATCGCTGATGCGTTCCATTGGTTCACCCGGCTCAGCCAACGGCGTCGGCTCAAAAACCTGAGCCACTTCGGGCACAGGAGCAGCCGCCGCTGCCTGCACGGCGACGGCCTCTTCCGTAGCGTCTTCCCTTACCGTTTCAACCCCCGGCTCTTCGGCTTCTACGGCTTCTACTACGGGCGCTTCTTCACGCGTGCGTTTGGTGCGTGGGCGTCGGCGTCGGCGACTGGATGGCTCATCCGACGCTTCAACCACTTCGACCACCGCTTCTTCCACGTCGGGTTCCGCAGCTTCCGCTTCGGCCACAACTTCGGTCACAACAGGCGCTGCCGCTTTTACCACAGGCGCTGCTGCCTTTTCTTTGACGTCTTCCGGTGCCACATATCGCAAGCGGCTCCGGCGACGATCACGCGCACTGGCCACCGGTTCAGCTTCGGCCAGCAGCACGGCGGCGATAGTCTCAGCTTCGTCTTCAGGGTCGCGTTCGAGCACCGGTTCTTCGCCAATTTCCTCAATATGACTCAAAGCTTCCAAGGTTGCTTCGTCGTCTTGTTCGTCGGCTTCCGCGTCAGCCGCGTCAGCCGTGACGGGAATAACCGTCAAAGGAGTACGGGAAGTGCGATTTCTATCCGGTCTATCGGAGCGTTCCAGGCGTTCTGGACGTTCTGGACGTTCCGATCTGGCCGGCGGGCGTCGCTCCTGACGGTCGTCCTGCAAAGCGCCGTCGAATTCTTCGTCATCAATAAAATCGGAAACATATAAAAAGGCGTCGCGTTCGAGGCCAATGTCCACAAAGGCCGATTGCATACCGGGCAACACTTTCATCACTTTGCCCTTATAAATATTGCCCACGATGCCTTGGTTTTCATCGCCGCGTTCGACATAAAATTCGGTGACGACATCATCTTCGATAATCGCAATTTTCTTTTCTCGCCCATTCAAACTAACAATCAATTCTTTGCTCATCTAGTTCTCCTTGAGAGCGATAGCCAGCGGATGGGTGCCCAAAGCGAAAGGCCGCTTGGTAGTTGGTCATCAACCATCGCCACCCGACTATCCATCAATGTCAAAGCTCCGCATCCAGCGGAGGCAGGAATCCAATAAAAAAAGCGCACCGCGCGGAGGCGGCAGTCGCGGCGGTGTAGCGCATGACCTGCGCCCACGACACGACCGCTTCCCCGCCGAGCGGTAAGCCGATAGAGTTACTAATTTTGCCGTGAAACCAATCAGTGAAGATGTGGGCGGTGGTCGCTTGGGAAGGGAAACGATGACGACTGTCCCGTGCCCTTCCAAAGTGATCACGCCTCTCTCTTTCGCTTATCGGTGAAACGAAAGTAGCGATTGTCCGCACACTGCTGAACCAGCCAGCACGCGGCCACGCTAATGAGGTTTTCATTGAGGAACCTGTTCTCGTGTGCAGCAGTGAAGCAATTGCAGAGGAGCCAAACAACCAGCTACCAACGACAATGGCCTTAGCTACAGCACAACGGCGAGGAAGCGATGAAACAACTCATCTCGTCACCCGCAAAGAAACGCCCGCGTGAGCGTTTCGGTTAATTTCTTCTCCATCATTCGGGCGCTAATTAACAAACCGGCGTAAGCGCACGCTCAGGCAAAGCCCTAAAGCGAACAGTGTCGCTAAAATGGAAGTCCCGCCGTGACTCATGAGCGGCAAGGGGATGCCCATAATCGGCAAAAGCCCTAGCACCATCCCAACACTGATGGCCACGTGGTACAGCAACAGACCGGTAAACCCAGCGGCCAACAAGGCCCCCTCACGGTCGCGCGACTGTTGCGCGGTTTGGATCAAACGCCAAATGATGAGTAAGTAAGCTCCCAGAGCGAGGCTGCAACCGAGAAACCCGGTTTCCTCGCCCGCAATAGTGAAAATAAAATCAGAATGCACTTCCGGCACATATCCCAGGCGGCCTTGTGTCCCATTGCCAATCCCTTTGCCGTAAGGGCCACCAGAACCAATCGCAATATAAGATTGCTCGTTTTGATAGCGATACCGTTTCGCCGCCAAGTCAGGCCAATAGACGGCCTTGATCCGCTCGCATTGATAACTGGTGCAGGCCTTCACCCGTGGAACCGCAATTAAAACAACCAGAACAACTGCTGCCACGGCAGCAGCAATCCAACTCCACCGCAAACCGCAAATAAAAAGCAACACGGCGAAAAATGAAAAATAACTGAGCGTGCTGCCGGTATCGCCTTCCAATAACACCAGCACGGTTGGCACGAGCCAGATCAGCCCTGCCGTGGCTATCGTTTTGACCCGGAGCGGGCGTTCACGCACCTCCGAGAAAAACCGGACCAACATCATCAAGGTAAAAATCTTGGCCAATTCGGAAGGCTGCATACCGCCCAAGGGCCCGAGTTTGAGCCAATTTTTATTACCATTGATCTTCTCGCCAAATAACAACACTAACACCAACAAAAAGATGCCAAACCCATACAAATACGGCGCGAGGCTAAAGAGACGGTTGTAATCCATCTTGGTCACGATGAACATGACAATTAGCCCCAAGACCATCGCAATAATTTGCTTCCGCCACAGCGAAGGATCATTCGGCTTGGCACTATGAATCTGCACGATCCCGAACGCCATCAACCCCAGAATTAACAGGAACGAGAGCCAATCAAAATCGCGGAGAAATCTTGGATTCGGTGCCAGCATCATAACTTCGGTATAAGCTGTTAGCGATTAGTTGTTAGCCGTTAGCCAGAAGAAATGGTTAATGGCTAAGGCCTAATCGCTAATGGCTGTTCTCATGGCGTCTTGACCAATTGCGCCTGTGCATCACTCGGCACAGTAGCTTTTCTTCGATAGTAGACCTCATAAATCGCCTTGGCGCGAGGGGCGGATTCTCTGCCGCCAAAACCTGCGTTTTCCGTCAGCACTACGCCACAGATTTCCGGTTTATCTTTGGGCGCGAAACTGATAAACCAAGCGTGATCTTTATTCTTCGAGCCAGCGCGCTCATTCGAAGCAACCTGTGCCGTGCCGGTTTTGCCGCAAACGTCAAACCCTTCGATCCGCGCGCCGCCGCCCGTACCGCCGCCCAAGTTGACGGCGGCATACATGCCGCGCTTCACGATGTCGTGGATTTCCGGAGCCATCGGTACAGTATAGAACCCTTTTTCTTCATAACGTATTTCAGGATGTGAAACGTCGTTGCGATCCATTCCCGCCACCGCTTTAAGCAGCAAATGGGGTGTATACATTTTGCCGCCATTGGCCAGGCCGCTGACGTAGCGCATCAATTGCAGCGGAGTGGATTTGTTTTGCCCCTGCCCGAAAGCGGAAGCGGCCATGTCGTAATCCGTCCATTTGGCCTCTTTGAGGATTTGTTCTGCCTGATAAGTCAGCCGCCTTTTCGCTTCAGGAGTTGGCGCGGCTTCGGCTTCCTTCAGTTTCCGCTTGCTGAGGGCTTCATAAATCTTTCGCTTAGTCGCAGCGGTCGGCGGTAAGCCAGCATCTTCGTGTGGCAAGTCAATCCCCGTGCGATGCCCAAAACCAAACTTTTCGACCCATTTGGCAAATCGCTCTTCGCCCATCTTCAGCCCCAACCGATAAAAATAACCGTCCGCAGAAATCGTGATCGCGGTGACAATATCCGGCATGCCCGGCATGCGACATGGAATTCATAAAGTAATTGCCAAGTTGAATGCCACCATCCTGAATCCGCGATTCCTTCGGCGTAATCACCCCTTCATTTAAAGCCGCCACAGAGGTCATCAATTTCCAGGTCGAACCCGGCACAAAGCCACCTTGAATCATGCGATTGTAGAGTGGGCGATCCGTGTCCTGGTAATAATCGGAAATCTCCTCGCGTCCTTCCGGCGTCTTGGAACGCTGTGAAAAGGTGTTGGGATCAAAGGCAGGGCGACTGACAAAAACGAAAATCTCGCCATTGTTAGGGTCCATCATGCCAATGGCCCCCCTCCCAGCCGGCATTGTCTCGGCTTGCTTCTCGGCTTCTTGCTGGAGTTCCAAATCCAGCGTGGTATAAAGATCACGGCCTGGAATTGGGTCTGATTTATCTACTTCGTCTTCGATTCTTCCCCGGCTGTTCACAATTACTTTGCGCCAGCCATCGCGTCCGGTTAAAACATCGTTATAAGAGCGTTCCAATCCGGCCTGACCAACAATGTCACCGAACTTATAGCCTTTCTCCTGGTTGTACTGCCCACCTGAAGCATTTAACTGCGGCAAGCTCACTTCACCAACATAACCGATGGCGTGGGCGGCCAAGGTACCGTGGATATAATGCCGCTGCGGGGCCCGTTCGACTCGGATTTCAGGATAGTCGCTTTGATGCGCTGCTACCCATTGCACTTCTCTCGAAGAGGCATCTTCTTTCACGACAATCGGGATATGACGCGGGGCGAATTTTGCGGCTTCAAAACGCTTATTCAACCAGTCCGGCTCAATGTCCAGATTTTTGGTGAGTAACTTATGAATCTCAGGAAACTGACTCGGCGTGATTTCGCGCTTCCCCAACTTGCGTTCCAGCACAATGTTGTAAGCATACCGGCTATCAACCAGCACTTTACCGTTGCGATCCAGAATTCTGCCACGCCGCGCCGGAATCGGAATCGTTTTGTACCGATTATTATCCGACTGATCGCGATAGCTTTCGTAATTTTTGACCTGTAACCAATAAAGGCGTGCGCCCAACGCCACAAAAATCGCGACCGCCAAGAACCGAATGATTTCCAAGCGGAGGTCCAACTGCCGCTTGGCTTCAAAGGGGTCACCAGAATTATGTGGCATTGATTTCATAGTTAAAGCGAAAACAATTCCTGCCTATAAGTTTTATCTTCCAGTCGTTCTCAGCGGAACCGAACTTTCGGCCTTTTGCGGCTGAGTTTCCAACGCGGGTCTTTCTTAACTAGCCATTTACGCCGCTTGGGCGCATTACGCATCGCTTCAGCCCGCCGCATTTTCGCGCGTCTGCCAAAATCGAAAAGCTGGTCCAACGCCAGAAAGATAGGAACAGAAAGTATCAAATTCACGGTGGGCCCGAGAATCAATTCCAAGGCTGCATCCACCGGCATCTTCACATCCACGGTGAAAGTATACAAGGAAAGCCGCAAAATAGCAGCTACCACACTCGCTCCGGCGACCGTCGCCACCCGAATTAGTAACCCTTCGACGAGAAATGAGGTCGAAACCCAGTACCCGATGTAAGCGGCTACAACATAGGCAATGCCACTGACCCCCATGGGAACATCGCTGCCGGAGGACATATCGTAGAAAATCCCGGCCACCGTTCCTGTCAGTAAGGCTAGCACAGGTTCCCGCATCATACTGACGTACACAGTAATCAGTAAGAGCCAATCAATATAGCCGAGCTGGGGGCTAACAGTTTGTTTCAGGGTAGTTTGCGCGAAGGCCGCAACCAATAAACAGGCTCCGATCTTATAAATGCGCGCGCGCCCGGTACTTTCGTTCTCCAAATCAACTCTTCTTTAAGCGTTCCTTCTTGAAAGGTAATCCTTCTAGTCTGGCTAACCGAAAGGCTTGCTACTCTCTGGGACGCTAACTTTGATCTTGGCAACCATCACGGCTTTGCGCGGTGATGACGCCCGTTATTATTGCGCTGCCTGCTTTTTCTTTTGCTCGGCAGCTTTCTTTTGACGATCTTTGTCTTGTTGCTCTTTGTCCCTTTCCACCTTATCCAATTCTTCTTTCTGAGCTTGAATTTTCTCTTTCGAGATCAATACGACACCTACAGTTTCGAGCTTATCTAAGGGGGCGGCAGGCTCAATGGGGACAGTGTCAGGGGAGTTTTCAGCCGCATTTAGTGGGGTAGCGACTTTGCCGATAATCAGACCGCGCGGGTAAAAACCATCCTGCCCTGAAGTGAAGACGATTTCACCCACCGCAGGTTTTTCGCCAGTGCCTCCAACTAACTTAAGTTCACAACGAAGATTGCTCTTGCCGTAGGAATTGCTTGTGCCTTGGACAATGCCCATCACGCGCGACTCAGCGGCTTGCCCGATGGCAGCCCCGGAAGCATGGCGTTCATCCGTCAATAACAAAACTCGTGAGGAATTTAGTGCCACGGTCGTGACGCGTCCAACCAACCCCTGTGCCGTGACGACAGGCTGATCTTTTTCGATGCCGGAAGCTAAGCCTTTATCAATCACCACGGTGCGAAACCAGATCGTAGCATCACGTCCGACCACTTGCGCGGGCACAATTGGGGCCGCCTGGGGGAGGCTTACGTTGGTAAGCTTGCTGGTTTGCTCCACCACCCTAAGATATTCTTGCAGCTTCAGTTTTTCTGTTTCGAGTTGTGCGACTTGCGCTTGCAGCTTGACGTTCTCGGCCCGAGCATCGCGCAACACCAAATATTTATCTTTTATTCCGCCCACGCCTGAACTGGCGAGGCCAAGCACGGACTGCAGCGGTTGGAAAAGTGTCATCAGGATGACTTCGCCAAAGCGGCGTCCCACTTGTCCGGGAGCAGGGTTGAACGAGACAACGAGCAGATGCGCCGCCAGCAACACGACAAGCAAAAAAGGCGGATTGTTTTTCAGGCTGGTTCTAATATCCACAAACAAAGAACAATCAGAAGGCTATGATTAACGGGTCAACAGACTTTCGTAGACAGTTACCTGCCACCAAGCGCGAGTTGCCAATGACTCTTACTAGGCTGGTAAAGTGGTGCTATCCCACCGCACACGACGCAGCAAGTTGAAATCCGACAGCATCGTTCCAGCACCGAGGACCACTGAGGACAACGGGTCTTCGGAAACTGCCACGGGCAACCCTGTTTCCTGCATCAAGCGCGTGTCTAATTTCTTGAGCATGGCACCGCCGCCGGTCAGCACAATGCCACGATCCACAATATCGGCGGAAAGCTCTGGGGGAGTGCGTTCCAACGCCACCCGCACGGCGTTGACAATCGTGGCCACAGAATCGGCCAAGGCTTCCCGAATTTCCTCATCGGTAATCACAATGGTTTTCGGAATGCCTTCAATCAGGTTGCGGCCTTTGATTTCCATCGTCAATTCATCGTCCAGAGGAGCGGCGGAACCGACTTCAATCTTGATCGCTTCGGCTGTGCGCTCACCAATCAGCAAGTTATATTTGCGCTTGATGTATTGAATGATGGCTTCGTCCATCTCATTGCCAGCCACGCGCACAGAACGGGAATAAACAATGCCAGATAACGAAATCACGGCGATGTCCGTGGTGCCGCCGCCGATATCCACGATCATATTGCCGTGCGGTTCTGTGATCGGCAGGCCTGCCCCAATCGCCGCCGCCATCGCCTCTTCCACCAAATATACTTCGGCGGCTTTGGCACGGTAGGCGCTATCTTCCACCGCGCGCCGCTCGACCTGGGTGATTTCAGAAGGAATGCCAATGACGATGCGTGGGCTAACCCATTGACGACCGTTATGGGCTTTTTTGATGAAGTATTGCAGCATCTTCTCGGTCACTTCAAAGTCTGCAATGACCCCATCTTTCATGGGACGAATGGCCACGATGTTGCCCGGTGTACGGCCCAACATCTCTTTGGCTTCTTTGCCAACGGCTTCGACCTTGTGCGTAACTTTATTGATGGCCACGATGGAAGGTTCGGAAACAACGATGCCCCGACCACGGGCAAAGACCAAGGTATTAGCGGTTCCCAAATCAATCGCCAGATCGCTCGAAAATAAACTAAATATTGAACGGAGGTTCATCTAAGGTACTTCAAGAACTGTCCAGGGCGGTGCAGTTTGATGCCTGTTACCAAATCCCCTTCAGACTCCTACTCCAAAAAAAGGTTACGGGTTACGAATTACGAGTTATGAATTGCGAGTCGGGATGGAACTTTGCAGCAGACTCGACATAAACAATTCAAACATCATTAACTCACTTCAAACTCACTACCGGGCTTCGCCAATTGGACATTATTCTTATTGGCAGCTTTTGCCGCATACATAGCCAAATCGGCGTGTTCAAGTAAATCAGCCGCTGATTCTGCCGAACATTGCGGGTATGACGCAATACCAAAGCTCGCCGTCAAGTGAAAAACATGCTGACTGCCGCCGTGAAAATCATGCGCGGCGACTTTTTGCCGCACCCGTTCTGCCGTAATGAACGCTTTCTGGGCATCTGTTTCAGGCAAGACAATCGTGAACTCATCGCCGCCGTAGCGGGTTACCATATCTGTATCACGGACAGAATCCATGAGCAACAAAGCCATTTCCTTGAGCGTTTCGCTCCCCACGCGATGTCCAAAGCGATCATTGACCGACTTAAAGCCATCCAGATCAATAAAAATCACCGCGACTTGCCCGCCATAACGCCGCGTCCGGCGCAATTCGCTTTCCAGGTATTGCCGCAAATATCGGCTGTTATGCAGTTGCGTCAAATCATCCTGCATATACAGCTTCTCAGCCCGGGCAAACTGGGTGGCATTGTGCAGCGCCAAGCCCGCCGCCACCGCGACTTGCTTGACGGCTTCTTGTTCGCCGACGCTGAACACTTGTGGATTATCAATCCGCATCGCCTGCGTAACGCCGATCACCGCCGCGCCAGCCTTCAGAGGAAAACATAAAACCGAACTGACCGGAAGAGCCGGACTATCCGTTTCCCGCAATTCCCTCTCCCCAACACTTCCTTGTCCAAGTTCCGCTTGAGTAAGCACAACCATTTCTCCTTGCTGCAAAACACGTTCGACGACGCCTTCGCCATTCGCTCGCAGAGTCAAAGATGGGGGCTTCGTTCGCAGGCCTTCAGACCCGATCAGTTCCATAAACTGGCGGTCATCTGAAACTACATACAACTGCCAGCTATCGGCGTTCACCCATTGACGAAACTCGTTCAGGATTTCTCCGGCAACGTGCTGTTGATCAATGGAGGAGTGCATCCGATGAGAGGCTTCGAGCAACTTTTTCAATTGGAGCAACTGAAGTGCCTGTTGGTCGGCAACTCGGCGCTGTTCAGCATAGCGCAAAAATACTGGCAATTGAAGAGCGACCTCGTGAATTATTAAATGTCCCTGATACCCCGCCTGTCGTGAAGCCTCTTCCAGCGCATCGGAAGCAGGTACCGTCCCCACGCCGATATCGGTGGCGCATGAAATCAAAGTCGCGTCTGGCCACAAAAAGCCGATTTCCTGCCGATAAGTCAGTGCCTGTGTAGGGTCGTTAATTTCACAAACCACCAAGTCGGGGGTTTCTGAGGAAGCAGATGCCGGGTGCAGCGAACCCGCTACCGGCCAGGGCAAATGGTTGATTTCAGCCCGCAGCGTTTCCGGCAAAGCAGCACGAATCTGCTGCGTCACTTCTTGACTGGCAATAATGCCAACACGCGCAGGTTGTGTTTCGGAATTGAATTCGCTGAACTTCATGCAGTTACTTATCAAAATTGCAGGCTTTGCCGCCCGGTATTTCCATCCTTATCTTCCGCTTCAATCAAAATGCTGCGCGTCCCGGAAGCCAATGTAACAATGGCACGAAAGCCGCCGTCGGCTTCGCTGCGCGCCAGTTTCCCGGCGACTTTCACCCGTGCGCCCGCTTCGCAACGACCTTCAACCAGATAGGTCGTTCCGCCCATTGCCGTCTTTCGCACGTCTTTTATAGCAAGGATGCTGGCTTTCGCGTTCTTCCCCGCCAAAGTAAATTTGAAGGGATCACTATACACGCCTTCTTCCTGCTTCTTATTCGCTCGCACGCGCCAGTAATAAGACCCTGTCGGCAACTTATCGAACGCCGCGGTTGGTGTGACTAACCCATCGCGTGCTTTGACAATGGTTTCCCGGTCAAAAGTGGATGACGTGGCAATCTCAACGGCATAGCTATTGGCTTGCGCAACCGGTGCCCAGTCAAAACGTAAACTGCCAGGCGTGGCCGAGCGTACCGTCTGCTGATTCTCCGGGGCTTTCAAGACGGGCATCGCCAGCAGCGAACTGCGCCGTGCCAGCTTACCAGACTGTTCAATTTCCAATCGTTCATTGGTGCGCGCCTGATAGGTCTCACCTGCTTGCGTACGAACTTCGGCGTCACCTCGCGTCACCCGAATATCGGCTTGATGTCCGCTGTCTCCCGCTCCCACGCTTGCTTCAGAGTTTTCCCCAATCTTCGCTTCTGCGACATCGGTCTGCACGACGTTGCTGGAGCCAGGGCCTTGCTCATTCGTGGCCAGGTTAATGGTCCCGACGCGTACCTTAACTTGCACTTTCGTGCTGTTATCGCCCATCAACTCGTTGTCTTTAATCACCAGCGTCGTATCCGGCTTGATCGTGTAACTGCTACCGTCCACAAATTGCACGCGCGCGACGGAACTCGACAAGGTCTGAATTGTGTCTCCGGCATCCAGCGGCATTTTTTCACTGGCAGTGGCAAAATCTGTCGCATTGGCCTTTTTGACCCGAACCTGGCCGGAGATTTCAATAAACCGCGCGCTTTGCGTGCCTGGGGTAATCGTCATTGCCGTACTGCTTTTCAGATACAAATACATTCCATACCCACTTCCCACCACAATCACCAGCGCCAGCAGGGCAAAGATCAATTGACGCACGCTGCGCGAGGAAATCACGTACCAATCAAGCGAAAAAATGGCTCGCTTATTACCAGACATATATTACAAACTTGGGAATGATGGGGCGGACACTGACAAAGGTTGAGCGAGAATTACCAATTTACGTAGAACAGCTCAAACATTACTTGATTGCTATCGGATAGTTTCGTCTGGTACGGAACCAGCGTCAGTTGCTGAGGGCAGCGCAACTTGGCGCATAAGCTAACATAGCGAGATTGAACATTCAATTACTTATTTGTTCCTGCGCTTTTAGGAGGGAGTTTTTCTTCCTTCTTGTTTGTCTCACCGTTTTCCTGGCTAATTTGTAACGCATTTATCACGGCACAGGTTATTGAAGAAATGGATTGAATTTCCGCTCACGGCCTATCGTAGTGTTTGGCCCGTGTCCTGGCACCACGACGGTTTCATCTGGCAAAGCCACGATCCGGCTTTGCAGCGAAGCAATGATTTGCTCATACGAGCCACCCCACAAATCCGTGCGTCCGATGCTGCCGAAAAACAGCGTGTCGCCCGCATATAAACGGGCATTATCCGGCGTATGAAAACAAATGCTGCCGGGCGTGTGGCCGGGCGTGTGCAGCACTTGGAGTTTGATTTCGCCGATGCCGAGTTCATCACCTTGTTCGAGATGTGCATCTATCTCGGTGGCTGGCGGCTCAATGATGCCGAGCAAGCTGGCCTGCATCGGCAAGGCTTCGTACAAAAACAGATCGCCACGATGCAAATAGACAGGCGCAGCGGTCGCGTCTTTTAGCTCTTTAAAGCCGCCGACGTGATCTATGTGCGCGTGCGTGGCAATGATGTATTTGGCGGTGAGGTTGTGCTGCTGCAACCGGGCGAGCACCTTATCTATCTCATCGCCGGGATCAATGACGATGGCTTCGCGTGTCTGTTCGGAACCAAGAATGGTGCAGTTGCATTGCAATAAGCCAACGGGAAAGGTTTCGATAATCATAAATGGTCCCTGGTCATTTGTCCTTAATCATTTGCCTTTTGTCATTTGCCCGTCGCGTTCGACTATGAGGTGTGTTAACGAATGACGAATGACCCGTGACAAATGACAATCCTTACGCTTTGACTCTCTCAATTTCGGCACCGACCGCGCGCAATTTCTCTTCGATTTTTTCATAGCCGCGATCAATGTGATAGACGCGGTCAATCCACGTTTCACCTTGTGCCGCTAGCCCGGCCAGAACGAGCGAGGCCGAGGCACGCAAATCCGAAGCGATGACTTTTGCGCCAGTTAATTGTGTTGGGCCGTGTGAGCGGCATTGATGTCCGCTCACACGCAAATCCGCGCCGAGTCGTTGCAGTTCGCTCACGTGCATAAACCGATTCTCGAAGATCGTTTCAGTTACGATGGCCTCGCCTTCCGCCTGTGTCATCAGCGTCAAATATTGCGCCTGCATATCGGTCGGGAAACCAGGATAGACGGCGGTCGTTATTTCCACGGCGCGCAACGGCCTCGTTCCGCTGACGCGCAAGGTTCTTTCAGCCGTGGCTTCGATTTCCAGGCCGACTGCGCGTAACTTCTCAATAACGGCAGTCAAATGATGCGGGTCGCAATCAGTAATTTCCAGTTCGCTGCCTGTGATGGCAGCCGCAATGATCAGCGTCCCCGTCTCAATGCGATCAGGAATGATGGTGTGCTTAGCGCCGCCGAGTGCATTCACGCCTTGAATCGTAATCGTGCTCGTGCCTGCGCCTTCTATATACGCGCCCATTTTGCTGAGCAAGTCGGCAAGGTCAATGATTTCCGGTTCGCAGGCAGCATTGATAAGCCGCGTGGTGCCTTGTGCCAGCGTCGCCGCCATCAGCAGGTTTTCGGTGCCGCCGACCGTTACCGTCTCAAATTCAATATCCGCGCCCTGCAAACGGTCGGCCCGCGCCTGTACAATGCCGCCCTGCAACTCAATTTTGGCGCCCATCTGTTCTAATGCTTTCAGGTGCAAATCAATGGGGCGCTGGCCGATGGCACAACCACCCGGCAAGCTCACGCGCGCTTCGCCAAAGCGGGCCACCAGCGGCCCTAAAACCAACACCGAAGCGCGCATGGTTTTGACTAACTCATACGGAGCTTCGCAAGCATCTACCGTACCCGCATTAATCTGGTGCGTGCGCAGTTCAGGAACCAGCACGGTACAGCCTAAATCCTCCAATAACCGTCGCATTGTAATCAGGTCACGCACATACGGCACATTATGCAACGTCACGGTTTCCGGGGTAAGCAAGGTCGCCGCCAAACATGGCAAAGCAGAGTTTTTCGCTCCGCTTACGGCCACCGAACCACTCAGGCGTTTGCCGCCTACCATACGAAATTTATCCATAATTTGCTTTGCTGTCTTATCGTTGTACGGCTGAAACTGTAGTTCAGTTGAACGAGAAATGGTAGCGACCAGATTGTCCAAAGCAAAAAAGCTAATTCAAGCTGCAAAGGAATTATTTCAGGACAAATTATCGGTTGACAAAATTTGTCAGTGAGATTACCGTGGGCGGCGTTAGCGATCATTACCAAAACAATTCCCCCTGTAGTTGAAAGTAGGTTGAGACAGACTGGTAGGTTTAGCTTACTAGCAATGACTTAGCTTGGCAGAGCTTTGCCTAATCACTCAATCAGCCAGGGAATGCTGTGTTTAGTCTTCGCTAGCTTGCCTCTAACCTCTGCTATTTCCCCTGTTAGGTTAAAGGCCCCGTAAGCAATCACCTGAGAATCAAGAAAAAAGCTGGAGGCTTTTAAGAGAGCTACAGCTTGTTTCCATAGTGAAGTTTTCAATAAATCCTTATTTTGCGCCTGCAAGTGGGGATAATCTTGGGAACTGTAGCACAAGCGATCTTCAGTTCCTTTAGCTACTAACGTTCAACTACAAAACTTGTTTTTTATCGTTTGCCTAGAGGCTCATAAGATACCTCTTGTGAGCCTTGATACTCTGCTGAGCCGGCAGCCCCAAACGGCCTCGCCACGTGACTTCTGCAAGCTCTTTAACCATCAATTATGGAGGTTTTAGATGAAAGTCAGAATCGTGTCTTTGACAGCTTTAATTGCAGCCTGTCTACTCTTCAATCTTAGCCTGCGCGTGCCTACTCAATCTGTAGTGCAAGCGCAATATCGTTCCAATTGCCCAACAACTGAAATTCCCTCGACCGTAGTCGGAAAAGCCGGGGCGACTGAGGATCAATTCCTACTCCGTGATCCATTAAGTTTGGCACTGCTCAACCCGGATGGGGATGCTTCGTTCTTTGCTACCAATGACGCCAACTTTGGTAGCAATGCCACATTGCAGAGCATCGCTCAAGCGGGCGGCAGCGCCAAAGGCTTACGCATCTCCAGCCCGCGCGGCAGAACGGTTGCCCTTTCGTGCCGCGAATCGTTCTGGGATATTAACTTTATGCTCGCCGGCTTAGGCACGACCGCCGGAGACAAAGTACGCTTATTTATGACCCCGGATGGCTCTGACCGCAGAGATTTCGATCTGGCACGGTTTACCATCGCAGGCAACAGTGGCGGGGCAAATTTGACCTATTTGGAACCGAGCGCCAAGCTTTATGGTAATGGTCACATTCAACAAGGTGTCGGTGCGTTCCTCCCCTACTCGATTGGGGCAGGGCAAAGCGGACGCCGCACAGATCAGATTACGATTGCACTTTCGATGGACCCGCGAGCGCCGACAATGGCATGTTTGCACCTCGGCGTCGAGATCATTCGTGACAGCGGCCCCGGCACCAGTGCGGTTGTTTTCAATAGCTTCGTATTAGTCCGCGAAGGGCCGAGTAACGGTGCGGGAACCGGCTTGTTCACCGGACAAAACGGAAACTATCCGACCAAACAGCCGTGTGACCGCGCTTGCCCCACCTGTAAGAAAGAGAAAAATTGTGACAGCGCCGAAGTTCCGATGACCACTATCGGATCAGCGGATGAACAATTCTTGCTGCGCGATTCCTTCAAGCTGACGTTGACCGAATCGACGGGTCACGCCTCGTTCTTCGGAACGAACGATCTGAACTTTGGCGGCAACGCCACGCTCACGCGCATTGCCCAGGCGGGTGGAGTTGCCCAGGGACTGCGAGTAGCCGGAGTAGGTAGCAAAGCTAATGCGCTGTCTTGCCTTGATCATCCTTGGGACATCAACTTCATGTTAGCTGGCTCCGGCGCAACGGCAGGTGACCGCGTTCGCCTCTACCTGCAACGTCATGAAAATGGCGGCCCAGTGGTTGACCTGGCAACTTTCATCGTAGCGCCAGGTGGGGGCGGCGTGAATCTGACACAACTGGAATCCTCCGCCAAGTTGTATGGTAACGGCCATGTCCAACTCAACGTCAATTCGTTCCTGCCTTATAATTTTGGGGCGGGAACCAGCGGCAAGCGCACCGATCAAATCACTATCGCGCTTTCAATGGACCCACGAGCGCCTACCGCTGGATGCCAGTTCCTTGGTGTCCAGGTGATCCGCAATGGTGGTGAGGGCGCAACGACGGTGGTCTTCAACACAGTCGTTGTCGTTCGTGATAAGGCGATAACCGCCAGTGCTCCTGGTTTATTCACGGGTCACGTTGGCACTTATCCAATCAAGCGTGAGTGCGATTATCAGTGCCCGTCTTGCTGTGCGACGACCGCCGTCGCGACCACAGTCGGAGGCAAAGCAGGCACAACGGAAGAACAGTTCCTGCTCCGCGATCCATTACAGTTCACCCTGCTCAACCCAGATGGCGATGCTTCGTTCTTTGCTACCAATGACGCCAACTTTGGCAGCAATGCCATCTTGCAGAGCATCGCTCAAGCGGGCGGCAGTGCGAAAGGCTTGCGTATTTCTCACCGTGGGGGCCGGACGTTGGCACTTTCGTGTAGTGAATCCTTCTGGGACATCAACTTTATGTTGGCGGGTGCTGGCGTGACGGCAGGAGACCGGGTCAGATTATTCCTGCTCGATGACGAAGGGCAGCGAAGACAGATAGACTTGGCCCGCTTCTTAATTGGCAATGGCGGCGCACTCCTTACATATCTGGAACCAAGTGCGAAGCTATCTGGCAATGGACATATCGAACTCCCACCCGGTGCGTTCTTACCGTACAACTTTGCCGCCGGAACCAGTGGCAAACGCACGGATCAAATCACGATTGCGCTTTCGATGGATAAGCAGGGCACCAACGATGGGCTGTTTGCATCTGGGTGTCGAAATTATCCGCGATGGCGGTGTGGGGACGACTTCCGTTGTCTTCAATACGATAGTGTTGGTACGGGAAGGGCCAGCCAATGGCGTGGGGACAGGGTTATTCACCGGTCGCCTTGGCACCTATCCAACCCGAGCAGAATGCAAGCGGGATTGCCCAAAATGTGATTTCTAATTCTTAAGGATCACAATTTAAGTAGAGTCACGGCTAGTTATTGTTAGCCGTGACTCTTTTTTGTCTTTCTCCCCCTCTCACCGCCTGATTCCATTGACAGCCCTTTCAATCAATCATAGACTCCCAACACCGGCAAATAAGCAGTCACACATTTTATCTAAATAGGACAATTCGCTGCGCCTGACTATCGTTCTGCCTCAAAAAATCTGACGCAGCAAAGAAAACATCGCCCGATACGACTGGTAAGGAGTATTCACCATGTTGCCCTTAAGATTGGTCTTCGGTCTGCTGCTGCTGCTCACCTCATTGCAGCTTTGGGCCGAACCAATATCCCTCCTCCGCACGGAATCAGCCAGCACTGCTAGTCTGGTTGGAATCGCTGGCAAGGCGGTAGAAAATAAGCCCGGCGCGCTTACACTTGAGGTTGTCGCTGCCACGGATTTCCTGCACTGTGGAGCGCCAGTTCGCACCCTTTCTACCAGCGCTTTTCCTGAAGCCTTATTCGACCTTACGAATCCGCTCGGTAGTCTTTTGGTCTTGCGTGCTAATTCACGCAGCACGACCTTAGCAGAGGAACAGGTCAGCTTTTCCATTCCTGAACCAGCCGCCCTGCTCTTGCTCGGCAGCGGATTGGCCGTGCTAGCCGCACTGACCAAACAACGGAAGCGCAGATAAGTGAGGGGAGCAGGAAAAAGTCAGGAGAAGGCAGAAGACTTTCTTGACTTGCGTGTAGTCATTGCTGATGATGCAATGGCCTTATGACAAGCAAGATCACTTCCCCTTTGCTCAGCTTTTGCGATCAACTCGGTTCCTTTTCTAACCCAACAAATGCCGTTGCCAAAGGGGCGAATCGCGTTTTGCTCTTTGGGCTTCTGCTCTTTGTTCTCAGTCTGCCCCATTCGATTGCCGCCATCTGGGTGAGTCTTGGTGTCTGCGTAGTCGGCTGGCTCGTGCGCGATTTGGCGGTGCGAAAATTCCATTGCACACGCACGCCACTCGACTGGCCGCTACTTTGCTTTGCGGCCCTGACTGTCATTTCGGCCCTCGCCTCGACCGAGCCTTCTATTAGCCTGCTCAAGACACGCGGACTGCTGATTTTCGGCGTCATTTACCTAGCTGCAGCCAACCTGCGTCTGCGTGCTGTCAACGTCTTGTTAGGATTGCTGCTTGTTTCCAGCTTAGCGGGTGTATGCTTCAGTATCGGCGAGAAAATCATCGGGCGCGGCATGATCGTGACTTCGATTCACAGCGACGGGCCGCTGGCAAATACTCCCTTGCAAATCGGCGATGTTATTTGGATGGTGGCACGCCAGCGCGTCAGTTCACTGGCAGCGGCAAATCAATTACTACGCCAGCAACCAACCAACAAGCTCATCGAAATTGAAGCCTTGCACGCGGGCGACCCGTTACCCGTCGAAGTGCGCGTCACAGATGTACTCAAAGCCCAGGCCAATCCTCTTGGCATCAATGTTGGCGGGCGCAGCAGCCGTTTTCGCGTCTCCGGCTTCACGCGCCATTTTCTAACTTATGCCGAGCAGATGCAGCTTCTCGGACTGTTTATGTTCGGGTTGGCTTTGAGCACGAGAAAAGGCGACACGGAGACGGGAAGACGGGGAGACGGAGAGACGGAGATTTTGACTTATCCTCGCCCTTTCGCCGCATCCCTCTTTCGCCGCGTCGCGCTTTCTCCGCTTCTCCCTTTCTCTCTCTTCTCCCTCACCCTCGTCCTCACAGCTTCACGCGCTGTCGTTGTTTCATTTCTCTTTGCCTTGATGCTAACCTCCCTGCTCATTGCCAGCCGCCGCCTCGCGTTCATCACGCTACTCACAGCCTTGGCGTTGGGCGGCGTCGCAGGGTACGTGTTGATTGCTACGCGCACCTCCAGCGCCATCAATTTGGGGGATGACAGTTCCTCGCGTCGCATCGGGTATATGAAAGCAGGCTTGCAACTGATTCCCCAACATCCGCTGCTCGGTGTAGGGATGGATGCACATAAAAAACATTGGCGCGAATGGGGCTTCCCTGGCGAGTACATCACGCATACACATTCCACTCCGATTCAATTGGCGATGGAGCGCGGACTGCCCGCGTTGGGCTGTTACATTTGGTTGATGATCGCAATAGGAAGATGGTGCTGGTGCAGTTATAAGCAACAACACAACCCGCTGGCGCTCGGCGCGCTCGCCGCGTTGTTCGGATTTTCACTCAGTTCGCTGGCGAACTATAACTTCGGCGATTCGGAAGTTGTGATGCTATTGCTTTTTCTCGTGGCATTGAGCACGTTGGCCAGCGATAACACCCCCTCTCTCACCACAAAAAAGGCGTGATGAGTGACCTCACTTTCACTCATCACGCGCCCAATGCACCGGGCAATAACGCCCAGAAATCACCCGGTAACAAACCGGCGGCGTCTACCGTTCCTGGCTGAGGACGCGGCTGTGCTTTCGGAGTAGAAATTCATCAAGCGAGAGCTGGAGAGACATACGCACGTAAGCCAAACAAAAACGTTTCTGTTGCCGGCAGTGTTGGCACATTTCTGCTTGCCTCCCGTACCTATGCGCTCTCCCTGCCACTTTTGCTCTGATGAAATAAATGCCACTGGCTGCCGGTCGGGTTAAAGCAGTGTGCGACTTAACCACTCAATGGGGCCATCAGGGCTGTTGTAGCTGCTCTCATTTACCTAAGCGGAATCAGTCAAAGGAAACTGGAGTGGGGCAAGTATATTTTTTTCATGCAAGCTCATAATCCTTGCCCGTTCTTTATTTCGTCGCAGACGTATCTTTTCCACTCGTACTTGGAAATAATAGGTGTCGTCTTCCGCCCCTATCAGAAAGCAGGTTTTATGATCGCTCGTCTTTTATTGTCGCTCGCGGCCCTGGTCACGCCATACCTTATGCAATCCACCGCCTACGAAAAGCTCAAAACCGAAGCCGAAAAGCACTACGCTGAAAAATCCTTCAGCCGCGCGCACGAACTGTATTTGCAAGCGGAGCGCAACCAATTACCTGCTGATGAAGCGCATTGGATTGAGTTTCGCCTCGCCGACACGCTCTGGCGCGCGCAGGCCGCGACGAACACGAACGACGACACAAAATTCCAGCAAGCGCAGCAACAACTTGCAGCCCTCGTCAAAGAAAGTATTGGCGAGACAAAAGACCGCGACCGCAACTGGGCCGAAGCACACGAATCATTGGGTGATTTTTTCTGGACGCGCAACAACAGTCGAAACTATGGGCAAGCGTGGCCGCATTATCAGCAAGCCTTGGATTACTGGGCAGGGACAAAAGACATCGAAACCGCACGGCAACGATACCTCCAAATCGTCTGGACAATGGCCGACCCGCCGCACCGCGACCAGTATTATTACTACGGTTATTATGGCAATCACATCTCGCTCGACATCCTCAGCAACGCTCTCAAAATCGCCGATAATGAAAACGACAAAGCGCGCGCGCATTACCTGATCGCAATGACGATTCAGCAGCGGTACGGCGACGCGGAGCAAATGCAACGCGCGCCGGAAGAGTTTGAAGCTGCACTGCAGGCAGGAAAAGCCAGCGATTGGTACGACGATGCGCTGTTTCACTACGGCACCTGGATGATGAACAGCGGGCGCACGACCATCACCCCTGAGGGCGGCTGGCGGCATGAGCAGGATTACGTCAAAGCGGTAGAACTTTTCCGCCGCTTGACAAGTGAATTTAGCAAAGGCGAGACACGCTACTTCGATCAGGCCAAGTCATATGCTGAAAACATCACCAAGCCCGCGCTCGGCGTGAATACGTCGAACGTGTTTTTGCCGAATTCAGAGCTACAGTTTCATCTGAACTGGCGCAACGTCAAGCAGGTGAATTTCGTGCTCTACAAAGTTAATCTCACGCGCGATGTGAGCCTGAGCAACAACCACGACAACTGGCTGCAAAGTATCACGCTGCCAGAACAGGCACGTATCAAATCCTGGACAAAACAAACGAACGACAAAGGCGATTACAAGCCTGGCAATGAAACTGTGCGCGTGGATAGCAAATTGCCCGTCGGCGCGTACATCATCGAAGCCCAAGCGGGCAACGAAAAGGCGCGCGACTTGTTGCTCGTGACCGACACCACGCTGGTCGTCAAATCTGCTGGCAAACAAACGCTCGTGTATTTTTGCAACGCGATTGATGGCTCGCCGCTGGCGAATGCGGCTGTCAAATTGTGGGCGCAGGATTACGAAAACAATCAAAATATTTGGCGCAGCTTCACGCAGCAAACCAATCAGGACGGCATTGCGATGATTGATTTGCGGAGGAATCAAAACTCCTCACAACTCTTCGTCGCCGCTTCGCTCGACAATCGTCAGGCGTTCAGTCAGGGCTACAGCTACGGCTACAACCGCAACGATGACCGCTGGAAAATTTATGCGTTCACAGATCGCCCCGCCTATCGTCCGAAAGAAACCGTCAACTGGAAATTCGTCGCGCGCAAATATCTGAATGACGCCTATTCGACGCCCGCGAATCAAACGATTGAATACGAAATCACCGATCCCAAAGGCACGAAAGTCAAAGAAGGCAAGGCTAACTTGAATTCATTCGGCAGCGCGTGGGGATCGCTGGAAATTACCGACAATCAACCGCTCGGTCAATACAACATTCAGTTTTACGATGCAGGTCGTCAGAACGGTATCGGCTCCGCGCAACTTTTCCGCATCGAAGAATACAAACTCCCCGAATTCAAAGTCGCGGTTTCGACACCCGCAGAAAACGGGCAGAAGAAAGCCTTCAAGCTCGGCGAAAAAGTCGAAGTGCAGGTGCAGGCGGATTACTACTTTGGTGGCGCAGTCAACAATGCCGACATTGAATTGGTCGTGCATCAGAATCCGTTCTATCACTACTATCGCCCGACACGCGATTACGATTGGTATTACGAAGATCAGAACCGCCGCAATTACTACGGCGGACGCAACGGGCAAATCATCAAGCGCGAGAAAATCAAAACCGATGCGAACGGCAAAGCGACGTTCAGCTTCGACACGCCGCGCGCTGCCGGGCAGGATTTTGAATACTTGATCGAAGCCCGCGTGACCGATTCGTCGCGCCGCGAAATCACTGGTTCGGGAACGGTGCGCGTGACGCGACAACGCTACTACGTCTACCCGCAGGCGAAACACAATCTGTATCGCCCGAAGACAAAGTCGCCGCTGACATCAAGGCGCTTGATGCGAACAACCAACCTGTGCAAGCCGAAGGCACGATCAAAGTCACGCGCGATTTCTGGTACGAAATCTGGCTTGACGCAAAGGGCGAGAAGTCAAAGGCGAGGAGTTGAAACGCCTGCAAAATCAGGCCGCGCGATGCGGCAAGCGTTTCCTCCGCAAAATTGGAAATTGAAATTTAGAGGCTATCAGCACGACGACATCGCTACGCAAACGGTCAAAACCAATGACAAAGGCGAAGCCGAATTCAGCTTCACGCCCACGCGCGAAGGCTACTATCGCATCGCGTGGAGCAGCGCGGACAAAGGCACGGCGATCATTCGCGGCGAGACTGCTGTGTGGGTGACGACGAACGCGACGACGGAACTCGGCTATCGGCACGGCGGCCTCGAAATTATCGTAGACAAAGACACCGCGCGCGCCGGACAAAAAACGCCTGTGATGATTACGACGCCCGTCAGCAATCGCTACGTGCTGTTTTCGGTCGAAGGCGAAAGCTTAATGAGCTATCAATTGCTGCATCTGGACGGCACGGCCAAATTGATCGAACTGCCGATTGAAACGAAGCACGAACCGAATGTGTTTTTGAGCGCGGCGATGGTCAACGAACGGCAACTGTTCACGGACACGAAACAACTCATCGTCCCGCCGGATCGTCATTTCCTCAATGTCGAAGTCACCGCCAATCAAGCGCAATATCAACCGCGCGAAGACGGCACGTTGACCGTCACGACGAAAGACCGCGACGGTAAACCGGTCGCGGCGGAAGTGTCGCTCGGCTTGGTGGACGAATCGGTCTTTTACATTCAGCAGGATTTGGCAGGCGATCCGCGCAAGTTTTTCTATGGCAACAAGCGCGGGCAGTATGTGCAAACCCAAAGCTCGTTTCAGCAAAAACAGTATTTGAAATTGGTCGAAGGCGAGAATAAGCAATTGATGGATGATCATGTAAGTGAAGTGCGCGAGCGTAACAAACAGGGCCAACAAGGAAGTGACGCAGAGGCCGTTTACGACAGAAGGAAGCTCGAAGATATTTCATCCAATGATAGATTCAGGGCGAAAGATGGAAGAGTTCTTTTTGTTCCCAATGCCGGGCTAACGATTGGCGAGCAAATGGGGCTTTCATCAAAAGCGGATCGGCTCAGCGAGCAGCAAATAACAGAGCTTCCGATCAATGGGCGAAACTTTGAAAATCTTGCACAACTTAGCCCTTTACAACGCAATCCAAAAGAGTCGCCTGCGGTTGTCGTCCGCAATGATTTTCGCTCCACCGTCTTCTGGCAGCCCGATGTCGTCACGGGCAAAGACGGCAAGGCGACGGTGAAAGTGAAATACCCGGATTCAACGACAAGCTGGAAAGCGACGGCGCGCGCGGCGACTTCGACGACAATCAATTCGGCATCGCGGATTGCACGACGCGCACGAAGATGCCGCTGCTCGTGCGGTTGCAAGCGCCGCGCTTTTTTGTTGTCGGCGATGCTGTTGTTGTATCTGCTGTTATCAATAACAACACCGATCAGCCAATGGAGGTTACACCTACGATCAAGGCGGATGGCTTGGTCGAGGCTGGTTTGGTAATTGATGGCAAAGTTGTCTCAAACGTGGCAGCCCCTCTAAATATCCCGCCGAACAGTGAGAAGCGTGCGGATTGGATTGTAGGGGCAAATCGAGTAGGCGATGCAAAACTAAGAGTCACCGCGCGCAGCGATAAGTTTGCCGATTCGATGGAACGCAGTTTCAGGATTCACGAACACGGCATCGAAAAATTCTTGGCAAAATCGGGCAAGCTGCGTGGCGATGAAGTCACGATCAAACTCGACCTGCCGAAAGAACGTGAAGTCAAAACGACGAACCTGACTGTCCAAGTCACGCCGAGTCTAGCGGTCACGATGCTGGATGCGTTGCCGTACCTGATTGAATATCCGTACGGCTGCGTCGAGCAAACGATGAGCCGCTATTTACCGGCGGCGATCACCGCGAAAACGCTCAAGGAGTTGAAGCTCGATCCCGAAGAAGCGATGAGCAAAGTCTTCGGCGGCATCGAACGGCAATTCGTCGGCAAGACGCAACCACAGGGCGCGCGCAGTTTGCATCAAGTGGATGAGTTAGTCGAAAAAGGCTTGGCGCGCCTCTATGATATGCAGCACGCGGATGGCGGCTGGGGCTGGTGGAAAGAAGGCGAAAGCGATCACTTTATGACCGCGTATGTCGTCTGGGGCTTGACGCTCGGCCAAGCGGCGGATGTGCGTTGCAAAGATGATGTACTCGCACGAGGCGCGGCGTTTTTGGATAAAGAATTGATTGAAGAAGAAACCAACCTCGATCAGCAGGCGTGGATGTTGCATGCGCTGGCAACGTATCACAAAACGAAACCGACGAAATTTCAGCAAACCGCCTTCGATAATTTGTGGACGAACCGCGAGAAGTTGAATGCGTACACGCGCGCATTGCTGGCGTTGAGCGCGCATCATTTCGGCTTCGCGGACAAAGCCAAAATCCTAACGCAGAATCTGGAAAACGGTGTGAAGCGTGACACTGCGCCGGACACTTCGATTCTTATCAAAGGCGAGCAGAAGTCGGATGCTTCGACAATGGGCACGGCGCATTGGGGCGAAGACGGGTTGTATTATCGTTGGTCAGATGGCGGCGTCGAAGCGACAGCGTGGGCGTTGCGCGCGTTGCTCGCAGTTGATCCGAACAACAAACTCATCGAACCCGTCACCAACTGGCTCATCAAAAATCGGCGCGGCGCTCAATGGAGCAACACGCGCGACACGGCGATGGTTGTGCTGACGATGAACGAATACCTGCGCACGAGCGGCGAATTGAACGCAGAGTTGGAATACGAAGTAAACGTCAACGGGCAGGCGATTGCTACGAAGAAATTGACGCCCGCTGAAATCTTCAATGCGCCGAGTCAATTTGCGATCAATCGTGCCTTCCTGAAAGATGGAGTAAACGAAATCCGCATTGCGCGCAAGAGCGGCAAGGGCGCATTGTACTTTGCCGCAAACGCGCAGTTCTTCAGCCGCGAAGAAGGTATTAAAGCCGCAGGCAATGAAATCTTCATCAAGCGCGAATACTACAAACTGGTCGGGCGTCCGACGTTGCTGAAAGGTTATGTCTACGACAAAGTGAAATTGACCGAAGGTGAAACCGTCAACAGCGGCGACCGCATCGAAACCGTGCTGACGATTGAAGCCAAAAACAATTATGAGTATTTGCTCTTCGAGGATTTGAAACCCGCCGGCTTTGAAGCTGTACAATTGCAAAGCGGTCAACCGTTGTATGCTTATCGATTGAAGGAGCGCGATCTTTCCTCGCTGCAACCACCAATCACCAACCATCGGTCACCCTCCCGCTTCGTATATCAAGAACTCCGTGACCGCAAAGTCGCTTTGTTTCTGGACAAGTTGCCGGAAGGAGTATGGCAAATTCGCTATGAAATGCGCGCCGAAACGCCGGGCCAGTTTCACGCGTTGCCGGTGCTGGGACACGCGATGTATGTGCCGGAAATCCAGTGCAATGGCGAAGAGATAAAAATTGTGGTGCGGGATCAGTAAGGAGAGCAGGAGAACGCACATGTGCCGGGGCTAATGAAATACGCGAACGGTTCCGGTCGTCTCAGCCTATTCCATCAAACCTGTACCAGCGTCCTCCTGTGCCAGACGTGCTCCATTTGCCTGTATGCTGCCGGCGGGCTAAGACCGAAGTCTTAACGGCTCAATGGGGCAATCGGGGCGTCTAGCTGCTCTCACTTGCTATAGCGGAATACAGAGGGGGAAAACTGGAGAACTGGCTAAAATTTTTCAAAAAATATTTCCAGGCAGAAAATTTAGAGCGAACTTTCTCGTTTGCTCAGATCGCAATGCCGTATCGCTTAGGGAAACAAAAGCAAACGGGAAAGTTTGCTTTACATTTTGCTGAGTGACGCGGTGATAGTTGCGCCGGAGGCTTTGGCTACCAACTTGACTGGCAGGCGGATCGCGTCGTCCGTGATCCACATGAAAAACTCGCCTTCGCGGGAACTTAAGCGGCCAAGGCCAAATAACTTTGGTTCGACTTTGATCGTCTTGAATTTGCCCAAATCGGTTTGCACTTCTTCGCGCCCGTGAATGATGATCTCAAATTCCTTGCGCTCGCCTTCGTACACCAGCGGAAATTTGTACATCGCGCCCTCTGTCAGTTCCTGCAAGCGAAGCAGGTAAATAGCCGACAGCAAATCCTGCATGTCCGGCTCCATTTTGACGAGCTTTTCCCGCGCGCCAGCAGCCGGATTATTCAAATCAGTGGTGTGGTAATCAGCTTCCTTCTTTTCATAATCAAAATGCCCGGTTTGCAAGTTGTGTTTTTTGCCTTCCTCGATTTCCCGCAGCAAGGCGCGCGGGCGAAAGTCTTTGGCATCCACTAAGGTCTCGAAGCGGTCATTGACGCTGAGGCCGAACAGTCGGAGCAGTAACCCTTTCGCTGTAATCTGCGCCCGCAAATGCAATAACCGATCCGCAGGCTGCGCTTTAAATTCCAGCTTGTCTATCGTCGGCTGTGAGGTCACGCCCAAGTTTTCAAAAACAATCGTCCCGGCATTCACAGAAATCGGCAACTTGGTAAAGCGCAATTCGTAGGTCAGTTTCTCACCCGCCTTGAAAGGCAATTGCTTGAAATCGCGGTGCAAAGCGTGGAGCTTGGGCGCAGCCGCTACCCCCGGCACGCGCGGTTTTGGCTTCCCACAGGCAAAGAAAAAAAACGAAAGGGCACAGGTCAGAATCAGTATGTTTCGCATCATCGCAGCACGACTCGTAAAACTAAAATGCCAACAACCACCAGCAAGCCAATCAAAGCACGATATTCGCGGTACTTCAAATACAAGCTTTGATCAAAGCGCGCCTCCGCTTTTTTCCAAGCCGTCAAACGTGGCAAAAATAACGGTACGTTCTTTTCATATTCCGCAAAATCGCGTGGAAATAACACGTGCATGTGGGCCGCCTCCGCCTGCATCACGGGCAAGTATACGGCCAGAAAAAAGCCGAGTAGCAAGATCGCCAACCACCAACTGCCGCCGCAAATGGCCACGCCGAGGGCTAAGACGAAGCTGCCAAAATAGAGCGGATTGCGCGTGTAGGCGTATGGCCCGCTAATCGCAAGCTCGGCATTCTTGCGCAAATGCCCGGCAGCCCACGCGCGAATCGCCACGCCGCACAATGCGAGCGGCGCACCAATGGCGATAGTTTGCCAGGAGGGTTGCGAGAAAACTAAAAACAATACCGCAGTCAAAAATCCCAACGGCACGCGCAAGCGTTGTAATTTGGCTCTGGTTGTTTTGGTTGCTGCACTCATCAAAGGGTAACCCGCATTTCGCATTCCGCATTCCGCAATCTTTTCCTGACCTGTTGCCACACGGCTTCCACAGGGATTTTCATACACGAAGTATGACTACAACTGCGGCGAAAACAATCCACCCGACAATCCAGATCAAAGCGTTCGACGATGACATCCTCGTTGGCAAACGGGCCGTTGCGACGCGCGGGCGTGGGGCCGTAAATACCGACAATCGGCGCGCCTGCCGCTGCCGCTAAATGCAATGGCCCCGTGTCACCGCCAAGAAACAATTTGGCTTTTTGTGCTAACGCAAAAAATTGCTTGAGCGTCGAATCCAGCATTCTTACCGCGCCGCTGTGTGAAGCAGCGACAACCGAGTTTGCTAAGGCTTCTTCGCCGGGGCCATACGTCACGACGGAGCGCCATCGGTAGGCTTCCCACAAACGATCCGCGATGGCGGCAAAGCCTTCGACGTTCCAAAGCTTGGTAGGCCAACCACCGCCCGGATTGATAATCGCCACCGCGCCCTCAGCAATTTGTTGCGCGGCAAATTGTTCATCAGCAAACGAAAGCCCCAGGGGAAATTCGTATTCGCCCGCGCCCGAAAAGCCGAGATGCGCAACCAGGCTCAGGTTCTTTTTGATGATGTGATCGTCATCATCTACGGCAACTTGCTCGGTTAGCAAATACGCGCTGGCGGGTTCACGTAGTGCTGCTTTGGCAAAGCCGATGCGACGTGGCGCACGCGCGAGCCAGGCCATCATTCCTGATTTCAGCAAGCCTTGAAAATCCAACGCAACATCGTAGCCGCGCAGTCTGGAGAGAGTCACGCGAATCGCCCTGCGCGTCTCGGTACCCAGCAAGTCTTTGCGCCAGCCGCGCGTGTCCACTTCAATCAACTCATCAATTGCAGGATTATCCCGTAAGAGTTTCGCCGCGCCACCGCGCTCCACGACCCAGGCTAAATGCGCGTCCGGCAACGAACGACGCAGCACAGCCAGCGCAGGCAGCGTATGCACGACATCTCCAATGGCCCCTAGTTTGACAATCAAAATACGCATGTACTTTGCGCTATGTTGGCGTTTGACTCCAGAGCATTCCGCCACTCATCCCATTCTCTTTTGAAAACCACTGAACTTCGCTGATATGAGGCGTGCCTTTGAGGATTTCATCCACTGTGCTACAAACTTGGCGTTGAGTTTCCTCATCAGACTTGCCAATCATTTTCTTGAATAGACTGAGCCTCGATTCACAGAAGAGCAGCCATCGGTTTTCTTCGTCTTCAAGCGAACTTACCCCCAACCAGAAATCATAACCAGCGACGGTAACAGCAAAAATCCAGCCCCAATCTTCCTGAATGACTTCATCTACCGCCAAACCTTTTTCCTTCAGCCTGTCTGCCAACCAATTCGCACAATCTTCTCCAAAGCAACAAGGATTGATGAAGTTCTCTTGTGGAGTTTTTGTCTCAAAGACGTTGTTTGTGAACGTCACGTGCGTCTTCATTGCGCCGCCATTACAACATAGAATTTATCGTCTCTTCCAACAAACGCTGTCGCCTTGTCTTTGCCGTGCATTGCGCTAATGCTTCCCTGCTCGCCCGAAAACTTGCCATCCATTCCATACCGCGCCCAACGAAGCTCCATGTTTTGTTTCCAGACCAGTAAAACTTCGCGCTTGCGATTCGCTAAAATCATTGGATGATTGGCGGTGCCTTCGCTCGCCGGGGCGGCAATGCGGGGCAGAAAATTCGCGGGCATCACCGTCGCATTTGACCAATACACTTTGCCCTGGCTCATCCAACTGATCAGCACGCGCCCGTCTTTCTCGACGTGAAAGTCGGCACCGCTCATCGGACAACCGTCCAGCTTCCATTCGTCAGAACTGACTTGTACAGCTTTGAAGTTATTCTCCGACTTGTGGCCTTTGAGCAAATAGAAATCGCGGATGTTGTGATAGCCGCTGCGAAAGGCAACATAGACAGCCTCGCCACTCATTCGCGCTTCCAGGCGGCAACAAGCGCAGGCGCGTCCGGCAAAGTCATACTTAACGATTTCATTACGCCCAAAGCTGACGCCATTGTCCGTTGAGCGCGCCATTAAGATTGGATGCGCAACCGGATTATCTTCTTCTTTACCGATGCGCGCATCCAGCCAAAACACCAACACATTGCCGCTGTTGTCCGTAACCAGAGCAGGGCTGTCGGAGCCAACGGCGGTATCTTGCAAATTGCGTTCTGGCGCGAAGGTTTTGCCCCCGTCCTTGCTGCGCGTGTACCAAATGCCGCCGCCTTTTTGATAATGCCCCAGCCAGACCGTGTGAATGGAGCCGTCTTTCCCGATAGCAATTTTGACGCCGCGTTCTGCTCCGACGGTGATCGTGCCGGCGCGTTGATTGAGTTTGATCGGCGCAGTGAAGGTCTTGCCGCTATCCCGTGATTGCACGTAATAGCCGTTATTCTCTTGGCCGTAAGTCAGATGCAAAACGCCTTGTTTGTCCAACGCGACTTCCGGCACACGACCTTGATTCGGCGCTTGAATAGTAACGATAGCAGGTGCCGCCTGAGCAGTAAGCGCGGCAAGTAGAAAGAACACGAACCAGATCAGATTTTGCTTCATTCGATCTCCTGTTCTGCGGGATGAAAAGTGAACACTTCGAGTTCCTGAATAGGACCGAAATGGCGAACGTTTGTAGTGAGAAGCGGAAGGTGTTTCGCCCAGGCGGTCGCGGCGATTAAAGCATCAGCCAGATGATCTTTCAAGTAAGCGTAACGCACCAAAAGTTCGGTGTACGACTCGGCTATTTTCTCAGCTGGATTGACCAACCGCACGGTCGCTAACAGCTTCAACAGTTTTTGCCGCTCGCTATCGCTAATGAAGGGATGTAATAGTTCTTTGCGGGTGACGCGTGAATAATAAATTTCGCGGGAATCGTGGCGGAAGAGAAGACGGGCAAGAGAATCTCCGCGATGCCAATGAATAAAAACGCCCGTATCAACTAACGCGCGTTTCAAATCAAGCCACGCCAGGTCACTCATCGAAAGCCTCGATTTCACGCAAGAATTCTTCCGGCGTTTTCAAGCGCCCATTTGGCTGGCGCATTTCTTCGGTGCGCCGTTTTTCCAACCAGGCCGGAACGTCGGCGAAATCAGCCTGCTCACGCCACATTCCGAAGCCAAGTTCTTCTGACAATAAGGCATCGGCAAGTCGCAAGCGGTCTTGGACAGAAAGTTGCTGCGCTTGTTTGTATACTACTTCGTAAGTCATGGCTCATTGAGTGTACCGCCTCTTCAACTTATCTCGCAATTAGTTTCAAGGCCTTATCCATTACATGATCAACTGTGATGCGAGTCATACAACGATGATCTATCGGACAATCGCGGTGCATACAGCGCGCACATTCGATGCCATCGGCGCGCAGTAATTCTGAATGCAATCCCAGTGGCGCAGTCTCGAACTCATTCGTTGGGCCAAAAAGCGTGAGCGTTGGTCTGTTCAATGCTGCCGCGACGTGTGCGGGGCCAGTGTCATTCGTCACCACCAAATCGCAGCGTGCCAGCAAGCCAATCAACTCTGCCATGCTCGTTTCACCAGCCAGATTCGTGGCGGCCTGTTTATTGTTCATTTGCGCCATCACCTGCTCGGCATTACCGCGCTCGGAGCCTGCGCCAATCAAGACGATGCAAGCGTTCAACTCGCGCGCCAGTTGATCGGCTAACGCGGCAAAGCGATCTTCCGGCCAGCATTTGGCGCGACTGTTCGTGGCCCCGACATTCAGGGCGATCAGCTTTTGCGAATTTGCATTGATCTGCTGGCGTTGGAGCAAAGCGTCGGCAGCTTGCAGTTGCTCCTGGCTTGCTGTCAAGACAGGCGTGTTCTGACGCGGGGCGGTAAGTTCTTTGCCAAAACAGGCCCGCTCCGCTTCCGCCACCAGATCCAAATAGTCGTGCGTTTGATGGCGATTGCGATGCGTTTCCCCGCGTAGAAGTTTGTGCGTAAGCAAGACACCGCGCCGCTGCGTATCATAGCCAATACGAACTTTGACGCCGCCCAGAATTGAAAGCAAAGCCGCTTCAAAAGCATTCTGAAACAAGATCGCTACCTCGTAGCGATCTTTTCTTAAGGCGCGCATCGCATCCAGAAAGGCTTGTTTGCCTTGTTCTTTGCGCAGATACACAACGATTTCATCAACAGGCGGGAAGCCCGCAAAAACTTCAGCCGCACGCGGCGGCGCGAGCAAGGTGATATGCGCTTGCGGGAACGACGCGCGTAACCGCTGCAACGCCGGAATCGTCATCACGGCATCACCCAGCCAGTTTGTGCCGCGCACTAAGATTTTCGTAATTTCAGGCATATTAGTGGATCAACGTCACTCGAACCATTTTTTGCGCTCAGCTTTCAGCGGATTGTGCTCCGGCTTGCGCGCTTTGCGGGCGGGCTTCAGCGGAAGCGGCAAGGACACGGTTGCCTCAGCTTTTTGCGGGTGAAGTTCTGGCCTCGGTGGCGGCGGTGGTGGCGGAAGCGCAGCTAACGCTGGGGGTTCGAGGCCGACCCACACTGGCTCCGGCACCAAACTAATGCCGAATCGTGTTTGCACTTGTTGTTGAATCTGTCCGACCAATGCCACCAATTCGCGGGCAGTCGCGTTACTGCGATTGATGAGCGCCAGCGTGTGTTTCGACGAAATGCCGACGCGTCCTTGTTCGTAGCCTTTGCGAAAGCCCGCTTGCTCAATCAGCCACGCCGCCGGGATTTTAACTTGCCCATTTGCCCCTGGAAAGCGTGGCACAAATTCCGACGCAGCGGCTTCAACCTGCGCCAATTTCTCAGGCGCGACAATCGGGTTTTTGAAAAACGAGCCAGCGCTTTGGCAATCGGGATCGTTCGGCACGATGACCATACCTTTGTGCTTCCGAATTGCCATCACCGCCTCACGGACTTCTGGCAACGACGGCGGCTGTGGGTGCCCGGCAAAATATTTTTGCAAATCGGCATAATGCAAAGTTGGGGCACCGTGTGGTTGAAGTTTATACGTGACAGCTAACACAAAATAACGGTCGCGCGCGGTCGTATTGAAAAGGCTGGCGCGATAGCTGAAGTGGCATTCTTCGTTGGTCATTTCAACTACACGATCCTCTTGCCGATCAAAGGCACGCACCGAAACTATCGTCTCGCTTACTTCTTGCCCATACGCGCCGACGTTTTGAATCGGTGTAGCGCCCACCAAGCCGGGGATTCCGCTCAGGCATTCCACCCCCGCTAAATCGCGCGCCACGCATTGCTGCACAAACTTGTCCCAGTCTTCGCCCGCTGCTACTGTGACCAGCGCTGCACCGTTCTTCGGTTTGTGAAAGATGATCCCTTTGTTAACGGGATGAAGAATTACCCCCGCAAAGCCGCTGTCAGCAATCAGCACATTGCTGCCGCTGCCGAGGACGAAGGTGGGCAGCTTGTGGGACTGGGCAAAATGCAAGGCTTCGCGCAGTTGCTCTTCGTGATCAATATCAGCGAAATAGCGTGCGATGCCGCCAATTCTGAGCGTCGTGTACGGCGCAAGTCGAACATTTTCTCGGATGACACTGAGCATAACTTAGGCGACACGTTCCAGTTCTGCGGCGCTGAGCGAGCCGACTAAAATTCCGTCGCCATCTATGACTGCGAGGTATTGCAAAGGCGAAGCTTTGAGTTTACTCGTGGCGTGTTCGATAGAAGCTTTCATGGGGACGAAAAGCGAATCGTCTACGGGTTGCATTACGTCGCGCACAATCGTTTTGTCCCAGTCGCTTTCCGGCACGGCGCGCAATTTTTCGAGCGCCAACAAGCCGTACAAGCGTCCGTCGTACGCCACTGGAAAATGCGTTTGCCGGTGCTGTGCCAGGACGCTATCAATGAATTCGCTGACGCGCATCGTGGGCGGAACGCAGACGGGCGGATGTTTCATGACGGTCGCTACCGTGCCGATCAAGTCACTGACATTGATGCCCGTTTGTTTAGTGTATTCGGCTTGCAACTGGCGATAGCGGTAATCCTCTTCCGCTGCTTTCTTCAAGATGAATGCCAGCGTAATCATCATCACAGCGACAAATGGATCACGATACCGAATGGCCTGATAAATGCCGTAGGAAGCGAGCATGTAAGACAAGGCCACGCCTAACCGTTTCGCTACCAACGTCGCCGCCAGAATGTCTTTGCTGCGATGCCATAGATACGCACGCAGCACACGACCGCCATCCAGCGGCAAGCCCGGAATCAAATTGAAGATGGCCAAGGCAACATTCCCGCGAAACAGCCACAGAAACAACTCGCGCAGTGAAATCCGCACCACTTCAGGAGCAAAGACTTGCGTAAGAATCACACAAACCATAAAAAACGCACCAAGCAGAAAAGACGCCGCCGGCCCGGCAATCGCAATGCGCAATTCGCCCAGCGCCGTTTTCGGATCACTGGCTAGTCGGGCATAGCCTCCGAAAATATGCAGCCGGATTTCCAGAGTGCGTATCCCTTCCTGCCGGGCGACAAACGCATGCGCCAGTTCGTGGATCACAATCGAGCTAAACATGAGCACCGTAAAAAACCCGCCAAAAACCAACGCCTCGGTCAGACCGATGCGCCCCGTTTGTTGCACCAGATAAATTTGCGATCCCAGCCAGAAATAAATCAGGACGACAAACAGCCACGTATAGTCCACCATCAGCGGAATGCCGGAAAGACGCGCTAATTGAAAGGGACGCAAGCGAAATGATTGCATGACGGGATGATAACAGAAGCACATCCGATGGTCAGCCCGGAATCGTAGTATCAAAAGGAAAATACCCGTGAGCGGTAGAGAGAAAACAGGCGCAGCAAATCGTAGGGCAAGTTACTAACCGGCCTCCCAGCGACTATCTGCACAGGGCTTCGGCAGGTTACTAACCTGCCCTACGACAGAACACACAAAGCAAAACCACTGTAAATTGCTTATGCGACAAAGCTATAGTCTAACTGCCGAAGGAATGGCGTTGCTGCGCGCCCTCGAACAAGCCCGTCCGCCCGCGCAACGCATCATCAACGATTCGTATGCCGCCGCGTTCCTACGCTTTCCCGGTCTGCGCTGGCTGGCACGAAGTCGTTGGCTGTCGCGTTTGCTGCTACGGCTCTTCGATAAACGAGCGCCGGGCGCGGTGGAATTTTTGACGATTCGCCCTCAGTTGGTGGATGAATTGGCAAGTGAATTAGCCGTGCAAGGGTTAGAGCAAATCGTCATCCTGGGTGCTGGCTTTGACACGATGTTGCTCCGCATTCGGGATCGGCTACAAAACGTCACGCTCTACGAAGTGGATCACCCAGCCACGCAAGCGGCGAAACGGGCAACGCTGGCTCGCCTCGGCACTCCCGCCAATGTGCGATTTGTGGCCGTAGATTTTGAGCAGGATGATTTTGTAGAAAAGCTACACGAAGCAGGTTTTGAGCCAGCGCGGCAGACGCTGATTTCGTGGCTGGGGGTGACGTATTACCTGACGCCTCCGGCTATGGCGCGAACGCTGACGCAAATCGCCACGCTCGGCGGCACAGGCACGAAATTCGTGTTTGATTATATGTTGGAAGAAGTGATTGACGGCACGAGTCAGAATCAAGAGGCGCTGAGCAAAGCCCGCTTCGTCGCCCGGCTCGGCGAACCCTGGTTATTTGGCTTGCAGCCGGAAGAAGTCAGCTCATATCTCGCGCCCCTTGGGTTTCGTCTGCTCAATAATTATACGCCGGAAGAATTGCAAGCACAGTATTGTCCAACGCGAAACGTGCCTATGAAGTATGTGCGCATCGCGGTTTGTGCGTGCGGTTCAAGCAATCAGGCCAACAATTAACGCAGGAACGAATCCCAGTGTTACGAAAGCCCCTGGCAAAAATCTATCTATACTGCGCACAGGTATAAATTGAACCATGGATTTACCGCCAAGAGACAAAGAGGCAAAGGTGCAAAGAGCCTGAAGCTATTGCTGTTCTTTGAACCTTTGAACCTTGGCGTTGAAAATGTTCCGATTATGACCGTTCGCGGTATAAAAGCTTTTCACAATGGTTGTCAGTTCGCTGGCTTGGGTGAACTGGCAATTCGACCAAACAACAGAAAGCAAAAGATCGCCAAATTTTTCTTCCCGGAGTATGGCAGTTTTGGTCTACCAAACGCGCCTTAGAGAGAGAGAATTTCCAGCAAGACAGCGTCACGTTCTTGTGTGAGGAGAAATTATGGGACAGATCATGCCATTGCTGATGAGAACGATTGATGTAGAAGGATTTTTGTTCATGGCATCGCTGGCCCAAACTGAAGGAGCGATGGCAATGGATTCCGAGCTTGGGCAACTCAATCAGGAATTTGCTGTGATGCAACAACAAGGCGGAATAGAAGCGCAGCGATTCTTCACGAAAATCCTGGCCGACAAACTTGTCTTTCGGCGTGCGAATGGCAAAGTAGGGGGGAAGCCTGAGTTTTTGAAAAGCCTCCATTTCCCCAACCCATTTATAGATTATCGCCTAGAGTATTTAGAAGAAATACCGCTCACGACGACTAAAAATCGAGTCATGGTCACACTGCTGGAACGCACCTGTGATCAGTATGAGACGATTCGCTGCTTTCACAACATCCGTTTATTTATGCGCCACAAAACTAGCTGGAAGTTAGAATTCTGGTACGTTTATGAAGATATATGCGCTTAAAAGCCAATCGCAAAAAAATGTGAAGCGCATGGCAGTTTTTGTTCAGCAATCGCGCCTGTAAATGTGAAAGAGATTTTGTTTTGAATTTAGTACAGTAAAGCGGAGCGGCTGACTGCGCGAGAAGCGCCCACAGCCCAGCTAACCGCTTAATTACAAAACAGGAAAGTCGCATGTCTCCAGCATGGCCATGGCGTTTACGGCCTAGTGTGCTGCCATGACGTTTCTGTGAGTCGCAAACACCTTAACAGGAGGAAAAAAATGAAACGCAGTTTAATCACAGCCTTATCGCTTTGCCTGACGATCACCGTCTTCGTCGTGGCAGGGCATTATCTCTCCGGGCGCAATACAGTACAGGCACGAACGGCAGTTGCCCTGCCAGTGCAAGCGCAACTGCCACGCTGTTCCAATAGCACGGCCAGCGGCACGTATGGCTATCGGATGAATGGCACTATCGTGGGTGTGGGGCCCTTTCTGGTGAATGGCTTCTTTGTGCATAACGCGGATGGCACCTCGGCGGTACGAGCCTGGGTAAGCATCAATGGACAATCATTTCTTACTACGGGAGTGAATGGCACCTTCAAAACCAATGCGGATTGTACTGGTTCGGGGACATTCTTTGGGCCAGAACTGGGCTTACAAGTTTCTTACGACTTTATCGTCTCGGATGGCGGGAATCAGATTGACCTTATCAACTCGAATCAGGGCATCGTCCTACAGGGCACGGGACGGCGCATTGCTGCCGCTGGACAACTTCCGAACTGCGATAACCGCATGATTGAGGGACATTATAGCTACCGCCTGGAAGGCAACATTCCTGGTGTGCCGAACTTTGCGGGCGTGGGCTATGTTATCCATACGGCGTATGACCGCGAAAACGGGAAGATCAGCGGATTCGACATCAACAGCTTTAACGGTCAGATTGCGCCGCGCAGTGTCCAGGGCACGTTCAAGATGAATAGCGATTGTACCGGCTCCGGCAGGTATGGCGATTCGTTCGGTAACAAAATTGATTACGTGTTTATGGTCGTGGATCAGGGCAAGCACATTTATTTGCAAGGTACCGATCCAGGCACCAACGTAGCGGGTCTTGCCACTCGCTCAAACTGAATTTACCTCTCAACCTCCGTTGCGAGTCGCTGGACGCAGCAATATTTTCGTTCAGCGACTCGTGTTACTAACTGACCGGCACTCCATAGAAAGGAAACCTTTATGATAGACCTGCGTAAGCCCTGCCTTGCCGGTGTGGCAATGATCGCGTTGTTCATCGGAGCGGCAGCCACAGCCAAGGCCGATACAGTCTCATTCAGCGTGACGGGGCTAGGCATCTCACTGCCGACGGGACCGCCCACACCCACCCAACTCGACTTCAACTTCAAAGGCAATTACGACAGCCCGCTGGGCACCATTGCCATCAATGCCTTAGGCTCAGTCGCTATCACCGTATTCAATCCAGATGGTTCCAGTCCCAACAAAGGAACGTTCACGATAACTGGCCCTAATGGTAGTACGTTTTCGGGGACGTTTGCGGGTACGCTCCAACCAGTCAATCAAACTGGCGATACGACGTACGCCTTAAGCTACATTATCACTGGCGGCACGGGAATTTTTGCGGGGGCGACTGGAAACGGGACTTCAATAGGAAATTTGAATGTCATCACGGGCGCAACGCAAGATCGCTTGACCATCAATATTACGGCACCAGGCTTAACGGCTCCGGTGCCGGAACCAGCCACCTTGTTATTGTTGGGAACAGGATTGGCGGGGGCGGCAACACGATTCCGGCGAAAAAAGAAACAGCTACTGAAATGACGTAAGTCCGCAAGATAAAAATGTAGAGCAAGCTTTTCAGTTTGCGTCAACTGACCGAGTAACCGCCTACGGAGTCGTGAGTAAACTGGAAAGTTTGCTCTACATATTCTCTGCATCAATACGAAAGCCCTGGTGTCTTCCGCAAATAAGTATCCTCCGTCAATTGCTTCAGCATAAATTCGGCAGTGTCCGCCCGCGAGATCGCGCCTTTAATTTTCTCATGCGGTCCGAAGCCGTGCCGATACTGCCCGGTTCGTTTTCCGTTCGTCAGCCGCGCGGGACGCACAATCACCCAATCCAAATTGCTCTGCCGAATGTGGAGTTCCTGTCGCTCTTTGTCCGGGAAAAAATGCCGCAGCAGCAGCGGATAAAAAATGAACTCAACGAAGAGCGATACCTGATCGCGGCTGTCGGCGATGCCAAGCGCCGATTCACAAATAAAGCGTTTGACGCCGTGCGCTTCCATCGCGCGGATGATGTTGCATGTGGCATCGGACAGCACAGTGTTTTTATGAAAAAGATACACGCCAAGCGCCGACAGTACGGCGTCGTGTCCCGGCATCACCGCCGCCACGGAATCGTAATCCTGCAATATCGCCTTGGACGACTTTGAGGTTGCGGATGTTGCGTGGTGATTTTTTCCGGGCTGCGCGCAAAGGCGGTGACGTGATGTCCTTGCGCCAGGGCTTGTTCGAAGTAAGCAGCGCCCTGTACCGCCCGAAGCGCCAAAGATCAAGAGGTTCATAATTCATTCGGGGGTTTGGTCGGTTGTGCTGGGGGTTGTGCAGGTTGCGCCGGGCGCGGCGGTGGAATCTGGCTGGAATGATACGTGAATATCTCCCATTGCTCCTTTTGCTTCACGATGACAACGGTGATGCGCGTTTGAATATCACGGGACTGCCCGTTCATATTCACGCGCATTTTCAGCAGGCCTTGACACACAGCGACCTCGCCAAAAAAGCGAATCGCCAGGTCTTCGGTTTTATGTTCTTCGTAAACGTTATTCCCGGCGAGGATAGCTTTCACAAAGCGTTCTTTGTTCAGCACAAACCCACCTGGGTTGACGAACGTAAATTCGTCATGCAGCAGTTTTGCGCCTCCCACGTCATCTCGTTTGACGGCGGATTGATCCAACGCCACAAATAATTGCCTGATTTCCGGCTCACGTGGATCGGTTTTGTTGCCGGCCTGTGCCAGGCAGGTGAAGGCCAACACAAATAATAAAGTCAGTCCCATAGCTATTCGCTTCATTGTCTCTTCCTCAAATTCTGGTTGCCGCTTCCCATCCATCCCAATGTTCGTACTCTAGCCAAAAGGGAATGAACGGGAAGCGGGCAAGCCGCCCCAACAGCAAAGGAACACAAATCATCTATTTGGTAAGGCGCGTTTATGAGAGGAAAACTGCCAACCGCCCAGAAAAAAATTATAAGTAACCGTAGCCCGTTGCTAAGGAAACAGCTTCTGCAAACGCAGTCTGCGCGGTTTCATCCTCGTTTTGCTGCGCCGCCTGAATTCCTTTTTCCAACGCAGCCGTCAAATTCGCGGGCAAGATCATCTGCGAGGGATCAAGCAAGAGTTGCGCCAACTCAACCGCTTTAGGAAGCTGATGTTCAGTTACCGATACGCCGAGCAGGAGAAAGGCCGCTATCCACTGAAGCGGAGGCTTCCCTGGTATTTCCTGCATTTTTATGAGCGCTTCTTCCGCCAGTCCGCGCGCCTCTTCCAACCTGCCCGCGCGCCAGGCAATCCACGCTTGACAAGCTTTCACGTGAGATCGGTAATCGGACATCAGCCCGGCCCAGTTATGGCTCAAAATCGTCGGGAAATAGCTTTGCGCTAATTCGACATCTCCTCGCATCCGAGCTGACAGCATCAGATAATTGGCACCACGTGAAATGTAAATCGGCGATCCTATCTGCTCAGCTAACTTAAGCCCGGCTTGCAAATTCTCTTCGGCGGCAGAAAATTCCCGACGAAACAGATAGCAGAAACCCAACCCAAAATAAGCCTCACTTTGCAGCAGAAGATTTTTGGACTCCAGCGCATATTGCAAATTTTTCAAGAAGCTAATGAGGTTCCCATCCGAAACCACATATCGCTCGCGCCGCAACAAAAACGCGTTGTAGGCTCCTAAAGCACGCGCCCGATGTTCCGCTGTCCCTCGTTGCTCAACAATCGGCATGAAAAGACGGCTGGTTCTCTCCATTTCCCCGGTTGCTCCTTGCCAGTAATAGCCCCACGTGCGCTCGACCTGAATTTCGATCCATTCATCCCATAGTTCTTTTGCGCTCTCGTCAGATAATTCCCCCAGATGATTTTCCGCTTTTGCCCAAACTTGCGCGGCGTCTGCAAATTGGCGTTGGACGGTATGCGTTGCCCCGATTTTGCGCTGCAAGCGCGCCTGCATAATGTTGTTCACTTGAGGGAGGCTGGCCTGTAAATCATGGGCGCGATAATAATGCTCGCGCGCCGCTTCATGTTGCCCGGTGCGTTTGAACACATCGGCAGCTTTTTCCCACAGCAGGGAAATAGTTGCCTGCCATTTCTCGTCGTTAGTTTGCGCGAACAGTTGCTCAGCCTGTGCGATGGCAGATTGATAAAACGCGATGGCTTCCGTGTTCGCGTAACTTTCACTCGCACGGTTACCCGCTCGCTCAAAATAATGGAGCGCTTTTTCGCAAACGCCCGCTTTTTCAAAATGCAAAGCCAGCGTTGCCGCTATTTCATCCAGTTGATATTGATAGAGCGCCTCTAACGCCTCGCCCGCACGTTGGTGTAATTGTCGGCGATCATTTTTGAGTAATGAGCCATACGCCGCATCCTGCACCAGGGCGTGACGAAACAAATACTCTAGCTCTGGCCGAACCGCGGCGAGGCGAATCAAGCCGGACGTTTCGAGCGTGTTGAGGTTATTCAGTAACGACAATAAGCAGAAAAAAGCGGACGCCTAACCAGATTGCGTTGTTTCATAAATACCCGTTGCTGATTGCCAGCTTTATCGCATCCGCCAATGGCTGGCGCGCCGCGTCAAGTTGTCCTGACTCGCCCAATTTAACTGCCGCTTCAAGCGCAGCCGTCAGATCATCGGGCAAGATAATCTGCTTCGGGTCAAGAATGATCTGTGCATATTCGACCGCCTCCGCAATTTGATCCTGTGCCACCGCGATTCCAATTAATGGCAGGTAGACGATCCATTGAAAAGGATAATGGGCAAACCATCCCAGCACTGTTTCGCGCGCTGCCATCCCGTAAGATCGTGCTTCATCAAGCCTTCCTTCGCGCCAGGCAATCCACGACTTACACGCCTGTACGGTGAAGGTATAATCCGCCATCGGGCCAGCCCACGTTGTACTCAGCACAGTTTCAAAATAGCTTTGCGTTACTTCCACTTGTCCTCGCATCCGCGCCGCAAACATCAGGTAATTGGCGGCCCGAGAAATGCGGACCGGATCGCCCATCCGTTCCGCCAAATCGAGGCACAGATGCAAATGAGTTTCTGCGCCGTCCAATTCGCAGCGGAAGAAGTGGAAAATGCCAGCAGTGAAGTGATGGTCATAAATGGTGGCTAATTTTCCGGCTTGCTCGACGAGAAGAATATTCTTTTCTACCTCAGCCATTACTTCATCAGACACCACATATCGCTGTACGCGAAATAGGTAGAGGTTATAACTGTAGAGCGCATTTGCCCTTTGTAGCGGAGTTCCAATCTGCTCTACGATGGGTAAGAGACGATCACAAATTCGCTTCATTCCCGGCACATCAGCATTCCAGTAATAATACATGAGCCGTTCCTGTTGCAGTTCAATCCACTCATCCCACACAGCACTACGACTTGGATTGGACAAACTTCCCAAATAAGTTTCGACCTGTTCCCAGAGGCGATTTGCCTCTTCGTACTGCCGCTGCAACATATAGGTTGTGCCGATCTTGCGATGAAGCCGTGCTTGCGTAGCCTTGTCCGCAAGCGTGAACGATTGTGCCGCTACTGCACGGTAGTAAGTTTCTCTCGCCGCCTCATGTTGCCCCAGGCGTTCCTGAACATCCGCAAGCTGCTCGAAAACTTGCGCGAGCAAGCCTTGCCGTTGCTCGTCCGGCATTTGTTGGCCAGCTTGTTCCACCTGCTCTATCGCAGCTTGGTAAAACCCAATCGCCTCGGTATTCGCAAAACTTTCACTCGCCCGATTGCCTGCGATCATCAGGTAGTGAATTGCTTTGTCGAAGATTTCGGCTTTTTGAAAGTGGTGGGCCAATGTTGCCGCGAGTTCATCGAGGTGACCGGGATAAAGATTTTCCAGGGACTCGCCTACGCTTTTGTGTAATTGCCTACGGTCATTTTTGAGCAACGAGCCATACGCCGCATCCTGCACCAGCGCGTGGCGAAACAGATATTCCAGTTCGGGCCGCACCGCCGCAAGTCGCACCAGGCCTGAAGTTTCGAGCGTGTTGAGTTGGTTGAGCAACGGCATAGAAAGTAAGCAGAAATACGGAAAAGCGACTGTGCAGCTTTATAAATATCCTTTCTCTGTTGCTAGCTTCAGAGCCTCTGCCAGCGAGTGGCGCACAGCCTCAGGTTGTTTAGCTTCGCCAGCACTGATGGCAGCTTCAAGTGCGGCAGTCAAATCATCTGGCAATTTCTGTTGCGCAGGCATCAGCATCTCTTTCGCCTGTTCAATGGCTTCGGTGAGATTACCTTGCTGGAAAGCAACGCTCAGTATTGGCCATCGGATTAACCAATGAAAGGGGTTCTTGAAAGGCGATTTCTGCAAAAGAGTAACCGCCTCTTGCGAAAGGCTGCGGGCTTCATCAAGTTGGTTTTCTCGCAAAGCAAACCACGCCTTTATGGCTGGGATATAAGGCATATACTCTGTTAATCCAGCAGCAGTCAAAACCTGCTCTAATTGCGGTAAAAATTCTTGTACTCTCTGTGCATCTTTGCGCACACGATGCAGCACGACCAGATAAGTCAGGCTACGCGCCTGCATCGTAACATTGCCCGTACGCTCGGAAATTTCTATCGCAGATTCCAATTCCTTTTCCGCTTCGCCCCAATTGCCATACCAGAGTAATAAAAATCCATACCCGAAATGCAGCTCCGCAACCACATGCAGACTGCCGGATTCTTGCGCGGCCTGAAGTCCCAAGCCCATGATAGATAACATTTCTTCGGTCACTGCATAGCGAAGCTGTCGCATACGAATCTGCGTCAGACCAAAGCAAAAGCGCGCCTTCTGTGCCGCGTTTCCATAATCCTCTAACCAGGGTTTCACTTGTTCCGCGATTTTCTCAGCGATCTCCGGCTGATTCTGGGTGTAGTACATCCAGATCTGATCTATTTTGTTTTGAATCAACTCCAGCCACCATTCCCGCGCCTCCGATGGCGTACCTTGCAGCACATTTTCGCCCGCAGCAAAATTTTGCGCGGCCTCATTGATAGAGCGTTGATCCAAAAAACTGAGCGCAGTTTTGCGATAAAGCCTTGCCTGCAAAATCAGGTTGTTGGGATATCTGTCCTAGCCGCAATTTCAATCGCTTGCGCAAAATTTTGGCGGGCCACATCGCGCTGGCCGATCAAATTCAATAGCTCGCCTGTATTTTCGTGAAGCTGACACAACTGTTGGCCTTGGCTTTCTACAGGATTTGTTTGGATTTGGGTGAGCGCGGATTGATAAAATTGAATGGCCTCATTATTTGCGTAACTGGATTTGGCGCGATCTCCAGCGAGTGTGAAATAGTGAATCGCTTTGTCGTGCTGTTCGGCTTTTTCAAAATGCAATGCCAGCGTCGAGGCGATTTCGTCCAGGCGGTCAGGATAAAGTTGTTCGAGCGCTTCGCCCGTACTCCTGCGAAACAAAATCATTAGCAGCCGATTTTCTGAAAACTTCTCCTGACTCGTGTTCATTTATCCTTTCCACAAGTTAGGAGAGCGCTTCGTTATCTCGCGCTGGCGCGCGGCGCTTAGCTGGCCACCGCGCGTAATTCGTAGCCTAGCGCCGCCGCCTGCTTCGTCAACTTTTGCACCACCCGCGCTTGCTGTTGCACTTCATACTGGGCCGCACTTTGCGGCTCGTACTCTTTCTGCTCTTTCACTAACACGTAATACAGCTTTGCCAGCTTGTGCGCTGTCGCTGTCACCGCCGCTGCCGGTCCCTTCTGCGCCCGCTTGCGTCGAAAGTACGCCCCCAATTCCGTCTCTGTGCGCCCTGCACTCACCGCTGCTCTTCGTAGTGCTTCCGCCACCCGATTGCGATTCGGTTGCGTGCGACTCGACAACACTTTCCCCCCGCTCTTCTTCGTCCCCGGACACACACTCAACCACGACGTGAAATGCTTCTCGCTCGGCCACCGCGTCAGGTCGCGCCCCGTCTCCGCCAACATTCGCAACACCGTCTCCTCATTGAACCCTGGCAAGCGAAACAAATCCACCCCTACTTGCCGGTACATCTCCGCCCGCACCTCAAAGGCAAACTCCGCTTTCTTCTTCGTCCCGCCGCCGCCCGCAGGTGGCTCCGGCATTGGCTCTTGCGTCACCGGTGCCAGCGTGGCCAGATACGCCTCAATCGCCGTCTCGCACGCCGTAATCCTCGTCCGATACTCTTCGTACAACTCCACCGCTTGCTGGAGCGCAAACAAATGTTCCGCCCGGAAGTTCCCCACCAGACTTTGCATCATTACTTCCGCCGACGTGTGACAGCCCCCGTGGCGATTCTCTTCCACCAACTTCTTTGGGTCGCGTTCGCCCGCCAGGATCGCTTTGATGATGCGCATCCCGGTCAAGCCTGTGATGTCTGTCACCACATTGTCGAGGCGCACATTCATCTGTTGCAGCGCCTTTTGCATATGCTGAATATGCTTGGCCGCGTACTGCACCAGCATCTGGCGTTGGCGCAGGTAGGCCCGCAGCGGCAGGATTTCATTGGCCGGACGAAACGCCCCGGCGAGCAAGCCGTAGCTATGCAGTTGCCGCAGCCATTGGCAATCGAGCAGATCGCTTTTGCGCCCACTCACATTCTTGACTTTGCGCGCATCTACCAGCCGCACTTCCAGCCCTTTTTCTTCCAAGACTTCAAACAGCGGAATCCAGTACACCCCGGTTGACTCCAACGCCACGCGTTTGACCCCGCCTTGCTGCAGCCACGCCGCGATGGCATAGAGGTCTGCTGTGAAGACACCAAACTCGCGCACGCTTTCGGCACCGCTTTCCGGTGGCACCGCCACCCAATGACTCGTCGCCCCCACGTCTATGGCGGCGGCTTGGGGATCATACGGCGTCAGCGGGCTTTCGGTAGCGATGGGTTTGGTGGCACGAGCAGGTTTACGAGCACGAGTTTTGGCGGGGCGACGTTTCATGCGAGTTCTCCTTCGGGATTGAGTTGTCCCCACTCGCGGCAGCGCAGGAGTTCATCTTTTTAGTAAGCTCCTGAACGGGATCAACCCCTTGCGAGATTGTCACCACTGTCATCAATACGGACTCCTGAGACCACACTCCGGTACGGGTTTTGGGATGACACCAATGCGCGCTCGGCCTTCGCGACTGCCCGCGAGCGAGGCTTGAATTGTACGCCTGCGCGTGCAATCCCGAAAAGGGCGCGCCGCACTCACCCCGCGTTTCTGCTCGTCATCCGCCCCGCTTGGGGGGCTGGGGCATTCCGGTGCAATCGTTTCCGATCTGCTTTGAGCAACGAAGCCATACGCCGCATGCTGCACCAGGGCGTGACGAAACAAATATTCCAGTTCGGGGCGCACCGCCGCAAGTCGCACCAGGCCTGAAGTTTCGAGCGTATTGAGTTGATTCAGGAGCGGCATAACGCCCAGCCTCAGGTGGTGAGTATGTTTCGCGTGTAGCGTTCCACCGAGATCAGCGAGAGCGGAAACCGATCGAGCGTGGCGCGCATATCAATTTCATCACCTTGTGTCACCGCCAGCATCAAGGCAGCAAACGACTGCTGAATCGGATCAGTCGCGGCATCAAGCTGCGCTTGCAATGCTTCGGCAGGGACATGTTGGACGGTGAAGGTTTTGCCGCTGGCAGCCTCAAAGATTTTGATAACTTTCAGTGGGCTGAGCGCCTCCGGGCCACCTAATTCGAGAACAGCATTTTGGGCTGCCGGGTTGGTTAAGGAAGCGACGGCGAATTGCGCAACATCGTGCAAGGAAATCCAACTGATCTTCCCTTCCCCAGCGCCATACACCGTCACGCTGGCATTCGCCGCATCGAAGCCAACGATGGGGCTGAGCCAGACTTCCATAAACGAACTGGGGCGCAGAATCGTGTACGTCAAGCCGCTTTCCTGTAGCGCTTGTTCGACCGTACGCTTGGCCGTTTTCAACGGGCAATCTACGTCAATGTTGCGGGAATAGGAAACGTAGATGAACTGTGCGACCTGGGCAGCTTTGGCCGCCTGGATAAGATTCAGTTGCCCCTCCAAATCTACCGCTTGAATGGAATCTCCGGGCTGGCGGGAAATCGTGACCGAAGCAGTGGAAATCACGGCGGTCACGCCCTGACACGCGGCGGCTAATGAAGCCGGGTCTTGCAAATCGCCTTCGACCAATTCGATGCCGAGGCGTTGCAACACGTCTTTCCTGGCCGGGTCAGAAGTCGTGCGAACCAGCGCCCGCACAGGTTGTCCTTTTTCTACGAGCAAGCGGCAAATGTCGCTGCCTAAAAATCCCGTTGCGCCGACGACTAAGTTCATGGGGTTCTCCTCCTGGCTAGGGGTGCACGCGCCCTGCGCGCAAGGCTTGGCAAAGGGCGATATTCTTGTGACGTGACACGCGAGACGCGTGCGCTTCCAGCGATGGCCTTATTGTTTAGTGTTTGAAATGTTCGGCTAATACCTCGGCTACCTCGGCATCATCCAAGACAGGGGTGACTTCAAAAGAAAGTAAATCCGCCCACCCTAGCACCCAGGCATAGAGAGCCTTTGCGTCCGAGGTCTCCGCTAAGGTAACCCCCTTGTGTCCACTAGCCGCGTGCCAACGCCCTAGCATGGTAATCCCAGCAGGTGGCGGTCCTTGAGTTTCGGCAAATCGTTTCGTGCGAGCGATATAGGCCGAAGGTCCAAAACTATATTCAACTAAGAATTTCATTTGTTTCTCCTTTGAACTGATGGGTGGTACTGCTCGTGGATGTCAGGCAATTTGGCAAAAGCCTGATTCCCGTTAAGGTGCGCAGTGTTTAGCAAACTTCCGGGCTTACAGTGTCGCCCCTTCTAAGTGACCGTTGGAAAGTTCGTGGCACTTTTATGCTTTGGTGGGGCAGGTTATCAACCTGCCAAGCCCTTTCCGGCCATAACTCTGGCAGGTTGCTAACCTGCCCCACCAAAAACCGAACTTTTCTCCACTTACTTAGCTAATGTCGGCTGTGTTTCTGGCGCAAATTCTGGTGTAAAAACTAATGACCAGCTTTCTAATAAATCACTCCAACACTTTCTCCAACACCTTTACCGAAAACTGCCGCCCGATCACCGATGCTACGCGCAACACACGCTTCACATCTTCGGGCAAACGATCAATGCGCGCGAGCAACAGGCTTTGCAAATTGTCAGGGATTTCAGCAGCAGTAATTTTACCCTGTGCGATCCACTTGCCATCGCGTTGTACCAAAGCACCGCGTTCAATCAGCATACGAATAATCTCCTCGACAAAGAACGGATTGCCTTCGGCTTTTTGGAAAATTAGATTGCGCGTCGCAGCGGGCAACGTAGCGTTGTTGAGCAGATTTGCGACGAGTTGCTGACTGTCGGCTTCGGTCAATTCGCGCAAGGTCAATTCGGTCAAGCGTCCGCCCAACACATCGCGCGCGGCATTGACCAACTTCCAACCCGGCACTTCGCGTTCGGGGCGCGTCACACAACAAAACAGCACTGGCGCTTCGTTCGCCAGTGACAGCAATTTGCTCAATAATTCCACGGAGGACGGATCGGCCCAGTGAATGTCTTCCAATAACAAACCGAGCGGTTGCCGTGCTGACAATGCCGTCAACAACCGACGCAGCGACATCAGATACTGCGTTTGCAACAACTGCGGATCAAGCTGCTGCACGCGCTCCAGGGCTTGGCCTTCGAGCTTCAAGGAAAGCAAATGCGCGAGGTACGGATACGAATCAATTGCGTTTTCGCCCAGGAACTCCACTGTCAGCTTGAAGAGCGCCGCGCGTGTTTCGGCCTCGGCTGTTTGCCCCGAACATGGAGCAGCGAACGCAGCAAACTTTGCAACAAGTGATACGCCAGGTTTTGCCCATAGGACAAACAATGCCCTTCGATCCAGCGCAACGAATTCGCACTCAGGGCTTGATCCGTAGCGGCTTTCCATTCCGTCAGCAAGCGCGTCTTGCCAAGCCCCGGTTCGCCCACGATCACCGCGGCGCGCCCCAGTCCCGCTTGCACGGCAATGCTGAGTTGCAGGAGTGAGTTCAATTCTACATCGCGCCCAACCATCTGGCTTTGCAAACCGGCGAGCCATGCACGCGATCCAGTTCGGTATGGCTCTGTTGCACTTCAGCAATATGGACTTCGCCCGTGCGCCCCTTGACCCCCAGGCCAATCAGGGCCGCGCAATCAAACACCGATGAAATCAAGCGATAGGTGTCTTCCGTTACCATCACGGACATCGCGGGTGCCACCGCCTGCGCGCGGGTCGCAAGGTTCACCGTATCGCCCACCACGGTGAATTCAAACTTAAGCTGGCTTGTGATGTTGCCAATAACGATTTGTCCGGTGTTAAGGCCAATACGCAATTCAAATTCGAGGTTTTGTTTATGGCGCATTTCGTCCGCGAGTTGGCGCGCATTCGTCACCATTTCCAAGGCCGCACGAACGGCACGAACGGCATCGTCTTCGTGCGCAAGTGGCGCGCCGAAAAAGGCCAGCATCGAATTGCCCAAGACCTGCGCGACCGTGCCTTCGTAATGAAAGATCGTCGGCGACAAGCGATCCAGGGCTTGATTGACGATGGTGGGCAAATCTTCGGGATCAATTTCCTGGCCGGAAGTCGAGAACACCGAAAAATCAGCGAACAGCGCAGTGACGACTTTGCGCTCGCCGGCGGTCGGTTGTACGGCGCGAATCTTGTTGGCCAACGATGAAGGCGTCGCGGCGGCGAGCTTGGACAATTGCTCTCGATCCGCCGTTGTCGCGCCACCGACTTGCTGCCCGCAACTCATGCAAAACTTCGCGCCCGTCGGCAACACGGTCTGGCAATTCGTGCAACGCGCGACAAGCGCGGAACCGCAGTTCAAACAGAACTTCGCCGCCGCCGGATTGGTGGCTTGACATTGCTGGCAAATGGTCTGCGAGGTCGTCGAAACTGTCGCTTCTGTTTTGAGCGGAAGGACGCGCGTGCCAGCGTCACTGCCTGACTGGCGGGTGCCTTTGCCAGAGCGCGCGAGGCGGGCGTTGAATTCCAATTCCTGCGCCAGATGTTTCAAATCCAGCGCCAAATCTTTGACAGTTTGATAGCGCAATTCGCGGTCTTTGGCTAACGCCTTCATCACCAAGCGATCTAGTTCTTCTGGTGCATCGGGCGCAAAGCGGACGAGCGGCAAGGGATCATTGCGCAAAATTGCGGCGATAACATCGCTCACCGAAGCGCCATCAAACGGCGTGCGCCCGGCAATCATTTCATACAGCACGACGCCGAGGCTGAAAACGTCGCTGCGCACATCTACCCGCTGTCCGCGCGCCTGTTCGGGCGACATATAAGTCACGGTGCCCATAATCGTGCCGGAGTCAGTGATACTTTTGCGCCAGGTCGCATCGGCTTCATTTTGATTTTCGGTTAATTTCGCCAAGCCGAAATCCAGCACTTTAACGATGCCGTCGCGCCGAATCATCACGTTGTCCGGCTTGATGTCGCGGTGAATGATGTTGGTGGCATGCGCGGCGGCTAAGGCATTCGCGATTTGTTCGGCGATGCCAAGCACCTCACGCAAGGGTGTGACCTGCTCGGCGCGCAGTCGTTGCCGCAAGGTGCTGCCATCCACAAATTCGGTGGTCATAAACCACAAATTGTCTTCCTGCCCGATGTCGTAAATCGTGATGATATTCGGGTGATTGAGCGCAGAAACAGCGCGCGCTTCCTGCTCAAAGCGCACAATGCGTTCGGCTTCCTGCGTGAATTTTTCGGGCAAGAGTTTGAGTGCGACTTTGCGCCGCAAGCGCGTGTCTTCCGCCAAATAGACTTCGCCCATGCCGCCTGCACCTAGCGCCGAGAGGATTTGATAATGGCTAAGCTGGCGACCAAGCAGCGAGGCAGGCGTTGGGTCAGCCTCACCACTACGCTTCATTTCTGCCGCCGCGACGATCACCGCAGGCGCTTGCAAAAAGGTTCCGGCGTCTTCGTGCGCGTTGAGGAGCGATTCCACTTCACGGCGCAATTCGTCATCGCCCGCGCAGGCTTCGCGGAGAAAAGCTTCCCGTTGATTAGGGGCAACGTCGAGCGCATCCAGATATACGCCCTGAACCTGTTGCCAGCGTTCAGTTTGCATTGGTTCCTCCGTTCAAGGCGCGGAAGAGCCACGCTTGCGCGACGACCCATTCTCTGGCCACGGTGCGAGCAGAAATTTTCATGACCTCAGCCGTTTCCTCCACGCTCAAGCCGCCGAAAAACCGTAGCTCAACGATTTGGCTTTTGCGCAGATCAAGCTCGGCCAGGCTATTGAGCGCATCGTCCAACGCAACTAAGTCAGTGTTTTTTTCCTGACTGATGTCCTTAGCCTGCGTCAGCGAGACCTGCAACCGGCCCCCACCGTGCCGTTGTCGCTGACGATGCCGCGCTTCGTCCACCAAAATGCGCCGCATAATCTGCGCCGCCGCCCCATAGAAATGCGCGCGATTCTGCCAACTGACATTTTGCCAGTCAATCAAACGCAACCACGCTTCGTTGACGAGTGCCGTCGTTTGTAACACGTGTCCGGGACGTTCGTGGCCGAGGTAGTTTTGGGCTAAGCGATGCAGTTCTGCCTGCACGAGCGGGACTAATTGCGTAAAAGCAAGGTCGTCGCCGTCATTCCAGGCTTTGAGCAGTTGGGTAACCTCAGGGGGTTGCACATTCACCATGTTTTCACCTCAAGCACTGAGTGGCTTAGGCTGCGATTAGGCTAACTACTACTTAATCTTTTGGGAAAAGTTCGGCGGCGATTTTAGCACGCCTTTTTTCGCCTTCCTATTTAATATGAGAAAAAACCACAAAATATTTCATGCCTCATGGCAGTTTTTGTTTTTGAAGAGCGCCTTACTAAGTGAAGACATTAGTTTCTCGTCTATTTCAATCGGTATACAGCTTCAAGCTGAAGGGGAGGTGGTTCGCTATGAACTCAAGTATTTATCGAGTAGTACCCTTGTTTCTTTTTCTTCTACTAACAATGACGTCCGCAGCCCAAATTACACGTGGCAGCTTGAGCGGCAACGTAAGCGATCCGACGGGGGCGCTGCTCCCAAATGCCAACGTGCAACTCAAAAATCCCGCCAATGGCGAAGAGGTCAAAACCGTCACCAATGCCGAAGGCGAATTTGTGTTCCCGTCGTTAGCGATTGGCAACTATGCCTTGACCGTCGAAGCCACGGGCTTCAAACGCGTAGTGATTCAAAGCGTGGTCATTGAAGTGGCGACGCCCGCGCGCTTGTCGGTCGCCCTGGCAGTCGGCGAGATCAATGAGGTCATTACGGTGTCCAATGTGCAGGAATTGGTCAATACCAGTTCTCCGACGCTGACCAATATCGTGGAGCGTCGCCAAATCGTTGACCTGCCGCTCAGTTCCCGCAATCCGATTGAACTCGTGCGCTTGCAGGCGGGCGTAACTGGCTCAGGGACTGCGGCCACGAATGCCGCAGGACTGCGTGGTGCAACCTCCAACATCACGCGCGATGGCATCAACGTGATGGACAATTTTGTGAAGACCTCGAATTTCGGCGCGTTGACGGCTCCGACGGTGGAGGCGACAGGTGAATTCAGCGTTTCGGTTGGCACGGTTAGTTCGGATGCCGGGCGCGGCGTGGCGCAGGTGCGCATCGTGACGCCGTCCGGCACCAATCAATTTCACGGCGGCGTGTTCTGGTATCACCGCAACAGCGTGCTGAATGCCAACAGCTTCATCAATAATTCCACGAATACGGCCCGCCCGTTTTCGCTGCAAAATCGGGTGGGATTTATTGCCAATGGCCCGGTGCATTTGCCGAAATCAATCTTTGGCCCACTCAGTTACGACGGGCGCAATCGCAGCTTCTGGTTTTTATCTTACGAAGCATTTCGCCAACCATTTACGACGATTCGCACGCGTACTGTTTTGACGCCGGAAGCGCGCACGGGCAACTTTCGCTATGTCGGCGCGAACGGGCAGATGCAAAGCGTGAACCTCTACAACATCGGCAACAATAAAACTGCGAACCCAGTCGTCAAGCCGCTGATTGACCTGACGCCATCGCCGAATAACTCATTGATTGGCGACGGGCTGAACATCGCTGGATATAATTTCGGGGCCAAGGGCATCAGTATCGTGGATCGGTGGAGCAGCCGCTTCGATCAAGTGTTGACCGAACAATCACGACTGGGTGCGCATCGGCTGGAATTCGTATTTCATCGCACGCCTTCCAGTCTGACGCCCGATACCGGCAACGGGATTGATGCGCCGTTTCCCGGTTCCGTGAATGGTATCCAAGCCGCAGAGGCAACCGCGACTGCCGCCGCGATTCATTCGACGTTCGGCTTGCACGTTGCCAATGAAGTCCGCTTCGGGCATCAACGCACACCGCTTTTGTTTGGCCCGGAAAAGGAGCCGACTGTGCCGTTTTTCATCGGCCTGCCGTTAATTACTAACCCGATCAACAACGTGCTGCACAACACGCGCAACACGACGGTCTATCATTGGCAGGATCATTTTTCGTGGGTGAAAAAGCTCGCACACGATTCGCTTCGGCGCAGAAACGCAATCCATCACCTATCACAATTTCAGCGATTCCGGGACGCTATCCCGTCGGTCAACCTCGGCACGAATCCGGCCAACCCGGATGGCATTCTCAACACGTGTTTCCGAGCCTGCCTGCGGGCGCACGGGACAAACGATTGTCAATCGCGCGCGGTCGTTGTACGCCATTCTGACGGGCAATCTGGCGACGGTGCCAGTCAGACCTTCAATGTTACCAGTGCGACTTCGGGCTTTGTGCCGCGCGCTGGTTCACAGTATCCGATTCGCCAACGCGAACTGAATTTGTATGCGATGGATCAATGGCGCGTGCGGCGCAATCTGACAATGAATGTGGGATTGCGGTGGGAATGGCTCGGCGTGCCGAAGATGCTGAATGGTCTGGCATTATTGCCGGTGAATGGCGTCGACGGACTGTACGGCATTTCGGGCGAAGGCAATCTCTTCAATCCCGGTGTGCTGAAAGGTACGGCACCGACGCTGTTGGATTTTGCGGGCGAGGACAAAGGCCGCCCGTATTACCAAGACGATTGGAACAACTTCGCGCCGTATGCTGGCCTTGCGTTTTCGCCGAGCGGCGAGAGAGGACTGGCGCCGACAATTGTTCGGCGGCAGAAGGCCAAAGTTCGATTCGCGGTGGCTATTCCATCAGCTACCTGCGCGATGGGTTGAGCGTGCATCGCCGGGCGCTCTCGGCAATCCCGGGCTTGACGACAAACGTCATCAACACCGACGCCCAGAGGCGTTTTAACCGCAGCGGGCGCGCCGATTACTGCACCGACTTTCAAGACTCCGATCAGCGATTTGGAAAACTTCCAGAGCAATCCTGTCAGCGGATTTAGTTGCCTATAATCCCAAGCTGCGCACGCCGTATGTGCAGCAATGGTCATTCGGGATCGAACGACAAATCCCCGGTCAAATCGCCATCGAAGCGCGTTACGTCGGCAATCACGCGGTCAAGCTGTATCGCGCGTTCGACCTCAACGAATTGAACATTTATGAGAACGGTTTTTTGCAGGAGTTTCTGAACGCACAAAAAAATCTGGCACTCAACAACGGAACCAGTTTTGCGCCGGGTGCAGCCGGAACCGTGCCGTTGCCAATCTTCGCGGCGTTGTTCACGGGGTTGCCCACTGCGACAGGCTTTGCGAACACTGCGTTCATCAACAACCTCAATCAAAACAATGTCGGAACCTCGGCGTGACGTTGGCGACGAATGCGTTCTATGCCACGAATCGCACGCGGCTTGCGCCCAACTTTTTCCGCGCGAATCCGAATGCCAGTCAACGCCGTGCTCATCACGAATGGCGCGTTTTCCAATTATCATTCGCTGCAATTGGAAATACGCCGCCGCTTCTCGAACGGCTTGTTGATTGCAGGCGGATTACACCTTCAGCAAAGCCATTACGGACAGCGAAGGCAGCACCAATGATTTTGAGCCGTATCGCACGATTCGCAATCTGCGATTGAATCGCCATCGTGCGGATTATGACTTCCGCCGCATACGTTCATCAGCAACTTCATTTACGAATTGCCCGTCGGGCCAGGGCGACATTTTCTGAGCGGGGGGCCGAAGTTATGGCAAAAGGCGCTCGAAGGCTGGCAAACACAGGGCATTATCAGTTGGCATTCGGGCTTTCCGGTCTTTGCCACGTCGGGGCGCACGACGGTCAACGATCAGTTGTTTGCCGAATCCGGCGCAATTGCTCGGCGTGAGCTTTGAGGAATTCAAGCAAAATGTCAGTGTCTACAAAACCCCGCAAGGCGTGTTTTTCGTCAATCCGAACCTCATCAACATCACAACCGCGACGAATGGCACGTTGCAGAGCGCGACCTTGAAAGACGGGCTTCTCGGCGCGCCGCCGCCGGGACAATTCGGCAACTTCCCGCGCAACGCGATAAACGCGCCGAGTTTCTTCCAAGTGGATTTCGGTGTACTCAAACGGACAAAAATTGCCGAGCGCGTCAATGCCGAATTCCGCGCGGAGTTTTTCAATCTCTTCAATACCGTCAATTTTGGTTCCGGCTCACTGGCCTTTGATTCGGCCCGATTCGGACAAATTACTGGGACGTTTGGCTCGCGTATTGGGCAACTGGCGCTACGGATCAATTTTTGAGTCGGATGAATTCATTGCAAATGAGATGACAGCTATGAACAGAACAACTAAATTTTTGGCGCTCTTGATCGCTTGTTTGAGCGCGAACATTGCGCTTGCGCAAGACGGGGTTCCGCTCAATTGGCAGCAAGCAGGTTCGAAGCCACAAGATTTTGAAGTGGTGATGGACGAGAAGATCAAACACGGCGGTAAAGCGAGCGCCCGCATTGATTTTATGGGGGAACGATTTGCGGGCTTTTTATCGCTTGTGCAAACGTTCAAAGCCGATGCCTATCGCGGCAAGCGGGTTCGATTGTCGGCCTGGGTGAAAACCAAATCGCCGGACAGTCACGCCCAGCTTTGGTTTCGGCTTGATGCGCTGAAGCGAATGCCCGGTTTTGACAATATGGGGAATCGTCCCGTCAAAGGCATTACGGACTGGCAAAAACATGACCTTGTGCTGGATGTGCCGGAAGATGTTATCGCGATTGTTTTTGGCTTGCTGTCCCAGAATCAGGGAACGATTTGGGTAGATGATTTCAGCTTTGAAATCGTCGGCAATGACGTTGCTGTCACGAATTCTTTGACTCCTGAAGCGATCAACCAAGAGCGAAATAACAGCGCGCTGGCTAACGCCATACTGCCGCCCAAGCCACTCAATCTCGACTTTGAAGCCGGAGCCAATCCGGTGCGTAAGCCGGTGGTCGTTGACGCCGCCATTTATCAAGAAATGGCGGGCTACTATACCCATCCCAATGGAGCCTTTCTCGCCCTTTCTCAGGAAACAAATAAGTTGCTGCTGGATGCGGGCGGTGGGAAAACCGAACTCCAACCACTTTCCACCAATGAGTTTTTCATTAAAAGTAATTTCAATCGTTATGTCTTCACCAGAGATGACAAAGGGAAGGTTAGTGCGCTAACAATCAAATCTGAGGCGAATGAAACCCATCTCAAAAAAATCAATGCGGCTGAGGCAAAAGCGCGGGCGGGCCAGATTTTATCGGCGGCCTATCAAGCCAAAGGGGGAGAAGAAAAACTTCGCGGTATTCGGGATGTGCAATTTGATTCGACCTTAACGCAGGGCCAGGCAACGGTTCCCAACCGATTTTTCCTCTCCTCGCAACTCCAGTTCCACCATGAAATAGGTGACGAAAATTCCGGGCAAGCCACCCTGACCGTTTCTGATGGCAAAAGCTTCTGGAGACGACAAAGAAACGGCCAACCAGTGCGTGGCGCACAAGAGCAACTACGTGGCTGGTGGCAACAGGTGTGGTGGCTGTTTACCTTACAACCCTTTCCTAACAAAACGATGGAAGTTTTGTCGCTAGGAGAGCGGCAACTAAACGGAAAACCTGTAGACATCGTTATCTTGTTGATTGATCTCCATCGGTATGTTCTTAGTTTCGACCAGCAAACTCATCTACTCATCAGAAGCACTCATATCGGCGGCGATGATGTCCTGTACGAAGATTTTCGCGCGGTAAATGGGATCCAGTTTCCTTTCAAAGCAACTATCAATCCGAATGGGCAGAAAGGCGTAGTGACCATGCGCGAGTACAAAATCAATGCCGGAATTGATCCGACAAAATTAATGCCCTCTCAATAAACCTGTGTGAATGATGCTTCCTCACACGGTGAACCGACAGATTTTTCATAAATTCAACTCCCATTCCTCTGCGTACTGTCGGACAGAAACAACCCCTCAACCAATTCTGCGAGGCGACGGGTGGACCATATATCTACACTGGTCGTACGATGAAGGCTTCTCACGCCGGACTTGGCATTATGGAAGCCGAATGGCAAGCCGGAGCCAGGCATCTAATAGCGGCGATGGACAAATTCAAAGTGTCAACCAAAGAAAAGGACGAAGTCATTGCCTTTGTCGGCACGCTCCGATCTGACATTGTAGAAAAGCAATAGCATCCTGCGGCTTATGTATTTGAAAAAGCAGTAAGTTACCTGGCTTACTATCTAAATTTCAGCGTGCTACTGGTTCGTGCGGGAGCTAGGAAAATTGGCGCAATGAGACTCATCATTATCCAATTGGGAAAATTTTACACGGCGTTACTAACGCATTTGGAAAATTATCAGTAGTGACAAATCAGTCGAGACCTCTATAATTTCGATCCTGTTGTTACGTCCCTCACAGTACAACATCCTCCCAAAATGGCCTTAGTGGCTGAAGCGGTCAATGATAGTAATAACGTTGAGATTGAAGTCCAGGAGGTATGTATAGCTATGCGGTGTGAACACTGTTCCTATCCAATTTTTCAATATACTCGTTGCTGCCCCTATTGCAGCGAGGCGGTCGAGAGTAAGAGTCATAACGAAGCCAAGCACGCGCACGCCCCCCAAACACGGATCGGTTTTTTATTAGTGCAGTTGCGGCGCACCTTGATTCCAGCGTGGTTGCGAACGATGTAATGATCCGATGAATCAGCACTGGATAGCTCCCCTCCCTGCCGGTTTTCAGTGCTTATTTCTCACAGACTACACATGGGCTATGAAGCGGTCGTAGCCGACAACACACAAGACTGATTCCGATTTTTGCTGTAGCAGCGGCTGCCCATTTAGCGGTGAAGTGTGTCTTAACTCCGGGCCGACGCTTTGGTCGTCAAAGCGGGCGATGGTAGTATGCGCGTGGTCATTTCTCACGAAAGCAAGGAACCACGATGAGCAAAATCGCCGAAGAAATTGCCGCACTACGTCGCCAGATTAACGAACACGATTATCGCTATTACGTGCTGAATGCGCCGATTGTGGCGGATGTCGAGTATGACGCGCTGCTCAAACGCTTGCGCGATTTAGAGGCGCAACAACCTGACCTTATTACTTCTGACAGTCCGACTCAACGTGTTTCCGGGCAACCCGCAGCAGGCTTTGCCGAGTACTTTCACAAGCGTCCCATGTTGTCGCTTGACAACAGCTACAGCATTGACGATTTGCGCGAATGGGCCAAACGGTGTGAAAAGTTAGCCGCAGGGCGCGCTTTCGATTATGTGGCGGAACTGAAAATTGACGGCCTCAGCATCTCGCTGATTTATGAAAACGGCGTGTTGACGAACGGAGTGACACGCGGTGATGGCGTGCGCGGAGAAGCTGTCACACAGAACGTGCGGACGATCCGCTCAGTTCCGCTACGGATTAAGGCAGAGGGAGAGCGGGGGAGAGTGGGAGAAGAGAGGGAAAAACAGGGATCGCTTTTTGAAGTCGAGGAGCCTCCCAAGCTGCCGCGTGAAATTGAAGTGCGCGGCGAAGTGTACTTGCCGCAAGAATCCTTTCAGCAAATGAATCGGGAGCGAGAGCAACAAGGCTTGCCCACGTACGCCAATCCGCGCAATGCGGCTTCCGGCACAATGCGCCAACTTGATCCAACCGTCGTTGCCAGCCGCAAACTCGACATTTTCTGCTATCAGCTTTTCTTCGATGGAGACGAAGCCTTTCCAACTCATGAGCAATCGTTGCAATGGATGGAACACACAGGATTTAAAGTGAATCCACAACGCTGCATTTGTAAGACGATTGAGGAGTTGATTGATTTCTGTAATGCCTGGGATACGAAGCGCGAAGCGTTAAATTATGAGACCGATGGTATCGTTATCAAAGTCAACCAAAGCCGAGTCCGCGAGGAAATCGGCTCAACTTCCAAATCACCGCGCTGGGCGATTGCCTATAAATTTCCCGCCCGCCAAATTTCCACCCAACTCATTGATGTCCTCTATCAGGTCGGCAGGACTGGCGCGATTACGCCCGTAGCGGTGTTTGAGCCGGTCTTGCTGGCGGGGACAACCGTAACGCGCGCAAGCCTACATAACGCCGATGAAATCAAACGGCTGGGGGTGATGCTCGGCGACTATGTCTTCATCGAAAAAAGTGGGGAAATCATTCCACAGGTCGTCAAAGTCATTACAGAACGGCGCACAGGCAAAGAAATTGAGATCGCTTTCCCAACTCACTGCCCTGAATGCCAAACTGAATTAGTCCGGCCCACAGGCGAAGCGGTCACCCGCTGCCCCAATCCTGACTGCCCGGCAAAAGTGCGCGAACGAATTCTTTACTTCGCTGCCCGGCGTGCGATGCGCATCGAGGGGTTAGGTGAAGCCTTAGTGCAACAATTAACTTCACCACGTCTGCAACGCGACAAGCAAGGGGAAACGCTTTCTGATGAAAATGGGCAAGAGTTAATTTTGCCGCCGCTGATTCGAGATGTGGCCGACCTCTACCACTTAAAAGAAAACCGCGCTGAACTAATTTCTTTGGAGCGGATGGGGGAAAAGTCGGCGGATAACTTGCTCGCACAAATCGAGGCCAGCAAAAAAGCCGGGCTAGCGCGGTTATTGCACGGCCTCGATATTCGCCATGTCGGCGAACGAACTGCCCAAATTCTGGCGCAGCATTTCAGTTCCATAGAAAAACTTGAAGCGGCTTCGGTCGAAGAACTCTCAGATGTGTTTGAAATTGGTGAGGTGATGGCTATCGCCCTGCGGGAATGGTTCAACAACGAACGCAATCAAAAGTTGCTCGCGCGGTTGAAAGAAGCAGGTGTGCAGATGCAAGTAGCACGATCTGAAGACGAAGCAATTATTCCGCGCATTTTTGCAGGCAAACAGTTTGTGTTAACTGGAACGCTACCAACGCTGAAGCGCGAGGAAGCTAAAGCTTTTATCGAAGCGCGGGGCGGGCGCGTCAATTCTAGCGTGAGCAAAAAAACGGATTTTGTCGTTGCTGGTGAGGAAGCCGGGTCAAAATTGGAGCGCGCGCAAGAACTGGGAATCACACTGCTTGATGAGTTGAGGCTCTTAGAACTTGGCCAAGCCACAAATTAAGCCACAATTATTGAACCTATGGCCAATATGTTGGGGTCTATTTTTTTACATTTTTAATTTAGTTTTTTTGCTTCAGGGCTTGGCAAGAAGGATTCTTTTGATATAATGCCAGGCAACAAGCAGCGGTTAAAAATACCCCAATGGCTGAGGACGCTGCTGAAATGGGCAGGACCTAACGGGCCTGCCCGCTCTATTTTCCGGGCTTCTTTTTTCCTTAAAATTTCACGCGCACTCGATAGCTCAAGATAGCTTCCCCATCTTTCGCCACCGGCACATTAAATCGCGCGGCAAAGGCAGCCGTCTTTTCCGCCGGGAAAGTAGAGTTGAGCATTTCCCACTCCCCACCAATCGGTTCATTTACAATCACGTTTACCGCTCCTTCCTTATGGTTGCGGATGCGAATTTCGTAAGCGTATTCAAAGACGCGGCGGGAAATCGTTTTGTAGTCCGTTTGCTTACGCTCCGCGACAACATCAAATGCATCGCCCAGCTTGATTTTGACGCGCTCATCTTTCGGCGTATGGTCAATCCGGTTTTCGCCGATGAATTGCTGCGCCCCATCAGTATCGGCTTTGTAAACACGCACAATCCCCGCGGGCAAAGGCTGACCTAAGCCGTTTTCCTTGCCGTTCTTAAATTCCACGTACACGCCAACTTTTTCTTTGATCGGCTCGCCAGGATTGTTGTAGCCCTGATAGTAATACTGCTGACCGTTGACCACGAGTTCTTTGGTCACGTTGAAGTTTGCGGCAGAGAGCAAGTTGATTTGTTTCGTTTCATTGTTCTTCAAAGTCGCAGGACGCTGCAACGTGTACAGGTGATACTCAAAGAATGCTTGTTCCTGGAATTGCGGCGCTGCCGCAGGGGCCGCCTCGGTCATCCGTGCTGATTTCAGAGCATATTGCTGGATATCTTCGCGCACACGATTCACATCGCCCGCGACAAGCTTCAGTTCCGCGTTTTTGTACGTCGTACCACTGTTGTTATTGATCGTCACCCAGCCATTCAAATCCGCTTTCGTATCGTCTTTGTTCACGACTACAACATAGTCGGAGCGCCAGCCGATGCCGTTGGTGAGATACGACGCCTCGACCGTGTGTGAATCCGCGCCTGTATTGCTAAGCGTCCAAACGAGCGTCGGTTTCGCAATCAAGTCGGTGGGCAATTGATCGAAGCGTGTTTCCACAATGTTCGTGGGGTTAATGACAATTTGATTCCCGATTTGCCAGACCTGCCCGCTGTTATTGGAAAGCAGAGTTGCACGCGTCGGCGTGAGCTTTTCGCTATTGTTCTCAAAACTACGCAGCACTAATGTCACTTCGCGCCCAACATACTTGTCCAGTAATTTAGCGGGATTGAGCAGATCGTATTCGTAGCTCTGTTCGATGACAGAAAGCGCATTGGGCGCGGTTAAGGATTTGATGTGAACCGTGGTCGGATTGATTTGCTGCGCCACATCCATAAAACGCAGTTGTGATGTACCGCGCGGCATTCTCAGGATGCGCGTGTCTTTGACCAAACCGATGTTGGAGTTATAGACAGTGATTGCTACGCTTTTTTGATCTTCCAGCGTGCTGTTGTTATTGGTTGGCGTTTGCGGTGGTTCAGCTTTAGTTGGTTCATTCATATTGTCTCCTCCTGCAAAGCCAGGGGCATTGCTCAAACTCAAAATCAAAACGAACGAGAGAGTATTGGATAGGATTTTTTGGATAGCTTTCATTGTTAATCTCCTGCAATCAGCGTAACTCGGAAGCGGTTAGGGGATTCGCCTCGCAATGCCTGAACGTGCAGGACTGGTTGTCTTGCACAGAAAATGCAGTACGGGGAATGTAAGCCACCTGAACAGCCCGAAGAAACTTCTTCGCAAAGGTTCAGCTCGCTTACCTTCCCCGTACGGTATCGCCCATTACTTATTTTTTTGCCTTCTGACCGTACTTACATTTTGTGTTGTCTGCTTTGACATAATACGACTTAAAGTTCGTCGCCTTCGGGTCCATACAACCACACAGATTGAGCAATTCGACTTTGCGGAACTCAACCGGATGGCTTTCGCTTTGCAATGAAATGTAGCCTTCGGTTAAGAGCTTGCTATCTTCTTTGATTTTTGGATCGTGACCGCTGACATTGCCGCCGCCCATTTGCGGTTTTTCATACGATAGCACCAGTTCGCCATTGACGAAATGCTTGATGCCTTCGCTGCCTCGCACTTCGACTTCCACGCGCACCCATTGATCGCCGTCGTAGGTTTTGGATTTCGAGTTGATGCAGTGCGGCGTAAACAGCTTGCCGTCCATTTCAACGTTCGTGCCGGGCGTGCAAAGGTTCGCCGTCGTGCGCGGTCCTTTGCCTAAGCCGCCGAGCAATTGCATCTCGATGGAAATCGGGAAGTCCTGATCTTTCCCCATCGTTTTCGGATCGGGGCTGTGCAGCATGATGCCGCTGTTGCGCGTCGCCCAGCCTGGCCCGCCCGGACATTGCTCGCCGACAAAGCGATATTCGACTGCAATGATGTAGTACGAGAATGGCTCTTTGTAGAAAATATGACCGAAGCGTTCATTGTATTGGTCATATTTTTCGTAGCCGACTTGCATCATGCCGTTCGCTACGCGAAAGGTGTTGCCGTAATTGTCGTTTAGTGCATAGCCCCGAATTTTCGGCTGCCAGTCTTTCAAATCTTTGCCATTGAAAAGCTGCCGCCATTCTTTTTTGTCGGGATCGTTTTTGGCAGTTTTTTGCGCGAAGGCGGCCAGTGAAAAGAGGCCACAAACGATGATCGTCAGAGCCAGAGAGGTGCGAAGGGAGGCGAAGTTAGTGTTCATTCAGTTTCTCGTTTTGATTGGTAAAAGTAATCGGGTAAGTTCTTTTTCGTATCGCAAAGAATTGACCAAATGGCTTTGCGATCTAGCTCAGAAAGCTTGGCAAACGCCTTTTCCTGTGACTGCCCGGTCAAGGCCAGCCACAACTTGCGGTACAACAAATCCAGCGCAGGTTTTGGAAGCTGGTCGAATGCTTCGGAGTAAATCAGATAGCTACACGGGTAGCGAAATAAGCGCCGCTGCAAATCAAAATCGCGCAAGGTTCGTCCTTGTTTGTCCTTGCGACCCAGCGCGGCAAACTCTTGGGCAAAATTGTTCGTACCACAAATCGGCGCGTCAAAGGTGGCTTCGTCTACAAACAATAAATACTTCAGCAATTCATCCACCGCATAATTAATGCGAAAGTTCGTACTCGCCAGCCATTCACCCGCAGGTTTCTTTGCCGTTGGAGCCAGTTCATCTTGCTCCTTTAACGCAATGCGCGTTTCCTGCCCCAGCCATGAAATCAGGTTTAGCCCTTGCGTCTGATGTGCCATCACCATCAACGCCACAATGTCGCTATGCGGCGAGAGATGGCCATTGAGATCAACGCTAAGACTTTTTAGATTGCCACCATTCAAGGCATCAAGATCATCCAGATTGCTGTCGCCTGAAAAAAACATATTGCCGAGATGTTTCGTCGTGCCGTGTGTGCCTGTCACATACCATCCGCCCCAACGTTCTGTAAATGGCGAAGTGTGATCTGTAATAAATGATCGCGCTTCTCCCACGCTGCTGCCGGTGGAAGCAGCGTAAATCGAACGCATCAGCGCCCCCGGTACAAAGCGCGTGTTGCCTGCAACGTGACAGCCCGAACAACCGATACCTTGCGTGAAGCGCGGTTGCTCTGTTTTTTTCTGTTCCAGCACATATAACTCAGCGCCGAGCAATGGATCATAGGCAGCGATTTCGATCAACTCCGCGCCACGAATCCAACCTACATACACATTATCATTGAAATAAATCGCGCGCGGATTCGTAGGGGAAATGTGGCTCGTTTGCAAACTGGTCTTCGAGAAAACCAATCCTTGCGAAGAAACCGGCACATCCAATAATTTCAGTACCGATGGCAAATAGCCGGTTGTCTCGGCGAATTCAAGTTTCACTTCTCCGCTTTCCAGCCGCTGCTGTAAGCGAGCAATAACATCATTGCGCGTGAGCGTGCGTCGTGTTTGCTGTGCGCTGGCCGAGGAAAAAACGATTCCATACCCGCCCAGCAGCACACCCACCAGAAAAATTAATATGGTCCCAAATCTTTTCATTGAATTTCGTAGCTACGATCAACGAACAAAAATGCGCAGACCGTCATTTTACAGCGAGCCAAGCAGTTTGCAATGATAGTCGGATGAGTGAAGTTAGAACCTTGCGATTAAGCGAGATGATTACGCAGCAAAAAGGTTCGCTTGTCAGGCGAATCATTCACCTGGTGATTAGCATTGCGCTACGGCTATTTTTCTATCGCATTCAAATCAGTAACGCCAGCATTGTGCCGTTACAAGGGCCGCTGATTTTTGTCTTGAATCACCCGAATGGATTAATTGATCCGGCAATGGTGTTTTGCGCATTACCGCGTCGGATTTCCTTTCTGGCTAAATCTACTGTATTTGGCTTACCTGTGGTTAGCTGGGTGCTACGCGTGGTGGAGGCTTTGCCGGTGTACCGCCGCATAGACCCTCAAGTTGACATGACCAACAATCAACGCACGTTCACCGCCTGTCACGACTTACTCCAGCGCGGGCGTTGCATTGCCTTGTTCCCCGAAGGGATTTCGCATAGCGCCCCTTCATTGCAGCCTATAAAAACAGGAGCCGCGCGTATTGCTTTGGGCGCATTATCAATCAAAGCATCGGACAACGCGCCGAGCCAGGCCCCCCTTGAGAAACTCTTAATCGTTCCTGCTGGATTGTATTACACCTCGCATACTCCATTTCGCGGCGAAGCATTACTGCAATTTGGGGAGCTGCTGGAAATCAGCGCGCCCAAAATCGAACCGGATGGTGAGCCGAATCGTGAGCAAGTGCGCGAACTCACTAATCGGATCGCCGAGGCCTTGCGCGCTGTTACCTTGAATTTCACGAATGTCGAAGAACAGGATGCCATAGCCAAAGCGGAAACCATCATTTCTTCCGGCTCTCGCACACTGCGTTGGCAACGCTCGCTACTGGAAGAATTCCGCACGCGCATGCAATTGGCGCTCGGAAGAAGGCTCAAACAATTGCACATGCCGCAGCGCGTGGAGCACTTAGAAACGCGCTTGCAGAAATACGAGCAAAACCTCAAGGCCTTGGGCTTAACACCGGATCATTTACAAATCTCCCGGCATTCCCGCCGCGAACTATGGGGACTAGCGTGGCGTTCAGCACTGCTGTGGTTACTTTTTCCTATCGCTTGGGTGGGATTAATGTTGCACGGGCCAGCGTATTTAGTTTGTGAGGTAATTGCCTATTTTTTTCGCACGCACGGCCCTGACGAAGGGCGCGCGACCGTCAAGATTTTGGCGGCAATTGTGTTCATGCCTTTGACATGGTTGCTGATTGCGACAGGAATATTCTTCTGGCAAAGCTGGCAGGCTGCGTTGGTGTCTATCCCGGTCGTTGCGCTATGCGGCTACGCAGGCTTGCGTTGGGTTGAAGAAGCTTATGATTTACGAGGTTGGCTGCGTGCTTTGCTGATTCTGTATCAGCGACGCAAAGAGTTCCTAAAACTGGTGCGCGAAGGACGTTCGCTACAGAAAGAACTGAACGATCTGTAGCGAATGCAATACGGGGAGCGGGTGACGAAAACACCTGCAGCACTCTGGCATCAGGCAGCGGCAAAATCCGTATATTGACGCGATCTCGCCGTTGTGCGGTTTGCCTTTGGCGTATTCAAGAATAATTTGCCGGATTATTTCTCGATGGCTTGCGGTCTTATCCATCACACAATTTCCGCTTTGGGCGAGTCTATGATTGACCCCGTCCGCGCCCACGCAAAATCTGACCTGGACGAGCGCCTGTATGTTTGCCCTTCTCAATCACAACCTGCCCGTTGACCAACACGTAGTCAATGCCGACCGGATACTGTTTGGGTTGCTGAAACGTCGCGCGATCTGTGATGGTCTTTTCATCGAAGATCACGATGTCTGCCGCCATCCCCGGTCGCAGTAAGCCACGCTCCCACAACTTGAACGTTTGCGCGGGCAAGGAAGTCATCTTCCGAATGCCTTCTTCCAAACTGACCAGTTTCTTTTCGCGGACGTAAACGCCCAGCGCCCGCACATTGTTGCCGAAACTGCGTGGATGGGGAATGCTAGGGGAAGCCGCGTCTATCACCCAGCCATCTGCAGCAACCATTGTGAACGGCTGGCGAAAGATACGTTCGACATCTACATCTGCCATCATGTGAAAAACCATAGATGCGTCGTACTCCATGAGCATGTCCATCATTTGCTCTACTTCTTCTTCAATTCCGGTCTTATTCCGTGCGAGCTTGGTAACTTCAGAAATTCTCTTGCCATTGAACACCGGGTTGGGAAGGTAATTAGCTACTTGCTCAAATGACATGTCCTGAAACCCAAGACGGTTCGCCTCTTCGATCATCTCTCGCTTAACCCGCTTGCGTGTTTCTTGATCTCGCAACCTTTCTTTGGTTTTTTCTCGCCCCCCATCAAATAACCACTTGGGGAAGATATAACCGCTGAGTAAGGTGCTGCTCGCTGTATAAAGGTACTGATCAATTGTAACTTGTTGCCCCTGAGCACGTGCTTCTTCGATAAGCTTGAGCGTGCGTGTGCTGTTGTCCCAAACTTTTTTAGCCGCAACTTTGAAATGAGAGATTTCAACCGGGCAGTTTGCCTGTTTTCCAATCTCTAATGACTCACGAATGGCTTGCTCGACGCTAAGTCCTTCATCGCGCATATGAGTTGAATATAAGCCACCGTAGCGGGCAGCGACTTTAGCCAGTTCCAGAATTTCGTTGGTCTTGGCATAGGTTCCCGGAACATAAATCAGCCCAGTAGAAAGTCCGACTGCGCCATCTCGCATCGCCTGCTCAACCAGCATTTGCATGCGCGCGGCTTCTTCAGTTGATGGTGGGCGATCATACTCACCATTCATTGCTGCGCGTCTGACTGTGTTATGACCAATCAGCGTGCCGATGTTCTCTGAAACCCCAGTCTTTTCCAGTTTGCTGAACCACTCGCCAAGTTGTAAGGTCGAATTACCACAGTTACCAGTAATTACTGAGGTCACCCCCATTTGCAAGTAGTTGTCTGCCGTAGGAAGCTTTTCAATTCCCGTCGTGCTTGCGCCACCTTCGATGTGTGCATGAACATCAATAAACCCGGGCGCAACGATCCTCCCGCGCGCATCAATCACACGCGCGCCACGTTCAGCCGCAATCCGGCCAATGTCGGCGATACGCCCGTCTTTGATTGCCAGGTCGCCTTCAAACCAGGGATTGCCAGTGCCATCAACGATGTGTCCATTGGTAATGACCAGATCGAACTCCGGCGCAGTAGCTGCACTGCGAATGCTGACACCAGAAAAGCTAAGCAAGACAAAAACAATTAAGCTGAGGAAAAACCATCTGATGCACATTTCAAGCCTCCTTTACATCAAGCCACAGGGCGAAGCTGCTCAGCCGATGAAACCGAAACGATGTACTCCGTCAGCATTGACCGTCGCGCCCGCGCCTCTTTGGCAGGCACGAGCAATGCGCGCACGGTCGTCAGCAATTCGTCGAAAGTTTCTGGCGTGAAGGAAGCCTCTTCATCTACGGGACAAACCCAAGCGTAGATTCCCGGCACACGCACAGAGATGCCGTCTTCATTGTATTCAAACGTGACCTGTCGCCACTCTTTCGCTGTTTTATGTTGGTTACAAATCGGAACAGGTTTGGTTTCCATAAACTACTTCTTTGTTTTGCGCCGTCGGCGGAAAGGAGGGTTTTGCCATTGCACCTCGTCGGGAATATAAGCAGTGACGAACTCCACATAAATGGGATCAGAATATTCACAGACCACGTGCAAATAGATTCGCGTGTGTTCTATCAAAGCTGCCTGTCCGCAAACCAGCACTCGCTGATCGGTCGGATAAACCTCGATAATTTTACCATTCAGAACCGCTTCAACGATATGCTGGCGATCAAACCCTTCCTTGAAGGCGTGCGTTGCAGCGTGGCTTTTGATGAAATAGTCGCCACGCCTGACCCGTTCGCAAATCGTTTCAAGATTCAGTAACTCTTCGCTCACGCAAACACCTTCAAAATCGGATCACCGCCAAAGTTCGTCAATTGCTGATTGCGCCCACCAAAGTAATACGTCAGCTTGCGATGATCCAAGCCCATCGCGTGCAAAATCGTGGCGTGCAAATCGTAGACGGAATAGGGATCAACTGCCGCTTTCAAACCGAAGTCATCCGTTTCGCCCAGCATCTGTCCGCCTTTGACGCCGCCGCCTGCCATCCACATGCAAAAGCCGTAATGGTTGTGGTCGCGCCCGATGCCGGATTGCGACATCGGCATGCGTCCGAACTCGCCACCCCAGACGATCAAGGTCGAATCGAGCAAGTCCGCGCGCTTTCAAATCCTTAATCAATCCAGTCATCGGCACATCGGTTTCTTTGCAATGCAGACGATGGTTTTCGTCGAGGCCGAAATGCGCGTCCCACGATTCCTGTTGATGGCCGCCGCCGTGATAAAGCTGAATGAAGCGCACGCCGCGTTCGACCAAACGGCGCGCGGTCAAACATTGCTTGCCGAAAAAGTCAGTGTGCTTTTCGCCGATGCCGTAGAGGCTTTTCGTGGCTTCGGATTCTTTGGTGATGTCTACGGCTTCGGGGGCGTGCGTTTGCATTTGAAACGCGAGTTCATACGACGCGATGCGGGCATCCAAATCACTGTTCTTGCCGTGTTGCTCGCGGTGTTCCTGATTCATCTGTTGGATGAAATCAATTTCCTTGCGCTGTAAATGCGGGTCTACCCATTTCGGCGGATTGAGGTCAACAATCGGCGTGGCACCGGGACGAAACGGCGTGCCTTGATACGCGGCAGGCATAAAGCCCGAAGACCAATTCGGCGCGCCGCCAATTGGGCCGCCGCGCCAATCGTACATCACGATGTAGGCAGGCAGATTTTGATTCTCAGTGCCCAAGCCATACGTTACCCATGAGCCAAGCGACGGATTGCCGGGACGAATGTTGCCGCTGTTCATTTGAAAAATCGCGGGCGAGTGGTTGTTGCTCAGGCAGTACAACGATTTGATGACGCAGAGTTCGTCGGCGACGGAACCGAGGTTGGAATAAAGTTCGGAGATGTCTACGCCACCGCGTCCGTACTTCTTGAACTTGTACGGCGACGCCATCAGGTTGCCGTTTTTATTGAACGTTTCCAGCTTTTCGCCCGTCGGTAACGGTTTGCCATGATACTTCGTCAGCATCGGCTTCGGATCGAACAAATCCACCTGGCTTGGCCCACCATACATAAACAGAAAGATGACGGATTTCACTTTGGACGGAAAATGCGGCGGCCTGACAGCCAACGGATTGCCGTCGGTTTTGGCGTCGGGAGTGGCAGCGAGCAAGCCGTCTTTGTCCAACATGGAAGCCAGGGCTAAGCCGGAAAATCCTGCGCCTGCTTTGAAAATCAATTCGCGGCGCGACATCGGTTGCGGGTGCAAAAGCGGAAGTGAAGCTTGTTTTTTCATATAGGTAAATGTAAAAGCGGCATCCTGCCTGTCGAGATAATATGACAAACAGGATGCCGATTGAAATAGGAAGTCAGATTAGCAGGCTACCAGTCTTATATTTTACCACTCCAAACGCATCGTACCTTGCAGTTGGCGCGGACGGAAACCGCTGCCACCGTATGACGAGCCAAGGCTGGCAATGCCTTCGGCGCTCGGCGCGTTCAGCCCTTGCCGATTCAGCACGTTGAAGACGTCCAGATTCACGCGCAGCAATAAGCGCTCCCGCAGCGTAAAGAACTTCATCAGCGACATGTCCAGATTCCAGTTGAACGGCCCCATGTGATACTGGTTGCGCCAGGGATGAATGCCTGTATCTTTGGCAACACGCTGACAATTGAGCCATTTCGTTCTATCCGTACCAGCACAGGTCGCCGCCGCGTTGGTATTCACCAAGGGGATGTATACAACATTCGTGTCGTAATCATTCACAATGTTGGTGTCGGTGCTCAGCGGTTGTCCAAACAGCGGCGAGGGGTTGAGCGGCTTCTGCGCAGGTTTATAATTGTCCGGCAAGCCGAACACTCCATTGCGTAAGCCCGCCGCGTTGGTGCTACCGATTAAGCGTTGCGGAATGTAGCCATTGAACCACAAGTAGCCATCGGTACACCGCTCCTGCGATTTTTGCGTCGCGGTCGTGGGCGTGCTCCGGCAATCCGTGATTTTGTATTTCTTGCCGTAAGTCTCGAAGTTGCCGAACTCGCCCCATTGCCCCGTCGGACGAGCATACCAGCTATTCAGGAACGAAACCTTACCAACCATCTTCCAGCCACCAATCACAGAATTGACGAAGCTATTCGCGTTCTTGCCTAGCCAACGGCCTTTGCCAAAGGGCAGGTCGTAATTCCAGTTGGCGCGAATGCGATGCTTTGGGACACCCGTATCGCGGTCATAGAATAAAAAGCGACTCAACTCATCCAGATCCGTCGGCACGGTGCCGGGCAAGAAAACGGACGGGACGGTGCCGGTGTCATCCCGGAAGGCATTGCCCGCCATCCGCAAGGCATTCGTCATGGTATAAAATGCCTGGAAGCCCAGCCCCTTGCTGAAGCGGCGTTCAAATTCCAACGACCATTGCGCCGTATTGATGTAACCCGTCTTCTGATAAATGATGACGTTTGTGTAGGCGGTTTGATCGAAAACGCGGCGGGCAACGTTGGCAAAGGTTCCTGTCGGGGTCGCCCGTTTTTGCGTTTCATACCAGATGTAATCATTCGCCTGCGGGTTGATATTGAATTGCTGATCGGAATTGATGCCGTGCTTGCCCGTGTAGTTGAGGCGCACGACAGACGAGGTTCCGAGTTGTTTTTCCAGCGTCAGGTTCCATTCGTGGATACGCAGATTCCTTTGATTTTCCGCCATCCCAGCCACTGCCGTTCCGCGTCCGATCCCCACCGGATCGGTGGCATTGACCACCCCCACGCTGTTTTGACCGGCAATAATGGTTTGTGAGTTGCGCAACAGAAAGTTGCCAATCCCATCCGGGCTTTGAGCGGCGCTATTCGGGTTATAGCTAAAATTCGCACGGAATGGAGCCAGCCCAAAGAACGGCACCAACAACGTGCGCATCGGCGTGTTCGAGATGTACAACCCGTAGCCGCCGCGAATCACAAATTGCTTGTTACCATCAAACATCTTGTACGCCACGCCCATGCGCGGGCCGATGTCGAAGAGGTTCGATTTGTAGATGTTTTTGTCGCGTCCAATTTCTTCGGCGCTGGCAAATTTCACATCTACGCTTTTGAACGCATCCACGACTTTTTGCGTGGTTGTGCCATTGGCAATGTAAGAGCTGATCGGATCGGGAAAATACAACGTCCGCGTCTTTTCATCGAAGGCGTTGATCGCGTTGTGCTTTTCGCTGAAGGCCGGGAACATATCCCAGCGCACGCCGGGCGAGAGCGTCAACCGATTGCTGAGCCGCCAACTGTCCTGCACATAGAAGCCAAAATACCGCTCATTGAGCTTCATGAAATTGCGCTTGAGACCGACGGTGTACGTGGACGCCGCGCCGAGAAAGAAGTTCGCAGCATCGTGTCCGGTTTGTGGAACGGCAGCCGGATTGGCCGTAGTTCCAAGCGTTGGGCTATGCAAGGCGGTCGCTAAGCTGCTAAAGGCCGCCGAGCCGGAAATCGCGCCTTGATCCGGTTGCAGATGTTGCCGTTGATTGTTCCAGCGCCAACCGAATTGGAAATTATGCTCGCCTTTGATCCACGAAAAATTCTGCTCCGCGTTCGTCACAATCGTGTACAACGCGCGACGATTGTCGCCTTCAATGTAGTTCATGAAGCCGGTACCTGTAATGTTCGGGAAGCCGATTTCGCCGAGCGGATTCGGCAAGCCAAGGCGTTGCGAAAAATTCTCGCTGGTTGGCCCCGTCACGGTTTGCGTGCTTTGCCACGTGCGATTCATAACCGTTTCGACATAAAACTTGGGCGAGAACAAATGTGTCCAACTCAAGCCACCCGTGATGCCTTCCATTGGCAGATAGGTGACGTTCGCTTCGTTGTTCAGCGTCGGCGCACCGTTGTTACCCGCTGTGCCAAGGAAGTTGGCGCGGTTCTTGCCGCCGTTGATTTTGAACCAGCCGCTGTCTTTGTCGCTGAAGCGATGGTCAAGGCGAATGGTGTTTTGATCATCGTGGCGATTCGGCAATCCATTGGTAGCGACTGCCGTCTTGTAATTATTGGCAACCAGCGGATTGACAGTCGGATCATTCGGCAATGGCGTGATCGCAAAAATGGCTCGTGCCAGTGAACTCATACGCCCAACCGGGATGCGATTATTCGGAAAAGGATCGCGTACCGCAACCTGACGGTTATTGACGGTTTGGGTACGTGTCGTCAGCGGATCATAAATCGTAATCGCGCGGCCCAAGCTGTCTACCAGTCCGTTGAAATCGCCGCGCCGCCAGGCTTCGGTGGGAACGACGAATTCGCGCGTGATGCCTTGTTTTAGCCGCAAGCTTTCGCGCGAGAAAAACCAGAACGTGCGATTCTTGCCGTTGTACAGCGCGGGGCCGCCTTCACCAAACTTCGGCAAAAAGACGGGGCCGCTCAACGAAAAGCCGTATTCATTGCGCAGCAGCGTTGGCACTTTGTAATCCTGCCCATTAAACAGTACATCCTGCCGCGCGCGCGCCACGCCAAAGCCGTTGTTGCGGTGCGTTTCAAAGGCCGTTGCGTGAAACTGATTCGAGCCGCCCTTGGTCGTCACAATGACGGAAGTCGGGCGATTGTACTTAGCCGATGAGGTGCTGGTCTCGACGCGGACTTCGCCGATAGATTCCAGGCCTTGAATGATGCCGGAGCCGCCGAATTCACGGTTGTTCGACGACGCGCCATCCTGAATGTAATCGGTTGAATACGACATCAACCCCGAAGCGCGCACACCACCGTTCACGTCAATAATGGCTTCCAGACCCGGCACTGTGTCTTCGAGCAGCGAGTTGATGTTGCGCCCGTTGATCGGCAATTCCTTGATGCGCATCGAATCGAGCGTGCTGCCGACCGTTGGTTCTGAAGCCGTCACGAGCGGCGCGATGTTACCTTCAATAACGACCGTTTCTGACACACTGCCAACACTCAGCGTTGGTTCAATCGTGATTTGGCGCGCGGTTTCGATTTGCACTTCCCCCTCCCAGGCTTTCATGCCCACGGCTTCGATGCGAACTTTGTATTTGCCGATGTTGATCGTTGGCGTCACGAACAGCCCGGCATCAGTGGTCACCAAGGTCGAGGTGGTGCCGGTCGCATTATTCGTAATGATGACTTTGGCATTCGGGATCGCCCCGCCAGATTCATCTTTGACCGTACCTTGCAGCGTGCCGCCACCCGAAGTGGTTTGCGCCCAGGCCGAAGCGAGCGAAATAAGGGTTAACGCCCACACAAGTAGCAATCTTCTTGTGAGCGAAGTAAAGGTACGAGGGATTTTCATGATGTCTCCTTGTGAGCGAAATCCAGGACTCGCCTGGTTAATAACGGCAACGAAGCGACGGCATCGCAATAATGAATACGACAATTGATTTATCCGAACGCGACGACGGCGCGCGTCTCAATTCATGATGCCAGCAAAGTGTCTGTGAGATCGGACGCGATATTATTTGGGAGCAATATCACTGTCAAGCAACCAAAGCAGTCTCTTTCAACTTTCAGCGGCAAGCGGCGGCGTATGGCAAAATGGCCTTGCCCATCACCGCCTTGCTAGGCCAGCAGCGGTTTCACAATCTCCCCATGCACATCCGTGAGCCGGAAGTTGCGCCCCTGATATTTGTACGTCAGGCGTTTGTGATCTATGCCGAGGCAATGCAGAATTGTCGCGTTCAGATCATGCACGTGAATCGGGTCGCGCGTGATGTTGTAACTAAAATCATCCGTCTCGCCAATCGTAATGCCAGGCTTGATGCCACCGCCGGCCAGCCAAATCGTGAAGGCGCGCGGATGATGATCGCGACCATAATTGGTTTCGGTCAGCTTGCCTTGTGAATATACCGTGCGCCCAAACTCGCCGCCCCACACAATCAACGTGTCATCCAGCATCCCGCGCTCTTTCAAATCCATCAATAACGCTGCTGTGGGCTGATCGGTATCGCGGCATTGCCCGGTAATGGCTTTCGGCAAATCGGCGTGTTGATCCCAGCCGCGATGAAACAATTGAATACAGCGCACGCCGCGTTCGGCCAGCCGCCGCGCCAGAATGCAATTCGCCGCGTAGGTGCCGGGCTTTTTGGCATCGGGGCCGTACCGTTCCATCGTCTTTTCGGATTCCTGGGAAAGATCGGTCAAATCAGGCACGGACGTCTGCATCCGATAGGCCATTTCGTATTGCGCAATACGCGTCAGCACTTCGGGGTCGCCGAATTCTTTTTCGTTCTCTTGATTCAGCTTCGCCAGCGCATCCAGAAAATTACGCCGCACTTCTTTGCTCACGCCCGGCGGATTCGAGAGGAAATGCACTTTGTCGGCACCGCTCTGAAATTTCACGCCCTGATATTGCGAAGGCAAAAAGCCGCTGCCCCACAAACGGTCATAGAGCGGCTGGCAATCGGGTCTGCCGCTGCCCACCGACACCAGCACGACGAAGGCTGGCAAGTCTTTGTTCTCGCTGCCTAGCCCGTACGACAGCCACGCGCCCAAGCTGGGACGCCCCGCGATCTGAAATCCGGTCATGGAAAACGTCACCGCCGGATCGTGATTGATCTGTTCGGTGTACATGGATTTGATGAAGGCGACCTCGTCTACGATTTTTGTTGTATGCGGAATCAACTCGCTGAGCCACTGCCCGGATTGACCGTATTGCGCGAATTTATAAATCGAAGGCGCAATCGGAAAATTTGCCTGATACGCCGTCATCCCAGTCAAACGTTGCCCCTGTCGAATTGAATCCGGCAAATCCTGCCCACGCAGTTTTTCCAGTTGCGGCTTCGGATCGAATAAATCCAGTTGCGACGGCGCGCCCGATTGAAACAGGTAAATGATGCGCTTCGCTTTCGGCGCAAAATGCGGCAGAGGGGATTGCGGATTGTCGGAGCCGAAGGCGTTCTCGTTCAGCAACAAAGCCAGCGCCGCAGTGCCAATGCCCCCAGCAGCGAAGCCGCAGCGGCTGAAGAAATGACGCCGTGTCATTTGTAATTGATATTCGTCTTGTGGGTTCATCATAAAAACCGCTCAAAATGTAGAGCAAACTTGCTAGTTTGCTCATGTTTTCCCAAGCGCTACGCCATGGTGACCGGAGCAAACTAGCAAGTTTGCTCTACATTTTTATGCGCTTTACTGTCGCGTAATCGCTTCGTTCAGATTGAGAATCAAGCTGGCCATTGTCGTATAAGCCGCCAATTCCGCCACCTGTAACTGATCGCGATTGCGCTTTTCGCCGACGGCCAACAGCGCAACCGCCGCTTGTGGATGGCGTCGAAAATAGGACATCTGCGTTGCTAAATTTTCGCCTAACACTTGCAACTCGGTTGTAGTGGGCAAGCGTGAAAGCACTTGCCGATATGCCCAGTTGAATCGTGCTTCAGGAGTCGTGCCGCCTTCCGTTAACATCCGCTCGGCCAAAAAGCGCGCGGCTTCGACGAACGTGACATCGTTCATCAGCGTCAACGCCTGCAACGGCGTATTCGTGCGGGTTTCACGCACCGTGCAAAACTCGCGTGCGGTCGCGTCCAGCACCAACATATTCGGCGATAAAATCGTGCGCTTCCAGTAGGTGTACAGGCTGCGTCGCCACAGCCCTTCGCCTTTTTCCTGATCGTAAACTGTCGTGCCGAACACCAGCCCTTTGTACACGTCAGCGGGTTGGTACGTTTTGACCGAAGGCCCGCCGAGCTTGTCTACCAGCAAGCCCGAAGCGAACAACGCCTGATCGCGCAACATTTCAGCAGGCAAGCGAAAGCGTGGCCCACGTGCCAGCAACCGATTGTTTGGATCATCGGATTGCGGATCGCGGATTGCGGATTGCGGATTGCGCTTAGAAGACTGCCGATAGGTAGCAGACATGACGATGGTCTTCAGCAAAGCCTTCACATCCCATTGCGGATTGTGGATTGCGGGTTGCGGAGTCTCCTTTTCTCCCCTTCTCCCCTTCTCCCCTTCTCCCCCTCTAAATTCACAAGCGAGCCAATCCAGTAATTCAGGATGCGACGGCAATTCGCCTTGCGCGCCGAAATCCTCGACGGTTTTGACAAGGCCGGTGCCAAAGAGCATTTGCCAGAAGCGGTTGACTTGCACGCGTGCCGTCAACGGATGCTCCGCGCTCACTAACCACTTTGCCAAGCCTAACCGGTTATTTGGGAATTCCTTGGGCAACGGCGGCAGAACGGCAGGAACACCGCGTTCGACTTTTTCGCTCGGTAAGTCATACGCCCCACGCCGCAGCACAAACGTCGGGCGCGGCTCCGGCAATTCCTGCATCACCATCACCGTCGGCAACGCGGCAAGTAATTTCGCGCGTTGTTCCTTCAAGGCAGCAAGTTGTCGCAGCAGCGGTTGCGCCTGCGCCGGAGCGGCCTTGTCCCAAAACGCGCTCCGCATTTTCAATCGCTGCGCTTCGGTGCGCGCGGACAACGCGATGGCCGCAATGTCATTCAGCGAATCAGCACACGAAAGCATTGCAATCTGCGCTGCATCAGGAAGCGTTTTGTATACCCGCAACTCATCCAAGCGACCTTTGAAGCGCAGCGCTGAGCCACCGCCCCCCCCGATGCGCAGTTTATTCGCGCCGCTGAAGTAGGTATTGAACAGCGAGGATTGTTTGACCGTCAGCGGCTCTTTCTGTCCATCCACGAAAAGCTGAATATGTTCCAGCGCGTTTTCAGAATCAAAGACTGCCAGCAAGTGATGCCATTGCTGCAGCGGAATATTGCGCTGTGTTTCTGTCTTGACGGAATCTTCGTCCCAACCTGCGACAACGTTGAATTTGAGTTTGCCATCCAGCAAGAAAATGCCGAAGCCACGATTGCGAGGCAGTTTGATTTCTTGGGTTTCCGCGTCGTCTTGCAGGTACGTCACCAGCGCCCCACTCTGCTCTGATTCAGGATAGAACCAGATCGAAACCGCAAATTTCTCTTTCAGTTCTTTGCCGCGCACAACCTCGCCGAAACGAATGCTTTGCTCGGCATTGAAAACCAGCTTGCCGTCGAACGCGACACCCTGCCCAGTTGGCGCGGGGACATAGTGGGGTGTGCTGTTCACAAAGCCCGGAACCGCGGGGGTCGGCGGGGGTTTTGGCGCGGACGCAACCTTCTTTGCTGTGCTCGGCTTTTCCGCCTTTGCCGCAGTTGGTTTGACAGCTTCGGGTTTCGGCACTTCCGGCATAGGAGGCTTGCGGATTTCAAGTTTCGCGGCTTCATCCAGCGAATGCGCCAGCGCGAGATTTTCTGGCGGGAACCATTGTTGTGGGGCAGCGGCAAGCAACGTTTGCTCCCACTGCTGCTGTACCGGAACTAACTGCTCCGCCACAGACGATAACTGTTTTTCCGTCTGTGCGATTTCGTTGTTCAGCGCGGTGAGTTGCTGTTGCTGTTGTTTGTCGGGTGCGGCAATCCACGGACGCGCGTTGCCGAAATCGCCAATCATTCCAGTTTCAGGAATGCTGTTGAAGTAGGCGTAAAGCTGGTAATACTCCTGGTGCGAAATCGGGTCGTACTTATGACTATGGCAACGCGCGCAGCCCGTCGTTAGTCCCATAAATACTGTCGAAGTCGTGTCTACGCGATCTACGATGTACTCGACAAAATACTCCGCCGGAACAATGCCGCCTTCAGAATTGGCGCGGTGATTGCGATTAAATCCGGTGGCGATTTGCTGATCCAGGGTTGGATTCGGCAACAAATCGCCCGCCAATTGCTGAATCGTGAATTGATCAAAAGGCAAATTGCGATTGAACGCCTCAATCACCCAATCGCGCCAACGCCACATATTGCGGTCGCCATCGCGTTGGTAGCCGTGCGTGTCGGAATACCGCGCCGCATCGAGCCAGCGAAACGCCATCCGTTCGCCATAGTGAGGTGAAGCTAGTAACCGATCTATGACCTTCTCATAGGCGTTCGGCGCTTGATCCTGCCAAAACTCATCCAGTTCTTTTTGGGTGGGCGGCAGCCCCGTCAGGTCGAATGAAACGCGTCGTAATAACTGCGCGCGATCTGCTTCGGGCGCGGGTTGCAAGCCTTCCTGCTCCAGCCGTGCCAGCACAAAATAATCAATCGGATTACGGGGCCAGGCGTTGTTTTTGACGGGCGGTAAGGCGGGGCGCTGCGGCGCAATGAAGGCCCAGTGCAAGCCCCACGACGCACCTTCCTCCACCCAGCGTTTGAGCGTTTCGATTTGCGCGGGCGTCAACTTGTGCCCCGCATCCGGCGGCGGCATAACAAGATGGGGATCGGTTGACGTAATGCGTTTGATGAGGCGGCTGGCAGCAACATTGCCCGGCACAATCACGCCCGCTTTGGCAAAGGCACCGTCCTTCGTATCAAAGCGCAATTTCGCCTGACGTTGCTCCTCATCCGGGCCGTGGCAAGTAAAACAATTCTCCGACAGGATAGGGCGAATGTCTCGATTGAAGTCGGTTTTCTGCGCTACTGCCGAGACAGCCCGGCCTTCCCAAACACACGACAAACCGTAGCCCAACAACAGAAGCAGCACAATGATCTTTGCCTGTGCTTTTGCGGCACCGAATGACGTAACTGCCAAACGAAATTTTGGTGGCATATCCTCTCCCCAGCAATGATGACTCTCAGAAAATGGCGAACGTATGATTCAATCCAAGTTATGCCTATAGCACGACACAAATTTCTCATCAATGGCAGGGCTACTTCCCTTCTTATTATGAACGACCTCTTCGCTGCCTTGCCAATCTTCGTCGTACTCGTTTTAAATGCCTCTGCAACTCGCTATAACAGCCTCAGCTTTCGTTTGCAGCTTCCGCAAACGAAGCGACGCCCGCTGAATGGCGAAGTAGTAAAGTAGATGACAGATATTTTTGTAACGAATAGTTTAGCAATCGATCACTATGCAAATTACACGACGTGATTTTCTCTTAAGCAATGCCAGCGCCGTCACGCTTGGCTTTACGCTTCCGGCGACAGCCAAAGCACATAAACATATCTTGCTTCGCTCTTCGTGGCAGATTGTCAACATCGGCGACATCGCGCACACGCCGGGCGTGTTGGCGTTACTGGAAAAGTATCTGCCTGACACGGAAGTGCGCCTCTGGGCGTCGCCGGATTTGTCCGAAGAAGTGATGGCGATGGAACATCGGCGCTTCCCACGCTTGCGCATCGTCAAAGGCAGCATTGACGCTCAGGGCAAAGCCTCGAATCCCGACTTGCAAGAAACGCTTGCCTGGTGCGATTTTCTGCTCCACGGTTCGGGTGCTTCGCTGGTTGCGGCAAAGGATGTGGAGGCGTTTACCAAACATCTCGGCAAACCTTTCGGCGTGTACGGCATCACGCATGGTTCGTTTCAATCTCGCACCAATGACAAAGAATTGCTCAGTCAGGCGAAGTTCGTTTTCTTCCGCGATTCGGTCTCATTGAAGCTCGCGCAATCCGAAGGCGTCAGCGCGCCCATAATGGAATTCGGCCCCGACGGTGCCTTCGCCTGCGATTTGCGCGATGATGAAAAGGCGATGGCCTTTTTGCGCGCCAACCAACTTGAAGCCGGGAAGTTCCTCTGCTGTATTCCGCGCCTGCGCTACACGCCATATTGGAAAATTCGCAATCAGCCCATTATCGAAGAGCGCGCCGCCCGTAACGAAGCGATGGCCGAACACGATCACGCCCCATTGCGCGCCGCGATCACTGCCGTTGTGCGCGAAACCAAACTCAAGGTGTTGCTCTGCCCTGAAGACATGACGCAGATGCAAGTGGGCAAGCAATGGGTCTATGACAAGCTGCCGGATGATGTGAAGAAGCGCGTCGTCTGGCGCGAAAAGTTCTGGCTCACCGACGAAGCCCTTAGCACCTATCGCCGCTCCGCCGGAATGTTCGGACTGGAAATGCATTCGCCGATTATGTGCATCGGCAACGGCATCCCGGCCATTGTTGGACGCTTTGCCGAACAGACCAGCAAAGGCTTTATGTGGCGCGATATTGGGTTAGGCGACTGGCTGTTTGATTTCGATCAGGAAGCTGAAATTGCGCGCTATGTGCCCGCAGTGTTAGAGATGGCAAAAAATCCCGCTGACGCAAAAGCGAAGGCAGCAAAAGCACGGAAGTTTGTCGAGCAACGACAACGCGCAACGATGCAGGTTTTGCAAAACGAACTGAAAAAACTCGCGTAATACTTTTTTCTATGAGCAAACATTTTGCTGTCCTGCCAATCCTTCTCATCCTCTACTCAATCACCAGCGCGCAACCCGCACTCACTCCGCGCATCATCAAGCAACAAGACGCACTGGCTGTTGAGTTCACCAATAACAAGCAGGTGGCAGGGCTGGCCAATGGAGCAGGTGTCGAAGTCCGCTTGCCCGGCGGCGCATTCACCGCCTTGAAATTCAACCAGCAAACCAGGCACGGCAAAATCGTCGAACTTCGTGGCCCAAGCCTTAATGGCCTCAGCTTTCGTTTGGAGCTTCAGCCCTTGGCTTCAAACCTGATTGCGCGCACGTTGATTGTTACGGCTGAGCGCGAAAGCCAATTTGCCGCCAAATTTGTTTTTGATCCCGCTTTCGTTGGCGGTGAATACGCTTCGTTCCTGCAAGCGGAAAAAGAGCCGATTCTTTACAACACCTACGGCGGCGGCCCGGAATACCGAGAAACCAAAGGGCAAACGTTTCCCGTTGCGATGGTGCGCGCAAACGGTCTTGTTTACGGTGTGATCGCGGATTCGCCGGGGCAGTGGGAGAACCGCTGTCTGATTGAAATTGATCCGGCGCGCAAACGACTGGCCGTGATGAATGGCGATGGGCGCGAACCGTATACGCTCGGCATCAAATACGACGATCCTGGCGCGTACCAATACCAAATGGACGGCTGGCAACATCTGGCGGCGGGCGAAACGCGCAGCTACACGACCTGGGTTTTCGTCGAGCGCGCAGAAAACCATTACCAATCTCAGCTAGCGGCACATCTGGCGCTGGCGAATGCCAAAGGCTGGAACGCTTCCGCCGTCGAAGCCATTTTGCGCAACACGTCTTACCTGCTGTTGCGGCGCAATCTGATGCGCACGGAAAGCCGTTACATCTTTATTTCCGGCATCGGCTATGGCTGGAAACAATGGGTGACCGATTCGTTTTATGCGGCCATCGGGCTGAACGACCCGGAGAAAATTGCCGAAGCCTATCGCGGGATTTTTGAGAAGCGCGTGATGTACGAGGACAACGCGCAATACTATCTGATCTGGTCGGTGCTGAGCCGTCGCGCCGGCGGCACGGTCAATTGGGAACTTGCGCGCAAGGCGTATGCGTTTATTCGCCGCCACGAGAAAGACGGCCTTTTCATCCCACCGCCGATTCCGAACGCCGACCCGCCGACGGGTTTCAAAACCTACATGGACAAGTTGCCCTATGACAACGACGACGCGCCCGCCAGCAATCAGGGCTTTCATTGCGGCGCGCTGCTGGCGGCGCAAGAGCTTGGGCTGGGTGCAAGCGACGCTGATATCGAACGCGCGATAGCGGGATACCAGCGCATCTTCAATCAAAAGCTGGGTTTTATGCCGACCAGCTTGAAGCAGAAAGAAGTGCTCGGCTCCGATACCTTGTACGGCGAAGCACTGACCTTTGCCGTGTTCGGGCGCAAGCTGTTAACGGACGAACAGGTCAAAGCGCATCTGCAAACAATGCTGCGCGTGAAAACGCCCTTCGGGATGCGCGTGATTTCCAAAGCGGACGGTTCACTGCTGGACGGGCACGCTGGCAATTACGTCTGGGGCGGTTCGTGGTTCCTGTGCGACGCCGCGACCTATCTGGTAGCCGAAGCGCACGGCTGGCCTGCCGATGAAATCGCCCAACTGATTGCCGAACGCATTGAAAAAGAGATCGCCATGGTCCCCGCCTTCAACGAAGACATCAACACCGTCACCGGCCAACCGCACGGTCACATTTTGTATTCCTGGAATTCGGGCTATTCGTGGCTGCGGAAAATGTTTCGACAGCGAATGAATCGAACAGGCGACGATCCGGTGGATATTGCCATCAATCGGAAATTAAATATTGTCCGTGATCGCGCAAAGATGCTGCGGTTGAATAGCGAAGAGGCGAAGTGAATATACTGCGAAGAAGCGGGTTTCCAGAATACCCAGACAGCAAATATAACTTATGCGACGGTTCCCAAGCCAAATAACATCGGCTGCGTCAGGGATTGAATGATCGCCTCCTCTTCGGTCATTGGAAAATTCCCGACCAATGCCTCAATCATCGGATGCCTTAAGTCTTCTGATGAACCGACATGGTAGAAGTGCTCTCGCTTTAATATGTGGAAGCCGGGTCGGTTCCAAACGAGGTCAATCGCACTGTTTCGCCGAAACTCATTACTATGCCAAGTTGAAAGCAAGAAGTCGCTCGGAATTGACCCAAGTTTGGAAGCTAAAGTCGCCTCATCGTCGTCTGACCAGGAATTGAAATAGTCTACATGGCGACCAGCGTAGGGCGGATCGGCATAGATAAAATCTCCCGCTTCAACGGTCAAAAGCGTCGTGCGAAAATCACAGGCTTGGAAAGTCCAGTCAACAGTGCTGATCACTTGCGCGATTTGGCGAATCTGATTTGTAATTTTAGTGACGTAGGCTTGCGCGAACCTTTCTGGCTTATGGCAGTACGGTACGTTGAATTTACCTTTCCGATTAAAACGGATAATGCCATTGAAGCAAGACCGATTGAGGAAAAGGAAATCAAGTGACGTCGGCGCTTCATTGAATCGCTCGCGCACCTCGTAATAGTAGGGTTCACCTTTGGCTTTTAGCTTCTCGCCTTCGTCGGTTAGAAAGGCCCTTGTTATTGCCGGGGTGATTATTCCGTTTTGGATATCCTGATAGAAACTGATGATGTGAATGTTTGTGTCGCAAAGAAGAGCCTTCTTAGGTTGCACATTCAATGCAACGACGCAAGAGCCGCAAAAAGGTTCGACCCATCGTGAATAATCTCTAGTATCAGCAACCCTTTGAATATCCGAAACCAGCTTTGTTTTTATCCCCTGACATTTGAGCGGAGGCACCAGAGGCGGACGGCTCATGACGCTACCTCATCACCATCAGGTTCATCCTCTACTAAGCTGGCAATTTCCTTTTCGTGAGCCTTCAGTATGTTAATCCCACGTTGCTTGTACTCCAAATAAGTCTTTAGGTTCATGTAAGGCCGCTTCACTCCAACCGCCTCGGCCATATCTCGCGTGAGATAGAACATCCAATAATCGTCATAGACCGCCTCGCCCACTGAAGCAAACGGGCCGGCCCCGCTGACCAGTGCTTCAATCTTAACAACCGAACCAATGTTTTTGGTGTTGCCGCTTCCTGGTCGTGCTGTCGCAATGCGGTATTTGGGTTGAGCGAAAAACTGAAAATCTTTAATGACTGATGGAATACTGGTGAGATCAGCCAGTGAGAACTGTTTCCGTTCATCCGCCACATCATCACACTTTGAGTAGATAACGCCTAAGACGAAATGGGCAGCATATTGGCTGTAGGGATAAAGAGTATTCTTGTTGCTCTCCCGGTTCCTAAAATAGCCGGTGAAAGCGCCAAGTGTCATCCCGTTGACTTTATTTTCGCTTTCCCGGTAAGTGCTCTTAATGTCCACTGCAAAGCGATTGCCAGAAGCGCGATGGATAAAGGTGAGATCCGGATAGAAGTTTTGGTGCGGACACAACTCAATCTCCAGCCCGTGGGTTTCAGCAAATTCAACAAACATGGGGAACAAGAGCAATTCCAAAACCTTCGAGACGATTTTGGTGTCAACCGAGATAGAATAGACGCGCTGATATACGTCAATAAAGCCTTTGATAATCCACTCGCCCTCTTTTGTGGCTACCGCTTTAGCAAAAGAAGCCGCATGCGCTTGGAGATTATGGAGAAATTGTTCTGCCGTCATTGAAATAAGTGTAACTGAAAATCGCTGGTTCCAAAATAGCTAGAAATGATCGCGTACAATGCATCAGACTTTTTCGTAAGGACACCTGCTTGACGCCAACGCTGCCTAAAGGGGCCGTTTGGAGGCTTATTGTTTGCCATGGAAAGCGAGATATTAATCCTTTAGCGGAGGAAACCCGGCTGGTGGTTGCCGATGTTTGGTCGCTTGTTCGTAAGTGTAGGCATATTTGATCAGGTCAGGTTCGCTGAACAGTCGGCCCAGAAAGGTGATCCCCGCTGGTAATGAACCATAGGTGAACCCCATCGGCACGGTGATCGCCGGGAAGCCGGTTTGGGGTGAGAGGATTTGGCTGTTATCGCCTGTCGGGCTTTGCATATCGCCCACCTTGCGCGGCGCGTTGCTCCACGTCGGATAGATGATGGCGTCGAGTTTGTCTTTTGCCATCGCTGCGAGCATGGCGTCACGAAACGCGATACTGCGCGGATCGTGATAGACATCCTGACAGGGAGAAGCAGCCGGAGCAGGCGTTTGGATGAAGTTTTTCAGCCGCGTTTCATTGGTCGGCAGATACAAGCCTGCGGCAACAATCTCCGACAAGGTTTTGTATTTTGCCTTTTCTCCCAGCGTTGCCAGGTAATTGTTCAAATCGTAGTGAAACGAATTGCAGCTTATGTTCCGCGTCAGTTCCTGGTAATTCGGCAGGTCGAACGGGTCTACGATAATCGCGCCTTGAGCTTTCAGGTCTTCGAGCGCTTTGGCCATCACTTCTTTGATTTGCGGATCGGTGGTTGGCGCATCGAGATAACGCCGGAACACGCCGAGCCGCACGCCTTTCAATCCGCCTCGCTTGAGAAACTGCCGGTAGTTCTTCGGCACTTTGCCCGCAGAGAGTTTCGTAATCGGGTCGGCGGGGTCATCGCCTGCAATCACTTCCAGAATGCGCACGGCATCTTCCACGGTGCGCGCCATCGGGCCGCCCACGTCTTGTCGCAGAAAGAGCGGAATGATGCCGTCACGGCTGGTCAAGCCCATCGTCGAGCGAATGCCGACCAGCGCGTTATGCGAGGACGGGCCACTGATCGAATTGCCGGTATCGGTGCCAAGCCCCACTGCACCAAAGCTGGCTGCTACGGCTGCTGCGGTGCCGCCGCTCGAACCCGCCGGAACGCGTTCCAGATCGTAAGGATTGCGCGTGATGCCCGCCGTTGAGCTTTCAGTCGCCACCGGTCGAAACGCCCATTCGTCCATATTCGATTTCGCCAGCACGATTGCGCCCGCCTCACGCAGCTTGCGCACTTGAAAGGCATCATCCGGCGGAAGCGAACCTTTCAGCGCCGCCGAACCGCCCGTGGTTTGCAGGTCTTTGGTGTCGTAATTGTCTTTGACGATCACGGGAATGCCGTGCAGCGGGCGCAGCTTTTTCGTGCGCTTGAATTCAGCATCGAGCTTGTCGGCCTCGGCTAGTGCCTTCGGGTTTACGACGACAATTGCATTGAGTTTGGTGGATTGATCGTAAGCGTCAATTCGTTTGAGATAGGCTTCGACCAGTTGGCGACACGTGAGCTTGCCGGAACGTATAGCGCGATGAATGTCCGCAATCGTCGCTTCTGTTGGCTCAAACTTTTTGGTTTGTGCAACCGTCAGGCAAGTGAGGCTGAGCAATAAGACAACCAGCGTGAGAAATAAGTTCTTCACCGTTTTGATTCGTGTTCCTTGAAGCATAGGATTGGCGCCGTTTTATTTTCACAAGGCTTCGTTCTAAAGCTGGGTAATGACAGGCTGTGTACACGTGCATCTGCCGTCGCACGGTGACTAACGTTTGAGCAGTTCCTGCTCCGTTGTCGGCTGGAGTTTCAACGCCATGCCGCCTTGCCCCACCAGCTTTTCCAGATCATTCAATTCAGTGGGCAGAAAGAAAGCCCTTTATCAAAAGCGTTCTGTCATCTGACACTGGCATTCTCTTTCAGCCTTGAATGTTATTTTCGAATTGCATTGAGTAAGCGCCGCATTTCTTCTCGCGTCTGTTGATAGGCCGGAGCGCTTCCCAGATTGCGATATTCGTGCGGGTCTTTCACGTGGTCGTACAATTCGACGCCTTTGCGCCCCTCGTCCCATTCGGTGTAGCGCCATTTCTCCGTGCGGACGCTGCGGCCTATAAAATCTGCTTGTGATTTGCCGCGTCCCACCTGGGTGTAAGCGGCGTGCTCCCATTTCGCCTGCGGATTATCGAGCAGCGGGCGCAGGCTGCGGCCCTCCAGATGCGCGGGCAAGGGCAGGGCACACAACTCCGCCAGGGTGGGATAAATGTCCAGCAATTCAACCATTCGAGGTGTGGCCCGGCCTTTGGCCTTCAGTTTGGGCGTGGCGATCATCAACGGAGTGCGGGCAGATTCTTCAAACAAACTATTTTTCATCCATTGCCCGTGTTCTGTCAGTAAATACCCGTGATCGCTCCAGAACACGATGATCGTGTTTTCTGCCAGCTTCAGCCGGTCCAGCGCATCAAGCAGGCGGCCTACCTGCGCGTCCATAAAGGTGATCGAAGCGTAATAGGACTGAATCACTTCGCGCCGCTGCTGTTCGTTCAAATTCCAATAGAAGGGTTTCGTCCAGAAGGCGGCCTCCGGCACATTTTTGAGATGATCCGGTTCCTGCGGCAGCACAATTTTGTCGAGCGGATACATGTCAAAATATTTTTTGGGGGCGACAAACGGGCAATGCGGACGGTAAAAGCCCGCCGCAATAAAAAACGGCTTGTCTTTGTTTTTTTCGAGCAGGCGAATCGCTTCGCTTGCGACCTTCCCATCGGTTTGCTCTTCGTCCGTTCCCTCGGCGGCCAGAAAGGCCAATGCGCTGCCCAGTCCTCGCTCCGGTGTGTAATTGCGCAGCAGGTTCTCTTCGTCTTTGTCGCGCCCGCGCGGATTGACGACCTGCTCCCAGGACTGCGGATCGTCCAGGCTGCTCGTGCCAATGTCGTAAGGCACGCCATAATGATAAATCTTGCCGATCCGCGCCGCGAAATAACCGTTGTTGCGGAACAACTGCGGCAGCGTCACCACGTCAGGCACGGTCGAGCGAAAATGGGTTGTCAGGTCATAAACCCTGGTGGTGTCAGGCCGCATTCCGGTCATCAGCGAAGTGCGACTGGGGCTGCACCATGGGAACTGGGTGTACGCATTATTGAAGACTCTGCCACGGCGCGCGATGCGATCCAGATTGGGCGTTTTGACCAGCGGATGCCCATAGGCGCCGATATGATTGTTGAGGTCATCCGAAGCGATGAACAGCACGTTCATCCGCGGGGCGGGTTTGGTTTGGGCAAAGCCCGGCTGATAAATGGCGAGCAGCGCGCAAAAGCACAAGGCCGTAAAAAAGGTGCGTGTCATCATTTCAAAATTCTTCCCAGACTTGTGGCGACGAGAAAAAATTCTCGGCACAGGTTATTTCCCAGCTTTCTTTAGCACTTCGCCCGTCGGCATGATTGCCAGCGTTTTTATCTTCACCAGCCGCTTGAGCAGATCGTGCAGATAGGTGGAACCGAGCGGCCCCCAGCCTTCCTCATCGAGACCGTGGCAATTGATGATCATCCAGCCGCCCGACCCTGTCAGGAAAACATTGAGCTGCTCGTCGAGCCATTTCTCCATATTTTCCGGGCCGTGCGACTGGCAGCCCAGGCGCACCGGGGTGTTTGAAGTCGGGATTGGATTCAGCCACGTCGTGCCCCGCGTTCTGACCGCTCTGAATTTCGTCAACGCGAACTGATCCAGTTCAGGCGTGGAGGCATTGAAAGCAAAATTATAGACCGCGTTGGCCGCCTTGAAGCCGTGCAGGTGTTCTTCGAAGTATTGCGCACATTGGGTGATATTCGCTTTGGCTTCTTCGAGCGGCATTTTCGTGAGATTGCGGTGATCGAAGGTGTGGGCCATTACTTCGTGGCCGCGTTTTCGCAGCGCGTTCCAGTCATCGAAATTGCCCAGAATGCTTTTCACAATATACGGATCCGGCGACACGAAACTCGGTAAATGGCCGGTGGCGATGACGTTCAGGCAAGCCTTTAAGCCGAACTGCTCGTGTATCTCAGCGGTCTTGTAATGCGACTTCTTAAAGCCGTCGTCAAAGCTGAGCGTGAGGATATGCGTTTTCGCTTGCGTCGCGCCGTAACCGGCCCCGAGCACGAGCGGGCCGAGCGTGGCACTTTTCAGGAACTGACGACGATCCATAATTTCTCCAGATATGGTTAAGTACATCGTAAAGTGAGTTATTCGGCGGATTGACTGTTTTATCCTCCGAATAACCCACTTTACGGCGTGTTAAGGCAGCGATGGGAGAGAAAGAATCAACCCCAAAGAACAGCGCGACGCCGCGTGACTCCCAGGGGTGATTCCAGCTACTCCATCTTCATCCGATCTAAAAGACTAACCGCAGTCCCAGTTGAATCTGCCGATTTGGGGTTGAGGTATTGGTGATGCGTCCGGCCTGCGGCGAACCAATCACAGCGTTCGGTCTGCCGAAATGCGCGGTGTTCGTGAAGTTATAAAACTCGCCGCGAAACTCCAGACGCGTCCGCTCGGTGAAGATAAAGTTGCGCCCGATCAGCATGTCAAGATTTACCAGCCCCGGCGCGCGCAGCACGTTGCGCCCCGCATTGCCCCACGTAAAGGGCGCGGGCACGGCAAAGGCCGTCGGGTCAAACCAGCGGTCAATGGTACGCTCGTCACGTCCCAGTCTGCCATCACGCAACCGGTCAGGCCGCGTGGGGTTGGTGCTGTTGGCCGGATTGCCTGCGACGCTCGTGTTGACGGGCAAGCCCATTTGCGCGACGAAGATGCCGCCCAGTTGGAACCCGCCGAAGATGGCCCGGGTAAGGGCCGAGCCGCCAAGCCATTTGCCCTCGCGTCCGAGCGGCAAATCGTAAATCGCGCTGGTCACAAAACGGTGCTTGAGGTCAAAGCTTGCTGGCCCTTTTTCGGCGTTCGTATTGAACTGATTTTGCGGCAGCGTGGAAGTCGTCGTGTCCTCGCCATCCTGCGAATTGTCGACCGCATGGCTGTAGGTGTAGGACGAGAGGAGCGAGAAGCCATTGCGGAAGCGCCGCTCGGCCTTCGCCTGCAACGAGTGATACGACGAATGCGCGAACGCCGAGAACAGATTGATCGCGCCGTACGTCGGGAAGGGGCGACGCGGATTGAGCGCGCCTGCGCCCGGTCGCGGAGCATTGAAATCCATCTGTCCGTTCAGGTGTGCCGTCGCGTTGCCGATATACGCAACCGAGGCCACGAAGCCGCCCGCCACCTCGCGCTCGACGCTCAGATTCCATTGATAGACTTCCGGGAACGGATAGTTCTGCAACTGCGAACCCACCGCCGGATTCACCAGACGGGACGGATTCAGCGCATCCGCCGGATAGCCATCGGAGAGCACCAGATTTGACCGTGCGGAAGTGGACGCCGACGGGAAAGTGATATTCAGGAAAAACGGAGGGCTTGCCGCCGTTGTCTGACCGACGGCGTAAAAACCAAAACCACCGTAAAAAATACCGCCGCCACCGCGCACGACGGTTTTGTCATTTAGCTGGTACGCAAAGCCGACGCGCGGCGCAAAATTATTCTTGTCCAAATCGGAGAACGTTTTGTCGCGATGACTGCCGTCTTTGGCTAGTACCACGGTGCCGTACGTTGGGCTGCCGATGTTGAGGTCAAAGCTGGCATGCCGGTTGTCGCGTTCGCGGAAGCGTGTCATCAGCTCGTAGCGCAATCCGAGGTTGAGCGTCAGGCGCGGGGTGACTTTCCAGTTGTCATTGAAGTACAGGCTATAATTGTTCGCGTGCATGTAGACGATTTGCTGCGTCGTCAGTACGGCAGTGCTGGTCTGGCCGAGCAACAAATCGGCGACGGCGTTGCCAGTGCCCGTCCCTGGCACGCGCGAAGTGTATTGGCCGTTAAAAGTGAAAGTGCCGCGAGCGTTGTTCGAGGTTCCGGCAAAGCCGCGCAAATGCCAAAGCTCGCCTCCGAATTTCAGGCTATGCGCGCTTTTGGTCAGCGAGAGGCCATCGGTGAGTTGATACATCTTCGCCTGCTTCGGATTGGGCGCGAAGGTGCGGTCGCCAAGGCCGGTATAGTTCGTCACATTGAATGTCGGTAGTCCCACAAGGCCATCGAATTGTGGCACGCCTTTGATGCCAAACTCAGCGTACAGCGGTTTGGTGGCGAGCGAAAGTTGATCGGAATCATTTTGCGTATAGTTGAGACGCAATTCGTTGACCGCTGCAGCCGAGATGACGCGCGTATAGCCGCCCGCATAAGAATACGCGGTCGGCACGTTGCGCAACGGGAAGGTGGTAAAGGCCCCGCCATTCCCTGGGGGCGCAAAAATGCTGCTGGTGGTGAATTCGCGGTCGGAGCGGCTGTAGCGCAGGAACACTTTGTCGCGGTCACTGAACGCGTGGTCGCCGCGCACGTCAAACTGATCGGCGTCGTCGGTTTGCCGCACGATGCTCGCGTAATTGTTGACGGTGCCGGGCTGATTCGGGTCAGGGTAAAGCGCCGCGATGCGCTGTCCGACCGGATCAAAGCGCGCTGCGGGAATGGTGTTGTTCGTAAATTGCACCCGCGCGCCTGCCACTACATTCGCCGGGTCATAGATGTTGATGTTGCCGAAAATACCGCGTTTCTGATCGGCGGTGGGAACGGTCACGACCGCTGTGTCGGAGCGACGGATGCGCGTGCCTTGATAGCTGAAGAAAAAGAACGTGTGATCGCGCCAGACGGGGCCGCCCACTGTGCCGCCGAATTGATTGTAGCGCAGGGGTGGTTTGCGCAGGTTGTTGCGGTTGGCGAAGAAGTCCGCCGCATCCAGCGCATCGTTGCGCAAAAATTCAAAAACCGAGCCGCGAAATTGATTCGTGCCGGATTTGATCGCCACACTGATGACGCCGCCCGCCGCGCGCCCGTACTCGGCGCTATAGTTCGCGGTCTCTACCTTGAACTCTTGAATCGCATCCACGGAGGGCCGCAGCGCCTGGGTGGAGTTCGTGTCTACGCCGAAAATGTAATTGTTGTTGTCCGCGCCATCCACCTGAAACGAATTTTGGAAGAGACGATTGCCGTTGAGGCTGAAGCCGTCCGAGGTGCGGCTGCCGCCGACGGGGGTCGCGCCAGGGGCAAGCGTGGCAAGTTGCGAGTAGTTGCGCCCGTTGAGAGGCAACGTTACCACCGTTTTGTTATCAATCACCTGTCCCACCGAAGAGGTTTCGCGGTTCAGCATCGGCGCGTCACTGGTGATGGTCACTGTGTCGGTGACGGACCCGGTTTGCAGGCTAAAGTCCAGGCGCAACACCTGTTCGACCTGTAACGTTACGTCCGCTTGCACCAGCGGTTTGAAACCACTTTTTTGCACCGTAATCTGATAGGTACCCGGTTGCAGCAACGGCACGGTGAAATAGCCCTCACTTGTCGTAACCGTTTCCCGTTTGAAGCCATTGCCGACATTGGTTACGGTAACTTTTGTTTCCGGCACAACGGCACCGGCCTGATCCGTAATGCGCCCGGTAACTTGTGCTGTTTGCGCCAGGGCGGAAATCGCGCAGGTAAACAACAACGTGATGAGGAATAAAATGCGATTCAGGTGTTGGTAATTCATGGACTTTCTCCTGTGAAGTGACATTTATTTTGAATTCGCTTGCTCAAAGCTTTGTAATGCGCCATCCACTTGCGCCAGGGTAGCCAGCAGGCGACGTGCTGCCGACTCCGGCGAGCTTCCGCTCGTTCCGGCCAACAGACTGTTGCTGAGATGTGCGAATTGCTCAACTGCTTTGAAAAGCCGTAAGGCTTGTGCCTGCCGATTGCCCCCACTGATGGTGGTCGGCGCTGTAGTTTTCCCAGCCAACGTGGTTAGCACTGGATTGAGTTGCAGGCGCAAAGCACGATAGTGCATTTGCAAGCGCGCCAAATAATTGCGCCTCATTTCCGTAATGCGTTGGCGATTGACGAGGGTGAATTGGGTTTCCTGTTCCAGGTTGAAGCGTTCTGATAAACGCCGCAATGCCCACGCTTCCGACAAGGCTGCGGCGGTTTCGGAGACAACCGTGTTGGCCAACTGTGCCGCTTTCATTGTTGCGTGCCGACGATCATTTCCGCTTTCGACAAAATACTTTTCCAGATACTGATGAAACGAATTCACGCTGGTTGCAGGCGTTGATAAGGGAGAAATCTGTAACCCGTTCAGTGGATCAGTTTCCGTTGCATTGGTCGGCGCTTTCGCCGTTACCTGCCGCGCTAATTCTTCGACTGTTTGCAGGTTCAGGATCGCGAACGGAACGGCTCGCAAAGCCTCATTCAGTTGCTGTTTGCGCGCTTCTGTCTCGATCAGCCCGCGCACAATGAGTTGTCGGTTGGCATCGTGCAGGACTTCAATCTGTTCGCCCAAATCCGCCTTCAGTTGATACAGAATAAACAGCGCTGTGACTTCGGCTTCCTGTAATGCGGCAGCACTGGGCAAAGTGACTGCGGGCGTTAACGATGGTGTCGGCAAGGACGCTACGACCGCTGGCAACCTGGAGGGTGAAGGTCGCGGTGCGCTGCTTGCCGAGGGCGTTGCAGCAAGATCGGCAAATACCGTCAGCGCCTGCAAGGGCAGCACCTCATAGGCCGTCTCGCTAAGTTCGTAGGCGCGGATTTCACCCTGGCCTTGAACCTTGAACTGCAACGCCATCGCATGCCAGTCGCTTTTGCGCACGAGCAACGAAGCCATCGTGATTGTATTTACCCCATACGATTCCTGGGCAATCGTGACCAGTTCCAGACCATCATTATGGTTGCTGCCCGGCAAAGCCTGCTCATTAACTGTTTCGGCTTTGGTGCGGATGGAACTGCGCCAAGCGGTAAAAGCAGCGGCAGACAATGGTTGTTGCGGATCGAAGTGGTTGGCGCGAAAGATTTGTTCGAGTTCAGCAATGATAGCAGGCGTTTCTTCGGCGCGTAAAAACTGCCGCCCTTGTTTGTCGGCCACGCGCTGACGAAATTGCTTGCGCTGCGGATCATTCCAGCTTTCCAACGTGAGTGGCTCATCACTGCCAATGCGCTTTACCCATAACTTGCGATAGACAACCGGCTCCGGCAGTTGTTTGAGGCGCAGGTCTTCTCCACGCATTGAGCGTTGTAATAACTCTTCGGCAGAAACCGTCCGCACGCGAGTCGAAAGCGAAAGATAAATCAACAGGCCAGTGGTGATCAGCAGGGTGACAGCAAATACACCTGCCAGTCGCCAGCCAGACAACTGCGGCATCCTCAGACTGCGCAAACGTGTGAGCGCCCGGCGCAGCACGGGGGTTTGTGGTGTGCTCAAATCGTCCAGGTGCGGCGAAAGATCGCGCCAGAAATCCTCAAATGGTTCAATCTCGACGGGGGACTGGTGTCTAGTCGCTTCAACGTATTTTCCGATGCGCCGCTCCAATTGCGCCAGGGTCGTGCGCAATTCCCAATCGGCTGCAAGTTGTTGCTGAATTTCTTCCCGTCGTTCGGGACCAAGATCACCATCCAGCCAGGCCAGTAATTCAGCTTCGTCCGGTTTTTTCATTGGCTTTGTCACTCAAAGGGCTACTCGCAGTTTGTCCCATTAATTGATCGTAAATCTGTTCAAAGCGGCGCAGCGCACGACTGATGACTTGCCGCACCGTAATTGCATTTACGTTGAGCGCCTCAGCAACCTGTTGATTGGTCAGGCCGCTGCGCCTCAGCGCCAGGCATTCCTGATCGCGGTCACTCAACCGCGCCAGCGCTTCAGTAGCAAAATGACGGCGCTCTTTTTCCAGCAGTAATTCTTCTGGGGTGTGCTGTTCCAGCGGCCTGAAGGGCAGGACTTTGCCCGATTGCAAATCTTCCATGCTTTGTCGAGCGCGCCGCCGCACCAGATCAATAGCCTTGTTGCGTGCGATCCGAAACAGCAGTGCGCGTTCGTGTTCCCGAATCTCGCTGGCCAACCACATCTGGTACAAACTCAAAAAGCTTTCCTGCACGACTTCGCGCGTGTCCTCGACGTCACCGATGTGCGCATACGTATAGCGGTACACCGCCACATATTCCCGGCGGCAGAAGAGTTCAAAGCAGGTTTTGTTTTCTTCAGGCGTCACACAAAAGGACAGGCAGCTACAACCACTACGCCCGTTGGATATTTTCGAGAAGAAGTTTATCCGCTTCCAAAAAAGATGTCGCTGGAAGCGTCAAAATGTGACAGTGCGGTAGTGAAAAAAATGGCGCAGGTTTGCCTGGCGGCTGGCCGGCGCCGTTGAGATCAACTGAACGCTATTTCTCCGGTAACGCTTCCGCGCCCGTGATTTTGAAAACAAACGAGTGTTGGCAGGGCGCTTGCTCCGGCCCCAGATCGGGCGTGGTAATGGTCAGTGTGTCTTTGCCCCGCGAGGTCTTCAGCGTTCCCGGCCCGCCGAGCATTTCGACTTTGGCATTCGCCGGGGTTTTGATATTGCGCAGCACCAGTTGTTTGCCGGGCCAGCCCGCGGTGATCGCATACAACGCGCCGGGCTTTTGCGTAAAGAACACCTGTTTGACGGCGATCCCATTTTTCGGTTGCTGCCCGACCTGATCCATCAGTTTGTATTTCACCATGAACTCGCCGTATTGCTGATCGGGGCGCTTGCCATCGCTCCATTGCGTGGAGCGTCCGGCAGTGCGCGTGCCGTAAATCGCTTCGCCGTTCACTTGCAACCAATCGCCAATTTCCAGCAGGCGCTGTTCCATGATCGGTGGAATCGTGCCGTCGCCGTTCGGGCCGATGTCGAGCAGCAGATTGCCGCCGCGACTCACCAGATCAATCAAGGTGAAAATGAATTCGCGCCCGGTCTTGTAATCGTCAATGCGTTCGGCGCGATTGACGCCGTAGGAATATGCCATGCCCGCGACTTTCTTCCCACGGATGCGAACCGTCTTTCAAGCCGGCAGCGTATTCCGTCGTCCAATAGCCGCCGTGTTTGTGGCGCGAATCTTTGCCCCAACGGTCATTGATGACGACTTCGTCTTTGTTGGCGGTTTCATTGAAGAGCCACGCCAGCAGTTCCTCGCTGCCCCAGTCCTTTGACGGCATGTCCCATTCGCCGTCGCTGAAGATGAGCGCGGGCTGATAGCGGGTGACGACATCCTTGAATTGTGGCGTCATATGTTCGCGGACATAGCGGGCGCGGTCGGTTTTCCAAAGCGGGTTGTACCATTCGTACAGCGAATAGTAGAACCCGAACTTCAGCCCTTCGGCGCGTGTCGCCGTGGCGAGTTCGCCGAGCACATCACGCTTCGGGCCAATTTCGACGGCATTCCACGGACGCCCCCACGTGCGGCTGGCTTCGGCGCTGGGCCAGAGGGCAAAGCCGTCGTGATGCTTCGAGGTCAGCACGACATACTTGATGCCGCCGCGCTTGAAGATATTCGCCCACTGTTTCGCGTCGTATAGTTCGGCTTTGAACTGCGGCGCAAACTCCATGTAATCAAAGCCATAGTTTTTTTGATGAAAGGCGCGCCACGGCGCAAACTTGGGATCATTGCCCATGATGCGATTCCAATACCATTCGGCGTATTCGCCGACTTGACCATACGCCGGGCACCGAGTACACGCCCCAATGAATGAACACGCCGAATTTGGCGTCCAAAAACCATTGTGGCGTTGGGCGCTGATCCAGCGATTCCCACTTGGGTGCATAGCGTTTGGATTGCAACGCACTATTCGTTGCGGGGCCAGCATTAACAACCAGCGAGGCAAATAGCGCTAGTGCCAAAATGCGCACAAATTTTTCAATAGCCTTGTTCATTTTCTCCTCCACATTTTTTGGTTCACCTCACTGCAATTATTTTTAGTTACCGCTTGGGCGTTCGCGTAAAAACAAATTTGCGGCGCTGACGTTGTCCTGGCACGGGCTGTTTACAAAGGTCGTAGCTTCGGCCACGCGATTTCGACGCCTTGTTGTTGCAACTTTGCCTGAAAATCCGTAAGCAATTGTCGGTTGTTGCGAATGCTGCGTGGTGCTTGTTTCAGTTGAATGGCTTGCGCAGCCAGCGCGCCAGCGGCTTCGCCAATGTTCCATTCGACCGGATGCAGGCGATAACAGCCGTTGGTGATATGTGTCGTGCCAATGTTTTTGCAGGCCGGAAGCAGATTTTCCACACGGCGAGGAATCAATGCGCCGAGGGGGATTTGAAATGGGAGCGAACTGACATCAATGTAGTTATTGCCACCCGTACTCATGTGCAAATCAATGCGGTACGAGCCGACACCAATCGAATCGGCAAACGTTTCGGCTATTACCTCATCGGCTTGTTTGCCAAGCAACTCAGTCCGTGCCTGTGTGCCGACGTGTTGTTCCAGCACGGTGAACTCGGCTTGCACGCGGCGTGCTTCGCGGATGTACGGATATTTCGCCAAGCCATCTTCCGTGCCTGTGATGTCAGGCCGCAGGCGTAAGCCTTTCCAGCCCAGGCCGCCATCCGGGCGCGGCGCTTCGGTTTGCAGCCAGTAAAACCACGCCAGACTCAGTTGTTTTGCACCCCGCAAATGTTTGGCGACATCGGCAGCACTAACTTCGATAATGGGGCCGAGGAAGTAATCATTCATCGGCCAGTTGACTATGGTCACATCTGCGGCAAACGTGCCAGGAACAAAGTTTTGCCGATCAAGGATGCGACGATACTTCCAAAAATCATAGGCTCCTTGCGGGGCAAGCCCTTTGCCTTCAGGATCAATCGAGCCGACGCGTGATTTCAGCGTGTGCGGATGCGGTTGTTCCCACGCAAGTAACTTACCGGGCCAGGGCGTATCAAGTTGCGGAACGTAATCGCGCCAGAACTTATAATCTTCTGGCTGATCAATTATGTGGTCTTCGCCAGCGCGATGTTCCATCGCAAAGCACCACGTGATGGCTTGCATGTTCAGCGGCTGCATTTGCTCCGCCCCGTGCGGTTCGCCCGTTTGTTGCTTGGATTCGAAGCCTGTGACGTACTCAGTTTTTGTCAGCGGCAACAAATCGCCCAACTCGGTTGCATCCAGAAAATATCGTGCGCTGATCGTGTAATCGCGTCCGCTTGCTAAACTTTTTACGGTTACGGCGCGCACTGTATTGCCTTGTACATCGGCGGCCATCGGTGTGTGCTTGAGCAGGACAGTCAAGCGCCCCCCGCTGGCATACGGTGCCAGCATCGCTTCCAGCACGGCAACAGAAACGCGCGGTTCGTGGCAGATGCGCGACACACTTCCATTGCCAGGGTTCAAGTGTGTCACGGCGCGTGCCGCTTCGGTCAGTGGATAGTGACGGCGATAATATGCACGAATCGCGCGGCGATAATTTCGATAAGCTTGTGTGCCGCCGAAGGCTTCGATCCAGCGATGCTCATCAGGCGGCACAATTTGGGAAGTCGTTTGCCCACCAATCCAATCGGTCTCTTCCGTCAAAATCACGCGCTGTCCATTACGCAAGGCGGCCAGCGCAGCGGCTACGCCGCCCAGCCCGCCACCAATAATGGCCACGTCGCAATGTAATTCTTTGGCAGCCGCAATGGCGAATGGCAAAGCGAGAAATACGCTGGATTGTTGGAGAAATGTTCGTCGAGTTGTCATAGCATGCAAGGTGAATTTTTACGAACGATACCCAAGATCACTGACAAACAAGGCTGACAATAATCAGGGTAAGGCAAAAACGAAGATGGCGGATTGCGCGGCAATGGCAATGTATTGTTTGCCAGCAACCGCATACGCCATCGGTGAGGCCACAATGCGCGCCCCGGTGTAGTAGTGCCAAAGATATTTGCCCGTGCGACTTTCCAGCGCGATCAGATTGCCGTCATTGGAAGAGGCAAACACGACGCCGCCCGCCGTCGCCAGCACGCCCGTCGAAGACGCTCCGGTGTGCAGCGGGAAGTTCCATTTGACTGTGCCCGTCAACGCGTCCAGCGCACGCACAGAACCGGGTGTGCCGTTCGCATCCACTTCTACGCCGCCGCCGGTGAAGCCTTGGCCGGGGACAGGGCTTTTCGTCACGCTGGTATAAGTGGCGCAGGCTTCGCGCACGGAAACGAGAAAAAATCCCGTTGCCGGATCATAGGAAGGCGAACCCCAATTTGCCGCGCCCGCCGCGTCCGGGCACACATGATTGCCTTGTGGTGTCGGCGTCGTGTTCGGCAACACAATTGGGCGGCCTTTAGCATCCAGGCCCTTGGCCCACGTCTGTTTGGCGAAGGCTTGCCCGTTCAGAAATTCGCCCGTCTCACGATCCAGCACGTAATAAAACGCATTGCGCTGTGCCGTCACCAGCAGCTTGCGTTTTTTGCCTTGCACTACGCCATCAATCAGCATCGGCGTTTCGTTCGCATCCCAATCGTGGACATCGTGCGGCGTGAATTGAAACCACCATTTCATCCGTCCAGTGTGCGGGTTGAGTGCAACGACTGAACACGAATACAGATTGTCGCCGCCCCGCACCGAACCATCGTAATCCGGCCCGGGATTGCCGGTGGTCCAGAATAGCGTTTTGGTGTCGGCATCATAGGTGCCGGTCATCCAGGTGGGCGCGCCGCCGAAGTCGGCCGCCGATTCCGGCTTCCAGGTTTTGCGGTTCGGATCGCCTTTTTGCGGCGTCGTGAAAGTGCGCCACAGCTTCTTACCCGTCGCGGCGTCAAACGCATCCACAAAGCCCGTCAGCGCGCATTCGCCTGCGGTCACGCCGACGATGATCTTGCCATCAATCGCCAGCGGCGCGTGCGTGTTGGAAAGTCCTTTGCGGTAATCGTCCTGCTCGACATCCCAAATCACATTGCCGCTTTTGGCATCCAGCGCGACCAGGTGCATATCGAGCGTCGCCAGATACAATCGGTCGCCGAGCACTGCCAAGCCGCGATTCGTCATCACGGTGCAATGGCTGGCGACTTGCGGCAGGCGACGCGTGTATTTCCAAATCACCTGGCCCGTGCGTGCATCCAGTGCCATCACATTGCTGAGCGGCCCGGTCACGAACATCATTCCGTCTACCACAATCGGGGTGGTCTCTATTGTCGTCCCGCCGAGTTGCGCCGTCCATTGGCTTTTGAGTGTGGCTACGTTGGTCGGCATGATTTGCTTCAAGCCGGAAGAATGCGTGCCGCGCAAATCGCCCCAATAGGTCAGCCAGTTGTGCGGCTCGGCATTCGCGTTATTGAGCCGTGCAAACGTCACATTGAAATCAGCAGCGGGCTTCCAGGTCGCGTCAGGCTCATAGACCTGCGGCGCTTTTATCAGAAAGGCAAGTAGGTCAGCGCGCTCTTTCGGATGCAATGTCGGATGCGGTTGTTCGGAGGCTTGCAGGCGCGTCTCACGTTTATTCAGAAAATGCCATTTGCGCTGTTCATCCATCAGCCGCACGGTGAACGTGTCTTCACCTTTTTGCACGCCGCGCACCAAAGCGTCAGAAGCGAGTTGCGCGGTCATCCACTTGATCGGCGCTTGCATACTTTTGGCAAGTTGCGGCGGGTGTTGACGTGCGCGCGCATCCGTCAAATCTACGCCGAGGATGTCGCCGCGCCCGCCGAACATGTGACACGTGCTGCATTTAGCGGCACCGAAAAAAAGCTGACGCCCGGCTGCGACATTGCCCACGATTTCGGGATCAGCCGCTTTGCCGGAGAGCGAGCGCAGGAAGGCGACGATCTTGCGCGCCTCGGCTTCGGACAACGGAATAGCAGGCATTTGTGTGCCGGGAATGCCTTTGATCGTGTTGCGAATCAGGTCTTCGTCCGTGCTGCCATGCTTCCATTGCCCGCTGGTCAGATCAGTCCCGCGTCCGCCTTTCGCCGTGTCGCCGTGACAGGCAGAACAATTCTGTGCGAACAGTTTCGCCCCTTCATTAACGTTGTTGTCGGCCACGGTTTTATCTGAATGCTGGGTCAGCGCGAGGCCCGCACCAACAACCAGCAAAAATAACGAAAAGCAAAATCGCTTCATAAGGTTGAATAAAAACTATTGCTCAGCATCACTTAACGCTGAGTCTGTATTCGCTCGGAGCAAGCTTTGCCTTCCAATGCCCGCCGCCTTCAATTTCTATGCGAATCGTAGCCTGGGCGTTCATCGGATTTCCGCCATCAAGAATAACCAGCGCGGCGCGTTCCTCTGTGCCGGGCATCACACGCACACGCGCCGTGAAACTCGCCCACTTGCCGTGCACCTGGAACCATCCAGCTTCCACCAATGCGACGTTGTTCTTGTCAACAGTGAGCTGCAAGGTACCGCGCGCTTTGCCCTTGGAGGCTTGCTTCAGCGCCAGCATAAACCCGGCGGTCTTCACTGAAATTGAGCGCGCTTGCTGCGTGCGCATCGGTCGGCTGGGCAGGTCGGCAGCACGGCTCAGCACACGTCCGGCTTTTTCTCCAGTCGCTTTCCCATCGCGGAGCGCGAAGTGTCCGTTGACCAGCACGTGGCGCATGCCATCAGAGCCAAGCGTCGGCTGTTCATACGTCGCGTGATCAATGATCGTGGCGGGATCGAACACCGCGATGTCTGCCACCATTCCGACAGCCAGCAAGCCTCTGTCCGCAATGCCAATGATGCTGGCGGGCAACCCTGTCATTTTGCGCACGGCGTCTTCCAGCCGGATCGCCTTTGTCTCGCGCACGTAATATCCCAGCACGCGCGGGAAGGTGCCGAAGTAACGCGGATGCAACCCCAGCCCCGGTTCCACTGCGCCGCAGTCACAGGAAACCGCGCTGCCGGGATACTGCAATAACGCAACCAAATCCGACTCCGCGCCAAATTTCATAATCGCCGACGGGCTTTCTTTTTCGAGGATACTGATAATCGTTTCGCCTGCGCCTGCATTGCGCTCGCGCATGTATTCGGTGAACTGACGTTGGTGCGAAGAAACGTAGATGTTTTCCGGCGTCAGGATGCGCGCCTTGATCGCGGCTTCGATTTCCTGTGCGATGCGGGGCCGCAGCGTCGCGTCCGCAAACCGCTTCAGCATTTCTGCACGTCCACCTTCGACGGCCCAGGCCGGAACGAACAACGCGCCCAAGCCAGTCTGACCAGCGAGGTACGGATAAATATCGGCAACGGTTTCGTGCCCGCGCGCCGAGGCTGCCCGCATCATCGCTACCGCTTGCGCGGCGTTGCCCTGTTCGTGGCCTTGCACTTTCATGTGCGTCACAACTGGCATTACGTCAGACTTCTCGCCAATTTCAATGGTCTCGCCGATGGCTTTCAGACTGCTAAAATTGGTTTCAGGCGTGAGGCGGTCGTGATTCGGAAAGTTTGTGCGCCACGATTTTGCCGCTTGCAGTACGGCGATTACTTCGTTGGTGTGCGCAAAATAACCGGGCTTGTAATCCAATCCGGCGGAAACGCCCCACGCGCCTTGTTTCAGGTTTTCGGTCAACAGGTCGCGCATCCGCTGAATCTCTGCCGCAGTCGGGCGGCGATCTGTCTGTCCGACGACGGAGGCCCAGACAGAATTGAAGCCAATATACGCGCCCAGATTCACGGCCAGTCCCGCTGCGCTGAAATCGCTGAGTTGTTTAGTGATATTCAGACTGCCCGCGCCATCCGCATTGATGATCTCGGTGGTAACGCCCTGCGTCAGCATATTCACTGCTGACCGTACGCCGGCGAACGTCGCGTGGCTATGCAAATTGATGAAGCCCGGTGAAACGACCAGGCCGCTGACATTCAATTCTACGGTGGCTTTGCTATCGTGCAGATTGCCGATGCGATAAATGAAACCATTGCGCACCGCAATGTCGGCGCGATAGCCCTGGCCGCCCGTGCCATCAATGATCCGCCCATTGCGCAGGATGATGTCGTAGTTTTCGGTTGCGCTCCACGCAGGCGGCGGGAGCAATAAGCCAATAAGAAGAAGGCACAGCCAGAGATGTTGCATATCATTTTCTTGCGCTGCATCGCAATCGCAGACGACTTTCAGGCGTATCCTCAAGCTGCCTTGCGACACTCCTGATCTTATTGTAGGGTAACGAAAGAACGGCTATAGACATCCTCGTAGCAAATGAAAGTCGTAAGCATTCTACTCGGAAGTTGTAGCACGTTATCCCGAAATACGGTACGAATCCAGAAAGGTATCAAGAAAACGGCTATGCGTAAATTAGCTGCGCTGTTCTGTGCGTGTTTGCTGAGCCAGTGGCTTGCCGCTGCGCTCTTGGCTCAGGCTCCGACCGCAACCATTTCCGGCATTTTGAGCAAGAAGTTAATTCCGCCTGCCTATGCATCGCACGGTGTATCTCGGGTTATTCAATGTAAGGATCAATGATGAGTAAAAAAATGCTTTGGCCAATGATCGGCCTGTTGGTTGGCTGGTGGGTTTCGCCACCACTTCAGGCGCAAGCGCAACGCCCGCATAGTCGCCCGAATATTCTGTTTGCCATCGCGGATGACTGGGGGTTTGGTCACGCGGGAGCCTACGGCGCAACGTGGGTCAAGACGCCTGCGTTTGATCGCGTCGCGCGCTCCGGCATCCTGTTCACGCGGGCGTACACGCCGAATGCGAAATGCGCGCCTTCGCGGGCGATTTTGCTGACGGGGCGTAACTCCTGGCAGTTGGAAGAGGCTGCCAATCACATTCCGTTCTTTCCCGCCAAATTTAAAACCTGGGTCGAAGCCATACGTGACAACGGCTATTTCACCGGCCTCACCGCTAAAGGCTGGGCCCCCGGCATAGCCAATGACGCCAACGGCAAACCGCGCGCGATGGCGGGCCAGCCCTTCAATGCGCGCAAACTCAAACCAGCAGCGAGCGGCATTAGCAACAACGATTATGCGGGCAATTTTGGTGACTTCCTGCGTGCTGCACCCAAAGACGAGCCGTGGTCATTTTGGTATGGTGCCATCGAACCGCACCGCGAATATGAATACGGTTCAGGCGTGGCGAAAGGCGGCAAGAAACTGACCGACCTGCCGCGCGTGCCTTCGTTCTGGCCGGATCATGAAATCGTGCGTAATGACATGCTGGATTACGCGTTTGAGGTTGAGCATTTCGATCAGCATCTGGGGCGGATGATTGACCTGCTGGAAAAAAACGGTGCGCTGGAAAATACAATCATCATTGTGACCTCCGATCACGGCATGCCGTTTCCGCGCAGCAAGGGACAGGCGTATGACTATTCGAATCACGTGCCGCTGGCAGTGATGTGGCCGCGCGGCATCAAGTCGGCGGGGCGCACGGTGGAGGATTACGTGAGCTTTGCTGACATTGCGCCGACATTGTTGGAACTCGCCGGATTGTCGTGGCAAAAGGCCGGAATGCAAGCGATCACCGGACGCAGCCTGACCGAGGTTTTCAACGCGACAAAAAGCGGGCGCGTCATCGCCGTGCGCGATCACGTGCTGATAGGCAAAGAGCGCACTGATGTTGGACGCCCGAATGATGTCGGCTATCCGATTCGCGGCATCGTGAAAAACGAAATGCTGTACCTGCGCAATTTTGCGATTGACCGCTGGCCGACGGGCAATCCTGAAACGGGCTATCTGGATTGTGACGCAGGCGCAACCAAGACGTTTATCCTGCAAGACCGCCGCGCCAAAGGGCAGAGCAAATATTGGGATTTAGGTTTCGGCAAGCGCGTCAGTGAAGAGTTATATGATCTCAAGCGCGACCCCGATTGCGTCAACAATCTGGCGGCAGGCACATCGCACGCGGCGCTGAAAGCCAGGCTGCGCGCGCAAATGGAACGCGAACTGAAAGCACAGGGCGACCCGCGCATGTTTGGCAAAGGCGCGATTTTTGATCAGTACCTGTATTCGGATGAGAAGAACCGGGATTTTTACAACCGATTCATGCGTGGTGAAAAGGTGAAAGCGGGTTGGGTGTTGGACTCGGACTTCGAGCCTGCGCCGATCAAGTAAATTGATGAATACTGTATGGTGCGGCACGCGCCCATTTGAAATCTAAGCTTAAGGTCATGAAAATCTTCACACGATTCTTGCTCACCTTTGGCAGCAATCTCTGCTGCCTCTGGCTGTGTGTTGCGAATGTGCCTGCGCAAACTGCTATCGCAGGGCTGCAACAACTCAAATACAACCACCCCGGCCTCGTGGTTGACCTGGGCGTAGGCTTGTGGGCGTGGCCGGTTCCCTGCGATGCGGATGGCGACGGCGATTTCGACTTGATCGTTTCGTGTCCTGACAAGCCCTCCAATGGCGTTTGGTTGTTCGAGAATGCGACGGGCGATACGGCGAAACACAAGTTACCAGTCTTTAAGCCCGCGCGCCGGTTGAGCGCCACGCGGCATTACGTGATGCCGAGTTATGTGCAAGGGCGAATGCGCGTCCTGACGCCGGGGCAGGAGTATGCGAATTTTGCCAGGCTCGGACTGCAACAGCCGACCCCGTTATCCGTGGCTGCGAATTTCTATCAGCCGGAAGGCAAGCAAACCAAAGGGCCGAAGGTACGCCACAATCAATGGCGCTACGTGGATTATGACGGCGACGGCGCGCTTGATTTAATTACAGGCATCGAGGATTGGAGTTGGTACGGTTGGGACGATGCGTGGAATGCAACGGGCGAATGGCAAAATGGCCCGCTGCATGGCTTTGTGCTGTGGCATCGCAATACTGGCACCACAGATGCGCCAAACTATGCTGCGCCGATCAAGATCGAAGCGAACGGCAACCCGATTGATGTGTTTGGTTGCCCTTCGCCGAACTTTGAGGACTTTGACGGCGATGGCGATTTGGATTTGTTGTGCGGCGAGTTTCTGGATGGCTTCACATACTTTGAAAATATCGGCTCGCGGACGAAGCCGCAGTATGCAGCAGGCCACCGCTTGCAAGATGCGCGTGGCAGGCCGCTGACAATGGATTTGCAGATGATCGTGCCGGTCGCATTTGACTGGGATAAAGACGGAGATTTCGACCTGATTGTCGGCGATGAAGACGGACGCGTGGCATTGGTTGAAAACATCGGCAAGCTCACCAAAGATCACACGCCGATTTTTGCGCCGCCAATGTATTTCCAACAGGAAGCCGACACGTTGAAATTCGGGGCATTAGCGACACCGGTGGGCTTTGATTGGGATGGCGACGGCGACACGGACATCGTCAGCGGCAACACCGCCGGATACATCGGATTCTTTGAAAATCTCAGTGGCCCAAACGTAGCCAATCCAAAATGGGCGGCCCCAAAATATCTCCCAGCCGCAGGCCAGATCATTCGTCCGATGGCAGGCCCGAATGGCAGCATTCAAGGCCCCGCCGAAGCAAAATGGGGTTACACGACCTTGAGCATCGCCGATTGGGACAAGGACAAATTGCCCGATCTGATTGTGAATTCGATCTGGGGCAAAGTCGTTTGGTATCGCAACGTCGGCACACGCCAAGCGCCCAAGCTCGCTGCTGCGCGACCTATCGAAGTTGAATGGGACAGTGTGCCGCCTGCGCTGGCGTATGGTTGGCTGCGTCCTGCAGGCAAAGCTTTGCTGACGCAATGGCGCACAACGCCGGTAGCGGTGGATTGGAACAAGGACGGGCTGACGGATTTGCTGATGCTGGATCAGACGGGCTACCTGGCGTACTTCGAGCGCGCAAATCGCGCAGGCAAGCTTGTGCTGCTGGCTCCGCGCCGCGCCTTTCAGGGCGAGAATTTTTCTGTTACCAACAGCCGCCACAATGTGTTGATGCAAGCCCCGGCCCGATCCGTCTGAACAACGGAATTGCCGGAGCCAGCGGACGCCGCAAATTGTGCGTCGTGGATTGGGACGGCGACGGCAAGTTGGACATCTTCGTCAATTCCGCGAATGCAAACTTCCTGCGCCAGACGACTACGCGCGATGGTCAGTGGTATTTCCGCGACCTGGGACTTGCTCGTCAATGAAAACATCGAAGGCCACGATGTCAGCCCTACGACCGTAGATTTTGATGGCAACGGCATCCCCGATTTTCTGGGCGGAGCCGAAGACGGACGATTTTACTGGCTGAAGAACCCTCGCGCGCGTTAAGCGCAATTCCTGACGTTGTTAACCGAAGGCCTATAAATCAATGCCTGGTTGCTGAGGTTTTTCCGAGTTTTGATAAAGAAACCGTTGGAAGCTGGTGAAGACATTTCGAATCTGCCGAGCCTCGCCCAAATCATTGACGGCATCGGGAATTGAATTCTGGTATTTGAGCCTGAGTAACGGCGTCAGCTTATCGGGCGCGAGTTCTTCGACACCAACGCTCACGTAATGGGAAAGCACGAAATCAAGAAAGACCTGCTGTTTCGTCGTGAAGCGTGTGCTGATTTCAACGCGAGCTTTTCCCGCGCGTTCTTCCCGGGTGAGCGGTGCCAGCGCGTAAGCCACATGCGCCAGCACGTCGAACAGGTCGCTTTTTTCGGCGTCGATCATCTTTTGCATTTCGGCCATCTGCTCTTTGCCGAAGCCCTTTTCGGCCAAGCCCTCTAACAGTTTGGCGCGGGTTTCCGGCTCGCTCCAGATCTCGCGCAGCTCTGCTTCGTTCTTAAAATATCGGGCAACTTGCCGTAACAGCATCTCCATGAACTGCTGCGCCGACATCGGCGTGCCGTCAGGATGCCAGAAACTGGTCACCATCATGTGCTGAATGGTGCGCTCTTTGCCGTCCGCGAGTTTGACCTTGATCTTCGGCGGACGCGGTCGCCGTTCGCCGTCTCCATCGTTTGCTCGGTTGCGGTTCGCCATCACCTGGACACTCGCGCCTGCGCCTTCGTCTTCGCCTCCAGATCGTATTGTCTTCGGGTTCGCCGTCCCACTCGGGATCGTTGAAATGGTGATGCGCCTTCACGAAATCATAGATGGTGAAGTAGTCCTTGCCGTCGATAGAGGCGCGTGCCGCGCCCGATGATCTGCTTGAACTCGATCATCGAGTTGATCGGGCGCATCAGTACGATGTTGCGGATGTTGCGCGCATCGACGCCGGTCGAGAGCTTCTGCGACGTCGTCAGGATCGTCGGGATGCGTTTTCTCGTTGTCCTGAAAGTCGCGCAGGTGCTGTTCGCCTAGCGCGCCGTCGTTGGCCGTGACCCGGTGGCAGTAGTTCGGGTCTTTGCTGGTTTCATTTGGTTGATGAGTCGCGCACCGCCAGCGCGTGGTCCTGGGTGGCGCAGAAGACCAGCGTCTTTTCCTTCTGGTTGATCTGCTCCATGAAAATCTGGACGCGCTTCTTTTCGCGTTCGGGGATCTCGATGACGCGGTTGAAATCGCTTTCGACATAGCGCCTGCCCGGTTTCGATCTCGCCTTCGATGAGCGGTCGTCCGGCGTGTAAACGTATTCGTCCAGCGTGGTCGAAATCTGCTTGACCTTGAACGGCGTCAGGAAGCCGTCGTTGATGCCGTCCTTCAGCGAATAGACGTAACACCGGCTCGCCGAAATAAGCGTAGGTGTCCACATTGTCTTTGCGCTTGGGCGTCGCGGTTAGACCGAGCTGCACCGCCGGCGCGAAGTATTCAAGAATGTCGCGCCAGTTGCTTTCATCGTTCGCGCCGCCGCGATGGCATTCGTCGATGACGATGAAGTCGAAAAAGTCCGGCGGATAGTCGCCGAAGTAGGGCGAAGGCTTTCCTTCAATCGGCGGCCCGCTCATGAAGGTTTGGAAGATCGTGAAGAACAGGCTGCCGTTTTTCGGCACGCGGCCCTTCTTGCGGATGTCGTCCGGTTCGATGCGCACCAGCGCGTCTTCGGGAAAAGCCGAGAAGGCGTTGTAGGCTTGGTTGGCCAGAATGTTGCGGTCGGCCAGAAACAGAATGCGCGGACGGCGCGTGGCTTCACGGCTCAGGTTCCAGCGGCTGTGGAACAGCTTCCACGCAATCTGAAACGCGATGAAGGTTTTGCCCGTGCCGGTCGCCAGCGTCAGCAGGATGCGTTCGCGGTTGTCGGCGATGGCTTCCAGCACGCGCTCGACGGCGATGTCTTGATAGTAGCGTCCCTGGAAAATATCCGCCGCGATCTTCAAATGGAACCGCCGCGAACCGGTCGCGCCAGTTGTTTTGCGTCGGCAAAGGTCATCTGCCACAACTCTTCCGGCGTAGGGTAATGCGGCAGCTCGCCTTCCTTGCCCTCGTCCATGTCGATGCCGTAAATGCCCTGGCCGTTGGTGGCGTAGGTGAACCGCACTCGCAGCTTGCCCGCGTAGTCTTTGGCCTGCGCGACGCCTTCGGTCAGGGCGCGATCCCAGGCTTTGGCTTCGATGACGGCGAGCTTGTGTTGCGGTATTCCAGCACGTAATCGGCGGAAAGCGATTTGCCGCGCCGCCCGTGACCTTCGATGCGACCGAGCGTGATCGGATATTCGCGCCGAATGCGGCTGCCGGTACGACGCCCCAGCCGGCGGTTTTCAGCGCGGGGTCAATGTGTTCGGCTCTGGTTTCGGCTTCGTTCATGGCGTATTCCTGAAACGGGGCTTGATGAAATTGCGGGGCGGATGTTGTGAGAACGCGCGGATTGTACCATCGAATTTACTCCGAAGGGCAATGAATGATGGTTTTCGCCACAGCGTGGCGTTTGATTGTAGGCAGGTCGTTCACGGCCTGCATGCGTATGCAAAAAAACCGCGTCGCGTCGCGACGGTTGAATCGCAGCCGGCAAATTCGCGTCCCGCTGGATCGTGCTGCGTTCGTTACAGGCCGTGAACGACCTGCCTACATTCAGCCGTCTCTAGCGAGACGAAGAGGCGGTCACAATTGCCCCGTGAACGCCTGATGCAGCAGCGATTTTTTCAATTCGTCCAGCGCCGCGAGCTTTTGCTGGTAGATGGATTCGAGGCGTTGGGTTTCTTCGAAAGCTCATCAAGCTCTTGACAACCTTGCTGTTGTTCAGGATTGGTGGCAAACGGAATCCTGAACTCTACGAAGCTGTTCAAGTTCTATCGTAGGTTGCGTCGTACCATCGACAAGTTCACAATGCTTTGACATTCGAGCTGATCTAGAAGTAATAGAACGAAATGCTGAATTGTGACCTTATCGGATGAAGGACACCATGCGTTGTTCATGCGAAAATTGGTTCATTCAATTTACGAGATGCATTGCCATAGCGATGTTCCGATCTGCGAACAGCAATGATCACCGATTGCAGGATCACTGCTTTGAGTTCGAAAGGTCTCTTCATCCGCTTACGAGCGGTCGCAACTTCGAATGAACGTGGCCTTGATGTCTGTAACTCTGCCATTGTGATCAGCCGCCTTCTCATAAGCAGTGGTCTTGTGTCAGCAGTCATTCGATCACAAACATCACCCAACGTCTTCTCCACCCATCCCTCGCCGCGCTGCGTGAAGACGGATTGCAGGTGGCTTTCAAACAGCGCACGGGCGTTCTGGAGGTTCTGTTCGGCGTTGGCTTTGGCGGTGGCGATGCCGTCAAACGCTTCGTCGAGGATGCCGACGATCCGCTGCTGTTCGGGGAGCGGCGGAAGCGGAATTCGAGATCTTGCTGAGGTTTCTCAGAGTAGATGTTTGGCTGCCAGCTCCTGTTGCTAATGCGAGATCATCGATCTCGATGAGAGGAATACTAGAATCAGCAAGCAAATGTCTGCGAATGAATCTGACTCGTTCGAGCGAATTCCCAGCCATGCTTGTAATTGCTCCTTCGAATAGATTGCCAACGCTGCGACTTCGCCAACAGATCGCGACGACACGACAGAATGTCTCCTTGCGAATAATCTTCGCCAACTTCTCAAGGACCGTTCATTGAGATGGTATCATGTCCCAGAATCATTTCGTCATCGGACGATGCTCGCACCGATGTCAATGGGATTCGCCAAGGGATACGTGCAGCTTGCGTAGATCATTCTTACCTCTATCGAGCCATCCTGTCGAACGTGCTACGCAAATATCGCCAAGCGTCTTTATTTGCCATCCCTCTTTCATAACAACCCCCGAATCACTTCCAACACGTCCGCACTCTCCGCATCCAGCGCCGCAATCTCATCCATAATCTCCTGCGGGCTGCGATGCGTGATTGCTTCGCCGCCGTTCGGGTTCTTGACCGAAAGATCAAAGGTCGTCGGGTCAATGCTGGCGGCGTCCACGCTCCACGATTTGGGCGAATCGGCGAAGCTTCGTTGCAGCGCGACGAACTCCGCCAAATCGTCATCGTTCAGCGGATTGGTCTTGCCCAGATTGCGGCCCGGATCGAGTTGATAAAACCAGACCTTGCGCGTCGGCGCGCCTTTCTCAAAAAACAGCACGACGGTTTTGACGCCTGCGCCCTGGAACGTACCGCCGGGGCAATCCAGCACCGTGTGCAGGTTGCAGCTTTCCAGCAACAGCTTGCGCAAACTGACCGAAGCGTTGTCGGTATTCGACAGAAACGTGTTTTTGATGACGATGCCGCCGCGTCCGCCCGCGCGCAAAATCTTGATGAAATGTTGCAGGAACAGAAACGCCGTTTCGCCCGTGCGGATGGGGAAGTTCTGCTGCACTTCCTTGCGCTCTTTGCCGCCGAAGGGCGGATTGGCCAGCACCACGTCGTAGCGGTCTTTGTCCTGAATGTCGGCGATGTTTTCGGTCAGCGTGTTGGTGTGGATGATGTTGGGCGCTTCGATGCCGTGCAGGATCATGTTCATAATCGCAATCACATACGCCAGCGACTTTTTCTCTTTGCCGTAAAACGTCTTGGTTTGCAGCGTATCCAACTCGCTGGTCGTCAGATTCGGCTTGGCTTTCAGGTAATCAAAGGCTTCGCACAAAAAGCCCGCCGAACCGCACGCGCCGTCATAAATGCGCTCGCCGATGCTCGGAGCCGTCACCTGAATCATGGCGCGAATCAGCGGGCGCGGCGTGTAATACTCGCCACCGTTGCGTCCCGCATTGCCCATGTTTTTGATCTTGGCTTCGTACAGATGCGACAGCTCGTGCTTTTCGGTCTGCGAACGGAAGCGCAACTCGTCAATGTGATCAATGATCTCGCGCAGGTTGTAGCCGCTCTGAATCTTGTTTTTGATCTCGCCGAAAATCTCACCGATCTTGTATTCCAGCGTGTTCGGCCCCGTCGCCTTTTGCTTGAAGTCGTGCAGGTACGGGAACAATTTCAGATTCACGAAATCGCGCAAATCATCGCCCGTTTTCGCCGCGTTGTGATCTATCCTGCCGATCAAATCTTTCGGCGCAGCCCACATTTCCCAGCGGTAAGGCGCGTCGAGAATGAAGCTGTACGGCTTGCCTTCCAATTCGGCTTCGGTGGCTTTGTCCTGTTCCAGCGCGTCCAGATATTTCAGGAACAACAGCCACGAAGTCTGTTCGGTGTAATCAAGTTCGGTGGTACACCCGGCTTCTTTGCGGAGCGTGTCGTCAATGTTTCTAAAGGCTTGCTCAAACATGAATTATTATCAGGCCAGGGAATAGAAAAGAAATTTCGTCTGAAGAAATAGGCGCGACTGTTGTAGGCGAGCTTTTTCAATGCCTGTCAACCGAGAACAGCAGGCGACCAGTCTTTCGCATGCCTGAGTCAGTCTGTCAATGGTTGAAAGAATTAGACTTTTTGGTAAACCACTTACTATTTGTTAACTGCGCGGCCCATAAACAGGCAATGGCTTGCCCACTTCCAGTGCGCCTAAATCAGGTGAGTTGCCGCTGAAATCATCATTCAGATTAGGCAGCCTGCATCCGGCATCTACGGCCTTGCTGTTGGGCTTCAAGCGGAAATCCATGTCGCCCACTTCATAAACTTTATGCGGCTGACTCGGATCAGGCGGGCGCACGTTTTGGAAGATGTCGTAGTCCACCAACACGCCGTGTACTTCCTGTCCCGTCGCGCGTTGGAAGTCGGCGAGTGTGCGAAAGTTTTGATAACTACTGCCTGTCAATTCGTAATCCCGCATTTTGCCGCTGGCGGGCGCGCCCCAGATGATTTGCGGTTTCTCGCTCGGATTCAGCCGCCAGCCGTTGTAATCGAATGACGTGTACGCCGTGTACGTCAAACTCCCCAGCACAGGCTTGTCGGGATGGTTCGTACCCATCAGCAGATTGTTGCGATAGTGCGAATTGGAGTAGCCGCGCGCGTTGCTGTTCTCGGCAATAAACGTGTTGTGATAAATCAGCACGCCGGACGGATTCGCGCCGCCGGTTTTGATCGCGCCGCCCATTGGCACGCTGTAAGCGATGTTGCGATAGAAATATGCCGGGCCGCCGAAAACAGGCTGGCCGCTGTATCCGTGCTGCGCTGCGTTGAAGCCACGATTGCGCATCACGCGGATGTTATGTACGCCGCCATCGGTTTCGATGAAGTCGTCAATCATCAGGTGAATGTCGTTGTTATAAATATCTATCGCGACGGCTTTATGTTCCTGCTTTTCGGGCGGAATGCCGTACGTGCTGATGGTCACGCCGTCGTGAAAATAGGCAATGTAGTTGTGACAGATCACGTGGCCTTGTCCGTACACTTTGATCGCGTAATACGATTTCAATTGCGTCGGTTTGTACTTGCCCCAGTTCGACCAGCCGATGATGCGGTTGCGGTCGTCGCGGCCTAACACTACGTTGTCGGCGATGTAGAAGTTTTTTGACCCTTCATATTCGTTCATCAATGCCGCGCCGACATCTTCAATGCGGCAATTGCGAATGACGAGGCCGCTGCAACCAAGCAGGTCTTTATGTCCGGCATAAAACGCCTGATCTGTGTTGCGGATCGTGAGGCCTTCAAAATAGTTGTAATCCGCGCCCATCACATCGAACAGGCGAAAGCAGCCGTTGCCGTCAAAGATCGCTTCGCCATCGCCTGCGCCCTTGATGACGATAGGTTTTTCGGGCGTGCCATCGCGCGTCAAAATATAGCTGCCGTCAAACGGAATTCCGTAGGGCGTGACGTAATCCAGCCGGTCGGCTTTGTACAATCCCGCGTGTACCAGAATCACATCGCCGGGTTGCACAGGGCGCGTATGCACAACGTCCCAATCGCCGAGGCCGGGGCCGTAATACGCTTCTTTCAAGCCCTTTGAAGGACGGCTCCTGTTTCGGCCCTTCGTAATCGGGCGGATAAACGTGCAGCGTGCGACCGCCTTTGTATTCCTGCGGTACGCCGCGCGTTTTCACCGTGACTTGTTGCGTGGCTTTGCCGCTGACGCCATCGGGATCGCTCATCGTGAAGCGGCATTCATAGGTCGTGGCTTCTTCGACATCCAGGATGCTGCCCGCGAACATGCGCGGCGTCCAGTATTCCAGGAACTCACGCGCGCGCCAGACTTTTTCATCGCCGATGCGCAGGAGTGGCAGCGCTTCGCGCCACGCGGTTTCGCCCGCCTTGCGATATTGCACGGCGACGGTCGCGTTGCGGTTGTCATCGCCGCTGATCTTCCATTCAAAACCGAGGTTGTGAATGGTCGCGGGTTCGACGATGAATTCGCCTGTGGTCACGGCGTTGTTGGTTTGCGCCAGCACCGAGGACGCGAGCAATAACAAGCCCACGACCACGCTTCTGATTGTCCTGAGCATCATTTGATGATCCTTCCTATGGCCTAAAAATATAATCAAGAAGTTCACGAAGCGCGCGAAGATAACAAGGAGAGAAAAAAGATGCTTCTATTACTCCTTCTTGCTGTCGCGCTGACTGTTCCTTCGTAATTTCCGGGAACTTCGTGGTGACTTTTCTTTCTCAATCCACGTACAAAAATTCGTTCAGATTCATCATCGCGTGGCAGAAATCCCGCAGCGCAGCCGCCGCAGGACGTTCCTGTTTGCGTTCCGTGTAGCCTGCCGTTTGTGATTTGAGGAAGTTTAGTGACCAGTCTTGTTCCTGCTTGCTGGGATTGCGGTGGAGCGCGATTTGGAATGCACGCGCGATTTGCTTCGTCACATCTGCCCCGGCTTCGGTCGCCACGCGTTCAGCAAAGAACTTCGCTTGTTCGAGGACGAATTCATTATTCATCAACGCCAACGCCTGCGGAGAAACCGTCGAAGTGGCGCGGTTCGGCGACGACACCACCGTTACCGGGCAATCGAAGACCTCGACCAGCGGCAGCAGCACGGAGCGTTTGACGAAAATGTAAATGCTCCGGCGAAATGTTTCGTGGTTGTCCTTGGCATCCAGGGGCCAGCGCGGGCGCGAACCCGTGTTGATGATGTCAGGATCAATGCGCGGATAGATGCCGGGGCCGTACATTTCTTTGTTCAGTTTGTTGCTGAGCACCAGCATACTGTCGCGCAATACCTCCGCTTCCAGGCGGCGGGGAGTCATTTGCCAGAGCCAGCGATTCTCATTGTCTTTGGCTAGTGCCTGTTCATTGGGCTGGCTGGACTGGCGATAGGTGTTGGAGAGCAAAATCAACTTGTGCATCGCCTTCCAGCTCCAACGCGGAAGGCTGAACGATGAGCGATGAATATCTTTTTCCCCGGTTGGTTTGGCACTCATCGTTCCGCGTTCATCATTCATCCTTCCGTCACGGAACGTGACCGCGAGCCAATCCAGCAACTCAGGATGACTTGGACGATCACCGGTGAGGCCAAAATCGCTGGTGGTTTTCACGATGCCGTTGCCGAAGTGGTATTTCCAAATGCGGTTGACGGCCACGCGCGCGGTCAGCGGATTGTCTGGATGTGCAATCCATTCCGCCAATTGTTGGCGGGCAGTGGCAGGGTTCAAGTCTTTCGCATCCGAAATGACCTGCGGCAAACCGGGAGAAACCTCATCGCCTTTCGTGCGGTGATTGCCGCGCAGGAAGAGATGAGTTTTCGTCGCTTCTTTTTTCTCCGTCACGCCCATCGCTGCCAGATACGGTTTCGGACGCGTCTTGTTGATGTCGTCAATTTGCTTCAGTAACTGCTTGCGGGTTACTTGTAACTCCGGCGTGATAATTTCTTCGATGTCTTCGTTTTGGATATTCACTTCTTTGGCTAAGCGTGCCGCCAATTCGGTGCGATATTGTTCTTTGGTTTTGTCGCCAAAGCCATTGGCGTCCTCTGCCAGCTTAAGATGAAAGGCGATTTTTTCATTCATCAACCGCTCACGCAGCGGCTTTTCCAACGCCGCCAGCTTTTGCTTATAAGGCCGCACCGTTTCATCCACTTCTTTGTTGAGGGCTTTGTATTTGGCAATTTCTACTTCGCTTGCTAACGGTTTTTCGGCTTTCACGGAGGAATTAAAAATCGCCACCATCCGGTAATAATCTTTGGTCGGGATCGGATCGTATTTGTGATCGTGGCAACGCGCACAACCCACGGTTAAGCCCATAAATACGGACGAAGTCGTCGCCACCATATCATCCATTTCATCGCTGCGGGTTTCTTCGTTGTCGGCATTGTCTACCGTGGGGCCATTGCGACAGAACGTCGTGGGGATCAACGCTTCGGCGCTGTTGGGATAGAGTTGATCGTTGGCAAGTTGTGCGAGGATGAATTGATTGTACGGCATGTCGGAGTTGAAGGCTTTGATGACCCAATCGCGGTAATGCCACGCGTGCGGGCGATCATAATCAAACTCATAGCCGCCGCTGTCGGCATAGCGCGCCAGATCAAGCCAGTGCCGCCCCCAACGTTCGCCGTAATGCTGGGAAGCCAGCAGCTTGTCCACAATTTTCTCGTAAGCGGTATTGGTTGGTTGCTTGACGAAGGCGTCCACTTCTTCCGGCGTGGGCGGCAGCCCGATCAAATCAAAATACACGCGCCGAATCAGCGTACGCGGATCAGCCGGAGTCGAGGGTTGCAAGCCATTGCTTTCCAATTTGCTCAGGACAAAGGCATCAATTTCATTGCGTACCCACTTGCGATTTTTGACGGTCGGAACCGCCGGGCGCACGGGCTTCACAAACGACCACCATTGCCGATCTTTAGCCGTGATGGAATAGCCGTGCGTACGCGTGGGTATCGTCTCGGCAACCGGCATGCTGGGCGCGAGTCCCTTAATCCATTCGGCGACCAACGCTAACTCCGCATCTGACAGTTTGCCGCCCATCGGCATCGCAGGCTCTTCTTTGTGCGTGATGAGCTTGTAGAGCAAACTTTCTTCAGGCTTGCCAGGCACGACAGAAACGCCGCGCTTGCCGCCTTTCAAAATGGCTTGTTCCGTGCGCAGATCAAGCGCCGAGCGCTGGATGGTTGCGCCGTGACACATCGTGCAATTTTGCTCGAAAATCGGCGCAATCTTTTGGGTGAAGAGATCAGCGGGTTGCTGCGCAGCAAATACAAGCGCCACGCTGAGCGCCAACAGAAGCGTGAGCTTAATAATAGTTTTAAGTGTCCCTAATTGCGGCATAAATTCCTCAAGTGATGAAACAGTATCCTGACGGGATGAGTTGGTGGTTTGACCAGCAATCGAAGCTGCAAAACTATTACTGAAACGGCTACTTGTCAATAATTCGCGGGATAGCGCCAGCGCACGTCTCCCTCAAATGCGCAAGGGTGGCAACTTTAGTTGAGGTCAACGCGAGACTTGAACAACAGGTATAAGAGTACCAACTTTAGTTAGGCACACGTGCGGGCAAGGCGAAACTTCACTTAAAGTTGGTACTCTTACACTTAGGGGCAGAGGTGTTTTACGGTGCGATGGTCGCTGCGATGCGGCGCGGGTCCAGACGCCAGACGTTGCCAGCGCGGATATTTGAGAGCCAAACCGAGCCGAGGCCGACCCGGATGGCATCGCCGCCTTCGCCCGCGAATTGCTGGACGACTTTGCCCGAAGCCGGGTTTATGCGGGAGACTGGAAATTCAAACGAGGTCACCCAAACTGAACCTTCGCCAAAGGCGATTTCCCCCCCTGAGCCAGGCACACCGACTTCGATAGTTGCCACGACCATGTTGGTCTTGGGATCAACTTTCGAGACATCGCCATTCGTCTGATTCAGTGTCCAGACAAACCCGCCGCCAATGGTGAGGAAGCGCGGCGCTTTGCCAACTGGAATCGTCTCGATGATCAGGTTCGTGTCCGGGTTGATGCGCGTCAGCACATGGGTTTCAGTGCCTGTGACCCAAATCGCCCCTTCGCCAAACGCGACCGTGAAGGAGCCGGGCGACACCTGAATTTCCGCAACGACCTTATTCGTCGCCGGATCAAGCCGCGCCAGCGTGCCTTTCTTGTCAGTCATGAGCCAGATACTGCCCGCAGCGACCGCCAAGCCGCCTTCAGAACCAGCAATGCCAATCGGGATAGTGGCGGTCACTTTGCCTTCTTTGAGGTCAACACGAGCAAGTGCCTGATCGCCGCAGAGCGGAACCCACAAACTGCCGAACCCCACCGCAAGACCGGAGCAGGGTTTGCTGCCAACAGGGATCGTGGCCAGGACTTGGCTGGTTTTGGGATCAAGCCGCGCCACCGTATTTTTGGGGTAATTGGAAACCCAGACGGATTCGTCTATGGCCAGCCAGTCCGGTGCACCCGGCACTTCGTAAACAGCCTCCGGCTTCAGCGCCGTGATCGGGATACGCACGCCGGGCGTTTTCACACCGGGTCTGGGCGTGGGCGTCGGCCTGGGTTTCGCTGTTTGTGCAGGCGGCGGTGTTTGCGTCTGAAACGATAGGAGCAACGAGAGCATCAGGAGTATGGGTAGCATGGCGCGCATCTTAGCAAAAACCTGACGGAGAGGAAAATGCCCGTGCTGCGCCAGAACATTGCGCCCTTGTTGCGACTGCACTAAAATCCGCTCGCTGTGGGCTTAACGTAGAGTAATCATTCCGGGTGGGAAATCCGATCCTTGAGAAGATTGCCCGTTTTTATCCGTCGGAGCTTCTATGAAATTTCAGCGTTGTTTGCTCAGCCTCGCGCTGCTGGGATTGGTTGCCTGGACAGTGCGTCCCCAAAATAAAGATGATTTTTTCGAGACCAAGGTGCGCCCCATTCTCGCCACAGAATGTTTTGCCTGTCACACCGATTCGCAATTCGGCGGTCTGCGCTTGGATTCCCGCGAAGCAATGCTGCGCGGTGGCAAATCCGGCCCCGTCATCGTGCCGGGCGACCCGGATAAGAGTCTGCTGGTGCTGGCTCTCAGGCAAACAGGCGAATTGAAAATGCCGCAGGGAGGTAAGCTGCCGCAGCCGCAAATTGACGCGATTGTCGAATGGGTACGCGCGGGCGCGATCTGGCCTTCCGTCGGTAAAGCTCCCATTGCTGCCAAGGGCGAAGCTGCTATCAGGCCGGAACAGCGTGCGTTCTGGTCATTTCAGCCGTTGCACCCGACGCCTGCGCCCACGGTGAAAACCCCTAGTTGGTCGAAGAATGACATTGATCGCTTCATTCTGTCTCGGCTGGAAAAAGAAGGACTCGCGCCGGCTGGACTGGCAGATCGTCGTACCTTGCTGCGGCGTGCGACGCTTGATTTAACGGGCTTGCCACCCACGGCGGAAGAAATTGAGGCCTTCGAGAAGGACAAAGCGCCAGATGCCTTCGCCAAGGTCGTAGATCGCCTGCTTGCCTCGCCGCAGTACGGCGAACGCTGGGGACGGCTGTGGCTGGATGTGGCGCGCTACGGCGAAGACGACTATCGCAGCCTTGATCCGATGGGACGCGGGTTTGCGCCGTATCCCCACGCCTATCTGTACCGCGATTGGATAGTCAAAGCCTTCAATGACGATTTGCCTTACGATCAGTTTGTGCGGGCACAACTGGCGGGCGATTTGCTGGACGAAAAAGTGCGCGTGAAAACGCTGCCCGCGCTCGGCTTTCTGGGGCAGGGGCCGTGGTTCTACGACAACGGCGCGGTCGAAATTACACGCGCGGACGAGCGGCACGACCGCGTTGACGTTGTTAGTCGTGGATTTCTCGGCCTGACCGTAGGTTGCGCGCGTTGCCACGATCACAAATACGATCCGATCCCGACCAAAGACTATTACGCGCTGGCCGGAGTCTTCGCCAGCACGACCTACAAAGAATATCCGCAAGTGCCAAACAGCGTCGTCGAGCAATACACCGCGCTTGAAAAGAAGCTGAAGAACAAACAGAAGATGATGGGCGAGTTCATGCAGACCGAAGGCAAACAACTCGCGGAGAGCCTGTCGCTGCAAGCCTCGAAATACATGCAGGCCGTCTGGCGCGTGCAGGGCGAACCGAAGGAAGCCCTGATTGATGTCATAGAAAAGAACAAACTCGATTACGAGTTGATGCAACGCTGGATGCGTTTTCTGGCACGTCCGCCACGGCATTACCCGTTCCTGAAAGACTGGCAGGCAATGATACAAAAAGGCGGGACGGCGGTAGAGGCGAAAAAACTAGCCGACGATTTTCAGACGTTGTTGCTGGATGTGCTCGCCGAGCGGAAAGAACTGAATCAGGAGAATGAAATCATCATCGCCAAATCGCTCCCCGGCACCAAAAAGAAAGAGCCATTGTTCAAGCCGCACGAATTCGTGACCAATGACGATTTCTGTCCTAGTTGCGGCGTTGAGGTGAAGGCGATGCCAGTGGAGCGCACTAATCTCTGGATGGATGTTTTTGTGCGTGACCTGGATGCGCCGGACTTGCCGGGTGCAGCGCAGAAGTTCCGTCCGGGACTGCTGAATTTTATTGGTTGGGGGCTGGAACGGCAGTTGAGCGCGGAACGGCGCGCGTACCTGACCGCGTTGCGCGAGGACATTGAAAACTTCAGGAAGACTATGCCCGCGCAATATCCGTACGTGCATGGCGTAGCGGATCGTGAGCAACCGGTGGATTTGCCCGTCAGTTTGCGCGGCAACCCGACCAACCTAGGCGAAGTGGTGCCCCGGGGTTTTCTGTCGGTGCTCTCGCCGGACAACCGCGAGTGCTTCACCAAAGGCAGCGGCAGGCTGGAACTAGCAGAGACGATCCTGCGTCAGCCGCTGGCGATGCGCGTCATCGTGAACCGCATCTGGAAAGGGCATTTCGGCACTGGCATTGTAGATACGCCCAGCAATTTTGGGTATAACGGCGAACGCCCTATTCATCCCGAACTGCTCGAATATCTGGCCGATTTCTTTAAGCGCAATGGGCTTTCCATCAAGAAGCTGCATCGAGAAATCATGCTCAGTTCCACCTACCAACTCAGCAACGAATTCATTCAGGCGAATTATGATAAGGATTCGGCCAATCGGTTTTATTGGCGGGCTAATCGGCGGCGGATGGAGGTTGAGCAAATCCGTGATTCGCTGCTTGCGGCGGCGGGCGCGCTCGAAAAGAAAATGGGCGGGCCGTCAGAAACGCTAACGCCCCAATCCACACGACGCACGTTGTACGGCAAAGTGAGCCGCTACAAACTCGATGACTTTCTGCAACTCTTCGATTTCCCTAGTCCTAACATTTCCGCTGAGCAACGCTACGCGACGAACGTACCGTTACAACGCCTGTTTTTCATGAACAGCGATTTTGTGCAGCAACAGGCCGAGTTGCTGGTGCAGCGCATCGAAGCCGAACCGACCACAGAGGCACGCATCCAAAAAGCTTATCGCCTTGTGTTCGGTCGCGCGGCAACTCCCGAAGAAATCAAGCTCGGCCTTGATTATCTGCGCAACGAACCACTGAAGGAGTACGAAGAGCGAAAGAAAGCGGCAGAGGAAAAAGAGAAAGAAAAAGAGAAGCAAAAAACCGAAAAGAAAGACCCATCGGAGAAGTCGGTGATCGCTCCGCCGAGCGTAATGCCGGAGATGCCGGACGCCACGGGGATGGAACCGGGCGGCGCAAATACGATGATGGCTGGCGTGATGCCTGGCCTTGGTTCTGGCAAGAGTGAGGAGAAGAAACCGATCCTGCCTGTGACGATCTGGGGACGCTACGTCAAGGTACTGCTCAGTTCGACGGAGTTCACTTTCATCAACTAGGTCGGCGGTTCACGTAGTAGCAAATTTGCTCACGTGAACCGCCCTGCAAAGGAAAAACGATGACACACAAAGCACCAAAACCACTCACGCGCCGTGAAGCGTTGTGCCGGATGGGCGGCGGCTTCGGGATGATGGCTTTTGCCGGGATGGTGGGAGAATCGCTGGCGCAGGCGCAAACAGGCACTGCTGCGCTATCGGCTAAATGGCCTAAAGGCGGCGTGCATCACGCCGCACGCGCGAAACACGTCATCTTCCTATTTATGAACGGCGGGCTTTCGCAGGTAGACAGCTTCGATCCCAAACCGCTGCTCGACAAGTATCATGGCCAACCGCTGCCGGGCGGGACGATTGCGACCGAGCGCAAGACAGGCGCGTTGCTGCGCTCGCCCTTCGCCTTTAAGAAGTACGGTCAATGCGGGATGGAGGTCAGCGAACTATTTCCCCACGTCGGCGCGTGTGCAGACAGCATCTGTTGGGTGCGCTCCGTCCACACGGACATCCCGAATCATGAGCCTTCGATGCTGATGATGAATACGGGCTTCAGTCAGGCGGGGCGTCCGTCGCTTGGTTCCTGGCTCACCTTCGGGCTGGGCATTGAGAATAAAAACCTGCCGGGTTTCGTCGTGCTCTGCCCTGATGTGCCGACCACGGTTGGCCCGCCGCTCTGGAATAGTTCGTTCCTGCCGGCCATTCATCAAGGCACTTTTATCTCTGACAAGCCGGGCGAAAAGCAAACCGCTGATCTGTTGGTGGAACCAGGCTTCGATCCGCAAAAACTGATTTCTTATATTCATAACCAAAAATTTGCGCTGCCCGAACAGCGCCGCGAACTTGATCTGCTCACGCGGCTCAACCGCATGCAGATGGAGCGCGAGAAAACGCCCGACCCGCAACTGGAAGCCACGATCCAGTCTATGGAAACGGCCTATCGCATGCAGACAGAAGCGCCGGAGGTTTTCGATCTGCGCAAAGAAACGCCTGCCACTCTGAAGCTCTACGGCCCCGGCAGCACCGCGCGTGGCTGCTTGCTCGCCGTGCGCTTAGTCGCTAAAGGAGTGCGAATGGTGCAGGTGTATTACGCCAAGGGTGATCCCTGGGACGCGCACGGGGATATTCAGCAGCACCGCAAGAATGCCCTGGACTCCGACCAGCCCTTCGCCGCCGTCATCAAAGACCTCAAAGCGCGTGGCCTGCTGGACGACACACTCGTGGTCTGCGGTTCTGAATTCGGTCGCACGCCCGTAGTCGAAACGGGCGGCAACGGCGGCATTCAAAATGGCCGCGATCACAATCCCTTTGCCTTCACAATGTGGCTGGCGGGCGGCGGCGTCAAAGGCGGATTGATTTACGGCGCGACCGATGATTTCGGGTTCAAGGTCGTAGACAAACCGGTTCACGTACACGATATGCACGCGACCATTTTGCACCTGATGGGCATTGATCACACCAAGCTCACCTACCGCTACAGTGGCCGCGATTTCCGCCTGACCGATGTCGCCGGCAACGTCGTCCACGACCTCATTGCCTGACAGCTAAGCCTGATAGCAAAAACTTATACTTTGAACGGTCATAATCAGAACATTTTCAACGCCAAGGGGCCAAGGTTCAAAGAACCGCAATAGATTCAGGTGTCACTTTGTCACTTGGCTCCTTGGCGATAAAACCATGGTTCAATTTATGCCCGTTCACGGTATAGCAAAGTAAAGACTTGACCGGATATGTTTTTCCTCGTCCATGTAATCCCCTTCCAACGGCGTTACCTACCGTTGTGGAAAGCGCGGTTGTCGAGCAATTCCAGTAAGGCGTCGCGGTCAAAAATCGCTTCTTCCCGTTGCGACTTAGAACTTGGTATTGGTAGATTTTTTTAGCAAGGTAACGCCCAGGGGCTTTGATTATTAGCTATTTGCGCGAGCAAGCTCAGGATTTCTTCGCACGACGGATTAGTTTGGCGCGGGGTATGCATAATCCGGCTTCTTCCTTAAACGTAACTTCTTTGCCGCGCCTCAGAGGCAAGCGGCGGTGCGAAAGTGACCTGTTCCTGCTCGGCAGTGTAAATCAGTTGTGTAATCGTGGTGGTGATCTCTTCCAAGTCTATGGGTTTTGAGAAAAAGGCTTGCGCACCCAAACGGATGATTTCTTCTCGATTCGCTGCTCGCGCATCGGCAGAGAAGAGAACGATTGGTGTATTCGGGTCTAGGCGGCGCAGCGCTTGAATGAGGTCTTTGCCGCGCCCATCCGGGAACCAATCATCGAGCAAATACAAATCAAAGGGTTTCTGCTTCGCCAGGCGCAAGACCCCGCTCTTGGTCTCGGACGTTGCTACTTCATAGCCTTGCTGTCCTAACCAGAACTCCATTAACTCGAGTGTGCTTTTGTCGTCATCGGCACAAAGAATACGCCGTAGAAAAGGTTGCATAATTGCCTCTCGTTTCTTAATACGGTTTGGATGAATCAAGCCGTGGAGCCAAAAAATGATTAAGTTGGAAAGTTGGAGTTTAGCGCAAATTCAGTGCGTGCGAAGAGAATTTGGCCTTCTTGCGGGCGTATGTGAAACTAACACATACGCGGTGTCCTTAACTCGGCAGCAGCGTCTCTATTGCTTTTTGCACAATGCCGTAACATTTACACGCTGCCTTCTCAAGGCCTGCGCGTGCGAGGATGGTAATCTTGCCTCGACTGTATTTGATAATTTCTGCCTCTTGCAACGCGATGGCCGCCAGCGTCACGCGCGAACGCTCCACACCAAGCATCATTGAGAGAAATTCCTGTTTGAACGCCAGCGTATCGCCTTGCGCGCGGTCGTGCGTCATCAGCAGCCAGCGTGCCAGACGTTCATCGAGTGAGTGCAGTTGATTACAGGCCGCTGTTTGCGAGACTTGCAGATAGAGTGCTTGCGCGTAGCGCAGTAAAAATTGCTGCAAAGCGCCGCCCTGCTGAAACTCTTGCTTGAGAATCGAGGCTTCCATCCGCAGTGCGTCACCCGCGATTTGCGCCATAACTTCAAAAGGGGAAATACCATTGCCCATAAAGCTGGTGGTCGTCGCCATTCCTTCGTGTCCGACCACGCCGACTTCAATCTTCCGATTATCGAGCACGATGACCAAAGAAAGCATTGCTGTAGTGGGAAAGTAGACATGCGTGACGGCTTCTCCCTGCATGTAAAGATAGTCTTCCAGCTTCAACGAGACAGGCTCGAGATAGGGCAGCAGGCGTTCATATTCTGTTGGGGGCAACGCAGCGAGTAATTGGTTGGTAGGTGATAAAGGCGACAAATTAGCATTCGACATCAAGGCCCTTCCTAAAGTAACAAGTGCTGGGGAATAACTAAACGGCACAAGGAAGAGACTGTGTAATGGGGTCCCGATGTCGGCTAGCGGTGAAAACGAACAGAGATAGAAAAATTAAGACCAATACACTCTAGCACAGCAGAGACCGGATAGATAAGGGGGCGGAGCTTATTCCCTGATAAGTTTTCTCTTCTGCTCTATCGCTTCGATTCTGTTCCGAATTCAAATGGAGAGTTTCATTTGCCTCTTCGAGAAATCTCTGCTGTCGCCTCTTCGGTTTGGCCTCTAATACCATCTTGGTGGACGTTTTCACCGATTGGCTTTCCTTCTGCGGCTCTTTCTTTGATGACATCTTCAACCCCTTCAATGGCGCGAAGTTTTACTTCTTTAAGCAGAGTATAAGTTTTATTTCGGACCAAATCTATCTCCCGATCTGTGACCAATAATTCTAATAGCGGAGTTGAGCGACTATTATCAAAGCCTATCAAAGCCCAGAAATGAAAATTCTGAATGGTCTCGATATTTTGCTGAAAGTAATAAAAATTCCTTTTGTGCTGTGAAGTGTCCTTCACAAACATACTCAAGCCGCAGTAATCTTCCCTCCATCTCGGCTCGCGTTAGCACACCAGCAGCAGCCTCAAGGGGTGATTCCTTTTTTTGCCCTCTATTAGTGTGGGCAAGCCGTAGTTCTTGGTAAAATCATTCGTCGCTTTTACTTCTTATGTGCTTGTTATGAAGGGTAAAAATCTGCGATTTTTGTGCAGTCGTTGAAACCCATTTCAAAATCCGTAGTCGCATTGTAAAATCTACGCCTCTTGCATAAAGTGTCCCTAACGTTCTAAAGAAAATTTCTGAGAGATTTGTGTTGTGGAGGTTGAATGCTGCGTTCCGTACGGTTAACCATTTCGCTGTTGGTGCTCGCATCTGGCGCGATTGCCTGGCTGTGTCAGACCAATCCTGGCGATGGTGCTCAAGCACGAATGCTTAGCCCAATGCCCAAAGTGCAGAAAGCCATCAGCACAGGTGAACCTACTGAGGCTGACCTGGCGCGCAGATTCAACCAAACGGTCCGTCCCTTCGTGACCAAATACTGCACAGCTTGCCATAGCGGCCCCACGCCCGATGCCAGCTTTGATCTCGAACGCTACATCACGATGGAATCCGTGGTGCAGGACTTCGGTCATTGGGCGCTTGTGCTCAGCAAACTCACGACAAAGCAGATGCCGCCTAAGGAAATGGAGCAGCCGCCAGAGGAACTGCGCCAGCAGGTGATTGACTGGATCGCCGCAGTGCGGAAAAACGAACTGCGCAAGTATCCGGGCGATCCAGGGTCTGTGCTGGCAAGGCGGCTGAGCAATGCCGAGTATAACTACACGATCCGCGATCTGACGGGCGTTGATCTGCGCCCGGCGCGCGAATTTCCCATTGATCCTGCCAATCAAGCTGGGTTTGATAACTCCGGTGAGTCGTTGACCATTTCGTCAACGCTGATGTCGAAATACCTGGACGCCGCGCGGCGGGTCGGCGATCACTTAATTCTCAAACCGGAAGGGTTCACTTTCGCGCCCAATCCCACGCTGGTCGAGACTGACCGCGAGAAATACCCGATTCGGCGGATCGTCGAATTCTATGATCGCCAGCCTACTGATTTCGCCGATTACTTTCAGGCAGCGTGGTGCTACAAGCATCGCGCTGTGTTTGGGCAACCTGTAGCGACGCTCGACAGCATCGCCGCACAGAACAAGGTCGCCCCGCGCTATCTCGCTATGATCTGGCAAACGCTGGAACAAACGAGGGAAGATGTTGGGCCGCTCGTGAGGCTGCAAGCGATGTGGCAGAAATTGCTGGTTCCGCAGGGCAAGCAGCCAGACATTGCCCGGCAGGGATGCGAACAGATGCGCGATTTCGTAGTAAAAATTCGCCGCCACACCGAGAAGCTTTTTCCCACGCTGGAATCGCCAGGGTTCAGCACCAACTTTCAGCCGATTGTCATGTACCGCAACGGACTGCTCGCCGCGCATCGCCGTGATTTCGATCCTACTTCGCTGCGGGTGGAAGGCGAACCGCCGCTAAAAGATTTTGTCGTGACGCAAGGGCCGCCGTTTGGCAGAGGCGAGGTCGAAGAACTGAAGCGATCCATCGCCGCTTACATCAAAGAGCGGCAGGAAGACCCTGCGCTGGTGATTCCGGCAGGGCAGCGCAGCCGCTATGAGGCTGCCTTCGCCCGCTTCAGCCATGTCTTTCCCACAGCTTTTTGTTTGCGCGAACGCGGTCGTTTCTATCCCATCACCTCAATGGACAAGGAGCGGTATCTCGGCGCGGGGCTGCACAGTGTGCTGGGTTATTTCCGCGATGACACGCCGCTGATCGAATTGATTCTGGATGAAAAAGGGAAGAAGGAACTGGAGACGCTCTGGGATGAATTTGAATTCATTGGCGATTACACGATGCGCAACTACACGCAGTTTGCGTTCAGCGGCAGCGGCGGCGGTCGCAACCTGCTGGTGGATCGGGACAAGCACCTGGGGTTTGCGACGCAGGAGGCTATCTTCGCGCTGCGGGATCAACATCTCGCCAAAGCGACGCCGGAGACCGATCCGCGCATTCTGGAAGCAATCAGGCAATATTTTGACAACGCGAATATCCGAATCCGTCGGGTAGAAAAGGCGCGACTGGCAGCGGAGCCGCGCCATCTGGATGCCCTGCTGCAATTCGCGGCGCGTGCTTATCGCAGGCCGCTGGCGCAGGCGGAACGCGACGAAATCCTCGCTTACTATCGCCAGTCTCGTGAGCAGAGCGGGCTGACGCACGAAGAGGCCATGCGCGCATCCATCGCCAGCCTGCTGGTCTCGCCGGATTTTCTCTATCGCGTAGACCTGGTGGACTTGCTGGCGAAAAATGCTGCTGGTAGGGACGGCGCAAAATCCGCTGCGGCTTATCGTCCGCTGTCGGCTTACTCGCTGGCCAGCCGGTTGAGTTACTTTCTCTGGTCGAGCCTGCCCGATGATGAACTGCTCACGCACGCTGCCGCGGGAGACCTGGACAAACCCGCGGTGCTGACAGCGCAGGTGCGCCGGATGCTAAAAGACGAGCGCGTGCGCGGGATGGCGACAGAATTCGGCGGCAACTGGCTGGACTTCCGCCGGTTTGAAGATCACAACGCCGTAGATCGCGAACGCTTTCCCGTCTTTACGAACCAACTGCGGGAAGCGATGTTTGAGGAGCCTATCCGATTCATTGCCGACCTGATCCAGCAAGACCGCCCAGCGCAGGAACTGCTCTACGGCAGGCACACGTTTGTGAATGGCGTGCTCGCTCGGCATTACGGCATGCCCGCCTCATCCGCGCCAGATAAAGGACAAGATACATGGTTCCGCGTGGATAATGCGCGTGATTATGGTCGCGGCGGACTCTTGCCGATGGCCGTGTTTCTCACACGGAATGCGCCCGGCCTCAGAACCAGTCCGGTGAAACGTGGTTACTGGATTGCCCGTCGCGTGCTGGGCGAAGTCATTCCGCCGCCACCGCCTACCGTTCCTGAACTGCCGCGCGATGAAGCGACATCGAATTTGCCCGTGCGTGAGTTGCTGGCGAAACACCGGAACAACGTGGCCTGCGCTGGTTGCCATGCGCGCTTCGATTCTTTTGGGCTGGTGTTTGAAGCTTACGGCCCCGTCGGCGAACGGCGCACCAGTGACCTGGCCGGGCGCGTTGTAGACGCGCGCGCTGAGTTCCCGAACGGAACCCAGGGCGCTGGCATCGAAGGATTGCAGGCGTATATTCGCAACCAGCGCGAGAAAGATTTTCTGAATAACCTGAACGAAAAGCTGCTGTCGTTTGCGCTGGGCCGCTCGCTGATGATCTCCGATGAACCGTTGCTTGAGGCGATGCAAGCAAAACTTGCGGCCAACGGATACAGGATGTCGGCGCTCATCGAAACCATCGTCACCAGCCCGCAATTCCTGAACAAACGAACTCTGGCGTTCAATCCACAAAAAGCTATCGAGACCTCTCAGAAGAAAGGAAACTAAAGATGCCTGATCGCAAGAATCTTTCCAACAGTAAAATTACCCGCCGCGCCATTCTGCAAGGTGCTGGCGTTACTATGGCGTTGCCGTGGCTTGAATCGTTTGCCGCGAAAGCCAAGACCCGAGACGAAGAAACGTTTCCGAAGCGATTTGGCGTCATCTTTCTCGGCTGTGGTGTCAACGAGGATCATTGGGGATCGGCAGGTTCAGGGCCGGAGATGAAGTTGAGTAAATCGCTCGCGCCACTGGAGCCTTTGAAAAGCAAGCTCAACGTCATTCACGGGCTGTTCAATAAACACAACGTGGGCTTGGGAGTTCATCCGCCGCAAACCGGCAGCCTGTTGACGGGCGCAGTGTTGACCAAAGGCGCGACGATTCGTTCGGGCATCTCGGTGGATCAGATGATCGCCAGCCGGATGGGACAGGAAACCCTGCAACCGAGCATGGTGCTGGCCTGCGAACAGTCCATGACCGGGTTTCACGAAACGAACTATTCCAATGTTTACAGCTCGCATATTTCGTGGCAAAGCGCGGAATCTCCCGTCCCCAATGAAATCTATCCATCGCTCGCGTTTGACATGCTGTTTGAGAATCGCGGCAGCCTGCTCAACCTCAGCATTCTGGATCGCGTGAAGGAACGCGCTGAACGTTTAAGCGGCAAGATCAGTTCGAGCGACAATGCCAAGCTGGATGAATACCTGACAAGCGTGCGCGAAGTGGAGAAGCGCGTCGAGGGCATGCGCAAGGCAAAAGACAAAGCCGATGATCTGGCGAAACTGAAGAACCGCCCCGTGTGGAGTATGGAGCGGCCCGCCAACGGTTTGCCGGAAGACCTGCGCGAACATGCCAAACTGATGCTCGACCTTATCGCCATCGCCTTTCAGACTGACAAGACACGTGTAGCTACGCTGATCCTCTCACGCGACCTGTCGGGACAGGTCTATCCTTTCCTTGATGTGAATATCGCGCATCACGGCGCTTCGCACGCTAATAACAACGACGAATACGAGCGCATCACGCGCTGGCACGTCAGCCAGTTTGCATATCTGGCAGCGAAGTTGGATGCGATGCCGGAAGGCAACGGCACAGTCCTGGATAATTCCTGTTTGATGTTTCTCTCTAACCTTTGGATCGGCAGAACGCACAACAATACGCGGTTGCCGCTGGTGCTAGCCGGTGGACTCGGCGGCACGTTGCAGACAGGCCGAACGCTGGATTATGTCAAGGTCGGTGATGAGAACCGCAAGGCCAGCAGTCTGTACCTCTCGCTGCTGGATCGCATGGGGATCAAATTGGATCGCTTCGGCGATGCAGATACCCGGCTCGAAAACCTATAGCGATTGCCCCGTGGCAGCAATGGCCACTACATCAATCTCGGACTAAGGCCCCGACCGTAGTCCGTTTTTGCAAATGGTACGAGAGGAAAACCTGCCTCTCCTTTTCTACTGTCTGCCGCTTTCTTACCCAAACGGGCTACATCGTGGAGAGACACGATTCCCCGCAGGAGGACAGAGCTAATGATTCGACTCGACGCAGAGAAAAAAGTTAGTTTTTGTGATGGACTGAAACGGCGTGATTTTTTGCACGCAGGGGCGCTCAGTGCGCTGGGACTCACGCTCACTGACTTTTTTCAGTTGCAAGCCCAGGGTGCCATCAATACGGTGCAGGAGAAAAATTGCATTTTCCTGATGCTGGTCGGCGGCCCCAGCCAGCTTGATCTGTGGGATATGAAACCGCATGCGCCGTCCGAAATTCGGGGGCCGTATAAACCAATCAAGACCAATGTCCCCGGCCTTGAGATCAGCGAAATCTTTCCGCACATGGCCAAGCACGCGGACAAGTACGCGCTCATTCGGTCGTGCTATCACACGGCGGCGGCGGTGCATGACACCGGGCATCAGATGATGCAGACGGGGCGCTTATTTCAGGGCGGCATCGAACATCCGAGCGTCGGCTGTGTCTTGTCCAAACTGCGCGGCCCACGCGGCGATGCGCCACCGCATGTGTTGTTGCCGCGCCCCATCGGAGCCACGGGCGGGAATATGCCGCACGGACACAGCGCAGGATTTCTCGGCAAACAGTTCGACCCGTTCATTCTCAACTCCGATCCATCGCTGCCGAATTTCAAGGTGCCGGATATGTTGCCACCGGACTACATCTCCGCCGTGCGCACGGATCGTCGCCGCAAATTGCGCGCAATGGTGGATAGCTCCGTCAAAGAACTCGAAGCAGGGTTTGCCGCGAATCAGGATGCGCGCTTGCTGGATGATAATTTCAATCAGGCTTATACGTTGATGTCTTCGGCGAAAATGCGCGAGGCGTTTGATCTGAGCCAAGAGGATGACAAAACCAAAGACCGCTACGGGCGCAATCGCTTTGGCATGAGCTGTCTGATGGCGCGGCGGATGATCGAACGCGGCGTGCGCTATGTGACCATCAATATGTTTGAGACGGTCTTCAATGAAATTACGTGGGACATTCACGGCTCTGCACCGTTCAGCCCGATTGCCTGTTATCGCGACCTGGTCGGGCCAATGTTCGATATGGCGTACAGTTCCCTGCTCGAAGACTTGAAACAACGCGGCTTGCTGGACGATACGTTAGTTGTCGCGACGGGTGAATTTGGACGCACACCGAAAATCAATCCGGCAGGAGGACGCGATCATTGGCCGCAATGCTGGACGATGTTGATGGCAGGCGGCGGCGTTAAAGGCGGGCAAGTGGTTGGCGCTTCGGATGAAATCGGAGCGTATCCCAAAGATCGCCCTGTCGCGCCAGGCGAAGTTGCCGCGACAATTTGTCATTCGCTGGGAATAGACCTGGATACCGAATTGCCCGGTGTACAAGGCCGTCCCATTCGCGTCGTCGAACATGGCATCAACCCGATTCACGAATTGTTCTAGAGAGTCATTACATGTCGCGCGCGACGTCCGGCAACTATGAAATTTGGTAGAACAGGTTACGTAACCTGTTCTACGCCTTTGCTCAGGAGAATTCGAAATGCACATCTCCAAGTTTAAGCTCATCGTAGTTGCTGCTGCGTTCTTCCTCTCCTTCACTGTCTTACGCGGCGTGAAGGCAGCAAACGAACTCAACAGCAACGCTGCCCTCGCACCAATCACCCTCGACACCACAAAACCTGTGAGCGAAATCATTACGCCCGCCACCGGCTGGAGCTTTCGCAATCACGTCATTCCTGTCCTGACCCGACTCGGTTGCAATTCAGGCGCTTGCCACGGCGCGCTGGCCGGCAAAGGCGGATTCAAACTGACGTTGCGCGGCTATGATCCTGAGCTTGATTTCAATGTGATGACGCGACAGGCGCTAGGGCGGCGCATTAACAAGAACGAACCCGCGCGCAGCCTGATCCTACTCAAACCGACGATGACCATCGGGCACGGCGGCGGCAAGCGGATGGAAGTCAATTCGCTGGAATATAAAGTCCTGAGCGAATGGATTGCCAATGGCCTGAATGCACCCAGCGAAAATGACCCGAAGATCGTGAAGCTGGACGTGACGCCGAAAGCGGCGACGCTGGCCAATGGCGCAGAAACGCAATTGCATGTGCTGGCAAATTACAGCGATGGCCACGCCGAAGATGTGACGCGGTGGGTCAAATACAGCACTGCCGATGCGGGTGTGGCCGCAGTGGACGATGAGGGCAAAGTCAAAATCGGCGGACACGGCGAAACCGCGATCAGCCTTTGGTATCAAAGTAATGTTTCCTTTGCCCGCGTAGCCAATCCGTTCCCTTATGAAATTAAGCCGGAAGTCTTCGCCAAGGCACCGCGCCATAATTTCGTAGACGATCTGATCCTCAAGAAATTACAAACGCTGCACATCGCACCGTCTGCCCAAAGCAGCGATAACCAATTTGTGCGCCGCGCGTATCTTGACGCAATGGGCACGTTGCCGACGGCGCAGGAGGTTACGCAATTTGTGGGCAATACCTCTGCGGGCAAGCGCACGCAATTGATTGAATCGCTGCTCGCGCGCGATGAATATGTTGATTATTGGACGAATCGTTTTGCCGACACCTTGCTCGTTTCTTCGCGCCTGCTCAAAGAAAATGCGATGTGGTCGTTTTACAACTGGATTCGTGATGGCGTAGCGACCAATAAACCTTACGATCAATTTGCCCGTGAGATCGTGACTGCCAACGGCAACACGCTGGAAAACGGCGCGGCCAATTATTACGTCCTGCACAAAGAGACGACCGAGTTGAACGAGAATTTCTCGATGGCGTTTCTGGGCATGTCCATCACGTGCGCGCGGTGCCACAATCATCCACTCGAAAAATGGACACAGAAACAGTATTTCCAGATGGCGAATCTGTTTGCGCGCATAGGGATGAAAAACGGAGCGCGCGATGGCGACGTGCAAATCTATACAAATCCGTTTGGCGAAGTGAATCTGCCGCGCCTCGGCAAGCCCTTGCCACCTACGCCGCTGGATGGCGAAGCACTGGCCTTCAATGCCGCAACGGATCGCCGCGAACATTTGGCCAACTGGCTGATTGCACCGTCCAATCCGTACTTCGCCCGTTCGTTTGTGAATCGCGTCTGGAAGAATTTTATGGGACGCGGACTGGTGGAAGCGGTGGACGATATGCGCGCAACCAACCCACCTTCCAACGAAGAATTGCTCGCGGCGCTGACGAAAGATTTCACCGATCACAAATTTGAGGTGAAGCACCTGATTCGCACGATTATGAATTCCGCCGCGTATCAGCGTTCGTCCACACCCAACGAAATGAACCGCCAGGATGAACGGTTTTATTCGCGGTATGTCATGCGTCGCCTGCCTGCCGAAGCGCTGCTGGATGCGGTTTCGCAAGTGACCGGCGTGCCGACCATGTTTCCGAATTATGGCGCAGGCACCAAAGCCATGCAGGTGCCGGACGCCAAAGTGAACAATTATTTTCTCACCGTGTTTGGCAAGCCGCTACGGATGATGACAGTGGAAAGCGAACGCACGGCGGAGCCTTCGGTGGCGCAGGCGCTGCACACGATCAATGGCGATACGATCAATCAGAAATTGCGCGCGCCGGGCGGCATCGTGGATTCATTTATCAAACTGGGATTGTCAGATGAAATGGTCATTCAGCATCTTTATCTTTCTGCGCTCAGCCGCACCCCGCGCGCGGAGGAGATAACCCGCTTGCTTGCCGCGCTGAGTGAAGCCAAAGCTGATGCCAAAACCGCGCCAGCGGCGGTGAATCCGCGCCGACAGGCGATTGAAGATTTGGCGTGGGCGGTGCTGACCAGCAAAGAATTTTTATTCAACCACTGATGTCACGACAAAACTACATTGCTGCTGTTTTCACTGTTGTGCTGTGGGTCATCTCGCCGCTGCCTTCGCACGCGCAGCAAGCCGATGCCTACAGCCATGAGATTGCGCCGATCCTGCAAGAAAAATGCCTCGCCTGTCACAACCACACGACGCGCAAGGGCGGGCTGAATCTGGAAACGTACGAAGCACTCCTCAATGGCGGTAAGCGTGGCGCGCCCGTCATTGCAGGCAAGAGCGGTGAGAGCCTGCTGATCAAATTTCTGGAGGGTTCACTCCAACCGCAGATGCCGCCGGGCGAGAGGTTGAGTGTAGTGGAAATCAATGCCTTCAAACGCTGGATTGAGGCGGGTGCAGTTGGGCCTGCGCATAAAGTGCCGACTGAACCTGTAGTCGAAAGCGCCGCCAAAGCGAGCCTGCCCGCCCTTAAACCTGCCACGCCAGTCAAAGCCGCAATCAATAGCCTGGCCTTTCGCCCGGATGGCGCGATGATCGCGCTGGGACGTTATCAAGAAGTCGAATTGCGCAATGCCAGTTCTGGCAAAACTACGGCGACGTTAACCGGTCACAGCAACGAAGTGCGAGGCCTCAATTTCAGCCCGAATGGCAAATTGCTGGCGGCGACAGGCGGGAGTCCGAGTCAATTTGGCGAAGTCAAAATCTGGGATGTCGCATCCGCGCAGGAACTGCGTACGTGGCGCGGGCATCGTGACAACATCACGGCCAGTGCGTTTTCGCCTGATGGCACGATATTGGCCACCAGCAGCTACGACAAACTCGTGAAGCTGTGGAATGTCACAACCGGCGTCGAGATTAAGACGCTCAAAGATCACACGGACGCGGTCTTCGCTGTTGCTTTCAGTCCTGATGGCAAGTTGCTCGCTTCGGCGGGCGCAGATCGCACCGTCAAACTTTGGGATGTGGCGACAGGCAAGCGGCTTTATACCTTAAGCGACGCGCTGGATGCGGTGCATACAATTGCGTTTGATCCGTCCGGCAAATTGCTGGCGGGCGCGGGCGCAGATCGCATCCTCCACCTCTGGCAAATCGGCGAAGGCAAACAATTGCGCTCGCTGATTGCCCACGAAGACGCGATTAATGTGATTGCCTTTTCGCCTGATGGCAAGACGCTCGCGTCCTCCAGTGCGGACAAAAGCCTGAAGCTTTGGGATGCCGCGACGCTGGTCGAAACGCACACCTGCGAAACGCAATCCGATTGGGTGTTTGGGATGGCATTCAGCCCCGATGGCAAGTCGTTGGTGGTAGGACGTTATGATGGCACGCTCGCAACCTACAACACGCAAACCGGGAAGCGGCGATAAGTTTTGAAGGGACTTTTATGAAACGACAGTTGTTATACTGTGAACAGTCAGAATCAAGACATTTTTACCGCAAAGGAACAAAGAGACAAAGAGACAAAGAGCTTGATTTAAGAAAGGGGCTTTACCCCTTTGCTCCTTTGTTCCTTTGCAGTAAAACTCTAGCTCAAGTTATTTCCGTTCTGGCCTTACTGCTCGGTGTGTTGCCTTGCGTGGCCCTCGCGCAAATCGCGCAACCTTATCTGACCTCGACGGCTCCGAGCGGCGCGCAACGCGGCAAAAAGGTTACGCTCACCGTCGAAGGATTTAATCTCACGGGCGCGACCGCCGTGCTCTGGAATAAGCCGGGCATCACCGCCAACATTATCCTCAATGCCGAAACCGCGCGCGAAATGCCGCGTCCTTCGACCGATCCGACCAAACGGTATCAGGGAGATCGTGGCACGCGCAATCGCCTGCAAATCGAAGCCATCATCGCCCCTGAGGCCGCAGCCGGAGACTATCTCTTTCGTCTCGTGACGCCGCTCGGCACGACCAATACGAACCCGTTCATCGTTGGCACCTTGCTCGAAACGATGGAGCACGAAGCAAATGATTCACTCAGCGAGGCGCAGTCACTCACGCTGCCGACCACCGTCATCGGCGAGATGCAGGAGCGCGGCGACAATGACTATTTCCAATTCACCGCGAAGGCAGGCCAGCAACTGGTTTTTGAAGTGATCGCTTCCGCGTCTGGCTCGCGCCTGGATTCGGTGCTGACTTTGTTTGATAGCGCAGGGAACCAACTGGCGACCAATAATGACAATGGCATTCGCCGCGATTCATTGCTCGCCTACGGTTTCCCTGCAGCGGGCGAATACACGCTTCGCCTCACTGATTATGAAAAGCAGGGGAAGGGCAAACGCGGTGAATTTGTCTACCGCCTGAACATCGGAGAGTTGCCGTATCTCGCCAGCTATTTCCCCCTGGGTTTCCAGCAAGGCACCATCGGTTCGCTGACGTTTAGTGGTCACAACCTGGGCACAGCAAAGGCCGCCATTCAAGCGCCAATTAAAGACGTCTGGAATCCGGTGCATGAATTCCAGTGGGTGGCGGACAAAGCCCAAGAGCAAGCCTCAAACAGTATTCAGTTGGCGCTGGGGGTCATCCCGGAAACCACCGAGAGCGCCGCCGAAAAAACCCTGACCGCACCGCAAGCCATGACGTTGCCTGTGACGATCAATGGCCGCCTCGCCGCTGCATCAAATCAGGCTGCCGAAGATTGCTATCGCTTTGCTGCCCGCAAGGGGCAAAGGCTTTGGCTCGAAGTCGGCGCGCAACGCTATGGTTCGCCGCTGGATGCCGTGCTCGAAATTTACGACAGCAAAGGCCAATTAGTGCCGCGCGCCATCTTGCGTAGCTTGCTGGAAACTTCGCAGACCTTGAATGACCGCGATTCCGCTTCGCGTGGCATTCGCATCCTAAGTTGGAACGGTATCAACGCCGACGATTATCTGCTGATCGGCAATGAACTGCTGCAAGTGGATGTGCTGCCCAAAGGCCCGGACGAAGACACGTTCTTCAAAAGCTTTGGTGGCCAGCGCCTCGGCTTTCTCGACACGACGCCCGAAGCGCACGCGGTGAACACGCCGATTTACAAAGTATCCATTCATCCGCCCGACGCCAAGTTGCCCGCCAACGGCTTGCCCCAAACGACGCTGTATTATCGCAACGACGATGGCGGGCCGATGTATGGCAAGGATTCGCGCTTACTCTTCACCGCACCGGAAGATGGTGACTATACCGTGCGGTTGCGTGATGTGCGCGGATGGCAAGGAGAGCGGTTTGCCTATCGGTTATCTATTCGTGAGCCACAGCCCGATTTTGTGCTGAGCGTTGATCCTGAAAATCCGAATGTGCCACGCGGCTCGGCCATTCCTATCAACGTGACCGCCTTTCGCGCCGAAGGCTTCACGGGCGAAATCGAAATCAAACTTACGGACTTGCCCGCAGGCTTCACCGCCACCAGCGGCGTGATCCGCGCAGGCGTCAACACGGCGACGATTTTATTGACCGCCGCCGCCGATGTTTCGCCGCAAGCGTCGTTTCCGCTGAAGCTGACGGGCAGCGCAATTATCAAGGGCCAACGCATTGTGCGCGCGCCGATAAGGCAGGAAAAGCTGGCCGTAGTCAGCGTCTCTGCCTCGCCCGAATTGCTGGTTTGGACGGAGCAACCGCAGGTGTCGCTCGAACCCGGTGGTACGACGTGGGTTTCGATTAAGGTCAAACGCGAAAAAGAATTCAAAGGCCGGATTCCATTCGACATTCGCAATTTGCCCCACGGCGTTATCGTCAAAGACGTGGGATTGAGCGGCGTGCTGATTACGGAGGACGAAACGACCCAGCGATTTGAACTTGCTGCCGAACCGTGGGCTGTACCGCAACAACAACCGATCATTGTGGTCGGGCGCATCGAAACGGCTTCGCCCCAACGATCCGAATTTCCGGCGCAACCATTCACCTTAGTGATTGCGGCGCAACAACAAACGAAGCACTGAGAGTTAGCGACCAAAGGAATGATTATGAGACGCGGTGTCAATGCCAACAATATCAGATTGCTCGGTGTCGTTGCGGTTGTCATATTCGGCTGGTTCGTCTTTAGTGAGGCGACCTCTGTTGCGCTTATGCAGTCGGTTGATTTCGAGCGCGACATTCGCCCACTACTCCACGCTCGTTGCAGCGAATGCCATGGCGCAACTAAGCAAAACGCGGGCTTACGCTTCGATCAAAAAGCGGCGGCGATGAAAGTGATCGTGCCGGGCAAGAGCGGCGAAAGTGAACTCCTCCGCCGTGTCATCAGCACTGACAAAACCGAAATGATGCCACCGACGGGCGAACGGCTATCACCGCGCGAAATCGCGGCGCTCAAAGCGTGGATTGATGCGGGCGCAGTTTGGCCTGAAACTGACAAGACGGTCGCCGAAGCCAAACGCGCAGATAAAAGCTGGTGGTCGTTGCAACCACTTGCAACCGTCGAAGCGCCCACGCCGAAAGGCATTCCAACCGCCTGGGCGAAATCACCAATTGACCGTTTCATCTTTGCGAAACTGGCTGAGCGCAATTTACAGCCCAGCCCTCCGGCAGATCGGCGCACCTTGATTCGTCGCGTCAGCTACGATTTGACCGGCTTGCCGCCGACGCCTGAAGAAGTCGAAAGCTTCGTGCATGACCAAGCTCCCAACGCGTATGAAAAGCTGGTAGATCGCTTGCTCGCCAGTCCACGTTACGGCGAGCAATGGGGGCGGCATTGGCTGGATGTCGTGCGCTTTGGCGAAAGCAAAGGCTTCGAGCAAAATCACATCCTCAACAACCTCTGGCAATATCGAGATTATGTCATTCAGGCCTTCAACGCCGACAAGCCGTTCAATCGTTTCATCGTCGAACAACTTGCCGGAGACGTGGTCGGACGTGGCAATCCGGCCATCGAAGTCGGCACGGCATTTTTAGTTTGCGGCGCCGTATGACAGCGTCGGCAATCAGGACGAAGCGCAGCAAAAAATTATTCGCGCGAACACGCTGGATGATCTCATCACCGCGACCAGCAATGCGTTTCTGGGCATGACGGTCAATTGCGCCCGTTGCCACTACCACAAATTCGACCCGATTCCGACCGAAGATTACTACCGCATGCGCGCTGCCTTTGAAGGCGTAATTCATGGCGAACGCATGCTGGCGACAGAGGCGGAAAAGCAACGCTACGATGCAAAAGCCAAGCCGCTCGAAGCGCGTCGCAGCGAAGTGACGAAAGAAAAAGCCGCGCTGGAAAAAAGCATCGCGGAACGCGCGAAAGACAAAGGCCGCGCAAGTCGCCAGTTATCCGTTGCCCAAAATCACGCGGCATTTCAACGAACACCGCTTTGCGCCGGTGGCCGCGCGCTACTTGAAATTCAAGCTGCTCGCGCACGCCGACAATCCGAAATCAGCGGTCAATGCCCGCGTAGACGAATTTGAAGTCTGGACGAAGGATCGCAACGTCGCGCTGGCAAGCAATGGCGGAAAAGCTACGGGCGCGACCACGCGCAAGGCCGAAGATTTTGCCAGCGCCAATGCCTACGGCGTCGAATTGGTCAACGATGGCAAGTTCGGCGAACGCTGGTTTGTTGCGGCTCCAGCGGAATTGACGATTGAGTTTCCGCGCGCCGAAACTATCGAACGCATCGTCTTTTCGCACGACCGCACCGCTGCGCCAGACACGATCGTCACGGGCATCGGGCCGTTCGTGACCGAATATCAAGTGCTGGTTTCGCTGGATGGCAAAGCGTGGAAAGTTGTTGCTGATTCATTAGCGCGTCCGCCCTACAACGAAGCGCATTTGATCGAACGTTTTGCGCCCGCAGTGACTGTCCATCGAAGAAAAGCAAAAGCGTGAATCACTCGACGCGGAACTGGCAACCATCAACCGCGAGCTAAAAGCGATTCCAGCTTTGCCGCTCGTATGGGCAGGCAAATTTGAGCAGCCGAAAGAAACGACCTATGTGCATAAAGGCGGCGATCCGCAACGACGCGGCGCAGATGTGCGTCCGGCAAGTTTGGCTGTGCTGGCTGGGGCAATGAAGTCGTTCGAGTTGCCTGCCGATGCGCCCGAAAGCGAACGCCGTCTGGCGCTCGCCAACTGGATTGCGAGCGATGAAAACCCGCTGACGGCCCGCGTGCTGGCGAATCGCATTTGGCATTATCACTTCGGCACCGGCATCGTAGACACGCCGAGCGATTTCGGTTTTCTCGGCGGCAAGCCCTCGCATCCTGAATTGCTTGATTGGCTGGCGCGACGACTGCAAACACACGGCTGGCAACTGAAGCCACTGCATCGTGAAATCCTGTTATCGCAGACCTATCAGCAGAGCGGCGCGTATCGGGAAGAGGCCGCAAAGCAGGACGGCAACACGCGTTTGTTGTGGCGCTTCCCGCCACGCCGATTACACGCCGAAGAAATCCGCGACACAATGCTGAGCGTAACAGGCAAACTCAATTTGCAAATGGGCGGGCCGAGCTTTCGGCTGTATCGCTACTTGGAAGACAACGTCGCTACCTACGTGCCGCTGGATCAACACGGCGCAGACACGTATCGCCGCGCGGTCTATCATCAAAATGCGCGGTCATCGCTGGTTGATGGATTGACAGATTTTGATTTGCCCGACAACGCCGGAGCCGCGCCCAATCGCATCAGCACGACTTCGCCGTTGCAGGCGCTGACGCTGCTCAATCATCAATTCACGTTAGATATGACAGATGCTTTAGCCAATCGTGTGAAGCAGGAAGCGCCAAATAAGGAAGCAGCGCAGGTGCGACGTACGTTTGCGCTCGCGTTTCAGCGGCAACCTTCCAACGAGGAAGAAACAGCGGCATTACAGTTAATTACCAGGCACGGCTGGCGTGCGTTCTGTCGGGCGCTGCTGAATGCAAATGAATTGTTGTACATTTATTGAGGATTGATTCTGAAGCAAACATTCCTCACTCTTCATTTTGCTTTCTTCATTTTTTGCAGAGGGAAATGCGCAAAAGAATAGCCGTTGCACAATAATGAAAAAGGCTGAAGGAAGAAGGTAAAATGGTTTTTATTGAAATCGTATGCGGGAACAACCACTAGCACTGACTCGCCGTCACTTCTTGTGCGACACAACCACGGGCTTAACGGGCGTAGCGTTAACGCATCTACTCAACAACGAAGCCTTCTGCACAACGCCTTCAGCATCACGCGCCCAAAGCCAAACAGGTCTTGCAAATCTTTTGCCCCGGCGCGGCATCGCATGTTGATTTGTGGGATCACAAACCCGCGCTCGAAAAATACGATGGCACGCCGCTGCCCGGTGCTGGAACCGAAGTCACTTTTCAAGGCAAGAACGGCAACTTGATGAAATCGCCGTGGCCGTTCGCGCCTGCGGGACAAAGCGGCAAGATGCTGACGACGCTGTTGCCGTTTATGACCAAGCACGCGGATGACATTGCGTTCATTCATTCGATGACTTCGCGCAGCAACACGCATGGGCCGGGCAGCGTGTTTATGAATACCGGCTCCGTGCGCGAAGGCTTTCCGTCCGCAGGCGCGTGGGCAAGCTATGCACTTGGTAGCTTGAATGACAATCTGCCAACGTTTGTCGCAATCACCGATGTGCGCGGCGAACCGCCCAATGGCAAAGCGAATTGGACGAATGGCTTTTTGCCAGCGCAGCATCAGGCGACGATGCTGGCGGCGCATCAACCGCTCAGAAATCTGAATCGCCCGGCCAATATTTCGGAAACGGAAGAACAGGCGACACGGGCGTTTTTGCAACGGCTCAACGATGCGCACGCCGAGCGCAATCCCGGCGAAGGCGAATTGCGGGCGCGGATGGCTTCGTATGAACTCGCCGCGCGCATGCAACTCGCTGCGCCTGAACTCACCGATTTCAAAAGCGAGTCGGCAGCGACGCATAAACTTTACGGCACCGACGACAGCAATCCGCTGAAAGCTGCATACGCGCGCAATTGTTTGTTGTCACGGCGACTGCTGGAACGCGGCGTGCGCTACGTCAGCTTGTATTGCGCCTCGCGGGCGAGCGGGATTGATGGCCTGCTGAACTGGGACGCACATCGCACACTCAAAACCGATTACGAACGCCATTGCCCGATTCTGGATCAACCGACAGCGGCCTTGCTCACGGACTTGAAACAGCGCGGCATGCTGAAAGATACGCTGGTGTTATGGACGACGGAATTCGGGCGCATGCCAACACATCAGGAAGGCACGACGGGGCGCGATCACAATCCTGACGGCTTTACCGTGTGGATGATGGGCGCGGGAACAAAAGGCGGCGTGAGCTATGGCGCGACGGATGAATTTGGACGCCGCGCGGTAGAGGATGTCGCCACGGTCTATGATTTTTATGCGACGGTGTTGCATCTGCTGGGGCTGGATCACGAACGCCTGACTTATTATCACAACGGCACGAATCGGCGGCTGACCGATGTGCACGGACACGTCATCCGCGCAGTGTTGGCTTAACTCCAGCGGTCTTGCCAAACGTCAGCGTATCTTCAACACAAATGTGCGGTCGTTGTAGAGATAATCACGGCCATAGCTCGCCGCCCCGCCCGTCACAATCAATTGGCCGTTGATAACTTCGGCGGCCCCCCAACTGAGCGGACGCGGCAAGAGCGGCCCCGGACGCCACTCGCGCGTGCGGGGCGCATAGATCAGCGTTTGATCTTCGCCTGCGGTGTCGCGTCCACCCAGCATCCAGATTTCGCCGCGATACGCCGTCATCTGGCACGAGCGCGGCTTAAAGGAAGCATCCACCTCCCAGCGTTTCGTGACCGTATCAAAAATTGCTAGCCCGCGATCACGCACGGCAATGTATAGTTTGCCGTCTAGTGTAGCGCCTGCAAGCGGCCCCATGCCCGTTGGGCCATCCGGTTCACGTCGCCAAACGGTTTCGCCTGTGCCGAGGCTTTCCATCTGTCCCGGCTGATCGTATTTGTCGCGTTCATTGCCCATCACGTACAGCCGTCCGCCTGCGGCCAAAGCCATCGGCATCGGGCGTGCAATAGTGTTGGGAACGCCTTCGGTCACAGCCTTTGTGCGCGGATCGAAAAGTTGTACCGTCGTGACAGCGTGGCGCGTGCCGTCGGCTTCGATCACGTCGCCACCGATGATCCAGATTTTGTTGTCGAAGGCCGCCGTCGCGCAATAAATTCGCCCGCGTCCAAAGCGTCCCGCCACACGCCAGCGCCAGCCTTTCGGATCAAGTTCCCATAATTCATCAAACGGATGCGAGCGCGTCGGGAAGCCCCATTCCGCCGTCAATCCACCTGCAACATAAAACTTATTGCGCAACACTGCCGCCGTCAGATCGTGATTGCTGGCGGGCATCCGCGCAACGATTTCCCATTGCGATTGCGTGGCGACGCTGGTCGGAGCGAAGGCCATATCGTGTGCGCCTTCCTGTGGTTTGCGCGGATCGAAACGCACTGTGCGTGTGCCTTGCGTGAGCCATACAAAGCCGATTTCATCCGCGCGAATCGTGCGCCATTTATCAGGTGTCGCGCCGTTGATAGTTGGATCAATCCAAGTGGTGGGGGCTTGTGCCGGAAGCACCAATAATTTTCGTGCGCCGTTTTCCGCTGGCGCAAGCGTCCAAAAATTCGCGCAGGTATCGCGCACAGCGGGCAACGATCCGGCAGGCGGCGCGACGGGCGGCTTGGGCGTGCGCGCGGCAGGTTGCGCATAAACTGGCCACCACGCGAAGGCCAGCAAAATTATGGAGGTGATGATGCGTTTCATTTTCCTAGCTCCCCTGCTTTACCGCGTGGCAGCCAACTGTAAGCGCGGCGTGAATTGCGCCAGAAAAATTTCTCTGCGTTCGTCTGACCTTGCTCGCCAAAATACGCGGCGACGATTTTGTGCAAGCTGTCGTATGGTGCGACGAGATTGCTGACCGGCCAGTTGCTGCCGAAGACCAGCCGATCAGCGCCGAACAATTCCCACAGAACATCCAGGCGCGGGCGATACGCGCTGAGGTCTTCGCTCACGCGTCCATCCACGCGACGCACAACGTTGGAGACTTTCGCATAAACCTGCGGCAAGCGCGCGACTTCAGCCAAGGCGGTTTTCATCGCGGCGGGATCATTGTCCCAAACCGCAAACGGCAAATGATCAATCACCAGCCGCAGCTTCGGCGCGAGCTTCGCCAGACGCGTCACGTGCGGCAAGAGTGTCGCGCCGCCGATGACATCCAGCGTAAAGTTGCGCTCGTTCAAGCGCTGCAGGTCGCGCTTGAAGGCACTCTGGCCTAGCCCTTCCGCGCTAGATTTTTCGCCGAGCCGTAAGCCGCGAAACAGTGGATTCGCCCCGAAGCGTTTGAGTTGTGCGGCAAATTCCGGCTGCCCCAATTTCAGATTGCCGATGAAACCAACGATAGCGGGATGGTCTTTGGCCAAATCGAGAATCCATTGATTGTCTTCGACCCACGGGCTGGCTTCAACAACAACCGTGCCGACAACATTCAGCGGCTGCGTCAAGGCGACAAACTGCGCCGGGTAATGTGGTTGATACAACAGCTTTTCTTCCGGCCTCGGCCATGGCACGCCTTGCGGACGCGTGGGATCATAAAAATGCGTGTGCGTGTCAATGGTCGGAATGGGCGCGCGCGACGGCGAAGCGTGTACGAAGGCAGTTGCTACGGCAAAGGCAGATGACTGATGCAAAAAAGCGCGACGCGTAGTAAGGCAAGGAGAGGGGGAGAAGGGGAGAAGAGGAGTGGGGGAGATAAGGGAAGTAACTTGCCCGCTTCTCCCCTTCTCCCCTTCTCCCCTTCTCCCCCACTTCCCTGCTCTTCTTGGTTTTATTTTCTTGGTCATTTGTTCCCAGCCTTTGTGCCCGGCTGCACGTTGTTCGGGCCGGGGCCTTGGTATTGTTTCCAGTATTGCTCGTGATAGGGATTGACCGCCGGTTGCGCGGCATCCTCGTTCACCAGCATCGGCAAGACCGCTGCCCACCATTTATCGTATTCGGCATCCATCGCTTTGACGATGTCAGGATGCGCGGCGGCAACGTCCGTTTTTTCGCCGGGGTCAGCTTGCACATTGTAGAGCACCCAGCGTTTGACGTTTTCATTGCTGTCGTTGACCAGATGCCAGCGTTTATTGCGCACGCTGACTTGCACGTATTTGTACTCGTTCGGACTCGCGCCTTTCGGCCAGCGCCCGATGTGCCGCACGAAATAACGATCCGCCCATTTGGTCGTGGGACGCTTCAGCAATGGCACGAGGCTGCGACCTTCGACTTGCGCTTTGACTGTGGCAGATAGCTTTGCGCCTGCGAGTTCCGCCAGGGTGGGAAACACATCCACGTGCGCGGTCAACGCGTCTACGGCAGCAGGTTTCAAGCGCCCCGGCCAACGCCAGAAACTCATCGCGCGCGTGCCACCCAGATACGGCGTATTTTTCGCGCCGCGCATGCCGGCATTCCACACGTTTACGCCTGCGGTGCCACCGTTGTCATTCATGAAAATCAGCAGCGTATCGCGTTCGATGTTTTGTTCTTTCAGCAGTGCCAGCAGCTTACCGACGTTCTCGTCAATGTTGTGAACCATCCCGAAAAACTTCGCGGTGTTTTTGGGGACTTTGTCGGCATACAGCTTTTCGTATTGTTCCGGCACATTCAGCGGCGTGTGGGGCGCGTTCGGCGTGATGTAGGCGAAAAAGGGACGCTGGCCTTTGACCGTCTTCATCCATTGCATCGCCTGTCCAAAAAACACATCGGTGCAATAACCGCTGGTTTTCTCAAAACTCCCGTTGTGCAAGATGACGGGATCGAAATACGAATTGCCGGGCGCATCGCCGCACGTGCCGGGATAAGTTTGGCCGATGCCGCCGCAACCGTGAATGAACATTTCATCAAAGCCGCGCCGGTTTGGACGATACTCCGGTTCATCGCCCAGATGCCATTTGCCGAAAATGCCGGTTGTGTAACCGACAGTTTTCAGCGCCTGTGCAATCGTCGTAGTTTTCAAGCTCATGCGCTCGCGTTCAAGGATCGTATGCGTGACGCCATTCTTGAAATCGTGTCGCCCCGACAACAACGCCGAGCGCGTTGGCGCACAGGTCGTGCTGACGTGAAAGTCGGTGAAGCGTACGGATTCATCGTGCAAGCGATCCAGATTCGGCGTCTGCAAAATCGGATTGCCGTGCCGCCCCAGATCGCCATAGCCCTGATCGTCGGTCAGAATCAGAATGATGTTTGGTTGGCGTGGCTGTGCCATGACAGGCTGAAAAAACGCTATTATCAATAAACCTATGGCGTTGCCTAACAGAAATCTTTTGTTCAGTTTCATTGCGAGTCTCCGAAATATTTTTTGACGATCCAATCGGGTTGCCATTGATCGGGCTTCCGCTGCTGCCCGGTCAAATCAATTTTAGGTGGTGGCGTGTTTTTCGTCGGCACTTCCAATATATCGCCGACTCGTGTCTGCCATTGCTTCATCAGTGCTTGCAGGCGTTGGACGTGCTTCGCATTTTCCGGGCGGGCGATCAGGTTACGCATCTCATGCGGATCGGTTTGGAGATCGAACAATTGCAAATGCCCGATCTTCGGATACGCGATCAACTTCCAGCGCTCGTCGCGCACGGCCCGCTGAATTTCGAGATACGGCAAAAACACCGAATCACGCACGCGCGGCTTTTTGCCTTCCCACAACGGACGCAGACTTTCGCCTGCCAAATCCGCCGGAGCCGCCAGGCCCAGCGTGTCGCAAAGCGTGGGAAAAACATCAAGCAGGTACGTGAAGGCGCGCGTGGACTTGCCGTTGGGAATGCCGGGGCCAGCGAGAATCAGCGGCGTGCGCATGCTGTGCTCGAAGACACTTTGCTTGCCCAGCAAGCCGTGGCTGCCGAGCGCCAGCCCGTTATCAGCGGCGAAAATGATGATCGTGTTGTCGGCCTGACCAGATTTTTTCAAGGCTTCCAGAATGCGCCCGATCTGTTCGTCCATGTGCGTGATCAGGCCGTAGTACTCGGCGAGTTGATCGCGGATCATCTTTTCCGTGCGTGGCCAGGCGCCCAGATTCTCATCGCGTCCGCCATTCATCATCCCATTGTCGAAGGGCAGTTGCGGCAGAAAATTCACCGGCAAGGGCGGCAGGCTACGGTAATACATTTCCCGATATTTTTCGGGTGGTTGGCGCGGATCGTGCGGCGCAGTGAAAGCGACATACGCGAAGAACGGTTTCCTGCCATCGTGATTTTGCAGAAACTCAATGGTGGAATCGGCAAACATGTCGCTCGAAAACTTCTCGCCTGTGCGTTCCGCCGTCAGCTTGCCATCCGCGCCCAGATCGCGCACCGGAACTTTGGTGTGATCAGACATTCCGCCAAACATCACTGTCTTGCCGTGCTGAAATGCTCGCAGATAGGAGGTCTGGCCGTTGTGCCATTTGCCCGTGCCAAAGGTGACGTAGCCATTCTCGCCCAAATGCTCCGGCAGCAGACGCGCACCTTTCAGCGTCGGCGCATCAACGTGAAACCACGTCTTGCCACTCATCAGCATCGCGCGGCTCGGCACACAAACTGCGCCGCTGTTACCGCCGAAAATATAATTGCCGCGAAAGCTGAAGCCACGACGCACAAGGCCGTCAATATTGGGCGTTTTGATGTGCGGATTGCCATGCGCGGCGATGGTGTCGGCTCGCATGTCATCGGCGAAGAGAAACAGGACGTTGCGCTTCTTTGCTGGATTAGCAGTTTGTGCAGGCGACGAAATTGGCAAGGCTAATAACAGAAAGGCGATGACCAAAAGGGGTAAGTTTTTCATGATCGTTTCGTTTTACTTTTAGGCTATAGACCTTAAGAAAATGAACCACGAAGAAACGAAGAGCACGAAGAGAGGAAGAGGGGTATTTATTGGGTTTTCTTTGTTTCCTTCGTGTTCTTTGTGTTCTTCGTGGTTCATTTCTTTTTCTTGAAAGCTATAGAAGTTCGTCGTCCCGGTCTTTGAAAAAAAACCGTGCCTCTCGAAATCACGCGTTAAGAGTTCAAGCTTCAGGTTGGTTTTTCAGGCTAGAAATAAGCTGAAGCTTGAACTCTTAACGCCTCCAATCAATTTACACCTCAAGTTTCCACGGCGCACGATACTTCGCCTTCAGGAATGGTTTGACGTGATTTTGCTTTACTGTCCAATTCGTCTCATCCCAGTCGAGCCACGTTTTGTGACGCATCGAAAGATTCGCCAGGATGCAGGCCGTCGAAGAGCGCACGCAGGTCTCAATATCGCTCGTCGGCTTGGCGCGTGACTTGATGCATTCGATAAAATTCTTCCAGTGCGGCACGTTCAGATCGCGCATCACCGCGTCGTTCTCATACGTTTGCTGTTCCACTTTCGAGCCTTTGTTCGGTACGAGCCAGCAACCGCTGCGGGTGACGATGACGGTGGCTTCCGTTCCGTGAATGGCTGTCCCCGCGCCCTGATTGCCAAACATCGGCATCGGGTTGGCAGTACGGCTTTCATAGGTCAGCAAAAATTTCGGATACATGAACGTCGCCATCATCGTGTCGGGCGTGTCGGTGTTATCGTCAACATAGAGCTTGCTGCCCTGCGTCGAAATCGTTGTTGGCATGGGTTCACCGAAGCATTGATGGACAGGGTCAATTAAATGCACGCCCCAGTCGGTCATTGCTCCGCCCGCGTAATCCCAGAAATAACGAAACGTCGGAAACGTCGTGACGCCCACCCCCCAGCGATTAAGGTTAAACGGCACTTTCGGCGCAGGGCCAAGCCACATATCCCAATCCAGGCCCGCAGGCACAGGGCCGTCAGTCGGTCTGCCCCAGCCTTGCTTTTTGACGGCTCCGCTTTGCCATGTATGCACAAAGGTCACATTGCCGAGGATGCCGCTTTGCACCAGTTCAGCCGCTTTTTTGAAATAACCGCCAGAGCGTTGCATCGTGCCTGCCTGGACAACGCGTTGATATTTGCGCGCAGCCTGCACCATCTTCTGGCCTTCCTCAACATAGACTGAAGCGGGCTTTTCGACAAAGACATCTTTGCCAGCCTTGCAGGCTTCGACGGCCATATACGCGTGCCAATGATCGGGCGTGGAAATGCACACCGCGTCAATGGATTTGTCGGCGAGGATTTCGCGGAAGTCTTTCACCGCCTTTACGGTGTGACCGCCTTTGGCGGCAGTGGCAACCGCCTTGTCCAACGTGGGTTGGTAAACATCACAAACCGCGACCGGCTGGGCATCCGGCATCCGCATCGCGTAACCCAGATTGCCAGAACCCATCGCGCCGATGCCGATGTGACCAATGGCAATGCGGTCGTTCGCGCCTTTCACGCGGCCTGTAAAAAGTGAGGTCGTGAGCGCCGCTCCGGCACTCTTGAGAATAGTTCTTCGTTCGATCATCGTTGCTCCTATCAAGTTAAGCGCGTGAAAGCGCCGGTCATTTATGGTTAGGCAAAATTCCTGTTACCTACTAATGTTGACGAGGCTGGCGGGGCGAGGCGCGTCGCGCAACGCCAGCGGCGTTTTAGGCGAACAACAAAGTTTAGCCAAACGCTCTCGGTCAAGGCGGAACTCCGGCTCGTCGCTCAGCCAGGCGCGGATTGCGCGGAAGACTTGTGCCGCTCTTGGATCAGGCGGATCAACAATACGGTAATGCATCCACTTGCCCTCCCGCCGCGCGCTGACCACGCCGGCCTGCCGCAAATACGCCAGATGGCGCGAAATCGTCGGCTGGGGCGCTTGCAATACCTCAGTAAAAAAGCAGACGCAAACCTCATCGTCTTGCATCAGATTAAGCAGCCGCAGCCGCGTACGATCTGACAAAGCCAGAAAGAACTTTTCAGCACTAAAATCCGTCTTGGTACTCATAGGGAAAAAAGTTTAGCACAGCCAACATATTCGCATTGACAAATATGTCGAGCGCCCCTAAAATGCGCCACATATTCGCAAATGCGAATATCTAAGAAAACTGGAACCAAGAGGAGTAGACAATATGAATCACGAAACCGTCAATACCGTGCCCGCACTCAAGGCGCATATCTCCATCAATGTCAGCGATGTCACACGCAGTATCGAGTTTTACCGCAAGCTGCTGGGCATTGAGCCGTTGAAAGTTCGCACCGGTTATGCCAAATTCGATGTGCAAAATCCGCCGCTGAATCTGGCGATGAATGAAGTGCCCGTCGGCGAAGGAAGATTGTCGCGCCTTTCGCATTTGGGCATTCAGGTGGCTTCGACCGAAGCCGTGTTGGCCATCAAGGAACGCTTGGAAGCAGTGGGGCTAAGCACCCGCGACGAAATGCAAACCAGTTGCTGTTACGCCGTGCAAGACAAAATCTGGGTCAGCGATCCCGATGGTAACGAATGGGAAGTCTTTGTCGTGCTGGAAGACCACCTGCCAGAGAAACAAAGCACCGGTTGCTGTGGAGTTGGGGCACCACAAATGGTGCAGCTTGGTTCGAGCGGTTGTAACGTACAATAAAAGGTACAGCAAACTTTCCAGTTTGCTGCGGTCTTCACTAGCGAGCTACTCTCGGAGTCAGCCGCAAACTGGAAAGTTTGCTGTACCTTCGCTAAGGAGTGAAACATGAAACGATCACTTTGGTTATTGGCGCTGATGGCTGGCCTGCTGGTTGGGGCAGCCGCAGCGCAGGACGCGATCAAGGTCGCGCCGCAAGCCTACAAGTTGGAATTTGAAAACGAATGGGTGAAGGTGACACGCGTTCATTACGGCCCGCATGAGAAGCTGCCGGAGCATTCTCACACCGAAAACGCTTCCGCTTACGTTTACTTAAACGACAGCGGCCCGATCATCTTCAAGCATGTCAATTTGCCGTATGGCAACGTGACCAGAAAGGAAACAAAGACGGGGAGCTTTCGGCTGTATAAAGGCCTGAAGGAATTGCATGCCGTTGAAAACCCGACTGCCACGCCGAGCGATTTCATGCGTGTCGAATTCAAAACTGATGCCGTGAATCCCAACTCGCTGCGCGGCAAATTTTTCCGCGAAGATTATCCGCCCGGCGAAAACTTCAGCAAAGTCCAGTTTGAGAACGAACAGATTCGCATCACGCGCCTGGTCATTGCCCCGCACGCGAATTCGGACGTTACAACCAACGCGACTGAGCCTGCGTTGCTGATGGCGCTGACGCCAACGCAATTGAAAACGCAGACGCAAAAAAGCAAAGCAATTCAACTCAATCTGACACCGGGGAAAACGCACTGGTTGAAGGTCAATCAGCCCCAGCAATGGGAAAACGTCAGCGACAGTGCAGCGGAGTTCTTACGCTTTGAGTTCAAGACGAAGCCAGTCGCAAACCAAACGAAGCCCGACGAGCACAAGCATAATGATGAATGATGAAACGAAGAAAAAGCTGCGCGTGCTCATTCTTTGCACCGGCAATTCCGCGCGCAGTCAAATGGCTGAAGGGCTTTTGCAGCACGCAGGCGGCAGTAATTTTGAAGTCTATAGCGCAGGCACCAAAGCCAGTTTTGTGCGTCCTGAAGCGATCCAGGCGATGCAAGACGTTGGCATTGATATTTCTAAACAACGCTCCAAAAACGTAGACGAATTTAGTGGGCAGGAATTCGATTACGTCATCACCGTTTGCGACAATGCCAACGAAAGCTGCCCGGTCTTCCCCGGCAAAACGGAGCGCCTTCATCACAGCTTTGAAGACCCACCGCCGCCCCATGTCGGAACCGATGAATATCGGCTGGGAGTTTTTCGGCGAGTGCGTGATGAGTTAGAGGAATGGTTGAGGAAATTCATCAGGCAAGTAGCCTGAGAAAAACGGCGCGAGAACCCAGCCCGCAGGTTTCTTGTTTATCCAGTAACATATCTGCCTATCTGCATCGTAAGGATAAGGCGCTTATTCCGGCTTCTCGGTTTCCAAGAGAATTCCCCCACCAAGCAATAAATTCAGCGCTTGACGGCGAACTTGCTGGGCAGTTTTGAATGCTATTTCGACCACCTCAAGATAGGAAGTGCCTATATCATACTTGAGGCCTTCGAGCACTCGTAGCTGTTCGCGGAGCGCTACTTCGAGCGTTTTATGCGCCTTGTCACGTTGCGGAATAGATTCTTTGGAAACTCGCCCGGCATCAGCAATCAAAGCCGTGTAGCCTTTGATCTGCTCACTGGTAGCGACATAGTTCTCTTGCGTGACATAATCACGCGCCTTTTTTAACCGTTCCTCAGAAAGACGCACGTAGGTCTTCATCCGGTTATTGGGGTTTTCAGCTTTACTGATGGCACTAAGTTCTTCTTCAGTGAGGCGATTTTTCCAGTCTTCTACTTTGTCAGGCTGCGGAGCGGCAAGACGCGGTCGTTCGGTTTGCCCACCCACTGACATAAAGCTCGCCCACAAAAATAATAGGGCAAGAAAGAATAGGTTTCTCTTTATGGTTCGCTCCATAAATGTACTGCTCCCCCTCCTCTGGTTTTATTGCTCGGGTTGCTTGCAACTTGACGTGATCGTCTAAATTGCCTATCCGCCTGGAACCCTTGCATAGCTTCAACTAACGGGTATCATCATACACACGCACTGAAAAACTGCACGGCTATTTTTTTGCGGTAGAGCGATTTGATTGGATAAGTGCATGCGGGCTTCATCCTATGCGATCCGGTCAGGCCCCAGGTAATAAGAAAAAAACAGCCAAAAACCCGGGTAGCGCGTTCGTCGCTTCTGACGATGGTTTATCGGTAAAGGGAGGATAAACGCATGCCAAGGAGAAACCTTACAACCAGATGGTAGAACTTTATCCTTGTGGTTAGTGGAAGTCTTCTCGCTACCTGTGCCCACGCACAGGAAAAGCGCGATCTCGCGGCGCTGGTTCGCTCGGAAAAACAGGTAACAACCGCGCGGTAGACGCGCTGCTCCAAGCTCTCAAGGATGAATCTGATGCCGTACGCGCTGGGGCAGCGCTGGCACTCGGTGAACTTAAAGACAGGCGTGTGATTGAAGTCTTGGAGAAGCTATCACAGCAGGAGAAAAGCGTACAGGAACGCCAACAACTTGAGTATGCCCTCTGGCAATTACGCGCACTCCCAGCACAAAAACAATGAAAATTGAGTGGCATTGTTCACGAAACGAAAAAGAACGAAAAAAATGCTCTTGCAGCAACTTTCCGTTCCTTCGGTTCTTTCCGCGTGTTGTCCGTTCGGTTATTCGGGTTTTTCGGCTCGCAACTTGTTATCCGTGGCGGCTTGCACCGGGCCGCCCTGGCCACCTTTAGCTGTATAGCCCTGGCGCGTGCGGACGATCAGTTTGCGGTTGTCTTTGGGTGTAGCCACCACTTTGATCGTGCGATAGGTACCGTCTTTTTTGTCGTTGGTGGGCGAATAGCCAACGACGTATTGCGAGCGCAGGTCTTTAGCCACTTGCGCCATCACAGCAGGCATTTCGCTCGCTTCTTTGGGGAAGAAGGCGCGTCCGCCAGAATCTTCGGCCAGGTGGATCAAGAGGTCCTTGGCTTTCTTCGTGGCGGATTTGCCAAACAGGCTGGCACCATCATCGCTTTCATCCAGGATGCCGACTAAATAGACCTGCACATCGTCTTCCTGAATCGCCTTGATAACTTCTTTTTCCTTCCACGAACTGTTTTTCTCCACACCGTCCGTGATGACGACTAATGCTTTTTTGCGCTGCCGTCCTTTTTGCTGCGCGTGATCGGCGGTCGCAATGATCGCATCCAGCAACGCCGTACCGCCCCCGGTGAAGAGTTCGTTCAAGCCGTCTTCAAGTTCGCGTTTGTCGCGTGTGAAGTCGCGTAGCAACTCGGCTTCGGACTTGAATTGGGCGATGAAAGCTTCGTCATCGTCTTTCATCTGCTTGACCAACGTAAGGGCGGAATCGGAGACGGTCTGCAACTTCGCACGCATGCTGCCGGAGGTGTCAATGACGATGCCCAGGCTCAAGGGAACATCTACCCGATCCAAACTCTCAATCGGTTGCAGCACTTTGTTTTCATAGACCGTGAATTCCTCTTTGGTCAGGTTCATGATGGGTTTGCCGCCCTGGTCAATCACGGCCACATCCAACAGCACTAAGTCGGTATCAATTTTCTCGACGAGTCCTTTTTCCGAAGGCTGCTGTTCTTGTTCGGCACCCTGCCGCTGTGGCTCTTTCTTTTTCTGTGCCTCCTGCTTGGGAGGTTGCGTGGCCGCCGCAGGCTTTTGTTCCGGCTTAGGCGACTGAGCAGGAACAAGCGGTGCGATTAACAAGGAGCCAACGAGTGCAATGGAAATGAAAAACGATTGATTTAAGCGCATAACCTCACCTTGAATTAACTTGTCTACGTTAAGGGGATGACGAGAAAAGCATTATACATCCTTTGCCCCGCCTGCCTGCAAATTATGTTGCGCGAATCTTCTGACGCTGTCCTATAATGTTCTCAATGGTAAAAATGAAGAGTAGAAAGGTCTTCCCACATGAGAACAACAGAAAACAAATTTGACCTCGTCATTGTCAACGGCACGGTCGTTACAATGAACTCAAATCACGAGGTAATTAAGGATGGTGCCGTAGCGATGCGGGGCGAACAGATTGCCCTCGTCTGTCCCACCAAAGATTTGCCGGAAGGCTGGACGGCACGCCAGACAATTGAGGCAACGGATGCCATCATCATTCCGGGCCTGATCAATGCCCATACACACGTGCCGCATTCTTTGTTGCGAGGTGTCGGCGACGGATTACCCCTGGAACGCTGGCTGTCAGAAGCCATCTTCCCTATTGAGCGCGCTTGTGTAGATGAGGATTTCGTCAAGGTCGGCGCGCGGCTTTCGATCATTGAAATGTTGCTGGGCGGCACGACCACCTTTGCTGACATGTTTTTCTACGAATACGCCATCGCGCAGGAAGCCGATACGCTCGGCATTCGCGCGGTGCTCGGCGAGACCGTAATGGACCTCCCAACCCCGGATGCGCCCGAAGGCGTCCAGCAAGCCCTGGCCTTAGCCGAAAAATTCATTGGCGAATGGCAGGGCCACGACCGCATTACGCCTGCCGTCGCGCCGCACGCGCCCTACACCTGCGGGCCGGAAACAATTCGCGCCGCGCGCGATCTGGCGCATAAAACCCAAACGCCCCTGCTAATTCACCTCTCGGAAACCAAGCACGAGGTAGATCAAATCCTCAAGAAATATGGCGCAACGCCAATTCATTACGTCGCCCGCGAAGGCTTGTTCGATGTCAAAGTCTTAGCCGCGCACGTGGTGCATCCGCAATCCGGCGAACTGGCATTGTTGCAGGAAAAGAATGCTGGCATCGCACATTGCCCGCGCTCGAATATGAACCTGGCCTCCGGTGCCGCGCCGATTCGTCGGATGCTGGATAAAAACCTGCGCTTGGGATTAGGCACGGATGGCGCAGCTTCGTGCCCAACGACGAATTTGTTTGAGGAAATGGGAACGGCGGCGCGCCTGGCCAAGTTACATCACGAACGCGCCGATGTGGTTTCGGCGCGTGAGATTTTTGCGATGGCAACCATTAGCGGCGCGCGCGCGCTTGGCATGGAAGATAAACTCGGTTCTATCGAACCCGGCAAGCTCGCCGACATCGTCGTCGTGGACACCGGCTCAGCAAATTTGGAACATGCACCTATTTATGACATCTACGCGCATCTGGTTTACGCCACAGCGGAAGCGCGCGACACGATTGTCGGCGGTATGCTGATCGTGCGTGACAAACGCGTGTTGACGATTGATTGGCAACGGTTGCGGCGGCAAGTACGCGAGCAATCAGACCGCATTACGCTCGTGGCCAGATAATTGAACGGAACGCGGATGACGCGGATATCGTAGATGAAGGCGGATCGAAGCAGTTCTCATCCGCTTTAGCTGTGGTATCCGCGTTCTATTTTTGAAGTTGTCAATGAGCGATTCACTGCAAAGAATTTTTGTCTCCCACGTTGCAAGCCTCAGCCAAACGGTTCTCGCTTTACCTGCCTTCCGCGCCCTGCGACATTCGTTCCCGCAAACGCATATCACCGTCGCTTCCAGCTATTCTGCCGCTGACATCGTGCAGCTCTCGCACTGTGCTAACCTGGTTGTGCCCGTGAGCCGCAGGCAGGAAATCATTAATCCGCGGGCGTCGTACCGCAGCTTACAATCGCTCAGCGCCCTACGCCGCGAGCATTATGATTTGACGATTGAGTTGCAACGCAATCCAGTCGGCAGTTTGGCGCGTTGGCTGGCGCAAATCGGCTCCGGCAAACGGCACAAAAAACTGCTGACACAAATCCGGGAAGTGTTGCTCAGAAAGTCGCTTAACAACAAGCACACCGCCCAACGGTATATCGAAATCCTCGCCGAAATCGGCGCGCATCCAATTGATTCCGAACCCAAGCTATATACCGATCGCGCCGCCGATGAACGCATGGAGCAGCGTTTGGAAAAAAGCGGAATGTTAGCCAGTGGATTGTTAATCGGCCTTCACCCCGGCGCAGGCCGCAACAAGCCGCGCTGGTCGCCGGACAAGTTTGCCATCGTCGCAGCCAAATTGATTCACACGCTGGATGCACGCGTACTGATCTTTGCTGGCCCGCACGAGCGAGGATTGGCACGCGCGCTGGTGAAACAGCTTCCGCCGAAACAGGCGTTGGCGTTTGAATCCGAGTCATTAGTGGAAATGGCTTCGGCGCTGGCGCGTTTGAGCGTGTTCATAGCGAATCAATCCGGCCCGGCGCATCTCGCCGCCGCCTTAGGCACCCCGGTCGTGGCGACTTCCCTGCTTAATCTTCCGAACACAAACGATTTGCTCAGCCGCAATCACGTGTTGCTGCGCCAGGCAACGCTTGAAGCGATTACCACAGATGATGTCTACGAAGCCGCTGGCCAACTCATTAAATCGAATCGCGCCGAATTTTTATGGGCGAGATAGCGAGTCCTCAGAGTCGAGCGAGTCTTGGGAGTCTGCGACTCGCTCGACTCGCTCGACTTTCAGCAGTACACTGCCGTTTTGTTGTCGCCCCCTCACGAACGAACGGAAACTAAGATGAAAACCCTGATGATTGGCGATTGCGTGGGACGCCCTGGACGAAAAATTTTGACCCAAAAGCTGATCGAATTGCGCCGCGCATTGGAATTGGATTTGATCGTGCTCAATGTCGAGAACGCGTCGGGCGGCTTTTCCATTACGGCCAGCGCGGCGCAAGAGCTGTTTGCTGCCAGCGTAGATGTAATGACTTCTGGCAATCACATCTTCGATAAAAAAGAAGCGCTCGAACTGATCAAACGTGAACCACGCTTGTTGCGTCCTGTGAATTATGTCCCCACCTTGCCCGGCAGCGGCGTCTGGACAGGCGAAGTCAAAGGCGTTCCCGTGGCCGTCATCAACGTGCAAGGCCGCGTCTTTATGCCACCCTCGGATGATCCGTTTCGCGCGATGGATGCAACGCTGGCGGCGCTTGATCCCCAATACAAAATCATCTTTGTAGACATTCACGCAGAAACGACAGCAGAAAAGATTGCGATGGGGCGTTACCTCGACGGACGCGTCTCTGCCGTCGTAGGCACGCACACGCACGTGCAAACCGCCGACGAACAAATTCTGCCCAAAGGCACGGCGTATATTTCAGACCTGGGAATGACGGGGGCTCACGACGGCGTCATCGGGATGAAAAGCGCACTGGTGCTGGAACGATTCTTGAGCGGGCTGAACGTTCGCTTTGAAGTCAGCGAAGGCGATATTCAACTGAATGGCCTGCTGATTGAAGTCAACGACGAAACCGGGCGTGCGGTACATGTCCAACGCCTGAACGTCAAATTATGATGTATAGCAAACTTTCCAGTTTGCTACTGACGCCCAAAGCAAATCGCTTGTGAACATCTCAGCAAACTGGAAAGTTTGCTGTACATTTTCAGAGAGGAAAGCAAAAGGAAAAATGAACATGCTCAACCATAGATTGCCGCAGCTTGTGGCTTTATTTTGCAGTGTACTGATCGCGTCTTGCCTCGCCTGCGCCCAACCTGTCGGCTATGCGGACAAAATTCTGGGACGCTGGGATGTGACGGTGCAAGGCTCGGACGGCACCAGCTTCCCGTCGTGGTTTGAAATTCAGCATCGTAAGGAAACGGAAATTATGGCGCGCGTCGTCGGTCACTTCGGCTCCATGCGCTACGCGACCTCAGCCGAATACAAGGACGGCCAGCTTACCATCACATTGCCAAAACAATATGAGCGAGCGCCTGATGTGTTGGTCTTCACGGGCAAACTCAATGGCGACAAGCTGGAAGGGACGACGCAGGATGAATTCGGTAAGACCGTAAACTGGACTGCCGTGCACGCGCCGGAAATGCGTCGCGCCGCAAAACCAAACTGGGGCACGCCGATCAAGCTCTTCAATGGCAAAGACCTCACGGGTTGGAAGCCGCGTAATAATGCGCATCCGAATTGCTGGTCAGTCGAGAACGGCCTTTTGACGAATAAAACTCCGTGCGCTGACCTCATCAGCGAGCAGAAATTCACAGATTTCAAATTGCATATCGAATTCAATAACGTGCCCACAGGCAACAGCGGCGTGTACCTGCGCGGACGGCATGAAGTGCAAATCAACGACGCCTACGGACAAGCGGCAGACTCACTGCGAATGGGCGGTGTGTATGGCTTCCTCAAACCGATTGTGAATGCGTCCAAAAAACCAGGCGAATGGCAAACCTTTGACATCACGCTGATCGGGCGACGCGTGACGATTGTGCTGAATGGGCAAACGATTATCGAAAACGAAGAAATCCCCGGCATTACGGGCGGCGCGCTGGATAGCAATGAAGGCGAGCCGGGGCCGCTGATGCTGCAAGGCGATCACACGAAGGTGATGTTTCGGAATGTGACGGTTACGCCAGCGAAATAAGTAGGGGAGTGGGAGAGAAAGGGAGAATTTCTGTGGTACTCTCCCCTTCTCGATTTACGCCGCTGGCAGCGTGATAATAAACTGCGTTCCCTTCCCTACCTCAGATTCCACCTCAATATTGCCGCTGTGCATTTGCACGGCGCGAAAAGCCTGAGCCAGGCCGATGCCGCTGCCTTTTTCTTTGGTCGTGAAGTACAAATTGAAAATCTTTTCGCGCACATCTATGGGAATGCCGATGCCTGTGTCACCGACAGTAAGTTCGACTTGATTGTTGTAGAGCGCGGTCGTGAGCGTGAGCGTACCGCCTTCGGGCATGGCTTGGCACGCATTGACGACAATGTTCAGCAGGCATTGTTTGAGCAAGTCAATATCCATCTCAATGTAGAGCGGGTCGGCGCTATATTGCGTTACCATTTGGATGTTGTTTTCGGGCGTAATCGGCGCAAAGGCCATGACTTCGCGCATTAAATCATTGACGTCGTACTTGCACGTTTGCAGTTGCACCGGGCGCGTGAAATCCAGGAATGTTTGCACGACCCGATTCAGCCGGTTGACTTCCGAGGTCAGCACCTCTACGTGATTGCCCGGATCGCGCCCGGCATCAATCTTGGCGCGCAACAATTCCAAATGCAGCACCATCGCGTGCAACGGATTTTTGACTTCGTGCGCGACACCAGACGTGATGCGGCTCAGCGCAGCCAGACGGGTCGCGTAATCAAGTTGCGTTTCCAAGCGCCGCAACGATTCAAAGTCCCGCAAGGTCAGTAAGGCTCCCGCTAACTGCCCATGTTCTTCAAAAACCTGCACGGAAGCGATCAGCTTGTGCTCTTTCTCTTCCGGCGTAGACAACGTCATCGTTTCTTCGCGCAACTGCCCGGAATTGAAAGCACGGGTCGTGAGTAAGAGCAGGGGGTGGGCCGACTCCAGCACATCACCCAGGATCAAACCGCGCAAGGATTGGGGAGTGCCATTGCCAAGTCCAGGTTTCCAACTGAGCAAAAGCCGCTCTGCTTCCGGGCTGGCCATCATCACGCGTTGCTCTCGATCCAGCAGCAACAACCGCTCCGGCAAGTTGCTCATAACCTGCCGCATCTGATCGCGCATCGTTTCGATTTCATTGCGATTGCCGGCGAAGCGCCGCCCTAACTCGCGCAAGCGTTGCGCCGCCCATTGCAAATCCTGCCCCGACGATTCTTTTTCATTTAGGCTTTGCGCGGCGCTTTCTATTTCCAATTGCTCAATGAGGCCGAAAAATTCGCGCAACGGGCGCAGCACAATATTGGAGAGAAACACCGCCAACAAAATTGCCAGCAACGCTGCGACCAGCGCCAAGCTCAAGGTCAACCGGAGGCTCGGCAAGACTTCCTGGTAAAGCGCCTGTGCGGGCTGTCCCGCCACGAATTGCCCAAACGGTTGACCGTTTACATTCAAAGGCGTCGAGATTTCATAGAGGTAGGTGCCGCGCCGTAATTCGCAGCCATTGCCGCACCCAGGATTTTCTATCAAGTGTGGCAAAAGGAAGGACCGACGAGTTGGCACGGAAATGGAGAGGGTAATGCGCCACTAACACTGTATTGTCAGCCGCCAGGATGCCGAGATAAGAAAAATGCTGATTCTCACCAACGGCGTCGAGCCAGGCGCGCACTTGCGTATCGTCTTTGATCGCCTCGTGCGCCGACATTTGCGGGCGGTCATTCACCGCTCGTTGCGCCAAGGCCAGCGCATTGGTGGCGATCATGTTTTCGGCAGCCACCTTCGCCGCCAGATGCTCGCTCATCAGGCGCGCGCACTGGAGATAGGCCAGCGCCGCGACCACCATCGTGATAAGACTAATTATGACCGCTAAATAGCGGGCGCGAACAGACATATTTATTTTCCAATGTTCATTTTCCATTTCTCATTCGTCATTGCAGGGGATGCGCGTTAGCAAATGACAAAGGAAAAACAACGAATGGAAAATCAAGAAATCAGCCCTTGAGTATTTAGGCGACGTATCATTTATCACTATCTGAGGTCGTAATAGCAAATGACAAATGGAAATCAATCAATCAACTTCGTCCGTAGTCATCTTGCAACCGGACAATATCGTCTTCACCAAAATAAGTGCCGCGTTGCACTTCTATAAAGACCATTTTTTCGGTGCCGGGATTTTCAACGCGGTGGGCGGTGCCTTGCGGAATGTCTACGGCCTCGCCTGCGTGCAAGGCAATGTCCTGTCCGTCCAGCGTAACGGTTGCCACACCAGCGACGACATACCAATGCTCGGCGCGCTGGGCATGTTTTTGATAACTCAGGCGTTTGCCCGGATAGACTTCGATGCGTTTGACTTTGAAGGTGTCACCTTCATCCAGCACCGTAAAGTTGCCCCACGGGCGTTCATCGTATTTGGGTGAATTATTGTCAGCCATTTGGTAATTTCAGCTTTCAGGTTTGGAGTTTGGAGTTAGACAATTGTCATTCCGCCATCCACCACTATGGTTTGCCCAGTAATGTAGTTCGAAGCATCCGCCGCCAGGAACACCGCCACGCCTTTAAGTTCGCCCGGTTGTCCTACGCGATTCATCGGCGTAGCCGCCGCTAACGCCTCACCGTACGCGTCCATAGATTTTTCTGTCATCCGCGAAGGAAAGAAGCCCGGCGCAATCGCATTCACGCGAATGTTGTGCTGCGCCCATTTCGCCGCCAATTCCCGCGTCAAGGCCAGCAATCCGCCTTTTGCTGCCGCGTAAGCGGAAAGATGATGATCCAGATGCGGCAACGTTCCGATCATGCCCATCACCGAAGCGATATTAATAATGCGCCCAGAGCCTTGCCGTATCATCTCTTTGCCCGCCGCCTGGCAAAACAAAAAGGCTGCTGTCAAATCAATATCCAACACCATCTGCCAACGATCCAGCGGAACCTCTTCAGCAGGCTGCCCCCATGTTACCCCCGCATTGTTGACCAGAATATCCAAACGACCAAATGCTGCGACCGTACGCGCGACTGCCGCTGGTGCAACGTCAGGATTGGAGACATCACAAACCGCACCATCAGCACGAAAGCCGCGCGTCTTTAGGCTCTCCACCGCAGGCGCTAACCATTGTTCACGACGCGCCAGCAACATCAGTGTTGCCCCGGCCTCCGCCAGCCCTTCCGCCATTTCCAGTCCTAATCCACGCGAACCGCCTGTTACGAGCGCGACTTTGCCCGTCAGATCAAAAAGTTGTTTGAGTTCAGGCATTCCTGGTTCTCCGGCAATCACCCAAAAGTTTAATAGTTGCTAAATGAGCGCGCCGATTGTAAATCCGTTTTGAATGCGCGGCAAGAAGGAGCGTCTGGCACAAAACAACTCTACTATCTGGCATTGAGCAAGCAGCCCTTCGCTATCGGTTGTAAAAAAATGTAATTAGCTTAATTAGCTTAGATAAAGCAATTGTCTATAGCTTTAGTTTACTGAGTTAGGGGGAAACCCCGCCTGAGCACAGAACAAAGATAGCGTAATGATGCGCTACCAGAGATGAAAATAGCGTGTGGGCATAGGCTGGCCCACACGCTAAACGAACTGTTCATTTCATTACAACTTAAAGAAAAGGCGAACCGCGCTAACTCACCATTCTAAGGATAAGCCAGATAAAGATGGCCAAGAAAAGTCCACCACCTAAGAGTTTTGCAATTCCGTACGATGCTAAAAATCTGAGCATAATTTTGTTCCTCCTGGTGCGCTATAAAGCAATAGTAGTGCCAAGTCTCGAAGCCCTAAGAAGCAGCAAATTCATTCGGATTTAATAAGCGACTAACGCACAATCAAAGGTTTGATTGTGCAGATTGCACTAAAAAGGTACAGTGGCCGCATAACTTACAGACAGTTACCTGAAATTATTTGGGATCATGCCTTGAACTACGCTCATGATTAGCTCTCGTAAAAAAAGTTTACTATAAACTTATCAACTTTCTTAGCAAGCAGGCAGCCTTTTTTATCAGCAGCACATCAGAAGCTGTGCCTTAAATTAAGAGGCATTTGTTCTAGCTTTGGAGGTAAATATTAATGAGTAGCTTACACACGAAAAATTCTGGAATGAGAAATCGTCTTCTACAACGGTGGCTCTCTGCCACTTTATCAATCGCCTTATTGGCTATGACTGGCGCTGTCGTCACAACTAGTACCAACGTGTTTGGTCAATCCACTAATCAACCGACTGCATTGCCTTCGCCCGCTGATTTGTCGCGGACATTTATCAGCGTCGCGAAGCAGGTGAAACCTGCGGTTGTTAATATTGAGGTCGTCGAAAAACAAAACGTGAGGGCCAATCAAAGGATGCCGCAAATGCCCGGCTTGCCTTTTGATTTTGGCCAGGGCGCACCGCGCAAACAGCGCGGGACAGGATCAGGTGTCATTGTCAGCGCGGATGGTTATATCCTGACGAACAATCACGTTGCGGGAGATGCCACAGAAATCAAGGTAAAAGTCGCTGATGGTACTGAATACAAGGCCAAGCTGATCGGCACTGATCCAGAGACGGATTTGGCAGTAATTAAAATTGAGGGGAACAATTTTTCTTTTGCCAAGTTAGGTGATTCCAGCCGCCTGGAACAAGGGGAATGGGTGATTGCACTGGGTAGCCCCTTCGGTTTGGCACAAACCATGACCGCTGGCATTATTTCCGCGACTGGGCGTGATTTACGCAGTGGCCCGTACGACAACTTTATTCAAACCGATGCATCCATCAATCCAGGCAATTCCGGTGGCCCGCTTTTGAATATGCAAGGAGAAGTGATTGGGATCAATACCATGATTTTCTCCCGTTCGGGTGGCAGCGAAGGAATCGGGTTCGCCATTCCCTCAAGTTTGACTCAAAAGGTTTATAACCAACTTGTGAAGAATGGCAAAGTTCTACGCGGCTATTTGGGCTTGAACCTGCAAAATGCGACGCCCAGCCTTGCCAAATCGTTGGGCTATGAAGGCGTAATGGGCGCACTAGTCGGTGACGTAGCCAAGGATGGCCCGGCAGCGAAATCCGATTTGCGCAGCGGTGACATGATTGTTGAATTTGATGGCAAGAAAGTTACAGCGGCGAAGCAGTTAACCGAATTGGTGGCAGATACCATAAGCGGTAAGAGCGTGCCGGTGAAATATCTTCGTGATGGTCGTGTGCAAACCACCACGATTCAAATCGGCGACAGACCGTTCAGCAAACAGGTTGTCGAGCGGGAGATCAATGATACGCCGCAAGGCGCAAAGCTGGGAATTTCCGTTGGTTCTGTCACCCCGGAAATCGCGGCTGAATTAAAACTAAAAGTAAAATCCGGTGTGGTAATTCAAACGATACAACCGGGCAGCCCCGCCGCAGAAGCGGGCTTGCAGCCGGGTGATGTGATTCATCGAATCAACCAAACGGCGATTACTTCGGTTGATCTGCTGACCAGCGCACTGCGCAGTTTACAAAGCGAAACAGAAGTCGTGTTGCAAGTCGAACGCAACAGTCAACTCAGCTTTGTCACTGTCAGCTTTGAGTAACCTATAAAGCAAGCAAGAATTGCCATCAGAGCGTAAGAATGAAACCTTCATTCTTACGCTCTTTTTATTCGCGGGGAATTGTCTAAAACGCCGGAGGCCAGACGACAAGCAAGGGAGCGACCAGCATAAGCTGACAGCGCGGCGATTGGCGGTTTGTAAATCATTTGTGGCTAAGCGACAATGACGCGGCAACCAATCACTCTTCATTTGGAAAGGAACGAGTCATGTCGTCAGAACCTAAACTGCTTGTTACGTTGGAAAATGGCATTAAGCGCATTACTTTCAATCGCCCCAAAACCCGCAATTCCGTAGACCCTGAAACCTTCGAGCTTTTCAATCAGGCGATGCTGGATGCGGCCAAAGATGAATCGCGGGTCATCATTTTGTCTGGCGCAGGCGAAGCGTTTTGCTCCGGCGCGGATCTCAGTTCATTCAACGCGATGGACGCAGCGAATTACGATGTCACGACTTCGTTGCGTGAGCGAACCAATCCGGCCATCCTGGCCATGCGCGCGATGCCGAAGCCGATTATCGCCCGTGTACATGGCCCGGCAGCGGGCATTGGCTGCAACTATGCGTTAGCCTGCGACATCATCGTCGCTTCCGAACAATCGTTCTTTGCCGAGTTGTTCGTAAAAATTGGCTTGATGCCCGACGGCGGCGGCACGTACTTTTTCCCGCGCATGGTCGGCTATCACAAAGCTTTCGAGTTAATGGCGCTCGGCGAAATCGTCCCGGCAGCAGACGCGTTGCGGCTCGGCATTGCGAACAAAGTCGTCCCGTTCGCCGAACTCGACGCAATCGTAAATGCAATGGCAGAACGCCTGGCACAAGCCCCGGCAATTGCAGTAGCGAACATTAAAGCTGGCCTCAATCACGCCTTAAATTCCGATCTGGCGAGCGCGCTGGAATTTGAAGCGGTGCATCAAGCCGATTGCTTCCACTCCGCCGATTTCCGCGAAGGCGTCGCAGCGTTTTTGGAGAAACGGAAACCCGCCTTCAGAGGCCAATAAAGCAAAAGGCAAACGGCAAAAGTTAAAAGGTCGGCACTTGATTTAAGAAATGTAGAGAGCGGCTTTGCTTCTGAATCCCCTTTTGTCTTTTGCTATTTGCCTTTTGCCTTCTGATTTTCAAGTATGAACTTCGCTGAATCTCTCAATTATCTCTACAGCCTCGGCCACGAAATGCTGGCGATGAAACTGGGTCTGGAAAGCATTGCTACCCTGTGCCATGCGCTCGGCGATCCACAACTAAAATATCGTGTCGTTCACATCGCAGGCACGAATGGCAAAGGCTCGACGGCGGCGATGACTGAAGCGATTGTTTTGCAAGCGGGGCATCGCGCCGGGCTGTACACGTCACCGCATCTGGTGGAAATCACCGAACGTATTCGCGTTAACGGCGCAGAGATTTCGCCAGTAGATTTTGCGCGCCTCGCAACCCAGGTTCGCGCCACCTGTGAAAACCTGGTGGAAAAGAAAACACTGCCCGCGCCGGCTACTTATTTCGAGCAGGTCACGGCGCTTGGCTACTTGTTTTTTGCAGAGCAGGAAGTTGATCTGGCAATTCTGGAAGTGGGGTTGGGCGGGCGTTTAGACGCAACGAACATTTGTCAGCCAATGGTCTGCGCGATTACCCCGTTGAGCCTGGATCATCAGGAATATCTGGGCAACCAACTCGCTGCCATCGCAGCCGAAAAAGCAGGCATCATTAAACCGCATATTCCTGTAGTTGTTGCGCCGCAGCCAAGAGAGGCGATGGACGCGATTGTCGCGCGCGCCAATGAAAGCAATGCGCCACTTGTGCTGGTCGCGGCGGATGATAATCGTGCGGTCATTGATGAAGCTTCGACCGGAATGTTTCATTTCCACTATCACACCGCGTTGGCAGATTACTCCGTGCAATTGAACCTGCGTGGCGAACATCAAACGATCAACGCGCGCACCGCCATTCACATCGCCGAGCAACTGCGACAACGGGGACTGTGTATACCGAAAACGGCGATTGAAGCAGGCTTGCAAAATGTGGACTGGGTCGGACGCTTGGAAGTCATTGAAGTCGAAGGCAGGCAAGTGCTCTTGGACGGCGCGCATAATCTAGCAGGCGCGCAAACCTTGCAGATTTTTTTGCGTGCCTATGAAGCCAATCTTCCCATCACGATGATCTTCGGAGCGATGACCGATAAGGCAATTGCGGGCATGGCGGAGATGCTTTTTCCGTTTGCTGATCTCATCATCGCCACGCATATTGACAATCCCCGCAGCGCCGATCCGACCATCATCGTTGATGCGGCAACGCAATTAGGCAAACCTTCGCTTCCGGCTGTTTCGGTGGAGGCAGCTTTACAGATCGCCTTGGAACGTACACCTGCGAACGGCTTGATTTGTGTCTGCGGATCGTTGTACTTGATCGGTGAGGTCAAACAACTACTGGCTGCGGGCTAAGCAGCAAAATGGAGAAAACCCCGAAGCAATAGACTTCCATCAAAATACCTCTTCCGTGTTGCCTTCACTGGTCAGTCTTGTCAGCCGTGTGCTATTCTGCGCGTCTTTCATCGCACCGAAGAAATGTTGCTATCAAAAATCTATGTTTGCGGTTGAGCAAAAACCGCCTGAGGAGGAAGCTTGAGCGTTTTAGTTAATCAGAATACTCGTTTAATCGTCCAGGGGTTGACGGGCAAAGAAGGAACCTTTCACGCCTTACAAATGCGCGATTATGGCACGAACATTGTCGGTGGCGTCACGCCCGGCAAAGGCGGCACTACGCATGAAGGCTTTCCAGTGTTCAATACGGTCTCCGATGCCGTTACCCAGGCAGGCGCGAATGTGACGGTCATTTATGTGCCGCCGCCCTTCGCCGCCGACGCCATTATGGAAGCCGCCGATGCGGGCATCGCCTTAATCGTTTGCATTACGGAAGGCATTCCGACCAATGATATGGTAAATGCCTATCATTACGTCAAAGCACGCGGCGTGCGATTGATCGGGCCGAATTGCCCCGGCGTAATTTCGCCCGGCAAATGTAAGGTCGGCATTATGCCTGCGCGCATTCACAAAGAAGGCAACATCGGTGTCGTCTCCCGCTCTGGCACGTTGACGTATGAAGCCGTCGGCCAACTCACCGCGCTCGGTTTAGGCCAATCCACGTGTATCGGCATCGGTGGCGATCCGATCATCGGCACATCACAGCTTGATGCCCTTGCGCTTTTCAATGGCGATCCCGACACGCACGCAGTGGTGATGATTGGTGAAATTGGCGGTTCAGCAGAGGAAGAGGCAGCAGAGTACGTCAAAGCGAATATGACCAAACCGGTCGTTGGCTTTATTGCCGGGCAGACCGCGCCGCCAGGTCGGCGAATGGGCCACGCAGGCGCGATCATCGCAGGCGGCAAAGGCACGGCAGCCGAGAAATTCGCCGCGATGGAAGCGGCGGGCATTCATATTGTCAAAAGCCCGGCGGATATTGGCGCGAAGGTCAAAGAAGTGCTGGGTTAGCGTTTTTACTCATCACCGATGTTGCGGGAGCGAGATCGTTTGATCTCGCTCTTTCGTTTTTTGCCTTCGAGTCGTTGCGCTTTCGCACCAGCGGAAGGTTTAGTAGCACGGCGCGGCTTCTGGACAACTTGCAGCGCGATCAGCTTTTCTGCTATGCGCTCAAACGCAGCTTCACGGTTGGCGGATTGCGAGCGGCGCTCGGTGGCGTTGACGACGATACCACTAGGACGATGGGTTAAGCGCACGCCGGTTTCGACTTTGTTGCGATGCTGACCACCGGGGCCGCCTGCCACAAAAAACTCCATGTCACAATCCCGTTCCAGGGCTTCTCTGTCGGTTTCATACTTTGCCATGCTGATAAATTCCCTTCTCCGATTTGACCGCATCTCACGTGCTGCTTAGAATCTGCCTTCGTTTCATATCATAAGAAGTCGCAATGCAAAATGAATTTTTCTGCCCCGCAGTTCTCATCCTGGTTCGCCAAGCTGAATACACAACAAGCGTTTCGCCGCCGCTGGATTTGTATAGGCGTTTACCTATTGCTGCTCGCCTGGGCGTGGTATTGGCCGTACACGGGCGATGGCGATTCGATGTTGCATTACTGGAATCTGCGCGTCACCTGGCTTGACCCCAAGCTGGGGCTGACTTCGTGGGCACGTCCGTTGTATGTGTTGCTAATGGTCGTTCCAGCACAATTCGGCTGGTTTGCGGCACGCGCCTTTGCCGCCTTCGTCATGACAATGCTGGTTTGGCAAACGATGCGGATGGCGGATGACTTGAAGTTGCCAAACGCAACGCTGGCAGGATTGCTGCTGGTCTTTCAGCCGTTAGCATTCGCGCTGGCAAGCGACACGATGACAGAAATTCCGATGGCATTGGGATTGGCAATGGCGCTGCGTCTGTGGTGGGCAAAACGCTTTTTTGCATCGTGTTTGTTGATGTCGTTTTTGCCACTGACCAGACCGGAAGGCTTTTTGCTGGCACCCGTTTGGGGCCTGTTTTTATTGGCTTTACCACGCACACCAGAGCATCCCACCTGGCCCCAGCGATTTGTGATGGGAGCTTCGCTTGCGACCGGAGTTGTCACGCTTTTGCTGGTTTGCCGACTGGTCACGGGGCAGTGGTTATACTTCGTGTACGAATGGTCGTGGCCCTTAATCGGAACGCAAAAAGGTAGCCTCTGGCATCACGTTATTTATTGGCCGTATTACTGCGGATGGATACTGCTGCCGCTCTTTCTTATTGGCTTGCTGCCATCTTGCAAGCGTGTGATGGGGTTGCCGTGGGCAGCGTGGGCGATGGTGTTTCTGGCACACTCCTATATGTTCTGGACGGGCACCTTTGGCGCGTTGGGATTTATGCGTATCCTCGTCAGCACGGCACCGGTTACGGCCTTGATTTGTTTGTATGGTTGGAATGCCATTGCGCGTCTCGTCAGAGCCGAGAAGTGGCCGGTAATTTTGCAACGCGGCGCGACAGTAATCGTCTTAGTCTTAGCCGCGCTGACCGCAATGATTTATTACTACGTCGAGCCGAAGCATCATCGCTTTGTGCTGGCGCAAAAAGCTGCGGGTTTTGTGCGCGCCAATCAAATGTTGACTGAAGCGCCTCGTCTGTTTGCAGCAGATCCGTTGGTGCTCGTCGAATTGGGCATTTCGGCGCGCGAAGTTTTACTCGTCGTGCGAGACCCGAAAAAACCTCCCTACGAGGTTGGCTTCCTAGTCCGTAATTATTTTGATCGGGAGGAAAGCGTGAGCCAATTAACAGCGCTGCCATCCGGCACCATCGGCGTGTGGGATAACGATCAGGGCCGCTGGTGGCACCACGTTCAGCCGGACGAATTGCCGGGGATGGGCTACAAACTGCTGCTCAAAACACAACAAACCGAGAAAGATTTCCAGTTGAATTTTCCTGCGTGGATGAAGGACTATTTGATTGAGCCGTTTATCTTGATGAAATATGGCATCCCGGAGCAGGAATATGTGGTGGTGCAGAAGAAGTGAGAAAGGGAGCGGGGGAGAAGGGGAGAAAAGCTTACTTCTTCCCCTTCTCCCCCGCTCCCCTTCTCAGCCTATCCTTTCGTCGCGTAATAGCCGCGCCGATGGCGAATCTTGAGGTCTTTGTCTTTGTATTTTGGAACCTTCACTTCGATCTTGCGGAAGCTGCCATCCTGCGCTTCATTCGCGGGTTCGTAGGCCAGCAAATATTGCTGGCGCATATCCTGTTCCAATTGCAGGAAGGCGCTGTTCAGATCGCGGCGACTATTGGGAATGAATGCGCGTCCCCCCGTCGCTTCGGTTAAATTTTTCAGGACGCCTTCATTCACGCCATTTCCCATAAACGTCCCGCTGCTGGCGGCGTCGCCAATCCCGATGGCATAAATCACGACTTCCGCCCGTAAGGCTTCCGTGATGGCATCGTTCAGCTTCATGCCGACTGGTCGTGTCAACGCCATCGGTCAAGAGCACAATCGTTTTGCGTCCGGCTTCTTTGGCCAGCAAATCCGCGCAGGCGGCAATCACAGAATCGTAGATCGAAGTCCCTCCTTGTCGTGACCCACCATTGATGCCCGGCGTGCCACCGTATTGCCCTGGTGCCGGAATGTAAGCGACATCATCTAAGCCTTTGCGCAGCCGATTTTTATTGGAAGTCAGGTTTTGCATCAGCGTCGCTTCGCCTTCAAATTTGATGATGGCAGCCACATCCTTGCCTGTCTTGATGACCGCATCAATGAAATGCGTGCCCGCGTCTTTGAGCTGTGGCAGCACGTATTGTTCGCTGCCGCTGACATCCACCATAATCGCCATCGTCAACGGCAAGTCGAACTCTTTCTTGAACGTAAAGATTTCCTGCGCCTGGCCGTTTTCAAATATGGTGAGGTCTTCTTTGGTCAGGTTTTCAAGATAGCGATTCTGCTTGTCCGTCACACTAAACAGCACGTTCACCAACTTCGTGCCGACCTTCAGCACTTGCCCCGCTTCGTCGGCAGGGTCTTCTTTGGGTTTTTGCGGTGACTGTTTCGGCGGCTGTTGGGTAGGCTGTTGCGCGTGGGCGAGGTCAAGCGAAGAAACCGTCAACAAGGTGATGATACTGCCCATCACGAGCACGGAAAAAACAGAGAATTTGGATACAACTTTCATACAACTCCCACGCGCGCGAACCGTGCGTTTACAAATGATATTAGTTCTGCTTCACATCAGAACTAAGGCCATTGCGGTTCAGCACTGCATCATAGCCCTTCCTGGTGCGAATTTTCAGGTCTTTCTTGCCGGGGACTTTCACTTCGATTTGCCGGAATTTACCATTAAAATCATCGTTGCTCGGCGAATAGGCAATGATGTATTGGCTGCGCAGTTCCTTGGTCACAGAAGCAAACCCTTTTTCGAGTTCCAGTGTCGTGCCGGTGAAAAAGGCGCGGCCACCAGTATCTTCTGCCAACCTTTTGAGATTTTTATCTTCATCACTGTCTACTTGCCCAGCCTGCACACCGAAGAAGCCTGCGGCTTTATTGCTGATCACGAAGACCACGGTTTCAGAGCGCAAAGCAATCTTGAGGGCTTCGTCCAGAGTATGATCGCTGGCAGTGTCTTCGCCGTCCGTAATCAAGACAATGGCGCGCCGACGCCCGAATTCGGCGAACATCTTTTCTTCGCAAATCCGATACACCGCATCGTAGAGCCGCGTCTCGCCATAAGCCTTCACCTTGTCAATAGACTGCGACAGCAGATCAATACGATTGGTGTAATCCTGCTGCAATTCGATATCGGAATTGAAGGACAAAAACAAAGCACGGTCTTTGCGTGGGCGCAGCACCGTTTGCAGGAAGGAAACAGCCGCATCACGCTGGAATTTCAACTTTGGCTTGACGCTGTTCGACGTATCCATCAATAAGGCGATATCGAGTGGAAGATCAGATTCCGCCACAAAGCTTACAAGGTCTTCTTGTTTGACCTTGTCTTCGTAAATCTCAAAATCTTCTTGCTTGAGATCAACGACAAAACGGCTGCTTTTATCTACGACAGCAATGGGCAGCCGGACGTTATAGGTTTTTGGCCCCTTAATTATCGGCTCCTGTTGATCGGGGTTCTCCCCTGCCTGCTCCTTCTTGTCTTGTTTCGGCGGCTGTGATTTTCCCGGCTGGGTTGGAGGTTGGGTTTGCTGTGCCTGGGCGCTGGCCAGTCCGGCAAGGCTCAAAGCGACGACGGCAAATGTATAAATCAAACGAGTGGTTTTCATGGCGATGTACTTCTCCTGGAAAGAGTTTTTGATGAAGCGCAATTATAGGGCGTCCGACTAGGGCGCGTAAAGCGGCTCACTCTTTATAAAACAAATGCAAATCCAGCTTGCGCGTGCCCATCATCCGACCTTTCCAGTCCGTCCACAAATATCCCGTTAACGAATACGAGTGGGAGCGAAGCCGTTTGTAACCGATGCTCTCGAAATCCTGATCGGTCAAGTTGTACCACTTCGGCCCGATTTCGCTGTCCCAGAAAATCAAGGTGCCGGAAGGCGCTTCGCTCAGCAGTTTTTGGTTTGCCTCACGATTGTTGGAAAGATAGGGACGGGTCGTCATATCAATATTAAAGACCGCACACATCATCGCGTGACTCCAAACTAATTTGGTCACCGGGCGCTCGTTTTGGCGGAACCATTGATGCATCTCCTTAATTGCCCAACCGTCACGCGGCCAGGGCATCCCATCCATATATCCAACGCAAAGCGCGGCTGAGATGAACAATACTGTCCCTGCGGTTGCCAAGCGCGCACGTGCGGAGAATTGCTGCCCCCACTCCGCCATCACCTTCCAGCCAATCAGCGTAATGAGCGCCATCGCGGGTGCCACGCTCACCATATAGCGCGGATAGCCCGCTTCGCCCACCATGCCAAACGTCCAAAAAATGGTATGCAGCAAAAACAGCAGCAAAAACGAGGTCGTCAGCGGAATCTGCTCACGGCGTTTGAGCAGCAGCGCCAGGCCCACCAGAAAAGGTACTATTAACAAACCACCTACCATTTCCGGCAGGCGGAGGGGATAAGACCAGATATGTGCGGAGCCGTAGACGCCTTCATGCCAATCGCTCGGCCAGTTATTTTTGATGAAGAGCGGGTCTTTCGTAATAATGTACGCCGCCAGCCACCAGATGAACGAACCGACCGCCAACAGCAGTGACCACGGAATACGTCGCCAGAACACCGTCGAGACGCGCTTGTCGAAGAGAATCCAGACGCCCCACAGCGCGCCGAGAAAGAAGCCTTCGGGACGCGCCATAATTAACAGCGAGGCGACGACCATTCCCAGCTTTACCCGTCCGCGTGTATGCAGGCGCAAGGCAATGACGAACACCAATGCAAACAGCGTTTCGGTCAGCAAATCCGCGAAGAGAACGAAGAACGAAGGCTGAAGAAAGAGAAGCGGGATGACGAGCCAGGAGCGTTCCAGTTTCAAATCCTGGGCCAGCTTCCAGGTTTGCCACGCTGTCGCCAAACAAATCGCGACCGTGAACAGCCGCGCCGCCTGATAGCCCAACAAGGTCGGGAACGCGTAAATAAAAGTAAATAATGGGCGCTGCCACACGCCAACGAACATGTAGTGATACCGCCAGGCCCAGCGCGCGAAGAGAAAATGATAGCTGCTATCTTGTTGAAAGCCATCCGCGTAGAGCGTGACCAAAGCGAGGCCGACCAGCGCGAACACGCCCAGCCAAACGAGCGCCTTTTTTCGAGGAGAGGTTGGGATTTGTTGCATCCGTTTAGAAGCCACTTCCTGAGATTGAGTGTAGCAGCAACTCTAAACGTTTCGGCGGGATAACGCAAAAGGGCGCGGGCAGAAGCTTGCAGCTTTGCGCGCGCCCTCATTGCGGGGTTGTTCAGCGGCGGCAGTGGGGTAAATCGTTATTTCGCGGCAGGGGAGCCTTCTTTTTTCGCTTCTGTACTATCGGTTTCGCCATAGAGCTGTCCTTGTCCGCGAGCCACAGTACCTTTGGTCTTGTTTTCGATCTGATAAATATCGCCCTTTTCCGTCACATTGAAATCGTTATAGCCATCACCATCGCTAAAACGGTCAGCGTGAATGGTGAAAGTGTTGGGCGAAACGTCAGTGCTGGTGTAGGTATAACCACTAATCGTTCTGCCTTCGCCATATTTTCTGCCGAGCATCTCGGATTCTACCAAGTCATTTAGGCTGGTAAATTTGCCCTTGGCTGAATAATACTGTGCTTGCGCACGATGAATTTCTCTGAGCGATTCAATCGCAGCCGTTTCACGGCCACGCTTCAAATAGGCATTCAACTGCGGGATGGCAACGGCGGCCATAATGCCAATGATCGAAATCACGATCAGCAATTCAATCAACGAAAAACCTTGTGAGCGATGTGTGAGTTTATGAGTATTCATGTGACAGTCTCCTTATGCATACAACGGATAAAATCAATTTGGTTCATTCTGTCCCTGAAACGGGATACAGGCTTTAAGTGCGTGCCAGTGAATGAACGTTGGACTCTGGAGCTAGTTCCAATTTAACTATAGTGCGAATTCCCGCCGATTCTCAAATCCCGGCAGCAAAATTTTCGGATTGGCGAAAATAGGTTTTCAGCGTCATCCACAACACCACGACCGAAAGCCCCAACCACAAGACGGCCCAAACGATGGCAGGAACGAAGGTCAGCCGTTGCATATTCACGGCATCACTGGCCTGACCGGTGATCGCCGAGAGCAAAAACAGCGTCTTCAAATCATAAAGCGCATTCAGGCAACATTGTACAGCCAGAAAGCTCAGGAAAAAATGCGCGACTTTCGGGTTAGCGGCGGCAGCAAAAAAGATCAACACTGCGACCAAGCCGATGCCAATCACCAAGCCGAAAAGTCCTTTCACCCAAATGATCGTCACCCCCAGAATCAATGCGGCAATCACCCCCAAAGCCGCTTTCGCACGCGCACCGTTGCGGCAAATCAGCAACAACGCCGCGCCAAACAACGTGCTGGTCAAATAACCTGCGCTGGAGATAATGATCGGCATCCCGCCCAGAGACAGCGTCACACCACTGGTGTCAGGATGGATCGCAATCCGCTCAACCGACCCTAACGTTCCCAATGTAGCCAAAGCGTGGCCGCCTTCATGAATAAAGGTAACGAACAGCTTGAACGGATACACGATCAAGCCAGCAAACGGGATAAAGGAAAGCACCAGACTAATGCCTGAAGCAGCGAGCAGGTAGGTTTTCGAATCTTGATTCTGAGCCATACATTTTGTTAAGCCACAAATTACAGGAATTAGGTGGCCATTCCTTTCTTTCATTCGTCAGAAAAACCTGACACCCCATCATGCCATGAATATCCGTCAGCGTCTTACGACTGCCAGTTAACTTGTGTTCCCACAATAGTTTTTATCCTTCACCGTTTCTGGCACAGGGCTTGTTAAGAAGAGTGGCGCGAGCGCGGCAGGTTGCGGTAGGAAAATGGCGTGACGACCTTTACGCAAGTTGACGCGTTCGCACGGAAGTAAAGCCCGGAGGTACGGTATGCTGGCTAATTTCATCACGTTGTTTCGCGTCATTATCGCGTTTGTCTCCGTTGGGCTTTTCGGGCGCGGTCTGGCGGCCAATATCACGGCGTTGTTCTTATTAGTTCTCGCCATCGCGCTGGATGCAGTAGATGGTTGGGTCGCGCGGCGCTTCGGTTATACCAGCGACATTGGCGCGGCCTTCGACATTGCGGCAGATCGCATTGTCGAGAATGTCTACTGGATTTACTTTGCCACGGCGGGTCTTGTTTCGTTTTGGATTCCCGCCATCGTGATTGCGCGCGGCTGTCTGACTGATTTCCTGCGCGCCGCCGCGTTCACACAAGGCCAAACGGCTTTTGGCGAAAAAACGATGATGCAAAGCTGGTGGGGCAAATTGCTGGTCGGTTCGCGTGCCAGCCGTGCCACATACGGCATCGTCAAATGTGCGGCGTTCCTGTTATTGGGGCTATGGCGCACGCTGTCATCGGCTCCGGGCTTTCCGATTGATCGGATGGTGCTTACGTGGTTAGGCGAAGCGTTGCCCATGGCCGCGCTGGTGCTGGCGGTGGCTGCCGTGGTGTTGTGCGTCGTGCGCGGCGTGCCTGTCATCATTGAAGGAATGCGATTCTTTCGCAAAGGGTTTGTGCTACCGAAAGCGTGGTAGCGTTTATGTCACAGCGATCACCGAGCACGCTGAAGAGGATGCGAAGGGGGCACTGTTTGGCGCGCGCTGTGATCTCTGTGGCTCCAAAAATCATGCACAATAAAAAATCTATCGCAGCCATTTTTGACGTAGATGGGACACTACTGGTCGGCGCTTCGATGGAAGTGCGTTTTCTGCAATATCTGTGGCGGTACGGTGAGCTTCGCGTCAGCGACATCGGGCGATTAGCTGCCGGAGCTTTCCACACCGCTGCGCAAGGGCATTCCGTCCTGCGCGCCAACAAAGCGTATTTGTCCGGCAAGCCCTACGAACATTATCGGCGACTGGCACAGGATTGCTTTGACCAGCACATCAAACATCACTTGCTGCCCAAAACGGTAGCGCGCGTGCGCTGGCATCAACAACAAGGCCACGCGCTGGTGCTGCTTTCCGGCTCGCTGGATTTGTTGCTGGCACCGTTGGCGCTTTATCTGAACGCTGATTCGCATATCGGCACGCGCATCGAAAACGATGGCATTATCTTGCGCGGCAAAATCGCAGGCGAACACCCATACAACAAAGCCAAAGTCACTGCCTTGCTGGCCTTAAATCAGTTTCGTGATTTTGATTTAGCGAAGTCATTTGCCTACGGAAACCATTACACTGATCGCCACGTGCTGAGCCTGGTCGGCAACCCTGTGGCCACGAATCCTGAGCGCAGATTGCGTAAGGCGGCAATGAAAAATGGATGGATGGTGGAGGACTTCACGAATAAGGAAACCAGATATGATGGAATTAGATCGTACAATGCAATCTGAGGCGCTGCCGCGCACAGACCGTTCCACACTCACGCGCGTCCTCAGTTATTTCAACCTCACAGATCGCCTGACGCTTGGCTATCTGGCTTTCGTTGGATTGTTGTTAGTCTTTAGCCCAAATCCTATCGAAAAGCGCGGCAAATTATTACTCGCACACGTTGGTTTCGCATTGATGATTTTCGCGCTGGCTTACTTTCGCCAACGCAAAACGCCGTTGCTGCATTTTCTGAGTTATTGGTATCCGCTCGGTTTGTCCGGCTTCTTCTTTGAAGAGATTCACAGCATTGTCCATCTCATTCATCGTGGCTGGTTTGATGCAGGACTCATTCAGTTAGATTTTGCCACGTTCGGCGCACATCCAACCGTGTGGTTTGAGCAGCACATCAGCTATTGGCTGACCGAGACAATGAATTTCTTTTATTTCATGTACTGGCCGCTGATTCCGGCGTTAGCGTTGTTGCTGTGGCGGCGGAATCAAAAGCAGTTTACTGAGTTCGTCTTCGCGTTGTGTCTGTCGTACCTCCTTTGTTACCTCATCTTTATTTTTTATCCCATCGAAGGGCCGTATCACACGCTTCGCCAGTTGCAAACGGTACACGAAACGCCGGGCTGGATTTTCACACACCTGGTGGAGTTGGTCGAAAAGCACGGGCGCATTCACGGTGGCGCATTTCCGAGCGCGCACGTTGCCGGCTCTTTCGTAGCAACAATCGCGGCATATCGCTTCTCGCGCAAGCTTGGTCACGCAGTGTTGATTCTTGCCCTGGGCGTTTGCGTTTCGGCAGTGTATGGACGGTATCACTACGCTGTGGATATTTGGGGAGGTATAGCAGTTGCCCTAGTCGGATGTTGGGTTGCCCGTCAAGCATTTAGCAGAAAAATACGCAGCGCAGGACAGGCTATCCACCTTCCAGGCTAAACCGGTAGGAGGTTTTTATGCTCAGAAAGATTTCCACCCTTTTGCTTTCCGGGCTGATGATTTTTGCTCTCACTCTCAGACCCGCCCTGGCGCAATCCGCGCCGGATGAAAAACTGCGTAACCGCGTGGTCGAATGGGGGCCGAACAAAGCCATCCATATTCAGCTCAAATCTGGTGAAAAATTGCAGGGGCGCATCGCCGAAATCAGAGATGATGCCCTGGCGATGCAATTCCTCCAGCAAGGCAAAATTAACACGCGCGATTTTCGCTGGCACGAAATCAAAAAGGTCGCGCTCAAAAATAATACTGAAGACAAAGTGCGAAAAACTGGCGGCTTCATTGCCCTCGGAGTCTTAGTCACTATCGCCGTTGTGATCGGGATCACGCTTAACGATCCCAATTTTTAAGGAGAATCCTATGTTCAAAAAATATCTTGCCTTTGTGTTGATCGGCCTGCTGGCGGCAGTTCCGCCGGTGTGGGCGAAATCGAAAGCTGAAAAAGAAGCGCAACAAGCCGAGAAGATCAAAACCGCTATTCTGAAACTCGGCGTCGGCTCGGACGCACGTGTGAGCCTGAAGTTGCGCGACAACACAAAAGTCGCCGGGTACATCCGCGAGGCAGGCGCCGAATCCCTCGTAGTCGTGGATGCAGCAACTGGGGCAGCGACAACGGTGTCTTATCCGACCGTCACGCAGGTCAAAGGCAATAACCTGTCCACCGGCGCGAAAGTCGCCATCATACTTGGCATCACGGCGGCGGTTTTAGGCCTTCTACTGTTTTTTGAAAACTACGGTTGAAACGAGGTTCTTATGCTGAAAAAGCTGCTTAGCGCGCTCCTCTCAATCTGCCTGCTCGATGGTGCGAGCCTGGCCCAAACCACCAGCCAGGAAGAAAAGCTCAAAAGCAAAATCATCAACTGGGGGTTGCAGAAAAACGTGACGGTAAATCTCAAAAACGGCGAGAAGGTAGAAGGCCGCATTGCCGAAATCACCGACGCGTACTTCGCCGTACAAGGCGTTGACGCGGGGCAAGTCACGACGCGTAAAGTCAATTTCAGCGAAGTCCACCGCATTTCCGGCCAAGGCGAAACCGACGTGCGCAAAGTAACGCAATATGTGGCGCTCGGTTCGATGGTGCTTTTGGCAGTATTAGCGGTCGTCTATCTTTCCAAATCGAATGATCGTCCCAAGACGATTGTTTTTCAGTGAGGCGCTATGTTCAGCTTATATTATTCGCTCGCATTTTCCTGGCTTGTCGCGGGCGCGCTCGCGCTAACCCCGCTGGCGACGCACACCGCAGTAGCTTCCGCTGCTAAACAGGAAGCGCAGGAAGCCAAACACAAAAAGCGCATCGTCGCCTGGGGCACGAATAAAAACGTGTCGGTCAAGCTCAAGTCCGGCAGCAAAATTGACGGACGCATTGCCGACATCAAAGATGCTAATTTCTCTGTGCAATTGGTCGAAAACGGACAAGTCGTCAACCGTGACATCAACTATTCTGACGTGGACAAGATTTCCGGCAAAGGCGCGACAAGCGGTGGAAAAATCGCAGGCTGGATCGTGCTGGGAGCCTCAGCCGCTGTCGGAACGCTGGTATTGATTGGGTTGGCGCTGGCCGATTAACGCTCATCTTCTTGAAGGTAATTTTATGCCTAAGGTATCTATCGTCTGGTGCTTAATTTTCGCGCTGGGATTGAGTAATGCATTCGCGCAAACCAACCCCACTGCGCTCGAAAAACAAGCTGAATTCAAACAGCGTGTCGTTGCCTGGGGCACCAACAAACAGGTCAACGTGAAACTGCATTCCGGCGAAAAACTTAGCGGACGCATCGCCGAAATCCAAAACGATTTCTTTGCCATTCAATTCGTCGCGAAAAACGGCCAAATCACTTCGCAACCAATCAAATTCAGCGACATTAACAAACTTTCGGCGAAAGGCAATGCGGGAAAAACCGCCGGTTTCACGGCGCTGGGAATTATGGCAGCAGTTGGAGCCGTGTTCGTGATGCTGTTTACAATTTATGCTGCTACCGAGTGATAGGAGGAACTTTTTATGCTCAAACAAACTCTTTCCTTACTGCTCTGCCTGCTGTTTGTCGTATCGGCTTATGCACAAACCAATAACAAACAACTCGCCAAAGAAGCCAAGCTTAAACAACGCATTGTCGCATGGGGGACGAACAAAAACGTGGCCGTCAAATTGAAATCCGGCGAAAAGCTGGATGGTCGCATTGCCGAAATCAAAGATGACCTCTTTGCCGTGCAATTCGTCGCCAAAGACAAAGTCACGTCGCGCGAACTCCGCTACAGCGACGTAGACAAAATCTCCGGCAAAGACGGCGGAAAAGCGGGCAAGATCGCAGGCTACACAGCCTTAGGCGTGCTGGCGGGCGTCGGCGTAGTTTTCCTTGTCGTGCTGGGAATCTGGGCCAGGAACTGATCTTTTTCTTCTCTCCTGGCTTGCACTAGCCGAAGCTGGTTGCACGTGCAATCAGCTTCGGCTATTTTCTTAGCCGGGGAGACCTATGAAAAAACTATTGCTCGCGGTAGCTTTATTGATAACGATTGTTTTGGTATGCGCCTGGCTGGTGCCAGCAAATCGCCCCCCAGGCAGCGAGAACAAAGGCTATCTTCTCGAACGTGATGCGGAAGTCGCCAAGCCCGGCCCGGGGCCGCATAACGGCGGCGGGCAATCCGTGGGGTACAGCTTTTTCCAAAAAGCAGCCGACTTCAAGTTCGAGTTTCGCAAACGCGTGCTCAGACCCGGTGCAACGATTGGCTACCATTTGCAGGAAGTTGACGAGGTCTATTACATCCTAAGCGGCAGCGGCGTGATGCAAATGAACGGCAAAGAATTCCCGGTCAAACCCGGCGATGCAATTTTGACCCGTCCGGGTAGTTCGCACGGCTTGCAGCAAACCGGCAGTGAAGACTTAACCCTGATGATCGTCTACGAGAAACACGGCGGCAAGTAACAATGGGGCGGCCTGACCAGCCAGCAACTCATTGTCATCACAGCAGTATTTGACAAACTCCCAGCTAAAGCGTAGGGTGAACAAGAATCGAGTTTGGTCACTCTCTTCTCAGTTTTTCTGAAATCCCTCAGACAATCTGAATTTCTAACCCTACTTATTAAGCAAGCGAAAGCTGTTCGCTTGTAAGTCTCTGGTAGCAAGGTGAATCGAAGGAATCATCAACAATCCCCTCCTGGCCCAAGGCGATTTGCCGGGAGTCCGACGCAACGTCCCCGTGTGGAAGATAATGCTTCGACGCATCGCGAGAGCACGTACCTGCAATCGCTGATGAGAGAAGATTGCGAACTCGTTTTCGTCTTGCGGCAAGGGGAACAGATTACAGGACATCTTGCCTGGTACGATGAGTCCTGTCTCAAAGTCACACCGAGTGACGGCTCCCCCAGCTTACTGATCCCAAAGGGGAGCATGAAATATCTGTATGAATTAAGCGAGGCTACGGCCACCAAGCCAGCCTTAAAAAACATGGAGGTGTCAGTTGGCAGAAGTTAAGTTATTTGCGGGCGAAGGCATTGAATCCGCGCTCCGCCGCTTCAAACGACAAGTGCAAGCAGAAGAGATTATGCAGGAAGCGAAAAAACGAGTGTTTTACCTGAAACCGGGCGAGCGCCGCAAACTAAAATCCAAGCTGGCGCGCATTCGGGCCAGTAAGAATAAGCGGCGGCGGCGCATCAGCTAAACCACCGGCGCCTGAGTCGCGGACCTTCCGACTAAGTATCGCCAGCGATAGATGGTTTGGAAAGCGGTAGCAATCCGTGCCATTCATGCACAAATAAACGAGGTACTTATGAAGGAAGAAATGATCGAAGTGGAGGGCAAGATTCTTGAAAAATTGCCCAATGCGAACTTTATTGTCGGCGTCATGCTCTCCCAACGAGAGCATCAGGTGAGCGCGCACCTCTCCGGTAAAATGCGGAAAAACTTTATTCGCGTCTTGATCGGAGACCGCGTCACCGTAGAGATTTCGCCCTACGACCTGAACAAGGGACGCATCACGTTCCGCTTTCGCAGCTAAAGTAACCCCTACCGGTTGGATCACACACGCCAAGCTATCAGTAGTTCCCTCCTGGGGATTACTGTCTTGTTTGACATCCCCACAGTTAGAGAGTAGGTTGAGTAAGAACCGAGTCTGGTCACTCTCTTCTCAGTTTTTCTGAAATCCCTCAGGCAATCTGAAACTCATAGCCCATTTACAAACCAGCGAGAGCTGTTCGCTCGTGTGTCTTCTGTAAGATTTATGAGCGGTCAATATTTGTTGGAAACCTCCTGGCCGAATCATCGGCAGGGCGGAAAAAAAGGGCTTAGGCTGTCTGAAAAAGAACAGGAAAAACCATGAAGATCGACAACAAAGATAACAAATACCGCAAAGTGCTGTTAATGGTGCAACGCGCCAAACAAATCCGCAATGGCGCTCGTCCGCGCCTCCACATGCCAGGACGCCGCGCGACCTGCGTCGCGATGGCCGAAGTGGAACAGCATCTAATCGGTTACGATTATGTGCCGGTGCCAAAAGACAAGCGGTATTAAGTAAGGTGGGGGTGAAGTGTTCGCCCCACTAAACCTGGTTCGGGAGAGAACGTAGCTTACTCTTTTCTTTGCCAAGCCGGAATCCTCCGGCTTTTCAGTTACCAATAGCTTGCCGACCATGGAGTTATCAATGTTTCGCAAAAATATCTGCGGAGAAGTCCAAAGCAAAGTCGAAAACCCTTCTGTCCGTTTCCTGTTCATGTTTGTTGGAGTAGTACCGGGGTCACTCCTCTTATTTGCGACGGGGATACGTGAATTTGGCGTGTTGCAACAACCGAACCTGGCGTGGTCAGTCCTGGCGATTGCGCTCTTCCTGAGTTTCAGCTTAGCCCGGGGTGGCTGGATGTTTGGGCATAAATCTCCGACGCCTTCGATCCTTGCGGCATTGCCGTTTAGCGCTCCTCGTGGGAAATGATGGAAAATATAACCTCGCTTCAAACGGGTTCTCTCCTGCTGGCGGAGGGAACCCTATTACCAGCCTCAGTCCTGCTTGAAGGCACCCCTTGCGCGCCGGGCTGGAAGTTACTCAAGAACGTGAATATTCAGAGCTTTAAGGAACGCATCACACAAGCCGGGTGGTATTTCCTTTTTATTGCGACTGAGTTGGAAGCCACTGTCTATGGCTGGAACCAGGAAACGGCCCTGCGCAAAGCAACGAAGCGGATTACAGAACAAAGCCAAGGGGCCAAGTACAACTGCGTGGAAATTATGCGCGTGGAAGCCAACCGCTTCCTGGGGATTCCCTTTGTGCGAATCACCGCACATTCACGGCAAATCCAGGAATTGGGAATTCTGGCTGCTGGTCGCGCGCGAGTTTCTTATGCGAGTGAGTGATGACGGCAGCGACGCTAAGCAGCGAGTTGGTAATGAAATGGATGAAAAAGAGGCGCGAGTATGATTCAGCAGATTCCACAAGTTGATAAATTCAAACAACGATTGCGCGATTCCTTGCAACGCGAAACCATCAATTCACACACCCGTAAAATTGCCAAACATGATCATGCCTATACGTGTGGTGATCAGGATGGAATGGTTTATTTTCTTGCCAGCGGGCAAGTCAAATTGCTGATGCTTTCGCCGGAAGGGAAAGAGTGTATTCTGGCTATTCACACGGCAGGGGACATTTTCGGTGAATTGTGTTTGTCTGGTGTTGGCGCACGCCTGGAGACAGCGGTTGCTATGGAAGAAACAGAACTGAAGCAAATTCCCAGTGCCAGTTTTTTTGCTCGCTTACAGCACGATTCCCTTTTTGAAGGCTTCGTACAATATCTAACCGTTCGGATTGCTGACCAACAACAGGTCATCGCCAATTTAGTAACGGTTGATAGCGAACAGCGCCTGGGCAAGACGCTCTTGCAACTGGCGCGCAAGCTCGGCAAAAAAGACCCGCGCAGCATCCGCATTGAGCATAAAATTTCCCACGAAGAATTGTCTGAGATGGTGGGCACGACGCGCCCCCGCATCAGTGAGTTTATGCAACGCTTCCGTACGCTGGGACTGATCGAGAAGAACGCTGACCATTTTCTTATCATCAAGGAACAGAAGCTGACCGATTATCTGGCAGGTATTGCCTAAAGCCTTCACTTCCAGCTTCAGACCTCACCCTCATCCCTTGCTAAGCTGTTCAATATTGAACGGCAATATTTGCCCATCTAACCGAAGATAAGCCTATCCCCATAGAGCGTAAACTTAACTAGCTGTCAGGGCGCTGAGAAGAAAAGAATTGCAGCACGCCGGGGGGCAAAAAAAATCATCAGGCGCTGACTCATGCTGACCAGAAGGAAGGAGATTAAATGACACTGATTACGGGGAATAAAGTGATTTATCCATCGCATGGCCCCTGCCTGATTGGCCCAATCGTCGAGAAAGTTATCGCTGATAGAGCCGTCAGCTTCTATCACTTGGCGATCTTGGAGGAGGGTGGTGGTGAGTTGTATGTCCCAATAGATAAAGCCCAAACCATCGGGCTGCGGCTCCTGCTGAAAAAATCTGACATTCCGAAGCTGCTCAGCCAGTTCAGGCAAACAAACGCCGTAACTAAGGACTGGAAGCAACGTGCCAGCGATAACCTAAAACTGCTGGCCTCTGGATCAGCCTTTGATTTGGTCGAAGTCGTGGAATCATTAACGGTATTGAGCGAAACAAAGGCACTCTCTTTTCGTGAAAAACAACTGCTGGAAAGGGCAAGAAAGCTCCTGGTTTGCGAAATCGCTGAAGTGATGGAGGAGACAAAGGGTGCTGCCGAGGAACAGCTAGACGAAGCGATTAAAGCGCGAAAAATTAAGCGACAATCAGCCTTATAGTGAGGCGGAGTTCGTCTTATGACAAGCGACCAAACCGAAACCGCGAAAAAGTTGCGCGCCAAGGAACTGGCACATCTTTCTGAGGGGGATGGCCAGATGGTCGAACGCTGTAAACATTGATAATTATCACTCCGCCATATTTCTTTTCATAATTGTCCAATATTGCACAGCAATTTATTCCCATCTGACCGAAGATAACGCTATTCCTACAGAGTGTAAGCAAAACACACAACTGGTTATTTATTGGAATCTGACTTTGTCGTAGTAGTGGCGGCTGCGCCTAATGCCTCGCTCGCTTTGAGCGAAAGGCAATGACGCCGCACTAACGGACAAGCAGGGGCGCATTTTTTTTCAAGAAAGAAGATATGAAAAGTAAATCAATTATTAGTTTCGTCGCAGTATGCTGCTTAGCATTCAGCACCGTCTGTCTCGCCAACGGAAAGCCACAGAAAAGCCTAAAGGATCAAACCAAACAATCAGAGAAAGCGGCCAAAGTATTCCGCGAGATCATGGAGACACCAGAGCAGGCGATTCCCACCCAACTCCTGGACGGCGCTGAGTGTGTAGCTGTATTCCCGCAAGTCCTCAAGGCCGGGTTCATCATCGGTGGTCGCGGCGGTCGGGGTGTAGCGAGTTGCCGCACGGCTGATGGTTGGAGCGCACCCGCGTTTTTTAATCTGGCCGGTGGCAGTTTCGGCTTACAAATCGGCGCGCAATCAACGGATTTCGTGATGTTGTTTATGACCAAAGATGGGCTGAACAGTCTGCTGTCAGACTCCTTCACGTTAGGTGGGGATGCCTCTGTCGCTGCCGGGCCAGTGGGTCGCCAGGCGGGCGCTGAGACGGATCTGAAGCTCAATGCCCAAATCCTTTCCTACTCACGCAGTCGCGGACTGTTTGCCGGGCTGGAACTCAAGGGGGTGGTGATTAAGCCAGATAAGGATGATATGAGCGAGGTATACGGCGCAAACATGACCGCCAAAGAAGTTTTACAGGAAAACAAAGTTACGGCCCCCGCCAAGCTGCGGGCATTTTCAACCACGCTGGGTCGTTACTCCACGCGGAAGGCTGAGAAATAAAATTGCGGGTATAAGGGCTGCGCAGAATATGCACAGCAGTTTAAAGCCAGGTGCGTCGCTAAGGGATCAGCAAGGTAGTCGGGGACAGGAAGAGCAACATCGGCAGGCTGAAGATCGAATGAATTGAATGATCTCGGATTCACCCCGGAAACAGGATCGAAAAGAAAGAGAACAAATGAATATTACTAAATTATTTACGGCAAGCGCGCTATTTCTGGTCGCGCTCATGGGGATGGGTTTCCCACAAACTATTGAGGTCACGAAGACCCCGCAATGGGTTGTCGCCAAGCGCCAGCTACTAGCTGTCACATACAACGAAAAAAAGCAGACAACCGTCACAATGTCGGGAACAGCCATTGCTCCGCGTGTGCGGGGCAAGGCAGATGTGGAATTCAAGCAGGGCCGCACGAATGTCCGGCTTGAGATGGAGAGCTTCGATAATCCGCAATCGCTCGGAGGCTTATATACCACCTATATTTTGTGGGCAGTAGCACCAGAGGGACAGACGGAGAACCTGATGGAGTTACCGATCCAGAAGAAGTTTAAGATTGAGTCAACGACGAAATTTCAGACCTTTGGGTTGATGATTACCGCTGAGCCGCATTCCAGGGTGGAGTTGCCGAGTGCAATGATCGTGGCCGAGAACACCTTGCGCAAAGGGACAGAAGGCCGGATCACCACGAGCAAGATCGAATATAGCGGCGATCCGGGAATCTTCTACGCTCTCTTATCGCCCACTTCTGCGGCAGCAACTGCCGATTACAGCACGCCACTGATGATTCTGGGCGCGCGCCGCGCCGTCGGGATCGCGCAGATGGCGGGGGCCAGAACTTCTGCCGAACCGGAGTTGCGCGAGGCAGAACTAAAACTCGCCACGCTGGAACAGGCTTGGCCGCGCTCGCGCAAACCTTCTGACCTGCGCGATAACGCGAAGAAAAATAGTGGCCTGGCACATGACGTGATGCGCATTGCCGAACATGCGCGAAAATTGAGCGTCGAGCGCGGCGAGCAAGCAAGACTAGAGGCCGAACGCCAACAGGCTGGCGACAGCATTGCCCAGGCCCAATCCGCAGCAGCACGTGCGCAAGCCGAAACTGAGCGCGCCAAAATGATGACAGAACGCGCCCGCACTGAAGCGGAACGCGCGCGGAACGCTGAAAGCGAAGGTGCAGTGCGGGCTGCGAACGAGGCTATAGCGGCAAAAGCGCGTGTTGAGCAGGCGCAATCCGAAGCCGAGAAAGCCAAGGCAAATGAGGCAGTGGCACGGGACGAAGCGGACGCCGCACGTCTGCAAGCTGCCCAGGCCAAGCGTGAAAGAGACGCCGCACAGCAGCACCTTTACGTCTCACTCTCCGCCATTTTGGAAACGCGGCGCGAAGCTCGCGGGCTAATCGTTAATCTTTCCGATGTTTTATTCGATACCGGCAAAGCGACCCTCAAACCGGGGGCCAGAGAGAAGCTGAGTAAACTGTCCGGCATTCTGGCGGCCTATTCCGGCACCTATCGGATGGAGATTGAAGGACACACAGATTCGGTCGGATCAGAGACTTCCAACCTCAGTCTCTCGCGTGGAAGAGCCGAGGCGGTGCGCGAGTACCTGGTGCAAAATGGGGTGAAGTCGGAACTTATGCTCGTGGCGCAAGGTTTTGGCGAGTCAAAACCCGTAGCCGACAACGAAACGGCGGCTGGCCGTCAGGTCAATCGGCGGGTGGAGATCATCATTGCAGATCAACCCGAGAAACAGGCTAAGGTCAGCCATCAGTAAAGACCGCACAGGTCTGAGAAAGAATGGCATCTTGCCGTAAAGCATATGCTTTACGGCAAGATGCCATTCGTGCAACGCGCGCGCTGCACAATCGTAAGGAGAGTTATGCCAGATGAAACAAATAGTGTGCTGTTAGACGAAGAGCGCCGACTAGCTTCGCATCAAAAGGTTAAGGCTTCGATAGATGAAGACGTGAATGCTCGTATCAAATCCGAATCAGCGCACGTCGCGCCAGCGGAATCATCCGAGTTAGCGGGTGTGGCGCACGCATTACAACATAAAGCCGTCCATGAAGCGGCTGCGACGGAACGCGAATTAGGAAGGAGCCGAACAGCGGCCCGGATTTCACAAATCATAGATTATATCTTCTACCTGATCTATGGCGTGATTACGTTACAGTTCCTCCTCAAACTGATGGGCGCGCGCTCCGGCAATGGTTTCGTTCAGTTCGTGGCGAGTATTTCCGCACCACTGCTGGCACCGTTCGAGCGCATTGTGGGTACGCCGTCGGTCGGAGTAATGCAAATCCAGCTCTCCTACTTATTCGCGCTCATTGTGTATATTTTGCTCCATCTCGCCATCAATGGAGTGTTCCGCTTAATTGCCCATCGTAAGGTAACAGTGTAAGGCCGATAGAATCGAGCCATCTCATAACCAAGAAACAAGGAGAAAAACTATGCAAGTCAAAGACATCATGACCAAAAACCCAGCCTGTTGTACATCGGACACCAACCTACAAGAAGTCGCCCGGCTCCTGGTGGAGCACGACTGCGGGCAGAGTCCGGTAGTCCAGGATAAGCAAACGATGAAGCTGGTAGGAGTCATCACCGACCGTGACATCACCTGCCGGACTGTGGCCGTTGGCAAGAATCCGCTAGAGATGACGGCAGGCGATTGCATGTCCAGCCCCTGCGTAACCGTCACGCCGGAGATGAGCCTGGAGGACTGCTGCACGGTGATGGAAGAGAATCAGGTGCGCCGTGTCCCGGTGGTGGACGAAAGTGGTGCCTGCTGCGGCATTGTGGCCCAGGCTGACATCGCTCAACACGGCTCGAAACAGGAAACGGCCCAGGTCGTAAAGAGTGTTTCGCAGCCAAACGAGTCGGCCTCACGCGTGGCGGCAATCTAATTAGCAAGTTAGAAGATAGGTCTGAGGACACCGCTGAAGCAGGCGTGATGCCCGGTCATGATCGGGCATCACGCCCCACAAGGCACGTCAGACAGGCTGCCTGATATACAACCTGCCTCAAGCAACATCCGCAGGAAATCATTGAAGCCAATAAACTATCAAATTACAAATTAAAGGAGAACAGTATGAAACCCGAAAGTCAGAACCAACCGCAACCATTAAATCCAACCGGGGCGGCGACGGCGCGGGCCACTCCCGATAATAATCAAACAGTGGCCAATAAAGTGAGCGAGGCCGTTCATGCCGTGCGCGAACAGGTCGAAGAGCGCGGCGCAGAGATCATAGATCAGGCGAAGCAGAAGGTCGGCGAAGCTTATGAGCAAGCGAACAAGCGCATGAGCGAACAATACGAGAAGGCGGTTGATTACGGTCGCGAGAACCCCGGCCTAACGACCTTGATCGCCCTCGGCCTCGGCGTCGGCATCGGCCTTCTGTTGGCGAACAGCTTGAGCACGTTGCGCAACCGTGACGTGAGTTAGTGAGGGGCGCGCTGACCATTGCAAGTGAGGCCTATTATCTGGAAAAAATAATGGAATCACTCAACAATGACTATGCAGCGGGTCTTTTGGATGCTAGTGAGCCTCCCTGCCTCTCACTCTACCAGCCGACTCATCGGCACCCATCAGAAAATCAGCAGGATCTAATCCGATATCGGAATCTGGTGAAGGCATTAGAGGAATCGCTACGGCAGAAATATCCGACGCGTGAAATCTAGCCGCTTTTGAACTAGTGCCCATCGCCAAGGCAATCGTGGCCGGACGGGTGGCCACCCTGCTCATCGAAGCTGACCGCAAAGTTCCCGGACGAATCAAGGCGGTAACTGGCGACATCGAGTTAGATGATTTGGCAAACCCGGAGATTGATGACATGCTCGACGAGCTGGGAGCGTTGGCCCTGAAGATGAGCTGACAAGTCGTCATTGTTCCCACCGAGCGGATGCCGACGAAGACAGGCATCGCGGCGATCTACCGTTATTGAGAGGGGAATTACGATGATCCCTCTGGGGATTATTGGTAGAAGGGGCGGAGAAGTCGCGCGCTACAATACGTCGGCGCTAAACGATTAACTGCCATAAGCCAGGCATTAAAGGAGAATTGACATATGCAAGTTCAAATCAATACCGATTCCAACATCGAAGGCAACGAGCTACTGGCGCAACAAGTCGAAGCCGTTGTGAGGGGCATCTTAGACCGCTTCAGCGAGCAAATCACACGGGTGGAAGTCCACCTTAGCGACGAGAACAGCGACAACAAATTCGGCAATAAACGCTGCCTGCTAGAGGTCCGTCTTGCCGGGCGCGAGCCAATCGTGGTAAGCCATCAGGCACCAAATGTGGAGGAGGCAGTTGACGAGGCTGCCCAGAAAATGAAACATTCGCTCGATAGCACTCTCGGGCGGGCGGCCAATCGCTAAGGGGTCGTCCCCTCGCGCAGTTTGGTTTATTGGAAAAGGAGAAAAAGATGAGTAGCCAGGAACAACAACATTCAAGCTACGACTACAGCCGGACGCTTGACGTTTCTTATAGCGAAGCCGTGGCGCGCGCACGTGAAGCTCTCAAAGCTGAAGGCTTTGGTGTGCTCTGCGAAATTGACATTAAGGAAAAGCTGAAAGAAAAGCTCGGCGTTGACTTTCGGAATTATGTAATCCTCGGCGCGTGCAACCCGGCGCTCGCGTACCAGACCTTGCAGGAAGAGATCAACATCGGTCTGCTGTTGCCCTGCAACGTGATTGTTTATGAGCAGAACGGACACTCGGTTGTCGCCGCCGTGGATGCAGCCAGAATGCTCTCCGTGGTCGGAAATCCCAAGCTGGAGTCAACGGCTAGCCAGGTGAACGAAAAGCTGCGGAGAGTCATTGATAACCTGTAATCCTGCACAAATGATTTCATCGCGCAGAGGCGATAGAAGGGACGAGGGAAAGCGGAAGGAACTGATGCAGTTCGCAGACAACAGCAACGAATTCACCTGCCGGAGGCTCGCTAGTGGGGCCTAGTCTCGCCCCCTACTGCCCAGGCCGTGCCCCACAGGTTAGGCCATCGGCAATGCGTTGCGGCTGTGCAATAGACGTTCACCAAGGGAGGAAAGATGGAAGCACAGATAAAATTGGGACGAATCTTCGGCATCAAAATCGGCTTGCACTATAGTTGGTTAATTATCGCGCTCCTGATTGCGTTCTCGCTCGCAGGACATTTCGGGGGAGCGCATCCGAACTGGGACCAGAGTGTAATCTGGGGCTTGGCAATCATCACTGCCGTACTTTTTTTTGCCGCCATCGTCGCGCACGAACTCTCACATGCGCTGGTAGCCCGACGGCGTGGGCTGCCCGTCCGTTCGATCACGCTGTTTGCGCTCGGCGGCGTGGCGCAGTTTGAGAAGGAAGCAGAAGACGCGACGACCGAGTTTCTGGTCAGCATCGTCGGCCCTCTTGCCAGCGCCGCGATTGGGTTTGTCTGCCTGCTGCTGGCGTGGTTATTGGGCTGGACGATAATGACCGAGCCGACGACGCCGTTGATGGCGATGCTGGTTTGGCTGGGCTACATCAACTTTGGCTTGGCGGTTTTCAACATGTTGCCCGGCTTTCCGATGGACGGCGGACGCGTCCTGCGCGCGCTCATCTGGTGGCGGACGGGGAGCGCGCAACAGGCCACGCGCCTCGCTTCCCTGACCGGGCAGATAGTCGCCTTTGCGTTCATCGTCTTCGGGATTTACCGCTTCTTCGGAGGCGCAGGCTTTAGCGGATTGTGGATGGCCTTTATTGGCTGGTTTCTGCTCAATGCGGCGAAGGCCACTTATGCACAGCAGGAGTTGACCGAGCGCCTGCGCGGTGTGACCGTCGGCGATTTGATGACCCGTGATTGCACGATGGTTGACGGCAATAATAATTTGCAAACGTTCGTTCATGATTACCTATTGCACACCGGACGACGGTGTTTCCTGGTCGCCGAGCAGGGGGTGGTGACGGGGCTGATCACTCCGCATGAGGTCAAAGGCATTGCGCAGGCGCGCTGGCCTTTCACGACTGTCTACGAGGTAATGCGCCCGCTTGAGCAAATGCGGACAGTGACGCCGGAAACTCCCGCTAGCGAAGCCCTGGAAATCATCGGACGAGAGGACATCAATCAGTTGCCAGCCTTAGCCAACGGACGGCTGGAAGGGCTGATTTCACGCGATCAGATTTTGCGCTACCTGCTCACACGCGCTGAGTTAAAGATGTAACGTCCTGCGGCAAAGGAGGCCGCAAAAGTGAATAAACGATGAATCAAGTGAGGTCATTGTGAGTTTTTCTTTTTCCACTGCAACAGTAGGATTATCCACCGACAGCCAGTTAGTTGAACTTCAGGTAACGCAGGCGACGCACGCCATGGAGGCGGAGGCGGTTACTAAAAGCTTCGAGGTTGATCCGGCGTCAGGCTTGAGTTCAGCGGAGGTAGCCACGCGGCGCGCGCGCTACGGTTCTAACGCGTTGCAAACAGTTCACGCGCGCGCCGCGTGGCGCATCTTGCTGGATCAGTTCAAAAGTCTCGTCGTTGCCTTGCTCGCAGTCGCCGCTGTCGTCGCATGGTTAACTGATGATAAGGTCGAAGCAGTCGCAATTCTCGTGGTGCTCGGACTGAATGCGCTCATCGGATTTGTGACGGAATGGCAGGCCGGGCGTGCGCTTAACGCCCTGCGCATCTCTTCTCACACCACGGCGCGCGTCCGGCGCGAGCAGCGCGAAACCATGGTTGATACCGCCGAACTGGTGCCCGGCGATATCGTGATCTTGAATGCAGGCGACCGCGTGCCCGCCGATCTGCGGCTGCTGGAGGCTGCGAGTTTGCGCGCGGAAGAATCAGCCCTAACCGGCGAAAGTGCCCCGGTCGAAAAAGCGGTCACAGTAGTACCCACCGAGGCGGTGCTGGCCGAACGTCATTCAATGCTTTATCTCGGCACGCTGATCGCTGCCGGGCGCGCGCTGGCGGTGGTCACTGCGACTGGCTCGCAAACCGAAATGGGCAAGATTGGGCATCTTGTCGCTAGCGTGACGGATGAAGCAACACCGCTGGAACGCCGTCTGGGTGAGTTGGGACGTTATTTGGTGCTGCTGGTGCTGGTCATTGCCGCAGTCGTGATGGTGACGGGCTGGCTGCGCGGTGAGTCATGGTGGGTGATGATCGAAGTCGGCATCAGTCTGGCAGTGGCCGCCGTGCCGGAAGGATTGCCTGCGGTCACGACGCTGATCCTCGCGCTGGGCGTGCTGCGGATGGCGCGTGAACGTGCCATCGTCAGGCGTTTGTCCGCCGTCGAGACGTTGGGCAGCACGACCGTCATCTGCTCTGACAAAACAGGCACGCTCACCGAAAACCGCATGACGGTGCGTGAGTATCGCCTGGCTAATGGCAATGCCGTAAAACTTGCCGGTCAAGCACCTGCCAATAATGAGTTGCTGAACCGCGCCGTACGTGCCACTGTGCTTTGCAACGAAGCGTCTTTCGATCCTACGGCAAAAGAGAAAGAACGAGCGGCTGGCGATCCTACTGAAATTGCGTTGCTCGTGGCCGCCCATGAACTGAAAGTGGATGTCGCGCAAATGCGCTCTGACTATCCGAAGCTGGCGGAGCGGCCTTTCGATGCGGACTCCAAACGAATGACCACGATTCATCGGATGAGCGATGGAACGCGCCTCGCGCTGCTCAAAGGCGCGCCTGCGGTGGTGTTCGATGCCTGTGCAGATTTTGCAGAAAGCGTGAGCCAACTGAAGCCGCTCGACGCCGCAGCGAGGGCACGCTTTCTCGCCACCAACGACCAGATGGCAAATCACGCGTTGCGCGTACTCGCTCTTGCTGAAAAACGGCTGGGCAAGGACGGTTCAGACGACGAAGTCGAAGCCGAGAGCACAAGTGCTTACACCTTGCTCGGCCTGGTCGGAATGATTGATCCGCCGCGCGCGGAAGTGGCCGAAGCGATCCGGCAGGCACACGCCGCAGGCATCCGCACGGTGATGCTGACCGGCGATCAACTCAACACGGCGAGCGCCATCGCGCGTGAACTCAAATTAAGCGATGAAGCGGAACCGTTGGCGTTGCACGCGCGTGAGTTGACCGATGCGAGTCCTGAACGATTAGCTGAACTGGCGCACACGGTCACGGTGTTTGCGCGTGTTTCGCCGGAAGACAAATTGCACATTGTCGAAGCCTTGCAAAAGGCCGGTGAAGTCGTGGCGGTCACAGGCGACGGCGTCAATGATGCGCCCGCACTCAAACGCGCCGACATCGGCATCGCGATGGGAGAACGCGGTACCGAAGCCGCCAAAGAAGCTGCTGATGTCGTGTTGGCCGATGACAACTTCGCTACCATCGTCGGCGCGGTCGCAGGCGGGCGGGCGATTTACGCCAACATCATCAAGTTTGTAAACTTCATGTTCGGCTCGAACCTCGGCGAAGTCGTGATGATTTTCACGGCCATCGCTGTCGGTTGGCCGCTGCCATTACTGCCATTGCAAATTCTCTGGATCAATCTCGTCACTGATGTTTTTCCGGCGCTCGCGCTCGCGGTCGAACCGCCCGCAGAGGATGTGATGCAACAGCGCCCGCGTTCATCGCACGAATCCTTGCTGTCGCGCTCCTTTCTCATCCTGATCGGCTGGCAGGGGTTGATGCTCGGCGTGCTGGCGCTGGCGGCTTATAGCTGGGCGCTGAACACTTATGGCAATGGCCCGCACGCCCGCACGATTGCGATGCTGGCGCTGGTCAGCGTTCAGCTTGGACATCTTTTCAACTGCCGATCACGTACACGCTCGGCGCTGGCGGGACTTTTTACCAACGGATTCATCTGGGGCGCGGCAGCCACTGTGATAGTGTTGCAACTGCTCGCGGTCTGGTGGACGCCGTTGACTCGTGTATTACATACAGTTGCACCGAATCCGCTGGACTGGGGGATCATCGGTCTGGCAGTGCTGGCCCCGATTGTCATTGTGGACATTACGAAGTTCATCACGCGCCGGACAGCAATGAAAACCTAGAAGGGAGATAACGGATAATGACCAAGAAGAAAGAGCAGTTTATTGATTTAGGCCGAGTTGAAAGCGAAATATTCGAGCCAACTGAAGAGGTGCGAAATGAATTTGATGAAGCGGCTCAACTCGGTCTGGCAGGACACCCGCAATTGAGCAAAAAGCTACGCGAGCACCACTCGACTTCGCCGGTGTTATCGGGCGGTGACATTGATGCCGCCTGGGAAGATGCTGCGGTGGGCGAAGAATCAGTCGGCGGTGGAAATCCAACGCCCGACCAAAATATTGTGGATGAATTGGGCGAAGCCATGGGACTGATCTATGAAGAGGGCGAGCCGCTACACACGACTGAGAAATTAGCGTCCAGAGATGAGCATCGGTGGGAACTCGACCCAGCTTCTTCGGAAGGATTTGATGGACGAATGAGGCACGAAGGAGAATATGAGGAGAAGTGAAGATTACGGATAGAAGCACAAGGAGAACCGAGTGTTTGAATTCAACAAAAGTCTTCGCTCACAAAGGCTTCAGCCATCAAGCGTCGGGTTTCGTAGACAACGCGCTAGCGCGCAAGAGCGACGCGATTCGCAGTTACTATCCTCCGCGGGGAATTGCGGAGCGTTTTCGATCACTGTTTGCGCCGCCGCAATTACATTAACGTCATGACCTGCGGCAAAGACTTACAGCAGCAATGGTTGACGATGGAGGAAGCCATTGCACATTGCAGGCGCGGGTTGTCCACATGGCAATTCGCCAACAACGATGAAGGCGCGCCGGATGCACCAGTACCGGTGCCAAACCCGCGTGGTGATACGAGACTACGCCGTTGCGATGCGTCCGCGTGGTGCAATGCGCGCAATGAATCTGGGTGGACGAGAAATGCTCGAATCCGTCCACCTGCGACAGCAACTACGCCCGCTGCACAATTGCTCGTCGCCTACGATCAATATTTGGTGCGCACGCACGGAGCGGCAGTGAATACACGCCGCCGCTATCTTTACTTTGCCCGCCAATTTCTTCGCTTCGCCTTTGGGTCAGGCCCTTGACATGGGCGGAACTGCGGGCCGAGACCATCACCACCTTTGTGATGTAGGCCACCAGCGCCCGGCAAGGTGCAGGGCGCTAACAACCAGCATCCGCTACTCGCATTTTCCTGCGCTACTTACTGATGCAGGGCTTCATTCCTAATGGGCTGGAAGCACGCCGCGCTGTGTATGACAGCTCTCGAGGTAGCCGTGATCCTGTCCTTGCTGGATTACCTGGAAGAGCAGCGCCATAACAGCGCTCGCTCTCGCAAGGCACGACTCGCGGCCCTTCGCACTTTCTTTCGCTGGATTGCGTTGCGCGATCCACAACAAGTTGGCTTGGCCACGCGGGTGTTGGCTATTCCTCAAAAGCGCACCGACAAAAAACTGGTACAAGCGCTCACACGCCCCGAAATAGAAGCGATCTGGGCCGCCCCCGACTTAATACAGTCCTTGGGCCGCCGCGATCATGCGCTGCTGCTGACGCGCTACAACAGCGGCGCACGCGTTTCCGAAATCATCGCCTTGCAACGCGGGCAGGTGCAGTGCCGACTTTACTCGGCATAATTCGGTAATCGGCATAAACTCGTACTACGCGCCCTGCTAGGCTGGGGGTGACAATTTTTTACAATTTCGGTGCGAATGAAAGGTGACTTTCTGTAGAATCTTGATCCATGATCTGGCCCAGTATGTTCCGAGATGCAATCCGCAACCTATCGCTGCGAAAAAAGCTGGCGCTACTGGCATCCGTCGGCGTGTTCCTCCCCCTCCTAGTGTTGATTTATATGCAGTATCGCTCGCTCGCAGAACTCCAGGACAAAACCAAAGGCGCATTCAAAGATAACCTGCGACAGGGAATAACCATTGTAGAGCAACAAATGAAACGACGCCTGGAGGATGTTGCAGTTCAAACCTTGAACCCGATTGACAGCCTCCAACTTTTGTCCCCCGGCGCGGCGGAAGAGATCGAAAAATATTTCGGAGACGTAAAGCGTTCGCATGCTGAGATCGCAGAGATTTTTGCTTTCGCCTACCGCGGCGATAAGCGAGAAACAAATAGTTATGCGTATGTGCATGCAGACAAATTTGCGAAAACCGCTCAGGCGGGATTCACCCCTGCACAGTCCCACATTCTGTCTCTATTTGACAAAGCGCGGGCGGCCCAAAGTGTTCTTGACGGCAGTCGTAAGTATCTATTCGTACTTCAATCCTGTCCGACATGTCTACCGGACAGGCGTCTAGGGGCATACCTGTTTTATCCGTTGCAGGGTCTCACAAAAGGAGAGCAGAGCGGTTTTGCAGGTGTCTTATTCAACGAAGATTTCGTCAGGGATGACCTGATCGCCGGCAGTATAGATAAAACCTTAAATAGATATCATGCGAACCGCACGAACTCACCAGCCATAGCGTTTACGATTAGCGACGAGAACAGCGGGGTCATTTATTCAAACGCGGCGGCTCACATCGGATACTTTCTCGAAAGCAACTTTGATCCTCCGTTCTCGCATTGGAAAGCGAGAATTGGCTTGAAAAATACAGACCTCGATGAACTCGCGCGCGACAGTTTTTTGCACAGTGCCGGGGCAACTCTCCTGGTCCTCGTGTTCTTACTTTGTGGTATCGCCCTGACCCTACGGGCCACTGACCGCGAAGCGCGTCTGGCGCAGGCGAAATCAAATTTCGTCTCCAATGTCTCGCATGAACTCAAGACGCCGCTCTCGCTTATCAGCCTGTTTTCTGAAATCCTCGAACTGGGGCGCGTTAACAGTGAAGAGAAGAGGGCGGAGTACTACCGGCTCATCCGCCATGAAAGTCGGCGTTTGAACAAAATGATTGATAACATCCTCGACTTCTCAAAAATCGAGGCCGGACGGAAAACGTATAATTTCGCTGACGGCGATTTGGCGGAAGTAATTGAGGACGTGCTTTCCAGCTATCGCCATCAGATCATCAGTTCTGGTTTTGACATTCAACCCAACATACAACCTGATCTGCCGCTGGTCTTCATAGACCGTGATGCGATGACGCAGGCCATCTCAAACCTGCTTGATAACGCCATTAAATATTCGGGCGAGGTGAAGCGGCTCTCGATCACAGCGGAAAGGCGCGGGTCAGAGCTGTCGATTGAAATCACCGATCACGGCATTGGAATTCCGCGCGCCGAACAGACAAAGATTTTTGAGAAGTTTTACCGCGTTGGCAACGGGCTGGTTCATGACATAAAGGGCAGTGGCCTGGGCCTCTCTCTAGTGAAGCACATTATCGAAGCTCATCACGGAACCATCTCCGTCGAAAGCGACGTCGGTCAGGGGAGTCAGTTTAGGATTCTCCTTCCGCTTAACCGCACGCACCGCTGACGCTGGAAGCACAGTCGTAGGAGGAAAATAAAGTTGGCTAAAGTACTGATCATCGAAGACGAACCCAACATGGTTGTCGGGTTGAAAGATAGCTGCGAGTATGAAGGCTACGAGGTCGCTGTGGCGCGCGACGGGAAGGAAGGCTTAGAGAAGGCCTCGACCGAGAAGCCCGACATCATTCTGCTCGACGTGATGCTGCCGCTGATGAGCGGAATAGACGTGTGCCGCACTTTGCGCACCCGCGGGATCGACACTCCGATTCTAATGCTAACCGCTCGGAGTCAGGAAATTGACAAGGTGGTCGGCCTGGAAGTCGGCGCGGACGATTACGTGACGAAACCATTTAGCATTAAGGAACTGCTCGCGCGCATCAGGGCGCATCTGCGCAGGGCTTCCAAACAGGTCAGCGAAATGGAAAGTTTTACCTTTGGCGATGTGGAGTTGAATTTTAGAAAATACGCGGCGCGCAAAGGCGGGCGCGCATTAGATCTTTCGGCTCGCGAATATGAGATATTGCGCTACCTGATCCGGCACCGGGGTGAAATCATTACCCGCGATCAACTACTCGATGAAGTTTGGGGGTATGACAGCACCCCGGTGACGCGCACGGTTGACAACCACATCGCCAAGCTGCGGCAGAAAATAGAGCGCGACCCGTCCGAGCCGCGGCACATTATTACCGTTCACCGACTCGGCTATCGCTTCATCGAATAATCAATACCGTAGTTTATCCCGCTGATCCTTCAATTCGCCTCAAACACGAGTAAAAGTCCTCTTCCTTTCGTTACAATTTTTTACAATCTAATTACAACCTGTGGAGACTTGGAAGTTCAAAGGCGATAGGCTTCTCCCCTCATGGGAGAAACACAAAAGTTGCGATGACTCCCGACTATTTTACAGACAAAACTGGAGAACCAATGAGGAAATTAACAATTATTATCATCCTTGCCGCTGCGGCTGTCGTTGCGTTGCCCCAAGCACCGCCGAAAACTGCCAGCGCGCCATCAGACGCGCAGAAGGCGTTCGAGCAAATGAAAACCCTGGCGGGTTCGTGGCAAGGTACACTTATGGGCATGTCTATCAACGCCACAATTCGCGCCGCATCCAGTGGCACCACAATTCTGCATGAGGCGAATGGAGATGGAAAGCGCCCCCCAGTCCATGAGATCACGATGTTCTACGTGGACGGGGATCGCTTGCTCGCGACCCATTATTGCGACGGCGGAAATCAGGCTCGCTTGGAAGGGAAGCTGTCGCCGGATGGAAAGACGATTGAGTTCAGTTTCCTCGATGTCGTCGGAGCCACGCAGGGAGGATTGGTGAAGCGTATGGTGTTCACCAGGATTGACGCGAACAAGCACGTCATAGAGTTGACTTTCATTATGCCAGACGGTAAGCCGGTTGAGTTGCGCGGCGAATTTGAACGGACAACATGACGACGCCAGGCGAGAATAAAGACGCCCCGGCAGAAACGAATATGAACTCAACCAAAAAACAAGCAAGGATCGCCGGACTCCTATATCTACTAATCGGAATCACCGCCCCTATTGGACTCGTCTATGTCCCCGGCAAACTGATCGTTGCTGGGGATGCAGCAGCAACAGCCAATAACATCCGGGCCTCCCAGTGGCTTCTCCGCATCGGTATTGCGAGCGAATTATCGCACCAGGTCATTGGTATTTTTCTAGTGCTGGCTCTCTACGGGTTATTCAAGGCGGTGAATGAGAAGCAGGCTACGCTGCTGGTGATCCTGGGGGCGTTGGTCTCCGTTCCTATTGTATTTCTCAATGTGCTCAACGACATTGCCGCGCTGATCCTCGTCAGTGGTGCCAGTTGCCTCTCTGTATTTGAAAAGCCTCAACTGGATGCCCTGGCGTATTTGTTTATCCGTCTGCACGGCCAGGGAATTATCGTGGCCTCAATCTTCTGGGGGCTTTGGTTATTTCCGTTCGGGATACTGATCGTTCAGTCGGGTTTCATTCCCCGCATATTGGGCGTGTTGCTGATGATGGCAGGTGTCGGCTATCTCGCCAGTTCCTTCACCTCCCTGGTTCTGCCACAGTACCAGCGGTTGCTTGGCCCTTTCGCGATGATTCTTGAACTTGGGGAGTTACCGATAATCTTTTGGCTCTTGATTTGGGGTGCGAAGATGAAACGATCCGACTCTCCAGCTTCCTCGTCGGCGTGAAAAGGATCAGGCCAGCGCAACGGGGAGACGCGAAGGTCCCGCGCGATCCGCTGTATCTCGGTGATTCCCCCAGAGGAAAGTGTCAGGTTCGTGTAGACACTACAGTACGGCAAGCGGTTCTTCCCGGGTGGGAAATCGCGGGGGACTGATCTCCCACCATTTTAATGACCACGGACGTGAAATCGCGTAGCCCTGATACCAATCTTGCGACAGCGACTACCTTCATGCAAAAGGAGGATTGCGGTGTGCTCCCAGTGGTTGCCGGAACCATTCTTGGCATGATCACTGATCGTGACATCTGCCTTGCCGCGAGGAAGAAAGAGACTTCGGTTTCGCGCACCAAAGTAAGTGAAGTGATTTCAGGTGAAGTGTATAATTGCGCTCCCAGTGATAAGGTGAAAGACGCGCTCAAAATCATGCGGAAAAATAAGGTGCGGCGTCTTCCCGTCGTGCCTGAAGAGGGGGAACTGAAAGGGGTGTTGTCCCTGAATAACATCTTGATTCATGCCCATAAGGCCAGGGGCAAGAAGGGACGGAAGCCCAGCGATAAAGACGTGGCCCCCACGTTTGAAGTCATTTGCGCACCTTCAGAAAAGGCGGTCACAGCCACGGCTTAAACGGGCTGGGCAAAGAAAGTCATGCTTTCTTGCATGAGCCTACAAGACTTCGTGAATAACAAGCTGGTGCGGGCTGCTTAATTTGCTATGCGAGATCGAAAACTTCGACCCGTAACGAAAGGGAGAGAGATGCGAATTCGTGAACTGACAAATAAAGAATGTTTTGAGGTACTGACACACCTGACGCTTGGCAGATTGGCTTGTTCACACGACAATCAGCCTTACCTCGTGCCGATCTATTTCGCCTACCACCAGCGAAAGCTCTACAGTTTCGCGATGCGCGGGCAGAAGATTGATTGGATGCGTATCAACCCACGGGTCTGCGTTGCAGTTGATGAAATCATCAATCGCTATGATTGGATGAGTGTCATTGTCCAGGGGCGCTTTGAGGAGTTACCAGATGCGCCTGAATGGAAGCTGGAACGTGAACTGGCGCATGAACTGCTTCAACATGAGGCGATGTGGTGGGAGCCAGCTTATGTTGGGACTGCTCATCTCGGCGCGGCGGATGAATTGATTCCGATCTATTACCGCATTTACATTGATCAGGTAACCGGGCGACGTGGGATACCCGATCCGGTTGATACAGACACATTGGTTGAGTCCGCGACGCCCGCTAAAAATAAGAATTGGCTCAAACGCCTGCTGGATCGCTAAGGTTCATCTTAGACTGAAACTCTGGTCATTGCTCACCTAGAATGACGCGTACATTATGTTGTTTTCCGTCCCGCGCTAAAACGATTTCGGAGGTCGGCTGAAGTTCTCCGTCAACCTCCAGACTGCTCACTCCGCGACAGATGCCATGCGGATTTTCAACTTTAATGTGGTAATGCGTGTCACTGTGACGGTCAGGCCTGAAGTTGATTTCAAATTCACGCCAACTCCGAGGGATGCACGGATCAATGCAGCAAACGATCCTCCTGTAACTGAAAGCCAAGAATTGATTCAAGTCCGGCGCGGTACATCCAGGCTGCCGAACCGGTGTACCACGTCCACCCGCCGCGTCCCGTGTGCGGCGGCACGGCGTAGATGTCGGCTGCCGCTACATAAGGTTCGACGCGGTACTTGTGCAGTCCAGCGCGCGTCGAGGAATGATTGATCGGATTGATCAAGGAAAACAGCTCACTGGCACCATCTCCATCTCCAAGCTTGGCATAAGCGATCAACGTCCACAACGCGGCGTGCGTGTATTGCCCACCATTTTCGCGGACGCCGGGTACGTATCCTTTGATGTAGCCGGGATCCTGCGCGCTGTGATCGAAAGGCGGCGTGAATAACAACACGAGGCCGTCGCCACGGCGGATCAGATGCGTTTCGACTGCGGCCATCGCGTGGGCGGCGCGCTGTTTGTCCGCCGCGCCCGAAATCACGCCCCACGATTGCGCGATGGAATCAATACGACATTCATCATTCTGCGCCGAGCCGAGCGGCGTGCCATCATCGAAATAAGCACGCGTGTACCAATCGCCGTCCCAGGCGTTCTCCAGTGCGGTTTTCAGCTTTGTCATGTGCGCGCGATACTGCGCGGCCCGTTCCTGCTCCTGGCGTATCTCACAGCACGGCGCAAAAGCTTCGAGCGTGGCGTGGAGGAACCAACCGAGCCATACGCTTTCCCCTTTGCCGCCATTGCCGACACGGTTCATGCCGTCATTCCAATCCCCTGCCCCCATCAGCGGCAGGCCGTGCGCCCCGGTTGCCAGACTGCGATCAATAGCGCGTAGACAGTGTTCGTAAATCGTAGCCTGCTCGGCTGAAATCCGCGGCTGCAAATACGAGTCGTCTTCGCCTTCGGCTAACAGCGGTGCCTCAAGAAATGGAATTACTTCATCAAGGATTGAGTTGTCGCCCGTCACCCGCAAGTAAAAGCTTGTGACGTAGGGGAGCCATAACAAGTCGTCAGAAATGTGGGTGCGAACGCCGCGATCCGTCGGCGGATGCCACCAATGTTGGACGTCACCTTCTTTGAATTGATGCGCAGCGGCACGCAGGATCTGCGCGCGCGTCAGTTCCGGTTTGGCATAAACGAGCGCCATCACGTCTTGTAGTTGGTCACGAAAACCGTAAGCCCCGCCCGATTGATAGAACGCCGAACGCGCCCAAATACGGCAGACAAGCGTTTGATACAACAGCCAGCGGTTCAGCATCAGGTTCATCGCCGCATCCGGCGTGCGAACCTCAATGCAGGACAAGGTTTCATCCCAGTGGCTCATCACGCGCTCAATAGCTTCGTTGACCGTGGCTGATTCAAGGTAACGCGCGATCAGTTCGCGGGCCTCCTCCGCGTTGGCGGTTTCGCCGAGCAAGACGATGATTTCGCGCGATTCGCCCGGGGCTAGTTCGACGAAGCTCTGCAAGGCCGCGCATGGATCGAGGCCTGCGCCGCAACGATCATCAAGTTTTGTTTGCCTGAGTGCTGCCGGGCGCATCGTGTTGCCGTTGCGCCCCAGGAACGCTTTGCGGTCGCAGGTCACGCTGGTGGCAACGGGGTTCATTGCGGCGAACACCACCCGCCCCGCAAATTCGTTGTTGTAATGATTGCGCGCGAACGTTGCGCCAGAAGCTTTGTCTTGTTCGGTGACAATGAACGGCGCGGACTGCGCGTGCGTGATTCCAAGCACAAGTTCGTGATACGCCGTTACGGATAGCCTTCTCCGCCGGTCAGTGGTATTGCGCAAACGCAAGACCGAAATTTTCACCGCAGCCTCCATCGGCACAAACAACATTAACTCCTGCGCCAAACCGTGACTGGTATGCTCAAAAATCGTATAGCCCTGCCCGTGCCGGATGACATAGGGTTCAGGTTCACGCACTGGCAATGGCGTTGGCGTCCATACCGTCCCGGTATCCTCATCGCGCAAATAAAATATTTCGCCGGGCGGATCACTTACCGCATCGTTCGACCAGGGGGTCAAACGATTCTCGCGGCTGTTGACCGACCAGGTATAACCGCCACCTGATTCCGTCACTTGAAAACCGAAATCATGCTCATTAGCGATTACATTCGTCCATGGGGCGGGCGTCCACTGCCCTTCATTCAATACCGTGACGTACTCGCGCCCTTCTCGCGCAAAGCCGCCAAGCCCGTTGAAAAATTGCAGACCGGAAACACTAATGGCAGCTTCTTCGGGATAAGTGCGAGAGGGAAAACGCGGAGCGAAAGGCACAAACAGCTTACTGTCTTCCACCGGGCGCCGCGCAAGTTGCTCTTCCAGCGTGCCGCGTTCGGTGGCCAAGACAACGCGCGCTACAGTCTGCAACAAAATCTTGTCTTCCGCGGACATAACGTCCCCGCGCAGGACATAAACGCCGCCGGGTTTATCCTGCAACGTTTGTAAGCCCGTAGAACGCAGCAGCATCTGAATTTCATCTTGTAATGACTGCAAATAGCTGGGCGGGTGGTCATTCAGAATGACCAGGTCAATCGGCAGCCCTTTGAGACGCAGGTATTCATGCCCGCGCAGCACCTCTCGCACCATATCCAGATCACCGACTGCGTTAATGAAAACAAGCACGATAGGCAGGTCACCACTGATGCCGTACTTCCATAATTCGGATTGCGTCTTTTTATTCAGTGTCAGACCCTCTGCCCGCGGTCGCAAGGAACTATCAGAATACAAGGCGCGCCCGGCGAGACGCTGGAACAGGTGGGCTTCGCGCGCTTCAATGTTCAGGTGTCGCATTTGGATTTGCGCACTCGTCCACGCCAGTCGTTCGACGCGCTCGAAAATATTTATGTCGTGATATTTGTCCGCGAGCATCAGGATATGTTCACGCGAATGGGCGACGGCAGTTGAAAAGGTTACATGGGCCGTTTCATTCGGCTGCAAGCGCAGGCGCTGGCGCAAGCTAAAGACAGGGTCGAGTACCGTGCCGACAGTGTTTGATAAGGGGCGGTCTTCACTTACGGCAAGCGGAGCGCGGGTGTCGTGACCGCGACCGAGAAAGCGAGAGCGGCTCGTTTCATACTGCACTGCACCAATAGCCTCGCCTTCGGTAGCAATCGTATGCACGGCGTAGACGACTGGGTCGTGAGGTGAACGGGGCCGACGGTGCGCGACAAGAGAATTGTCTTCACGGATAAATTCTGTCTCGATAAAGAGATTGCTGAAGGCCGGATGTGCGACATCAGCGGCGGGCGGTGCCAGCACGATTTCCGCATAACTCGTTACTTCGATTTCCCGCACGCGCGGCGAGCGATTGGTGAGCGTCACACGCCGCACTTCGGCGTTGTCTTCTGGCGACACAATAATGTCCGTCTGCGTGTGGATGCCTGCGTCAATCCGCTTAAACACAGCACGTTCTTCCGTAAAAGTTACATCATAACTCTGCGGCGGGCGGGTGGTGGGCTGATAGGCGGTTGACCAGATCGCACCGCTTCGGACATCACGCACATAGCAAAAAGTTCCCCAGTTGTCCCGCGTGGTGTCTTCGCGCCAGCGCGTCACGGCCCAGCGCTGCCCAGCCTGACTGCTACACATTGAGGAGCCGCCACCCGCCGAAGTCACCAACACTGAATATTCGCCATTGGAAATTAACTGAGTACGCGGCGTTGGCAGATTGGGCGACTCGTAAATAACCGCAAGCGGTGCCGTCAGCGTGTTGACAATGCGCCGCTGCGACACTTCTTCAGTGCGGAAGCGGGCGAGGGGAACCCCTTGGGGAACGCGCTCCTGTAATAATAATTCTGTCGCTTGAATCAGCGGATCGGCATGAAAACGCCGTTGCATCACATCGCCGTGCAACACATTATCGAGCGCGACGAGGCTCATGCCCTGATGGTGCGTCATGAAAGAATGGATCACAACCTGCGTTTGATTCTTCGGCAGGCGCTCTGGCGTGTAATCAATCGCCTCGTAAAACCCATAACGTGCCAGCGCGCCAAGCTGCGCGAGCCGGTGCATGTTTTGCAACGCGGCGGCTGGTGCAACCATCGCTGCCAGCAGTGTCGCGTAGGGCGCGATCACCAGGTCTTCACTCAAGCCCCGTTTCAACCCCAGGCCCGGCACGCCAAAGGGGCCGTATTGAAAATTGAAGTGTAGATCGCGTGCATTATAGGCGGATTCCGAAACGCCCCAAGGCACGTTGTGCTCGCGCCCATAAGCAATCTGCCGGGCGACGATGGCCTTGCAGGTTTGGTCAAGCAGGGTTTCAGCATAATCGCGCGTGACCAGTAGCGGCATCAGATACTCGAACATCGTCGCCGTCCATGAAACCAGCGCGCGTCCCCCACCATCAATTTGCGTCAATTGCCGCCCGAGCCGGAACCAATGCTCCTGCGGCGCGTCGCCCTTCGCAATAGCGACCAGACTAGCCAGCCGCGATTCCGAAGCAAGCAAGTCGTAGAAAGAATTATCATGGCGGCCCTCTGAGACGTTATAGCCGATGGTGAACAGTTTGCGCTCATCGTCAAACAGAAAACGGAAGTCCATGGCTTCGACCATGTCGTCGCACGTTTGTACGAGCGAGCCGATACGCTGGAAGAAGGTTGTGGTTGCCAGCACTGTCTTTTCGATGGCAAGGGTAAGAGTGTTAAGCCCCGATAGAAGCGCGGCGCTTTCGTTAGTTGCCGTGGAACCCAGTTCGGCTGACAATTGGTTGATTTCGTCCAACGCCCACACACAACTCTCGCCAATTTCGTTGACCGTGGGGACACGACTGAACGTTTCGGTAAGCTGTTGCCAGCGTGTGACAAAGTGCGGAGCGGCACTTTCGATGAGCGGCGTAAGATGTCCAACTTGCGACGCATTCCAGGAAATCATGGTATTGAAGTCGCGCCGCGCCGTGCGCGTCTGATTGAGGAGTGCCGCGATCCAGAAATGAAACTCCGCGAAGCTCTCTGTCGTAGCGGATGCCTGTCCCTGCTCAAGCGCGTGCGAGATGTCCTCCACTTCGCCCGCGCGATTTGTCAGATCATTAAAGAACGTGGCCCACCGGTCTAAGTCCTCCGGGGCCTCTTGCATGGCCTCGACCAGCGCGACGCATGCTTCGATCTCGCGATTCAATTGCTTGACGGTGACGACCTGCAGGCGATCTTTGACGGTGCCAATTCGTTTGGCTTCTTCACGCAATAAGGTGAGCGTATCCGCCAAGCCTTGTAACCATTCCGCATCAAATAATTTCTGTTCCGCTAGCTCAAGCGCCGCCTGTTTGACAGCAATCAGATGGCCAGCCAGATTGCCGCTGTCCACAGTCGAAAGGTATTGCGGATTAAGCGGGGCGAGCGTCCTCGTGTCATACCAATTAAAGAAGTGCCCATGAAATTTTTCCAGCTTGCGCAGCGTTGCAAAGCTTAGTTCAAGCCGTTCGACCGTTTCGAGCAAACCGACATATCCAAAGTCGCGCGCGGCGCAGGTCGAAAGCAGCAGCAAGCCCATATTGGTCGGCGACGTGCGATGGGCGATAACGGGGTGCGGATCTTCCTGGAAATTATCGGGTGGCAACCAATGATCGGTATCCCCCACAAAGGCTTCAAAGAAACGCCACGTGCGCCGCGCAATCAACCGCAGCATCTGCCGCTCTTCAGCACTCAGTTCACGGCTGGATTCTTTGAGCGAACGTCCGGTGCTACTGACGAAGTAGGCGAGCAGTGGCGACACCGCCCACGCAAGCAAAAACGGCAGTGTGAGCAACAGCGCATTAGGCCGCACTAGGAGGACGAACAGCGCCAGCAGCAGGGTGAACAAAGTCACAGGATACATCAAACGCCAGAACGTTTTGCGGTCGTGGCGGCTGCTGCTTTCCGTTTGTGCCGCCGTCACCCATTCAAGCAGGTGCCGACCGGAGATCAATTTGCGATAAGCGACGCGCGCGATGGCGTCCAGCATCACCCAAGCCTGGTGCGGCAGAAATACAAGCGTCAAAGCGACCTGTTTGGTATTCGCGCCGAAATCACCCCAGACGTGCCAGAAATAACTTGTCCAGGGTACCCCGCGCGGATGCAAAAACAGACTCGTCGTGACGTGCGCATAAACGGGAAAGCTTACCGTGAAGAGCGCGAACAATATCCACCACAGCGGGCGAACCCGGCAGGAACGTCCACGCGCCAATCAGCCATATCAGCAGCGCGGGCGCGACCAGGCTGCGGCGCAAGTTATCAAAAATCTTCCAGCGCGCTATTAGCGGCAGTGTATTGTTGACCCTCTCCCCTTTGTTGTTCGGCACGCGCGGCAGCAGCCAGCGCGCAATCTGCCAATCGCCGCGCGTCCAGCGGTGCTGGCGTTTCGCATAGGTGTCGTAATGTGCAGGGTAATCGTCAAGCAGTTCGATGTCCGAGACGAGTGCGGCGCGGGCATACAAGCCTTCAAATAGATCATGGCTGAGCAGCGAATTATCCGGCACGCGCGCGTCCAGTGCCGCCTGAAAGGCGTCCACATCATACAAACCTTTGCCGATAAAGCTCCCCTCAGCGAAGAGGTCTTGATATACATCTGACGCCGCAGTGCTGTATGGATCAATGCCTGTGTTGCCGGAAAAGATACGCGCGAAACGCGAGCGTGCGCTGCTCTCCAACGTGACGCTGACGCGCGGCTGTAGGATGCCGTAACCGCGCACCACGTGACGCGTGCTTGGATCAAGCTGCGCGCAGTTGAGCGGATGTCTGATCGTGGCCACCAGTTTGCGCGCTGTATCGCGTGGCAGTTGCGTGTCAGAGTCAAGCGTAATGACATAGCGAATACTGGCGCACAGCCCAGCATCAGCATCAGCCACAACAAAACTGGTATCGCGCGCGCCGCGCAGCAGGCGATTGAACTCTTCCAACTTCCCGCGCTTGCGCTCCCAGGCGATCCATTTGCCTTCCGCTTCGTTCCACTGCCGCCGCCGATGAAACAGGAAGAATCTGCTGGTCGCATCATTCGTATCGGCATAACGCCTGTTCAGTTTTTCGATGCCGCCGAGGGTGAAAGCCAGCAACGCCTCGTCATTTGCCATCGCTTCCGTAGGCGCATCGGCAAAGTCAGTAAGCAAGGCAAAATAGAACTGCGGGTCTTGATTGGCGAGGTAGTGAACTTCGAGTTTTTCAATCAATGCCGCCGAGCCTTCCTCGCTCGTCAGCAGCGTCGGCACCACGATCATTGTGCGCGCCTCAACGGGCGTCTCATCATCCTTATCCATCTTCGGTAGGATGCGCGGCTTAAAGGTATGCGTGATGTCCCAATTAAGCACGCTCAGGGCCAGATCAGTCGCCGGAATCAACGCGAGCAACGCTAAGACGAGTAAGCCGAACGGGGTCGCCCCCGCGCGTTCAGCGAGGAACACAAGCGGTGCCAAAATAAGCCCGGTGAGCAGGGCGAAGAGGCCAAAATAGAAGAGCGTGGGGTGCTGGAGAGCTAGGCGTTGCGCATGTTCGATGAGCGAAGGGCGATAGTCAACTTGATGTTCCAAAGCGGCGCGGCCTTCATCAATCAGATAGTAGCCGACGTGCGCCTGCGCCAGATCATGCGGATTGCGCTCCTGCGATTGTTGCGCCAGTGCGACGACGCGCCGCGCGACAGCAAGCTCGCTGGTGCCCGTGCGCCGGGCAATGCGTTCGATCTCATGGCGGTAACGGTCACGCGTCGCAAAGTCCATCCGCGCGTAGGCGTCCGCCGGGTCGGCACTAAGAATCGGTTCGGTGAGGCTAACGCCTTCGACAAAGCGGGGCCAGTCGAGAGTCGAAAGCAATTTCATGCTCGTGATGATATTGCCGACTGTCACTTGCGCGGCAGCTTGCCGATGGTGCTCAAGCTGAACGATCTGCTCGATGCTTTGATCCTGGCTGTGCACCTCGACGCTCAATCCATTCGATGAGCGGTGCTACGTCCGGGTCCTGATCGCGCAATCGTTGCGTCAACTGCACGACGAAAGCGCGGCCTACCTGTTTTCGGGTTTCCTGTTGCTGGATAAGGTCGGCAACAGCAACCCGTTGCTCCTGATCCGTTGCCGCCAGTAATTTGTCGGCTAGCGTGTCGGCTTCTTCCCGCTCTTCACGCGCCGCCACGACACGCGTTGTTAACCGCCTGAGGTTTTCCAGCAGCGCGAGCCGTAGCGTAATCGCGACAGCCCATAATTCGCCAATCGTCAGCGGCGCAACCTGTTGATAGGCTCTGATATAGCGCCGTAACGAGTCAATTTCAAAACGGCTGTCGGTATGCGCAATGAAGGTATAGGCAATGGAATAAATGCGTGGGTAGCCCTGCATCTCGCCCGAACTGAGCTTCGGCAGTTCATAGTAATATTGCTTGGGCAAGTCTTCGCGAATTTGACGGAGTTGTTCTTCGACAATATGAAAATTATCAACCAACCACTCCGCCGCCGGCGAAATCCCTTGCCCCAAAAATACCGCTTTCGCAAGCGTGCGGTAAGCCGCCGTAACCTGGTGCCCATTTTCTTCAAATCGTGGCAGTAATTGCCGCCCTCGTTGCGGGCCGTCACTTACTTGATGCTCAGCCGCCAGCATCGCGGCATACTGCTCCAACCGCTCAACACTAAATAACTCTTCACGAATCGGTTCTTCTTCTGCCCTCTGGTTCGAGATTGAGAACAGAGTGTTATCATTAGTCATAATTCTTTTCATTGATAATAATTGTACTATGACTATGGATCATCTAATACAGTACGCGGCAAGAGCGCACATAATAATCCGGCCATCCCCGCCAAAGCTATTCCCTAAATCACTCCAGGGTGACTCGTAAGTCAGCAAAGGAAGCGAACTGATGCACACAGTCCAGGGCCGTCAGACAGGAGGAGGGCAAAGACATTCCAACCGCCCGCTGGCCTGACACGATGGGCGATGATGTAATGCGCCGCTTGAAAATCGGAGTTGCAGACGGATATCTGGAAAGGATGATTTCACGTGCTAGATATTACGCTACCTGCTCACCCGCACTGCGTTGAAGACAGCCGGGACTGTCGCAAAGTAGATAAATAATCTTGGCCTAGAAGAACACGATTAAGGTAATTTGACTTGATGAATTGTGTCCTTACATGGTTCCCTGTGCGTCAAACGAGAGCAGGTCTTCTCCGTTAGATTCGTAGGAGACCAGAATGGGGCGACAGCAAATCTCGCAGTCTTCCACGTATTCTTGCCGCGATACGCTCAAATCCAACAGCATTGTGATCGGTTGCCAACAGTACGGACAGGCAAATTCATACTCGATTTCCATGCGGCTAGTATACACACCCGTTCCCCTTCTTCAGCAAGCAAAACCGGCGCACTTGAAGTTGTTAATGGCGTTAACTCAGGGCACCAGATGTCCGTCGGTTTCCCCACCAACCTTCTTTCTGGAATTGTCCCGTATTGGACAGCAAGTTATTCAAAGTTAGTCCATCATAAGGTAGATAAAAATCAAGACAGAAGCTGATCCGATGGATTTCGAGCACTGAGAGGAGTCAAGTTATGTGGAACAAAGATGAGATCAAAAGCGAACAAATTCCAGTCACGCGCCAAACCAGGGTTCGAGAAGTGGCCACTATTGATCGTAAGCAGGTTAAAGCGCCGACGCGCCAAGCCAGAGATTTGATGGATGTTTGGGTACTGGAGCGGAAAGAATTACTGGCCCGGCAACTTGCTGCGAATGCTGAAATCAAGCAGCGTTGGCTCGCGTCCAACCCCATCGAAATCAGTCAACGGCAGCGCAGCTATCACACCAAGGCCCAGGGGCAAACCAGTCAAACCCCTGAAGGTGAAACCAGCAGTGAAGAAGACAGCCTGACTGATCGCAGGGAGAACGAAGGCGGATGGATTCAACCGATTCGCGTTGTAGGGGATTGCCTATTGAATAACGGCTATCCGCAAAGTCACACCACAAGGGCAAACTTAGTGTTGAAAGGATGAGCGATGGCCCCTGACCCTTGTGCTATTTGTAGCGGAAGCGGCGCGATTCGCTGTAGCCATTGTGGCGGCAGTGGTATCAATCGGAAGTCCAGCTTGTTGAACGATCAATGCCATGGATGCCAGGGAGCAGGCGTGGAACGTTGTCAGGCATGTCAGGGAACCGGTGAGTATCACGATGTCGAGTATGGCCACCGCCAATCATCCATCACGAGATGGCGTTTCAGCAACAAGGAAGTGCATTATGAAAAGCGAAAATCTAGGACCATTGATTGATGACTTGTGCCACGCGGCAGGCCAAAAGGTGGGGATTGAGTTTCGCTCCCTGCCCCCACTTGGCGCACAGGTTTCGGGTCGGTGGGAACTGGGCTATCAACCCAAAGGCCTAAGTTGGGGGGCAAGTTTTACTTACTGGCTTAGCCCGAACAGTTACCTCTGCGAGTCGGTCATCTGGCCCTTCGGATTCCAAACCAGACAACAAGATAGCGTCGCGTTCAGCGCGAGCGTCAACACAAAACTGGCGCAAATGCAGCAATGGATTAAGGCCATGTGAGCATTGCGCAACGAGCGAAAGACCTAATCACTAACATGGAAAATGTTTTGTCACGTAAACAGCTAGACGGCATCAAGCAGCGCTTGTTGTCAGCTTATAACCTACCCGAACTGGGTGAATTAGCAACCTTCTTAGAGATTGCGCAGCAAACTATCCAAAATTACTTTATTGGACGAACGGCCCTTCCTAGCGCCCTGCTGCTCCGTTTTAGCGAGGATACGCATATCTCAATCCATTGGCTGTTAACAGGCAAGGGCGAAAAACACCCCGGAGTCAGTGAGACCCAGAGCCAGCAGCTTGGCGACCAACTACAAGAACGAAGAGAAAAGCATCGGGATATTTTTGACCTCGTTGTGCAGTTCAATAAATTACCTGATCAGGAAAAGATTGCACTAAGTAATAAGATCGTGGAACTTGTCGCAAATCACCTCTTAAGTGACTGCAACATTATGGAAGTAGAGCCAGCACAAAACGAGCTAATTCCGGTTTTAGCTGTAAAGGTAAAGGATCACGCTGCCAAAGCAAAATAAAGTTCCTCGTCCTGAAAGACTGCGTTGATAACGAAGGACGGGCACAGGATGATAGCAGTCAGACCAACCGCACAGTGACCCGTGGCAGCATTGGCGCTACTGTCGGGGCCGTGATCGGGGCAATCGCTGGGGGCGGGAAAGGCGCGGCGATGGGGACCGCAGTCGAGGTGGGAGCGGGAGCGGTCATTGTGCAAGGCCGTGACGATCTCGCTTTGCTGAGCGGCACAGAATTTACGATGCGGGCGAGCGCGCCCCGATAAACAGACCAAGATAAGCCGACAAAGTTTTAGGCATTGGTCAAGCAACCGTGAAAAGCGTTTAGCGTACCAACTTTGGCTAGGTACGGAATTACTTCAGAGCAAAAAAATCACTAAAGTCGGTACGCTAAACACCTATCCAACTCAGAACGTAAGGTATCGGTCAACCTATCCTGAATAAGCTCTAAGAGAATATGCGAATGAGCACCGCTGGCCTTGACCACTTGGTAAAACAAGCCTAAACTCCGCTTGGTTGTGCTTTCCTCACGACCGGCACACAATTCTCTCAGAAAGCCAACTCTTTTACCTGTCTTGCTTACTCACTGGTTTGCTCAGTAACCCCTATTCGCTATATTGGCCCCTATTAGGAATATCTATTGGCTTAATATTTCAGGGAGCTACAGCTAGAAGCTGCATTGATCGAGGACGAGAGACTCTCAGTTCGCTTACGGTGGGAAATCATTCTTGAGCAAAGCTCTCATTACTAACTGCCCCCCCATCGAAAAGAACATCCTTTTAGGAGAACTTCTGCATGTACCCCTCACACAAACACACACACATTCGATCAACACTGAGACTTTTCAAGGGATGGCAAATGAAGTGCAAGTACTGGAGTCTTTTGGCCAGCGTTGGACTCGCCGCGTTTCTTTACGGCATCGCCCCAGCAGTGGCCCAGACAGCGCCGTCCTAGGTACTGCGCAGAGCTTCGCGGTTCTGGGTGGCTCGCACGGGGACCAATACCGGCCCGACCACTCGTCAACGGAGATCATGGGTGTCAGCCCAGGTAGCTCGATCACGGGCTTTCCTCCAGGGATCGTTAATGGAACGCATTCACGCGACCGATGCGGTCGCCGCGCAGGCTCGGAATGATGCCACCACGGCGTACAATGCGTCTCGCGGGCATGGCCGTGCAACGCCGACTTGACTGGTCAGGATCTGGGTGGACTGACGCTCACGCCAGGCGTCTATTGTTTTAATTCATCGGCCCAGTTGACAGGAGCACTCACTCTCAACGCCTCAGGGCAACCCCAATGCCGTCTTCATATTTCAAGATAGGAAGCTCGATCACGACCGCCAGCGGCTCGTCTGTTAATGTCGATCAATGGCGCTCAAGCTTGCAACGTGTTTTGGCAGGTCGGCAGCTCCGCGACTCTCGGTACAACCACGGCGTTCGTCGGAAATATTCTCGCGCTAGGCGAGCATCACCATGAACACCGGGCGCCAGCATCGTGCGGAAGAGCGTTGGCGCTCACTGGCGCGGTGACGCTGGATACCAATGTCATCGGTCACCATGCGCATTATGGTGCTTCCCGGGAATCCAATCCCGCCCACGCTCAACGAAGGCCTTTCAACCCGACCGTCATCGATTGCTGTGGGCGGTGTCTCGACCCTCACTATCACCCTGAGCAACGCCAACCTCGCTCCCGCCACACTGACCGCGCCGCTCACTGATACCTTGCCTCCCGGGCTAGTAATCGCCACGCCGCCGAACGCCAGCACGACCTGTGGCGTCGGCGTTGTGACCGCTCCCTGCGGGCGGAAGCACGGTGACCTTGACGGGAGGGGCGATCCCGGGCAGCATGGCATGACAGCCGGTACCTGTACGGTGAAAGTGGACGTGACCGCACCGGTCTGCGGGCAGCTACACTGAACACGCTAGCCGCTGGTGCCCTTGACGACGAGTCAATTAAGCGGTGCGGCACAAGTCGGCAGCGGCCTAGTCATCAACGGCAATGAGAAACCGTTCGGCAGTTTCAATGTGTGGTTGACGGGTGGCTGTCAAGCCCAAGCAACAATCAGCACCACAAGCTCCGCGCGTGCCGAACGGGCTGGGAGTGATGATTCCCAGCGGGCAAGTCGGCACACTGAAGTTCAATATCGGTGGGGGTGTCGGCCTCTTGCTGACGCCGAGGACGGCGACCTGGAAAGGGATTCGGACGTTACACAAGATTGGGTCTACGACGGCCACACTGACGATCCCAGTGATCGTGCCGGTGTGCTAGTTGGAGGAGTGCAAACAGCGTTTGGGGTGATTCCTAGCGTGAGATGTCAGCATTAAGATAGCCCGTTCGTTATAGCTTTCAAGAAAATGATGGTTGTTTTTTGTCCCGGAGGGGCAGCCGATAATAGCCCGGCAATTGATCGCCGGGAACGCGCGTCACAATACCCATAGTCCCGGCAGAGACGGCTGAACGGCCTGTGAAGATTGACTCAGTCGTCCCGGTGAACGACTCTGTCAAAAAAGTTATTTGGTTTTGCGCTAGGCAATTGAGGCCAGGTAGGCAGTCAGCTTGTGTTCCTTGACGACAAGGAAGTGATGGTCATTGGTCTCAATCAGCCCCAGATTGTGAAAGCGCTGCATAAACACACTGACGCGGGGGCGCGTCGTGCCCACCATCTCCGATAATTCCTCATGCGAAATCTTTTGTTCAATGCGGATGCTGCGCGGGTCTTGCTTGCCGAGTTTGCGCGCCAGTTGCAGCAGCGTCTTACCCAGTCGCTGTTCACTATCCGCCGTCACCAGATTGGCGATCACCTGCTGTTGGTCGGCGATGCGTACGGCCAGGTAGCGCACAAAACCTTCCAAGAGCTTGTCACGGCCTAACCGCGCAAAAAACGTGGAGCAGGGGATGCGCTTGACGATTGTTTCATCCATCGCAATGGCGGTTTCCAGTCGTGGTGCTAATCCCGATAGACACAACTCGCCGAAAATATCGCCTTGCGTATGAATGGCCAGCAGGCATTCTCGTCCTTCTGCGGAGGTCATGAGCAGTTTGATCTGGCCGTACACGATGAAATAGATCATCTCATCCTGGTCACCACAGGTGTAGACGTGCGAGTGTTTGGGAATGGTGATCGCGTGAGCATTGAGGGTTTCCATCTGCAATGAATCGCGCAGTGCTTGTTTGAAGCGGTCAGATTGTGGTCTCTCTTGCATCATGTTCGTACCCCGAAAGAATCGAATCGGCTGTTACAGCTTATCCTTCTCTGCTTTTTTTCAGCGTTATGCAAATAGTGGTGCGTCGCCCGTGCTAATTTGCCTAATGCGTGATCAAGACAAAAAGCTTTTTCACCTTTTGCCTGAAAGTCGTTTTCTCCGGCGTGACCAGGAAGCGCTGCGGGCGGGATAGCGGTGGCTGGAAGGTCGCCGCCGAGCGCTCTGAAAGTTGCATCAACAGCGCCCAGTCCGCCGCGAATGTTTCCAACGCTTCGCGGTTTTTCTCCTTGGCGTTCAAGCTGGCATTTACTTTCGCCAGCAGCAGTTTGTAAGCCAGTTGGGGGTTGGACTGATTGCTCAAAATGTTATCGCGTGTCAGCCCCAGGATTTGATCCTGGCCATAAGCGCTGACCCGCAGCAGGAGCCTGCCCTGCGCATCAAAAGCGGGTTCGCTCTGCAATTCCAGGTCTTTGAAAAATGTCTTCACTTCCTTGTCGTCAGTAAAGAGGCCATCGGCAATGGCTTTCTGCAACAATGGCGTAAACTGTGCCTTGTACTTTCCCCAACTATCTTTCGTGCCGAAAATGCTGCTTCGTTCAGCCTCTTTTTTGCTTTCGATTTCGCTCCGGCGCGCGCGCGGGGCAGCTTCCCCATCGCCTGGAAAATTATCATTAAGGCTGACGACGATTGCTTCCTGGCCACGGCGCGGTCGCTCCTTCAGGCGGCTCTCTTCTAAATTGAGTTGGGCAATTTCCGGCGTCGCATATTTCATGTATTGTTGCTGCGTATTGAAACGACCAACGATGAAATAGGAAGCGGCGAAGATTACCAGCAATTCGCGCTTTAAGATAATTTGCGGAATCAGATATTTTTTCGAGACCAGCGCCATTTCGGAATAGTTGCGATTATCCAGGCTGCGTCTGATCGGCCCGGCAAGCTGCGCGTATTTGGTGATGTGAAAGAGCCGCTCCGGTCGTTTGGTGGCATACCGCGTCACCGAGCGCGCCACGGCTTTCGGCGTGGTCATCGTGAAATCGTTGAGGGCATCCCGATGCGCGGCATGCGGAAAATAGGTATTGATTACCTCGCGCGCAAAATCCGCACAGTTGTTGTAGAGCGTGTTGAAGCGGCTTTCGTTGGGGCGGCTGTTCAGCTTCTCAATGAGCGCGGTATCCTCAGCCGCTGTGGTCTTGAGCGTGAAACCATAGATGTCACGGTTGAAGGAATTGCCGATCAGCTGTTGCCAGCGCCCCCCCGGCAGCACGCCCTCCTCACTATCGAGAACAAGGCTGCGCAAGTAATTCCGGCGATAGGTTTCTCTCATCAATCTCCGTACTTCCCCGTTGACGTAAAGGGGGATGTCTCGTTCGTCTTCCACGCCATAGAGAAAAGGAGTGAGGGGAACCGCAATCCATTGATAAGGCTTGTTGGCACCGAGACCAGGATAGGTCGCAATTACGACGCCAGTCTCACCGGCGGCGCAAGGTCGCAATCGAATCGAACCCTCCGCGCAGATATTGGAAAAGTAAATTGACATGTGGCCTGCCGAAGTTGCTTCGCCGGAAGCTCCTACGGCTTCTTGCAAGAACAGCGAAACATCCGCCCGCGCCAGCGTTGGGAATAAGGCCAAAGAAAGCGGCAGCGCCAGTAAGTATTTGGTGATTGTGACGACCAATGATTGTTTGTAGTTCATCTCTTTTCTCGTTTCACCTTTCAGAAAGATTCTTTGCTTTGCTCACCCAGATAGTTTTCAATACAGACAATAAGGTCTTCCAATTATCTAAAACCAAAATCAGTTCTTGTTAGAGTGTCTTTGGTAATGGTGATCGCTTGTTTGTTGTGTAGGGCCGAAAAGACAGCGGTGTTCAGCCCTTTTTCGGTTTTCAATTTTGCCCCGATTAGCGCGCTGCGTTGCTTTATAGCGGCTCCTTATGGGGCAAGTAAGTTCTGGCGCATACATTTCATGGCCGCACCAATGTGGTGCTTAATAGTGCTGGGCGAGCGCCCCAACTCGTCCGCCATTTGGTGATAATTAAACCCGTCAAAGTACGCCATTTCGATAGCCTGAAGCTGCTCGGCGGATAATGCTCCGAGCACAGCGCTGACGTGCTGCTTGGCATCCCTGCTTACGGGACTGGCCATTTGAGCACGGGGGTATCCGTTTGTTTGTAGATAGTCAAGCGCCTGTTGGCGGGCGAGCCTGGTTAGCCAGGGCAACGGCAGTTCGGAATGTGGATCGTAATGCGCGGCTTGCTTCCAAACCTGGACATAAACATCCAACAACACCGCTTCGGCTGCCATCCGGTCACCGATCATTCGCACCACCAAAGCGAAGACCAACGGGCTTGTAGTATCATAAAGTTTTGCCAGGTCGGGTTGGCTCCCGCTACCAATTCTCGTTAGGACTGTGACTTGTGGATCGTCGTAGGTTGCTGCTATAGCCATAGATGCAGAGAAGCTCATTCACCCTCCTTCAATTGATTAAAAAGCGACCATTCCAAGCCAATCGCACACACCAGCTTGACCTAACTGATTTATTTTTATGTTTTCCTCCCTCTCGCTCGGTGAAATACCGACTTGCCTTAGCGACTCCCTGCCTTCAGCAATCAGTTCGCCTATGACATCTGCGATCCGGTCCAGGTCGTTAGGCTTGACCAGATACGCTTGTGCGCCTGCGGCCAGCCCCTGCTGCCGATGGATGTCATAGGCATCGCCGGAGTAAAAGACGACGGGCAACTCTGGAGCCATGTCGTGAATTCGGCGGCATAATTCGTAGCCGCTGCCATCTGGCAGCCGACTGTCGAGCAGGCACAGATCAAAATATCTGTCGCGCGCCATCCGCCATCCTGCGGCCATCGTCTGGGCGAATCGAACCTTGTAATTGTAATGAGATAACCCCAGGAAGAGCGTCATCATCTCGCACGTATCCCGGTCAGCATCAACTAAAAGGATTTGCTTCTGCTGCACTAGCATCGGGGACTCCTGACGTAAGTTGCGGTTTGTGCCTGAGCAGGCAAACGAAATTAGCTGCTTCTGCGAGGAGGGAGGAAGCCAATTACTATAAAAAAGCCGGAAGGGAGCCTCGTTCCCTTCCGGTGACCATGCGCCCCAAGAAAAAACTTGAGGCGCATGAAAATCAATTATGGGAACTAAATGCCCAAATGGTCAGATTTCTTATTTATTTACGCCAGGATGATTAAGCGTGAGAGCCTGACACATGGGCCTCTTCTCCCCCAAACTAAAGCCTATGCAGCCGGGGTCTCACGCTTAATCATCCTGGTATGTGGAAAGGATTCCAACAGCAATATAGGCGCTACGAAGTGGCTGGTCTGTGCGATAGCACACTTATGGGTTATAATCTTTTCCGTTACCGCACGAGCTGCCTCAAGCTTTACCCAGAGGCAATCCGAAAAAGCCTATTGTGTAACGCCACAGATAAGAGAAAGGCCTGTCATGTCCACTTCTACCGAAGCTCAGAATCCACTTGCTAATCAACTACTCGCTGCTTTGCCTAAGGAAGTGTATGAAGAGCTGCTGCCCCATTTGGAACCCATGTCCTTCTCGTTAGGTGAGGTGGTTTACGAATCTGGTGGGCAGATGACGCACGTCTATTTTCCTACCTCTTCCATTATCTCGTTGCTTTACTTAATGGCGAATGGCGCGACCGCCGAAATCGGAGTAGTGGGGTATGAAGGCGTGGTCGGCGTGGCGCTTTTCCTCGGTGGTGGTACGACGCCGAATCGGGCGGTGGTGCAAAGCGCAGGCAATGCCTACAGGATGAAGGCACATGTCTTACGCGAAGCGTTCGAGCAGGGCGGAGCGATGCAGTTGCTGCTGCTGCGCTACACCCAGGCGTTGATTACCCAAATCTCGCAAACCGCCGTTTGCAACCGCCTCCATTCCATTGAGCAACAACTCTGCCGCTGGTTGCTGCTGAGCCACGACCGCCTGCGCTCAGACCAATTGGTAATGACGCAAGACCTGATCTCCAATATGCTGGGCGTGCGTCGGGAAGGGGTCACCGTGGCCGCCCGACAGTTAAAGGATCGGGGCTTGATCTCTTATGTGCGCGGTGCGCTCACCATCGTTGACCGACCGGGGTTGGAAGCGGCGGTCTGTGAGTGTTATGGAGTCGTGAAAACCGAGTATGACCGCCTGCTCAGTTAACGAATATTTGATGAATTGCCACGGATATTTGATGAATTGCCACGAGTTTTAACTCGTGGCAGGCAATGCTTTCAAGCGATAGGCTTAAGCCAAATTGCTAGAATCGGCTTGCTTCCGAATGGCTTTAGCTGAAGCACTTCGGAAGGGCTATTTCATTTTTATAGTTCGGCTCAAGCCTGTTTTGTAGCTCTCTCACCACCACGCAACGAAACGCACAGAATATTTACAGTAACAATAAACTTGCTACGACACGCGGCGCTTTTTCCGAACCTCAAGGCCCTTCCCCTGACGGCGTATGCGCGATGGCGCACAGACAGTCCTTCATCCGCCTGCTAGAGTATCTTATCAATAGTTCACCAGTTCACCATTCGACATCGGGATCGGGCTAATCACCTTCTCCTCGTGCCGTCTGTTGGGATTCCCAAACAAGACAGCAACCACGGAGACAACGCATGCCACGATCCACCAAGTCCCGCGAGGTGATTGAAAATCACCTGCTCGCCGCCTTACCCAGTCAGGAATATCAACGGCTCCAGCCTGACCTGAAGCAGGTGGCCTTAGTCTTCGGTGACATCCTCTACGAACCCGGCGATGTTATTCAAAACGTTTATTTCCCCCATCAGGGGCTGATTTCTTTACTTTCCACCGTGGAAGATCGCTCGACGCTTGAAGTAGGGATTGTTGGCAGGGAAGGCATGGCTGGTATCCCGGTCTTCCTTGGAGCGACGACTTCACTGAATCGAGCCTTGGTGCAGGGAGCAGGAACGGCAATGAGAATGAAGGCGGCGGTGTTGCGCAAGCAGATTAAAGACAAAAGACCTTTGCCCGAACTATTGCGTTACTACACCCACTCATTGTTGGCCCAGATTTCGCAAGGAGCAGTCTGTAATCGCTTCCATGGGGTAGAAAAACGCCTCGCGCGCTGGCTGCTGATGATGCACGACCGTATGGGCGCAGATGAGTTTCGGCTCACACAGGAGTTTCTCTCCGATATGCTTGGTGTGCGCCGCGAGGGCGTGGTCAAGGCCGCTCGCGTCCTGCAACAAGCGAAGCTTATCCGTTATGTGCGCGGCCAAATCCAAATCCTCAATCGAGCTGGATTGGAAGCCGCATCCTGTAAATGTTATGAAGTTTTGCGGCTGGCGACTTGAGAGGGCTAAGTTGCAAAAGAAATGCCGTGTGGGGAGAGCACAGTTATAGTTGCGGCGGCTTGATTGATAAGCCCTTTGGCCTCTCCTGCGGCACGCCCAACCAGTGACACAACCATGGCCGGTTGCGCTACGTTCATTTGCTTGCAAGCTAGCTGAAGCAAAAGTAAAACCAGCACCACCCAGCCATTTTTCTTGGCGAGATTGTCTAATATTGAACAGCAATTTATTTCGGACGGGGCTATCATCCAGTGGTTTATATCACCCCTCAACCGAATATTTCCGCAAGGATGCGATCACCAAAGGAAGGGATTATGACGAATATTGAGCGTGAGCAAATTGAAGCGCTAGCGCGCAAATCTGTAACGTTACGAGAAGTATGGCTGCGTGAGCGGCAAGAAGTACTCGACGAGCAAGTCGCCGCCAATGATGAAGTGAAAAAGCGATGGAAGTCGTCTGACCCGCTCCAAGTCCTCCAACGTCAGGCCGGCCATGAGCAAAGGAGGCGTTAGTGCCTGGCCTTACCAATTCGATTCACCGGCTGACTTTCATCGGCAATTACTTGCCACGTCAATGCGGCATTGCCACGTTCACCACGGATTTGTGCGAGGCCGTGGCGGCTGAATATGCTGACCCCAAATGTATCGCCGTTCCTGTTAATGACACGGCGACTGGCTCTGACTACCCGGCGCGGGTGCGCTTCGAACTAGCAGAAAAAGACCTTGAGTCGTATCGCCGTGCCGCTGACTTCCTAAACATTAACAACGTAGACCTCGTTTGCCAGCAACACGAATATGGCATCTTCGGCGGACGTGCGGGCAGTTTACGCGCCTTGCTTGCGTGGCTGGAACAAAAGACTGAACCAGCGAGGCAATAAACGTGCCGCGCTAAGCAAGACTGTCTAATTTTGGACAGCATTTTTTCCCCAGCCAACCGATGATGCTGAGGGAAGTGAAAAATTTCAGAAGCAAGCGAGGAGACTCTATGCAACGTGCCGAAATTGAAGCGGAGCAACAACAGTTCAAGCAACAAATCAGCGAGCTAAAAGCGGACATTACCAAACTCTCAGCACAACACGCAGCACTGGAGCAGGAGAACCAGCAGCATTCCCCACTTGTCCAGAAACTGGGCAAATACATCGGGTTCGGCGCTGCCGGAAAGCTGGAATGGGTAGGCTTCAAACTCAACTTCAAGCAGGAAGAGTTGGCGCGCCTGGTAATGCACCCTGATGAGCGCGAGAACGGAGTCGCCACCCTCTTGAGTATGGTGCCAGTCCATTCTAGCGAAACCACTCAACAGAAGATGGAGCGCATGGTCACAGAAAATCCATCCGCATTAGAACCATATATCCGGCGCGTATACCAATCAGTGCTCAAAGCAGAACAGTGATTGCTCACTCGTCATCACGCGCCCGTTGAGCGTGATGACGAGTGAGACTCTGGCTCCATAGGCTTTGATCTTGGGGGAGTAGAAGCCTGTGTTACTGAATTCTAGGGTCTCACTCGTCATCACACTGAACTAGCGAAGAGGTACAGCAAACTTTCCGGTTTGTTGCTGACTTCCGACGCAAATCACTGGTAAATACAGCAGCAAACCGGAAAGTTTGCTGTACCTTTTCAGAGGAAAATTATGTCACGACAAAATGGAGACAAAGCCCGATTTGGGAAAGAACAACAGAAGAAGCTGCTGCGACGAAAGCAAACGTTGGCAGTGCGGCAATCGTTGGCAAGCAAGGCCGCAGACCTGCCAGCCTCGGAGCCAATAACCCCGACCGCGCCCAACACAGCGCCGGACAGCAACGATGCAGAGCCAGCTAGTCAGTAGGAGAACGCCGATGTTGAATATTATCGAGATGGCGCTGGCATCCAGCTACTTAAGCACGTTGCACGCGGCCATCCAAGCCGCTGGCTGGTCGCAGATGCTTTCCCAGCCGGGGCCATTTACCCTGTTCGCCCCAAACGAAGAGGCCTTTGCGAAACTTCCGCTCGGCAGCGTTGAGGATTTGCTCAAAGACATTCCCAAACTACAGGAAATTCTCGCATACCACATTGTGGAAGGAAGCGAGGTGCGAGCAGAACTCATGCAGCAAGCCTCGATGCGAACGTTGCACGGACGAAAAATCAGTATCGCCTTGAATAATGGCATCAAGGTCAATCAGGCAAACCTGGTCGAGGCAGACATCGCTTGTGAGAATGGCGTTATCCACATCATTGATGCGGTGCTGATGATGCCCACGATTAAATTTACAGTCGCCTGATGAAGGTAGAGCAAACTTTCCAGTTTGCTCATGTTTCCCCAAGCGATCCGTCGTTATGACCGGAGCAAACTGGAAAGTTTGCTCTACCTTTCAGAATAGAAAAAATATATGGCAAAACAAATTGTTTATGGATCAGATTCGCGCGTCGCAATGCTGCGGGGCGTTAACCAACTGGCCGACACCGTCAAAATCACGCTCGGCCCCAAAGGACGCAATGTCGTCATTGACAAAAAATTCGGTTCCCCGGCAATGACGAAAGACGGTGTCACAGTCGCGCAGGAAATTGAGTTGCAAGACCCGCTGGAAAATATGGGCGCGCAGATGGTCCGTGAGGTCGCCTCCAAAACCTCCGATGTCGCCGGCGATGGAACCACAACCGCCACGGTGCTGGCACAGGCGATCTTTCGTGAAGGCGTCAAGACCGTGTCTGCAGGCGTCAACCCGATGGCCTTACGACGCGGCATTGACAAGGCGGTCGAGCGCGCCTTGCAAGCCATCAAAAAGCTGGCGAAACCAGTCTCCGGCGAAGCCATCGTCCACGTCGGCACAATCTCGGCGAATGGCGATGCCGCCATCGGCGCGATGATTGCGCAAGCGATGGAGAAGGTGGGCAAGGACGGCGTCATCACGGTCGAAGATTCACAGACCATGGAAACTACGCTGGAATTTGTCGAAGGAATGCAGTTTGATCGCGGCTTCCTCAGCGCGTATTTCGTCACCGATACGACGAAGATGGAAGTCGTGCTGGAAGACCCGCTGATTCTCTTGCACGAAAAAAAGATCAATTCAATGAATGAGTTATTGCCCGTGCTGGAAAAAATCGCGCAAAAGAATCACTCGCTATTGATTATCGCTGAAGAGATTGAAGGCGAGGCGCTCTCCACACTGGTCATCAACAAATTGCGCGGCACGCTCAAAATTGTGGCCGTCAAAGCGCCCGGCTTTGGGGATCGCCGCAAAGAAATGTTGGAAGACATTGCAATTCTGACCGGCGGTCAAGTCATCAGCGAAGACCTCGGACTTCAATTGCAAAAGGTCGGGTTGGAAGAGTTGGGACGGGCGAAGCGGGTGGTGTGCGACAAAGACAAAACGATCATTATCCAAGGCAACGGAAAAGTTGACGGCATCGCGGGGCGCGTCAAAACCTTACGGGCACAGGCGGAAGCGTCGACATCAGACTACGACCGCGAGAAGTTGCAGGAACGCCTGGCCAAATTAGTGGGCGGCGTGGCGATTATCAAAGTTGGCGCGGCGACCGAAATGGAAATGAAAGAAAAGAAGGCGCGCGTCGAAGATGCGATGAACGCGACACGTGCGGCTGTTGAAGAAGGCATTGTGCCGGGTGGGGGCGTGGCGTACCTGCGGGCGGCCAAGGCATTAGCGAAATTCAAAATCTTCCCCGAAGGCGAGGGCGACGCAGATGAACAAATCGGCGTGAATATCGTCAAACGTGCGTTGGAAGAGCCGCTCCGACAAATCGCCCAGAATGCTGGCAAAGAAGGCTCGCTCATTGTGGCCCGCTTGCGCGCGGAAAAAAATGAGCAGGTCGGATTCAATGCTGTCACCGAAGAAATCGAAGATTTAGTCGCGGCGGGCGTGATTGATCCGGCAAAAGTCACTCGCACCGCGTTACAAAATGCGGCTTCGATTGCCGGGCTGCTATTGACGACCGAAGTCATGATCGCGGATTTCCCCTCTGACAATTCGTCTTCGATGCCCTCTGGTGGCGCAGGTGGAGGAATGGGATTCTAACCAGCGCATAACGCGTCAGATCATAAGAGGGCGCTGACGTGCAATGGACAGTAAACTTGCTAGTTTGCTGTCCATTTTCCAAGGAGATGAGTGATGGCGAACTTTGAAATTTATCAGGATACGCAAGGCGATTACTGTTGGCGGTTTCAAGCGAATAATGGAAAGATTCTGGCCACGTCCGATGAAAGCTTCCATAATCGGCTAAATTGTGAACATGCCATTATTTTGCTGAAACAACAGGCACCCAAAGCCTCAATTAGTGTAGAATTGCGCGCCGGCAATCAATTGAAAAAAGGCAGTGAAATCTAAGGCTGACGATTCCTAGTGGATTTCACTCCATCCATGCTGGGGAGGTTGCGCGAATGAAATGAAGCAACACCCTACCAACTTAGAGTGATCCCATGATCTTATGTGAATTATGCAAGCTGCAAGAACCCGACAACAGTTGCTCACGCGGCAACACAATCCCCAAAAAGATGAAATGCACGGATTTCACGCCTGGCATTGAGCGTTTTTGCGCAACCCCGGGCGATTATGCGGGCAAGCAGCAGGTGTATCAGATGGCCTTGTTTTTTGGTTTGAAGGGGAAGGAACTCAAGCGCGTGCAGATGATGTAGCCAGCCGGAAGCCTGCGGCGCCTTTTCCGAGGGAAAAGCAGCCCAGCCCGCCCAGACGAGCTAACGCAGAAATATCAGCCCAGACGTTCGCTTACTTCTGTTGATTTTTGTCCGTGAGATGAAAGCTAATCAGCCCTTGCTCAATTTCCGCAAGAGCGATGCGAGTGGCCTTCGCTTCCGTCAGCCGGACACGTTGCCGTGCCCCATTCTGAAGCTGTTTGGTACGCTGCGCTGCTAATAGAACTTTACGATACTTATTATTATCAAGCTTGGTTTTCATAAGTTGATTTGCGGTGTGTAGACGGACAGCAAATTTTCCAGTTTGCTGTCCATTGCGGACGTCAATTCTTCGGTTCTACTCCAGCGGGTTGTGGAGTAAGTTCTAAATCTGCGCCCAGAGTCTTTGGCGTTTTGCGCGCGCTGCGCCAGGCAGCCCAGCCCTCTTTGGTAAGCTGATAGATAATGCTACGATTTTGCCAGGTTACTTTCAGCCAGTCGCGTTTGCCCATTTGCGGAAAGTAGATGCCACGAAAACAAAGGCGTGCGATCAAATGCCCGATGCGATAGCCAATCGGCTTGTCACTGATCGAAGTAATGGCTTCCGCGTTGCGCTCAGGGCTATACGAAGTCGCCCAGCCATGATTCACCTCGACTTGGGCTTCGGGAATGGTTAGCTTCAGCGGCGTGTGTGCCATTTGAAACGGCGCAAAATCCATCCAATGTTTCGGGCGCGTCAGACGTCCGGCTTCTTGCAAGCGGGCATAGAGTGGCGTCGAAGGAAACGGCGTGAGTTGCCCAAAGACGGGCAAGCCCGGCGGCCAGCTATGCACCTGTTCCAGCGTGCGTGCGGCCACCCCTGGCGTGTCATTGTCCATCCCGAAAATAAACGAAGTGATCGCGTACACGTTGCGTTGCGCCAGACGACTTAGCACCGCAGCATACTCGCTCGGTTTATTAAACCCTTTGTTGACGCCCGCCAAATTGACGGGATCAATGGATTCCATGCCAATAAACACCCACTTGCCACCCGAAGCGGCAATTAGATCAACCAGTTCCTCATCACGTAACAAATTCGCACTGATCTGTGCGACCCAATTCACTTGTGCGCCCGCTTCGATGATAGCGCGCAGCAAGGATTTCGTGCGCTTGATATTGATGGCTAAATTGTCATCAATGAAAAAGACTGCGACCTGTCCATTTTCTCGCTTGGCGCGCGCTTTCAAACGCAATAGTTCATCCACGACGCTTTCATTCGTGCGGAAGCGGATCGAGTCGCCAAAGAAACCGGTGACGGTGCAAAATTCGCAGCCATACGGACAGCCGCGCCCGGTTTCTATCGGCACTAAATGAAAATTGCCCCAGCCCACGCGCTTCAGCAACGGGCGCAGCACACCAGGGATAATATTGAATTGCGCCAGATCAAGCGTCTCCCAAGGAATCGAAGGATACGGTTGCAGGCTGGGCTTGATGTCATTGCCCTTCCCATCAACTTGGGGTTGATAGACCTCTTTCAGTTCGCCACGGGCGGCATCCGCAATAATGAGCGGCCAGGTTTCATCCGCTTCGCCCAGCGCAATGGCATCGGCATGCCGCGGGCCGCCGTCGCGTCCCAAGGCTTCATCCGGCAATTCCGTGACGTGCGGCCCGCCCATCACAACCTTAATGCCAGCCGCGCGCAAAGCATCCGCCACACGATACGCCTTCGCCACCATCCGCGTCATCGCGCCAATGCCGACCAGACCAATGCCCTGTTCCCGGACATATTGCACGAGTTCGGCTTCGTTCATGGCATGCGTATTGCCGTCCACCAAGATGACTTCATGTTCAGGGGGTGTGAGGGATTGCAAAAGAAACATCCACAAATGCGGCATAAAATTGCGCGTCACACCATTATCGGGGTTGTAGAGCAGAATTTTCATAATGACTTTCTACGCCGCTTCGCAAGCAGCCTCAATAAATGGGAAAATGAAAAGGGTCGAAGAAGGGTTCTAAATTGACACGAAACGCACAATAGCAAGCAGAATTAGAGCAGCTTGAGCAGGAAGCACGTCGTAAGCGGAAAAATCAAAACCTTTGCCAAGATCGGCCATTTTGCCCATTCGGCGTACACCAACACCAATGTGGAGCTGTCCTTCAGAGGCAGCACAGTGAGTTTAAGCCTTGGTATGAACAAGGCGGCGCACACGGTCAGAGAAGAGGACATCAATCTTCCCCTGGTCAACGACGGCGGTCACCTCGCCCATGCCGAAGGTGGGATGCAGCATGGTTTGCCCTTTACGATAGGTAATGCCCCAGTTGTAGGGCGCGCCTTCCGCCATAGCTCCAATCAGGTTCAGGTTGTCGCTTTTCTTAAAGCGGCTGCGGGTATCGCATTGTGGGCATTTCACCGACGCGATCTGCCCGCTTTTACTGATGGAAGCGACGATGTGACCACGCACTTCGCCACACAACACGCAAAGCTTTTGCACCCGATCACCGACAGCAGATAAATGGTTTTCCATAAAATCTCCTTGTAAGTTTCTTGCTTGCCATTTGTCCGTGCAAGGGGTTTTAGTAACGAGACGAGCGGTCGCCGCCATAGCCACCGCCGCCACCGCGCTGACCATCACGGTTCTCGCGCGGTCGGGCCTCGTTCACCACCAAACTCCGCCCATTGATATCTTTGCCATTTAATTGCGAAATGGCCTTCTGGCCTTCATCTTGAGAAGACATCTGCACGAAACCGAAACCGCGCGAACGCCCTGTTTCGCGGTCCGTCACAATAGAAGCGGATTCGACTGTGCCAGCGGGAGTAAACAGCTCTTGCAATTCTTCGCCGGTCATTTGGTAATCGAGATTCGCTACATAAAGTTTCATTGACATAGAATTTGTACCTTAGTTCTTGCGCAGGATCGTTGAGAAAACCTTTGCTTGCTTGGTTGGCTGTCGAGACAGGTAATTGCCCGCCGACCAGACAGCCGATAATTAATTTGATTGCTAGCGTTATTCGTACTGCGGCATGAACGAATAGAATGTCCGGCTGAAAGCGTGGTAAAGCCAATGAATAATAGACCAGAAACTGGCCGATTCTTGCCAGGAAGGAGTCGCTTGTTTGACTGGATTCGTGTCACGTTGCTTTCGGCTACGCCAGGACTGCAATTTAGGGACCAATCAGTGGCGTACTCGCGGCATAGAGAATTCGGTGGCGTGAAAGCGACAGTGATTAAGTCAGTGGATTGACGCGAACACTATATGCTATTAGCCGGGTGAATACAACTCACACCTCCCAACGCCTGCCCACAGCGCGCCTGGCGGCCACGCAAAAAGCCCTGCTTGACAAGGGGGGAACAGCAGCGTAGGGTGGCGAAGAATCGAAGCTGGCTTCTCCGGTTCTCAGCTCTCCTGAAATCCTTCAGATCAGTTGAAGTCATTAGCACACCACCCCGCGAGCTAAGCCCCCGCCTTACTCTCGCCCCGTCAGAATTAGTCACCTACCTGGAATAAGTGACTGGCTCATAAAAAGGATTCGCTATGGCCCTGCCAAAAAGCGCCGTCGAACTGCGGCGCAGAATATTATTTCTTATTGGGAGCGCGCTTCGCTCGCTAAAAGTTAAGCACAACCCCCAAAGCCTCTCGATTGATCCCAGGAATCATCGGCTCAAAAACACCCGACCGCTGTTCACCAGCAAACAATAATTTGACAGAGAAAGGGCTGCGCGTATGCGGATCGAACTGGCGCATGTATGCGACCGATCTATCACCGGGGGCTTTATTGATTTTGTGGTCTTCAAGGCCGATGCCAATAGTGGAATGGATAGTGATCGCGACGAATTATTGCTGGATTTAACGACCCGAGCACGCGCAGAGGGATTAAATGTTCAGAAATCGGCGCTGGCTTTTAGCGAGCAGGGGCGCGTCATGTTTTATGGCACACCTGACCTGGTAGAATACCTCTCCCGTCATGGCGTTCCGCAATGGACACACGTGCTCAACTTATAACGGTTTGCCACTGGGTGCGGGACGCGGCAGCAGGCGCTTTCTGGTCAGAGGCAGATCGCCAGCACGCTTAGCCTGCGCTTGACGCACGCCACACCAGCTAGTTGAAAAGAGGAAAAGATGTACATCAAAGTTAAGGATATTATTATCAACACTGACCAGATAACCCACGTCGAATGGCGCAAGATCAACGCGGGGTCTCCGAGTGAAACGCGCAATCTAATTATCAACTTTTCGGTGACGGCCAATGGCTCTCTGAGCCTGCGGGAAGATGAAGAAGTAAAACAGGTCTGGGCTTTTTTAGAAAAGCAGTGTCAGGTCATTGCGTTAAAGCAATAAGTTTCATCCGCAACGGCTAGTTTTCTTTCACAAACAGCCTCAGTTTCACGCCGGGCCGCAAGGTAAATTCCCGCTCTTCGTACTTTCCCAGCAACTTCTTCGTGGCCACTTCTTGTTGATTGTCAGCGGCGATCAGCGCTGGCCCGTCGAACTTCTCCGGTACTTCCTGACTGTAACCAGAGATCTGATAGTCGCGCAGGTACCAGGGCAGCGGCCAGTAATCCGGCGAGGAAATATAAACTGCCGACGGCTTCACGCGATAAATCGTCTGCACCAGGTTCAGCAAATCTTTATCCGTTTGCGCATAAACATAGCCATATTGTGTATCGGTATAGGCCCGCAACTTGAGCCGCTCGCCCCACGCTTTGAAATAAGCCGTGTGGTTTTCATTGTCATCGTAGTTCACGAAATTCACCTGCCAGGTAGTTTTGGCAATCGGCACAGCAAGAGCCAGGAGCAAGGCGATAAAAGCCATTTGCGGCAGAGTGAAGCGCAGCACAGAAAAAAGCTCTTGCGCCACGTAGCCGCTGAAGACCGCCAGCGCAATCAACATACTTACCATCAGCCACGGTGTTTTGTACGGGATCAGTGAGTAGCCCAAAAACATCCCGCACGCCCACGCCATCGTGAATAACCCAAACCGTGTCCCGCGCCACAACGTCACAACCGCGCCGATAATTGCGGCGAGCACCAACGGCAATTCCAACTTCACTAAAATCCCCAGATAGTAACCGAAGGCATGATCGTGAATGCCTTCTTTCACGCCACGCCCCGTCCACATAAACACGGAGCGCAAAAAATCTATTGGCCCCTTCGCATTGGTAAAAAACGACGTGTAGAAAACGATGTAAACGGTGAGAAAAATCAGCAGGAAAAGTGGAGCGGACCGCACAAGATACAGGGCGAGTTGTCGTAGCGGCAAACGGGGGAAGGATTCCCCCTTCACCCGCTGCCGCAAGTAATCCCAGGTAATGGCACAAAGCACCGAAAGCAGTAAAACGACAACGGTATGAATCGAGGTCTCTTTCGTGACAAAGAGCAATCCGGCAAAAACTGAAAACAGAATCAAGCTATATTTCTGCCGCCATTGATGCGCGGCAACAAGCATCCCGACCGTAAAAAATCCAAACGAGGATTCGTGAATAAAGTCTCGCGAGTAGTACACCAAGCCCGGACACAAAGCCAAACTCCAGGCGGCAACGGGCAGCCCAACCAATCCCAACCCGCGCCGCAACCCCCACAGCCAAACCACCGTTAAGACGCCGCACAACGACGGAAACGCGCGCAAGGCAAAATCACTGGAGCCGATTGTTTTCAGAACAATGAGAACGAAATAGTACAGCGAAGGTCCGTGATAATTCGCCGGGTCATATTTGTATTCGCCGCGCGTCGCCAGATTCGTCAGAAAGTACGAATTGACGCCTTCGTCGTGATGCAGTGGTTTGAGTTCCAGCAGATAAAAGCGCAGAAAAATCGCGGCAGCGACGGCTAAGAGGTACGCAATTGTGCTGATGATTTCCGCGTTTCGGTTGGCAGTAATGCCCGTTTCCTGCTCCATTCTTGTGTCAAGTCTCAAATCTCGAATTTCCAATCTCAAATCTTAAAGGAGGCCCCGCGCTTTGACTTCCAGGTATTTATTCACCAACTGAAACGATAATTGCCCAGCCGGTACGTCCAGCGCAAGTCCGCCCAATTCGGTAATCCGTGCCAATGCTTCTTCGCGTTGCTGCAATAATTCTTCGGCGACGCTTTGCCGGTATACGTCACCTACTTTTTGAGGCAATTCCGCGGCCAGAGCACGCAAATCGTTATCGCCGATAGTGACAATCAATGGTAAGTGACGCGGCATTAGCGTTGCCGTATAAGCCAGCAACTCGGCGGAAGCTTCGCGGTCAATCAAGTCCGTCAAAATAATCACCAGCGAACGGCGTTTGCAATGCAGCGAAAAATACTGAAAGGCGCGCGCGTATGAAGGCTCAATCATGCTCGGCTTCAGGTTATACAAGGCTTCGAGCATCGCATTGACTTGCGCATTGCCTTGTTGCGGCGGCAGGTACGTCACAACCTCACGCGTGAAGGCGAGCAGGCCAACATTATCCGCGCCGCGATTGGCAACAAAGCCAACCGCGAGCGCGGCATTGATCGCATGATCCAGCTTCGACAAATTATCAATGCGCGAAGTCATCAGGCGTCCGGCGTCTACCATCACGACAATGTTTTGATTGCGTTCGGCTTGATATTGACGCGTCACCAATTTGCCGCGCCGTGCCGTCGCCGTCCACGAAATATGCCGCAGCGCATCGCCGCGCACATAATCGCGCAGGCTTTCAAATTCCCTGCCCTGCCCTTTTAATCGCGTGCGCCGAATGCCAATTTGCAAGAGGCGATTGCGCTGCGCAAGCAGCTCTTGTTGCTTCGCGGCACTCAGATTTGGATAGACTTTGACGCTTTGCGCAGCAGGGATGCGGGCTTGCTTGATGACCAAACCAAAGGGCGCAGGCCAGCGCAAAACAAAATCGCCAAAATGATAATCGCCGCGCGCAGCCGCAAACAGCTTATAGCTTCGCATCACGGAGTTGCGCGCCTTGCGCGGAATCGTGATTTCCATCAATCGTTCGCCGCGCAATTCCAAATCCGGCGGATATTCGTCTTTTAGGCTAAAGGTAATGTCTCGCGTCGGACGCATGGCGAGTTCAATCTGCACTTCATTTTCCGCGCCGATGATGAAGCGTTGCGATAAATGCCGCGTGACCGAAATCTGCGCCACGTCTTCCGCCCGCCGATAATCCAGCCACGCCGTCAATAATAACGCCACGTTCCAACCGACGAGCAGCCACTTGCTGCCCGCCCACGGCCAGGTGAGCAACGGCGGAATTACGCCCAGGATGAGTAAGATAAAAAAACGTCGCGTGAATATCATAACAATAGCAACTGGCAGCAGGCGTCATGAGTTCAAGCTTTAGCTTGTTTTCGATGGATTCCCTACCGCGTGAGGCGCAAGCTGAAGCTTGAACTCATGACGCCGCTTCATCACGGGATACATTTTCTGGCGAGATTGAGATGCCGGAGCGATCTCTCCCCTTGCCCAGCATTACACAAAAACCGTACAACCTTGCGGTTCCAACTTCGTAATCCAAGCAGGAACTTCAGCCAGCCGATTCCAACGCAAATCCAGCTTTTCCAACTTCGGCAATTCGCCCAAACTCGCGGGCAACGCAGTCAACTTATTGGCTCGCAAATCCAAATAGCGAAGATTCGGTAAATTGCCCAATGTTTCCGGCACCAAAGCCAATTGATTATTGCGCAAATCCAAATCCGTCAGATTTTCTAATTCGCCAATAGAGGCGGGCAACGAGGTAATCCGATTCCCTTCCAAAATCAATTTTCGCAAGCCTTCTCATCTGCCCAATCGTGGACGGCAGCGACACCAATTTATTTTTCATCAAATGCACTTCTTTGAGCTTCGCCAATGCCCCAAGCGATTCCGGCAACGAAGCAAACGAATTGTTATAAGCCCGCAGTTCGATCAGGTTCGTCAAGCTCTCAATCCATGCCGGGAAATCGGTCAGTTGATTATCTGTGATGTTCAGATACAGCAAACTTTGCAGATGGCAAAACGAATCCGGGCAGCGTGGTCAATTGGTTATTGCTCAGGTACAGAAATTTCAGCTTCTGCAAATTCCCAAGTGATTCCGGCAGCGAAGCGATTTTGTTATGCCCCAAATCCAGCATTTCCAAATTCGTCAGCTTGCCAATGCCGTCGGAAATCGCAGCGAAATGATTGACCGATAAATTCAACGTTCGCAGCTTCGTCAATTGCCAAACGGTTTCGGGGATCGTCGTGAGTTGATTGCTGTAGACGCTTAACGTTTTCAGGTTGGTGAGTTGACCGATGCTTGCTGGCAAAGAAGTAAGTTGATTGTCATCTAGGATTAACGTTTCGAGCGAAGCTAGAGTATTAAGCGAGGCAGGAACAGAATGTAATTGCTTGCTTGTCAAATCTAAGATTCTTTGCTCATGGGCTTTATTGCATAGCTTCAGGACCAGATAAACTTAAGTGCATTGTTTGACGCTTTGATTGTCTTGCGCTTCAAGTCGCATTCAAAAACCATTTGCACTCCTATCTCCATGCCGATCGGCCCCCACATAGAAACACTCAAATTAAAAATTGGCGGCACGATAATCACCATCGTTTTCGCTTTAATCTCCACGCTGATGTGTTAGCTCGGCAAAATCCTTCGATTCGCAACGCACACGCCTGCTAGGGACAAAGGCAGTATGGCAGTCACAAAGGGTAGTTCGGATAAGGCCACTTGGCATAGGATCGCGGAGATAGTTTTCAATCTTACAGATTGAACTTTCTGGAATTCGGTAAGTTGCTGCGCCGTCATAACGCATCCGTAAAACAGTGGAAGATCATGACAAAGCATTCCCGTATTCAGGATACCGAAGGCTAATCGTGAGGATATGATAATGAATCCTGCATTTTAACGTTTGTCTACGAAATAATGTCGGAAGTACCGCCAAAGTAAGCGCCAGTATAGCGAAGGCCACGCTCAAGGAAGTATGCCCAGCCATTAAGGTAAGCAACTGGAAACTGTAATTCTCAAGTAACATTTCTTCTCAACCTACTGCTATATCATCTCGGCACTTCGACCGAAGCCAAAATTTCATCAATCACCTGATCCGCCGTAATCCCTTCAATCTCCGCATCCGAGCGCATCACGATGCGATGGCGCAGCACGGGATGGGTGACATCTCGAATGTCATCCGGCGTGGCAAAATCGCGGCTGCGCATCGCGGCTAAGGCTTTGCTTGCCAGCAACAAGGCTACGGAAGCGCGTGGGCTTGCGCCCCAATGGATGTTGGCGTGTTCGCGGGTGCGGCGGACGATTTCGACCAGGTATTTTTGGATGCTGGGATCAACTATTACGCTGCGCACGGAGGCGCGCGCTTCGGCAATTGCGGCGGCATCTTCCAATGGTTGTAAGTTGGCGGATTCCAGTTTGCGCGCATTAAAGCCGGCTTGCCAATTGGCGATGACTTGCAACTCCTGCTCTTCGGTCGGATAGGAAATGATGACTTTGAGCAGGAAGCGATCCAGTTGAGCTTCGGGCAGCGGATAGGTGCCTTCGTATTCAATTGGATTCTCGGTCGCCAGCACCAAAAACAGCGGCGAGAGCGGATGGCTTTCGCCGTCAATCGACACCTGTCGCTCTTCCATCGCTTCCAGCAACGCCGCTTGCGTCTTGGGTGGCGTGCGGTTGATTTCATCCGCCAGCAGCAAATCCGTAAACACCGGGCCATAGCGCAAGGTGAACTGCGACGTAGACAAATTGAAGATATTCGTACCCGTAATGTCCGAAGGCATCAGGTCAGGCGTGAACTGAATCCGATTGAACGAAGCGCCGATGACTTTGGCCAGGGTTTTGATCAGCAAGGTTTTGGCTGTTCCCGGCACACCTTCGAGCAGCGCGTGCCCCTCGGCAAAGAGGCAAATCAAAATCTGGTCAATAATGTCGTCCTGGCCGACGATGACTTTATGAATTTCCTGACGAATTTGCTGGGCAATAGTGGCGACGGTTTCTGACATAGTTGGGTTGTCCGTAGTTGTCAGAAGCCATGAGCAGGTAGCTATAAGCAATTAGCCAATTCAGGAGAGCACCCAGATGCTGGCTAACAGCTAATGGCTAACGGCTAATGGCTAGCTGAAAAATCGCGCACACTATAACGAAAGAAACCGCAGGCGACAAGTTAGCGTGAGTATTGGATTTTGCCCATTGCGCCAACTGCCAAAAAACGATACTCTTTGCGCCGTGTCCCGCCCTAATGATCCCAATATGCCGAACCTGATTATCGGGTCTCGTGGTAGCAAGCTGGCGCTGTGGCAAGCCAACTGGGTGAAGGCCGAGCTGGAACGATTGCACGACGGCCTCACAGTCGAAATCGAGATCATCAAAACCACTGGTGACAAACTAACCGAAGCTTCCCTGGCGCGGATGCCGGGCAAAGGTGTTTTCACCAAAGAAATCGAAGAAGCCCTGCTGGAGCGGCACGTGGATTTAGCGGTTCACAGCCTCAAAGATTTGCCCACGACGCTGCCCGATGGTTTGCACCTGGCCGCCATCACCAAACGCGAAGACCCGCGCGACGCGCTCATCGTCAATCGTCGCCTCGTCTCGCGCGTCAACTCCCTCTTGAGCCTGCCCGTACAACCCCGCATTGGCACCAGTAGTCCGCGTCGCGCCGCACAAATTCGCCTGCTGCGCCCGGATGCACAAATCTTTGAATTGCGCGGCAATGTCGAAACCCGCCTACGCAAATTGGAGGAAGGCGAATACGACGCCATTATCTTGGCGGCAGCGGGGCTGAATCGGTTGGGCTTTAGCGCCCGCATCACGCAATTCATTCCCATTAACCAATTGCTGCCAGCCGTCGGGCAAGGCGCGCTCGGCATCGAAACCTGTATCGAAGACGAACGCACGAATTTTTTGCTGGAAGGTCTCAATCATTGGCCCACGCGCAATGCCGTAGAAGCCGAACGCGCCTTGCTGAAAGGCTTAGGCGGCGGCTGCGCGGTGCCCATTGCGGCGTATGCTCAAGTTGAAGGCAAGGCGGAAAACGCGCCGCTCCAATTGGAAGCCCTGGTGTGCAACCTGGCGGGAACCAAAGTCGTACGACATGAAGTCACGGGCACACAGTTCAAATGCGAAGAGTTGGGCAGTTTGCTGGCGCGCCATTTGATTGCTGCCGGGGCGCGTGAATTGCTGGATGAGTCGAGCGAGGAAGAGGACAACAGCGGCGCGCCTTCCCGGGAAAGAGATGCCAGCCCCAGAGCAAGGCGATCAGCCAATGAAAATAATTCGCCCTTTGCCAATGATCCAATTCCATCTGGCGAAAGCCGCGCCGTAGCGGACAGGAGTGCTGTGGCAGTGCTGGAAGAACCGCCTGAACCGCAAGTGTATGCTAAACCATCGTTTGAGCCGTTGCCCGCGCCCTTCTCGATTCCCCTCGTAGCGCCGCCTTTTACGCTTGAAACGGAACACCGCGCCGAAGAACCAAGCCCGGTAGTAAAAGAGGTTCCTGATGTCCCGGCTATGGTTGAAGTGGAAGCTGCACCTGCCCCACTCGCAGGCAAACGCATTCTCGTCACACGGGCGCGCCATCAGGCCGATGGTCTGGCGCATGCGCCTCAAAATACAAGGCGCGGAAGTGATTTCCTGTCCTACGATTGAAATTCGCCCGCCGGAGAGTTGGAAGGCTGTGGACGAGGCTATCAGCAATTTGCGGGCATATCACTGGTTGGTGTTTACCAGTTCCAACGGCGTGAGTTTCTTTCTGCGCCGCTTTGACGAAACCGGCCACGGACGCGCGGAATTGGCAGCCTTAAAAATCTGTGCAGTAGGAAAGAAGACCGCCGACAAGCTGAAAGAAGAACGGCTGCAAGTAGACCTGACCCCGGAGAAATTTACGGCGGAAACCCTGGTCTCAGCCTTCATCAGGAAATACGGAGTCGGCCAACGCGTGCGCGGGACGCGGATGCTATTGCCCGCCGCCAATGCCACGCGTGACGTGATTCGGCCTTCGCTCGCCAAAGTCGGAGTGAATGTGGACGTGGTCGAAGCGTACCAAAATGTGCTGCCCGATCTGTCCAATCAAGAAGTGCTTTCGCTGGTCAACCAGGCCCAGGCTGATTATGTGATCTTTACCAGCCCTTCGACGGTGAACAATCTGGCGGTGTTGCTGGATTCAGATCAACTGGCTGCGCAATTGCCGCAAGCGCGAATCGCGTGTATCGGCCCAGTGACAGCCAAAGCGGCAGAGCAATGTGGACTCACTGTCCATCTCCTGCCGGAGGAACACACAGTACCAGCCATCGTGAAACTGATTATTCAGGATAGTCAGTCCTAAGCTTCAGCTTTTGCTTCCCGCCACAATCGCATAGCCAAAACGCCGGGCAACTCCATGCTCTTCAATCCCACCATATTTTCTGCCCCAAGCAATTTCATTCGCATTTGCTTGACCATTTCGGCCAGCGCTTCGTCGTGTGGTTCCAGACAATTGATCTGAAAGCCCGCCGAGGTCAGAAACCCAGCATAACAGGAGAGCGGTTGCGCATCAGCGATACAAGCCACCCACGCCAGAAGATTGTCCAATTCTTTCGGCCAATAGGCGCGGCCTTCCCCGATGCCAAAATCGAAGAGCAAAATATCTTTACCGCTGGGGACAAGGTTATGTATCGCTTTGTCAGGCATGACACACAGCAAGGCGATTTTATGGGCGTGCCTGTCACGGCTAAGCCTATCGCACTCCCCGGCATTACGATCCGGCGTTTTGCAGATGGCAAATGCGTTGAGCGAGGGAGCCAGGCGGACGGCTTGAGCGTAATGCAACAAATCGGCGCGTTGCTCGCTCCCGCACAATGGGATTAAGCTAAGAAAGGCGAGAGTACGGAAACACACAGAAAGAACGAAACACCCGGAAATTTGGCCCAACATGGGGCTTGATTCTGTCTGTTCCGTTCATTGCGTGTGTGCCGTACGCTCTCTGCTGCCTTCACCACCCGTTTGCTTAATCCCATTGCGCTCCCGCATAGAAAAATACCAACAGGCAGGTCGTCACCGCTCATCCACTTGCTTCGGTCTCAAAGCAGGAATGCACTTCGGCGCTATACATGCGGATGGTGATCCGCGTATTATTCAGTTTGCACTTAAGCTTTATTTCTAAGGTTCATACAAAGTAGTCATTGCAGTACGAAGAAGTGGTAATGACTTGAAGTTTGTTTTTCTTAACAAACCGGGCACTACCGCATTTCATCACCGTATCGCGCCTTATCTCCCCTATGCCAAGTGAAAGTGGATTGACTGAAGCCGTTTCAAGCGCACCACCAGCGCCGCCCGTACCGCGTTCTTTTCTGGAATACCTTCGCTCGTTTGGGCCTGGCATCATTATTGTGCTGACGTGGCTCGGTGCGGGCGATGTGGTGGATATGGGTATCGCGGGCAGCAATTATGGCTATTCGCTGATGTGGGTGCTGGTGGTGGCGATTTTTATGCGGTTCCTGTTCGTGTCGCTGATTGCCCGGTATCAATTATGTAATCAGCATGGTGAAGGGGTGCTGGATGGGTTGGCCCGGCTGCATCGGTGGTATGCGCCGGTGCTGTTTGTTGCGGCGATTTTGATGGGGCACGTCTATGAATCGTATATGACAGTTGGGACAGGGGAGGTTTGTCGCAATCTGTTTCGTTTCGGGCAAACGTGGCAATGGGCAATACTGTGTAATGGCGTGGCGCTGCTGTTGGTTTTTCGCCCCCAATACGAGCGACTCGAAACCATCTTCAAAATCCTCCTGGGTATTCTGGCTGTCTCGTTCGTGGGTTCTGCACTTTGGGTGGGGATCAATTTTACCGGATTAGCCCAAGGACTCTATCGCTTTCAACTGCCAGATCAACGCGGGCAGTTCAATCCGCTGCTCGTGGCGGTAGCAATGATCGGAGCGGTCGGCGGTTCGCTCATGAATTTGGCATATCCCTATTTTTTGGAAGCTAAGGGTTGGCGTGGACCGCAATATCGCCGTATGCAATTCTATGATTTTCTGCTGGCGATTACGGTCATGATCATTTTAAATTTGGCCGTTTGGACGCTGGGAGCGGAATTGCTCTACCCGGATAAACAGATCAAGGAACTGGACGATTTACCCCGTTTATTGAGTACGGTTTTGGGCGAAGGGGGCCGCGTTCTGTTTTATCTGGGCATCTTTGCAGCGGTGTATACTTCGGTGCTCGGCCACGCCGCAGGATTGGCTTATATGGGTAGCCACGCCTGGTTGCGATGGGAGGCGGGGACGGAACCGATCAAACGCGATTATCGTCAACATCCGCTCTATCGCTGGATCGCCGTGTGGTGTCTGGTTTCTCCCCTGATTTGGACAATACCGGGAATGCCGGACTTTGTTACGCTGACGTTGATCGCTAACAGTGCACAGGTTATCTTATTACCTCTCCTGGCTGGAGGTATCTGGTGGATTACGGCTGACAGACGATACATCGGGGCAGAATATCGCAATCGTTGGTGGGAAAACCTGCTGATGGCGTTGTTATTTGCGCTGGCAATTTATGGGGCCATTCATTCTGTCATCTCAATTATCCAGACCTTAAAAATCTCCTGAATCACGAAAGCCGCTAATAAAACTTGTTTCCGTTCGACAGGCAGGCAAGGCTAACTTCCGGTGCTACACAGAACACCTGCTACAGAGTGGGGCTGACTTGCTCTCTAAAATTGCGAAGAGAACCCGACGTTTTCAGGGCATAAATCACCTTTAGCCAATCTTTATCTCGGTTTTTACGGAAAATTTACCTCATCTAAAGGACAGATCGCGGCGAATATAACTAAATTTTCCTGGACTGAGCGGCTAACGCTCGTACTGGGACACATTGCTAGGTGGCATCTAATTCTATCCACACTTAAGTTAATGAAAATTTCGCCGCTTGATTTTCACAAGACACGCGAAAGTTAAACAAACCGGGAATAAACTCCGGCAAAGCTGTGCTGAAAGGAAAATTCACTTATGCTCCGCAAGTCATGCTATCTCCTCCTGCTGTTGCTGGTGTTCACAGCAGCTTCCGCTGCAGGACAAACACCACAAGTGATTTACCTCTGGCCAAGTGGTCATCCCACACTGCAAGGCGCGAACGAAAAAGAAATTACGAATCCGCCGAATCCCCAGCCCGGGCAAGTCATTCGCCAAGTCAAAAATATTCATAATCCCTCCCTTGAAGTCTTGCTGCCTCCACCCGGCAAAGCTACTGGCGCAGCATTGATTATTGCCGCCGGTGGTGGTCACCGGGAAGAAAATATCGGCACTGAAGGTTATGATCTGAAAGAATGGCTGCATGGCCTAGGCGTTACGGTCATCATTTTGAAATATCGGTTACAGTTCACGCCTAACTACAAATACACCGTCGAAGGTGAAGCTTTGCAAGATACGCTACGCGCCGTTCGCATTGTACGCCATCGCGCCCGCGAGTGGGGCATCAACCCAAGTCGCGTCGGAATTCTCGGTTTTTCGGCGGGTGGTGCCTTGGCAGCGCTGGCAGACGTACGTTTTGATCGTGGCAAAGCCGATGCCGAAGACCCGATTGAGCGGCAAAGCTCGCGGCCTGATTTTGTCGGACTGGTCTATGCCGGCTGGTCGCCGAGGATGGACATCACCGCGCCGAATGATGCGGCCACAGCCTTTCTCACCAGCGCCGGACTGGACGATGCTTCGCACGCACGCCAGACCGTAGACTTCTACAACTCGCTTTTCAAAGCAGGTGTGCCTGTCGAGTTGCACATCTACGGACACGGCGGACATGCGAATGGCATTAAGCCGCGCGATGGCATTCCCTTCGGTACGTGGCATATTCGCTTTCAGGAATGGTTGGCAGATTTAGGAATGCTGAAACCCGCGACAGGCACGGGCGCGAGCTTCAAAGGGCCAATTGGTTTGCAGCTTTATTCGCTGCGCGATCAGTTTGCCAAAGATGTGCCGTCCACGCTGGATCGTGTGCGCGACCTCGGAATTCAATATGTCGAATTAGCAGGCACATACAAAATTGCGCCCGAAACATTCAAGCAACAACTCGAAGCCAAAGGCTTGAAACCGATCAGTGGTCACTTCCCCTTCGAGCGCTACCGCGATGATGTTGAAGGTATTGCGCGCGAAGCCAAAGCACTCGGCTTGCAATATGTCGGTTGCGCGTGGATTCCGCATCAAGCCCCATTTGACGAAAAGACCGCCCGCGAAGCTGCGGCTGTCTTCAATCGCGCGGGCGCAGCGTTGGCGAAACATGGTCTGAAGTTTTTCTACCATACGCACGGTTACGAATTTCAACCGCACGGCGACGGCACTTTGTTTGACCTGCTGATGGCAGAAACGAAGCCGGACTTCGTGCGCTATGAAATGGACGTGTTCTGGATCGTGCATCCGAAACAAGACCCGGTGAAGCTGCTGGAAAAATACGGCAGCCGCTTCGAGTTGATGCACGTTAAGGATATGCGCCGAGGCACGCCGACCGGTTTGCTGACAGGCAAATCAGATGTCACCAACGACGTGGCCATCGGCACCGGCACGATGAAATGGCCAGAGATTTTGCAGGCCGCGCAAAAGGCAGGAGTAAAGTGGTATTTCATCGAAGACGAATCACCTGTTTCCATCGAACAGATTCCGCTGAGCCTGCGCTTTTTGGAGCGCGTCAAATTCTAAAGGAATCATCGCACAGCGAGTGCAAACATCGGCGCTCGCTGCCAAAGTCTTGCTACGAGACCTACTTATGAAACTATTTACGTTCACCTTATTGCTGCTCCTCTGCTGTGGACTGTTGGTCTCCGGCAGTTCCGTTTTTTCGCAAAACAATCAACCGACCTACAAATACGGGCAGTTTGAAGATTCCCGCGACATCGGTACCGTCAAGCATCCCGGTTCGGTTGAATACGACGCAGCAAAAAAGACCTACACGATTGCGGGCGGCGGCGAAAATATGTGGGCAACAACGGATGCCTTTCATTATCTCTATCGGCGGATTTCCGGCGATGTTTCGTTTGCAGCGGACATCAATTTCGTCGGCACGGGCGGCAACGCGCATCGCAAAGGCGTGCTGATCTTGCGCCAAAATTTCGACGCCGATTCGCCCTACGCGGACGCCGCACTGCACGGTGACGGACTGACCTCCTTGCAATACCGCGAAGCCAAAGGCGGCCCCACGCGCGAAGTGCAAGCGAACGTCAAAGGCCCGTACCGCATCCAGATTGAAAAGCGTGGCGATTACGTTTGGATGAACATTGCCCGCGCAGGCGAGTCGCTGCAATCGGCGGGTGGTTCGTTTCGCATCAAGTTCACCGAACCGTTTTACATTGGTTTGGGTGTCTGTGCGCACGACAACAACGCGCTTGAGAAAGTCGTTTTCTCCAACGTCGAAATCAAACAACGCCCCGCGCCGCTGCTGGAAAGCACCTTGGAAACGGTTGCCATCGCGTCCAAAGACCGCAAAGTCGTTTACACCAAACGCGCGCATTTTGAAGCGCCGAACTGGTCGCGCGAGGGCAAAGACCTTTACTTCAATCAGGGCGGAAAAATTATGAAGCTGCCTGTCACAGGCGGCGAACCACAGGCAATTGATACCGGCATTGCAACACGCAACAACAACGATCACGGCATCTCTCCAGATGGCAAATGGCTGGCCATTAGCGATCAATCGCAGGAACAGCGGCGGTCGCTGATTTATGTCGTACCAATTACGGGTGGCACGCCACGCCGTGTCACACAACTTGCGCCTTCGTACTGGCATGGGTGGTCGCCGGACGGCAAGACATTGGCCTACTGTGCAGATCGCAATGGCAACTTTGATGTCTACACGATTCCGGTCGAAGGTGGGCAGGAAAAACGGCTCACAACGGCAGAAGGCTTGGATGACGGGCCGGAATATTCGCCGGACGGTCAGTACATTTATTTCAATTCGGTGCGCACAGGCTTGATGCAAATCTGGCGCATGAAGGCCGATGGCAGCGAACAGACCCAAGTCACCAAAGACGAATACAACAACTGGTTTGCGCATCCGTCTCCTGATGGCAAATGGCTGGTCATTATTTCGTATGAAAAAGACGTGACCGGGCATCCGGCCAACAAAGACGTGATGTTGCGTCTAATTCCTGTGACGCCGACGGGCTTCGGCGAAATTCAGGTCTTAGCCAAATTGTTTGGCGGGCAAGGCACGATGAACGTGCCCTCGTGGTCGCCAGACAGCAAGCAACTGGCTTTTGTAAGTTACCGATTGATCGAGCAGTAAAAACCCTATGCGCGTCTTCAAAATCCTACTCATCTTTTTGTTTTGCCTGGTCGCCCTGACGATCGTTATGCCTGTCAGCCAGGCGCAGAAACCTGTTCATCAAGCATTTTTCACGCAAACAATTCTCCCGTTCATGAACGAGAATTGCGTGAGCTGTCATAGCGAGAAACGCAAAGCTGGTGGGCTAAATTTAGAACTCTTCCAGACAGTTGATTCCATCGCAAAATACCGGGACGAATGGGAAAGTGTGGTGCATAAACTGCGCACCGGAGAGATGCCGCCCAAAGGCCTGCCGCGCCCAGAGCAAGCGACCATTGAAACGATTATTCATTGGCTCGAAGTGCAATTTGCGGCGGCAGACAAGCTTGTCAAACCCGATCCCGGTCGCATCACCGCGCGGCGGCTGAATCGTGCCGAATACAACAACACCGTGCGCGATTTACTCGGCGTAGACAGCGAACCCGCCAACGACTTCCCGCAAGATGATTCCGCGCACGGCTTCGATAACATTGCCGATGCGCTGTCGCTCTCGCCGACCTTGATGGAAAAATATCTGGCGGCGGCAGAAAAGATTGCCCGCCTGGCAGTCTTCGGCCCCGAAGTCAAAGTGCAAACTTTCCGCATCGAACCGACGCGCCCGCGCCGCATGGAAACCAATCCGGTGCAAATCACGCAAGCGCCGTTTTACACGATGCAGGATTACGACGCGACGGGCATTTCGCATCCGGGCGCGTATCACTGGAAATATCGGTTTCCGGCCACCGGCGAATACCTCTTCCGCGTCCGTGCGGATGGCGCGAAGCCGCCGGGTTCTGAACCGCAAATGATGGATCTGTATCTGGACGGTAAGATTGTCCAAAGCTTTGAAGTCCCCAACAAAGTGACGGCGACGAACGAACGACTGCCGGTGTTTATGGAAGTGCGGGTGCAAGTCACCGCAGGACACCATCAATTGATTGCGGCGTTTCCGCGCTTGTTTGAAGGCTTGCCCGCTTCCTTTGGCGGGCCGAATCCATCGAAGCAGCCTGCGCCGCCCACGCCTGATCCGTCCCGTTTCTTCCCGCCGCTGCCCAAAGACGCGACGCCGGAACAGGTCAAAGCCAGAGAAGCGCAGCTTGAACGCTTCCGCAATCGCAAGCCACAATTTGGCGGGATGGCAGTGGCGGAAGTCGAAATTAACGGGCCATTTGATTATCTCAAAGCCCCTTCGGCTGAGTCCGTGCAAAAAATTTATACCTGCGGTCATTTGCAGGGCAAACACCAACCCGGTTGCGAGCGAAAAATTATTGCCAGCTTAGCGCGGCGCGCCTTTCGTCGTCCGGTGGAAGCGGCAGAAGTTGAAGGGCTGATGGCCATTTTCACGAAAGCCAAAGAGCGCGGGCGCACCTTTGAGCAAGGCCTTGCGCTGGCCGTGCAAACAATTCTGGTGACGCCGGATTTTCTCTTCCGCATTGAGGAACCTATACGGAAAAGTGAAGCCCGGCTTGCCAGTCCCGCGAGTAGTAGCGAGCGCCGTTTCAGTAACCATCTGAGAGAGCAGACGGCGTTCGCTCCCGCTCGTAGCAATGACAATCGTAACCAAGCTGACGCCATCACGTCTTATCAAATCAGCCCGCACGAATTGGCGACGCGGCTCTCGTATTTTCTGTGGAGCAGCATGCCGGATGAAGAATTGCTGCGCTTGGCCGATCAAGGAGCGTTACGCAAGTCTGCCGTGTTAGTCGCGCAAATCAAGCGGATGTTGCGCGATCCAAAAGCGAACGCGTTGGCCGAAAATTTTGTCGGGCAATGGTTGGAAATTCGGCGGCTGGAATCCCAACAGCCGGATCGGGACCGCTTCCCCGATTTTGATGACTATTTGCGCGCTTCGATGCAGCAAGAAACCGAACTGTTCTGGCAAAATATCATGCAGGAAGATCGCAGCATTCTGGATTTCATCGGCGGCAAATACACCTTCCTGAACGAACGCTTGGCGCGTCATTATGGCATCAAAGGCGTCACCGGCGCAGGCTTCCGCAAAGTAGCTTTGACCGGCACAGGGCGCACGGGGATTCTTACCCACGCCAGCGTTTTGACCGTTTCGTCGTATGGCAATCGCACATCGCCCGTGTTACGCGGCAAGTACATTTTGGAAAACATACTGAACGCGCCGCCACCAGCAGCGCCCGCCAATGTGCCGCCCCTGGATGAAGCCGCCGTGGGAGCCAAAGGCACCTTGCGGCAACAACTGGAGCAGCACCGCCAAAGCCCGGTGTGCGCTTCGTGTCACGCGCGCATGGACCCGCTGGGCTTTTCGCTGGAAAACTACGACGCGGTCGGTGCCTGGCGTACGCAGGATGGCAAGTTCCCGATTGATCCATCCGGCACGTTGCCAGATGGCAAATCATTTAAAAATGCAGAAGAATTAATCGGCATTTTGCAGTCGGAAAAGGCTGCTTTTACTGAAGCTTTGACCGAGAAGTTGCTAATATACGCGCTGGGACGCGGGATCGAACGAGCAGATCGTCCGGCAGTGAAAACCATCGCTACCAAAGTTGCCGCGCATCAATATCGGTTCTCAAATCTGATTTTGGAAATCGTGAAAAGTTTGCCGTTTCAAAAGCGTAGAGGAGAAGCAAGGTCATAACTTGTGTTACATTTTCGGCGAAGGAAAGAAGTATGAGCATAAAACAGCGCCGACAACAAACAACGACGTCAGAACAGAAACCCGCGCACAAGAAACCGGCCATGTCACCACTAGCGCGGAAAGCAACGCGGCTGTATCAAACCAAATTGAAAGCGTTGCTTGAACCAGCGTACATTGGAAAGTTTGCAGCGATAGAGCCTGATTCCGGCGACTATTTTGTGGCGGATCGGATGACCGAGGCAATGCACAAAGCCCGCTTGAAACACCCTGACAAGCGGTTCTTCCTGATTAGAATCGGGTTTGAGGCCGCTGTCACTTTTCGCCATCCAGGGCCTGTACCAGTATGAGGCAACTGCGGCGGATGCAAGGGTGGTGGGATGCAGAACTTTCGCCTCATATTGAGATTCTTTTGCCAACAGGCGAGGTGATTGACTTGGTGGTGGACTCCGGTTGCAATGCAGAGGTGGTCTTGCCCAAGTCGTTGATTACCAAGCTTGGGCTAAAGAATGATGGCTCGATTTTCTCTCGGTTGGCGGATGGCTCAGTGCTGGAAGTTGGAGTTTATATCGGTGAAATTCTGTGGTTTGGGCAAAAGCGAGAAGTCAGAATACAAGCCACTGATTCGCACGAAGGTTATCTGGGAACAGAATTATTTCAAGGCTGCATCGTCGAACTTGACCTAGATGAGAATCGCGTCATCTTTCGCAAGAAGACAACCAAAGCGCGCAAACGTTAATATTTTCGCCTCACACTCGATAGCGTCGGAGAAACTTATGATTATTACGAAAAAACAATTGTCACGCCGCACATTACTCAAAGGCTTAGGCGTCACTGTCGCCCTACCAATGCTGGACGCAATGACTCCTGCGTTGGCAACCGCCGCAGAAAAAGCCAAAGCGCCCACACGTTTATTTTTCGGCGCAGTACCGAATGGCATCGAAATGAAAGCCTGGACGCCCAAGGGGACGGGCGGCAAAGATTTTGAATTCACCCGCATTCTGAAACCGCTGGAAGCCTACCGCGAAGACTTGCTGATTCTGACCGGTCTTGCGCATCGCACAGGGGCGTCAAAAGAAGCAGGCGATCACGCTCGCGCGGGTGGCAATTATCTGACAGGTGTTCATCCGAAACGCACGACGGGCGCAGACATCGAAGTCGGTATTTCCGTAGATCAAGTTGCGGCACAGGCACTCGGCAATAAGACGCGGCTGGCCTCGCTCGAACTTGGGTGTGAAGCAACACGAATGGTCGGCAGTTGCGACGCAGGCTATAGTTGCGCGTATCAAAACAGTCTCGCGTGGCGCACACCTTCGACGCCAATGCCGCCGGAGATCAATCCGCGTTTGGTCTTTGAGCGGTTGTATGGCAGCCTGGAATCCAGTCTTGATCCCAAGACACAAGCCGCGCTCAACGAAGACCGCAAGAGCGTGCTGGATTACGTCAACGAACGCACCAAGAAGCTCGTCATTACGCTCGGCCCCACAGATCGTCGCAAAATTGATGAATATCTGACTGCCATCCGCGAGATCGAAAAACGCATTGCGCGCGTCGAAAGCGACAACCGTCAGTTGACGCCAGAAATTGCTAAGCCAAATGGCATTCCGGCCAATTTTGCAGACCACGTTCGCTTGATGCACGACTTGTTGATCGTAGGATTTCAATCTGACATCACGCGCATCTCGACGATGCTTTACAGCCGCGAAGGCAGCAATCGTGCCTATCCTGAACTCGGCTTCACTGACGGGCATCACCCGATCACGCATCACCGCTACATTCCTGAACTGGTCGAAAAAGTCACGAAGATCAATGCCTATCACCTGGAGCAATTCGCGTACTTTATCGGCAAACTAAAATCTATTCAGGAAGGTGATGGCACGCTGTTGGATCATTGCATGATCGTGTACGGCAGCAGCCACAGCGACGGCAATCGCCACTCCCACGTAGATTTGCCAACCATCGTCGTAGGTCGCGGCAACGGCCTGCTAAAAACAGGTCGTCACATCGTATATCCCGAAACGCCGATGACGAATTTGTTCCTGACCTTGCTGGATAAGATGGGCGTGCGGACCGAGAAGCTCGGCGATAGCAACGGCAAGTTGCTGGGATTAAGCGAAGTCTAAGGATAAAAGACAAAAACAGGAACGCGGAACAAACGGAAATATCGGAATACACGAAAAATATCTAGGCTAAAAACATTTCTGGTTGTTCCGTTATTTCCGTCTATTCCGTACTCTCTCTTTATAAGGTCATCTCTATGAAGTCCCCATCTTTATTGTTTGCCACGCTGATTTTGTTGTTCGCGTCATCCGCTTTCGCACAAAAACTCCCTGATCCGATTTTGCTCTGGCCGAATGGTGCGCCAGGGGCAACCGGAGCCTCAGACGAAGACAAGCCTGCGATTATTCCGATGTTGCCGGCTGCCGCGAACAACACAGGCGCAGCGATTTTGGTGATTCCCGGCGGCGGCTTTATGACGCGGGCAACGGATTTTGAAGGCGTCTTGGTTTCGCGCTTTCTCAATGAACGCGGCATCGCTGCTTTCATCCTGCGTTATCGCATTCGCCCGTTGTACAGCCGCAAAGAATGGCTGATGGATGCGCAACGCGCGATGCAGCATATTCGCGCGAACGCCAGGGAGTTTCGCATTGCGCCGAATCGCATCGGTGTCATTGGATTTTCCGCAGGCGCAGACCTTGCTTACGATGCGTCGTTGAATCCGTTACCAGCCAATCCTGAAGCGGCAGACTCATTGGAACGTGTATCAAGTCGTCCTGATTATCAAATCCTGGTCTATGGCGCATCGCCACAACGCGGCACGACAGAAGGCGGCGGTAAAGTTGCAGACCTCCCTCCGGCCTTTATGTTTTGCACAGCGGAAGATATGGGTCACTTGCGCGGCATGTCGGCGCTGTACATGGATATGTTGCAAGCACGTATTCCGGTCGAATCTCACTTCTTTCTTAACGGCGAACATGGCGTAGGCTTTGCTTTGGGCGATCCGGTCTTGGGTGAGTATCCGAACCTGCTGATGAATTGGATGATCGGCAATGGCTTCCTGACCGAAAAACCGCGCGTCGCCTTGACCGGAGTGGTGAAGCTGGACGGTGCCCCGCTCAATCGCGGCATGGTGATTTTGACGCCTGTCAATCAACCGGGTGCGCCGCCGGTAACCGCCTACATCACCAACGCACACATACGGGAGTTGGGTTCGTTCATCATTACTCAAAAGCAAGGTCCGGTCGCCGGGCAATATCGCGTCGAAGTGCGGCAGGATGCGACGCGTTGGCAAAGCAATTCGCGCAATCCGTTGATGATCGAAATGCAAAATAAACAGCGCGACCGCACGCTCACGGATGAAGACCGCAAGAAATGGGGCGAGTTCGTGCGCCAGCGCGACCTGTCGCCGAGCATCGAAAATCAGCGCGTGTTTCGTCGCCAACGTCCAAAGGACAAAAAAGATTACATTGTCGAGATCAAAGGCGGCAACGATTTGGTACTGGAGGTCTTCAGTCGCTGACAATTCAGGTGGCGTGTGTTTCAATGAATGCACCTACCAATTCTGAATGAGGCGAACTGGATGACAGCATCAGCAGATATTTATCGAAGCGCACGACTGGCAACCGGATATGCTTATCATCGTCCCCCGGTACATCAAGGCATCATCGCCAGAATGGGTGAACGGCTTCAGATCACGAAGCGATTAGGCCGAGCGCTCGACATCGGTTGTGGCGCGGGACTTTCAACCGCAGCGCTGGCACCGCTAGTTGATTTCGCCATCGGGCTTGAGCCAGTAGCAACAATGCTCACCCATCGCGCAGCGGTTTCGACACAAGCACATTTCGTCGTTGCCAAAGCAGAGCAATTGCCGTTTGCGGCACAGACATTCGAACTGCTGACCGCCGCAGGTTCATTGAATTATGCCGACCTGGATCGGTTCTTCCCCGAAGCAAAGCGTGTGTTAACGGCCTCTGGCGTGCTGGCGATTTATGATTTTTCCGAAGGGCGACGCCTACGCGAAGATCATCGGCTGGAAGATTGGTATGCAACGTTCAAGCAACGCTATCCATCGCTGCCCGGCTACGCGCTTGACGTTAGAGAGCTGGATTACAGTCGTTATGATTTGCTGCTTCACGCGTTTGAGCAATTTGAGGTCGCGGTGCCCATGACGCTCAGCAGTTACCTGCGCTATGCGCTGAGCGAAACCAGTGTGGAGTTGGCGATTTCGCGTGGCACGCCCGAAGAAGAAATCCGCGACTGGTGCCACGGCACGCTGTCAGACATTTTCACTGAAACCCCACGCGATGTTTTGTTCGATGCTTACATCGCCTATATCAATCGCAAAGCTCATTTATGAAACGTTTGTTTGCCCTCGTAATTTTCCTTTGTTCGCTGTTGCCGTTGGTCGCGGCCCAGCAAGCTCCGCCAACACAACAACGCCCGCCGCAACAACCTTCCGTTACGCCAACGGATGAGGAGAAGCGGCAGATGCAGGCAAAGATTGACGAGATTGACAAGATCGTGCGCGAATTAAAGGCCAAGCGCGTGAACGAAGATTTGCTGGCAGATGTCGAAATCTACGCGAAAGCCGGGCGCTGGCTCCTGGAATTCCCCGGCTTCTTCTTCGTGCAAGACGACATCAGGAATGCATTGACGGTACTCAATCAGGGCATCGAGCGCGCCACGCAATTGCAAAGCGGACAATCTCCGTGGGCCACACAAAAAGGCCGCAGCGGACATGGCTTTTACTCGCCGCTGGATGGTTCGGTGCAACCCTTCGGCTTGAATGTGCCTGCTTCGTATGACGGTACGCGTCCGGTGCGCTTGTACGTCTGGTTGCACGGACGCAATGCGCGACTTACCGAATCCAGTTTCTTGTATGGCTTTTCGCAAGCCCCGACCAATCCCAATAATCCGATGAATTCCGCTGACGTCGGACAAATCACATTGGATGTCTACGGACGTGGCAACAACGCAAATCACTGGGCGGGCGAAGTAGATGTCTTTGAAGCTATTGCTGCGGTACAACGGCGCTACAAGATTGATCCGAAGCGCATCATACTGCGCGGCTTTTCGTTAGGTGGCGCGGCGGCCTGGCATTTGGCGTTGCAGTATCCAGATCGCTGGGTCGCCGCCGAAATTGGCGCAGGCACGTGGCCGCGTCGTTCGACAATGCCGGGCTTTCCGCCGCATCAAGAGAAGGTGCTGCGCATCTGGGAAAACACGCCGGAATGGGCGCTGAATGCTTTCAATATTCCGATAGCCGGGCACGATGGCGACAGCGATACACAAGTCGCTTCAATCCCGCCGCCACCGCCAGGGACGTCTACGCGCGGGCAATTGGAATCATCTATTCGCGTGCGCGAACAGTTAGCGAAAGAAGGTTTCCCCTCCGAAGGCGAGCCGAATTCAATGATCGCCAAAGGCACGCCCGCCATCTTTTTGATCTCGGAAAAAACAGGCCACAGCGTCAGTCCGCCCGTGCGCAAACGCTTGGATGAGTTTCTGAAAGAATGGGGCGACAAAGGCCAAACCTCGCCCGATCACATTCGCTTTTTGACGTACACGACGCGCTACAATAAATCGCACTGGGCTTCGCTCGACGCGTTGGAGCAGCATTATGAGCGCGCTGAGATTGATGCGCAGCGCAACGGCAAGCAGTATCAAATCACGACGAAAAACATCGCGCGACTGACCTTGCGCGAAACCAACAACGCCGCGCAGATTCGCATTGATGGACAGGAATTAAAAGTGAAAGCTGCACCCGCGATTACGTTAGAAAAAGCGGGTTCGTCGTGGCGCGTCGCTGCTGGCAAATGGAAGGGCTTGCACAAAACGCACGCCTTGCAAGGCCCGATTGATGATGCGTTCCTTGATCCTTATTTATTAGTTCGTCCCACAGGAACGCCGTGGAATCAGGCGGCACATCAACAGTCGCTGCGCATCCTCGCACGCTTTGATCGGATTTATGCGCGCAATTATCGCGCCCATCCGCGTATTAAAGACGACAAGGATGTGACGGCGGCGGACATTGCGAAGTACAATATCGTGCTATTTGGCGATCCGGGCAGCAACAGGTTAATGGCCAAACTCATCGGCAAGTTGCCGGTGAAATGGACGAAAGAAACTGTTACTTTGGGGCGTCAGAGTTTTGCGGCAACAGAACATTTGCCGATTCTCGCATATCCCAATCCGCTCAATCCATCACGGTATGTTGTGCTGAATTCCGGGCTGACGATTGATGAGCGCGAATACAACGGCGATTACAGCCTGCCCCGGCTCGGCGATTTTGCCATTGTAAAAGCTAAAGACGGTTCGGATATTCCTGATGTAATTCTGGCAGGATTGTTTGATGAATTCTGGCAATTGCCAGGTGAATTGCGGTAAACGTTTTTGCATCAAGCAGGAATGAGGGCTTGTATGCATTGCCACTAGCGTTAGCTGGTGGAGAGTAAAGCTTGAGGCAAAGGCTTTAGCCGAATTGAAAAAAACTTTCCGGGGAGCTATAGCTAAAGCTCCTCGGAAGAAATTTCTCATTTAATTTGGCTAAAGCCAAAGACCTTCAATCACTGCCCACTAGCTAAAGCTAGTGGCAATTGAGATGCCTGAGTATTCAAGGCAAAGTTACCATCGCTGAAAGACTCCTATGAAAACTACTCGCAGACAAATGATGAAAGCAGTTGGCGCGTCAGCACTTTTACCGAGTGTTCTGACGTCAACTACAAGCGCCGCGCAAAAAACTTCGTGGCCGCCGGATGAATCGGGTGCGCCCAAAATCTGTCTCGGCGTCCCCACCACCATTGACGAAGCCGGCATGCGGCAGATCAAACAAATCGGCGTGAATTATGTATTGTCAGGCGGGACCACCGATTCCGTGGACAGAAGAAGTATTTGCGCGAACGTATCAACAAGTTCAAGGCGCAAGGCTTGACGCTTATCAACCTGATGATTGGCGGTTTTCCAAACGCGATTTATAACCGACCGGGGCGCGACGAGGACATCGAGAAAGTCCTGAAATCCATTCGCGCGGCGGGCAAGGTCGGCTTGCCTGTCGTCGAATACAACTTCTACGCGCACCGCATCATTGAGGGCTATTACGAAGAGCTTGGGCGCGCAGGCGCAGGGATGACAGCCTTTGATTATGACAAAATCAAAGACCTGCCGCCGCTGCCGGAAGAAGGCGCGCATAGTCTTGAAACGATGTGGAGCAACATCACATATTTTCTGAAAGCGGTCATTCCCGTCGCCATCGAATCAGGCGTGCGAATGGCACAGCATCCGAACGACCCGCCCGCGCCGATTAGTCGCGGTTCAGGACAAATCATGTCTACGCTGGCGGGCTGGAAGCGATTGGTGGACATCGTCAAAAGCCCGCACAATGGCATCACCTTTGATTGCGGCGTGACGCGCGAACTTGGCGAAGACCCCATCGCCGTAGCGAAATATTTTGGCGCGCGTGATTGCATTAACCACGTCCATTTTCGTAACGTAATCGTGCGCAAGCCCTATGAGAAATATACCGAAGTCTTTCTGGATGAAGGCCAGGTCAATATGTTCGCGGTGATGCAAGAGTTGGTAAAGCTGAAATACACGCGCGGCCTGTATCCCGAACATCCGCGCGCAATTGATCTCGACCGTCAGCGCACGAACGGCATCGTGGGCGGCTATGCCAAAGTCGGTGGCGGCGGCTTCGCGGGCGAGATTTACAACGTGGGTTACACGCGGGCGATGCTGCAAGCCGTGTTGTCGCAATAAGTCACTTTACTTCTTTGGAGAGACACAGGAAGTATTACTGTGTTGTCGAACTGGACATCATTTAAACCTGCGTTCGTATGCCAGCAACTTCAACACCAACCATTCAAAGTTTCAAGGTACGAGCAGTACGGGTGCCGATGAGAGAGCCGCATCAGACCGCAAGCGGCGTGATTACAGAATCACCCTTAGTCTTGACCGATGTACTCACCGACGCCGGAGTAATCGGACACAGTATGGTTTTCACCTATACGCCTGCTGCGCTGAAGCCGACGGCTGAGTTGATCCAAAACCTTGAGGCGCTGGTGCAAGGCGACGCATTGGCTCCGCTTGAAGTTGAGCAAAAACTGGCGAAGCGGTTTCGGCTACTTGGTACGCAAGGATTGGTTGGAATCGCGCTGGCGGCAATTGATATGGCGCTGTGGGATGCGCTGGCGCGTCTCAACAACACGTCGCTCGTGCGGCTGCTGGGTGGCGTAGAAAAACCGGTGCGGCCTTACGGCGCGGTTGGTTACGACGGCGTAACAGGTTCCGCCAAGCTCGCCGAAGACTGGGCGAAGCGCGGTTTTATCGGCGTGAAAGCCAAGATCGGCTATCCGACCGTGCAAGAAGATGTAGCCGTCGTGCGCGCTATGCGTAAGGCCGTGGGTGAGGATTTGGCGATTATGGTGGACTACAATCAATGCCTAACCCCGACGGAAGCTGTAGAACGCCTGCGCGTGCTGGATGATGAGGGCTTGACCTGGGTCGAAGAACCAACACTCGCGCACGATTACGCGGGGCATGCGCTAGTCGCGCGGGAGGCGCGGACGCCGATTCAATGCGGCGAAAATTGGTGGGGAACGTTGGATATGCAGCATGCGCTGGACGCACAGGCATCAGATTTCGTCATGCCCGAAGTGATGAAAATAGGTGGGGTAACAGGTTGGCTCCGCGCGGCGGCGCTCGCACACGCCAGGAATATTCGCGTGTCCAACCATTTGTGGCCGGAGATCAGCGCACAGCTTCTTTGTTGCACAGCCACCGCGCACTGGCTGGAATACGCAGACTGGTGGAATCCGATTCTCGCAGCGCCATTACGCATCGAAAATGGGTTAGCGTGGATAGACAACGCCATCGGTACGGGCGTGGCCTGGGACGAGGGCGCAGTGGATCGGTTGAGCGCCTAACACGCCGAGACGAAGAGCCATATTGTTGACTCTATGCTGTATATGATTGTCGAGCATTTTAAGAACCGGGATGCCCGGCCTGTTTATCGTCGCTTTCAAGCGCAAGGGCGACTAGCGCCAGAAGGATTAACGTATGTGTCCAGTTGGGTGGACGAGCAATTTCAGCACTGCTTTCAACTGATGGAAACCGAGGATCGTAACCTGCTCGACGAATGGATAGCGAACTGGGACGACCTGGTTGATTTTGAAGTTTTCCCGGTAATGACTTCGACTGAAGCGGCAGCTAAAATACTGCCTTAATGAATTGAGGACTTGATATGAAACGTAGACGATTTATGCAAACCATCGCGGCTGCGCCTGCATTAGCTGTGCCTGCGGCAATGCCTGCGCTCGCGCAAGCACCCGCGCAACGACCTGCGCCTGAAGCATCGAAGCTGGATATGTCCGCTGCGGATGCCGCCGCAGATATGACACCCCGCTTTTTCACCGCGCCGCAACTTGCCGCGCTGCGTAAGCTCAGCGACATTCTGATGCCGCCGCTCAATAACCTGCCCGGCGCGTTGGACGCGAACGCCGCAGAGTTTCTCGACTTCCTGATCGGGCAATCCCCTGCCGACCGCAAGCAACTCTATCGCAATGGTCTCGACACGCTCAACGCGCAGGCAGTGAAGCAATTCAAGAAGCCGTTTGCCGAAATAGACGTGGCGCAGGCGAACACGTTGCTGGCCCCGCTCAAACAACCGTGGACGTATGAGCCGCCGAGCGATCCCTTTGCCCGCTTCTTACGCGAAGCCAAGCAGGACGTGCGTAACGCGACGATGAATTCGCGCGAATACACTACGGCGGGTTCTGCAGGCGGACGGCGTGGCGGTGGGATGGGACAATATTGGTATCCACTTGATTAAGTGATAAAGAAAATTTTCTCAACGCAAAGGAACAAAGAGGCAAAGGGACAAAGAATAAATTTCCAATTCAATCGCCCTTTGATCCTTTGCCTCTTTGTTCCTTTGCGTTGAAAACTTCTCAGGTAGATCATGACCAACATCGAATACGACGTACTCATCATTGGCTCTGGCGCATCGGGCGGTATGGCGGCGCACATCCTGACGCAGAAAGGCGCAAAATGCCTGATGCTCGAAGCGGGGCCGCTGGTGGATTTCACGCGGCAACGCACGCTCAAACCCGTGTACGAATTGCCCTATCGCGGCTTCGGCAAACCGGGCAAGCTGCCACATCTGTTTCAAGCTAACGAATTCAATGCGAATCAATGGGTGGACGAAGGTGAAGTCCCCTTCACGCACAATCCCAAAGAACCATACAACTGGGTGCGTGTGCGGATGGTTGGCGGCAAATCGCTGTTCTGGGCGCGGATGTCCTATCGCTTGAGCGATTATGAATTCAAAGCCAAAGACCATGATGGCTTCGGCGAAAACTGGCCGATCAGCTATGCAGAGCTTGCTCCTTTTTACGACCGCGTCGAACCGATCTTTCGCGTGAGTGGTCGCAAAGAAGGCTTGGCGCAATTGCCCGATGGCAATTTCGTAGACGACACGTCGCCCGATTCCGGCGCGGCGCTGACGCTTCGCCGCCGCAGGCAAAGCGCGCGGGATGACGGTCACGAAAATTCGTCGCTCGCTCGGCGATGGTCAGTTTGCGAGTTCGTACAATCTGCTGCTGCCTGTCGCGCAAGCCACGGGCAACTTGACCATTGTGCCGAACGCGGTCGTGCGCGAAATCACGACCGACAAGAAAACAGGACTCGTCAATGGCGCGCATTTCGTAGACCGCAAATCAGGCCGCGAATTGCACGCCAAAGCGAAAGTCGTGATCGTGGGCGCGTCGTGTTTGGAAAGCACGCGCATCCTGCTCAATTCCAAACTTGCGAATTCCAGCGGCGCATTGGGGCATTACTTGCACGATCAGTTATACATCTCGAACGGCGTACTGGCGATTGTGCCCGAAGCCAAAGACGGCAAAGCGCCACGCGGTTTGATGGGCGGTTCCGGCTATGTTCCGCGCTTCAGCAATTTGAAAACGAAGGAGAAAAATTTCCTGCGCGGTTATGCTTTCGATCTGAACACGGGCGGTACGCCAGACCCGAAATACTATCCGACCTGGGGCGCGGAGTTGCAGAAGCAAATGGACAGTCATCGCGGTGCAGCAGTCGGCACGACGATTATGGGCGAAGTGCTGCCGCGCTTTGAAAACTACGTCCAACTCGATCCTAAAGTGAAAGACGCGTGGGGCATTCCGGTGCTAAACTTCCAATGTCGCTATTCAGACAACGAATTCAATATGACGAAGCACGCGGTGACCACTATCAGCGAAGTTTGTCATGACGCGGGTTTTGAAGTGCTGAACGGCAATGACAAGATGTTTCCGCCGGGTTACAGCATTCACGAACTCGGCACGTGTCGGATGGGCGATGATCCCAAAAAATCAGTGCTGAACAAGTGGAATCAAAGCCACGACATCAAGAATTTATTCGTGGTGGATGGCAGCAGCTTCGTCACAGGCGGTTCGCAAAATCCGACGTTAACGATCATGTCGCTCTCGATGCGCGCGTCGGAGTACATCATCGAGCAAAAGCGCAAAGGCGAGTTATAAGGCGTTGGTGCAAGCTGCGGTAAAAGCAACCAGGCAGCTTGCATCACATCAAAAGCGATATGAAATCTTTACTCAAGTTTGGCTGCGTCATTATGTTTGGAGTGCTGGCGGTGGTCGCGCAAACCGACAAACAACCGCTGCCGGGGCCACAACAACCAATCCCCTTCAGTCACAAATTGCACGCAGGGGCGCAACAATTGAAATGCGCCACGTGTCACAAGAATCCTGATCCCGGCGAGAAGATGGGCTTGGCTACCGCTGGACTGTGTATGCAATGCCATTCGGATGTGAAGACTGACAGTCCCGAAATTCAAAAGCTCGCGGAGTACGCCAAAGAAAACCGCGAGATCAAATGGCGACGCGTATATGAGATTCCGTCCTACGTGTTTTTCAGCCATCGCTCACATCTGAAAGCAGGGAGTAGCTGTGCCGATTGTCACGGCGAAGTCAAAGACCTGGAACAGATGTATAAAGTGAAGGAAATCAATATGGCGAGTTGTGTGAATTGCCATCAGGAAAAGGGCGCAAGCTTTGACTGCACGTTCTGCCATGAGAAGATGAATTGAAGTTGCGCATCGTTTCTGTCCCAGCGGGACGATTGAATTTAGGCAGGTCATTTATGGCCTGCATCGTAAGGCAGAGATGCCTCGTCGCGTAGCGACGATTGAATTTCTTCAACCGTCGAATACGCGACGAAAATGTTTTTGGGTCATCCTTTTGCAGGCTTTGAAAAACCTGCCTAAACTCAATCGCCGCGCTGCGGCGAAAGAACTTACAAACCGAAATTTTCCGAGGATATCTACTGCAAAATTTGTCAGAGGAAAACAATATGACATTACTCAACTCTATCTCCCGTCGTTCATTTCTTTCCTTAGCCGCCTCCGCTTCGGTTGCGCTTGCGCTACCTGCGACTGCGGCCAAACGCCTCCCCATCGGCATTGAGCTATATGCCGTGCGCGATGAGTTGCAAAAAGACCTGATGGGGACAGTCCGCAAGGTCGCCCAGATGGGCTATGAAGTTGTCGAGTTTTATTCGCCCTACACGCAATGGACAACCGAGTACGCCAAAGACGTGCGCAAGCTGTTGGATGAACTGAAAATCAAATGCCTGTCCACGCATAACAGCGCGAATGTCTTCACGCCGGAGAACCTGCCGAAAGCCATCGAACTGAATCAAATCATCGGCTCGAAAACATTGGTGATGGCCAGCGCCGGACGCGTAGAAGGCATTGATGGCTGGAAAGGCGTCGCCGCAAAACTCACGATGGCTGCGGAGAAAATGAAACCACTTGGCATGCGCGCAGGCTTCCACAATCACAAGATTGAATTTGTGCCGATTGAAGGTCAACGCCCAATGGATGTTCTGGCTGCAAACACGCCGAAAGACGTGACGCTGCAATTCGATGTTGGCACCTGCGTCGAAGCAGGCCAGGATTGCAGCGCGTGGATCAAGGCCAATCCAGGCCGCATCCGTTCGCTGCACCTGAAAGACTGGACAGGCAGTGAGGGCAAAGCCGACAAGGGCTATCGCGTGTTATTCGGTGAGGGCGATGCCCCCTGGAAGCAAATCTTTGCAGCGGCAGAGGCCAAAGGCGGCGCGGAATATTACCTGATGGAACAGGAAGGCAGCCGCTTCACCTCGCTGGAAACGGCGGAGAAATGTTTGGCGACCTATAAGAAAATGCGGGCCTGAACAACTATTTTTATTAATGAGAGAATATTGGTAACCGATTACCTTATTGATCACCAGAAGATTGACTGGCCGACCATCCTGGCGGAGTGGGCGTGGCTATTACCTGAAGAGCTTACGGTTTGGCTGATGAACCGGTATGGTGATCTTTTCCTTGTGTTGAATGACAACACCATTCATATGCTTGATGTTGGAAATGGCACAGTGGAAAAACTTGCGAAAAATAGAGACGACTTCTGCGACAAAATTGATGGAGAGGATAGGGCTAATGATTGGCTAATGATCCCTCTCATTGATCGTTTGGTAGAGGCAGGGAAAACTCTTGAACCAGGCCGATGCTACAGCTTCGTTATTCCGCCGATTCTTGGTGGAGAGTATTCAATTGAGAACACCGCCACCTTGAGCATTGCCGAGCATTACGGCGTATATGCCTCCATTCATCAGCAGATAAAAGATCTGCCTGATGGGACCCAGGTCAGGCTAAAGGTGATCCCACGCGACCGAAGCAGCGCCTAAACCAAGGCGGCTTTTTCGACAACTCTTAAACTGCGGGATGCAATTTTTTATAAGGGGCAACTATGCCATTTAAATCCTTGTGCATATGTGCAACGCTTGCTTATGTACTATTACTCGCTGCCTACACTGCCGGCAGCGCCCAAACACAAAATGCCCCTCGCGCTGAAGTCGCAGGCATACCTGTCAACTACGATGAGGCCAAAGTCGGAACCTATATCTTGCCCGATCCTCTAATTCTCGCGAATGGCAAGCTGGTGCGCGATGCAAAAACGTGGATGCAAAAACGACGCCCGGAAATTGTGCGATTGTTTGAGGAGAATCAGTTTGGCCGCAGTCCCGGTCGTCCTGCCGGAATGAGCTTTGATGTCTTTGACAAAGGCACGCCCGCATTCGATGGCAAAGCGATCCGCCGCCAGGTCACGATCTACTTTTCGCCTAAGAAAGACGGGCCGAAAATGGATTTGCTGGTGTACTTGCCTGCGAATGCAACGAAGCCTGTGCCGCTCTTGCTCGACATGAGTTTCACCGCCAATTCCAATGCTGTAGCTGATCCCGGCATCAAACCCGGTGAAATCTGGAATCGCGAAAAGAAACGCGTGCCTGCGCCCAAAGACGGAAGATTTGGCAGCTTGAAAATACTGCCATTCCTTGAGCAAGGCTTTGGCGTAGCGACATTTTATTATGGCGATGTTGACCCAGACTTTCTCGGCGGCATTCCGCACGGCGTGCGTGCGTTATACCTGAAACCTGGGCAGACCGAACCCGCGCCAAACGAATGGGGCGCAATTAGTGCGTGGGCTTGGGGCGCAAGCCGCGCATTAGATTATCTGGAAACCGACAAGGGCGTAGACGCCAAGCGCGTGGCGATCACAGGCATTTCGCGCCTTGGCAAAACTGTGCTGTGGGCAGGCGCGCACGATCCGCGTTTTGCCATGGTAATTGCCAGTTGTTCGGGCGAAGGCGGTGCCGCGATCAGTCGTCGCAATTATGGCGAGACGATCAAGCATTTGACGGAAGCTACACGCTATCCGTATCAGTTCGCCGCGAATTATGGCAAGTATGGCGATCGCGTGAATGAATTTCCGATAGACGCACATCTGTTGGTATCACTGATTGCGCCGCGCCCGGTGTTGCTGCAAACTGGCGACACTGACACCTGGTCTGATCCGAAAGGCGAATTCCTGGCAGCAGTCGCGGCGGAGCCGGTTTTCAAGTTACTCGGCAAACAGGCGCTCGACACAACGCAGATGCCCGCCGCCGGACAACCGATATTTCATACGCTCGGCTATGTGATGCACGCGGGTGGACACGGAACGATTCCATCGGATTGGGATTTGTTTTTGAAATTCATGCAGATGCACTTGCAATAACCCCTGAGAGCGCACGCGGAAGCGCGTGCTTGCAATGGAGGCACAATGATCCGAAAAACTATTTTCGCCGCACTCTTCGCACTTTGCTTCATGCTCAGCCTCAATGCCGCTGATGATACAGAGGTCGCCACCTTGAAGCCCGGCGCTAACGCGCCAGACTTCAACCTGCCTGGCATAGACGGCAAGAACTGGAAGCTCAGCGATTTCGATAAATCCAAAATCCTCGTCGTGATTTTCACCTGTGTGCATTGCCCAACGGCGCAGTATTACGAAGAGCGCATCAAACAACTGGTCGTGGATTACAAAAACAAAGGCGTCGGCTTCGTCGCTATTTCGCCGAATGACCCTGATTCCGTGCGACCGGATGAAAAGGGCTATACCGATTTGGGCGACTCGCTGGAAGAGATGAAGATTCGGGCGCGGGATCACCAGTTTAATTTTCCGTTTTTGATGGGCGGCGGGCAGTACGAAGCCGTGTCCAAGGCGTATGGCGCAAAAGCCACGCCGCACGCATTCATCTTCGATGCCGAACGCAAGCTGCAATACGTCGGGCGCATTGACGACAGCGAGCGCATCAAGTTCATGCGCGTGCGCGATGTGCGCAATGCGCTGGAGGCAATGCTGGCGGGCAAAGAAGTGGCGGTGAAAGAAAACAAGGCGTTCGGGTGTTCCGTGAAATGGTCGTCCAAAGGCGAAGAGATGAAAAAGTATTGGGCCAAGATTGATGCCGAGTCCGTCACGATTCAGCCTGTAGACGCAGAAGGTTTACGCAAATTGCGGATGAATAACGCGTCGAATGACAAGAGCAAATTGCGGCTCATCAACTTCTGGGCGACGTGGTGTGGGCCGTGCGTATCGGAATTTCCCGACATCATGGATATTCATCGCTGGTACCGCCAACGTGATTTTGAAGTCGTCAGCGTTGCGGCGCATTTCCCGGATGAAAAAGAGGAAGCTCTCGCCTTCCTGAAAAAGCAAAAAGCGACGAATCCCAACTTGTTTTTTGGCGATACGGACAAGTACAAAATGATAGAAGCGTTCGACCCAGACTGGAATGGCACATTGCCTTACACAATGCTGATTGATCCGACAGGCGACGTGCTTTACAAAGTGCAGGGGCCGATTGATGTGCTGAAAGTGAAGCGGATTATCGTCAAATACCTCAACGAACGGAAGCCGTATTAAGACCACGTTCAGAGTTCAAGCTTCAGCTTGGCTTTACTGCCCAACAAGCTGAAGCTTGAACTCTGAACACTTGCTCGCCAAAGATGAAATCCAAAAAGAAAATCCTCCTGAAAATCGGTGTCGCCATTATTGCAATCGTAGCGTTGTTGCTAGTGCTGCCGAGCCTGCCGCAACCCTTCTTCCACGCTTCCGTCAACGCCAAAAATCTAACGCTTTACTCCGACCAACCGTTCGCGCCAGCCGCCGGTCAACAGGTTTTGCAATTGGTTGAAGCCAAGCTGGCAAAATCTCCGCTCTATTCCGCCGAGCAAAAACATCTCATCTTCATCTGCAATACGCGCTGGCGGCAACGTCTTTTTTTCACGTACGTCTATGGCGTAGGCGGCGTAAATTACTATCCGTTCACGACGAATGTATTCCTGCGCGACTCAATCATTGAAGAAAATTGTCTAATTGGCCCCGGCGGAAATCGCTTACCGGGCGAGCGCACGCTGGATTATTTCATCACGCATGAAATCGCACATACGCTCACAGGGCAGGCCGTGGGCGCAATTGATTATCATCGCTTGCCGCAATGGAAGCGCGAAGGCTACGCGGATTATGTCGGCAAAGGCGCGGCGTTCAATTACGACGAAGCCAGGCGCGCGTTTCTCGCCAACGATCTAAGGATGGATTGGGCAAAATCAGGATTGTATTGGCGCTTTCATTTGCTAGTCGCGCACCTGTTGGAGAAACAGCATTGGAGCGTGCAACGCATGTTGGAAGACCCCATCGAACAAACCGCCGTCGAAGCGATGATCCGTGCGGAAAAGCCCTGAGACAACGCTGCATGAACAATGCCCCAAACACCCAACGCGTCAATGCCGTAGACCTGCTGCGCGGGATCGTGATGGTCATTATGCTGCTGGATCATACGCGGGACTTCGCGCACCGCGAGGTGCTCAACTTTGACCCTACTGATCTCACCAAAACCAACACAATCCTTTTCTTTACGCGCTGGATCACCCATTTTTGTGCGCCGATCTTTGTATTTCTCGCGGGGACGGGGTCGTATCTGCAAACGATGCGCGGCAAGAGCAAAGCGGAGTTGTCAAAGTTCCTGCTCACGCGCGGGCTGTGGCTGATTTTGCTGGAATTCGCGGTAATTCGTGTGCTGGTCTGGTTCAATCTGGACTTTCACTTTGCGCTGATGTTGCAGGTGATTTGGGTGATTGGCGTTTCGATGCTTGTGCTGGCAGGGCTGATTTATCTGCCTTTTCGCGTTATTGCTATTGGCAGCATTGCGATGATTGCGCTGCATAATTTGCTTGATAAAATCCAAGTCACGCCACCTGGATTTTGGGCTTCGGTTTGGAGCATATTGCATCAACCGGGCGTGATCTTCTTCACGCCAAAAGTGTACGCGCTGGTGTTATATCCGCTGATTCCGTGGATTGGCGTACTGGCGGCGGGGTATTGCTTTGGCGCAATCTATCAATGGGAGCCGGAGCGACGGCAACGATTTCTATTCAAGCTGGGAGCCGCGCTGCTCGTGGGATTCGTCGTGCTGCGAGGAATCAATATTTATGGCGATCCAAGCAAATGGAGCCTCCAGAAAAATTGGTGGTTCACTTTGATGTCGTTTCTGAATGTCTCGAAGTATCCGCCCTCATTGTTATACCTGCTGCTGACGATTGGTATGGGCATCGTTGCGTTGTCCTGGTTTGAGCGCCGACGGCAAGGCGCGTTAGCCCGCATCTTCCTTACTTTTGGGCGCGTGCCGTTATTTTTCTACCTCGGGCAATGGATTACAGCGCACAGTTTGGCAGTCGTTGTCAGCTATCTCGTGGGCAAACCGACGGGGTGGTTATTCGTTGGCCCGCTAGAGCAACCTTCGCCGAATCCCGGCAATCTTGGCTTTTCGTTATGGGTGGTGTATGTGTTTTGGTTGGTTGGCCTGGTGCTCTTGTACCCGCTCTGCCGTTGGTTTGCGGACGTGAAACGACGGCGCAAAGATTGGTGGCTCAGTTATCTATAAAAGGGGGAAAATGATTTTGCCGCAAAAATTCATCATGGCGTTGTTTTTATTGGTCTTGCTCACGCCTCCGACGCAGGCGCTGCGGACGACATCACGACAGTTGTCCGATTGGAATCTACCCTTCAAGCCGTTCCAGATTATCGGCAATGTCTATTATGTGGGGACGAATAACCTGGCGTGTTACATCATCAAAACGAACGCGGGATTGATCCTGCTCGACACCGCGATGCAGGAATCTGCGCCGCTTGTGCGCGCGAACATCGAAGCCCTCGGATTCAGGCTGAAAGACATCAAAATCATGCTGTCGAGTCACGCGCATTTCGATCACGTTGCGGGGCACGCCGAGATGAAAGCGGCGACAGGCGCAAAAGTGTATGCGACCAAGGCGGACGCCGAAATTCTGGAAAGTGGCGGAGCCAAAGGCTTTCATCCGCTCAACAAATACAAGCCTGTCAAAGTAGACAAAATCCTGCCGGATCGCGCCACCGTACGCTTAGGCGAAGTGGCGCTGACCGCGCATCTGACGCCCGGCCACACCGAAGGCAACACTGCGTGGACGATGAAGGTCGAAGAAAATGGCGAGAAGTACAACATCGTTTTCACGAGCAGCATGTCCATCAATCCCGGCGTGCGAATGATCAAGAATCCAACGTGGTCGGGCGTCGCAGACGCTTACGCCAAATCGTTTGCGAGGCTGAAAACATTGCCCTGCGATGTATTTCTGGGGCCGCACGCGCCGTTCTTTGCGATGGAGGAAAAAGTAAAACGGCGGGATTCACAACCAAATCCATTTATTGATTCACAAGGCTATCGCAATTTCATCGAGATGAACGAAAAGAACTACCAGGCGCAAATTGAGCGCGAACGCCATGAGAAGTAAACAGCTTCGCCTAATAACAGTAGCGCAAGCAGTCAGCCGCAGGCTCTGGCTGGCCTTGCTTTTGACGACATGCACACTCGCCGCCTCTGCCGCACATCCTGAATGCCTTGTCACGCCGACCTGGGTCAAAGCCGTGCAAGATTTTCAGCTCGCCTCGACGCAGAAAAAAGCCGTCCTCCTCCGCCCCGTCACCTACAAAAACGAGCGCCTCGTCATCCTCGAAGCAAGCTGGGGCACGCTGGCCGAGGCCAAGGGCTACCAGGCCGGACACGTGCCCGACGCGGTACATTGCAATACTGACGAGTTTGAGAATGGCTCTCCGCGCTGGCACTTAAAACCACTGAGCGAATTGCAACAAGTGATTGGCAAATACGGCATCACCTACAACACGACGGTGATTGTTTACAGCAAACAAACGATTGCTGCCGCGCGCGTGTGGTGGGTGCTGAATTATGCGGGCGTGTCGGATGTGCGGATTCTGAACGGTGGTTACGCGGCGTGGCAAGCGGCAGGCTTGGCGGAGGATATGACAGCACACGAACCACGCCCTGTAACGTTTACGGCGACGCCGCGCGAGGATTGGCTGGCAACGACAGCCTACGTGCGCGAACGCTTCGATAAAGGCAACATCTGGCTGGCCGATGCGCGGTCGCTGGCGGAATATCGCGGCGAAGTCAGCGGGTACGATTACCTGCTGCGGCGCGGGCGCATTCCTGGTGCCTTGCCCATCGGAGACGCCGACGACAAAGCGCAGATTTATCAGGAGGCCAATGGCAGGTTTCGCCCACGCAATGAAATCGCGGCGCTGTGGGCAGCCGCAGGACTCAAAGCTGCCACGCCCGGCGAGCAATTCGAGCGCGAAGTCATTTTTTATTGTGGTAGCGGCTGGCGTTCGAGTCTGGCGTTTTTCTATGCCTATCTGCTGGGCTACAAAAATATTCGCAATTATTCCGACGGATGGAGCGCGTGGAGTACGACCTATGTACAGGACATTGCCGAAAAAGGTATCACGCCCGGCTGGCGACAAGATGCGTCGGGCAACCCGATTGCGACGGGCAACTAGCGAAGCTTACACGAGGTAATCAATGCGAACGCAGGCAGAAAAAGGAATTATTTTTCGCGCACTCCACGACCGGGCGAGCGCATTCGTAATCCCGAATCCGTGGGATGCGGGGACAGCGCGATTGCTCGCTTTTCTTGGTTTTGAAGCATTGGCGACGACCAGCGCCGGACACGCATTTTCGGTCGGGCGGCAGGACAACATGCTGGGGCGCGACGAAACGATTGCGCACGCGCGCGACATCGTTGCCGCTACCGATTTGCCTGTCAGCGCCGATTTGGGAAATGGTTTTGGAGAGGCTCCCGGAATCGTGGCGGAAACCATTCGACTCGCAGCAGCAGCGGGGTTGGTCGGCGGCTCCATCGAAGATGCCAGCTATCACCTGGACGATCCGATTTACCCGCTGGAGTTGGCGGTCGAACGAGTTCAGGCAGCGGCGGAAGCAGCGCGTGCGCTTCCCTTCCCCTTCACGCTCACGGCACGCGCAGAGAATTTCCTCGTGGGTCGCTGCGATCTCAACGACACCATCAAGCGATTGCAAGCATATCAGGAGGCCGGAGCAGATGTTCTGTATGCGCCCTCGCTGACAAGCACGGAGGAAATCGCGGCTGTCATCCGTTCCGTAGATTGTCCTGTGAACGTCCTGCTGGGAGCGCAAGACGCAACGAGCGTGGCGACACTCTCCGCGCTTGGCGTAAAGCGCATCAGCACGGGCAGCGCCCTCTCGCGAGCGGCTCTCGGAGCGTTTCTTCGCGCGGCGCGGGAAATAGCAGAGCACGGCACGTTTACTTTCGCGGATGAAGCGGTGAGCTATCGGGAAATCAGTGCGATGTTCGATGCCTAAACCGCTCTTGGAAGATGACCTTTGGGTATTCTGGCGCAGTCTCAACCGGCGTGGCAGATTTGGAAACGAAAGCGAGGCTCAAGCCAACTGTAGATTGCTGGCCGGAAGTATGGAAAAAAATTCGTTGCGGCTAAATGATTCCAATGGTATTCCCAATTCCATAGATAGACTAATCACAATGGTTTGTATTTCGGTCCAACAATTGAATTCTGCGCCCATCTATTCGTTACTTAGGGTAACATCAGCTATGCTAATGACTGACCGCAACCTGAACACTCGCTGGATTGGTGAAGGCTCATTGCGGTTTCGAGTTCCCCGCATAAACAAAGTGAAGAGGAAATATGTCCGTTCGTTTATTTGTTAGTAATCTTGCCTATAATGCCACTGAAGCAGATTTAAGAGAGCTTTTCTCTACCGTCGGCTCTGTTTCTTTTCTTTCCCTCCCGACAGATCGGGAAACGGGTCGGCCACGAGGCTTTGCCTTTATCGAGTTCAGCGACCGCGCTCAGGCCGAAGAAGCCATCCGTCGTTTCAATAACCAGCTATTCATGGGCCGCCCTCTGGTGGTCAATGAAGCACGTCCCAGAGAAGACCGCCCGCCTTCGAGCGCGCCATCTCGTCCCGTCTTATCTCGGCCTGACCCATCCCCAGACCGCTCCCCGCTTGATCCAGCAGCGCCCAGCAGTAAGCCGAGCCGCAATTTCGGGGCTGATGCGATCCCAAGGCGTAACCGCAGCAAAGGAAAAGGGGGAGCGAAATCAGAGCGCGGGCCGAAGGGACCAATGCGCGAACGCGTGACAGGACAGTTCTATGGCGGCGATGAGGGTGAGGATGAGGAAGATGATTTCGGTGGAGAGGACGTTGCTAATCACGAGAGTGATTGGCAGGACGAGGACGATGCTTAGCAGCGGGGGTTAAGATGTAGCTGCCGCTGAATTTTATGCGGAAGCAGAAGCGCTAGACTGAAAGCGAAAAAACCGAGGACTGATTGTATGGCGAAAAAAGGGAATACATTTCAAAAACGTGAGAAGGAAAAAGCGCGCGCCCAGAAGCAAATCGCTAAAGAAGAGCGGCGGCTGGAATCAAAAGAGCTAAAGGCAAACACTACGGTGACAATAGAAGGTGAAGACCCAGACCTCGCTGGCATCCGTCTCGGCCCACAGCCCTTACCGGAGCAGTGGGATGACCATGACAGGTCAGTAGAAACTGAGCGATGACAAGCGAGAAGTTGGAGTGATTGCGGCAGACTGAAGTCGGCCCTAAAGATGAATTCCAGATAGCCGAGATCTGTGTTTAGCTCGACCCCGCTTCACTCCAATCGCCGAGCGTTGCAGATACTGGGCGATTGGGGTGAAGCATATCAGCACGGGCAGTGCCCGCTCCCGTACCGCCCGCGAAGCCTTTCTTCTCTTCGCGCGGCGCGTGAAATTTCAGAGCATGGCTGAAGATTCCCCCCCAAGATGCATTCAAAACCGCTTGTAGCAATGTCACATAGAAATGGAATAAGCACATTTTTTGCGAGCGACAATGAGGCGGCAAAAATTGCAGAGAGATTGAATCGCCACGTTAGATAGATAGCGACCTAGCCATACAGAAGAATAAGACCAATAACAACCGTGGAAAATCGCATTCTAAAACTCCAGGAACTCAACCGAGCTACTCTTGCGCGCCAAATGCTTTTGCAACGTGCAACGCTTCTTATTGATGGAGCTGTAGAACAACTCGTCGGCTTACAAGCGCAACTTGCCTCCGCGCCTTATATTGGCTTGTGGACGCGGCTATGCAAGTTCCAACGTGAAGACCTTGCCACATTGATTGAGAATCGGGCCATCGTGAAGGCGACGATGATGCGGGCGACATTGCATTTGTGTAGGGCCAACGATTACCTGAAATTTCGCACGACGCTTGCACTGCATTGACCGAAGTAGGCGAATGTCTGATGCGCTTTGCTGAAGCGAGTGCGAAATCGTTTGAGGTAAAATTTCATGCAGGTTTGTGAAACGGAACGTCTGCTCCTTCGTCTTTTAGCTACGGACGATGCGGCGTTTATTTTGCGGCTGGTCAATGAACCGTCCTTCCTCGAAAACATCGGAGACAAAGGCGTCCGCAAGCTGGAGGATGCGGTGCAATATCTTTTGCAGGGGCCGATAAAAAGTTATGAAGAGAATGGCTTCGGATTGTGGCTGGTTGCATTGAAAGGCGCGCTGACGCCGATTGGGATTTGCGGTTTAATAAAGCGCGATGGTTTGGCTGAGCCTGATGTTGGTTATGCGTTCCTGCCGGAGTTTTGGGCAAAGGGTTATGCATTTGAAGCGGCGGCGGCGGTGTTGGTTTTTGCCCGGGAAACACTCGGCATCAACCGCATCGTAGCGATCACCGCGCCGGACAATCACGCTTCCATGCGCGTGCTCAATAAGCTGGGATTGCGGTTTGAAACAATGATTCTGCTGCCCGGCGCGAGCGCGGAGAGTCGGTTGTTTACGCCAGAGGTTCACTAGCAAATCACAACTGTTCGTCCACTAATCACACGAAGAAGACACGAAGAAAATATGAAAAGACTATGCTGCTTGCTCCTGTTCGCGGTTATTGCGTTTGCGCAGCAACCCGCCAATCAACAACGTCCACCAATGCGCCCGATTCCGCCCGTCGGCGTTGAAGTGCCTGCGCCGGATCGTACTGAACTCGAAAACGGCTTGAAACGGTTGAAAGCCGCAATAGATAGACTTGGCGCGCATCCGCTGTTGCCTGATGTGATGATCTATCACGAAGCCGTGCGGTACGCGCTGCAATACAACGAGTTTTTCAAGTTGGAAGAAGTTTTCAAAGCGAAATTATTGTTGCAACGCGGCGAAGAACGCGCGCGCCAATTGGCCGAAGGCAAAGCGCCCTGGACGACGGCGACGGGCTTGGTCGTGCGCGGTTACGTGTCTAAAATTGACAAGAGCGTGCAGCCGTATGGCCTCGTGATGCCGCCCACGTTTACCCCCAACACGACGCACAAATGGCGTTTGGACGCGTGGTTTCACGGGCGCGGCGAAACGCTGAGCGAAGTCAACTTCCTAAGTGAACGCGAAACGCGGATGGGCGAATTCACACCACGTGACACCATCGTTGTGCATCTGTACGGGCGCTATTGCAATGCCAACAAGTTCGCGGGCGAAGTGGATTTATTCGAGACGCTCGACAAAGTCAAACAGCAATATCGCATTGATGAAAACCGCATCCTGGTGCGCGGCTTTTCGATGGGCGGCGCTTCAACGTGGCAATTCGGCGTGCATTATCCAGGGCTGTGGGCAGCGATTGCGCCGGGGGCAGGCTTCAGCGAATCGGCGCAGTTCCTGCGGCTCAAACTCGACGGGCCGGAGGCTCCGCCCGCGTGGGAGCAAAAGCTGTTTCATTTGTATGACGCAACCGATTATGCGGTGAATCTTGCGAACACGCCGGTCGTTGCTTACAACGGCGAAATTGATGGGCAGAAGCAGGCCGCCGATATGATGGAAAAGGCGATGGACGCGGAAGGCTTGCGCTTGCAACGCATCGTCGGCCCCAAGACGGGGCACAGCTATCATCCCGATTCAAAAGTGGAAATTGATCGTATCCTCGACGCCATTGCCGAACGCGGACGCGATCCATACCCGCGCAAAATCAAGTTCACGACGTGGACGCTGGCCTACAACCAAATGAATTGGGCAACGATTGACGCGCTGAATCAGCATTGGGAGCGCGCGCGATTGAATGCCGAGATTGTCGGCGATAATGTGGTGAATGTTGAGACAGCAAACGTCACAGCCTTCACGTTTGCAATGCAACCAGGCGGTTGTGTTTTAGATGCAACGCGCAAACCCGTCGTCACGATTGACGGCCAAAAGCTCACTGTTGCCGGGCCGATGTCGGATCGTTCGTGGCGCATACATTTCCGCAAAAACGGCAAGCAATGGGCCGTCGACCGATTCGCCAGTCGTAGCAGGCTTGCGCAAAGTTCACGGCTTGCAAGGCCCAATTGACGATGCCTTTCTCAACAGCTTCATTTTCGTCACACCGACTGGAACTGCGGCTGCTCCTGGCATCGCGAGTTGGGTTTCTGGCGAACAGCAACGCGCGATCAAAGAATGGCGGCGGCACTTTCGCGGCGAGGCACAAGTCCGCACAGACGCCGAGGTCACCGATGCTGACATCGCCGCCAGCAATTTGATTCTGTGGGGCGATCCCGGCAGCAATAAAATCCTCACGCGTATTGCCGACAAGCTGCCAATCAAATGGACTGCCGAAAGCGTCATCGTAGGCGACAAACGTTATCCGGCATCCACCCACGCGCCGATTCTGATCTTCCCGAATCCGCTGAATCCAAGCAAATATGTAGTGCTGAACAGCGGCTTCACCTTCCGCGAATTCGACTATCTGAACAACGCGCGGCAAATTCCGAAGCTGCCGGATTATGCGGTCGTAGATACGACGACACCGCCGGATTTTCGCTATCCGGGCAAGATTGTGCTGGCGGGATTTTTCAATGAGGCGTGGGGGCTTTAGTCTTGGCGGTCATTAATCCGCCATTAACTGCCTGTGGTCATCAGCATTTCACGTTCAAGCAAACGATAATGGGTCGCGTGCTTTTGATTTCGATCCTAAAAAATGCCGGTGGTGGGGTACGCAATGAAGCCTGTGTTGCTTCATTGCGTACCCCACCACCGGCAGAGTCGCTCGCCAAAGGGATTTGGCAGGAGGCTTTAGGTATAGACGACTACTGCGCCCAGCCACGAGAACCAATAAATATACCCGTGCTGGAAGTAGCTGATCCGACCAGTTCCCAGGGCTAACTCATCGCTGGTGGGATATCCCAAAGCACTGCGTTCCCAGCCCAAGCTCGCCCATTTATTACGAATCGCGCCGCGGACTTCGTGCGCGGCGGTGGCCGGTGTCCAGTAGATCGAGCCGCCCTGGAAGTGGTTGTAACGACCAACGCCATCCGGGGTCGTTGATTCATCGGTCAACGGGAAGCCCAGGAAGCTGCACTCCCAACCCAAGCTCGCCCATTTGTTGCGGATCGCACCGTGAACTTCGTGCGCGCCAGTCGCGGGCGTCCAATAGATTGAACCGCCAGCGAAGTGATTGAAGCGTCCGCCACCGCAGGCGGTACTGAGTTCATCCGTTTGTGGATTGCCGAGGAAACCAGTTTCGGCACCAAGGCTATCCCACTTCGCACGAATCGCGCCGTAGACGATGTACGGAATACCCACCGCGCGCCAGGCTTGCGCGACCGAGTTGTATTCCGCACTGCCTGCGCCGTACAAATCACTGGCGGCTTGCAGCGTCCAGCGGCGCGCATCAATGAAGCGACTGCTGGGGCTGAGATAGTGCGTTAAGGCACGGTAGAAGATCGCGGCAGCTTTGCTTCGACCAATGCCCGTGACGGCAAGATGACTGGTCGCGTTCGTCCCGCCCGCGGCCAACAGATAAAACGCATTGTTCGGAATGCCGCTGTTGGTGTGAACGCCGCCGTTGTCGCCCGTGCCGGTGTAACGGTTCGAGTAATGATCGGGGTCACCGTACAACGGCGGATTTGACATGCTGCGCAGCGCGTCTCCGCTCGTGCCTGGCGTGTAGCAATCTTCGCCGATCTTATAGTCAGGATTGATGCCGGTGTAGTATTCAATCATCGTGCCGAAGACATCGGAGAACGATTCATTCAGCGCGCCAGATTCTTTTGAGTAAATCAAGCCCGCCGTTTTTTCCGTTAGGCCGTGCGTGATTTCGTGTCCCACTACATCCACCGAAACCAACGGACTGAAACTCGTGCCATTGCCATCGCCAAAGGTGATGACGGAACCGTTCCAGAATGCGTTGTTGTAATTCGAGCCGTAATGTACGCGCCCGACCATTTTGAAGCCTGCGCCATCAATGCCCAGGCGCCCATGTATGTAGCGGAAATAATCCCAGGTCTTTTCCATCCCGAAGAAAACGTCTACGGCGGCAGACTCATCATTCCCGGTTGTGCCATTGCCCCAGGTATCAATGAACAGTTTTTCAAACAGCGTGCCGCTGCCCGAAGTGCTGCTGTTCATATCGCGCGCTTCCAGCCCGCCCCGCGCGTTGTCGCGCAGGCGATAGCGATTGAACGGAAACGAAAAAGCGGATTCGGTGTTAATACTCACCCCGCCACTGTACAGGCTGAAGCCCGTGCCGTGCGGCAAGGCATCGAAATGCCAAACGACGCTGCCGTCCTTCGCATTGATGAAATATTGATGATGCGCGGTCGCATCGGTGCCGTCTTCGATTTTCAGTTCGACACGATAGACCAGCGTCGCGCCTTTGTCTTCGTCATCTTTGAAAAGATCGTGCGGCAAAACCACTAATTCGGCTTTGGGTTCTTCGGCAAATTGACCGTTGAAATTCAGCGCAGACTTGGCGGCGGCGAGGGCTTGTGCGGAGGTAACTTCCGCTGCCGTTTCTACATTTACTTCCTCATAGTCACGACCACTGACAGCACGCATATTTTTGGCATCCAGGTGGGTAATCACCTGCGCGCCAAAAACGCGGATGCCATTGTGAAATTGATTGAGACGCACGTGCGTCTGGCCTAAATCGTCTTGCTCGGCGCTGACTAAAGCGAAATCGCTACGGACATTGCGTGAGCGCGGAGCAGCTTGTGCCGTCGCCGCTTCGCTGGTGACATTGTCTTGTTTGCCAAGAAAATCGAGGCTGCGTTGTAACGCGCTCTCCACCCAGGCGGGACGCTGCTTGCGGGTCGAAGTAGCAGTGGCATTGGCTTCGGCTTGCGTGCTAGCAGCCTTCGCCGTGTCCTCTTCGCGGTAGCTCTTCAGAATCCGTCCAGGCACGCGGGTTGGCGTGGCATCGTCATCATTGCGAGTGGTTTGCGCTTGCACGGGTGCGGGTGGCAGCGCAGTGCTAAAGATCATCAGTAAGCTGAGGCACCAAAGAATGAGTTTTTTCATGGTTCTATCTCCTTGTGAAGTTGAGTTGGCTGAATATGCCCACGAGTGAAAGCAAGGTGCTTCAGTTGGTGGGCTGGTTAGCTGAGGCAGCAGCGGGAAAACCGGGGAGAAGACCATCATGCAATTGATGATTTGCTGCTCTCGTTACTGTAAGCGAGGAGGAAGGAGAAAACCTTGCAGGGAAATGTTATGACTGGAAATAATTCAGAGTTGGTGTTGCAGGCGTCTGTTAGTTTGCGGCTTCGCCAAAGATAGGCCGAGGTGCTAGGCAAAGCATTTGGCTACGACAACCGCAAACAAACAAGCCTGCGCAACAGTCTCATCAAACGGCGGTCGCTAAACCGGCGCGGCCTTGACCCTGGGCGTCTTCAGCGATCAGTTTTTCGGCAGCTTCGGCGCACATCGGACGGCTAATAAAATACCCTTGCCCATATTCACAACCGAGGGCGCGTAGTTGGTTGAGTTGCGCTACCGTTTCAATCCCTTCAGCGACGACAGACATTTTCAGATTATGCGCGAGCGTTAACATTGTACGCACAATCTCCGAGCTTTCGACCGAAGTATCCATGCGGCTGACAAAGGCGCGATCAATTTTCAGGGTATCTATCGGAAAACGATGCAAATGGCTGAAGGACGAATAACCTGTGCCGAAATCATCAATCGCCAATTGACTACCCAGCGCCTTGAGTTCATTCAGCATGGCCGCCGCCGATTCCGCGTTTTCCATAATCACGCTTTCGGTAATTTCCAGCTTGAGAAAGGGGGCGGGCAACTCGGTTTGGGCTAAAGTCTCGGCAATGACCTCAATCAGATTCGGCTGCGAAAATTGCTTGCCGGAAAGATTAACATTAATTGTGAGCGGCTGAGTGCGCGGAAATTGCTTTTGCCATTCGCACATTTGCCGACAGGATTCCTGGAGCACCCAACGTCCAATCGGATTGATAGTGCCATTGTCTTCGGCAATGGGAATAAAATCAGCCGGGCTGATAAACCCGCGCTGCGGGTGGTTCCACCGGATGAGCGATTCAAAGCCGGCGAGGCGGCCAGTCGCAAACGCAATTATCGGTTGATAATACAACACGAATTCCTGCCGTTCGATAGCGTGGCGTAAATCCGTTTCCAGTTGCATGACGCGCAACGCCTGTTCGCGCATTTGCGGGTCGAAAATCTCATAGCGGGCTTTGCCATTCAGCTTGGCACGATACATGGCAGTGTCGGCATCGCGGATCAAATCCTCGGCACTCTCGCACTGGGTCGAACTCAGGGTAATCCCCATGCTGACGGTCGTAAACACTTCGCGGGCGTCCAATGGGAACGGCACCGATAGGGTCTTCTGAATGCGATTGGCCACATATGAAACATCCTCCTCCGCACGCAAGTGATCTATCAGCACCACAAACTCGTCGCCGCCTAAGCGAGCTACCATATCGGTGGGGCGCAGGGTCGCCTCCAGGCGGCGCGCAATTTCAATCAGCAACTGATCGCCGACATAGTGCCCCAAACTATCATTGATGATCTTGAACCGATCCATATCCAGAAACAGCACCGCAAACACATAATTGTCGTCCAGGCGTGCCCGCTCCAACGAACGACGCAGCCGTTCCATAAAGGCTGTGCGATTCGGTAAGCCCGTCAAATCATCGTGCAACGCGCCATAGCGCAATTGTTCTTCGGCTTGACGGCGTCCTGTAATGTCGGTTTGCGATCCGACCATCCGATAGGCACAGCCTGCGGCATCGCGCACTGCAATGCCACGACTGAGCATCCAGCAATAGTTCCCATCGTGATGCAGCATGCGATGTTCATGCTGAAAATGCGGCGCTTGCCCTTCCAGATGTGCGGCCAATTCTCGTTCCAACTTCGCGTAATCTTCCGGGTGTATGCGGCTGAACCATTCTTCCGGGCTATTGCCGATGTCCGCTTCCGCGTATCCCATCATGGTTTTCCAGCGGGTGGAGTAAAACACTTCAGATTTTTTCAAATCCCAATCCCAAAGGCCATCGTTCGTGCTGTGCGAGGCTAACGCATAGCGTTCCTCGCTGGCGCGCAGAGCCTCCAAGGTTTGCGCGTCCTTGATGGCATAGCGAATGGAGCGTTCCAACAACGAAGGGACCATCTGGGCTTTGACCAGGTAATCGGCGGCTCCGACTTGCATGACTTCCTCATCCAGGGCGCGATCTCCTTCTTCATCCAGAAAGATGAGCGGGACGCTGACGCCACGCTGCTTGGCCTCGCGTAAGAAGGCCAAGCCAGGTTGCTGCCCCAACGAAGAATCTATCAAACAAACATCGTAAGTTTGTTGCAACAGGGCGGCCAAGGCTTCCTCCGCAGCGGACATTCGCGTGACCGTAAAGGTGTTCCGGTGCGTTTCTAAGAGCAGTTTCTGCGCCACAAGCTGTCGCTGCTCATCACTCTCGATCAATAATACTTTCACCGGGCAAACATGCATAAAAACTCTGATTGTCGGCGGTTGTCTTGGCATGAAAGCCGGTCAACAGAAGCGTTTGTGTACTCCCTCAGGCAGAGATTGGTGACACAACAGTAAAACCGGCGCAATTGGGTTAAATGGAGTCGGAGCAGCAATTGTAGGGTGTCGGCGTAACAGTAGTGAGGCTGTTCGCCAGCATAGCGAGGCGCTAAGTAAAGTTCAAGACAAATTTATTGGCGTAACGGGATTTCGCCAACTAGCGGCGCGGGTCAGGCAGGTTGCGCTGGTGCTTACCAGGCGGCGTTTGCGACCACAAGCATGAAACCCAAAACCCCTGCGCCTAACACCAGGCGGGCCACGAAAGCCGGGGGATTGGGGAGAAATTGATAACTGAACCGCCAGTCGTTTTCGGGCGCAGTAGGCAAAGTAACCGGTTGTGAAGTGATAGCTTGCATAAACGAATCAGGCACGGATGCTCCTTCAGATCTCGTGTGTGGTGGGGTCAGGGTGAAGTGGCCTGCGGTAAGTGTGTCTGAGGCCATCGCGGGGCAATGCGTAAAAGGCGGCTCAGCATAATGGGGAGAACGGCGAAGAGCAAGCAAAAAATCGTAACTCCAAGGTTATCGGCGCAAATAAAAATGCCAGAGCATGCGTGCAGCGACGGCGCGATACGGCTGCCACGCAGCGCCAATCAAATCGAATTCTACTTGTGTCGGGCGCGCGGCCAATTGCTTCAGCCGCTGCAGCGCCACCAGCAACGCCAAATCACCCTTCGGCCAGATGTCAGGCCGCCCCAGCGCCATCAGCAAATAAATATCCGCCGTCCAATCACCAATGCCTTTGAGCTGTTTAAGCATCGCGCGGACTTCGTCATCGGGTAATTCCGGCAAGACCTCCAAATCAAGTTGTCGGTCAAGAATTGCCTGTGCCAGCAATCGCCCATAGAGCGTCTTTTGACGACTAAACCCAATTGCTTTCAATTCAGTATCACTGAGTTTCAGCAATCGTTCCGGCGTAACCGGGGCAAGGCTTGCGTGCAAACGATCAAAAGCAGCTTTGGCGGAAGCCAACGAAACCTGTTGTTCGAGGATGATATGAATCAGCGTGGGAAAACTCGGCTCCCGCGCCCATAGCGGTGGCGTGCCGTACGTTTGCAAGAGGCGCGCTAAATCAGGATCGCTTGCCGCCAGCTTCTGAGCCGCAACGGCAAGCGATTTTTCGTCGAGCGAGTTGGGAAGCTTATTGTGTTTTGGCATCACTCGGCATTTTGACCAGAACCGTCTTGCCGTCAAGGGTCAGCAACAAATCACTACCCAAAGCCAGTATTCCCTGCCGCCCTTCTTTCACAAGTCGCGTGACGAACTCATCAAACAGGGCCGTGCCGAAATTCGATTTCCTGATCGGCGCGCAGGTCTTTTTCACGATCAAGTAAGGGCGCTTCGACCCAACGATTGCCGCGCCGGAAGAACGTGCGGTCAGCGATTTGCTGCACGTTGCGGATTTCTATGCGTTGCATATTTTGATCGTAAAACGCATTCGAGCGGTTCATCGTGGCCTGTGCTTTCTGCGCGTTCACATTCATTTCCTGCGAGACACCACCGACACCGCTGCGAATCCCCGCCGCCTTATCCTTCACCTGTGCTTCAGCTTGCCGCTGGTAATATTCACGACGTGGAGCTCCGCCCGGAACGCCTTGCATCGCCAGATCGCCCTCGGTCGCCAGGAACGCGGTGTATTCCGTCAGAATTCCGAACTTGGTCGAGAGACGCACAATCTCATCCACCAACTCTTTGACGCGCGCATCGTCTTTGGCAAACTGATTGCGATCCGCGCCCATTTGCCGAATCTGGTCAATCAGATAGGCAATCTTGCGGCTTGCCCACAGACGCGGCACGTATGAATTGCGCATCGTCGCGGCATTCGTATCAAACTTGAATTCAAAGCTGCGTTGCGCGCCGAGGTAATTGCCAGCAATCTTAAAGCGCAACGGCGCATCGCCCTGATATTGCCCCAGCAACACGATCTGATCGCCTTCAAATAAATCGTTGAGCGTGACCGGCATCAAGTCTTTGATAGCGCGCGTCGTGGCTTGGCCGCGCCCATCCAGCATCGTCAATTCAGGAGCAGAAAACACGGGGCCGGACAAACGCCGGAAGAGTTGTGAGACCTTGGCTTCAACATCTTCTTTCGGCAAAACGAACGTGCTGGCCGCGCGCGATTCACTGGCAATCGCATTCAACAGCGGCGCGTTCACATCGTAGCCCACGCCGAACGTAAAGATGCGGCGATTATATTTATTGCCTTGCTTGACGGCTTCCCGAATCGCGGCTTCGCGCCGTTCCCCAACTGTGGGCAAGCCATCCGTTAGGAACAACACCAGCGGCAACGTCTTGGCCGTAGGTTCAGGCCGCACCGCTTCGAGCAGCGCATCGTGAATGTTCGTCCCGCCCGCCGAACTGATGCGGCGAATGTAGGCACGAGCGGCTTCCAGGCTATCGGCATTTTTCACAATCGCCTGTTCCGAAAACGAGGCAATCGAATCGGAATAATCAATAATATTGAACCACTCGCCGTCTTCGAGTCCGTTGACGACGTGCAACGCGGCGGCGCGCGCCTGCTCAATTTTCTCACCTTGCATACTGCCCGAACGATCAATCACGAGGATGACTTCGCGCTTGATGCTCACCGCTTTTTCCGGTCTTCCGGCAGGCACCGCGCCCAGCAACATAAAGTAGCCGCCGCCCACTGAAGCATCAGGATACGCCAATAGCGATGCGGTCACGCCGCCCTTTTCGAGCAGATATGACAGGCGAAACGGCCCCGGCTCCAGCTTCGTGTTGTCGCCTAAACTGACGCGAAAATGTTCTTTGCTGACGCGATTAGAACTGATGAGATGCGTGGGCGAATAGACTGTTGCGATAGTCTGTTTGGCGTTGAGGTCAATCGTAATTTGCCAGGGGATATTTTGTGAGGCAAAGGATTCGCTGCGCGGCAACACGTAATCAATCCGTTCGCCATCCGCAGGCAGTAAGTTTTCGTAGACGAGCGTGACTTTTTGTATGCTGTGCGCAGGCACGGGAAAAACGCTGGAACGAACCAAATTGTAACCCGCAAATTCCAGCAACGCCGGATCGCGCAACTTGTTCACGATGGAACGATAGATCGCTTCGGCTTCCGCTTTGGGCAAAATCTTCGCGTTCGGTTCCTTACTGACACCATCAAAGCCAAAGCTGCGAATGACTGAACCGTCTGGCACTGGCACAAGCATTTGCGCTTCCTGCGGACGCAGAGCATTGTTGCGTAACGAAATTTCCATCGTCGTCGTGGCAACTTGTTGCTGAATGCTGACATTCACGGCAACAGCGCTGATTTGCACTGGCTGCGGAAGCGGGCGCGGACACGGATAACAAATCACGCGCGATTGCGGGATGATGATGTTGACGGAATTAGACGAAATGTCCTGGGCGGGAGTGGAAATAAACAGAAACAGGAGTGAGAAAACTAAGCTGATGGTTCGTAGGTTCATAAATCCTTCCTTTGTGTAAAGCTGCTGGCAAATAAGCGGTCAAGGAGTTGAACGCTGGCGGAAGGAGTTTCTTGCAAAATTATTATTACTGTCGAGAATTTGTGCGTTTCGCCTCTTATCAATTGCCACTAAATTCAGTTAGTGGTTAGGGGCTAGAAGAAGAACCAGGCTTTAGCCGAAGAGCAAAAAAATAAAGCCGCTCTTACGGCTTCAGCTAAAGCTATGCGGAAGAAAGCTTCTTTGATAAATTTGGCTAAAGCCTGCCAATTGAATGTTGAGCATCCCACGAGTTAAAACTCGCGGCAATTGATAAAAAGTACGGCGGCGCTATTTTCGAAAAACTGTTGCGTAGGCCCGCACCGGAAATGTCCCAAAGCCTTTGACCTTCACCGGCACCGCAGAAAACTGAAAGCCTGCATCCGGCAATTGCTCCAAGCCGCACATGTGCTCCACGATGGGGATTTCCGCGCCGAGCAAAATCGTATGCGCAGGCCGCGTCAAATCCGCCGTGTCATCAATGTTGTACGAATCAATGCCCACCAGCGCCACGCCTTCATCAGCCAGATATTGCGCGGCCTCCGCGGTCAGAAACGCATGCCGTCCCGACCAATATTCGTCTGTTTGCCAATGCCGCGACCAGTCAGTACGAAATAGAACGGCGTGATTTTTGACGATGACTTCGTGAATCGCTTCGATGCCGATGGAGCGCATTCCGACGGCGTGAATCACGAGACCTTCCAAATCTGCTAACGATTCCAGTGGCAATTCAGACAAGTCCTTGCCATCGGCATAGCGATGAAACGGGCTGTCCACATACGTTCCCGTGTTGGCGACCATTTCGATTTTGCCGATTTGAAATTCCGTTCCTTCGGCGTAATGCGCACGTGATTGTTCCCGGCCCCAGTAATCGCAGATGATGGGCGCAGGCAAGCCCTTGTAGGTAACAAGACCGTGTTCGACGGTGTGACTGAGATCAATGAGATGCTTTGTCATAATAACTCCTTTCAAGTCATCTCGGCTTCTAAAACATCGTGGCTTTCTTTCGGGGTTTCGCCGAGCAATATCCAAGCGCTAGGCGCGGCGACCAAAACCATTCCAAAGATGGAAACCAGATTGAATGATCTGCCCCACAACAGCAAATCGGCTACCACGCCAAACAGAATTTGGGACAGGCTGACGACCGCAACGCGAGTGGCGTGACCTTTGGCAAACGCCATCGTCATACCGATTTGGCCTAACACGCCAGCCGTGCCTAACAGCAATAATAAACTGGCTGCCTGCGCGTTTTGCAAAGGAGCATACGTCGCGCTGTTGGCGGTCAGCAACAACAGGATCAGCGTCGAGACGCTGGCGACAGCAGAAAAATGCACAACCACAGAACGCGGGTTCACGCTTTGCAGGCGGTTCAGTCCAAGCATTGCAATTGAAGTCGTAAATGCGCCGATCAGTGCCATGAAACAGGCGAATTTGCCATCCTGAAAATGCGGCTGCTGGATTAACGCGATACCGATCACGCTGGTTAATACGGCAACAACAATGCCGCGCGTGGGCTTGTGCTTGAAGACCAACCACTGCAAGGTCGTCACCCAAATCGGAGCCGTATTCATCAACGTCAGCGTGTCTGACACGGGCAAATTCGCCAGCGCATAGAAATTGCAAAACAGGCTGACATTCCCCGCCAGACTCCGCACCCACAAGACACGCGGTTTCCAGAACACGAGCTTGGCCCCTACGGCTTTGGCCAGCAAGAGGGCAAAAACAAAGGCTACGGTCGCGCGCGCCACGGCGATCAACCGCCAGTCACAATATTCGCCCGCCCAACGGCTGAACGTCGCCATCAACGTAAAGGCGAATGACGCCCAAAGCATGTGCAAGTACGGAGTTTTGTCGTGCGTATTTGGAGGGGCTTGCGACAAAGAGTTACTCGAATTGTTTTTTGAATTCAACAAACTGCTGCTGCAACAGCGTCAATGCTTGTTTGAGCGAAGCAACCTCGGCTTCCAGTTTGGCGACACGCTCTTCGTCTACACGCGCGGCAGAGGACGAGGGACGTGGCGTGGCAACAACGGGCAGTTGGTCAAGGTTGATTTCGCCGGACAGCAAATGGGCATAGCGTGATTCTTTGGTGCCGGGCTGACGCGGCAATTTGAGGACGAGCGGAGATTTACGAAACTCTAAATCTGAGAGTGATTGCAAGGCTAGTTCGACATCTTCCAACGAGTCAAAGTTGTGCAGTGATGTAGTCCGGCTGCGCAATTCGCCCGGCGTTTGTGGCCCGCGTAACATCAAGACACACATCACGGCGGTTTCCCCATAACTCAAATCCATCGCTTCAGGAAAAAGGTGCCCGTACTTTGGCACGCGCGCATCGGCACCGCTGAAGACATACGCGAGTTTTTTGTCGCGCAGGCTCTGCAACGTTTTTTGCACGATAGATTCATCGTACGAGACGACCGGATCGCGGCTCGATTTCTGATTGCAGGCGTTCATCAGCGAGTTGAGCGTGAGCGGATAATATTCTGGAGTGGTAATTTTCTTTTCGACCAGTGCGGCTAGCACGCGCACTTCATATTCATTGAGGATGGTGTCCACGAGAAAGCCCTTAGTTGTAAGCTGTTAGCCCTTAGCTCTTAGCTACCGAGTGGGCTAAGGGCTAACAGCTAACGATTTTGCGCTACTTGATTCAGACGTGCAGCGCCGGTTTGTAAAAAACGAATGAACTCATTTTTGTCACGCGTCAGGCCGGGGAACTTCGATAACTCTTTGCCCTCAGGTGTAACGACGACGTAAAGCGGCAGGGCGACGGTGCCAAAGTTTTTCTCCTGAATCTGCCCGTGCCGTTCGTCTTCTGGCGTTTGGCGATCTGTATATAGCTCAGCCAGCACGAAATTTTCCAGCACTTTTTTCACTTCTGGCTCGACCAACAGATTACTTTCCATCCAACGACAATTGGTGCAGGTAACGCCCGTAAAATTCAGAAACAGGGGCTTATTTGTCGCTTTCGCCTGCGCCAGCGCCTGATCATAATTCAATATCCATTTATGCTCTGCCGTTTGGGTTGGGCCGGTGGAACTCACACTCAGGTTTCTGGGCGGCAGCATGCCTTCAAAGCCGCCGAGGTTACCGCCAAACATGCCGGTTAGAAAATAAAACGCGAGTCCCAGAAAAAACACACTCAGCAGCATCCGCATCACGCCCAGATTTTTGATCGGCGTATCAAAAGGTAATTGGAATTTGCCGAGCAGGTAAATCGCCGTGACCACCGCAATCGCAATCCAGCCCGATAAAATCACGTCGCGTGAAACCATGTTCCATCCCCAAACCAAATCCACATTGCTCAGGAATTTGAAAGCCGCCGCCAACTCTATAAATCCCATCACGACTTTCACACTGTTGAGCCAACCACCTGATGACGGCAAGGATTTCAACCAATGCGGGAAAATTGACAGCAAGAAGAAAGGCAACGCAAAGGCGCTCGAAAACGCCAACATCCCGATGATAGACCAAAACCATTCGCCTTGCGTCGCAAACACGAGCACTTGCCCAACGAATGCGACCGTGCAAGTAAATGAAGTCAGCGTGAACACCAGGCCCATCAACAACGTTGCGCCGATGCCCCCGGTACGCGTTTGCGAATCAAGCTTTGAGACAAAACTCGTTGGCATGCGAATCTCGAACAAACCGAACAAATTTAGTGCCAGGGTCACAAACAAGGCCGTCAGGAATAAGTTCATCCACGGATTCGCCGCCAGTCGGTTAATGCCCGCCGCGCCTCCGATCAACGTCATCAATAAACCCAGCCCGGTAAAAGTGAAAATAATGCCGAGTGCATAAATGGAGGCGTGCCCGATGGCCTGCCCGCGCGAAGCCTGTTCGCGTTTGGTGAAGTATGAAACCGTGATCGGAATCATCGGAAACACACACGGCGTCAGCAAAGCGAGCAAGCCCGAAATGATGGCAAACCAGATATAACCCAACAGTCCGCGACTCTTCAATTCTGCGGCAGTTGTGCCGGCTGCCGCACCACTATCTGTTGGCGGCGTGGTGCCAAGTGCCTCAGACGGCGTGGTGCTTGGACTAGGCGAAGGCGAGGGCGACACGCTCGGAGAAGGACTGGGACTAGGTGACGGTGAAGGCGAAATACTCGGGCTGGGGCTGGGCGAGGGCGATACAGTAGGCGCGGACATGGCTACAGCCGACGCCTGCGCAATCATCACGTCTACTTCCAGCGGTCGGGTACGCGGCGGCAAGCAAGTCGTTTCGTTGCAAACTTGAAAGGTGATTTTGGCAATGGCCTTTTGTGTGCCGACAGCAGCGTCTGGCTTCACCCGCATGGGAATCGTGAAATTTACCGTGCCCTCATACGTTTCCGTGTCAATCTCAAAGTTCGGATCATAGGCCTTCTTCGCTTTGGGGGACTGAAGGTTGCCTTCCTGCACAAACACGGGAGATTCGTCCAATACAATTCTGGTCGAACGTGGTGGGGGCTTTTGCTCCAATGAATATAAATGCCAGCCGGGATCAAGCGCAACCGTCAGAACAAACTTGGCTTTGTCGCCAGATTTAACCTGCGCGGGTTCTACTTTAGCGGACAGGTTCACCGGATTTTGTGCCAACGCGGCGGCAGCGAACAAGGCAGCAAGGCAAATGAGCAAACTAACTTTTTTCCAATCCATCATGGCGAATGTTCCTTCTCTCCGTAATTGCGGCAGGATTTTAGCACAGCCAGTCTTGCCAAGTCGTGCGCGCAACCCTCTAAAAAAACGAGAGGGGCGAGATGCAGAAAAAATACGCCCCGTGTTTCTGCTCTCGGCCCCAATCTTTGCCGCTCTTGCTGCCTGCGACGCCGCTGCAAAATACGACACTCCGTATATTGCAACACGCGCGCTTAATATTCCCCATCGCCAAATTCTCGTAGCCAGACTGATCTTTTACGAGGACTTGGCAGCCCGCAATTCCGCGATTTTCTTAAATCGCTCTTTGAAAAGCTGAATCCGCCGTGCACCATCAGGCTGATTCGTCACCAGTTGTTCCAGGTTTTTCATGTACTGCGGGCCAAAGATTTCGCGCAAGTCCGGCACCAGGTCGCCCATCTTCGCCCAGACCGCCAGATATTCGCCATTGGTATCGTAAAACAATTGGGCATCAATCGTGCCGTGATTAACCAGCGCCGCCGCCATATCCCAATAGCTGGAAGCTTGCCGAAAATAGGCGCTCTTTTCTGGATCAGTCATCACCATATCCATCAAGTCTTTGGCGCTTGTGGGCATAAAGTCCGGGCTGAAAATGAAGCCGCGCGCCTTGCGCATGGTTTCCTCGCGGCGCAATTCATAAAGTTCTAAAATCAATTTCGCATCTTCTGCTGTAGCCATGCTATTGTCGCTCCTCCGTGGTTATAAGTTAATGTAATTCGGGCCACCGCCACCTTCGGGCGTGACCCAGTCAATAATCTGGTACGGGTCCATTATGTCGCACGTCTTGCAATGCACACAGTTGGAGAAGTTCACTTTCGGCCTACGCCCTCCGTCCACTTCTTCCACTTCGTACACGGCTGCCGGACAAAAATGTTGACACGGGTTGCCATATTCTTTCGTGCAGCGCTCGACGCAAATGTTCAGATCAAGAATCTTTAAGTGCGAAGGTTGGTCTTCGGTATGCTCAACGCTCGCGTGATAGACATCAGTGAGCTTGTCGAACGTCAGTCTTTTATCACCGAGGAAAGGCGCAGGATCAGGCGCGCCGTTAATTTTTTGCATGTGTTCATGCCCGGGTTTGACGTTGCGTAAATCGCCGCGCAAGCCCGCTCCGCCAGTGATGTATTGCAAGCCGCTTTCGATTAAGCCCCAGACACGCCCCTTCTCAAAGGCCTGATGGAAGTTGCGGACTTCGTACAACTCTTTTTTGATGTAGCTGCCTTCAACCAAATCGTAATACCGCTTTAATTGCGCGTCGTCGTACTTATCAGCCAGCAACGCCTCAAAAATCGCTTGCGCCGCAAAAACGCCAGACTGCATTGCCAGATGAATGCCTTTGAGCTTTTGCGAATTCAGGAAGCTGGCGGAATCACCGATAATGCAGAAGCCGTCGCCGTAATATTTCGGCTGCGCGAAGTAACCGCCCATTGGCACCGTCTTTGCGCCGTAATACAGCATCTTGCCGCCTTCCAGCATTTTGGCAATGTGCGGATGTTCTTTGAATTGCTGGAACAGGCGATGCGGGTCGGTGTGCGGGTTGCGATAATCCAACCCAACGACTAACCCAACGTCAAGCAAATCATTTTGCATCCCGTAAATAAAGCTGCCGCCGTAGGTATCATTCGGCAGCGGATAGCCGAGCGCGTGCATCACGAAGCCTGGTTTGACGCGACCTTTGGGCATTTCCCAGATTTCTTTGACACCCGCCGAATAGACTTGTGGATTGCGGCCATTGTCGAGTTTGAGTTTTTCGATGAGCTTTTTGGTCAGCGATCCGCGCGGCCCTTCGCCGAAGACGGTGACCTTCGCCAACAGATTCGCGCCCGGCTCAAAGTTGTCTTTTGGCTCGCCGTCTTTGCCGATGCCTTTGTCACCCGTTTGCACACCGATGACTTGATGGTTTTCATCGTACAGCACCGCCGCGCCCGGAAATTCAGGGTAAATATCTACGCCCGCTTGCTCCACAATCGGGCCGAGCCAGCGAATCAGTTTGTTGAGCGAGACGACATATTTGCCGTGATTGTTGAGCGGCGGCGGAATGATCGGCGATTTGATTTTGCCCGTCGCGGTCAGGTACGAAACGTCTTCTTCCGTAACAATAGATTCGAGCGGCGCGCCGAGTGCTTCGTAATTCGGTAGCAAATCGCGCAGCACGCGAATGTCCATCACCGCGCCGGAACACATATGCGCGCCGACTTCACGGCCTTTTTCAATCACGCAGATGGAGATTTCGCCGAGACTTTTGCCACCGGTTTTTTCGGCTTGTTCGTTGTGAGTATTGACGAGTTGGCGCAGCTTCAACGCGCCCGCGAGCGACGCCGGGCCTGCGCCGACGAATAAAACATCTACCTCTAAACTTTCACGTTCGATGTCCATAATTGTGGTTCGGATTTCAATTCTTTACTGCGTTGCAGCTTTGGCTATAACAGCGGCTGCTTTCCACGCTTTTCTTTCGGCAGGCGTGAGTTCTTCTCGTTCCAGCAATTCCGCCCGACATTTCAAACACCAATTTTTGATGACTTTGGGGGCAGGTTCCAGGCAATAACCGCAAAGGCCGTACGCCCGGCCTAATTCATCCATAATTTCGCCTGAGTTACAGTCGTAATGGCGTCGCGCGCGTTCGGTCATTTCCAGTACGAATTGTTGGGCTTTTCGTTGCCCAAACTTTTTGACAAACCCCATTTTGTGCAAGCGACGAAACACTTCATTGAGCAAATAGCCTCCGTCATGATTAGACATAACAACCCCTTCTCAATTTTTCAGTGCATCTTGTTGCGTGAGCCATTGTTGAAGTTGCCGGGTTTCCTGGAAATCCAAAATCGCTTCGCATAATTCTTCAAGCTGGCTGAGCGAAAGAGCAGTAATACGGCGCTCGGTCGCGCGGCTGATCTTAGTGAAGCGGCGTTTAAGCAACCGCATCGTTAAGGCTAACGCCTCTTTTTGCGAGCCTTGTTGTAAGCCTTCCTGTAAGCCAATGGCTCGTCCTTTTTCTTCCCAAGTCGTAACAATTTGCATAGCTTTCTTCCTTGTTTTGGGATCGAACTTTTCAATTTCTTCGCGCACCCACGCTTCCTCTTCGGGTTCCAGGCGCAAGTACGTGTCTACAAATCCGGCGATCAATTGCATCTTGGCGGGGTTTAGTTGCAACGTCGCCATCAGGCGCAAACATTCCGTTTTGACCTGCTTGCGTTCGCTCCCCGCCATCTTCATCTTTGCCATCAATGCGCTGGCGACTGGGTTCTTCTGCCGTAGAAAATCGCGCCAATGCAGCCGGTTCAACTGAATCACGCGGAAGTTGAACTCTAACACAGTCCAGCCTTGAATTTCGACGCGATGAACATTTGGCTCCGGGCGCAGCGGCGACTTATACGTGAACACCACAATTGGATACACCGGAACAGCGTGCAGTTCTGTTAGCCGGGCGAAGTAACGAAACATCCGGGGCGGGAAAGGGCCTTTGGCAGAAGCTTGCGGCTCGACATGAAACAGAAAATACCAGTCCTGCCCCTGAAATCGCGCTTTGACGGCCAAATCTACGCGATGTTTTTCGCCGGACGTGACATCGGTAAAGATTTCCTGTTCCAGAAACTCTATCGAAGTCGGATCAAGCTCGGCATGGACTTCAGGAAAAAACAGTTCGATGAATTCCAGAAAAAACGTCCGCAGTAATTCCTTAAAAAGGCGGTCGTGGTCAATCATAAAAGGGGCAATAACGAAAGAACTACAACCATCACGAAACAGAAAAATGGGGGGCAGAAAAATAAAGCCGATGACAGCCTTGGTTTATTTTTCTGCCCCCATTTTCCTGTCAGTTTCTACGACTTCATCTTTTCAATCTCTGCCGTCAGCGCAGGCACGACTTCAAACAAATCGCCGACGATGCCGTAGTCCGCAATTTCAAAGATTGGCGCTTCGGCGTCTTTGTTAATGGCCACAATCGTGCGCGCACCTTTCATGCCGACCAAATGCTGAATGGCACCGGAAATTCCCACCGCAAGATAAAGTTTGGGAGCTACAGTTTGACCGGACGAGCCGATTTGGCGATCCATCGGCAGCCAGTCGTTGTCGCAAATCGGACGCGAGGCGGCAATTTCTGCCCCCATTGCGGCGGCCAATTTCTGCACCATTTCGATGTTCTTTTGCTCTTTAATGCCGCGACCGACGGCGACAATCAATGGTGCTTGCGTCAAATCCACGGCAGCTTTGGCTTCTTTGAAGCGGGCTTCGGGATGTTGACGCACTTGATCGGCGTCGAGGTTGACAGGCAAGGCCTGGACTTCGGCTTGTCCCGCTTCGCATTCGTCGCCGCGAAACGAACCAATTTGGAAGCTGACGAAATGTGGCGTATCGCCCGTTGGCACAACGTCAGCGGACAATTTGCCTTGAAAGATTTGCCGAGTGAAGACCGCCGCGCCGTCTTCGATTTTGTAGCCGATGCAATCGCCGACGAGCGCGCGTTGCAAGCCTGCCGCTAGTTTTGGTGCAAAGTCGCGGACTTCGTACGTGTGCGCCATCAACACAAGCGCGGGCTGCACCTGTTCGATGACCTGCCTGAAGGCAATGGAATAGCCATCAGGCGTATACAAACTCAGAGTATCGCTTTCGACCGTGTACACGCGATTGAGTTTTTTGCCTGCGACATCGGCGGCGAGCGCGCCAAGGCCTTGTCCCAAAATGACGGCGGACGTTTCCTGATTCAGTTCTGCGCCGATGAGTTGCGCGGCGCGGACGGCTTCGTACGAAGCGCGATTGATGTGTCCTTCAACGTGTTCGATAAATACTAAAATTCCGTTTGCCATAATTTGCCTCGTGATTCGTTATTGATGATCTCTGGCACTGGCCGCCAAATTCGCCAGCCGTTCGGAAGAAGAGCGCACCTCAGTGAGGGCATTTTGCAATTCGGAGTTCAGCGAACGCAAAAATAAACTCAAATGGTCACGACCGAGCATATTGTCATTAAGGGCAGCATCATTTTTGAGCGCAGTTTCAATCGCTTGCAACTCTGCGTCGTACTTCTCAAAAAATGCCTTGGCCGCAGCCCGCGCTTGCCGGAGCAATTCTTCTGGTCGTGTCGGTTCATTCATAAGCTTGTGCTTCCTGTGAGGTGATGCGCTAGCCTAAAACACACGCGCTTCGTTCTTCAGTTTCTCGACCAAAGTCGCCGCCGCCACTGCCGCTGTGCCTTCGATCATTTGTGTTTGTTTGGATTTTTGCGGGAAGTAAACGCGCTTGATCTGCTGCTTTGGAGCAAGCGTCGCCGCATCCAATCCCAAGGCTGCGGCATCAAGCTTCTTCATCTCTTTTTTCTTCGCCGCCATAATTCCTTTGAGCGTCGCATATCTTAAAGTGTTAATGCCCGACTGAATAGTAAAAACTGCCGGCACAGGCATCGTCACCCATTGAAAGAAACCGGCTTCGAGTTCTCGTTTGACCTTAATTCCGCCGCCGTCTTCCGTCTGCAAATCCATGACAATCGTCGCGTGTGGCAAGCCCAACAACTCCGCCGCAATCACGCCCGTTTGCGCGTAGCCGTGATCGTCTGATTGCAGTCCAGTCAGCAGCAAATCAAAACCGTCCGACTTGGCTGCCGCCGCAATCGTCGCCGCCGTACCGAAAGCATCAAGACCATCGAAGGCTGTATCTTCCAAATGCAGTCCGCGATCCGCCCCGCGCGCCAAGGCTTCTTTGATGACCGATTGTACGCGCGCCGGGCCAAGCGAAAGTGCAATGACTTCGCCGCCATGTTTTTCCTTGAGTTGCAAAGCGGCTTCGAGCGCGTAGGCATCAGATTCGTTGATTTCATACGTCAGATCGCGTTCTTGAATCCACGAACCCGCGTCGTTAAGGCGTAAGATAGAATCGTTTTTAGGTACTTGTTTGAGACAAACAATAATCTTCATAAATTCCTCATTGTAGATAATGAATGAATGGTCATTCATTTCCCCAAGCGTATATCATTTCTTCTGGATTCCTTCAATAGCATCCTGCAATGCAGCTTTGAGTTGATCCAGACATTCGCGAAGTTGGGCCGTCTGGAGTGCGGGCAAGGCGCGGTCATTCCCGACTTTGCCCAGCGCGCGAACGGCAGCGACACGCGCGCGAACTGCTTTATCGTCAAGCAAGGCAAGTAAGCAATCCACCACCGCATCATCGGCCTTTTCCTTATGCAGTTCTTTGCCGATGCGCCCCAGATAACTGATGGCGGCGACACGCACGGCGATATGTTCGCCGTAGTTGGTGTGCCTGATGGCCAGGTCAACGGCGCGTTTTTCCTTGGCAAAGCGCAAGGCGTGGAAGACCGATGACCGGATAAACTCCTGCCAGGAAGGATGTACTAGTGCAGCGCAAACAGCATCGTAAACCTGCGCATCCTGTGTGTGTTCGCCCAACTGCCCCAAAGCACGAACCGCAGCAGCGCCAACAAAATAACTTGCATCTTTCTCACTTACTTCTCGTAAGAAATGCACGGTTGTATCTTCCACTTTATTGTTGTTGCCAAGTGCCCACACACAAGCACGGCGCACGTGCGGGTCACTGCAATTTTTGTACGCGTTAAGCACCGCCTGGCGCGCTTCATCGTGCTTCAATTCACCCAAGGAAATCGCGGCGGCCATGCGCACAGCACGATGATCGGTGCCCGTCAGAATTTGCTGCAAGGCATTGATCGTCTCGTCCGTTTTGTATGCCTCTAGCTCTCGTGCGGCCCGCGTTCGTCCCAACACATCTTCGTCGTGCTGAAGCTGGTAAATCAGTTCCTGCTGCGATTTCGGGAAGCGCATTAGCTTGAAAACGCGGTGGCCTTTATCAAAAATGACCAGGCGCGGTTTGGATTCACAGGGAAAGTAAAACTCCTGCTCCTCTTTTTCGACCCACACGTGGAAGTTAGTGCGATGGGCGGTTTCGATTATCGCGTCGGCTTCCAACGTGACGATTTCGATTTCAACAGGAAAGCGAAAGGCGGATGGCACGTCATCTTCGTCGTCAGCTTTTTGCACTTGCTTGACACTCAGGCGCAGCGTTTTTTGCTCGCGCTGCCATTCGTATTCGACTTCCAGTTCGGGATAACCGGGGTGGTAAATCCATTGGTCGAAGAACCAGTGCAAATTCTTGCCAGTAACTTCTTCTATCGAAGTTTTCAGATCATTCGTTTCGGCGACGCCAAACGCGAATTTACTGAGATGGCGCATCATCGAACGAAAGAACGCTTCGTCGCCGAGCACATAACGCAGCATGTGCAGCACGCACGCGCCTTTTTCATACGCATGGCGATCCATCAACTCTTCGGAGTACCGATAACGATGAAACAAAATCGGGCGGCGATGGCTGGAAAAATCTTCGTGCAAATAGGTCAGGAAATCCTGGAACAACACAAAGCGCGCTTCGTCGCTGCCCTGCGTATGTTCGCGCCATAGGTATTCTGAGTACGTCGCAAAGCTTTCGTTCAGCCAAATCTCCGACCAATGCTTGCACGTCACCAAATCGCCCCACCAGTGATGGGCTAACTCGTGCGCGACGATGTCTTCGTAGTTTAAATCCAACTCGGCGCGCGCATCCAACAAACACCGGTCTGTCATCGTTGTCGCGGAAGTGTTTTCCATCGCGCCGAAGAGAAAATCGTCCACCAGAATCTGTGAATACTTAGCGAAGGGATAGGGATAGCCAAATTTCTCAGCAAAAAATTCAATCATTTCCGGCGTGCGCTGAAACAGCTTCTGTCCGGCGGCGGCGCGATCACCGTACACATAATACTCAACGGGCAAGCCCTTGAGCCGCTCTTGGATCAACTCGTATTCGCCCATCACGACCGTCACCAGATAGGCCGGGTGCGGCTGTTCCTGCCGATAATGATAGGTGATTGTTTTCTCTGTCTGATTGCCTGTCGAGCCAACTAACGCGCCATTGGAAAGCGCAAAATACTTTTCGTCTACCGTTGCAATCAGCTCCGTCGTCATTTTCTGGTGCGGCGTATCAGCACAGGGAAACCACCAATGCGCGTCCTCGGTTTGGCCCTGCGACCAGACTTGCAACGGCTTGTCGGGATAAGCTTCGTCCGGCTTGATAAAAAACAAGCCTTTGCGCGGGCGGCACGAATACGCGATCTCAATCACAGCTTCTTCGTCACGTTTGAGCGGACGGTCAAGTTCGATGCTGAGCGTTTCCTGGCGTGTATCGAATGACAAGTTGAGAGGCGATGAATGGCTGACAGTCTCGCCGAGCATGCGCAGCGGTGCGGGCGCGGTGTCCGGCTGCGGCTGAATGCGACGCACGGTGCTAATGCTCATTTCTGCGGCATCCAGATCAACGCTTTGCAGCCCGTCAGCAAAAGGCGAAATCGTCAGTGTCGCGTTGCCACTGACACGCTCCTGGGCAAGATCAAAGTTTAATTCGAGCTTGAGATGATGAATGCGAAAGCTGCGATCTGGCGCATGATGGTCTGTGCCGGGAATCTCTTCACGCTCAAGCTTGAGCAGTGAGTCATAGACATCCAGATGTCCCCACTGGCGAGGATCAAGCAAAGCCGGGTGAATTAACGGGTCAGGGATAGGCGCTTTGGAACTCATAGCGCCGTAGTTTCGATGTTTGCGCTGGAAGTTGCAAGGGAACGGAAAACAAATCAAAAGGCAAATCTCAAGCCTCAGCCGGACACGCACCCAGAACCCGGCCCCAGGCTGATAGCAAAATGAACAATGCAACCAGGTAAACACGCCGAAATGTGGTTTTCAGGCGGACCAAGCTCCTCTACGTATTATGTTTGTACGTGGCTGGCATTAGCGGTACGTCTTATCGTCCAGGTGGGTGAAATCGGTTCCTTCGGCCATCACTCCCAGCGTCAGAATCGCGAAGGTAAAAACCTTGGTCCCCGGCTCCAGGTGTCCGCCGAACGCCTTGTCTGGATTCGCCAGTGTGATGTGAGCATGCACTTTGCCATTGATGATATAGCCGTTCATGTTGATCAGGTCTGCCGCCGCTGTAGGGTTCGTGACGAACATGTTTTTGGAAGGGAAAGTACGGTTGCTCACTTGATGCACTGCATAGCCCTTGACTGACCCGATCCCCGATAGAATGACGGCGTTTCGGATCTGCTCATGCTTCACCATCTTCTCAAGGCCCGCCAGCAAATCGCTCTCGTACTTGAAGCGGAGCGTCAACACACGCGCGAACTGGCTGTTCACAGCATAGACGTCGGGCACCTGGTCATTGTTAGGTTTAGCGTCCTGCTCCGGTGTGGGCGCGCGATTCACAATCTCTCGACGCCTCTCCTGCGGAGTTGCAGCGCCCGCCAGCGCAAGCAATAAAATTGTCGTCTTTATGAGTGGGGATATCCGTCGCTTTTTATCTCGATTTTGCATGATGTTAGCCTCCTTCGAAAATAAGTAGATGAGCAGAATAAATTCGGTATAGACAGGATTTACAAAATAAACAAGATTTACAAACCCTCAAGATTTGCTGGTATCTTCTACTCATCCTGTCCATCTTGTGAATCCTGTCTGAAGCAGAATAATTTGCTTCGGTACTTATTACATTGCGTCTAACACGGAAGAGCAACGAAGGCTTATTGTTGATCGCCCACCAAAACGAAGGCGGCCCAATAATACGGATGCCGCCACGCGCGCTGTTGTCCCCGCAGTAATGTCAGCTTTGCCTCACGCAAGGCTTCGTCTTTGGCTTTGCCTTGTTGCAGGTTTTTGTAGAACGACTTCATCAGTGAGGCAGTAGCAATGTCGTTGACGTTCCATAAACTCACCACGACACTTTCGGCACCGGCGTAGAAAAACGCGCGCGTCAGGCCGATCATGCCTTCGCCGTTAAGCAGTTTGCCGAGGCCAGTGCGACAGGCGGAAAGTGTTACCAAATCGGCGTTCAGCTTCAAGCGCATCACTTCGCCCATCTGCAACAGACCATCTTCTTTGGAATCTTTTTGCAACGACAAGATGATGCCGGAGCGCGCCGGATTTTCTTCATCTACGCTGCTGTGCGCGGCGAAATGCACGTAGCGATATTGCTGGAGCGGCTCGGTCTTGACGGTTTCCTCCTGCGCCTCATTGCCCAAAAAAACATGCCGCTCGGAAGCGGGAAACAGCGCGGCGATTTCATTGACTTCGGTGCGCGTGTAGGGCAATTGCTTCAGGTCGAAGCTACGCACGGTCGCCCTGTCAGCCTGGGCGTTTTCCGTTTTGGCATATACCGGATCACCAAACGCGATGAAGCCTTTTGTTACTGATGGCGCGTTGGACTTCCCGGTGCGCAAAGCGACCAGCGCCGAGGCTGAAGGCGCATAGCTGATAGCGAAGCGTTCAAGCAAATAGGTGGTGGCAGTTTTGCTTTCGCTCACCAACGTTTCAAACGGCAGATACACCAGCGCGCCGTCGGGTATGATGATGAGTTTGCGGATGGTGGAAAGATGCGCGTCCAATGGCTGAAAGAGTTTTTGATAGAGCTTCTGGCCCTGCGCTTTTTGTTTGGTAATGGCTTGCTGCGCGGTCAGCGAATTGATCTTGCCGGAAAATTCCTGGCGATAATCGGCGACTAAGGTTTCGATCTCTTTGGCAGCAGGCAACGCAACGGAAATCAGCTTGTCCTGTCGAATCACCCATGCAAACGATTTCTTTTCGCTCAGTACGAACTCTACCAGCGCAGTGTCGGCGTCCGGCAACGCTTTGGCAAGCGCGGCGGCTTTCATCGGATGTGGGGCTTCGATGCGCGCATAGCGTGGATTGGAACGCCGCACCTTGAGCCGAAAGTTTTCGAGCGCAATTTCGGCATCTTCCAGCTTGCGGTTGAGTGGCGCTTCTTCCTCCGGTTTGAGATCCGCATTCCAAAGTTCTTTCTGCACGTTGGCAAGCTGGGCGAGCAATTGGTCTTCCTCTTCACGCTGCGCTGGATCAAGTTCCTGCGATGCCTCCAGCCCCGTTTCGGCCAGCACATCCAGAAAGGCGCGGGCGTGATAGGCTTCGGCGATTTCTAACGCTTCAGCGGTCTGTTGCTGGGTCAGCAAAAAATCTATCGCGCCTGCAAAAACAGTGTGGCGCGAGGCGACAATCCCGGCGCGTGAGATTTCCGTCGGAATCGAGAGCGAGCGTGCCTGTTCGACGGCGGCAATGGCCTGACGATAGCTGGTCAGCGCCAGGACATTGCGTCCAAGTACGCGCTGGGCTTCAGCGCGAATGAACAATACGCGCGACTCGAAATGTTTATTGCCGCCGCCTTGTCGCAAATTTGCCAGCGACTGCGCCGCCGTTTCCAGCGCGGTCTGCGCCGCTCCGGTTTTGAATTGCGACCAGGCGAGTTCGCCCAAGGCAAAGGCCTGGACTTGCGGCACACGTACCTCGCGCGCCTGCGCCAGTGCGAGGTTGTAGAGATCAATGGCCTTTTGATGTTGGTCAAGCGCCGCATAAACCTGCCCCAGGTTGTATTGCAGTTCTGCTAATAACAAGAGCGGTTGCTTGTTGTTGAAATCATTCGTCCGGCGTGGTTTGACCGCCAGTGCCTGCTCGCCATACTGCAACGCGGCAGTCAGATTCCCGCGTCCTTTTTCGACAATCAGGAAGCGGGTCAACAGCGATTTTTCCAGAAACCGGTCTCTTTCCTGTCGTACCAGCGGCAGCGCATCCTGCAAGGTGTTTGCGGCTCTTGTGAAATCGCCCGTATCGGCATACACAGCGCTAAGGTTGCTGAGCATTAAGACTTCGCCCACACGACTCTTGCGTTGGCGATGCAATTGCAAGGCTTGATTGAAACACCAGAGCGCGTCGTCATAGCGTCCGATGATGCGCGACAAGCGCCCGGCACGATCCAGCGCCATCACTTGAATCTGATGTACTTCATCCGGCTCAGTCTCACTGGACAAGGCGGACGCTTCTTTGAAGAGCGCAATCGCTTCTCTTACACGTCCCGTAGACATCGCAGACAGCGCCATCAAATTCGTAGCGTGGGCTTCGCGGGCTTTGCTCCCGCGTCGTTGACTGATCTGTCGTGCTTGTCTGGCCTTACGATAGGCTTCCGGGAACTTCTCGCTCTTAAGCAATTGTGTCGCTTCGCGCAACAGCGGTTCGATCAACCCAGGTTGCGCTTGACGCGCACGGGCATCGTTCTCGGTTTGCGCGTGCAAGGGCGCGACAATCAGGATGATGAGAAGAAAGCACAAAAAATTCATTAGCGTAGCGTCAAATCATAATCGCCGACCAATTCCTTCTGCTGACCTTTTATGCCAAACAACTTCACCGCGTACTTCCCTGGTGGCAGTTGCTCGGCAGGTACGCTGGCCGCTAGCGCGCCCTGCGAATTGGCCTTTAAGCCGCTGATGGGTTTAAGAGCACGTCCACCAGCGGCAAAGATTTGCAATTGATAACTCTGATAGCGCCCAATTTCAACTTCCATTCGTAACGTTAAGGCGGTGGCATTTTCCGGGAGCTTGACTTGTGCCCCGCTTTTCGCATCGCGGGAAGATTCCAATGTTACCGAAGCGATAACGCCTTTGATGGGCGGCGTTGCAGGTGGATGATTCTGCGCCAGTTTGTCATTCAGTTGCTCGCGCTTTTCGGCGGCGGCGGGCACAGAGGGTTGTCCCGGAGTTTCCGGCGGGGGCGTGGACTGTTCTTTTTCGCCTGCCAGTTGTTCTGGAGTGGATTTCGGTTTGGAAGCTTCCTGGTGCCCTGGCGGGATTTGCTTGAAAACGATCCAGCCCAGCGCCACCGCCAACAGCAAACACGCCGCTGCGCCCAGAGCAAAGGCGGGCGTGAACCAGCTTGACCACCAGGGCGCGACGGCGCGACTCGCCTCCGCGCGTGCATTCTTGGCTAAACCACCGACACGTGCGGAATGTTGCACACCCGCAATAAATTTTGCAGTCGTCTGGACGTGGTCAAAGCATTGGTCGCACGCGAAATAATGTTCCTGAAAAGCGCGCCGTTCGGCAGGCTGTAATTCATGCCGAACGTAGCGCTCAATGATGTCTTGTTGTTCAATCTCGTGATGATTCATGGCATACCGCCTGATTCCCTGACCAGCACCTACAGAGTCTACGCTATAAATGAGGGGAGCTTAAATTGTTTGAGCCATTGCCAATTGAGCTTTGCGCCTTCCACGGGATGGTTTGTGCCATTGGGATAGGCGTGTCCCAACCCCTTAATTAGCCCAAAGCGAAAGACATTGTTCGGATCGCCCGAAGTCCCTTTGGCATCGAGCCAGATAATGTTGTTGGGATTGCCGCTTGTCGTGTATTTGGTTTCGAGTTTATACGTCGCAGCATACGTCCCCATCACACCTTTCAACATAGGAAGCTGTGTGAAGAGTTGGTCGAAATTCATCGGCGCGGGCGTGGAGCCAAAATAGCGGTCGTCCCGGTTTCCAAGTTGGAGCAGGTTAGGCAGCAACCGTTTCGGCGTGTACGTCTCGCCCGGTCTCAAAAAGCCTCCACTGGAAACCACGGCTGCCACGCGATCTGACATTTCAATGCCGACCCGTCCCGCCATTTGCCCGCCATTAGAAAATCCGACGACATAAATCATCTTCTGATTCACATTGAATTTGCGGCTCATCTCATCAATCGCCTGGTTCAGAAACTTGATGTCATCTTTGGGAACTTCACCCGCGCAATATTCAAAGCTGCCGGGATAGACGTTCCACTTCGTAGTGTTTTTGTGTTTGCCCTCATCAATGATGCAGTGCCGCCATGACGAGGGATACACCGTGAGGATGTTTTCTGTTTCGCCAACCTCTTTCCAGCCAGAGATGTTGTAAAACTTCAGGCCATCGCCGCTCGTGCCATGCAGCATAAACACAACCGGCGTGGCGGTGGAGTTGTTATAGCTCTTCGGCACGTGAACGTAATATTCGCGTGTATCACCATTGACCTGTGTCGTGAACCGATTTTTGCCGACGACGAACGAACCGTTGTTGTTTGGCTTAGCATTGTTTTCACTTTGCGCGTCCGCTTTGTTTTGCCGCGCCTGGCGAATCTTTTCTGCCAGCGGGCCACGTTGGCGCGGCATGGTTTGGGCAAACAGGCCGATTGTCGTTAAGGCGATGATCGTAGCGAAGAGGATTTGTTTTTTCATGGTGCAGCGCTCCTTCAAAAAATATGGGTTGTTCTCACCTTTACCCATCCGGTTTCGCTACTTAGTGTCGGTGTCTGGCAATTTGTATCAACCCAACGCTAATTTTTTATAAATTTCTCGAAAGCTCTGCAACGTCCTTGATTTGATGAGGCGCAAGCGATCTTCTTTGATCCCCAGCCGCGCGGAAATTTCTTCCTTCGATAATTCCTCATAATAATACAGCCGCAAAAACTCCTGCTCGCGCGGCTTCAGCTTTTTGGTCGCCTCCTCCATCGCCCGGCTCGTCTCGGCATCCAGAAACACGTCCTCCAATGAGCCCCTCGCTGGCGACATCATAATCATGATCTTCCAGGGAGTCGGTGCGAGATTTGTGGCGGCGATATTCGCGGATCACATTCAGCGCAAAGCCGACAATAAAGGAAGGCAGCGAATCAGCGGAGCGCAATTTGCCTGCACGTAAAGCCACAATTACGCGCAAAAAAGTTTCCGCGCGAATGTCTTCTGCATCATCTTTCGAGCGCAGTTCGCTGACCGCAAGGAAATAGATGCGAGACGCGAATTTCTCATACAGCGCCGTTTCCGCCGCTGCATTGCCCTGTTGAATGCCATGGACTAAATCATTGTTGAGCCAAGCATCTACGCTCTGTTGCATATAGTCGGGGATTCTACTCTGAACCCTGTGAGCGGGCAATAAAATCGCTTCGACAAAAAAGTAAAAAATGATTGATACAGTCTGACGACTCGCCGCACTACTTACCGAAACCGACGGCTACCAAGTCGTAAGCGGCTGGTAGCGGTCGAAAGCAGTGGCAATTCGTTGCCACTAATAACAGAACAACTGACAGATTAAGAGGAGAACACATTATGAAGAAAACAATGACCATCATCGCCATCGCTATCGCGTTGGGGATCGCAACATTTACCGCCTTGAATTTCAACCCGAACCCGCATTCGACCGTCCAAGCGGCGGCCCCGTTCTTTGGCGACGCCTGCAAGAACGTGAAGTTCAGCGTCAAGAATCAGCACAACTCCGGCGGACAAATCGAAATCCGCGAAGTGCAGTATTACAACAAAGCCAATGGCAAGTGGCAGACCGAACAAGTTGCCAATAAGGTTGCGAACCAAGGGGCAACCGTCACGACGAATGGCGACGATTTGCGTGACTCTGAAGGTGAACAAATCACCAAGGTCAAGTTCAACTACAAATACAAACCGACTGGCGCTGGCGCGAATTGGTCGGATGAAATCGTGAGCGCGGAGTTTGTGCCGAGCAGCCCGGTCTGCAATGCGAACCGGACGTATGGCACATTCACATTAGTCCGCTAACCCTCGCTCAACCCAGGGATGGCAGAGCCAGGCTTTGCCATCCTTTTCCAGGTCACAAACAACCCGGAAGCCTGCACGCATTCTTTTTGCTACCGCGTTGATACATCGCGCGCGCTCCCTACACTACGTTACAAGCAAAACGAAACGATTGATTTTCAAAGAAGGAGACACACTATGCAGACCCAAAATTTATTCGCTATCGCAACGTTAACGGTGGCTTTAACCGGCGCAGTCTTCGGACAATTGCATCCCGACACTAACAAAGTGAAGTCCCCACCAGCCCACGTACAATCCATCAAATCCCCGCGCGATTCCGCTTCGGGACAGGCCACCGGAAAAGCTGCGCGTGAAGCGGGTTCAGGGATGACAACAGGCAGGACTAGACAAGTACGGCCTGGGCAAAATAGCGGCGGAACCATTTCCAATCAACTGCGCAAACCGTTCTCGCCCAAGCTCAAGGGCTACATAAATGGTGGCGTGGAGCACCAGGACACGTGGGAGGCCAACCACACAACGAAGCGAACGGCAACGCCACAAGGACATGACAAATATGCCAATCAGGAAGTTTCATATCGGCGCAATCCGCGAACGACGCAAGTCACGCACGATGCCGATTTTGAGCAATGGGCCAGCCTGAAACGTAAGAGGAGCACCCGATGAAAACGAACTATCAACCCACTTCTCGCAGCACTTGCGTGCGCCGTCTTAACCGATTGTAAATCCGAGTTTGGCGTGGTGAGACTTTTTGTTCTCGCCATCTAAAATAATCTCGCCAATTTATTGATACACCTGTCACGCTTCATGCACTATTGCAGGAACGATCACACTGAGTTTGCAAAACGAAAAGGAGCTTCAAATTATGTTGAGAAACAATTTAATCACCAGCGCAATTTTGGGATTGGCACTGATTCTGACCGGCAGTGCTTTTGGGCAAGGCAAGGGACAGGCAAAAGACAAAATGCGCCGGGGCGAGGCGCAGGATGGAAGCGGCACGGATAACGCAAACAAACAGCCAGGTGCTGCTACCGCGAATCCCATTGGTCTCGCTGGCCCGCCCCCTCTTGGTACACAGAAACGTAACCGAAAGGTTGTGAATCTGGGCGATACAGCGACGCATGAAGTGGGGCACAAAGGGAAACGCACAGCGCCGCAATTCCGCTCCAACCCAACCGGCGAGGGAGCAACACAGCGTTTCCGCAACGCCAAGTTCCCCAATGCCGCCAAATACGATGGAATTGACGGGGAAAGCAATGATACCAGCAGAAAGAAGCCCAACGCCGCAGGCCATACGCAGAACCTCTTGCCCTACATGGAACAAGACAATGTTTATAAGAGCTCCCATCCCAAATTACCAACCTCAGGACGACGTGCCAAGCCGGTGAAGTGATTTCAGGAGGTGCGCTATGAACCGATTCTCTAATGTCATCGCTCGCCCGCAAAATGAAGTGGCGGAACTGATCTCTAATATTGTGATTCATGCCGCCATCAATCTGGCCTTTCTGGTATTACTTATACTCCTGCTGTGGCCGCTAGGTAAGGTTTCGTTGGCATTTCAATGGGCGAAAGGATACGGCCTCTTTTGGATCGTAATGATTGTGCTGACATTGGTCGTGAGCCGCCTTCAGAACTTTTTCCGGCTTGACCACAACCACCATTTCGATGCGTATGTGATCTCGAATCTTGTGCCCAGCAGCAGCCTGGTGGCAGGGTGGTCAGCGTTTGCCGCATTGACTATACAAAGTTTGACTGCGACGACATTCGGCTGGGTAGTCGGGGTACTCTATGTGGTGGGGCTTCTTTCCAGTTGGATTGCGTTCACCATCACTTCGGCCTTCTACACCGGTGAGATTTATAAAAAGGTGAATCTAGTTCTCGCTGTCGTGAGCTTCATTGTCTTTGCGATTTGGCCTGCGCTTGGTCGGCTGCTTTTCGGTTGGGTCTTCCACCTTTTTTGAGCTACCAACTCGGTTGGGGAAAAGGTATAGCAAATAGGAAAGCTGGTTGTACCTTTTCCTTGTTTCCAGGTGTCGCTACACGACCTGGATAACTTCTCAATAAATTACCCAAAACAGTTGATACATTTGCTGGCCTCGCTGCACTACTTATCGAAGAACGAAAGGCCAGCGCTGAGTTGCTCTGGCAGAAAAAAGTAACCGCAGCAATGTAAGAAAAGGAGAACTGAGATGAAAAAAATGACCACCATATTCGCAATAGCCGCCTTGACACTCATGCTGGCGACGACAGCCTTTGGCCAGAATGAGCAGAAAAACCCACGCGTTTCCCGTGGTGGGAATGGCAGCAGGAAGAATATTTCCTTCAATTTTGACAAAATGAATAAGGGCACTAATCGCCAGCGCCTGACAGGAACCGAAGGCTCTCATTGGCCGAGACTGGAACCGCAGGCGCAGCGGCGGGCAGCCAGCCCCAAAGGCTTTGACAAAGGGTATCTTTCTCCCGGCCTTACGCAGCGCCGCCGTAAATAAAGGCTATCGGCCTTCCAATGCCAAAGCGCAAAGGGATAACGCTAAGGGCGTCAGCATGAAATACGTTGCTACAGATAACCAACTTTTGCACTATGCAACAAGCGGTAACAACGTAAACCTCATAACCCAGGAGACCGCTATAAAGAAACCTATCACTACCATCGTCATCACAATGATAGCGTTATCGTTATCTGCCACCGCCTTTGGGAAGACCAATGGGAAACGGAAAAATTCCCAAGATAGCTTGCAGAACGTCCAAGTCACGAGTTACAAAACGACCTAACTAGGTGCCAGACGAAAAACGCAAAACCAATTGGGCAATTTTGAAATTCAGAGGGCCAAGCAACGCAAAGCCAAAAACTATTGAGGCGCAGCGATCGCAGATGCGTGCCATTTGCTAAGCATGCCCTCTTAACAAAATGGGAGAAACAGGATTATGAATACACGATTCACATTTGTACTGACACTTTGCTTAACCTTCGCTTTGACGATCATCGCCGGAGCGCAAACCGAAACAACGCAGCCGGGAACCAATACCCCTGGCATTACGGCCCGCCAGAAAAATCAAGCGAAGCGCATCCGACGCGGTGTGCGTTCCAAAGAGCTAACCAAACGGGAAACTGGCACATTGGTTAAAGATGCCAAGGAAATCAAAACAGAAAAGGCGGAAGCCAAAGCGGATGGCACCGTCACGGGCGCGGAACGAAAGGAAATCCATCAGGATATGAATCAGACCAGCCGCAAGATTTATCGCAAGAAACACAATAATCGCACACGGAAATAGTCATCGCTTGACCTCTCAACGCGGAGTGTTTGGCGGGCTGTGATTGCTATCATCAGGTTGAAATTTTTGGCAGCAAGACCAAAACGACAAATACTTCGCCTTTGTTCATAAAAGCCACAACCCCTTAGCGGCGATCCAGGTCATAGCTTAACAAACCGGTCACTTTCACTGGCTGACCGTTGACTAATGTCGGATAGAACTTGGCCTGTAGTGCGGCATCCAAAACCGCTCGGTGCAGCACGGGATGGCCTGACACAACCACAGCGCGCTCGACCTTCCCTTGCGTATCAATCAGCACCTCCACCACCGTTTTCCCTCCGAGGCCGGCTTTCGTTACCAGTTCTGGATATAAGGGCGCAGGCTTTTCAACCACCCGCCAGTCCAGGATTCCGACTGAAATAATTGCCTCTCCCGGCTCGACATTTTCAACATCCTGATTTTCCATAGTAGTTCCTTCCAGCGTTACTTGGGGACGGGCAAAGTGTACGTGTGCCGATCTTCGCTGACAAGGATTGGCGTGCATTAATAGGAGGCAACAAAGCGCCACTAACGCGGTATCGTTGGTGAAAAAAAGCTATCCTTCAACAGTCACGGCCCAGCCCCCGTGTAGCGATGTTTAGTTCCGGCGCGGATGCCAATGATCTTGGCCTTTCGCAACGCGGCGACGTCGGCAGCAGACTCAATCATCTTCAATTGTCGGCCATAGAATGACGACTATCTGATACAGTTACAGTTCTGATCTTACTTTTGTCGCACCGCTGGCTTCAGCGTCCAGGCCTGCAAGCGAGCCAACTCCATAAGTTTCGGTGCCTGAAAGTTTTCGGGATGGATCGGCCAGTTCCACAGCGTCGGCGAATCCGTCGCTGCATATTTGTCCGTGGTAAAGTTGCCGCCCAAAACCTTCACCCGCTCGGGCTTTTTGCCGCTCGCTGCCACTTCCTCAATCACTGCGGCCAGCGTCGCCAGATAATCCGGCGGCGAGAGAGTCTCGACACCGAACCAGATTTCAGAGGGCATGCGGTTGTGTGCGCGGCAGAAGGCGGCAGTGTTGCGGATAGCCTCAGCGAAAGCCTCCCAAGTGAAAGAGTCCGACTTGGCTCTTCCGGCGGGCTGGCTGTATGACCGCACCGGGCCATCAAGCGTGATCAGCTTCACAGCGGCTGGCGTTTCATTCTTTTCGAGATAAGTATTCATTGACTCGCTCAGCAGCGCGAACGCATCGGCGGCTGAGAGACTGAAGGAATCGAATTTCTGGAACGTGATCTCTTGGCGCAGCGCTTTCGCGAGCGCGACAATCTCCTCTCGCTTAAAGCTGCGCTCCTTTGCACGGTCGGCGTAAAGTTTCATCATCTCGGCGGCCGTCACAAAGCGCGCACCCGGCTGCGTTTTGATGAACTTGATATATTCCTCAAAATCGCTGAATGCCTTTTCAGTCTCAGCGGCGGGTCGTCTGCCGGGCGCTTTCCATTCACTGCGCGGCGGATTCGCGCCACGGCTGAAATTGACGCCGTCCCAGAACTCTTGATGAACCCATTCACACGGATGGTAGTAGATGCTGAGCAGGCCGCCGCCCTGCATTCGCAATCGGTTGTAGGCAGCCTGAAACTCGGCCTTCCCCTGGGCCAGGCTATCGCCGCCGCTCAATTCCATGCGAATCTGATTCGATCCCATCTTGAGGACGTTGAGCATGCCGCAGAGGTAGAACGGTTGCTCATTCAGGCCGATGTGCTCGCCTCCATCGAGATACATCCCGATGCCCATCCGTTTCAGCGCAGGAAAAACATGCGGCGACCAGGACGCGCCCGGCTGGCCGTAGCAGATCGGCCTGACGCCGAAGATGCGCTCGAGGTCGAGCGCACCCTTGGATTCGCGGCGATAAAATTCCGCGGCCCCGTCATCCCAATTCATATCTCGGAGATAGACGGCGGGGGTCGGTTGTTGACTGTGCATATCGGTGTGATAACCGATCTCGTGCTTTTTCAAGGCGGCGATTACGTCCGTGCGGCCCCGCCGCTCAAGCGTGCGGGCCTTTTCTCCCACCACCTTGAACGTCGCCTTGACGTTCAGGCGCGTGAGCAACTCGGCCACGCGTTTCGCGGCGTCGTCGCTTTGCGGCAGGATGTAATCTTCGGTGTCTAACCAGAGCGTGATGTAGACGGGCGATGAATCTTGGGCGTTTGCGGTTAGTCCGATTGAGAGCAGAATGAATAGGCAGGGAGCGAGGGTTCGCATCTCACATTATCTCCTTGTTATATCTGACGAGTTCCAAGCAGTCAGGTAATAATTTTGCATTTATTTGGGAAGAGCGAAAGCGACATAGGTTCCCCCTGAGGGCGCGCCGCGCTTCCCTCCGCCGGCGGCGATCACGACAAATTGGCGACCGTTCACCTGATAAGTCGCGGGCGTGGCGTTTCCGGCAAAGGGCAGCGTCGTCTCCCAGAGCAGCTTCCCGCTCGCCGCGTCGAAGGCGCGAAATTTCTTGTCGTAGTTTGTTGCGCCGATAAAGACCAGCCCGCTCGCCGTGACGATCGGCCCGCCGTAGTTCCAGCTTCCGGTGTCGCGCATTCCCTGAGCCGCCAGTTCGGGATGCTCGCCGAGCGGAAGCTGCCAGACGATCGCGCCTCTGTTTAAATCCACTGCGTTGAGCGTGCCCCACGGAGGCTTCACCGCCGGATAACCGTCCGGGTCAAAAAAACGAGTGTAACCTTCGATGTCGTACTTCAGGTCAATCTCCGAAGCCGCCTCTTCGCCGACCGTATTGTGATCCTCACGCGTGACCAGGTAGCGGATGAGCGACGTCATCGCCGCATCGCCAAGCGAAGGAAACCCCGGCATGCGTCCGACGCCGCTGCGAATGACGCTTCTCATATCCGCCTCGTTGAGTTTCCGTCCGATCATCACGAGCGAGGGAAACTCCGGCGGGCTGCCCTGTAAATCCCTGCCGTGACAACTCGCGCAGTTGCGTTCATACAAACTCTTTCCACTCGGAACGGTCTTCTTCGGTCGCTCGACGAGGCGCAGGATGCAGGGGACCTCACTGGAATTGATGTAAAAGAGTCCTGTCGCCGGATCGAAGGCCCCGCCGCCCCAGACTGGCCCGCCATCTAACCCGGGAAAAACAATCGTTCCTTCTTTGCTCGGCGGTTCGTATTGCCCATTGCTTCTGAGTTGGCGAAATATTTCCAGGACGGCGGTGTGCGCTGCCGGAGTTCGGGTCGTGAGCATCTCCTCGGTCAGGATTTGCCGGGCGACGGGCGGCGGCAACGTCGGAAAAGGCTGGCGCTCCGACAGTTTCTCTCCCTCCACGCCGACGGTCGGCATTTCACGATATTCGATCGGGAAGACCGGTTTCCCTGTCTCGCGCTCAAAGACGAAAAGGTGGCCGCTCTTGGTCGCCTGCGCCACGGCGTCAACCCTGCGTCCGTTGCGATTGAGCGTCACCAGCGTCGGCGCGGCGGGCAGATCGCGGTCCCAAACGTCGTGTCTCACGATTTGAAAATGCCATTTGCGTTTGCCGGTCTTCGCCTCCAGACAGAGCAGCGTATTCGCAAACAAATTATCGCCATGCCGGTTGGCCCCGTAAAAATCAAAGGCCGCCGACCCCGTCGGGACAAAGAGCAGGCCTCGCTTGTCGTCCAATGCCATCCCGGCCCAGTTGTTCGCACCGCCGGTGTACTTCCACGCCTCCTTCGGCCAGGTCTCGTAGCCATACTCGCCCGGCTGCGGAATGGTGTGAAAAGTCCATCGCAGTTGCCCGGTCCGCACATCGTAGGCGCGGATGTGCCCCGGCGCCGAGGGCAGCCCCTCACTCACTAGACTGCCGACGATCAACAGATCCTGATAGATTATGCCCGGCGTGGTCAACCCGATGGTCAACGACTGTGGATCGCGACCAAGCCCCACGCGCAGATCCACGCGCCCCGCGTCGCCGAACCCCTTGACCGGGCGACCCGTCTGCGCGTCGAGGGCATAAAGCCAGTTTTGGTGGCCAAAAAATATCCGCCGCTGCTTCTGCGGTTCCGGGCCCGATTCCCAATAAGTTACTCCGCGGTTGCGCCCTCTACGCGCCCTTCGCCCCTCATTCGGATCGAAGCTCCAAAGCTCTTTTCCGGTTTCCGCGTCGAGCGCAAACACGCGCAGCTTCGGCGAAGTCGCATACAGGATGCCGTCGACGACCACTGGATTGCACTGCATATCCGAGCCTTCGAGCGCATCGCGCGTGTCATAGCTCCAGGCCACAGAGAGCCGACCGACATTTTTGCGATTGATCTGTTTTAGCGACGAAAAGTGGATGTTGTCGGGCCCGCCGCCATACGCCGCCCAGCCATCATAACGGCCCGCCGACGCCATTCTCTTTTGCGCCGCAGACCTGTTTCCAAACCAGACCGCCGCCAACACAATAACGACAACGACCACAATCTTTTTCACCATATCAAGCAAGCAAATAGACAGGACTAAGGTTTCGACTCCAATGCCAGATTCTTCCAATTGAGAGCGTCGCTCCGCACGCCCAGGCCGTGTTTACCTGCATAGGAATTGCGAGCCGCCCGGACCTTTTCATACCAATCGTCGAATGGCAGCAAGAGCTGACGATAGACGAGATAGCTCAAGTCCACCGTCCGATCCGGTTCGTGATCCTTGACATCGTCGAGTTGATGGAAGAACTGTCGGCCATTTGCCGATAGAACGCGCGGCTGCCAGGTTTTGTACCAGGTTTGCTCAGCCAATCGGAGCGCCAGATTGCGTTGTTTGCGAATTTCGCGCGCTTCATCGAGCGCCTGATCCAGGGCTGCGAGTGCCTGCCGCGTCTGGCCAGTGCGCGAGGCTTCATAGGCTGCCGTAAACTGCTCGTCAATGCGCTTCAAACTCTCAAGAAAATCGTAATTTTCTTTGTACAGCCCGGCAATTGAATGGAAGACTTCAAGGTTGTAGCCGTTAAGCTCGACCTTGCGTCGGTTCGCTTCGAGCAGCGCCACAAGCTCGTCGTACTCGCGCCGGAACTGCGCGGCAAGTTCAAGCCGGCGGCGGTTGGCCCAACTCCATGGATACGCGTACCCCAGCGTCACAGGCGCTGGCGTCTCCGGCAGGTCGAGGGCGAAATCCTTGGCGGCCTGGCGCGGAATGTTGATGCGCCTGGAGTAGCCGAAAATTGGCTTGCGCGCAGTTGAATCCACGCGCTCCCAACTGTCCGCCCAGAATTGCGCCTGATAGCTCATCAGTTGATAAAGGCGCTCCATCTTCACCGCGCTTGGCCCATAAAAGGCGCGATAGAAGCTTTCGTTCATCTCTTGCGTTGCAGACGTTGGATTCCAGCCGGCGGCAGTAATCGCCGCATAGCCCAGCCAGAAGACCTCGGGATGAAGTCCCGCATCGCCCCATCCGGCGTTGATCACGCCCATCACATCTGCCTGCTGGCGGGCAGTATGATGGCCGATCATCTCGACTGCCTCCTGAATCCGGGGCTTTTCCTGACGTGTGGGCTGGTGGAGACGGCGCTCATTCGGCAGGATGTGATAGCTCGTAAAGAGATCCTCTTCTCCCTGCGTCGAGCTATGGAGCATCTGGCGAATACCGCGCGCCTTATACAACGGATCGAATTTGGGCCCGTTGACGATGGTGTTGATCAGATAGGACGGCAGTGATTCGATATCGCCCGGCTCGAGCGGGGATTCTCCCATAAAGACGACCTTGCGACCGCGAGCGCGAAGCGGATCAGCAACTTTCGTGATGAATTCCGCCAGCAGCTTGCCATTACTTCCCAGTTCGCGTGCGCGTCCGGTCTCCTGACACTGCGGATTATCGGCCAGGCCTACGTAATAGGGTTCATCAGTCGAAAAGTAGATGTACTCGACACCTTTATTAGCATCAATCAGATCGTTGTACATGCCGACGAGCAGTTCGACGCTCTTCGGATTGGTCGTGCAAAACTGGTAGTTGTTATCGGGAAAAGCGCGCAGTCGCGCGTATTCCGGGTGCTTGAGAATAAACGCGACGTGGGCGGGGGCGTCTACCCACGGGATCAGTTGCAGGTGATAGCGCAAACCGTAATTGGTCAGTTCCTGCAACTCCTGCGGACTCCAGGCGTAAGGCTCGACCAGCGCCGGCGCGCTCTTGAATTGAAAGTGTCCTTCGAGTTTCAGCGCAATGGCGTTGATCTTGAAAAAGGCCGCCTGACGGATGATTCGTTTGAAGGCTTCGATTCGTTCGACGTGATGCGCGTCATCCCAGAAGATCAAGCGCAATTGCAGATCGGGCCAATCGGCGACCTCTCCTTCCGGCAAGAGAAAGCGTCCGGCGTCCGGTTTGAGCATCTGGACGAGAGTCTCGATTCCATAGAGCAGACCAGGCGAGGCGTTTGCCACGATGCGAATTCGTTGGGGTGCGAGTTCGATTCGATAAGCTTCACGGGCGAGGACTTCGCGTTCACGATCAAGCGCTTCGCCAATCGCGACCGAAGCCGGCTGAACCTCAAGATGCAAAGCCGGAGTGTTCGGAGCAGCAGAACCTTCCTTCAAGACAATTCGGAATCGAGCCTGCAATTCCTCTTTGAGCACTTCGAGCGCAATATCGCCGGACTGAATGCCTTTGCCGATGACCAGCCGCCAGCTCGAATCGAACGGAAACTCAGCCTCTTTCAACACCGCTCGCTGTGGAGCCGGAACGACGCCATGCTTCCGGCTGAAGAGCGGAGACTGAGCCGATTGCTGTGCCCGCGAGTTCAGGGTTGGATACACGAGACCAAGCGATAAAAACACGACCAGCGTAGAGAGCGGCAGTATTCGCAATCCCATGCGCTTTACATGTGATTTCATACGATATTTTCCTCAGAAAAAGATGCTGGATGCTGGAGTTTGCCGTATGCCCTGCAACCCCTGGCATCCAGCATCCATCAAGCACTGGTCAATGCAACGCACTCGCCAATGATTCGACTAACAGAGGCGTATTCATTCCTTGCGCGGCGACAATTGGTTTTAAGGCAAGCGGAATCTCTCCATAAATTCTCACTTTGTTTCCGAGCAGACTGATCACTTCAGGAATGTCGGTATAGCGCAGGATTCCCAGATAGGTCGGCCCCACCCGATGAGAGCCAGGAGGAGAGCCGACAATCACCCGCTGAACGCCGTTGCTCAGCAAGGCCGCATACAAACCGTGAATTCCGGTTTCGGCCTTGCCGACGATTGTGATGTTGGATGGATCCACCTCTGGAAGAGAGCGCAGGAAGGCGAGAGATCGCATGACTTCATAAAGCTGCATTGCTTCGATAGTCGTTCCGACGACCATCGCCTGGCGTTTCATATGATGAAGCAGATCGTCGTCGCTAAAACTTCTCAAGTTACGTTCGAGCGAACGGGTTCCCCGGTCTAGCGGCTCGACAATGAGGACCGCCCGATCTCCCCAATCATTCATCTCAAGCGGCTGCTCGTTGCCCCAACGCGGCATGCCCCGGCGATGGTCAATAATCAGGACGGCGGGCAATTTGCCGCGCGCTGGGGCCTTGCCGGGCAGCGAGTAGACGCCTTTCACGCGTAAATCCTCAAAGGAGTTGAAGGAAACCTGTTTGTGAAACCGCCCATACAGTTCTTTTCCCTCAGCCCAGACGGGAGCAAAAGCGGGGTCCTTTTCCGGAAAATAGCGAAACACTTCTGACTGCAAAGCAGCGCTGAGAGTTTTGATTCTCCCCGGACGATTTCGCGCCAGCGGCGGATGAAAAGCAAAAGCCGGGATCAGTTCTTCATCAACCTGCGTCAGCCGTTCATCCAACGGCGCTCCGTTGCGAAAACAGACGAGGCTTTCATCAGGCGGCTTGTCAATCGGGCCTTCAGCGACGAGCGGCGTCTCAACGCCCAGAAATTCTTTGAGGAAGTAGGAGAAGACTGGGAGCCGAATCTCTTCTATATCGTCGTGCGCGCCGTGAGTCACCGCCGTGCGCAGGTTTCCGCTGGCGTTGTAGAGCCGGTAGATTTCCTGCATCTTCTCCGCCATCTCATTGAACGCGTTCATGGGAAAACCAATGTCTGCGTCGGCGTTCACCAGCAGTTGTTTGCGCGGCGCAGTCAACGCGCCAAGTTCCTCGTACATCAGGCCGTAAGTGTTGACCGGATACTGGCAGTCGCAATGCGCGAATGAGAGCCGTTGCTTGACCCAGCCGTGGGTCGAAAACGTCCCTGAGACAGGGGCTGACGCTGCGATCCGATCATCCAGCGCCGCCAAAAAGAAGGTTGTCATCCCTCCGCCCGACCGGCCCGTGGCGCCGATGCGTTTGCTGTCGAGATCGGGTCTGCTAGCGAGATAATCCACCGCCTTGATCGCATTCAACAACTCCGTCGCCAGCGGCGAATAACCACGGCTGTACCAGTGAAACCAGGCGCGCGAATAGATGCCGTGGTGCGTGGTTTGAATCTCGCCGGCCTCAATGTTGTCCATTACCAGAGTGGCGATTCCCCGCGACGCAAACCAGGCACCGTGTGGCGCATAGTAGTTTTTGCTGGCGTGACCGCATTGATAGAGGACGACGGGAAAAGGTTTCTGCCCGCGCTTGGGCAGATAGAGGTTGGCCGTCAGATAGACGCCCGGCGCGGTCTGGAGAACTATATTCTCGATGACGTACTCGGGACGCTGTTCACGATAAACGATCTTAGCTGGCGGCCCCGAAGACCAATGCCGGTCGTGCCACAACATTTTCCTGAGCTCAGCGCGAGACTTTTCTTTCCGGCGTTCCCACTGCTCGACGGTCTTGACTCCGGCGAACAGATTGGTAAAGCGTGCGCTAACGACCCGCTCGAAATGGGACTGCAACGCCTGAAACTGCTCATTCGGCGCGGGCGGCGCAGGCTGTTGCGAGAAAGCGACTAGCGCACACAAGCATAGCGCCGCGCAGAGACAGAGAAATCTTTGCATGAATAATCCTTTACCACTCCAGGCGCAACCCCATACGGAAGGTGCGGGCGCCGGGCTGATCGCCGGTCGAGGCACCGTTGACACCGCCGACCGCCGAGATCACACCGATATTTGCCACCTGAGAAATATTGGTCGCTGGATTGCTGTAGTTCGGGTGGTTAAAGAAGTTGGTTGAGGTAAGCTCCCAGCGGAGCCGGATATTCTCCCGAAAATTGAACGACTTGAACAAACCCCATGTGCCAGACATTGACGTTTGGCCCTTTGATCACGCCTTTGGCCGAATTGCCGAATCGGCCAATCGGCGGCCCACCGAAAGCGGAGGCGTCGAACCACCGATTGACGGCGCGCTGATCGCCGGACAGATTGCCGTCGCGCAGTTGATCCGCTCGGATCGTTACGATCGGACGTGTGGCGCTAGCGGTAAAGGCTGTCCCTGTCGGATCGGCCCCCGTCCAGAAGACCGTCAGAAACTGCCCGGAGTGGTAACTGTAGATTCCGCTGACATCCCATCCGCCGACGATGGCGTTTGCGACCGGATGAACCGAACTGAGAAATGGACGCCCTTTGCCGAACGGGAGTTGATAAATCCAGTTTGTCGTGAACCGGTGAGTCGGAATATCAGGCGCTACGCTGCGTTCACGCGCACGATCAAAGGGGTTTTCGAGGATCTGTCCTCGCTCCATATCGCCGATGTCGCGCGCCCAGACCCAGGAGCTTTGAAATTGTAGCCCGCGCGCCATCCGTCGCTCGACCTCCGCCGTGAAGCTGTGGAACTGGTGTCCGGCGCCACTGGTGAAGTAGTTGATCCCGGGATACTGCGGGAAGGGGCGCGGTTTGTTGATAAAGAGCCGGTCGTCAGGCACGGGCGAATTGTAGTTAAAACCATAATCGCCCTGCCGCGTATTAGTCCCGATATATGAGGCGCGAAATCCTGTATCCCAGCGCGAATGCTCAATTGTCAGGCTGTATTGCATGCTGTAGGGCATCTGGATGTTGGGATTTATCGCTGCTGGTAAGGAGACCGAAGACGGTCCGGCACCGCCCGCCGCCGGGAAGACTCTCGGCAGTATCACTGCCGGATTTGTGACCGGGTTGTTAAAGGGCTGCTCATTGACCACGAAAGGAACCCCGGAAATGTTGGCCTCGCGCGGCACAACGTCAAAGTAAATGCCGAAACCGCCGCGAATCACCGTATTGTTTCCCCAGGGCCGATAGGCCAGCCCAATTCTCGGAGCAAAGTTGTTGGTGTCGGTATTGATGAGCGTATCGCCTGGAAGGCCTACAGTGCTCGCCTCCACGACGTTCACGTAATTTTTGGGGAAAAGTGGACTCACTTTTGAGAGCGAGCCGTTTTGCACCACGATGCAGGCGCATTTGATGTCGAACAGGGATAGATAGCCATTCTTCTCCTTCCAGCCGGGGTGATATTCGTAACGTAGCCCGAGGTTGAGCGTCAGTCGCGGACTTACTTTAAAATCGTCCGTGAAAAAGAAGTCGTACTGATGGCGCAACCGATCCTGCCGGAGCGGCGGGAAAGAGCGCTGGGCGGTCGAGGGCAAGCCCAGCAAAAAGTCTGCATACGGTTGCCCGGTGTACCGGTTCGAGAAGGTCAGATTACCAAAGAGACTGGCGTCAGCGGCATAATGTTCAAAGACGATGCGCGTATAGTTCATCCCGGCCCGCATTGTATGCCGTCCTTTGGAGAGGCTCATGTGATCCTGAATATTTTGCAGATAGTTGGCCGCCCCTGGACTCCGAAAATTGCCCTGACTGATGCCCGTCAGCCCAAGACCCGCAAAAGAGACATTCACAATGCCCGGCACATTCGGCAGATTGGGCGCGAGTCCGACCAGTCCCAGTTCGTTGACGAAATCCGGCCCATTAATCGGCGGGAAGATCGGCAGATTGTTGGTGGCGATCCCCCAACGAACTTCGTTGACGATTGTTGGGGTAAAAAGATGAGTATAGGACACCGTCGCCGCGTGGTTCTTGCGCGTGACGTGGCCCTGCGAAACCGTGGGGAGCGTGCTTAGGAAATCGTCAATCGCAAAATCCTGCTTGGTGTAACGCCCCATAATCGAATCGTTCGCCGAGAATTTGTGATCTACCCTGAGCGTCCAGTAGCTCTGTGTGTTGGCCTTCATGCTGAGATTCTGGCGATGGTTCTGAGTCTGCAGCGTGGCGGTATTGCCGAAGTTCGGAAGCGGGTAGAAGCGATTCTGGAGCGCGACCGAGGTCGCATTCAACCGGCTCGAAGGGATGCGGTTACCTGGAAAAGCCTGACCGGTCACCGGATCAATCACCGGCGTTGTGAGTCCGGAAAAATCTCCCGCACGCCAGGCTGCAAGCGGAACGGTCGGATTGAAAATTCTCGTCGCCTGGCTGCCCAGGAAGTTCTCAAATGAGCCGAAGATGAAGGTCTTGTTGCGACCATCATAAATCTTGGGGATATAAACCGGGCCGCCAGCGCTGCCGCCTGGCAAGTTAGAAATCCCTGTATCGCGCGCTGTCGCAAAAGGATTACGCGCCCGGAACCACGGCGTGGAGTAATAATCAAACAGGCTGCCATGAAATGAGTTTGTCCCTGATTTCGAGATCATCGTGACCTGGCCAAGCGTCCCGAACTCCGCCGAATTGTTGGCGGAATCAATGCGGACCTCCTGGAACGACTCGACGTATTGCGCCAGCGGCCCGATCTGCGTCTCGTTCACGCCGTCGCTCATCGTCGTGCCATCAATGCTCCAATGGGACTGATTGGTCCGGCTCCCGGAAAACCGAACCGTCGAACCCGCCGACGCCTGCAGCACATTGGGTGCCAACGCCAATTGGGCCCAGATCGCGCGCGAGTTCAAAGGCATGTCGCGCAGTTGCACGCTGTCCCGCGTGTCGGAGATTCGTGCGGTCTCAGTTTCAATCAAGCCTGAACTTGCCGAAACTTCCACCTTTGCCTCAAGCTGCCCGACCTGAAGCGTAATGTCCACCCGCCGTTGATCGCGCGCGACCAGTTGAATGTCACGGACGACAAATTCCTTAAAACCGGAACTGCGCGCGCTCATGCTGTATGTCCCCTCTCTCAACTGCGAGAGCGTGAAGATGCCTTCCGAGTTCGTCTCAGTCGTGGTTTCGATGCCCGTCTCGACATTTTTGATCGTGACGGTCGTGTTCGGCGTCACCGCACCCGCCGCGTCTGTCACTCTACCAGTCACCGTGGCAAATGTAGTTTGTGCCTGCGCCGTGTCGCCCAGTAACAGCGCCAGCGCCAAAATGAGAAATCTCGCTTTGAAATTCATAGACATCCTCACTCTCCTGAAATTTTGCAGGGTCTTTTTGAAAAGTCGGACATATCGCAAGTTCTGAGACCTTAGCTCAAGAAAAGGTCTCAAGGTCTTTGCAACATCAAGGTTATTCGAACGATCAGGAAACCTCACCAGCCCCTCACCAGGGCGTTCGCGGACTCTACTTACAGCCACTCAGCACCATCGCTGGCTGGACTCGTAGTCTCGATTAATATTTCCCAGCGCTTTCAGTGTCTGGGCCGGATTGGAATTGACCAGCGCAACGATCAGCGTATTGATGACCGCCAGAGGCGCGACGTATGAGCCTGTAAAAGAATGACTGTTGATGGACGCTTGGAGGTATTCGTGACAAATGTTGACTAAGGGTGAGAGATCGCTGTCAGTAATCCCCACGGTATAGGCACCAGCGTCGCGCGCGGATTGCGCGGCACCAACCGTTTCGCGCAATCCGCGCCGGAACGTAATAGCGATCACCAGGTCGCCTTTCCCGATTGAGGTCAGGTGATTGCGCAGGCGCCCGCCGCCCGAGGTCGCCGCTGCCGCATTTAGCCCGAGCGATTGCAGCGTATAGCCCAGATGTTCTGAGAGTGTGCTCGCCAGATCAAACCCCACCACCAAAATGCGGTTGGCTTTGCTGATCCGTCTGGCCACGCCGACGATCTGCTTGGCTTTCATCTCGGCGGCGAGACGCTGTAGGTTTTCGATCTCCTGCTGCACTGAATCAAGGGCCGCTTGTTCGGGGCCGGGCGATTTCTGGATCTCCCGCCGCGCGATCTCATACGGCGTGAGCGTCTCAAGAAAATGGCCCCGCGCGCTCTCAATAAACTCTCCATATCCTCGAAAACCCAGGTCCTGGGCAGTTCTCACTACTGTCGCGGCGTCTACCCCAACCTGGTCTGCCAACTGATTGACCGTCATGAAGACCGCCGTCTTTAAATTATCAGCGACATATTTCACCACCCGCTGCCGCTGTTTCCCGAGCGTTGGATAGCGAGCCTCCACGAGTTCCCGAAAGTTATGAACGTGATTAAGCTGCTCCATAAGATAGACTAACGTTTACGCAGGAGAGTCGCTATGTTCAGAATAAAAGTCGGCCAGAACTCGCTCCGACCTCATTGTTTTCCAATGATTCCAATGACAAGTTACTCGATGAAGAAAATATGCAGATCCCTCACACATCTCATCAGATGTGTTTCGCCTTCAAAGTCCCTTCCCATCTTTCAAGGATTTATTAATTTAATAAGGTTACGAGCCTCATCCTATGCCCCCAGCTAAATACTGTCAAGGAAAGATGCGAAATAATATTTTTGCAACTTTTGTTGCATTCTTGGAAATAAAACATTCAAGTGCGGCGATCTTGGCTTATTCGGGCAGAACATATTCCCATCTTCTATTAGCCGCTCTTGAAACTCATAGGCGAAAGATTCACGCCCTCGGTCTGTCTGCGTCCGGTGGATTGGAAACAGCATTCTTCAATGACCTGCTCCAAGAAACGTAGAGAGTTTGTGGCAGACTGACGAGCATATAAGGATCGAGCCCGACATTGCTGCGCACATAAAAAAACTGCCTATAGCCCTTTCAACGAGCTATCGTGGGAGATTTAACCTTCCCAGATCAGATTATTTTGGAAAGGTGAAAGGAGTGTTTTACGCCGATTGTGTAACTGAATGTGCGGCAGGCCAACCAATCCCGGTAAAGCCACAATTCTAGTTCATTGAGGAGAAAATGGCTTATTGGTCGGGGCGGAGAGATTCGAACTCCCGACCCCCTGGTCCCAAACCAGGTGCGCTACCAGCTGCGCTACGCCCCGACAAGGCTGGGGCATTATACATACCGCTGGCGATTTTGCAAAAACTTGTTGTTGCTTGCGAAACTGACTACAGGTTGTTAGCTTTATGGTTATGCTGAAATTACTCTTGATTGCAACGATTCTTCCTGTCTCTGTTCTGGGCGTCATCCCAAGCCAAACGCAGTCTGCGAGCAAAGGAGCAAAACTCAAACCGGCGGTCACGGTTGCGCCGAGTAAAGACCCGATGGGTGATTCTGACCGTTTGCTTTCCCGTGGGGATAACACGGCGCAGGATCAGCAGGCCTTGGCGATCCTGGAAAGCGCCGTAGCAACTGACGGCAAGAATTATGACTTACTCTGGCGCGCCGCGCGGGCCGCGTATTACGTGGGCGATTTTGGCGAACCAGCGGACAAGCTTAAATTCTTTGAGAAGGGCATCGCGATTGCCCTACGCGCCATCGCGTTGCAACCTAATGAGGTCGAAGGCCATTTCTGGCTGGCCGCGAGTTATGGCGGTAAGGCGCAATTAGTAGGCGCGCTCAAAGCTCTTTCGACCGTCAAAAAGATTCGTGAGGAGATGCAAACAGTTGTGAAGTTGAATGACGCCTACGAAAACGGCAATGCCTACCTTGCGCTCGGAGAAATTGACCGCGAAATGCCGAGCGTAATGGGCGGGAATAAAAAACGCGGCCTTTCGCTATTCGAGCAAGGCTTAAAGGTCGCGCCCGAAAATCTGGATTTGAAAGTTGCCCTCGCTAAAGCCTACCAAGATGCAGGCCGCAAAGATGATGCCAAGCGTTTGCTGGAAGAAGTCATCAAAGCCCAGCCTACCACACGCATTCAACGCGACGCGCAAGAGGAGGCCAAACAATTACTGAGCAAATAATGAAAGCACTGCGTTTTGAAAACCAACGATTGAGTCTGACTGAGGTGCCACTGCCGCAACGCGAAGGCGAGGCATTGATACGCGTCACAACCGCAGGCATCTGCAACACCGATCTGGAAATCGTGCGCGGCTATGCGAATTTTCACGGCACACTCGGTCACGAATTTGTCGGCGTGGTGGAAGCTTCGCCCGATCCGTCGCAAATCGGCTGGCGCGTCGTCGGCGAGATCAATGCGGGCTGCGGACAATGCGATTTATGCCAAGCTGGAGATGCGCGGCATTGTGCCAATCGCACGGTACTTGGCATTGTGGGACGTGACGGCGCATTCGCAGAATATTTGAGCTTGCCAGCTATCAATTTGCTCAAGGTGCCAGATGCAGTCAGCGACCGACAAGCTGTGTTCACGGAACCATTAGCTGCGGCGTGCGCAATTCTGGAGCAGGTGACAATTACGCCAGACCAGCGTGTCGCGGTGATTGGCGATGGCAAATTGGGGCAATTGATCGCACGCGTGCTGGCGACAACGGGCTGTGAGCTACGACTGATTGGAAAGCATAAAGAAAAGCTCCGGCTTGCGGCGGAGGCGGGGATTGTAACTATTGAGCTAGCCGCACTCAACGTTGAAGCAAGCCGCCGTTTTGATTTTGTAGTGGAAGCCAGCGGTGCGGCAGCAGGTTTACAACTCGCGCTCAAGCTGGTGAAACCGCGTGGCGCGATTATTTTGAAGTCCACGTTTCACGGCGCGGTGCAATTGGAGACGTCACGAATTGTCGTGGATGAAATCAGCATTATTGGCTCGCGTTGTGGGCGTTTTGAGAGAGCGCTCGCCTTGCTCGAAACGGGTCAAGTCAAAGTCGAGCCATTGATCGCAGCGGAGTATTCCTTGATGGAAGGCATCGCGGCAATGCAGCAAGCCGAACAAGCAGGCAGACTCAAGGTTTTGTTGCACGCTGAAGTTTAGGCTTCCCGTTTCGCGCCAAATTCAGTACCCTTCTCGCTTTCCTGGTCGGGTGTTGTTGAGATTGATGATGTTCCTCACCAGTGAACTACTGATCTTTCGGGCCATATTATTTAGGTGATACATCTGGGCGAAATGGACACAATCATCGCGACGATTCCAATTCCTCATCTCTGCGTAATCACGGCAGCAAATATTGAATTCAAAGCTGTCGCTCACGGGTTAACTGAAAGAACATTTTCCGCAACTGCCGGAATAAAACAATGCCATGGTCGCGCCGGGCGAAACCTAGTTACAGTCTTGCAATCGCAAGTGAGCGCGCCCAACTTCACAGCCAAGCTCATGGCTCATCTGACAGAAACGAAATATGACGCGTTGTTGATTATCGGCTTGGCGGGCGCGCTCACACCTGCCTTGAAAACGGGCGGAATTATTTTCTATGATACTTGTTTCGCCTTTCGCCCACCGTTTGGCGTGGGTGCGGAAGCGAATGAACTGCCAGCAACTGATGTATCAAATGTGTGCGACTTTCAGATTGCGTCTTCGCTGCGCCAACTCTTAGTGGCAGACGGGTTGGATTGTATGTTTGGCGCGGGACTGACCTTGGATTTTATGGTGACTTTGGTGGAAGAAAAACTGGCGATGGGCGAATCGTACGGCGCGGCGGCAGTGGATATGGAAAGCTACGATGTCATTACCGTGGGAACACAATTGGGTGTGCCGGTTGTCGTCTTGCGGGTCATTCTGGACGAAGCGCAACAGAAAACACCGGATTTCAATCTGGCGCTGGACGTCAGCGGACAAATGAGTCCGATCAAATCTCTCTTGGCGATGCTTCTGCGCCCCCTTGCCGCTATCCAATTCCTCTTCAGTTTGCGCGCGGCAATGAAGCGATTGCGACGCGTTGCAAAACTAGCATTGAAGGCAGAACCGAACCTAATTCGCCCCACGCATTCCCTGGTTTTAGCCAAGAAAATAACAGCGTGAGATGTCCTCAAAGCTCGCCGGCTGCGATACAATCAGCCTTATGAAAGCATTCATCACGGGCGCAACGGGCTTCATCGGCGGCAATCTGGTGCGCGCACTGTTGGCTGATGGACAACAAGTCCGTGCGTTAGTTCGTCCCAACAGTGATCGGCGCAACCTGGACGGTTTGCCAATCGAATTAGTCACAGGCAATCTCGACAATCCAGCACAGCTAGCCGAACAGATCACGGGCTGCAAAGTCGTCTTTCACGTCGCCGCCCATTATTCCTTATGGACGAAAGACTGCGCCGCCATTTATCGCGCCAATGTAGAAGGAACCAAAAACATCCTGGCTGCCGCCCAACAAGCCCAAATTAAACGCTTCGTTCATACCAGTTCCGTGGCAGCGATTGGCGTCCCGCCCGCAGGCGCATCGGCCACCGAAGAAACGCAAACGACAGTCGCAGCCTTAGTCAGCGATTACAAGAAATCCAAATTCCTGGCCGAGCAAGCGGCACTCAACGCGGCGAAAGGCGGGCTGGATGTTGTGATCGTGAATCCTTCGACGCCGATTGGCGCGTACGATTTGAAACCGACGCCCACAGGAGAAATCGTCCTGCGTTTTTTGCAAGACCGCATGCCAGTGTATGTTCACACGGGGCTGAATTTGATTGATGTCGAAGACGTAGCGCGCGGTCATATCCTGGCCTGGCAAAAAGGACAAACAGGCGAGCGATATATTCTTGGTCATCGTAATTTGACGCTGCAGAAAATGCTGCAAATGCTGGCAGCGATCACAGGCAAAGCCGCGCCCAGGTTTGCCGTGCCGCACGCGATTCCGCTCGCCGTCGCGTTTGTGGATGAAATGCTGTTGGCGCGCTATTTCGGCAAAACGCCGCAAGTTTCGTACTACTCGGTGCAGATGTCTCGACACGCAATGTATTACGACTCCTCGAAGGCGGTGCGCGACCTCGGCTTGCCACAAAGTTCAATTGAAAGCGCGATTGAAAAGGCGGTGCGATGGTTTCAAGCCAACGGCTATGTGTAACTATGGGAAATTCAATCCTCATCAAAAACGCAACGGTCATCACGCTCGACGCTGATAACACTATTTTCACCGGCGATGTATTGATCGTGCATGATCGCATCGCTGCCTTCAGTTCTACCGCTCAAGCCGATGAAGTGATTGATGCAACTGGACACGTGTTGTTGCCCGGCTTCGTGCAAACGCATATTCATCTTTGCCAAACGCTCTTTCGTGGCGCAGCCGATGATTTGGCTTTGATTGATTGGCTCAAACAGAAGATTTGGCCCCTCGAAGCGGCACATACGCCAGCCTCGTTGCGGCTTTCAGCCCAACTTGGGATCGCGGAACTGATTCGTGGCGGCACGACTTCTGCGCTAACCATGGAAACGGTCAGGCATACGGACGAAGTCTTTCGCGTCGTCGAAGAATCCGGCTTTCGTGCCACGGTGGGAAAATGTTTGATGGATGCAGGCACAGACGTTCCTGAAGCCTTACACGAGGAGACGGAAGCCGCGCTGGCTGAAGCGGTCAGGCTGATCAAACGTTGGCACGGACAAGCGAACGAACGCATTCGCGTCTGCTTTGCGCCTCGCTTTGCCGTGAGTTGTACGCGAGAATTATTGGAACGCGTGGCCCAGTTGTCGCGTGAACAGCAAGTGCTCGTACATACGCACGCCTCAGAAAACCGCGATGAGATTGCCTTGGTCGAACAAAACACCGGGCTTCGTAACATCGCGTATTTGCAATCGGTAGGGTTGGCTGCGCCCCATGTCGTGCTGGCACATTGTATTTGGCTGGATGAAACCGAGATGAATATTTTGCAGCAAACTGGAACCAAAGTGGCTCATTGCCCGTCTTCAAATTTGAAGCTTGGTTCCGGCCTTGCTCAAGTCACCGAGATGCTGGAACGCGGCATTGCCGTTTCGCTCGGTGCCGATGGCGCACCGTGCAACAACCGGCTGGAGATGTTTACTGAAATGCGAACCGCTGCGCTACTACAAAAAGTCCGCCACGGCCCGCAAGCCATTCCCGCGCTGACGGCGCTCCGAATGGCGACCATTGAAGGAGCTAGGGCATTAGGCTTAGCTGACGAAATTGGCAGTATCGAAATCGGTAAGAAAGCTGATTTGATGTTGCTCAATCTGAAGCAACTGCATTGCATGCCTCAGCCGGATTTGATCTCGACCATTGTTTATTCAACCCAGGCCAGTAATGTCGAGACGGTGATGATTGATGGACGGGTTGTTATGCATAAGCAAGTGTTGCTGACGCTGAATGAGGCAGAAATCCTGGCCCAGGCCAAAGCCTTTTCATGCAACCACGCTGAAGCTTTGTGCTGATTCGTCATATTAACAATCTTGTGGTCTGTTTTGATACAGGAACTTAGGTTTGACACCCCGGTGTGTAAAAGTTACAATGCTGAAGCTTTTGCGTTGCAAACTCTTTGCATCCAGAGAGTGCTATAAAGCCTCCCCGCAATCCACTTTGCTGTAATGAATAGATTGAGGAGTTTTCGAAATATAATGAATAAATGTTCTTTTTTACTATCTGTCTTTTTTAGTCTTTGCCTCAGTGTGGTCTTTGCCCCCCTAACCATTGCACAAGTTCCGACATTCAGTCAGGAACGCAGTAACAAAATTCAATTGACGATTGAACGTTCGGAAGAGAGTCTGCAAAAAGGCGAAGAGTTTTTCCAAGCAGGCGAATATGCACAGGCACGACGCAGCTATGATCGCGCGCTCGACATCATTCTCGAAGCGGGTATTGATATTCGTAGCGACGCACGTCTGAAGCAGCACTATCAGAAGTTAATTGACAAGATCAATCAACGCCAAACCACCTTAACCAAACAATTGCCCACACCTCTGCCACTTAGCGCACAAGCCAAAGATGAAATGACGGATGCGCAGGCTGCACAATTGGCCAAGCAAGCGCCGGCCACGAATCCTGGTGCCTCTTCCCCGCTTGATGACATCGCCAATTTGAATTTGACCGAAGAGGAAAGAAAGGCAACGGAAGCTGAAGCTAGAGCCGCGTTGTTAGCAGCCAAAATTGATTTCGGTTTTAAACCCAACGCATTGGTGCAAAGCTGGATCAACTATTATCAAGGTCGTGGTCGCACCACGATGGAACGGGGACTGCAACGCGCCGGACGCTATATGACAATGGCGCGTCGGATCTTCAAAGAAGAAGGCGTGCCGCAGGATTTAGCGTGGCTCGGACAAGTCGAAAGCGCCTGGTCTCCCAACGCCCGTTCGTGGGCCGCAGCCGTTGGCCTTTGGCAATTTATTCCCGGCACAGCGGCACGGTTTGGTTTGCGCCAGGATTATTACATTGACGAACGTTCGAGTTATGAGAAAGCTACGCGGGCATCCGCTCGTTACTTAAAGTTCTTAGCCAATCGTTATGCCGGTAACTGGGAATTGGCAATGGCCGCGTATAACTCCGGCGAAGGCAACGTAGACCGTGCGATTGCACGTTCCGGCTATGCCGATTTCTGGGAAATTTATCAGCGCGGTTTGCTGCCTAACGAAACCAGAAATTACGTTCCGAATATTCTCGCTACGATCATCATTGCCAAGAACGCGCAACAGTATGGCTTTTCCGTGAAGCCAGCAGCGCCACTCGCGTATGATACCGTGTTGGTTAATAACTCAGTGGATTTGCGATTGGCGGCGGAAGCCTGCGACACCAGCTATGAATTCCTGCTCGAACTCAACCCAGAATTGAAACGAGGCACAACGCCACAAGACCTCGCGTATGGCTTACGCGTCCCACCTGGACGCGGCAAACATCTGCAATCCTGGCTGGTTCGCATTCCTGCCGACAAACGAAACTCATGGCGGTTAATGACCGCGCAAAATGAAGATTCGTTTGCCACCATTGCCAAGCGTACCGGCGTTTCGGAAGCAACGCTCGCGGCAGTCAATGGCGGTATTGAACCGAAAGTCGGGCAAAAAGTTATCATCCCAGTGGGCAGTAATGTAAGAATGGTGGCCCAGGTGGGACCGAAAGGCTCATTGAATTCGTCAGCGACTACGGCAGCAACGGTGCCGGGCAGAGGTTATACCAAAGTGATCGTATACACGACCAAAGCCAACGAAACGATCAATGACATTGCGGCGCGCTATGGCTCATCGGCCAAAGACATCGCGGCGCTCAATCGGCTGAGTGCTTCGACTCCTTTACGCGCCGGACAGACTTTGAAAGTTCCTACTCGCAACAAGTAGTTTTTGCATATAAGTTCCTTTCTGGTTACTCAAGCAGCGCTGGCTTCTCCAAGCTTCGCTGCTTTTTCTTTTTCATTTCCAGGAGATAATTATGAGCAATAGCAATCGTACTGTTCTCGTGCGCAATTTATTGGAGCAGGAAAAACATGGCGTGCTGAGTACGCTTTCGCACAAGTATGATGGCTGGCCGTTCGGTTCAATTACGCCGTATGCGGTTTCTGCGGCAGGCGATCCGCTGATTTTTGTCAGTTCCCTCGCCGAACATACGCGCAATCTCCTGAACGATCCTCGCGTTAGCTTGTTTATCCAGGACACGACGACAACCACCAATCCACAAGCCAATGCACGCGCAACCTTGCTTGGCAGAGCCTCGCCGATAGCTGAAGACGAACAAGCCGATGCAGCACAGCGGTATTTGACGCGCTTTCCTGAAACCCGGCAACACTTGCAGCTTGGCGATTTTTTCTTCGTCAAAATCGAAGTGCAACACGTGCGCTACATCGGTGGTTTTGGGGAAATGTTTTGGGTGCAGAGAAACGAAGCCTAACCGTGCGCACAAATAAAAGGCAGGCTACTAGCCCGCCTTTCTGTGCCCCTCATTTCGTGAGTTTCACACATTCCCGCGCTTGACCTGTTCCGCCAAATAATCCGTTGCCCGCCATGCCACCGCCAAAATCGTCAACGTCGGATTCTTTTCTGTAGCCGAAGGAAAGGAACTGCCATCCACAACCCAAACATTTTTCACGGCGTGCATTTGGTTGAAGCCATTCAGCATCGAGTTTTTCGGATCGGTTCCCATGCGTACCGTGCCGTGTTCGTGAATCGGCGAGCCGGGATAATCCCACGTGTTGCGCTGGTAATTGAATAATTCACCCTTCGCTTCGTGGACGAGTTGCTCGATGGTGTCGTACATCTCTTCGGACATTTTGCGCTCGTTGTCGGCGTAGTTGAGCACGATACGCATCATCGGCAAGCCATATTGATCAAGCTTTTTTTCGTCCACTTCAATGCGATTGTCTGCGCGCGGCGGGATTTCACCATAAGGGTGAAGTTGGAATAACGCAGGATAATGTCGCAGCACATCTTTCTTGAAGGCGCTGCCGAAGCCCGGCATGTTTTTTGCAAAGCTCGCATTGTTCTGACAACCGCTGCTCCAAAACTGCATGCCAAAGCCGCGTGCGTAATCGCGCTTCTTACCGTCGCGGGCATTGAAGCGCGGCATGTAAATATGCTCGCCGCCGATGCCGCTATCGTGCGTCGTTTCTCGTCCGTACAAGTGCGGCAAGAACGTGGTCACGTGAAAGCGAAATTGCTCGGTGAAATATTTGCCGAGCACGCCGGATTGGTTGCCAATGCCGCCCGGATAAATGGACGATTTGGAGTTGAGTAAAATGCGAGTCGTGTCTACGGTGGAAGCGCCGACGATTACGACTTTGGCTTTGACGTGATTTTCGGCGCGCGTGTAGCGATGAAAATATTGCACGCCATCGGCCAAGCCCGTTTTCGGGTCAACCGTGATCCGCCCGGCAACAGCATTGCTAATGATTTGCAGCTTGCCGGTTTTCATCGCTTCGGGCAGCAGGTGCATCGCCGAATTGAAAAAACTGCCCGTCGTGCAACCCGATCCACAATCTCCGCAGTAATGACACGTCGCACGACCACGCAGCGGGCGCGTCAAATTTGCGCGACGCCCCTGCACGATTTTGACGCCGAGGCGTTTGCCCGCATTCATGATCGCCCATTCGCCGCAGCGCAGCGCAGGCGCGGGCTGATGGAATTGGCTGCCAGGCAACGTGTCGGTATCGTCATCGCCACCGCACACGCCGATCAATTGATCTACTTGATCGTAGTAGGGTTTGATGTCCTTGTACTCAAACGGCCAGGGAATACCGTAGCCATCATTCACCTTAAAATCCACGTCAGAGTACCGCAGTGAAACGCGTCCCCACATATTCGTCTTACCACCATGTCCCCATACGCGATACAAGTCATATCGCTTCCCTTCCGGCGTCAAATACGGTTGTTCCTTCGTGCTCAAAAATCCGAGTTCGGGCTTCTCGCCTTTTGCCAAAAGCTCACGCCGTTCATACGGCAACAATGCCATCCAATACTTTGCGGGATCATATCTATCGCCGGCATCTAGCAACAACACGTTGATTCCCTTACGCGTCAAATTCCACGCCGCCATTCCGCCGGATGCGCCGGAGCCAATGATGACGACATCATAAACAGGAGTTGATTTTTTGATTTGCGGGGCTGCCACTTTGCGTTGCTTTTGCATAATGCCTCTGCGAATTGAGATTGCCTGGTTGGAGAAAATTTGATGATGCGAGTTGCGAATCAACCGCGCAGTGCATACTATCTTACTTATTTCTCAGAGTGAAGAAAGCAATCGTACCGAATCAATCGGTAATATATCCTGGAGGAAAGTGTTTTATGCCTTATTCAGAAATGCTCATCAAACCGATGCGTGAAGATTTATCGCGCAATGGAATCAAAGAAACTCGCACCCCCGAAGCCGTGGACGAAGCTGTGCAAAATGCCAAAGGCACGTTGATGATCGTCGTCAATTCCGTATGCGGATGTGCCGCTGGCAAAGCACGCCCTGGCGTAGTGCAAGCCTTGCAACATTCCGTGAAACCAGATGAAGTCATCACGGTTTTCGCGGGTGCGGATATCGAAGCCACCGACCGCGCGCGTAGTTATTTTACGGATTACGCACCTTCCTCGCCTTCGATTGGTATCCTGCGCGATGGCAAGTTGGTCTATATGATGCAACGCCGCGACATCGAAATGCGCGATGCGAACATGATTGCGGCTGAATTGACCGCAGCTTTTGAGAAAGTTTGCACGCCGCAGCAGGCAGCGGTGAATTAGCTTCCTGCTTGGCCAAGCAAAGAAAACTTACCACGAAGTTCACGAAGCGCACCAAGAGGAGAAGGGGAGAAAGGGAGAGGGACGGTTCTCTCGCTTTCTCCCCTTCTCCTTCGCTCCTCGCGTTCCGCGTTCCGCCGATACAGCTAAAAGCGGTATTTTTCTCGGAAGTCATAAAATTATCAGCAAATCCGCAACAATTTCCGCCATACTTTTATTCCCCGATCAAGCCATAAGTCATTTGAAAAATTTACCCTACTGTCCACGATGTTCCTGCTGGACTTGCTAACGTCGGAATGAGTATTATTGCGGTGTGCCTCCTGTCCCCGCGTACTTTGTCCGCACCATCCTCACGGAGTTTCACATGTTTATTAAGCGATTGACCGAAAAGGTTATGGATACTTTATTTGACTGCTCTTACGTCGAACAAACGGCCTACTTTATCGAAGATGGGGTGTTCTGGCGCGAAAGCATGTTTCATTGCCGCCGCTGTGGCAAAGTGGATGCCCTTTCACAAATCATGGTTGGCGACGATGAATTTTGGGAAGCCAATTCGCCGCACTACCTGACCTTAGACCAACACGAAAGATAAACAGCCAGTTGACGAGTTCAGCGGTTCAGGACTAGAGTAAAACCTTGAATTCGTCAACCGATGGAGGCTGTTTATGTCGCACTTCGATCACGTCGCAATTAAATCTACCAACGTTGCCGCCGACGTCGAAAAATATCGCCAATTAGGATTCAAGGTTGAAGCCTGCCATGAGGACTGGGGCATGGTGCGCGACGAACGTGGCACCGGCATTGCCCTGCTCGGCCCCGGCTCACATCATCCGACGCACTTCGCTATTCGCATCGAAAAGCTGGAAGAACTAGAAAAAGCAGCACAAGCGGAAAACCGCCCGTTGCAAACCCATCGTGATCGCACCGTCTCGTTCTATACTCACGGCGCGCAAGGTATTGCATTGGAATATATTTGGTATCCGCCGGAATAAAGAAGGAAGGGGAGCGAGGGAGAAAGGGAGCGGCTGGTAGTTACCGCATCTCCGCATCTCCCCTTCTCCCCCACTCCATTCCTCCGCTCAATTCCCCACTCTCGCCGCACTCGCAAGGGGAATCCATTTATCTACTAAACTCCATAGCACTGTAGTTGTGATCGGTTTCGGCAGGTGATCATTCATCCCGACTGTTTTGCAACGCTGCCTGTCGCTATCGCTCAAGTCGGCGGTCATTGAGATAATGGGTAACTGATTCGCACTTGCGGTGCGACGACGAATCTCAGCCGTGGCGTCAAATCCATCCATCACCGGCATCTGGCAATCCATCAGAACTAAATCATACGCCGTATTGATGGTAGCGTTCACCGCTTCTTGTCCATTCTCGACCACATCCACGGTAAAGCCGCGTTGTTCCAGCAAGCGCATCACCAAGCGTTGATTGATCACATTGTCATCCACGACCAAAATCCGCCCCACGACACTCGGCAATGGGGCGTTATTTTCCGGCGCTGCCACGGATCGTTTCGGTTGCTCTGACAACAATTCATACAACCGATTGCGGCGGATTGGCTTCAGTAAAAACTCTGTCTCGGCCCGCTCTGTGAGACCACGGTTCTGCCGCCCAAGCATTAACACGGTGCGGACGCCATTGCACATCGGATCCGCTTTGATGCGTTCAATCAACGTCACCCCATCAATCACCGGCATGTGCAGATCAATCAACACCGTATTATAGGGAAGCTTATTCGCGGCAGCATTCCTAAGCAATTGCAAGGCTTGTTGCCCGCTACTGGCACTGGCAGCCTCCAGCTTCAAATCGGTCAGCAATTGCGTTAACGCCTGACAACTCGCCGCATTGTCATCCACTACTAAGACGCGCTGGTGCTTCAGCGTTCTTTCACTGGGAGCGTCCTCGACAACTTGCAGTTGCAAGCGGGCAGTGAAATGAAACGTACTGCCTTTGCCGAATTCGCTTTCGACGCCGATGTCGCCCCCCATCATCTCAACCAGCTTTTTGGAAATCGCCAGTCCTAACCCGGTTCCCCCAAATTTCCGCGTCATTGAACCATCCGCTTGCGAAAACGAACGGAACAACCGCGCACAGGTTTCGGGAGCAATGCCGAGGCCAGTGTCAGTGACCGAAAACTTCAGCAGGCAAGCATTCGTACCGGCTCTTTGGGCGAGAAACTCAACTTTCAGTACAACTTCCCCTTCTGAGGTGAACTTGATGGCATTACCCAGCAAATTGATGAGCACCTGGCGCAACCGCCCCGCATCACCTAACAATAAATTCGGGACTTTGCCGCTGAGGTTACACACAAATTCCAAGCCCTTCGATTGCGCTTGTTCGGCTAATAAATCCACAATGTCTTCGATCAGTTGCCGCAATTCAAATGGCACCGCTTCGAGTTGCATTTTTCCGGCTTCAACTTTCGAGAAGTCCAAAATGTCATTGATAATTTCGAGCAAAGCTTGGGCCGAATTTTTGACCGTTTCGGCATAGTCCCGTTGTTCTTCATCCAGTTCCGTATCCAGTAATAAGCCGGTCATGCCCATCACGCCATTCATCGGCGTGCGAATTTCGTGACTCATCGTGGCCAGAAATTCGCTCTTGGCGCGGCTGGCCTCTTCCGCTTTGGCTTTGGCGGACTCCAACTCTTCCGTCCGTGCCTGCACTTTGCGATCTAAATCAGACAGTAACACGCGCAGGTCTCGATTCAGGTTATCGCGCTCCGTCAAAGACTTTTGCAATTCTTCATGTGATTCGCTTAAGCGTCGCTCCATCTCGCCGAAATCTCGCACCAGTTCGCGCAACTCGGCAGGCGCTTGCTGCTCCATCGCTCGCAGATCATCCTGACTCGAAGGAGCCAATTGCCCAGAAGTATTAAAAGTGCGAATAGCTTTGACTAATTGCTCGACTGGCTGCGTAACATCTCTGGCCAGCACGCGCGCCAGCAAAACTACCAAGCCCATTAATACCAAGACCCAGAATATTTTGAAGAGGTAAAATCGCAAAGCCTCATAACGCACCGCTGACATTGGTTCCTGCACAAAAATCCGCCAGCCCGCCAGGTTCGACATTGCTTCTCCCGTCAACCATAGTTTTCGGTCAGACGCAGTGTAGGCAAAAAATGATTTGCCGCTGCCCTCTTTGGTAGTGCGCATAAGCGGAGTATCAGCCAACGCTTGTAAAGTCTGGTATTGATTATCTGGGCGAGCATAAATAACTTGCCCCTGCTGGTCGGTAATGATGAAGCTGGTTTCCTTCTCACTTACATAATGCTGCACCATTTGCGCAAACAAACTCAGGTCGAGCGAACCGCAAATCACACCCCACAATTTGCCTTCCCGGAAAATTGGACTGGTGATGACGACGACTGGGGTTTTCGTAACTTGCCCTAGAAACACTTCAGAAATAACAGGCTGTTGAGTACTAACGGTTTGTTGGAAGTATTCGCGGTCATTAATAACCGGATAATGTAGTGGCGCTCTTCGCTTCCCTTGCCCAATATCCTTTATCTCTCTTGAGGAGATCACGGTACCGGAAACATCAACGACTGATAGCAATGTAAACGCCTGATAAGTCTGATTCCATTGGTCAAGCCAGAGAGCGGTGCCTTCTTCGGTAAGACTATTTGTCAATGTAAGCGTCCGACTTAAGGAAGCCAGCGCCTGCTGATGTCTTTTAAGATGGCCGTCTACATGTTGACGGAGGGCGATAGAGGTTTGAGCTAACCGAGAGCCAGCTTGCTCTTCCTGATAACGCGCTTGCCGATTGCCATCCAGAATTGTCATTGTCAAGAGCGGCAAGAGCGTAGCAATAATTAACACGCGACCAATTTGTACCCGTAAAGGCAGGCTTGCCAGTTCTCCCCGCTCTTGCCTAAACAGCTTTTTCACCGGCAGGAACAACCGCAGTAATTCCGCCAGTATGACATTTGCCACCCCATTCAACGACCATTGAATCATCATTTCCCAACTCTCATAGGTCGAGTTTTTCAACACCAGGAAACTCACCAGTGCCAGGCAAGGCACACCGAAGATCGTCCAATATACGAAGGAAGAAATGAGCGGTGGGATTTTACGGCGAAAGCCATACCCAAGGACAAGAGCTTCCGCGCCCGTCGCGGGGATCGCAATGGGAAGATTGACGAACCCGCTTCCTATACTGGCCACCAAGGCCGTGAGGAGTCCGCACCAGGGACGGCACTCAAGCGCGAGCAGCACCGCCAATACACCACCCAGCCGCAAGTGAATATTACCAATGACGGGAATGGGTAGCGCATTGAGAGCTAAGCCGAAAAGGCCCGCCCCCAAAACGATCAGGATTTGTCGAGACTTATGTTGCTGCATGCCGCTAATCTTTTCTATGCGTTGGTTGGAGGGCCAAAAGCTAAGTAAGCGATGTTAAGACTGATGAGGTCGTTCGGGCAGGGGGCCGAAACAGTGCGTGGCTAATTTAGCATAGGTTAGTGATTTTTTTGGCTAACAACTTTTGTCATTGGTTTTCGGTCATTTTGCGCTACTGATTTGGGCAGAAGCCGCTTCATCTACCATCCAAAGCAAATTGCCAGACTTGGGCTGAATCAGTTGGCTGGGGTACAGTTCCGGCTGAAAATCGCCTTGCAGCACAGCCTTGAGCGTGGCCGCTTTGTCAGCGCCACCAATTAAAAAGACGACCTCGCGCGCCTGATTAATCGTCGCAGCGGTCAAGGTGAGGCGATAGGCTTGTAATTTTTCTACATAGTTTTCTACCACACTTGAATCATCACCTGCGTGCAAAGCCGTCGTAGCAGGAAACAATGACGCCGTATGCCCGTCCGCGCCCATCCCCAGCCAAACCAAATCGAACTGAGGCAAGCTATCCGTCTGAAAAAATTGTTTGAGTTGCTCCGCATACGCGCGCGCCGCCGCCGCAGGTGCTGTTTCCCCGTGCATGCGAAAGACATTTTGCGATGGCAGCGGAACGTGCGAAAGCAAGGCTTCCTGCGTCATGCGATAGTTGCTCTCGGCGTGATCCGGCGGGACGCAGCGTTCGTCGCCCCAAAAAATGAAGGTCTTTTCCCAAGCGATAGCTTGCGGGTTCGCCGCCAACAAGGCAAACATCGCTTTCGGTGTCGAGCCACCTGACAATGCTACCGTGAAGCGCCCGCGCTCGGCGATATTTGCTTGCGCGGCTTGGGCAAAATGGTCGGCTGCGGCTTGGGCCAAAGCGGCAGCATTAGGGACAATGCTGAGCTTATGCTGATGTTGAATTGACATTGCAGTCCTTCTCCTCCAAAGATGTACAACAAACTTTCCCGTTTGCTGGCGACTTCATAACGGCTAGCTATCAAGGCTTCAGCAAAGGGGAAAGTTTGCTGTACATCGCAACGCGAGCCGAAGATTATGTTACATCGTATTCGCGTAGTGCGGGGCTAAAAATCCATCATGAAAGTTCGCATTGGCATTGACGTAGGCGGCACCTTCACAGACGTCGTAGTAATTGATAGCGACTCTCGCATCTTGGTCGGGCAATTGAAATTTCCGACCTCGCACGACGCACGCGAAGGCGTCGCGCTTGGTATTGTCACCGCACTCGAACGCGCGCTGCAACAATTCAACCTCCAACCGGACGATGTTGCGTTCATTGCGCACAGCACCACACAAGCGACGAATGCCTTACTCGAAGGCGATGTTGCCAAAGTAGCGGTACTCGGCATCGGCACAGGACTAGAGGCGTGGTTGGCCAAACGCGCCACGAAAATTCCACCTATTGAACTCGCACCGCATAAATTTCTCACTGCCGATCACGCTTTCATTAAGCCCGGTCACAGCATTGATGCCACGCTTGAGGCGCTAAAAAACAACGGTGCGCAAGTCATCGTGGCCAGCGAAGCCTTCAGCGTAGATCATACTGAGCACGAAGCGCAAACCGTCGCAAAGGCCAAAGCTGCAGGCTTACGCGCGACGAGCGGACACGAGGTTAGCAGTTTGTACGGCCTGCGTGTGCGGACGCGAACCGCTGTCATCAACGCTGCGATTTTGCCGAAGATGATTGCGACGGCGGAGATGACCGACGCGTGTGTAAAGTCTTCAGGCATTGTTGCGCCGCTGATGATTATGCGCTCCGACGGCGGCGTGATGAGCGTGGACGAAGTGCATCGCCGCCCGATTTTGACGATGCTTTCCGGCCCCGCCGCAGGCATTGCCGGCGCGCTGATGCACGAGCGCGTGAGCGATGGCATTTTCATCGAAGTCGGCGGCACTTCCGCCGACATTTCGGTGATTCGGGACGGTTCGCCCGTCACACGTCCGGCGAAATTGAATGGGCATCGAATGTATCTAAACACGCTCGATGTGCGAACGCTCGGTGTGGGCGGCGGTTCGATGATTCGCGCGTCACAAGCCGAAGGCAAGATCACCGAGGTCGGCCCCCGCAGCGCGCATATCGCAGGCTTGGGCTATACGTGCTTTGCGGATGTAGACGAATTGCGGGAAGCGGAGATTGAGTTCATCAAACCAACGGAAAGCGACGCAGACAATCATGTAATTTTGCGTGGCAAGGACGGCAAGGGCTTTGCGATTACGACGACTTGTGCGGCGAATTTATTGGGGCTGGTGCAAGCGGAGCATTTTGCGTTTGGGAGTGTCGAAGCGGCACGCATTGCATTTGAGAAGTTAGGAGAGTTTTTTCATCGCAGCGGCGCAGCGGCGGCGCAGAGTTTCGCAGAGGAGGTTTTGGTAATTGCGTGTCGCAAGGTGGCGAATGCAATTGAGGAATTGATTGCCGAATATCAGCTTGATCGGGAACACATGGTGCTGGTAGGCGGTGGCGGCGGTGCGGCTTCGCTGGTGCCCTACACCGCTCAATTGATGAGGCTTGATCATCGCATCGCCCGCAATGCCGAAGTGATTTCGCCGATTGGTGTGGCGATGGCGATGGTGCGCGACACGATTGAACGCAACATCGTTGATCCTTCGCCCGAAGATATTTTGAAAGTGCGGCGCGCGGCTGCCGAAGCTGCCATCAATGCAGGCGCAGTCGCTGACAGCATTGAGGTGCAGGTCGAAGTAGACAAGCGACGCAATCTGGTGCGCGCGACAGCAATGGGCACGACGGAATTACGCAAGCGCGAGGATAGCCAGCCATCGCAAGGCATCGAGGCTTGCCGCGACGTTGCCGCACGTTCGATGCGAGTTGAACCAAATGAAGTGACATTGACCGCAGAGGCAGGTAACTGGTTCGTCTTCACGGGCGCGCAAAAAGTCCGTTCCCTCTTTGGCTTGCTTGCCTCGCGGCGCGAAATGTTGCGTGTCATAGATCGCTCTGGCGTAATTCGGTTGCAACGCGGCATGGCACAAGTCCGTACATGCTTGCTGCCGCAACTGCAGACCGAAATCACTGAAACAGTCGAACAACTGACCGATTTTGGTGACGCAGGGCGCGCCATTCCGGATATTTTCGTTTTGTACGGCGCGCGCCTGGCGAATTTTTCCGGCTTGGCAGATTTGGAACAGGTACTAGTATTGTCAGAGGTAGAATTGCGCTCGCTTGATCCGGCGATGAAATTAATCATCATTGCTTGCCCCAAGTAGTTTTTTGGAAAGGAGCTATCCGATGAAACGAATTTCATCATTTCGCTGAGGTGTTTCAGCAACAATTGCCAGCGGGAGTCGCACACATCACGCTCGGATTGTTGCTGGCTCCGCCACCAGGCTTTGGACTGGAATTCAATTATGTGGACGAAAAGCCGTTCCGGCAAGGCAGCGCCGAGGTCATCGCCGTCACAGGCCCAGGCACCTTCAAAGTAGAAGAATTGTATCTGGATCAGAAAACCCATTTGCCCTTGCTGCTCCGCTACGTGATCGGGGCAGCTCCTCGTCCGGCAATGGCCTTTACGCCCGGCGGTACATCACGAGAAGAAGGAATGCGGGCAGTGGAAATCGCCAAACAACAAGCGGCTGCCAAACCGCCCGGCCCACAGGAACGCGAAAAGCTGATGCTGTTTGAGGATTATCGTGCCGTTGACGGCGTGTTGTTGCCGCATAAAATCTCTACGCAAATTAATGCTAAGCTGATGGAAGAAATTTTGTTTACTAAATTTAAGGTGAACCACCCCATCCAGCCTGAAAAATTCGCCGAGAAAAAGTAAAATCGTGTTGTGAAAATTCGTATTGCTTTCGTCATCCTAATTGTTTTCCTACCTGTCGTCTTGGCGCAGATTCCGGTCGTGAATCGTGAGCCAGCCAATCGCGCACAGGAACTGCTGTTGCAAGCGCGTGCGGCGATTGGTGATGCCACCGCGTTGCAAAGCCTGATGGCGAAAGGGACAGTGCGGCGTAAGGTGAAATATGTCGAGGTTTCTTCGCCGACCGATGTCGAAGAAAAAGAAAAGACGCTGACCAGCAAGTTGCGCGTCGAGTTTCAGTTTCCCGATAAATTCCGTGTCCGCGAGAAAGGCTCGCATTTGAATGGGCTGAGCTATGAACTGGTGGCTATCGTCAATCAGGGTGAAGCCTGGCTGCACCCGCTGCCAATTGTCCCTTCGACGCCGGAAAACCGACGGGTCGTGAGTGTCGAAGAGGCAGAACAATCCCTCATCCGGCAGGCGCAAACCGCGCGCGCCAATGTCTCGCGCTTTACGCTGGGGTGGTTACTGAATTCGTTTTCGCCCCAGCCCTTGGTGTTTGCGTATGCAGGTCGCATCCCGGCGGAAGGCGGCCCCAATGAGGTGCTCACGGTTCGTAATATGGAAGGCTACAAATTACTGTTGTTGCTCGACCCGCAAACGCATCTGCCCACCATGCTCAATGAAACAACGGTGATGCCACAACGAATTACCGTAATGCCGACTGGCTTCGGTTTTGATCGGCGCTTCAATCGCGCGATTTTCGCCCGCGCCAGAGAAGAGCGACAGGCACGCACCAAACCAGCACAAGTAATTTCAGTACAGGTGAAGCTTTCCGAGCGAAGGAATGTTGGCGGGTTGAACTTACCGCATCGTCTCACCACGTATTATAACGGACAGGAGGTCGAAGAAATCGAATTCCATGAATTTATCCTCAATCGTCCGATTGATCCGAAAAAATTTGAAGAGAACCGGCCCAGGTAAGAGAAAGGGGGACAGGGAGACAAACCTGGAATGCGGAGCTTCTTTGCTCCTCCGTCTCCCCTTCTCTTCTACACAAATCGCCGAGGCTTGCGGAATCACGATCAGTTATGAAACACTGCCGCTTGCTTTCGGGCGGGTGATCTACTTAGCCGAAGCTTCCTTGCAACCATCGCGCATTACTGTCAATACCACTGCGATTGCCAAACTGGCTGAATTTGCTGCCGAAGCACCCGCAGACTGGCGCTCCTGGTTTACCGCAAGAGTCATTACTGAAGTTGTGATTGCGCACGAGTTGTATCATATCCTGGCGCAACAGGCTTCAAGCAGAGTTGCTGAGACTATGGCGCACGAATTTGCCCAAACAATTACGGGCTTACCATTTTCGCCTCATGTTTATGAGGCCGTATTGAAACAAGCTGCCAGATGCCGGAATACGACGAATATTATTTAGGAATTGATGGCGGACAAAGCCACACAACGGCCTTAATCGCCAATGCGGAAGGATTTATCGTGGGACGCGGCTTGTCCGGGCCATCAAATCATACGCGCGAATCAGGGGGGCGCGAACGCCTAGAACGTGCGGTAAGTGAATCCGTCAGCGACGCCTTGCGGGCCGCCGGATTAATGGAACGCGGCTTCATCGGCGACTTTCATTTTCTCAGCGTACATCTGGCCATGACCGGCGAACCGGAAGATAAACTCGACATCATTAGCCACTTGCTGAATGCCGAGCATTTGATTGTTGACCACGATACACCGGGTGCCTTGGCCGGAGCCTTGGCCGGAGAAAATGGGGTCATTGTGCTGGCCGGAACCGGCTCAGTGGCGTATGGCGAAATGCAGATCAGCCCGCAGACCTTGCGGCAGGCGCGCGTCGGCGGCCATGGCTATATGTTTGGCGACGAAGGCAGTGGCTTTTGGCTCGGCAAAGAATCTTTGCGGCGGGCAATTCATCTCGAAGATCGAGAATTGCCCGAAGGCAAAACGCTTTGCACGGCGCTGCTTACGCATTTCAAGCGCGATAGTCTCAATGCCATTGCTGAAGATTTTTACGCGGGGATTATTTCGCGCGACCAGATCGCGTCGTTTACTACACGTTTGGATCGGCTGGCGCGGCAGGGTGACGAAACCGCGCTCCGTTTTCTCCAGCAAGCAGCGGCGGATTTAGCGGAATTGGCCGAGGCGACCATCATCAAACTCGGCGCGACGCGCAGACGCGTGCAGGTTTCTTACGGAGGCGGCATCTTCAATAGCAAATTGCTACTCCGCCAATTCAAAACAACCACCAAACAGTTGTTGCCTAAAGCACAAGTGGTAGCGCCGCATTTTGGGCCGGATGGAGGAGCGCTTTTGCTGGCCTACCGGAACGCTGGGAAAAAAATCTCGAAACAGTTGCTAAAGAATTTGAGCTATGCAGATTGAACAGTTTCGCGGCGGGCTGATTGTTTCGTGTCAAGCGCCCACTGGCTCGCCGCTCGACGATCCCTTCATCATCAGCGCAATGGCACTCACCGCCGAGCAACAAGGTGCTGTCGGCGTGCGGCTGAACGGGGCTTCGCATATTGTAGCCGCACGAGCACGTATCACGATTCCCATTCTGGGAATTGAAAAAGTTATCACCGAAGGCTCCGAAGTTTATATTACGCCGACCTTCGCGGTGGCCGAACGCTTGGCCACAAGTGGCGCAGAAATTATTGCGCTTGATGCCACCCGCCACGCGCGCCCTGGCGGTGAAAAGGTTGAGCATTTGATTCGCCAGATTCGTGAGGACTTGCAGAAACCCGTGATGGCGGACATTGCAACTTTGGAGGAAGCATTGTTTGCGGCGGATTGTGGTGCAGATATAATCGCCACCACGCTGTGCGGCTACACCAAAGAAACTACGGGGGTCGCGCTTCCGGCTTGGCAGTTGCTCGAAACGCTCACAGCCAGGCTGCGGATACCGATCATTTGCGAAGGCGGCGTCGCCTCTCCCGCCGATGTGCAAAGAGTATTTCAGTGTGGAGCTTTTGCTATCGTGGTAGGAACAGCGATCACGGGCGTGACGCAATTGGTAAGAAACTTCGTCGCGGCGACACCTCGGATGCGGTGAATTCCAATGGATTCTCGCTTTCAATAGTGAGTCGCAAAAAAACTTTGGGATTTCCGAAACGATTTTGTTATCGGGAGTTCATCAGATAGTTATAGAAAGCAACGAAGATGCGCAACGTCACAGCAGCCCCAAACTCACACACAACGTAAACCGGGCTGTGACCATCTAATGCGCCGCAATCACTAGCAACTAAAAAGTGGAAGTGATTGCAGGTTATGAGTACAATAACCGCGTTTTTCTGGTAACGACTCCCGAAAAAAGCGCGAGTGGTTCCCATGAAGGACTACTGCTGAGGAGATAAATATATGAATCAAAGCGGACAAAAATCGGCGACCACACCTAATTACCTAAACCCCGACCTGAAAAGCCCACGGGCGCAAGAGTTTGAGGACAAACTCGAATCACGAATCGTAGGACAAGAGCGTGCGGTACGCCGTCTCACTCAGTTGTATCAAATCTTTCTGGCAGGCCTGGCACATCCGGGGCGCCCGATTGGCACAATGGTGTTCCTTGGTCCGACAGGTTCTGGGAAAACGCGCGTCGTCGAAGCCGCAGCAGAAGTTTTGTTTGGGGATTCCAACCTCATCACGAAAATTGATTGCGCTGAATTCCAGCATTCACATGAAATCGCTAAGCTGATTGGCTCGCCGCCAGGCTACCTCGGTCACCGCGAAACGTCGCCGATGCTGACGCAAGAAAATCTGGATCGCTCACATACAGATACCTTGAAGCTTTCGCTCGTGCTCTTTGACGAAATCGAAAAGGCCAGCGACGCGTTGTGGCAATTGTTGCTCGGCATTTTGGATAAGGCGACACTTACGCTGGGCGATAATCGTCGCGTAGATTTTTCGCGCTCCATCGTAATCATGACCTCGAATCTTGGGGCCCGCGAAATGAGCGAGATGATTTCGGGCGGCATTGGCTTTGCTCCCAAACCCGGCGTTGTAGATTCCGAAATAGATCAGAAAATTTATCGCACGGCTTTAGAAGCTGCACGCCGCAAGTTTTCGCCGGAATTTATGAACCGCATTGATAAGGTCGTCGTCTTCCGCTCCTTGCGCGATAATCATTTGCGACAAATTCTTGAGATTGAACTGACCGCCGTGCAAGAACGCATTATGCGAGGTTCGGGTGAGAAGTTTATTTTTAAATGCACGGACGAGGCCAAGCAATTCTTGCTGGCGGAAGGCATTGATTTCAAATACGGCGCACGCCATTTGAAACGTGCGATTGAACGCTTCTTAGTCTTCCCGCTTTCCAATCTCGTTGCCACAGGGCAGATCGGATTAGGCGATTTATTGATTGTGGATTATTCGCCGGAAATTGGGAAGCTGACATTCTCGAAAGAATCGGATGGCGCGTTGGTAACAGATTCCAGCGCCAACATTCTGGACTTGGACGCGGAAGGTGAACATCATTCCCTGAACGCCGAAGCTATTGCGCCAGAAACGCAAGTGGCACCCGCGCGGGCAAGAGACAAAAAGCAATAATTAACGTCTGGAAAAATTTAACGTAGTCGAGGGAAGTCTGGAAAAGCAAAATCCAGACTTCCCTTGTTTTTTTGGCGTTCCTAGCCCTCCTCAACTTCAATTTCCATCCGTAGCAACGCTGCACTCAATGTCTTACCCTGCGGATCAGTTTTCAGCGAAACTGTCCCGCCACCGCCCAGGCTTTCGTGCAATAAGAAATTCAGCGCGCCCAAGTTGGGCAACTCAAAGCGTTCGACTTCGCCCTGACAAATGCCAGCGAAATGTTGCTTCACGCGCTCGGCAGTCACTTCTTTTGTCAGGATGGAGTAATACTCTGGTTTGAGGGCAATCAATCCAATATTGGACGTGTCGCCTTTGTCGCCGGAACGGGCATGCGCAATCGTTCGGAGTTGGATTTTCATATTATTTACTGGTGTAGCTTTTGCTCACCTTGGTTCTGCCATTAGTTACGGTAAATATCTTCTTCGCCGCATCCACCGAAACCCAAATCATCTCGCTGCTTTTATCATCGAGATTAGCAATGTATTCGGGCGCAGTGTTTTGCTCGTCGCTCGTCGCAATATTGCGATGCACCTGATAGAGCGCTTGCAGCGAAGGCAATTCGCGCAACCATTTCACCGTGTTTGCGCTGCCGCCTTTGCGCGGGCCGTTATTCATAATAGCAACCGTGGGATTGACACTTTTGAGCAAGACTGGATTATTGCTGCTGTCCATGCCGTGATGTGTGACCTGATACAAATCAACCGTCCCAATCACATTGGCAGGGCACACCAATTTGCTCTCGATATTCCAAGTCAAATCCCCTGCGTCAAAAAAATCGAAGGCACCGTAGCTTAACTTAAAAGCAACGCTGCGCGCATTGTCGGAAGGGTCGGCGGGCTGTGGCTGAGCATTGGCGCAAGCAGGGTTAACCGCTTTGGTTTTGCCCGTCAAAGCTTCTCCTCGTGCGGCCAGGAAGCGCAGGGTCACAGGTGGCGTACCTCTCATCGTGCGGAGCTTAATGGCATCGCCCGGCTTGACGGTAATCGTTTTGTTGTTCGCAGCAGTCTGGTAATCAGCGTACTGTTTTGGCTGCGCAGCATTTTCCGGCGGCGCGGGCAGTTCGCCGTGATTGTAGTGATTTTTGATAGTGACAAGCTTGGCCAATTCCGGCACCCCGCCAAAATGATCGGTGTGATAATGTGTGATGATTAAATGATCTATTTGCGAGATGCCCGCGTGCTGCATCGCAGCTTGGATTCGTTTGGCATCGCGTCCCTCAAAACCCGGCCAGCCGGTGTCTACAAGAATTGACTCGCCGGCTGGAGTAACAATCAACGTCGCCGCACCACCTTCGACATCCACGTAATAAATTTCCAGTGTTTTTGGCGGCTTGGCCACGGCATTTGCCATGAATCCGGCAAACAAAACTATAGCTAAGAACTTTCGCATTGAATTCTCCTCTAAAAATATCCCGCAAACTGGCCAGTTTGCGGCGGTATTCGCCCGCGATTTGCCTTGGGAGTCATCAGCAAACTGGCCAGTTTGCTGTACATTTCATCTATTGCTCGCGCCAGCGCAACCTATCAGGTTCTGCTATTGGTTGCAACTTCGCCGTAGCATTCAAGCAGCCATTTGCTATAATCAAAGTTGGAATCTTCGTCTCCTCATTTTGCAAGCCCCGGAGTTTTTCATGGTTAGCGATGTTTCCTCTGTTCGACAAGTCAAACTGCGCCAATACCGTTATCCTGGCGAGATTGCCTCATTACTGTTGACCTTTTCCATTCTCGCGTCGTTGTATGCGCTGGCTATTCGCTTCTTTCCCACCAACGCCAAACAAGTTTGGCAGACCTTGATTATTACGGCGATAGGATTGGCGGTCTACATTGTTACGGTCGCCATTCAGCAACGATCTGCGTTCGGCACGCTGGTGCGAGTGAGTCAGCGACAGTTTCCTGAAATCTACGAGGCCGGTTCCATCGCCGCCCAGCGGTTGTCCTCCCCCTTCATCCCGATTTACGTCAAGCGTTCGTCGGAGCAAAATATTTACACGCTCGGACTCTCCAGTCAGCCCTTGATCGTCATTACCTCGTCAATGATTGATCAGATGTCGAATGAAAGCCTGCAATTTTTTATCGGGCGCGAGATCGGTCACGTCCGCGCGCGCCACACCTGGCTGCGCACGTTGCTGCGTCCCCTCGGCTCCGGCATTCCGGTGATTGGCAAACTGCTCGACAGCGTGGTTTTTGGCGATTGGATGAATCGCACGGAGTTCACCGCAGATCGCGCGGGATTCATTGCCTGCCAATCGCTGACCGTTTCGATCAGCACGATGCTCAAATTCGGAGTGGGGACGAGTCTCTTTCAAAAGCTCGACATCCGCGAGTTTCTCGCCCAGATCAACGATGTGCGCAGCGTGGGCGGACGCGTCACCGAAATCGTCGCCGAACAACCGTATTTGATTCAGCGTATTCGTCGCCTGGTGCGGTTTGCGCTTTCCAACGACGCCAGCCCGCTGGCCGGCAGAGCCAACCACAACACCGGGATTCTGGAACAAATTCCGCAAGCCTTCATTGATACCAGCGGCGTTTCTTTCCGTAGCCAGGACGCACCGAAGGAGGACCCGGAAACTACCATTGATTTTGCTGAAGGATTGTTGAGTGAAATCGCCTCCGACCCGCTTGATAATTCCTTTGATCCTCGCCTCTCTTTGGTTGCACTGAGTGATCGCGAGGCGCATCCACTGCGTCGTCAGCACACGCGCATCGGGCGCAATATTGACAATGACATCGTGATCTCCGAGGATGATCGCGTCAGCCGCTATCACGCCGAAATCAAGCGGGAAAACAATCAACTCCTGCTGCTTGATTGCGACAGTCGCAACGGCGTCTGGCTCAATCAACAACGCCTGGAGAAAGCTGCCAAACTTCAGGCCGGAGACCACCTTCGCATTGGCAAGCAGGAATTTATTTTTACGGTCAAGGAAAGTTGAGTATGAAACGTGGCGTAATCTTTCTATGGTTGGGAATATTGCTTGGCCTGGCCGTTGCGTGGGCGCAAGAAGCGTCGCCAACAGTTCCGAAACCAGGCGAGACAAAAAGTGCTCCGCCCCCGAAATATCCACTCGAAGCGTGGAAGCCTTTTGCCTCCAGAACCGGAAGCTTTTCCATTCTTTTCCCGGTCATACCCAAAGAAGAAATAACCCGTTCGCGCCTGCAAGCGGGCCTCGCGGAAGACCATCGCTATACAGTTCCGACGGTAGACGGGAATTACCAGGTCGCGTACACATTTCTTTCTGACAACCTCGCCACCCCAGAAACAATTCGCGCCCGCTTTGACTCCCTGCTGAAAAGTCTAAAGGCTAATACCAACCCAAAATGGATCAGCGGGGGTGAAATCACCTACGAAGGCAATCCTGGTGTCGAATTCAAAGCCCAGTTCACAAACACCAAAGTCATCCTGTGGTCGCGTCAATATTTTGCGTACGGTTGCGTGTACGAAACGACCGTCCGCTATTTGTCCCGTGAGCCTGAAATGAAGGAACCAAGGATGTTTCTGGAATCCTTCAAGCTGCTCGGCCCGCCACTGAATCGCCCTATGAATTTAGGGCTGGTGCCAGAATCGCTCCCGGATTTCACGCCCTTAGCGCAAGGACTGTATTACGTCTCGGTAGATAAGTTACGGGAGCAAGCCAGCGAGAAACCGGAACCGAAATTTGATATGGAAGGGAAGCCGTATGCCGGGACAGTCACGTTGCTGGTCACGATTTCGCCGGAAGGCAAAGTGCTCCAAGCTGACCTTAGTGATGGCTTGCCAGCTTTCTACAACGAAGCCGCTAAAGCCGCAAAAAAATGGACGTTCAAGCCGTTCCTGCTGAAGGGGAAGCCAGTCAAAGTGCAGGGGCGATTGACCTTCAAATTTGGTACAACAGCCATTCAAAATATAAAATGACGGGGCGCGCGTCCCATCAAGTTTTCCATCGCCCCAATCATAATTGAGGAGATTACGATGAACAGAATTGGTATTTTTCTGTGTTTTGTTTACGTGCTGGTTAGCAGCGCCAGTCTTTATGCACAAGTCCCGCCGCCACCGCCGCCACCTAAAACGATAGATGGTGTTTCGACCCAAGACCTCCGAACACCGCCGCCACCACAGACAAAAAAATCGTCGCAAGCGAAAAAAAGTAAAAAAGCCCATCCCCCTAATGAACTTCCGAGAAGTGTACCAGGCGGTGTACCAGGTGGTATTCCTGGCGGAGTTCCAGGAGGCGCATTTGCGCCACCGCCCGAAGCTCCGATCAAATGGCTTCCTTTTACCGCGCCTGATGAGAGCTTCCGTGTTCTGATGCCTAGTAAGCCACAACCACGCACGCAGATTGTTGAATCTCCGGCAGGCAAAATTCGCATGCAGATTTATCTCAGCATTCATGGGGCGACGGGTTACATGGCTGCTTACGGCGATTCCCCCACCGCCATTGATTCCCCCGACTATGCCAAAACAGCGTTGACCGCTATACGCGACAAAATCGCAGCGCAGGCTAATGCTCAAATCATTAGCGATAAGGAAATCACCTATGAGCAATATCCGGGACGCGAAATAAAATTTCAGTCGCCTACAGTAACCGTGTTAGGGCGAACGTACTTCATTAACAATCGCATCTATCAGATGCAAATTCTGGTTCCGACTGGCCTGGGCGATCCAGATTTTTACAGTCAACAATATTTTGATTCATTTAAGGTGCTGAAAGTAACAAGTAAAAATCTAGTCACTATTGAAAGCACCATTAAAGCAGCAACGCCACCACCAAACTTTTTTGACAAACCCGTTCAGTGGCAAGCCTTCTCTTCTGCCGAAGGCCGCTTCAAAGTCGCCATGCCCAGAGAGCCATTTCACTCATCCATGGCAGGCAATCTTAGTGACAAACGGAATATCGAGCATCTATTTATATCGAAAGGGAGTGAAATGGTCTGTTATGTTTCCTATCGCGACTTACTTGGCGATAAGGATGTTAACAGCCTTAACGATGTAGTTTTTGCGGGTGCTCGCGATATGATTCTGCAAGGGATGGAAGAATGGTCAGGAAAGATTGTTAGTGAATCGGATATTTCCTTTCGAGGGTACAAAGGAAAAGAATACAAGCTGGGAGCTGGCGGTTCAGTTAAGCTTACAGGTATAGCAAAAACCTTTATCGTGAATCGTCGCGTTTATTATCTGATGGCCGTTTACCCTGCAAGAGAAACTGCAGTACAGGAAGCCGAAAAATTCACCAGTTCATTCACGTTTATCGAGAAAGAAAGTAAATGATCGTGTCCTTCTATACCCAGCAACCCACCGACCTTTCGCAAATTTCCACCTATCCCCTTGACTCGCGCCACAGCAAAGTCACAGTCAAAGACTTCGCGCGTCCGCTGAGTAAGGCGGAAGCAATAGCGGCTTCCGCCTTGCTTAATTCCCTGCCCAATATTCTTGCGGTACAAAGCTTGCACGCAGTTGCGCAGGCAATCATCAACGCCAAAGCCAAAAACAAAGCCATTATTTGGGGCGCAGGCGGACACGTCATCAAAACCGGGTTAGCGCCTATTCTGATAGATTTAATCCAACGCGGCTTTGTGACCTCCATTGCGCTGAACGGCTCCGGCATTATCCACGATTTCGAGATTGCGTTGATTGGTTCGACTTCAGAAGATGTGGATGAAGCGTTAGGTGCAGGCGCATTCGGAATGGCGGAAGAGACAGGTCGGATGCTCAACGAAGCAATCAATGCCGGGGCGCGCGATGACCTTGGATTGGGCGAAGCAGTGGGACAAATGCTGGTCGAGGCGCAACCACCTTTTGCAAAATATTCCTTGTTGCATGAAGCCTACCGACACAAAGTTCCGGTCACAGTTCATGCGACGATTGGCGCTGACATCATTCACCTGCATCCAAATGCCAACGGCGCAAACATCGGTCAAACATCGCATCGGGATTTTCGGTTGCTGACTTCGCTGGTGAAGGAGTTGGATGGCGGTGGTGTGTATCTGAACATCGGCTCCGCTGTGACCTTGCCGGAAATCTTTTTGAAAGCTGTCACCGTCGTGCGCAATTTCGGTGTCCCGCTCCAAAATTTCACGACCGCCAACTTTGACTTCATCCAACACTACCGCCCCAACACCAACGTCGTGAAGCGTCCGGTAGCTAACGGCGCGGGGCAAGGCTATAGCCTGACCGGGCATCACGAATTGATGATTCCGTTGCTTGCCGCCGCGATTATTTGCGCAGAACTTTCTTAACCCTACCCGCTGCGCCGTGATATAGTGCGCGCTTCTTTTTCAACCTAATTCTTTGGAGATTCACTATGCCTTATTGTCCATCGTGCGAATCCGAATTTCGTGCCGGATTTACCGAATGCAACTCTTGTCACGTTCCGTTGGTAGCTTCGCTAAGCGCCGAATCTAATGGCGCGGGCGATGTTTACTTGGAAGAAGATGAGAGCGAGAGTGAGTTGCAATTGCTCTTGACCGTAACCAGCGGAGCGCAAGCCACATTCGTGCGGCGTTTGCTGGATGATGCGGGCGTGCCGTCAGTACAGCAGGGCGGACACGGCGACGAAATTCGCAGCGGCGAGCCGTATCGTATCTATGTTGACGAAGATTATCTTGAAGCGGCACAGGAGACGATTGAATCCTTCCGCTCGCCCACGCTCGTGACCGGGCAAATCGAAGGCGATCTCACGCGCTTGCAATTAGAGCTAAAGCGACTTGAATCCGAAAGCGCGCATCTTCGCCCCCAATTGCATACGGTGCGCGCCAGCATGGAAAAATTGCAAAGCGATCTGAAGGCGCTCAATCGGGAGTTCGAGTAAATGCTAGAACTCGCCATTCGAGCCGCACGGGAAGCGGGCGCGATTATTCAGGATTTTGCCGCACGCCGCTTTGACATTATTCACAAGGGCCGTATCAATCTGGTGACGGAAGCCGACCTGGCTAGCGAGAAGCACATTAAAGAATTGATTTCGGCTCATTACCCCACACACCAAATCCTGGCCGAAGAAAGCGGCATCAGCCATCATCAAGATGCCGATTATTGTTGGATCATTGATCCATTGGACGGCACCACGAACTTTGCGCACGGGTTCCCTTGCTACGCCGTTTCGATTGGGCTGGAACATAAAGGCGAAATCATTGCGGGCGTGATTTACGATCCGACACGCGACGAGATGTTTGCCGCCGAACGTGGTGCAGGCGCGACATTGAATGGCCAGAAAATCGCCGTTTCAGAAATTACTGAATTAGAGAAGGCGTTGCTCGTGACCGGCTTTCCGTATGATGTGCGCGAGCGCCTGAGCTTTTACACCCCGGCCTGGGAAGCATTCTTATGCAAAGCGCAAGGCGTGCGACGCTTGGGTGCCGCTGCCGTTGATCTGGCCGATGTCGCGTGCGGACGCTTGGATGGTTTTTGGGAATGGGGTTTGCACCCGTGGGATTGTGCCGCAGGCTGGCTGCTTATTGAAGAGGCTGGCGGCAAACTGACGAAAACGGACGGCAGCGCATTTGATATAGCCTTGCCAGATATGGTTTGTTCCAACGGCTTGCTGCATGAACAAATGCTCGAAGTCCTAAAAGAAGTAAAACCGCGCATGCCGAAAATTTGAGATCAGCTTATGGCCGCAACTGCTCCCCCAGTGGCAACATCCAAATTCGCTCGTAAGCTCAACCTGTTCGATGCCACGATGATTGTCATCAGCGGCATCATCGGCACAGGTATATTCATCAATCCCTACATCGTTGCGCAAAAAGTCCACACGTCGTTTTGGATTCTGGCGGTGTGGATTGCGGGCGGAGTGCTGGCGCTCGCTGGCGCATTTGTCTTCGCGGAACTCAGCACGGTGATGCCAAAAGTCGGCGGACAATATGCATTCTTCCGCGAAGCCTTTCATCCGCTTGTCGCATTTTTGCACGGCTGGTCATTGCTGTTCATTATCCAATCAGGCGCGACTGCTGCGGTTGCCGTTGCCTTTGCGCAATATCTGATTCGGTTGCTGCACTTGTCGCCAAACATCGTGACGCCGCTGGCGATTGCGATTCTCGTGGCGTTAGCGTTATTTCACGCTTTGGGCATCAAGCCGGGAGCGATTGTGCTGAATATCATTACGTTCGGCAAAACGATTGCGATTGCGGTCTTGGTTGTCGTCGCATTTTTGCTCACGAAGAATTCCGGCATTTCCTTTGCCCCGATTACACCGCCTGATTTACAAGGTTTCTCCTTGCTCTCGGCATTTTTCGCAGGGCTGGTGCCGGTGATGTTTTCTTATGGCGGCTGGCAAAATCTGAATTTCGTAGCGGAAGAAGTGAAAGACCCGCTGCGCAATTTGCCGCGCGCGATTATGATTGGCGTGGCATGCGTCATTGCGGTGTACGTCAGCGCCAATATTGCGTATGTTCACGTTTTGTCTGCGCCCACACTGGCGGCCACCCAAACTCCAGCAGCCGATGCTGCGGGGAAATTACTGGGCGAAAATGGCGCGAGTGCGATTACGATATTGATTGTGATTTCTTCGTTTGGCTTTTTGAATTTGGCATTATTGTCTGCGCCGCGCGTATATTATGCGATGGCGACGGATGGCTTATTTTTCAAATCTATTGCCAAGCTCAGCCCGCGCTTTCACGCACCAACGAATGCGATTTTGTTGCAGGGATTTTTAGCCGCGCTCTTTGCCTTGACTAATACTTACGACAAGCTGGTTGGCTATGCGGTCTTTGCGGATTGGATTTTCTTCGCGCTGGCAGGAGCAGCGCTAATGGTGTTTCGCACATCACTACCAAACGCACCGCGTCCGTATAAAACGCCGCTGTATCCGCTGACACCGCTGCTTTTCATCGTTGCAGGATTGGGCATTGTCGTGAATACTTTTATCGCCGACACAACCAATGCGGTAATCGGCGCGATCATTATCGCGATTGGCATTCCCGTTTTCTTTTTGTGGAAGAGGTGCGCATGAAACAGAGCATTTACATGACCTGGGCGAAATATCACGCCGGAGCCAAATACAATTTAGCCAATAGCGGCATCCTCGGGTGTAGTCTCAGTGATCTGACCATCACCCTGGATGACGTGCAACTCAATGGGCCGAATCACGAAGGCTACGAACCGCTCAAAGCAGCGATTGCTGCACGATACGAAGTTGATCCTGATTGTGTTGTCACAGCGCAAGGCACTTCGATGGCGAACTTCCTGACAATGGCAACGCTACTGGAAACGGGCGATGAAGTATTGATTGAGCAGCCCGCGTACGATCCTTTTTTGGCGGCGGCTTCGTATTTGGGTGCGAACGTAAAAAGGTTCTCGCGTCGCTTCGAGAATGGCTTTCAGCTTGATCTGGAGGAATTGAAACGCTCTCTCTCGCCACAAACAAAACTGATCGTGCTTTCCAATCCGCATAATCCAAGTGGGGTGAATATTAACGCCAGTACCTTGGCACAGGTTGGGGATTTGGCATCGGCGCTTGGTGCAAAGGTGCTAGTAGATGAAGTGTACCGCGACATTTTGTTTGATGAAGCGGAGCCAGTGGCATTGCATTTAGGCAAGCAATTTATCACCACCGGGAGTTTGACGAAAGCTTATGGCTTGAGCGGTTTGCGTTGCGGCTGGACTTTATGCGAACCAGGATTAGCGGAACGAATGCGGCGGCTGAATGATCTGTTTGGAGCAGTCGGTGCCATGCCGAGCGATTCGTTGGCGCTCGCGGCGTTTCGCCAGCTTGATTTATTACTCGCACGAACGCGCGCAATTATTGAGCCGAATCAATATTTAATTCGCAACTTCCTCGCCGCACACGAAGATTTTTTAGATTATGTGTTACCCAAACATTCAATGATCGTCTTTCCGCGTCTCAAAAAGCTGACGGACAGTGAGCCGTTGCATAACTTGCTGCGACAGTATGAAACGTCCATCGTGCCGGGCAAGTATTTTGAAGATGCACGCCATTTCAGACTAGGTTTTGCCGTTCAACCAACTGATGTCGAAACAGGCTTGGGTTATCTTTCAAACACACTTCATCAATTGCACTAACAATGATTGTTCACTTTTCGCTTGCTTCGCTGCTGAGAAGGTTTATTGCCGGGTTCATTACACTGACGGTCTTTGGCGTCCTGGTGTTTGCGGCCATCTGGTATGTGATCGTCGGCACATTGACAGACGAGCGCCTTGCGATTCCGCGCGACTTGCTGAAAACAGGTGTGCAGTATTTTCCCAATTCGCCACGGCTTGCATGCGCGCCTTGCCGCTGACAGAAATACAGGGCGTCGAGCGAGACCTGGCCAATGCCGAAACGCATATTCGGCGCGCCATCACGTTGCTGCCCAACGAATACACGTTTCAGCTTTTACTTGGCACCATTCTCGAAGCGCAAGGCAATCGGGAAAAGGCAGAAGCCGCCTATCGCGAGGCGCTCCGTTTAGCACCGAGTTATCGTGAAGTCCACTGGCGGCTGGCCAATAATCTGGTGCGGCAAGGCAAGGTTCAGGATTCGTTGGAATATTTTCGTTATGCCACCAGCCACAATTTAGGCTTATTACCAAATGCTTATGATTTGATCTGGAATGTCTCTAACGGCAGTATTGAGGCGGCGAAAAACATCACTGGCACGGCTCCCAAAGCACAGTTAGCACTGTCCGATTTTTTGGTAAGACAAGCAAAATTCACTGAAGCCGCCAATGTGTATCGCGGCATTGATCGCAAGGCTCGACGCACTGAGCCGGAAAGTGCAGCCATTATTACGGCATTAATCGCTGCCAGCCAAGTGCCGCTCGCACGGGAACTGTGGGGTGAAATCATGAGTGAGGAAAATGACAGGCCACAGCCGCTGCTCTGGAATGGCAGTTTTGAGAACGAAATCAATCCGGTCTTTGCCCAATTCGATTGGACACTGAAAGATAATGATTATGCGCGCGTGGCCATAGACCCGCAAAATGCGCGGACCGGAAGGCAATCCTTGGGCATTGCCTTCCTGGGCAAAGATACCGCGCGACTTGAGGGCGAAATCAAACAACTGTTGCTAGTCAAACCGGGCAAGCATTATCGGCTGGAATATCAATACAAAATACGCGACTTGATTACGCCAATGGGGCCACGCGTGGCGGTGACAGAGCAAGCTTCACAAGCGATCCTGGGCGCGTCTGAACCGTTGCCGGAAGGCACGCATGCCTGGCAACAGGCGAGTGTAGAATTTACAGTGCCGGCAAATTCGTTTGCCGTTTTCATCCAAATTCAGCGCATTCCGAAATATTCGTATGACGATCCAACCCGTGGATTTATCTGGTTCGATGATTTTGTGCTGAAAGAAATGTAACTATGGTTTTACTGAAAATTACTTATCGTCTTCGAGCGCATCACATGGCAGAATTTGAACGTATTTTTGCAGAGCAAATTGTTCCCTTGGCCCAAGAATACAGCCTGCGCCACCAGGGACTTTGGCGCACTCTGGTGGGAGAAATTGGCGAGTATCTGGAATTATGGGAGTTCACCTCACTCGCGGAGTTTGATGAAGAATGGCGCAGGTTCTTCGCAGATGTGCGATTACAGGCGATTTTTAAGACGACCGGGCCGATGGTGGAAGGCGAAAAGTTCGCTTTATTGGAACCTGTAGGAAAAAATCTCGCGTTACTTTAACAAAAAAATTGCAACTGTAATTTTTTATTTTGTCGAAAATCCGATTGTGTTATTATCCGCCCTGTAAGGAACAGAGTAATTGTTATCCTTATCCGCTGACCCCTCAGTTAGTGTTATTAAAGCAGGTATTTTGCCCTAATTATTGATCCTCACCTGCCTTTAGAAACTGGCCCCTGACCTCCTGTTCATTGTTTGAACTTGCCTTGTTACACTATTGCTGTTTGATAGTCCGATTACTTTTATTCGTTTGGTGAAAAGTAACTCATTAGTCATAAGTTTAACGCCCAAAGCAATTATTATCCCACTGAGGAAACGATGCTCAGAAGCAAAGCATCTGAGCGATAGGTTTTGCAACGATAAAATATTCAATAATAGATGCCTATTTTAGGTTCCCTGATTTTTTTTGCAGCAACGATTAACCAATAGATAACCAAGCGGACGAGGAAACAACGGTATGAGTGCAGCAATCCAGTTAGTCAGTTCACAAATTATCCATCCCGAAAAGGCTATCGCAGAGATAGAATCTTTTGCTTCCGGGTCATCAGAACAAAAGCTGCGGCGCGCGGCAGAATACATTCACGAATTGCAAGCTGAGCTTCGCACTTTGCATTCGGAGTTGGCGCGGGCAGAGCGCGCGCTTGCGCATCGTGACACCCTCTTGCGCAACGCTATTTTGCGGGAGCAGGAGTTGCGCGCAGAATTGGTTAAGGGAGCATTTTAAGACTGTTCGGCCTCGACATAAGCCAGCGATTTCCCTCTGCTGCTCAGCCCCCGCGCTTGCTGCTCTTATTTCAGGCTCATCCTCATGGCACATTAATTTGCAACACGAGGCCTAGCCGTTCCATCTGATAAAAACCAAGCTACCTGCTTAAGCCTATTGCTCATGTGAGGCGGTGGGTGGGTCGCGTCAACGCACAGGTTTGATTTCCCATTGCGAGAGTGCAGAAACAGCCATTCCCATCATCACCCAGCGTTTCGGAGTGGCAAGGAATTGTATCCCTACACGCCAGCCCCCATCCGCTTGATGGGTATACTTCACGACACCCTCAACATGAAACTGGCCTTCCAAACCCGATAATTTGAGCAAATCGCCGATGCCGACTTGGCGACTGAGTCGCAAACAAACGCCACGACGGCTGACATCTTCAGTATAAACCTCGTCAGTAAAAACCTGCCCAAACCGATCTTTCCCCTCAATTAATAATTTGACGCCCAGGCGCACGCGCGTATCACGCAAGCGAACACCAGCCAATTCATCAGCGTCTTTTTCCACGGCACTTTTTTCGATGATTTCGTGAATCTTGGCCAGATCACTCTCTGCAATTTCCAGGAATCTGACCCCAACTCCAACTTCTGCCTGGATGAATCTCACTTGTGCGGTGGCTTGAATAAAGGTGCGATCCGGCAGACACAAGCGAAGGTGAACTAAAGCACCCGCTTGCAACGGCAATTTCGTAGTAATAAAAACGCCGCCGATACTGAGATTGGTCGCTTTTACGCGATAGGTTTCGCCTTGACAGAAAAGAGTCATCGGATACCCAGTATCAACGCGCCGATAACGCCTTCTGTCTGCACTGTTTTCTTTGGACATGATTCGGACTCCGCTTTTTCTAGTAGTAATCTCTTTGGCATCGGGGACTCATGCAGCCAAGTCATTTTTAACTGGCTTTTGTTGTTCCCTCGTTTTAATCCGATGATGAAGATGTGACACCTTCCGAATCTTCCCTTTCCCCTTACCTCACAGATGTGCGGCTAACTTGTGACAAAATTTCGGCTTTACAGTAGGCCAGCAAGCTTGCTATACTCGCCGCGTTTTTTAAAGCTATAGACAATTGATGCTTGGCGATATGTTCTTTTAGAGATGCCTCACGGCAGAATTCCTGGTGGTTATTACATCTTCACATTATTTAGCCCAAGCAAAATAGCCACTTCTGCCTAATTTCATTGTTTTCATCAATTCCACCCCCTTTATTCTGACTAGCGGATTTAGAATTGATGCCCCGTTAATCTTTTAGTCATTGGCCCCCTCACAGAAACCTGTTTCAGGCCTTTGGCGCCCAACAAAGTCTGGGACGATCTCATCAGGTTTTTAACTGATGTGTATTAGTGCGAAAAATACCGAAAACAGTTCTTGTCGGAAGCGCGCCGGATTCCCTCATACTGGTTTCAGACTTCTGTTTGGAAGGATGATCAATATGTTTACCAAGACGCGAGCGTTCCTCTCCGACGAGCGTGGTCAGGACTTAGTCGAATATTCGCTTCTCTGCGTCATTATTGGCGCAGTGGTAGTGGCCTATTTGACGGGTGTCGGCACAAGCCTACATGGCATTCTGAGTAAAATCAGTTCTTCACTGGATACAGTGGATCAGACACTCCAATAACCCTGCTATCTAAGACGAGCCAGCGAGAGTACAAACGCCATTAAAGTCAGTACCGCGCAGACGAAAAACGGCGTCTGCGGCCCGGCATACGCGATCATCAGTCCGCCTAAAAACGGCCCTATTGACCGCGCCAGACTGCCGGCTGCCTGCGTAATCCCTAAAGCACTTCCCTGCTCGGTGGATGGTGTGCGTTTGGAAACGAGCGTAGGGAGCAAACTGCTGGTGAGACCTGTGCCAACCGACAGCAGACCGAGAACCCCCAAGAGCGGTAGCAACGCAGGCGTCCAAGGAAAAGCAAAATAAGCGACGATCAATAGCACTTGCCCGGCCAGCAAGAGCGTCTTTTCCGAGGTTGATTTTACCAATCGTCCCAGCAACCCACCCTGAATAATCGCCCCAACTAATCCGCTATACACAAATAAGTAGCTGACGTGGCGCGGATCATACTCATATTTCGTTTTGGCAAACAGCGGGAAAAGCGGCTGAAAAATACCAAAAGCCAAGGTTGCCACAAATAAGATCAACACCGGAAACCGAATTTCAGGATTTTCCAGGACGCGCCCAATGTCACGGAAATGCTCGCCCAGATTCAGCGAAGTATGCCGTTTTTGCTTCAGCGATTCGGGCAGGAAAAAATAAATCAATACCGAATTCGTGAAGGCCAGCACGGCGGCAAAAAAGAAAGGGGCGTGAATGCTGTAAGAACTCAGCAGGCCGCCCAGCCCTGGCCCTAAAATAAACCCTAATCCGAATCCGGCTCCAATCAAGCCCATGCCTTTCGCGCGATTTTCCGGGGTCGTCACATCCGCAATATACGCTTGCGCCGTCGAAACATTCCCCCCCGTTGCTCCATCAAACAACCGCGCCGCCAACAACATCCATAAGGAATTCGCCAAGCCCAGGCCTAGAAATGCCAGTCCCGAACAAAACACACTGAACATCAAAACAGGCCGCCGTCCGACGCGATCCGATAAACGTCCCAACAATGGCGTAAAGAAAAATTGCGCGAAGGAATACGCTCCAATAATAATGCCAATTAACAGATTGACTGTTGCCTGACTGTAATGCGGTGCCAGATCAAAGGCATAAAATGGCAGCAGCGGCACGACCATTCCAAAGCCGATTAGATCAATTAAAATTGTAATGAAAATAAGCAAAAGGGGCGAGACACCGCCCCTCTTTTGTGTATCAGGTTCTTCCATTTTTACCGATTACTCTTTGACGAACGACAACCAGTCCCCCGGCGCTTCCTTTTCTCCTGAAGTGATCGCAAAGAACTCTTTCTGAATGACTGCCGTAATGGGGCCGCGTGAACCGTTGCCAATTTTGATCTTGTCAATGCTCCGTACCGGCGTGACTTCGGCAGCCGTACCGGTGAAGAAAATTTCATCGGCGATATACAGCGCCGCACGTGGCATCACTTGTTCACGAACTTCGTAGCCGAGCAGCTTGGCAATCTGCATCACCGAATCTCGTGTAATCCCAGGCAACACAGCAGAACTGAGCGGCGGCGTATAAAGCACGCCCTCTTTGATAACGAAAATATTTTCGCCACTGCCTTCGCTGACATTGCCTTGCCCATCCAGCGCGATGCCTTCGGAATAGCCATTCTTGATCGCATCCATTTTGATCAATTGCGAATTCAAGTAATTCGCCGCCGATTTCGCCGTCGCAGGCAAGGTGTTCGCCGACATCCGCGCCCAACTTGAAATGCAAACGTCCACGCCACTCTCGACCGCTTCCGCGCCGAGGTACTTACCCCATACCCAACTGGCAATATAAATCTCAATCGGGTTGCCCAGCGGGTTCACGCCAAATGGCCCATAACCGCGCATCACCAGAGGCCGCAAATAACATTCCTGAAAATCATTCACGCGCACGGTTTCGACGCAGGCATTGACAAGGTCATCCACCGAATAATCCAACTCCATCCGAAAGACATACGCCGAATTACGCAGTCGTTGCATGTGTTCACGCAAGCGAAAGATCGCCGGGCCGTTGGGTGTCGAGTAGCACCGAATGCCTTCAAAGACAGACGACGCGTAATGAATCACGTGCGACATCACGTGAATGTTGGCATCATTCCAATCAACGAATTTGCCGTTATGCCAAATTTTCTTCGCAACTTCTGGACTTGCCACTGCGCTTACTCCTTAGAATTGGGGACTACACTTATCTGACACGGGAGATAAAAACGAGCCGCCATCTTACGCACTGGCATTTGCAGGTGTCAAGGTAGGCGTTTTGCTTTCGCAGGCGTGGAGAAATACCGCAGCAATCTATTTCTCCACCGTTGCAAATGCCATCGTGGCCTTGGCTCCCACGCTTTGTGCTTCGTGGTGACATTACTTTACTTCTATAGTTGGCTTTCTTGTTGGCTTTCTTGTCGAAGTCATCGTCGGCAGGTATATTGGCTGCTGAACCTGCGGCAATGTCTTATTGCAGGCTACCGATGAACGTTAACAGAAAATGCCTATGGAAAACGTGAACCAACGACAACAACCACAGAACCTACTGATTCCCCAACTGGCTTTGCCTGACGCCGAATCAGCACGGAGAACTGTCGGACGCTGGTTGCGAACGGAGATTGGGGACGCTCTTTATCCAGCCGAGGTCTCTTTCGTACAGGAAAGCTTTGTCTGGCATGTCTCCGTCTGGTTTAGCACCGCCGGACACCCAATGGCGGCGCGGCTCGCGGATGTTTATCTGAACCCAGCTACCGGTTCTTTTCTGGGCCGTCCCTCACGCGAAGAATTGGCGCACCGCTTGGAACAGGCCAGCAAGCAGGAATAAACCATGTTGCCGCTCTATTCTCAGGAATTATCCACCAGTTGCGTGGCGGCTTGTGTACGGATGGTGTTGGCCGCTTTGGGCTTTGCTTTTTCCGAAGCTGAAATCCGAACCCGGTGTGGCCATTCGGGACTCGGAATGCGTTTGAACCAGGTGGCCCCAGGTTTGGCTAACCTGCCTATCAAAATCGAATATCATACAGATTGGAACATTGATGACCTGACAGCGGCAGTTCGCCAATCCGTCTTTCTTATCGGGGGAATAGACCTGCGCTTCATAGAAGGGCTTTTCGCTTTTCATGCGTTGGTCGTTGCCGACGTCAGAAGCGATCAAGTGCTTGTCCACGATCCGCGCCACGCTGTCAGCCCGCAAACCATCAGCCTGCGAACATTCGAAGATGCCTGGGAGAGTGCCGACCGTGAATGCCTCATACTGGAGATTCAACAGCCGATGTGACGCCAAGCTGAATTTCCGCTACCGCACAACGAAGTTCTCAATCAGCATTAAGTCGCGGTCGAGTTGGCCGGTGAGCGCAAATCCCAGAAACCGCTGATCGGGTGAGAGGCCGATCATTCCACCGATGGGGTAATCCGCTACCACGACAGTCCAAGTCTGTCCGGTAGCAATGCTGAGGAACAGGAAAGAGCCTTTTTTCGTGGCGTCCGGCGCACGTTCCAGCGCAGCGTGGTACAGCGGTTCGATTTGTGACCATTGTTCCGGCTTCATTGCTATCAGACAAACATCGCCGGACTGACCTCCAGCGCGATTTCGGAGATGCGATCCGCTGGGATGCCCACCAGCCGGGCGTGTTCGAGAATCGCTTCCGGGTTGGGCGCTTCATACTCGCAATAGATTTTGCCCTCCGCTTCGGAAATGTAGCTCTTGATCCACACCACGCCGGGCATCGTCGCCAGCACTTCGTTCGACCTTCTGCTCGCGGCTTCGAGGTCTGCTTTTGAGACCGAACCGACGTTTCGTTCAATGATATATCTTGGCATTTGTTCCTCCTCAAAAAATGTGGAGCAAACTTTCCAGTTTGCTCATGCTTCATCAAGCGGCCCTTTGTGGGAAACCAGAGCAAACTAGATAGTTTGCTCTACATTTTCTTTAGCCCGGATTATTAGCCGGGCGCAGGCTTCTTGCAATGGCTCATCCCCAATGGCATTGGCAATGACCAAAGCTTGCTTCGCTAAGTCGCGTGCTTCGTCCGGCGCGGCAGTTACTGCGGCAAGGCGCGCGAGCATCCACCCTTCGCCTTTGCGGTCGCCGATCTCCCGCCGAATGGCGAGCGAGGCGCGATAATGCTCCGCCACTTGGTCGAACGATCCTGTTTCGTTACACAAATCGCCCAGCGCGGCGAGCGCATGTCCTTCGAGCAGCCGCTCGCCTGAAGCGCGGTGCAGTTGCACCGCTGCCTCAAGCCGGGCCAACGCTTCGTCCGTGCGTCCGAGTTGCTTCAGCGTAACGCCGATGCTGTTGAGCAGCAACCCCGCGTGACGGCGATCATCGAGACGCTGAAACATCTGCAAGGCTTGCTCGTAATATCGGAGCGCGTGCTCGTAATTCGCGCGTTCCCATTCGATGATCCCCATCGTGTTCAGCAAATCGCCCTGCGTGGCTGTCGCTTCGCAGCTTGCGGCCAGATCGCAGGCTTCTTGCAGATAGGCGAGCGCAGCATCTTTTCCACTCGCCTGCCGTCGGGTTAGTTGTGCCATTTCCTTCAGCGCTTCTATCTCACCAGTCGTGTGCTGCCGTTGCTTGCGCAGCGTCCTGATTTTCTCCCATGTCGCCAGGCATTTTTCATCGTTTGCGCCGGACAGTTCATAGCTGCGGGCAAGGCCGGTCAAAGCCACAATCTCATTTTCACTATCCCCCAACTCGGCAAACAGTGCAGCAGCTTCCAGCAATCGCGGAAGCGCCTCGGCAAATCTGCTGAGCGCCATCAGGCGCAGCCCGTGAATGCTCAGCGCCTGAGCAAGTTCACTCTTGATCTGGAGGCTGCGCGTCAGCGTGACCAGGTCGTCACAATAACGCAGGCACTCCTCGATTTTGCCCGACTCCCAGCACAGGTTCGCCATCCCTTTCAGACTGAAGTTCTGGTTGTAAAGCAAGCGATGCTGCACGTGGATTTCGTAGGCACTGTTGATAGTACCGCAGGGCTGTTTCTATATCGTCCATGGTCGCGGTACACATTCGAGAGGAAGTATAAGATAGCTGCCCTGATGGGCCGGATTGCCTAATGCCTTGTTGAGTTCGTCAGCCTCTTGCAGATATTCAAGCGCCGCGACTCGCCGCGGCTGCGCACAATCCCTACCAGATTCAACAGCACGGCGATAGCTTCTACCAAATCGTTCAGCGCCCGATAAGTCTTCAGCGCCGACTCGTTGACTTGAAACGCGTCTTCATACCGTCCCTGATGCCAATAAAGGAATCCCAAACCGCGCAGCGTTTCGCTTTCACCGCGCAAGTCAGTCAGTGTCCGGCGTATGGTCAGAGACTGTTGCAGCGACTGTTCGGCTTCGTCAAGGCGGCCCAGGAGCGTGAGCAGTTCTCCCTGACGAAGGTAGACCTCTGCGAGCAAAGCCTGATCGCTGTCTACATCCAGCAGCGATAACAACCGATCAATCAGCGATTGCTGCCGCTGGCGCAATTCAAGCGTTTTGCATTGGCGTTCCTGTTGCAGCAGGAGGTTGACCAGCATCTCTTTCTTTTCCGCCGAGTCGGGCAAGTTTCGCCAGCCAGTTTTCCGCTTGCTCAAACAATTGCAGCGCCTCGGAAAAACGGCTCAACCGGCTCGCTTTCTCCGCTGCCTCGCGCCCGAATCGCACGGCCTTCGGCCAGTTCTCCGCGCGGCTGTAATGATGCGCCAGCACTTCCAGAATGCTCTTCCAGGCGGTCGCGGTATGACGCTTCCATCGCCTGCCCCACGGCTTCGTGCAAGCTGCGGCGCTGATGCGCCAGGATGCTTTCGTACGCCACTTCCTGCGTGAGCACATGCTTGAAGCGGTACGCTGGTTCTGGCAGGACTTGCGTCTGTTGAATCAGTCCCAGCATTTGCAGCTTTTCCAGTCGCTGCGCCAATTGCTTAGGAAGCTCGGTTGTGTCTCCGTGTACGCGCGCAAGAATCGTCCGATTGAATTCGCGGCCAATCACGGAGGCGTGACGAATGACTTGCCGGGCTTCATTGTCCAGCCGGTCAAGCCGCGTGCGAATGACGGCTTGCACTGTGTCGGGCAAATCCAGCTTCGCCAGCGAGCCTTGCAGCGTGGCTCGTCCCTCGGCGACCTGCACCAGGCCGTTTTCGACGAGTGACCGACAAATCTCCTCGATGAAAAACGGATTGCCGCCAGTGCGCTGGTACAGCAACTCGCCCAAGCCCTCCGGCAAATCATCTGCCTGCAAAACGAATCTGCTAATGCTCGTCGCGCCTGCCACGTCGAGCGGCGCGAGGTTGATGCGGGCGTGCGGAACCGAGTACAGCCAGTCGAAAGAGCGTTCCGGGCGGCAGGTCACAATCACCAGCAACGGATAAACGGAGAGCATCCCGGCTAGTCGTTTGAGCGTCTCCTCGGAAGCGTCATCAGCCCAATGCCAGTCTTCGAGGAAGATGACAGTGGGATTGCCTTTGGCCTTCAGCGTGCAGATGACCGCGAGTGCTTCGCGGATCGCCACGCGCAGTTCTTCGCCGCGCAAATGATCGGCGAGCGGATGCTGATCGCTTTGGAGCGAAAGCAGGCTCAGGTAAACGGGAATGTAACTTTCCAGATTCGCATCAAGCGCGCGAATGCCTGCGACGGCATTGGCCAGCAATTGCACGGGCGCATCACCCTCTCGCAGGTTAAGCACGTCTCTCAGCAGATCAATGAACGGCAGGTAGGGAATGTTGGTCTGCCAGGCTTGACACCGCCCCTGCAAGACTGTGACCGGCTGCTGGGCGAGGCCACGCTGAAATTCCAGCAGCAGACGACTCTTTCCTACTCCGGCGTCGCCGACGACTGTGACGAACTGTCCTTCTCCGCCGAGCGCCGCTGCCAGCCCCCGATTGAGCGCGCCCAGTTCGTTGTCGCGGCCCGTGTAGCGGGTCAGCCCGGTCTGCTCAGCGGCTTCGAGCCTTGTGTGTACGCCCGACTCTTTCAGTACGCGGTAAACCGTGACCGGTTTGGTTTTGGGTTTGATCGGAAACGGCCCGCTGGCTTCGGACTCGAAGAACGAGGCGACAAGCCGCTGCGTTTCCTGACTGATGAGCACTTCATCCGCTTCGGCAAATGCAACCAGCCTTTCGGCAGTTTCCAACGCCTCGCCGATGACCTTGCGCCCCCCACTACCTGAATTGCCGCTTTGCGCTTGCGTGACCAGCGCGCCGGTGCTGATGCCGGTGTACATCCGCACCGGTTCTCCGACGCGCCCTTCCACGTCCGCGCACAACTCGCGCACGCGCGCGTGGATGGCCAGACCGGCGCGGACAGCGCGCAGATAATCATCTTCGTGCGCGGAAGGCAGACCGAACAGCGCGACCATCTCTTGGTCTGTGAATCGTTCCAACAGGCCGTCATGACTTTCGATGATTTCAACCGCAGCCCCTTTGATTCGACCGATGATTTCCTCGATCTCAGCAGGCGAGAGTTGTTCGACCATGGCCGCGTAACCAGAAAGTCTGGAACAGAGGACGGTAGCCTGTCTTCGTTCGCCTTCGGGCTGGGCGCTCAAACTGGCCCCGCCCGAAGTTGCTTGCGGCGCACGCTCCGGCAATCCAGGTGTGTCTGGCAGTAGTTGGGTTTCAGGCTCTGAAAGCGTGTGCCCGCACTTGCCGCAAAAAGCGGAGCCGACGGGATTTTCGTGTCCGCACGAAGAGCAGGGTAGGCGAAGTTGAGTTGCGCCTGCTTCGATTTGCCGCTGGAGACGTTTCAAATCAAACGACAGGTCTTGCACGGCCTGATACCGCTCGTCGCGGTCTTTGCGCAACGCCTTGCTCACAATCCGCTCCAGCTCGGGCAGCACGTCAGGCAGGCGCTGCGAGAGCGGCGCAGGCTCCGCGGTCAGGATCGCGGCCATCACATCGCTCGGCGTCGCGCCCGCAAAGGGCGCGTGCCCGGTGAGCATCTCATACAGCACTACGCCCAAACTGAAGATGTCGGTGCGCGCATCCACCTTCTAGCCCGCGCGCCTGCTCCGGCGACATATACCTGACCGTGCCCATCACGACGCCGGGCATGGTGGATTGCGGAATGCGGATTTCGGATTGTGGATTGTCAGAAAGAGCTTGCCTCAACGTCTCTGCTTCTTCATTCCGCGCTCTGCGTTCATCATTCCGCGTTTCGCCGAGCTTGGCGAGGCCGAAATCCAGCACCTTCACAATGCCGTCCTGGCGCACCATCACATTTTCCGGTTTGATGTCCCGATGAATGATGCCGGCCTCGTGTGCGGCGATCAGCGCGGTGGCAATTTGGATGGCAAGCTCTACCGCAGCGGGCAGACTCATCCGCGCCGCTTTCATCTGCTGGCGCAAGCGTCTGCCCCTGAATGTATTCGGTGACGATGAAGTGCGTTTCGCCAGCTTCTGTCGAAGCCTGGCCGATTTCGTGAATCGTGAGGATATTCGGATGGTTAAGCGCCGAAGCAGCGCGCGCTTCGCGCTCAAAACGGTGGACGCGCTCGGCATCCGCCGTGAACTGCGTGGGCAAGAGCTTGAGCGCGACTTGGCGATTGAGACTGATGTCCTGCGCCAGAAACACTTCGCCCATCCCGCCTTTGCCCAATGGTGCGAGAATGCGGTAATGACTGATGTGTTGCCCGATGATTTCGTGGTTTGCTCCTCCGCCAGCATCTCGGCGGCGATTGCGCCGGGAGCGCTTTGGTCGTGCTCTCCGCCTCGGCCTCCGCCGCCAGCAGCGACTCGACTTCACGGCGCAGTTCGGCATCCCCGTCACAAGCCTGGTCGAGGAACGCGGCGCGCTCCTCTGGCTCGCGCGCTAAAGCGGAGTGAAACAATTGGTCAACTTGTCGCCAACGTTCAGGCTTCATCAGTTGCGGCTCAGTTCACGATGCAGCCAGGCCTTTGCCAGCCGCCATTCGCGCATCACGGTTACGGAAGAGACTTTCAGCACTTCCGCCGTCTCTTCTACACTCAGCCCGCCAAAAAATCGCAGTTCCGCCACCTTGCTCTTCCGCTCATCCAGCACCGCCAAAGTATTCAACGCGTCGTCCAGCGCGATCAATTCCGCCGTCTGTTCATTCGACACCGCCAGCGCCTCATCAAACGACACGCGCTGCGCCCCGCCGCCCCGTTTGGCGTAGTTCCGATGGCGCGCGTAGTCCACCAGAACGATCCGCATCAATTGGGCAGCGACGGCGAAGAAGTGCGCGCGGTTTTGCCATTGCATGGCGCGTTCATTCACCAGCTTGAGATAGACCTCGTTGACCAGCGCAGTAGTTTGCAGCGTGTGAGCAGCGCGTTCGCGCGCCAGGTAGTGATGGGCGAGACGCCGCAGTTCATCATAAACCAACGGCATTAATTGGTTGAGTGCGGCTCGATTTCCGTTTCCCCAGGCGATAAGCAGTTCGCTGATTTCCTCTGCTAAAGGCGTCATCGTCGCTCCTTCTTGGGCTATTTGGCTTGATCTGTGGACGGCGCGGATTATAGCACTCAGCCATTACCACAACCAGCATCAGGGCGGCACGGAAAATATTTTTCCCGGACGTGATAGGTTTGCGCCGCATTTCCCGCATAAGCATGCGAAGGGGGATGAGACGTTACCCTCATCGAAGCCAAGGAAAACAACTAGTCGCGCGAGCAATGCCGCCGCGCTGAAAACCCCATTGCCGGACGCGGCAAGTTGCCACAATCCGAAAGATTGCGAGGAATCCCTATGAAAAAGTATGCGTTTCCAGTCATCTCACTCTTTTTGTTCTTCGTCTTCGGCAGTGTACGTCTGCGTGCCGCGGATGAAGTGACCAAATGGAATGAAACCGCCACCAAGATAGCTTTCGCCTCAGGGTTGTCCGGCAACCCACTTTTCGAGTCGCGCCTTTATGCGATGACGCATGCCGCCATCCATGATGCGCTCAACGCGATTCACCGTCGCTCCTCGCCTTATGCGCTTTATACCCCCGTCACGCCGCGCGCTTCCGCCGAAGCGGCGGTGGCCACCGCCGCGTATCTCGTGCTGAGCGATCAGTTCCAGCGGCTCACAGCATTCGGCTTTCCGGCCCAGCAAACGGCGCTGGAAACAGCCTACAACACCTCGCTCCAGATGATCCCGAATGGTGTGGCGAAAAACAGAGGGATTTTCATCGGAAGGTTGGCTGCCGAGGCCATCTTAGCCCTACGTGTCGCGGATGGCTGGGACAAGAAAACTCTCCTGGATTTCAATTACCCGCAAGGCACTGCGCCCGGCGCATACAAATTTACGCCACCTTTCAACTTCGCCTTTATGCCGCAATGGGGCGAGGTCGCGCCTTTCGTCTTGCGCGATGCCACCCAGTTTCGACCGGGTCGTCCTTACGCTGTAACCAGTCGGCGGTACGCCATTGATCTCAATGAGGTCAAACGGCTCGGCGGCAATGGCACGACGACGCCGAGCGAGCGCACCGCTGAGCAAACGGAGATCGCGCTGTTCTGGGTGGAAAGTTCGCCGCTGCAATGGAATCGCATCGCCCGCACCGTCGCGGCAGCCGAAAGACTCACGCTGTGGGAGAAGGCGCGACTCTTTGGCCTGCTCAACTTCGCCCTGACCGACGGTTATATTAGTTCCTTAGATACCAAGTATCACTACAACTACTGGCGGCCCATCACGGCCATTCGGGAGGCAGGGACCGATGGCAACCCCTTGACTAGCGCCGACCCGACGTGGACGCCGCTGGTGGACACGCCGCCCGTTCCTGATTACGACTCCGGGCATAGCGTCGAAGGCGGAGCGGCAGCGCAGGTGCTGAAGCAATTCTTCGGCACAGATCGCATTCGTTTCAGAACCTGTAGCACGACACTGCCGACGGGCCAAAACTGCCAGGATGCGTCGCCCGTGCTGCGTTCCTACCGCAGCTTTTCTGAGGCAGCAGAAGAAAACGGCCTCTCGCGCATCCTCGTCGGATTTCATTTCCGCAAGGCAGTCACGGAGGGCATAGAACGAGGCCGCAAGATTGGCAATCGTGCCGTCAACCGCTTTCTGCGACCGGTTCATTGGTGGCAACAAGTAGCGGGAGAAGGGCAAAATTGAACGCGCCAGCGCCGACTACGATCTTGCCATTGGGGCATTCTTCGTTTTCGATTCCCCAGTCCGAAGTGCTGGCGTACCTGTTTCCCGCCGAAGCCGCCTTCTTCCGCGCGCAGGCTGTGAAGGCCGGCCAATCGCGCATCTGGGCAGGGATTCATTATCGCAGCGACATCACAGCGGGCGCGGCCATTGGCAAAGCCGTCGCCGAAAAAGTGATCGCCCCCGCGCGCACCGACGGCGCGCAATAAAAACTCCAGTCAAGAGGCGCTTTGGCTTACCGCAAACCGAAGCGCCTCAGCATGATTTCGTGTGAATAGTCGTCAGCTATTTATTCTCGCCTTCGGCAGAAGTACTACTCAAAAACCGTAACAACCACGACTTTGCCAGCCGCCAATCGCGCCGCACAGTTTCGGGCGAGAGTTGCAAGGCTTCGGCGATCTCGGCTTCGGTCAATCCGCCAAAAAACCGTAGTTCTACCACTTTGCATTTGCGGTCATCTACTTCAGCCAACGCCTGCAGCGCTTCATCTATCGCCAACACATCTTCGCTGTGCGCCTGTCCTACTAACAGCGCGTCGTCCAGCGTGACTCGCTGTGCGCTGCCGCCGCGTTTGCGCGCGTGATGTTCGCGCGCAAAATCCACCAGGACACGTCGCATCAGGCTCGCGGCAATCGAAAAGAAATGCGCACGGTTTTGCCAGCTTACGCGCTGCGCATCAATCAACCGCAAATAGGCTTCGTTGACGAGCGCCGAGGTTTGCAATGTATGCCCGGCGCGTTCCTTGCGCATAAAGCTGCGCGCGATTCGACGCAGTTCCGCGTACACCAGCGGAATCAATTGTTCCAACGCCGCCGCATCGCCCGCGCACCACGCTAATAAAAGCTGGGTGATGGCTGCCGGATCAGACGAGGTTGCCATTGCCATAAAGGTTGCTCACTTTTTTTCTGGGGTTTCAGCTTGCATGTTCAAGAATAATCAATTGCCACTAGCTTCAGCTAGTGGATCAAGAAGCAAGAACTCAGCGGCTTCAGCCAAAATTCTAAACAGCCAGCTTCTGATGTGCTTTAGCTCAAGCTGCTCGGAAAAGATTCTTTTCAAATTTGGCTGAAGCCGCTGAATTTACTTCCTCTGCCACTAGCTGAAGCTAGTGGCAATTGATGGCATTCAGACGGAACTTGCGACTCAAAAACTCTGTAAATGGGTCGCCCATTCCCACCAGTCCCACGATTCTAACGCAAGCCCTCCGCAAAAAATATTTCACCGTGCGTTACCGCTTTTTTCCACGCCTTCCGCATACCCCGCCGAGAACGAAACAAACACGGAGGGTAGCTTATGACGCGCACGACCAATCATTCGATCCAACACAACCTTCAGTTCATCGCGCTGGCCTTGCTACTGAGCGCCTGGGCAATGACGGCGCTGGCTTCAGCCAAGAGCAAACAAGAAGAATTACCGGAAGGATCAGAAGCCGCTAAAGCCGTCGCCCGCCTCGGCGATCTTTCACGCCCAGCGTTGCGGGAACGGCTGAAGCAGATGCAGCAACCCGCTTACCTGCCGGGCCAATTACTCGTACCAAAAACTCGTCGAAGCACAGAAGCTGCCCGTCGCCCACAACAAGCGCGTTGACCAACTCAAAGCCGCGTTGCAACCCGTGCTGGATTATCACGAGCGCAGCCAGATGCCGATTTATGTGCTGTGGTCAGAGCAGCCGAAAGCGTATCTGGTTGATTGCGCCGTTCTTTTCATTACGACACGCCTGATGGTCAGCGCCAATGATGAAGAGATTCGTGGTGTCGTAGCGCACGAACTGGCGCACGAGTATGTGTGGGACGAACGCCTCAAAGCAAAGCAGGCGAAGGACGGGCCATTGCTGCGTGAGTGCGAGATATTCTGCGATGCGGTCGCGGCGGTGACGTTGAAGGAAATTGGCGATGATCCGGCAAGCTATGCCCGCATCCTGGAACGATTGACCTACATTGGCATCAAGTCCGGCAACATCACACGGGCTGAATCGGACACGCATCCTTCACTGGATGCGCGCAAGAAGCTTAATAGGTTTTTGTGCCAATGGCTTGATTAAGATTTTGCGTAGTTGCTTATGCGAGCGTTTTGGCATTGGTTACGGCGCTTGCCAATCCAGAGCATAAATCTCCTGCGTTCCGATGTCACGTAACGCCAGTGGCGCATCATCCGGGGTCCATCCAATCCAGGGACCCGCTATCCCAATTGGCACCCGAAAATTCTTCAGACTGGCCAGTCGCTCAATCTTGCGGTCAGCAATCCCCACGCGCAGTAACACCGGATCATTCTGAATGCGGCTGGAAAAGTAGATGAATTTTCCATCCCGTGACCAGCGCGGCCACGAGGCTGGCTGTTGTGCCAATTCCATCCACTTTTGGGTGGTCAGATCAAAGAGCATCAATTTGCCCTGCGAAACGGCCTCCCGCGCAGCGATGTAGCGTCCGTCCGGCGACCAGCGGGGCGAAAACAACCCTTCGGAACCGGGCAGCTTGGAAACCTGGCGCGTACTCAGATCGAGCAAGTAGATGAGTTTCGCCTCAAAGTCAGAGAACACCAGCGTTTTGCCATCGGACGACCAACCGAGGTCGCCTTCGGTGCGCTCCTCCTGCGTCAGTCGTTGCGGGGTTCCCCCCTCAGCCGCAACCAGATAAGCCTTCCCTGGTTTGCCGGGCACTCCGCCCGAGAAAGCAATCTGTCTCCCGTCAGGAGACCAGCGCGGCGCGCTAGCTTGCAGCGGCGGATAAGTAAGTTGGAGTCGCTCGCTACCATCCACTTTGCTGCGCCACAAATTGCTCTCCGGGTAGTCCACGTAAACCACCCACGCGCCATCCCTGGAAAAATCCAGATGCTCTGCCGAGATGCCGGACAGATAGCTGCCCCACTGCTGCGTCTTGGTGTCGTAGCGAGCCAGTTCGCCGCGCCGCTGTTCCCCCACAACGAAAAGCTTTTTGCCATCAAGGCTCGGTACTGGCCTCGTGTAATTCAGCGGCCCGAAGGTCAACTGTACCGGCTCCTGACTGGCCCGTTGAAAAAGACCTGCCTGCTCGCGCTTGGCCCAAATGTTAGTCGTCCCATTACGGGTAGACTGAAAGACGAAATAGCGCCCGTCCACCGTCCAATTGCCGCAACATTCGTTCGCCGGTTTGTTCCAGTGGGGCAGGAGCAAATGAAGATTGGAGCCATCGGCGTTCACTTCCCACAGCGAGCTTACGCCACCAAAGGCGGTATCCCACACGGTAAAACGCAACCGGCTGCCGTCGGGCGACCAGCGCGGCCACAGCGGTCTGCCGGTGACGGTCGCCAACTTGCGAGATTCCGTTCCATCACTTTTGGCCAGATATAAAGTGGAACCGTTCGCATAAACAATCTGTTGTCCATCGGGCGTCCAGGTTGCTGCGTGACCCATCACTTCGCCGATACGACGCGGCGCGCCGCCCAACACCGGCACCACCCAAAGCGGCGCTTCAAAAACAATGCCCACACCACTATCCACTAGCAACTCCGACCGGTTCGGAGAAATATCTTTGAGGCGGGCGTCTGGTAGGGGCGCAGGAATCGCAACTGTCTCTCCCCCTGTAACAGAAACCTGAGCAAGCCCCATTAGCTCGCTCAACCTTTCCGAAAAGTAGAGCCGTGAGCCATCCGTAACCAAAGCATCAATGCCGCTGGCTCCCTTCGGCAAACCATCCCTCGTGATCTGAGCGTAAGCCGCCACCTTCGGCGGAAGCGGCGACCGCAAAACGAAATAGCTTATCCCTGCCAGCAGGAGGGCTGCCAAAACAATGAATGCGCTGCGCTGGTGGCGTTTGAACTGGCTCGCCAAGCCTACAGCTTGCGCTGCCGGAGGCGCGGTTGAAGCGCTATCTCGCTGGAGATTTTTCAGATCAACCAACAATTCGCGCGCCGATTGATAACGCTGCTCGCGCTCCTTCTCCAAACATTTCCGCACGATGCGTTCCAACTCCACCGGCACGTCGAATTGAACCGCGCCATCGCTTCCGGTTGCGACGTGCAGAATGCGATCCAGCGTCTCGACCGTATTCGCTCCGGCAAACGGCAACTTCCCGGTTGCCATTTCATACAACACCACACCCAAACTGAAAATATCCGAGCGATGATCCACGTCGCGCCCCAACGCCTGTTCAGGACTCATATACGGCACGGTTCCCATCACGACGCCGGGCGTGGTTTGTTTCAGCGTGCTGACATTGCTCTCGATGGACGGCGGTCGTGTGATTTTGGCGAGGCCGAAGTCGAGGACTTTCACCTGGTCACGCAAGGTCAGCATGACATTCGCTGGTTTGAGGTCGCGGTGCGTGATGCCGTTGCGATGGGCTTCGTCGAGTGCATCGGCGATCTGGCTGCCAATGGTTACAACCTCCTGGATGGCCAGCGGAGCGCCGTTGATTTTGGCCGCCAGCGTTTGGCCTTCGACATATTCCATTGCGATAAAACTGACGCCATCGGCTGCGCCGATTTCATAGACCGTCGCCACGTGCGGATGATTCAGGGCCGAAGCAGCCTTGGCTTCGCGCACGAAGCGGCGCAGGCGCTCTTTGTTCGCGGCGACGTCGCGCGGCAGCAGTTTCAGCGCCACCTTGCGCTCCAAGCGTGTATCAAGGGCGAGATGTACTTCGCCCATCCCGCCTTTGCCCAGTAGCGCAAGAATTTTGTAGGCACCCAGTTGCTGCCCTGTCAGCAGTGTTGGTGTCTCCTGCAATTCTTCGCTGTCGAGTTGTTGGGCGACGGCGGCAGCGGCGTTGTTTTGCATGAAGGTTTCCGCTTCGTCATCAAAGCGCAGCAACTCTTCGACCTCACAGCGCAAGTCAGGATTGCCCGCGCAAGCTTCCGCCAGAAACGCAGTACGCGCTGCGGGCGCACGTTCCAGCGCGGCGTGGTAGACCTCTTCGATTTGCGGCCACTGTTCCGGTTTCATAACTTTTGGCTCTGGCTCAATGGCGCGGATTATAGCACCTGCGACGGGAATCACCAGCCGGGACTTGCAATAGCAATGCGGATTTCTGTTCGCTGCGCTTGTCCTCCGCTTTCGTCTTCCTGTACTCTTTCCCACCGGTAACTGACAACTGACAACCGACAACTGACGATGACTGAAACCGCCGACCGACTTTATTCCTTCGCCGATATTTCTTCGTATCGCCTCAAGCAGCGCGTGATTATTCGTGTCGCTAGTCTGGCGTTGTACTGGTTGATTCGTGTGATTGGTGCGACGTTGCGCTTTGAGGTCAAGGGCTGGGAAAACTTCCGCGAAAACGTACCGTACGTCTATTGCTTCTGGCACAACCGCATCCCGATAGCGACGTATTTCTGGCGCAATCGCGGCATTGTCGTCATGTCGTCGCGCAGCTTCGATTCGGAGTATATTGCGCGGTTTATTCAGCGGTTTGGCTACGGCGCAGCGCGGGGCAGTTCGACGCGGGGCGGCAAAGCGGCATTGATTCAAATGATTCGGGCGGTGCGCGAGGGGAAGAGCGCGGCGTTCACGGTGGATGGGCCGCGTGGGCCGCTTTATGAAGCGAAGCCGGGCGCGGTGTTACTCGCAGCAAAATCCCATGCGGCGTTGTTGCCGTTTTCAATTTCGCTGAATCGGTACTGGCAATTACCAAGTTGGGACAAGATTCAAATTCCGAAGCCGTTCGCGCGCGTCCTCGTGGTGATTGGCGAGCCGATCAAAGTCGAAGATGACGCGACCACGCACGACGCTAAGCATCAGGCGTTGCAACAGGCATTGGATGAATTGCGCGCAGTCAGTGACCGCTTGATTGCCCCAACCACTTAGCCTGCCCGTAGCGTCAACGCGTGCCACAGCACGGTGCGCCGCTGCTTCGACACGGCCAACATTCCAACAGACAGAAGCAGATAGAGCACGCTGAACGCGTAACGAGCGTGCGTATCAGGGAACAAAAACTGCGCGAGAAACAGCGTCAGCAAGGCTAGGGCTTCGTACACATTCAAATGATAATCCGACAACACGACCGCCGCGAATAACGATTGCGCCGAAGTCAATAACAACTCTTCCTTCTGCCGTTCATCTAACAACAGCGGAACCATTCCGCCCGCCGAGATGCCATAGACCAACGGAATCGCGCCGACCAAAAATGTCCATTGATTCACCTTCGACGAAATTAACGCGCCCATGCCCGTTGACGCTTTGCCTTTGAGCGCGAAGATCAACGCCAGAATGATTTCCGGCGATTCCGACGCCAGCGGTGCGAGCCATTGCACGAGTAAGAATTCGTCTACGTTGTAGGCTTTGCCCATGTTCACCAAGCCATGCGCGAACGGTTCCGCCGACAACCAGATCGCATAGCCCGCAAACGCGAACATTAACAGCACGACCAATCGACGCCCCCCATCGCCCAACCGGGAATCAATTTCTGCCGCGATACCTTGTAAATCGCTATCTTCGTGATGCTCGCCTTGTGCCGCGCGCACTGCATAGAATGCAAACATTCCGAACAACACCACGATGTCCACCCACGACAGCGAGCCTTTCAGCGGAATCCAGAAGGAATAAATCGTTGCCAGCAACAACAGACTTAATTCCAGTCCTTGCGATTTATCAATTTCAATCGAACGGCGCTTGTGTCGAAAGAAAAACACAAACACAATGAGCGGCCAGCCAATGCCAATGAGCACGCGATTCGCACCCGTCATATTGGCGACGGCATAGGCGCGATATTCCGGGTTCTTCCCGGCTTCCCACGCGAAGTTCAAATCCACCGCATATTCCGGCAACACACTAATCAACGCGAGCGTAATCAACGCCAACGAACGCGGGATGTCGCGCTCCGACAATTCCGCCCCCCAGCCCAACATAAACGCCGCGCCAATAATCGCCACGCCCGCAAGCAGAGAGACAAGGCCAGGATTCATGTGATGCCCGCGTCCCGACAATTCCAAAAACATCCAGGGTAGGGCAACTCCAAAGGAAACAAGCAAAGGAATGTATTTTTTCATGTTTAATTGGTGGCTGGTGGTCGGCAGCAATTGACTACCGACTACCGACTACTGACTACCGACTACCGTTGTAGATCATTCTCCAATAATTTTCACGATCACGCGCTTGTTGCGCTGGCCATCAAATTCGGCGTAATAGACCTCTTGCCACCTGCCAAGATCAAGCTGGCCTTTGGTGATCGGCAGCAAGACTTGATGGTGCATCAGCAAGTTCTTCAAATGCGCATCGCCGTTGTCTTCGCCAGTTTGATGATGGCGATAATCGGGCCGCATCGGCGCAAGCTGTTCGAGCCATTCGTCAATGTCTGCAATCAAGCCGTCTTCGGCATCGTTGACATAGACTGAAGCCGTAATGTGCATCGCGGAGACAAGCACAAAACCTTCCTGAATATCGCTTTCGGCTAAACAGTTGCGCACGTCTGTTGTGATATTGATGTAATCGCGGCGATTAGGCGTTTGGAAATACAAATATTTTGTGTAGGACTTCACGGAGCTACTGCCTTTGTTCGGGATTTCAGAAAGAAGCGGAGATTATGCCTGTGGTGGGAAATAAAAAAAAGGGCAGTCACGCTTGCGACTGCCCCCTCAACTGAAAGGAGGTTGATGCGAAAACTAAGACCCGATGAGAGATATAAGTGCGAAGAATAAATTCAAATTCGCAGGAGACCTCTCAGCAGCCTCATAAACTCACGCCAACCTCATTGCGAATCGCGTACCACAGGGATTTTGGAGCGTTTTCATTGCCAGTGGTGGCACTTGACAAAACTTTTCGGTCAAGGCGAATGATGCCATCCGCGTTGAGCGACAAGAACTGTTATTCACCGCTACAATTTTTCGTCACTACCGCACCGAAAACTTATAAATTGTCGTCGAGCGAAAGGTTTGCCCCGGCTTCAACAACGTCGTCGGAAATTCCGGCTTATTCGGCGAATCGGGATAATGCTGCGTTTCCAAACAAAAGCCCGAACGTTTGCCGTATGGCTTGCCGCTTTTGCCCGCCGGAACGTTCACGTGATTGCCCGTATAAAATTGCACGCCCGGTTCGGTCGTCCAGACTTCCATCACGCGTCCGCTCGTCGGTTCAGACACGCGCGCCGCCATCATCAATGACTTGCCGCCGCCATTGATGACGTAGTTGTGATCGTACCCGACGCCGAGTTGCAATTGCTCTTCTTTGGCCTCAATGCGCGCGCCGATCTTCGTGGGCGAAGTGAAATCCAAGGCCGTGCCTTTGATGTTCACAATTTCACCGGTAGGAATCAGCCCTTTATCTACCTTGGTCGCCTGATATGCATTGATCATCATCTCGTGGTCAAGAATATTGCCGTTGCCTTCGCCCGCCAAATTGAAGTACGAGTGATTTGTCAGATTCACGTGCGTCGGCTTATCGGTCTTCGCCGTGTAATCAATTTTCAGCCCGTTATCATTGGTCAGCGTGTACAAGACGGTCACGTCCAGCTTGCCGGGATAACCTTCTTCCATATCAGCGCTGGTGTATTTCAATTCCAGCGTCTGGCCTTCCGTAGACTTGCCTGATTTGGCTTGCCAGACCTTTTTGTCAAAGCCGAGCTTGCCGCCGTGCAAATGATTTTCGCCGTTGTTGACGAGCAGGCTGTATTCCTTGCCGGAAATCTTGAATTTCCCTTTGGCAATGCGGTTGCCGTAGCGACCGACGAGCGCACCAAAGAACGGGTGGCCTGCTAAATAAGGTTCGAGCGAATCAAAGCCGAGTTCGACATCTGCGAATTTGCCGTTGCGATCCGGGACTTTGAGCGACACGATGATGCCGCCGTAGGTCATAATGCGCGCTTCCATGCCTTTAGTATTGGTGAGCGTATAAATGTCTACCGGCGTGCCGTCCGCCGTCTTTCCAAATAGTTGTTTCGTAATCATAGATTTCTTCTGTGCTTGAGTTGTGAGTGCGAGCAAAGCTATTAGTAACAGAGTGATTGTGAGTTTTTGCATTCCTCTTTCTCCTCCTAAAAAATGTAAGGTCCTCTAGCGAAATAATGTGATCGTCGCTTGTCCGTCCACCGCAATATGGATGTGTAAATCACAGCCCTCTAACAAAGCCATTCCCACCAATACTTCTGATTCAAGAGCATCCACTTCGATGGTGCGGGGTTGCCCATCCCAAAGGATCGTGGCTTGGTAGAGTTCCGAAACAATTTTACTGCCATCTGCCATCGTTAATTGTCCGGTAGCAAAATTCTCCAAACCAAGTTCGGCAATGATGGCTATGGGCAGCGTTAGATAGGCCGTGTATCCAGTGTCAATCAATACTTCAATTTCCTGTACCTCGCCCTGCGCCCCATAAATCGAGAGCGTCGTCAGCGCTTCCAGTTTCTCGTTCACGCGACCAATAATCATGGGATGCCATTACAGAATGCGATGTAAGGCTTGGATAACCAACACGTAAAACAAATATCACCGCATCGGGCACGCGCGCACGCAATTTGCTCGCACTGGTAATGGCATCTGCCGCCAGTTCATATTCTCCCGTGCGCACATCTAGCGCGAGCACTCGGCCTTGATGATCAGCTTCGACTTGCGACCGGATGTCGCGCTCATAAATCTCGTTCCCACGCTGCACGATTTCTTCTTTTGTAAATTCAACGGTTGCGGTTGCCATCTTGTTACCTCCCAGTTCGAAGACTTTTTTTTCGAGGCTTGCAGTATACCATCCACGCACGCTCCCGTTGCACAAACTGTTAGTTTGTATAGCCTCCGGCAAAGATACTTCCAATTCAGCGACGCAAACTGATAGTTTGCTCTACACCTCTCCATTTCTGGTGTCGGAGCCGATTTGGCAATTCTCAATCACCGCAAGGGTCGTCGCGCCTTCGGTACCCGTCGGGGTAGCAGGAAGCGTTGCCCGTCCGGCCTGTTGCGTGGTTCCAAGCAAGGAGTGCGGCAGGAAAACCTGGCAACCTCGGCAGGCTTGCAGCACTTCCCTTGCTGCCTGTCCTGTTTTCCGAGCGTGTATGACGGGCCATGAATGATTCCTAAAACTGGCTTGAAGCTGAGCACGGTAACGTAGCGAGTTGGCACTGTCAAGCAGGGGTCAGGCGCGCTGTACCGTCTATCTTGCGCTGCACCCAGCCCGCAAAAGTTACTACCAAAAATATTTTCAGCCCGTGAGCCTTTTGACGGCTTTTTTCCGCGTTAGGGGATGTCGCAAATGAAGACTGCTCATGAGTGGTGCTCTGAAAACTATTGTCTGGTACTGACTGCCGCCTAACCGATTGGGGCAAGCGGTCAGTGTGCAAAAGGAGCATCCAATGCTAAATTTTGTTCGCCCTGCCCAGCGGTTCTGGCTGGAATTCGCCTACCACGTGGGTTTTCAGTGGATCATGCTGTGGTTGGTCTTTGCCGGTTCATTCACGCAGACGCACGCGCAGGAGAGCCGCGCCACAACGGCGGCTTCGTACCTCGCGCGCGGCAATCAATGGTTTGCCAAAGGCGATTATGCACGCGCCGAAGCCGATTTCACTCTCGCCATCGCCAGCGACCCAAGCAAAAGCGGATCGTATTACAACCGCGCCACTTCGCGCTTTCGGTTGGGCAAATTGAATGAAGCACGAGCGGATTATGACCGTGCCCTGCAACTTAACCCACGCATGGTCGAAGCCTACTCCGATCGCGGCGGCGTGCGCTATGGGCAAGGTGATCTCGATGGTGCCATCAACGACTGCAACAAGACCCTCGAACTCAATCCGAAGCTGGCCGTCGCCTGGTCCAATCGCGGGTTGGCGCGTTTGGGCAAAAGCGACTACGCAGGGGCGGAGGCGGATTTCGACCATGCCGTACAACTCGACCGGCACAACGCTGGGTTCTATAACAGTCGTGGTGTCGCGCGTTTTCACTTGGGTGATAATGCGGGAGCCATAAGCGACCAAAATCGGGCGCTCAAACTCCGGCCCGATTATGCCGAAGCCTTCAGTGACCGGGGCGCGGCGCGGCTCCGCAAAGGGGATTTGACGGGCGCACTGGCTGATTACAACCACGCCCTTGAACTTGATCCGCGCGAGGCCAAAGTCTGGTTCAATCGAGCCGCTGCGTGGCGCGACAAAGGGGAATTCGAGCGTGCCGCGAATGATTACAGCCAAGCCCTCGAACGCAATCCGCGCTGGTCAGAAGCCTATGCACAACGCGGACTGATCCGATTGCGGCAAGGCCGCGATGCTGAAGCACAGCGCGATTTTACACAATGCTTGACGCTCGACAAAAGCTTGCAAGATTCGCTTGCGCAGGAGATTCAGAAGGTGAGACAGCAAGTCATACCGAAGCAATGAGAGTTAAAAGGAAAAGGGCAGGCAAAAAAACTCATCCCACTTCGCCTGCCCTTGAATTTTTCACTCTTGCCGCTTCGCCTATTCATATTCCACCGGAAGCAATGCTGACAGCCAGTTCGCTGACGCTACGTGTTATCTATACCCCAAATATTTCCGGCAATCTCCCGGCAATCTCCCGGATGATGACGTGATGCGCCTAGCAGCCTGTTTGGCGCGATCGGAAACTTCCTAACACCCGTCATTGCGGTTTTGGCAGCAGCGCAGACCAGTTGAGCACAACCGTGAAAGGAGGCGGCTTAGCCACTTCCTTCAAAGTGGTTAAGAGAAATCTTTGACCGTCACGTGTCACGTCGAAAGTTTTAGGCATTGCCTGGAGGCTGTTAAGATCAAACAGTGCTCTGGGTTCACCGGCTACGAATGTTGCTCCTGACCTGATTTCTACAGCTATCAGTTTCCCATCCATATCAATGTAAAACAGCTCTTTCCCGTCGCGCCGCCATCTGCTCGCATTAGGATGAATGACACCGTTAGTTGATACTTGGAGTATGGCACTGTCAGGCTCGAATGACTGGACGTATAACTCCATACGCCCTGATTTATCAGAGACGTAAGAGACCCATTTGGAGTCTGGAGAAAAATGGCCCTGATGATCTTGAAAAGGTGTTTTCAAAAAAGGGTAGGATTCACTTTTTCCTTCGAGCGGTAAAATCCATAAGTCGTAACTTGTTTTCGGATCGTTTTCCCCATAAATAATGAAGCGTCCGTCACTGGACCAATCACAAGCAAATTTCCAGTTATCCGTGGTGAGCAGCAACTTATCCTTGCCAGCACCACTCGAAGACTTCTGGTAAAGGTCTGCCAGCTTCTCGCGATTAGAATTCCATACAATCAGGCTTCCATCCGGTGACCAAATCGGGTCGTGATCAATAGCAGGATCAGAAGTAAAACGAGTTTCCGTTCCTCGCGCCAAATCTACCAGCCAAATATCTTCATTGATAATTTGCGGTGGGGTTCGTCGCGACATTACAACTCTTTTTTCGTCAGGAGAGAGCGCGAAATTAAAAATAAATCCCGGCGAACCTACCTTCCCAAGCGGTTTGCCAGCGCGATCAACCCAGCCAAGTTGTTGTTGAATTGGAGCAGTGGAATTCTTTCGATAAACCAGTGTGCCATTTTCCGAGCTGGTGACGCTACCACCTATGATTTGATCGGCAAGACGGACAGGTTCGCCCTTCAGGTGGAAATCACCCGTATCGAATGATTGTGCCAATAAGGTTCCCTCACGCACGAAAACCAGATAGCTCTCACCACTTGGCGATTTTGCATAGACTGCACCGGAATCCGCGACTGTTAGCCGCTTACTTTCATTACCATCAAGTGTGGCAAGAAAGACCCCTGTATCTTCGGGATTTGCAGCATATCCTGTGGCTAACCAATAAAGGAAGTGGCGTCCGTCTGGTAAAAATTCAAGTTGCCCACCAATTAACACGTGATCAACGGCACCACCCGTGATCACCTTTTCGGCGACACCGCCCTCGGCAGAGACACGACGAACGCCATCTTTTATACCAAAGAGAATATCTCCCTGACGACTCCACGTGCCACGGCCCTGGATTGGCGGTGCTGCGTCACAGAGCGTGATGGGGGGGCTGCCAGAGAGAGGAACCTTCTTGAGCTTTCCATGGGCAAAAAATCCTATCTGGCGACTATCGGGGGACCAGAACGGTAAGAAAGCCTCTTCTGTGCCGGGCAGTGCTTTTGCATCAAGCGAATCGAGAGAACGTACCCACAGCATTGATTTACCTTCCGTTTTGGCAGCAAACGCCAGGTGACGCCCATCGGGAGAAATGATAGGAAAATCAAAATCTGTTGCTTTCTCTGGTGGATGAACTAGAAAGCTCACAGCTTTGGCGTCTTCCGGTGTATGGCGAAAGTATGCGTATAAGGCGATGGCGGCCAGCAAAAGAACAACTGCTGCACTCCACGCTACCCAAACATTGCCGAGCAGTCGCCACTTGCTAACATTTTTGATTACAGGGGCTGATTCCAATAGCGAGACTGAGGGGCTGGATAAAGCTTCCAGTGCAAATCTCAAATCACTAGCTGATTGAAAACGCCGCTCAGGAGTCTTTTCCAAACATCGCCCCACGATCTTTACTAATGCCGGGCTGCGTTCCGCTGTTAACTTGCTCAGAGGTGGAGGGGCATTCTTCAGAATCGCACTCATTACTTCGGCTGCCGAGTCCCCGCCAAAAGCACGTTGTCCACTAAGCATCTCGTACAGGATTAACCCCAAAGAGAAGATGTCAGAACGATGATCGGCTACTTGCCCACGCACTTGTTCGGGCGACATATACTGCGGCGTGCCCATCACTACGCCTGAATGTGTTTTGGCCAGCGTGCTGATGTCACTTTCTATGGACTCTGGTCGCGTAATTTTTGCCAGACCGAAATCCAGCACTTTCACCTGTCCGCGTGGTGTGAGCATGATGTTGGCGGGTTTGATGTCGCGGTGTGTGATGCCGTGGCTGTGCGCTTCGTCCAGCGCGTCGGCGATCTGGCTGCCAATCTCGACGACTTTATTGATGGCCAGCGGTGAGCCGTTGACCTTCTTCGCAAGCGTCTGGCCTTCGATGTATTCCATCGCAATGAAGTGGATGTTTTCTGCTTCACCGATTTCATAGATTGTCGCCACGTGCGGATGATTCAAGGCGCTGGCGGCTTTGGCTTCGCGGACAAAGCGTTGCAGTCGCTCTTTGTCGTTGGCTACTTCAAGGGGCAAAACTTTCAGGGCTACCAGACGGTCAAGCCGCGTATCCCGTGCCTGAAACACTTCGCCCATGCCACCCGCGCCGAGCCGCGACTGGATGCGGTATTGGTTGAGTTGTTGTCCGACGAGGCCAGCGGGCGAGGCTTGCACGGCGAGGAATTCCGCAGCAACTTCGTCCGCAGGCGTTTCGATGAAGCTCCCGGCGTTTACGTGTCCGTCCAGCAGGAGCGTGACTTCGCTGCGCAGCGCGTCATCATCGCCACAGGCCTGCGCCAAAAAGGCAGTGCGTTCACCCGTGTCACGTTCGAGTGCCTGCTGAAAGACGGCTTTGACTTGTTGCCAGCGTTCGGGTGTCATCGCTTTACTCGCGTTTGAGTTGGTTGTAGAGCCAGGCTTTGGCGGTGTTCCATTCGCGTTTGACGGTAGCGGGCGAAATGCCTACGACTTCCGCTGTCTCGGCAATGCTCAGTCCGGCAAAATAGCGCAGTTCCACGATACGGCTTTGTTGCGGATCAAAGGCCTGTAGCTCTGTCAGCGCATCATCGAGCGCAATCACTTCCGCGTCTTTTTCTTTGGCCTTTCCCGTGACATCGTTGAGCGAGAGCCGGATGGCACCGCTGCCGCGTTTGGTCGCCTGCTGCGTGCGCGCGTGATCCACCAGAATGCGCCGCATCAATTGTGCCGCCACGCCGAAGAACTGCGCCCGATTCTGCCAATCGGCGTGCGTCTGATCTACCAGCCGAAGATAGGCTTCGTGTACCAGCGCCGTCGTTTGCAGCATGTGACCAGGCCGTTCGCGGCGCAGGTAGCCAGCCGCCACAAGGCGCAACTCGTCATAGACCAGCGGCAGTAGGCGATTGAGCGCCTGCTGATCTCCGTTGCGCCAATCCAACAACATCTGACTCACATCTGTCAGTGGCTGGGTCATAACTTTCTCGGTTGAAGCAGAAAAATTTGATCCTGAGGTGGGGAAGCATAGCGAGTTGCGTGACGGAGGTCAATCGCTGTTCAGCCGGAGCCAAGCGGGGCAATGATTTCCGCACGTAGTAGCAAATGCATTTGCTACTACGTGCGGCTTCAGCAAATAAATTTGCTACTATAGCTTTTAAGAAAAAGAATTTCCGCAGCAAGTCCCGGAGGGACAGCGAGAAATTAGAACTGGCCCATAACCCCTCAAGCCCCGGCAGGGGCGACAGACGCAGCCCCAGAAAAGCGGCGTCTGTCGCCCCTGCCGGGGCTTGATAACTTGGCTGACCATACCCAGGGTTGCACCCTGGGCTAATGTCTGCTCACCCCTCTGAGGTTCTGTTCGGAAAATCATTTTCTTGACTTCTATACGTGCGGATGAAGCCGAAGCAAATGAATTTGCTACTACGTGCGGAATTTGCTACTACGTGCGGACTACAGCACAAACTGTCCAAGATGGGCGTTCGGATTATTCAAGGCTGTGCGTAAGGCAAGCTCCAACGTGGCGCGGATTTCTTCTGGCGCGATCACGGCATCCACAAAGCCGCGCGCTGCCGCAAATTTTGCATCCAGTTGCCGCTCGTATTCATCGCGCACGCTTTGCATTTCCGCCTCTAAGTTTTCATCCGGTTGCTGGCCTGCGGCTTTCAGCTTTTCCAATTGTCCTGAAAATAACGCCATCACCGCCGATTCGCCTTCCATCACGCCCATTCTGCCGGTCGGCAAGGTGAAAATAAAATCAGGATCGAAGCCCTGCCCCGCCATCGCGTAATAGCCCGCGCCGCTGGCGTGATTGATCGTCAGCACGATTTTCGGCACTGTCGTCGTTGCCATCGCTTCGACAAAGCGCGCGCCCGCACGAATGATGCCGGAATGCTCGGCCTCCACGCCGATCATAAAACCGGACACGTCCTGAATAAACAGCAGCGGCGTGCCGTGCCGATTGCAGGTTTCGATGAAGTACGCGGTTTTCTCGGCGCTTTCGGTGTAGATAATGCCGCCGATTCTGGGAGGCTTCCCTGCTTCGCCTTTCATCATCCCGCGACTGTTGGCGATGATGCCGACATTGATGCCCGCAATGCGCGCGTGCCCGACCATCATTTCCTGCGCGTAGTCGGCTTGGAATTCGTCAAAGCTGTCCGCATCCAAAATGCAATCCAGCAACGCGCGCGGATCGTACATCCCGCGATGATCGTTCGGAATGATGCCGTACAAATCGGTTTCAGGCCGTTTGGAATCTACCGCCCCTCGCGCTACCGCTTGATGTATTGTACCGTTCCTCGGCAGTTCAGAAATCAGTTCTCGAATCTTGCGCACGCATGCTTCGTCATCCTTCGTGCGGTAATGCGCGACGCCGGAAATTGCATTGTGCGTCAATGCACCGCCCAGGCTTTCGCTGTCTACGATTTGCCCCGTCGCGCCTTTGACCAGATTCGGCCCGCCCAAGCCCATAAACGACGTGCCTTCGACCATAATGATGACGTCCGACAGCGCAGGCAGATACGCGCCGCCCGCGATGCACGGCCCCATCACGGCGGAAATCTGCGGCACTTTCAGAAAGCGGCGCATCACCGAGTTGTAATAAAAAATCCGCGCTGCGCCGTATTGCCCCGGAAAGACGCCGCCCTGATACGGCAAGTTCACGCCCGCCGAATCTACGAGGTAGACAATCGGCACGCGGCAGCGCATCGCAATTTCCTGCGCGCGCAAAATCTTCTTGATTGTTTCCGGCCACCACGAACCGGCCTTGACAGTAGCGTCATTCGCAACAACGACAACCTCGCGCCCCGCCACTTTGCCCACACAAGTCACCACGCCCGCCGCCGGAGCTTGCCCGTCGTATTGATCGTAGGCCATCAGCAACCCGATTTCCTGATAAAAGCCTGGATCAAACAACAGTTCAATCCGTTCGCGCGCCGTGAGCTTATGCTGATCGTGCTGCCGCTGAATTTTGTCCGCGCCGCCGCCTTGCAGCAGCCGCGCTTCGAGTTCGCGCAGTTCGTCAACAAGGGTTTGCAAGTGGGAAGGAGTTGTTGTGGCGCTCGCCTTTGGACTCGTCAATTTCATAAGTCCGTAAGCTTGACGAGGAGGGAAAGAGAAGTCAACCGCACGCTTGGGATTTCATCCATTCGGATCGTTGTAATCGCTTAAGAACAGCTTGCCTTCATAATCAATTAGCCCTAAACGCACACGATCCAACCAGCCCTGCCGACCCAGCACATTGCGCCTGAAATTTTCATCGGCGGCGAAATAAACGGTGGTGGTTGTTTCAAGGCCAAGCACATCAAGAGTGATTTCGTGCCCATAGGCGACAAACGTGCCTGTAACCGTAGCGAGAGTTTCCAGCTTGCCGCTTTCTACATCAAGCCCAGGTTGTTCTGCGTGCTTGCGCGCAAAGATGCAAAGACTCGCACCCATATCAATTTTGGCGCGCAGATCAATTGCTTCCGCCCAGGTGCGAAGCCGAACCGGAACAGTTACGCCAACTTGCTTGGTGTCGTATTCATAGCTGATGGCAAAAGTGAGTTGTTCTGGCATCAATCCCACCCGGCAAAAAAAGGCTTATCATCATCTTCGACGATATGTTCGACGAACGGGATGGCAATCCCGGCGGCTTTGGCTTCGGCGTGAACCCTCAGCGCATCCGGCCCATGTGCAATCAAACGGTCGCCTTCCAATGCCACCCACAGCCCCATATATTTTTCTCTATTCTCTCGGAGCCATTTCTCCGTTTGCTTGTAAAGCATCAGGCGCGCTTCGAGCGATTCTTTCTGCGCGGCTTGGTTTGCATCCTTATGCGCCTGTTCATCAAGCCATTGTTGCAATTGTTTCCGGTCTTCGTGCGGCAACGTAAGAATCGTGTTTTTGACTTGTTCCAACGTACTCATAGGCATGCAACCTCCAATTGGTAATCATCCGCCCTCATTGTGATTCTGAATTCCGCGTTTTGCAATTAGCAAATTTTACGCCTTCGCCTTGTCATTCGTGCCGTTCGCGCAGTTCGTACAGCAACGTTTCCAGATGCGATATCGTTGAAGTTTTTGGAGCCAATTTCAGAAGGCGTAAGATTGGCGGTTGTGGCGAGCTTAGTCAACTAAATCAGCTCAGTACGGTGAAAGGTAGCGAACTGGTGCAATGCGCATCAAATCCTTACGTTGGCTTCACGTCCAAAGCGACGACAAAGGCAGTGCGACGCGGATAACATAGCGGGCGTTATCGCTATTGCCGGGTGGGACGCAAAAGGAAGATTCACAATCGCTAAATGTTTAGGGGTTGATTTGTTCGGCGGCTTCCCCAGCTTCAACAAGAAGGGCTTTTTGCTGCGCAAAAGTCTTGCCTTTCGCGCCCGTCTGCGGGAATCTGTAGCAACTAGAGGAGATTCCCCATGTTGGATAAACTACACGAAAGAGAAACTACCCTACGTCAGTTTTTTAATCTTGCGCCCGAAACATCATTACGCAAACCAGATGCGGTCATCCCCGAAGTACCGCCCAGGGTCGCTGAGCATTTGGCGCGCTTCAATATCGAATGGCACAGCATTCCGTCAGAGGCGGCGGTGCCGTTTGACGACGATTATGTTGCACGACTGTACCCGATGCGTTCCCGTGATTTTGCGCAGCCCGATTATCACGGAGAAAGTTTGCGTGAGGCAATCAGGATTAGTCATCATCAACGGCAGGGCCTGATCGTAGGCATCGAAAGCACGCGCAAGCCACATTACCATCATAACAATCGGCAGTTTTACGGCACGCTTTACGGCCACGACCAGACTGCCGATCCCTTCGCGCAATATTTGGGCAAAGCCGGTTTTACTTCCAGCACACGCTATGCCCACAACTTCATCCCACTGCGCGAATTCGTCAATCTTGTTATGGACGACTGGCGTTCGCGCTCATTGCTGCCGAGCGGCTATCGGCTGACGATTTGCTCGCCTGCCGCTTTCAATCTGGTGGGGACAATTTTTCACCCGGAGTGGAGTGAGACGGAATCACTGGAACTGGGTTTTTACCGCGATGCGAAAGGCAATGCCCATTGCTTCGCGGTTGGCTCGAACGCGCCGCAGGACTACTCCTACATTCAGCGGATTGAAACGGATTCGGATTGGACGTATCTCGGTTTTCGGCTGGCGTTGGTGCCGGAGGGAGCGGGATAGCGCAAGCCCATTGCCGTTCAGGCAACGTCCAGCTTGGGCCGGGATCGTTCGATGATCGTGTCGAAAGCCGTTCCGACCGGCAAGGTGCCGAGCACTAATCGCTGATCGCCTGCGAGGCGGGAAGCACAAAACGCATCGGCCACAGCGGAATTGCCGTGTGACAACAGAATTGCGGCTTGGAGCGCGAGGCCAAGGTCTTCCACAACGCGGCGCGCACGAACTTCAAGATTGCTGGTGTCGGCGAACTCGCGTTCGATCTTCCCGACAAACATATCGTAGCGCGTATCCAAGCCGCGCGCATTTCTCAACTCGGCAAACAACGCCTCAACTGTATCTGGCTCTTTGCGCATCGCGCGCAGCACGTCCAGACATTGCACGTTGCCGGAGCCTTCCCAAATTGAATTCAGCGGCGCGTCACGATACAACCGCGCCAGCGGCGCTTCTTCGACATAGCCGTTGCCGCCTAAACATTCGAGCGCTTCGGCCACGACAGCCACCGCGCGTTTCGTGATCCAGAACTTGCCAATCGCCGTAGCAATGCGGCTGAACTGGCGCTCCCTTTCGTTGTTGTCTGCCTGGTCAAAGCTGCGTGCGAGTCGCAAGGCCAACGCCGTCGCCGCTTCGGATTCCAGGCACAAATCCGCCAATACATTTTGCATCAATGGTTGTTCGATCAGCCGCGCGCCGAACGCATAGCGATAGTTCGTGTGATGCGTCGCTTCGGCGACCGCACGGCGCATGGTCGCAGCCGAACCGATGGAGCAATCAAGCCGCGTGTGCCGCACCATTTCGATGATGTTCGCTACGCCGCGCCCTTCTTCGCCAATCAAACGAGCATACGCGCCGTGAAATTCGACTTCGCTGGACGCGTTCGATTTGTTGCCGAGCTTGTCTTTCAGGCGTTGAAGGTGAAAGGCATTGCGCGTGCCGTCGGGCTTCCAACGCGGCAACAAAAAGCACGACAGTCCAACTTCGGTTTGCGCCAACACCAAAAACGCATCGCACATCGGAGCCGAGCAAAACCATTTGTGTCCCGTCAATTCGTAGGCTTCGCCGGGGCCGCGTTTGCCGATGGCTTGCGCGCGCGTTGTGTTGGCGCGCACATCGCTGCCGCCCTGCCGTTCGGTCATCGCCATGCCAAACAACACGCCGCGCTTTTGGTCAGCAGGAATACAGCGCGGATCGTATTCGTTCGAGAACAAACGCGGCTCCCATTCAGCCGCGAGTTCCGGTTGCAGCCGCAACGAAGGCACGACCGAATACGACATCGAAAGCGGGCAGCCGTGCCCTTCGTCCACCTGATGCCGCAGCATCGTCAGCGCCGCGCGCGCGACGTGAGCGCCGTTTTGCTCACTCGTCCACGGCAGCGAATGGCTTTGCCAATGAATGCCGAGCCGCATCAATTCGTGATACGCCGGATGAAATTCGACTTCGTCAATGCGATACCCGAAGCGGTCGTGCGTGCGCAACACTGGCAGATAGCGATTCGCCAATTCGCCGAGCTGCAACGTTTCCGCGCGTCCGAGCAATGCGCCGAATTCGTGCGCCTGTTCTGCAATCCAGCCCGCGCCTTCCCGCTCGACGGCTTCACGCAGCGGCGTGTCGAACTCAAATAAGTTGTAGTCTTCGAGTGCGGGCGGTTGGTTCAAGACTTCAGACGGTGCGGATGCAGCAAATTGTTGGGCTTTCATATTTCCTTTAGCTCCGATAAGAGATTCTTGCGCACGATAGAGGTTAAGAAAAGACTTTCCATGGATAGACGCATAGCCCCAAGGCTACGCGTTGCCACGTCAGTGGGGTGAGATTTTGGGAATCGCTTTACTTCACCGCAGCCAAGCGAGCCAGCACATTGCGAATCTGCTCAATGTTCTTATCCTGGTCGCCAAGCAACATCAATTCGACTTCGCCCTGTCCATTGATGACGTAATGCGTCGGGTATGCGTTGACGCCGAGTTTATCAATCCAGCCTTGCGCATCGGGGATGATCTCGTAGTTGAATTCCTTCTCTTTCTGAAACGCCTTGAGGCTTGCGACATCATCGAAGGTCGCAGCCAGAAAGACCACGCCACGACTCTCGTACTCTTTCACCAGCTTGTTGAGTTCCGGCATTTCGGCGCGGCAGGGGCCGCAGCTAATGAACCAGAAATTCAGCACGACGACCTTGCCGCGCAATGCCGCCAGATCATACTTTCTTGCCCGCGACAGTCGTGACGCTGAAATCGGCGAAACCTTTCTTTGCGGTATTGCTGATGGCCACTGCGCCAGCTTCTACGCTGCGTTTACTAAGCCATTTTTCGAAGCCGTTCTCCGCGCCACCGTACTTCAGGTAGTGCGTTTTGAGTTCGGCAACAGCCTCCTTCGAGCCGCGTTGCCACGCTGTCAAATAAACCTGCTCGGCCTTCGTCAGCATTCCGGCTTTCTCCCAGATGTTGCCTTCGAGCAGTGAGATAGTCAGCCGGGGTCTCTTTATTGAGTGCTTGTGCTGCTTTGATGGCACTTAGCGCCTTTGCATACTTACCAAGCATGAAAGCAGCTTTAGCGCTGCAGATAGTAGGTGCGCGGCAGATCCACCTGCTCGATTCTAGTAGCAGACCAGTCATCTTCCTGCGCTTTGCTCTGTAACAATAGCTCCAACGCTTTCTCGCTCAGCAACGCGACCTGTTCTGGGCGTTGTTCACGCTCACTCAGCGCTGAAGCCAGTGCAAGGTAAGAATCTGGATTCTGCGGTTCATCTGCGATCCATCTCCGCAGTACCATTTCCGGCACCTCCAACGGTTGAGCTTTATCACGAAACAAGCTTAATTCAGCGAGCCAACGCGCCTGCTCAGAAGCTGCTTTGCGTTTCATGAAGATGAGCGTCATCTGATTGACCTCCAGCGTACCTGTGCCAGTAAAGTGCTGCGCGTATCTTTCGCGCATATATCTAAAAAGCGACTCTCCAGTCAGCGGCGCGTCTGGATATTTCTCCATCATCCTCCGCAGTACCTCTCGGCTCTTCTCTTCCTGGCCGAGCGACAGATAGCCTCCAACCATTGTGTGAAGCCAATCTAAGGGCTCGCCTACGATCTGTGTGTTGACCTGTTTGATATCGGCTTCGATAATGGTCTTCAAACTTTCTCTATCAACTTTCCCGTTCCTCCGCCACTTGGACCGATAGGCTAGATAGTTGTCGGGGTAGAGCGCCAATTCCTTGTCTACCCATTCTTGATACACTTTGTTTTCACCAGTCTGTGAAAGATAGGCACCTTTGACCGGCTGCCCATCCTCTCGGTAAATCATCAGTTGCCGTTCCGATTTCGAATCAAATTTTCCCCGGTGAACCAATGTGAGACTGCACAAAGCTGACATCATTATCTACTGTCACCTCGCAGGTCAGCATCTTGCCAACCTTTTTCATCAGGGCGGTCTCGACTTGATAAGAGCCATCCACTTGAAACTTATGGGCACGAACGCTGAAGCGAGGTTCAAGTGTGACGTCCGCATCTAACGCGCTCGGATCATAGGTGATCTTGAGCTTATCGCCCGACTTTGGCTTCTCCGGCTCGACCTTCAGCACTTGCCCAAACGTGGTGGCGGTCAGGAAGACCACACCTGCAACAACGGCACAAAAGAATGAAATCTGTCTTTTCATACGTGACTCCTTGAGCGGGCAGAATAGACATGGTCAGGGAAGCCGCGCAAGCATTGAATGAAGCGATCCGAAGCGGCGTTCAGAGTTCACGCTTCAGCGTGTTTCCTGTGCGAGCAGCACGCTGAAGCGTGAACTCTGAACCTTTATTCAATGCCATTGAGCTGAAAGCGGATTCTACGCGCATAGCAACTAGATGACAAAGCAAGCGATGCCGCGATGGAAAGATTTGTCGCTCTTCAATATTTCAGGTCTCAGGCTAATTTGACAGGCAATTCATAGGCTGCAGTTTCTGATCGTTTCGTCTTGCGCCAAACCGCAAATACAACGCAGGCAGCAAAAATAAATTCAGCAACGTCGAAGTGATCAGGCCGCCCAAAATTACGACCGCCATCGGATGTTCGATTTCCTGCCCCGGCTTCATCCCGCCGAACGCAATCGGCACCAGCGCGAGCGCGGTCACAGTGGCGGTCATCAAAATCGGCGCGAGTCGTTCTTCGGAACCGCGCAGCACGAGTTCCGGACCGAAGGCTTGCTGCTCTTCGGTTTCAAGGTAGCGGTAATGGCTGACCAGCATAATGCCGTTGCGGGCGGCGATGCCGAGGACGGTGATGAAGCCAATCAACGAACCAAGTGATAAAACGCCGCCGCTCAAAAACGCTCCGGCCACGCCGCCCACCAGTGCAAACGGAAAGGTCAGAAACACGAGCAACGTCAAGCGCAACGATTTGAAGTCGGCAAACAGCAACATCAAAATGCCGAGCAACGCCAGACCTGCCAGCGCAAACAAGCGATTGCGCGATTGTTGCCGCGCGGCGTATTCACCCAGAAATTCGGGATGATAGCCACGCTCGAAATTCATGGCGCGAACTTTGGTTTCGATGTCGCGGGCGACGCTGCCGAGGTCGCGGCCTTGCACATCGCACGTAATATCAATGCGGCGCGAATTGTTTTCGCGTTGCACGATGTTCGGCGTCGGCGCGATGCGAAAATCAACGACATCACCGAGTTTGACCTCAGTGCCTGCGGGTGAAGTGATGCGAATTGCACGCAAGGCCGCCAAATCAACACGCAGCTTTTCATTGCCCCACACGACGACATCATAGGCTTTTTGCTCGTCGTAGACTTCGCCGACTTTCGTGCCTTTGATAAGCGTGCCAGCGGCGCGGCGCACATCGCCGGGCGTCAATCCGAAGCGAGCGGCAACTTCAGTTCGCAAACGCGCTTCGATTTGCGGGACTAAGACTTGCTGTTCCAGCTTGAGGTTTATCACGCCGTCCACTTTGCTCAGCACACCCTGAATTTCGGTCGCTTTGCTGCGCAACGTGTCCAGGTTCGCGCCGTACAGGCGCACAACGATAGCGGCGCTGGAACCGCTCAGGACTTCTTTCGTGCGTTCTTTCAGATACGTCAACACGTCGCGGACGATGCCGGGATAGCCGTAGACGACTTGATTGATGTGCGCGACGGTTTGGTCGTAATCCACGTTCGGATCAATGCTGATCCAGAGTTCGGTGAAGTTCGGACCGACGACTTCGTCGGCAACTTCAGCGCGTCCGATGTGCGAACCAAAGTTGCGCACGCCGGGAATCGCTCGCAGTTCCTTGCTCACAACGATCACGCTGCGGGTCATGGCGTCCAGCGAAGTGCCGGGCTTGCCAACCCAGTGCATCAAAAAATCGGTCTCTTTGAATTCGGGGAAAAACTCTTCGCCCAAGTAAGGCAACGAGACAGATTGCGCCCGTGAACAGTATCAACATCGCGATGATCGCCAGCCACGAGCGATGCACAAGTCTCGGCAAAATGACGCGATAGATTCGTTTGAGAATGCGCGTCAAAGGCGATTCACGCTCGGTCGCGGCGGCTTTCGGCAACAAGATCAACGACAGCGCGGGCGTGAGCGTGAGCGCGACGACCAGTGAAGCCATCACCGCCAGCACATACGAAACCGCCAGCGGACGAAAGAACGATCCGGCCAAACCATCCAGAAAAAAGATCGGCAGAAACACCAGCACGACAATCAGCGTGGCATAGACAATCGCGCTGCGCACTTCGAGCGAAGCTTTCAGCACCACACGAAAAGCGCGATTCCGGCGCTCGCTGCCACACGATTCAGACGCAAGCGTCGCTGAATGTTTTCGACGTCAATGATCGCGTCGTCCACGACTTCGCCCAGCGCCAGAATCAAGCCCGCCAGCACCATCGTGTTGACTGTGCTGTCGGTGTAATGCAAGCACCAGCCCAGCCGCCGACCAGCGACAGCGGAATCGCCGTCAAGCTGATGAACGCGGTGCGCCAATCGAACAGGAAAAACGCCAGCACGACCACCACCAGCAGACAACCAATCAGCAAGCGCCTTGTTCAGATTGCTGCAGCGCCATCTCGATAAAGGTCGCTGGTCGAAAGATGGTCGAATCCACTTCGAGTCCCTGCAGGCCGGGTCTCAAATCATTGAGCGCGGCTTCGACGCTCGCGCGTCACATCCAGCGTATTGCCCTGCGGTTGTTTCTCGACGATCAGCAGCAGACCGGGCTTGTCATTGATGACGGCATCGCCAATCGGCGGCGGAAAGCCTTCTCGAACTTCGGCAACTTCACCCAGTAACAGCGGCGCGGCAAACGCGGGCGACGGTTGCGGGTTAACGTGGAATGCGCGCGAGATCCTGCGGCTGGCAATCGGCGGCACATGGGTGATTGCCATACGCTGATTCGGCGTGTCGATAAAGCCGCCCGTTTTCGGGGAAACAGCCTCGCGCGTGGCATTGCACAACGGTGTCGAGCGTAACGTTGTTCGCGCGCAAACGATCAGGATCAACCAGCACCTGGATACTGGCGATCGCGCTCGCCCCAGATCGCAACGTTGGCAACGCCAGGCACCGCCATCAAGCGCGGGCGAATCGTCCAGCGTGCCAGATCGGTCATTTCCATTTGCGAAAGCTGGCGGACGACATCCCGATTTTCAGCAAGCGGCTGGTCGAAGAGAGCGGCGACAAGAATCACCGGCGCGTGCGCGACGCTGGGCAAACGGCTGGCCGCCAGCGCCAAGCGTTCCTGCACCAATTGGCGGGCCTGCATCAAGTCCGTGCCCGATTCAAAAATCAACACTACCGAAGAAAGCCCGAGCACGGATTTTGAGCGCAGGGTTTTCAGGATGCGTTAAACCATTGAGCGCATTTTCAATCGGGGCAGCTGACCAGGCTTTCGACCTCAGTGGTGGAAAGCCCGGGCGCTTCGGTTTGAATTTCGACCAGCGGCGGCGCGAATTCGGGAAAGACATCCAATTGCGTTGAGGGCAGGTGCGCACACCTACGATCAGCAGCAGAATACGCGAGGATGACGACGATGCCGCGCAGTTTGAGCGAGGTGGAAACGATTTGATTCAGCATTGATAAAACCTCGCCTGCTTATTTACCGCCTCCAAACTCAGTACCAAACAATTCAGCCGCGCCAACTGTCACGATTTTGGCGCCAGCCGCCGGCGCTCGCCCCAGCACTGCCCATTCGTTTGACACATACCGCACCTCGACCGGGCGCCGACAAAGGTCTGCGCCGCTGTGTTTTCATACACCCAGGTGCCGCCTTGAATATCGTGCAGCACGGCTGACCAGGGAATCACCAGACCGGTCGCTGTGGCGCGCGCGCCAAGCGTCACCCCCACGCGCTGACCGGGTCGCCACTGGCCTTTTGTAATTGGGCAGGGCGTAATACAGATCGGCGGTAGCGGCTGCGCATCGGCGGTCGGCGGCGCAGTGACGGGTTTGCAATGACCGTTGCGCCGCGGTTCCGCAACTTAGTGAATGTAGCGCGCCGGTTGATTGCGTGCGATGTTGGGCAAATCACCAACATACACCGGCACGCGAATCCAGATCGTGCACAGATTGGCGATTTCGAGCAGGACCGCGCCACCTGCCGCGTTTGGCCCATACGCGGGCATTCACTTTTTGCACTAACTCCACTGATAGGCGCAGTGATTGTGCACCTCGAAATCAGACGCCAACGAGCCGCTGCCAATTCGCTCCAACCGTTCGCGCGCGCCTTTCAATTCAGCTTCGGCGACGGCCAAGTTCAGCCTGTGCCTCTTCGACGGCGCGTACGCTGCCGGCTTTTTCCTTGGCCAGGATTTCAGCGCGTTCCTTGCGTTGTTTGCGCGACCCTCGACACGTTCGGTCAGCGTGGCCACTTCGCGCTTGAGTTGCACACGCAGATCGCGTTCGGGCGCAAGGATAGGGCGTGATCCGAAACAACGCCTGGCCCTTGACTTAACAGGCGGTTCCGACAAGCAGCTGCAGATTTTGTTGCGGCTTGCAACGTGCCTGCCATTGGCGCGAGACGATCATCAGTTTGCCCTTGCGGCATGACAACTTCACCACTCAATTCTATCGTCCGCGCCACGTCAGCCCGTTGCCATCGGTGACGGTTTGAATGCCGAGCCGTTTCTCGGCTTCGCGGCGTCAACTTAACCGTGGCCAGCGCAGTTTCCGGCTTGGCGTTTTCGACGGTGGCGGGTGATGGTTGTTTTGGTTGCGCGGCTTTTGAAGCAGAGCAGGAAGTCAAAAACAATAGAGCGATCAAGACAGCGCAGATGACAACAGCGGCCAGGGCGACGGCAGGTTGCGGAATGTTATTTGTCGTGCTCGTATGCAGGTTATTAACGGTTTGCATATCTCTGTTTCGTGAATTAGGGTTTTGCCATCGAATTTCCTCCCGATGCTGCGATCCAGTTGGACGGTGGCGCGGCGCAGTTCGGCTTGTAATTCCACGTCGCGTCGCCTGGATTTCGGTTCTGCGGCGCAGCGCATCCAGCACGAACAAATACGATTGATCGCCTTTTTTGAAAGCGCGCTTCGGACAGTTGCACATTCTCTTCGGCTAGCGGCAGGATGTTGGCTTGCCATTGCGCCAGCGTTTCGCGTGCCTGCCAATATTGATTGAAAGCGTCCTGCACTTCGTTGGCGATGCGCTGGCGCGTGGCGAGGTATTGCCACGAAGCGCGTTCGACTTCGGCATCGGCGCGCGCAATGCCGCCCTGATTTCGATTGAAAATCGGCAACTCAGCCAGCAATGCCCGGACGCGGCGAAAAGCCCAGGCCTTCGCCCTGTTTGAGATTGAGCAACCCGGCTAAAGTGGTAAAGCGAGAATGCTCCCACTTCGCGCGTTTGGCAGCGGTTTCAATGCGATTTCCGCCGCGCGCAATTCCGGGCGAGCCGTCAAAGCGCGGCTTGAAAACTTCATCAAGCGATTTTGGCTGCGGCACAGGCGCGGGCGAGTTGAGCGAAGCAAGAACGATCTGCGATGCTTTTGCCTGAGGCAAGGTGATTTCAGGCTGGCTCTTCGCTCATGCCCAGCAATTGCCGCAAGCGATCCCGCGCGATCACGATGTCGCGTCGCAACACGCGTCGCCTGCTCCATCGCCAGGCTTTGATCCGAGCGCGCGGCGGTCGCTTCGATTTCGCCGATGTCACCGACGCGCAACCGCACATTGGTGAGTTTGGTAGTTTGTTGCCGCACATCTACGGCTTCGTCGGCGAGCCGCACACGCTCTATGCGCCAGCAAGTCCAATCGGTATAGGCCAGTCGCACATCGCGCATCAGGTTGAGCGCGTTTTGCTCCAGGCTTTGCGCGACGCGACTGACTTCGATGGTAGCGGCTTCGACACGCTTGCGCCGTTGCCAAAAGACCTCCAGCGGAAAGGTGAGCACGCTTTCAAATTGGCGGTACGGGCCAATCGGCAGCACGAGATTCAAAAGCGGATTGCGCAACAATCCGGCATCCAGCAAATCGGCGCGGGCTAAGCCAAGCACCGCCAAATCGGCGTGCAACGTCGCATTGTTCCAGAGCGCAATGGCAACGGCTTCGTCTTCGGATAAGCCATCTTCAAGCTTTACCCCGTTCGGCAGTGTAAAGCGTAGTTGTTTATCCGGCACTTTCCCGTTGTAACCAGTGAGTTGTTCGATAGCCGTCGGCGGCGCTTGTTTCTTTTGCCCTTGCACTGGACTCACTGTGCTAAGCAGCGCAGACAAAGCACAAACAACCAGATAGCAATATGGCTGTGCATTTCCGCATCTTCATTTACGGTTCCCTTCATTTCATCAATTGACCGTCGGGCGTGACTTTGACCTCTACAGTTTTGATCCCTTTCTTTACCTGTGCTTCATAGTAGGCCAGCGCGCCCTCTTTCGTGACCGATTCCACCAGTTTGATTTTTCCCTTGCCAGCTTGTTTGAGAAGGGCAGTCTTTGACGGGTTGCGGCAAAGCATCTAACTCAACCTGCTCCTCAAGAAGAATGATCTTACCGTCAGTAGCAATCAGCATATCTTTGGTGTGGCCTGCGACTTTCAATTCCAACTCATAAACCGTCTGCCCGTCTTCGATCTCTTTCGCCAAGCCGCGCACAGTTGCGCCTTGACTCTGTTCTTTCACGGTTTGCTGCACGGGCGCGGGCAGGTCTTTCATCTTAACCTTGCTTTCTTTGCTTTGCGCGAGCGTTGGAATTGCCGCAAGCAGTACAGCAACACATAAAGCCATCGTTAGAAGTCAGTCTCTTGATTGATCGGCATACTATTTTCCTTCTTCTTGGTTGGTAGTTTGGTTCGATTTCACCTTTGACGGAAAACCTGGCAGCACGATTTACGTGGTGGTTAATTCGCCATTATCGAGCGTATGACCCGCAGCATCCAGCGCCGCGAGAAAAGACAGTTTCTCTTTCGTAGCTTCAAAGTACATATAGCTATTCACCTGATCATTACCAGTAGCAAAGAAGGGAGTACGTCGATCAAGGTTGCCCTTGCGTAACTGGCCACCTGCGCCAGAGACGAAATATTGTACCCCCTGCTGCGGCTTCGTTCGTTCGTAGACGTGATCATGTCCTGACAAAACTGCTGCGACATTATATTTTAAGAACAGTGGTTCAAGTAGCGCACGCAGCTTTGTATCCGAGCCATGTCTGATACCTGAGGAGTAGATGGGATGATGAAAGAAAGCTATTTTCCAAGATACCTTAGACGCGCTGAGCGCGGCTTAACCAGCCAACTTAATTGTTGCTGCCGGGTGAACATTAGTGGAATTGAGAGCGAAACAACAATTCACTCACCGTCCCTGATCCCTTTGACAAACGAGTAATATCGCTGCCCTTTCATATTAAAGTTTGGGTAGTTGATTTCCGCCTCCTGGATCCCAAAGCGCACATCGTGATTACCTGAGCACTGCATAAAAGCGGACGCCGCGTTGCAAGCAGTTCGGAGTAGGGGCGCTCAAATTTATTTCTAAACAAAGCTGGGCTTCCATTTGGATAAATGTATCCCCGAGCATGAGTGCCGTCTCGAACGGATGTTGGTCGTGGTAGATAGCCATTCGCCGGGCGAGTGAAGATTGATTCTCCTCACCCGGTTCCCATATCACCAAAAGCGATGAACCGCACGACCTCGTTTGGCGGCGAGGGGCGCGTTGGTACTGCTGCAAGAGACTGTCGGGAAAATATCGTGCGACGATTTTCTAAAAACTCGATGAGCAGTTCCTGTTGAAATTGTTGGCAGCAGCGCAAGAAATTCCCGGCGTCTCAATCTTAATTCCTGCCAAGCAGAATATTTCAGAACAAACTTCGTGGAGGCTCTGAATTTACTCTTTTGAAAATAAACAGAAGATAAATCGGCGCAGGCTAAGAAAATAGCCTTTTGCTAGGCAGGATTTAAGGGCAGCGAAAGGGCAAAGGTTGTTCCGGTCGGGTGAGAGTGCAAAAGTTTTATGGTTCCACCATGCGCTTCGGCAACCCAGCGCGCGATAGACAACCCTAACCCCGCGCCGCTGCCATTATGGTGCAACGTGGCAGATTGCGAGCGCGCAGCATCGGCTCGATAAAATCGCTCAAAGATATGGGATTGAGCTTCGAGAGGGATGCCTGAACCCGTATCGGCAACGATAATTTCGATGTCCGAGGAACGCGATACCATCTGGAGGCTGATCGTGCCGCCTGATGGAGTGTGCTTCAGCGCATTATCAAGCAGATTCAGCAACGTTTGTCGGAGTAAGCCTTCGTCGCCGCAATAAAGCGTTTCCGTAGTTGGCTGAAGGACAATGTTGATGCCTTTGCGCTCGCCCAAAACCTGAGCGGCGCGGACGGTCTCGGCCAGCAATTCATCCAGATAAAAAGCTGTCCGCTCCAGGGCGCGATGACCAGCATCGGCGCGCGCGAGCGTAAACATATCCTCCACGATTCGCGCCAGACGCTGCGTTTGCGCTTCTATCAGCGCCAGCGCCTCGCGGTATTCCGATTCAACCCGCTGCGGCTGTCCCAATGTCACTTGTGCCGTTATGTGCATCACTGAAAGGGGCGTCCGTAATTCGTGTGAAGCGTCCGCCATAAATTGACGCTGTTGATCAAAAGCAATATTGAGGCGCGCCAGCAATTCGTTGAAGGTTTCCGCCAATCGTCCCAATTCATCGCGCGGATTCGCTACCGGCAATCGCTCATTGAGGTTGTCCGCGCCAATGCGCCGCGCCTGCTCTGACATTGCGACAACGGGCGCAAGAGCTTTACGCGCCAGCAACCAACCACCAAGCCCTGCCAGCACAAGCGCCAATGGTACTGCGATCCAGAAGACCTGCCGCAAAGATTCCAACTCCTCGGTCAGCGGTTCCAGAGATTGCCGGGCAACGATCAAATTCGGTGCATCCGTCGGCAAAGCCCGCACCCGCCGCACCACCACGCGCCAGCCATCTTCGCTCGGCTCCCGATTGTGGGGCAAAGTAAGGAAATGAGGCTCCTCTTTTACCTCTGCGGGTAATACTGGCAGGGTCGTGTGGACGCCGTTGGAAGTCAGGGTTTCGGCCAATAACTGTCCGTCGCCAGTAAAAACGGCGAGCGTCATGTTTGGATACCGTAACTCCGCAACCGTATTGCGGGCGGCTTCCAGTTCCGTATCGCCTTCGGTGCGTTCATAATTAAGCAGGTGATGCATGGAATCGAGCGCCGCGCGCAGGTTTTCATCGGTGCGCCGTTGCAGATTGCCAGCCAGTAGCGCATAAACGCCAAAGCTGAAGATAAGCAACACCAGCAGCAACGCTCCCACAAACCACAAGGTCAATCGTGTCCGAACTGAATAAAACATGGCAATCGCCTCTTCACCGCTTATTCTGGCGCGGCGGCCAACTGATACCCTTCGCCGCGAAGCGTACGGATTAACTTCAGCCCTTGCCCGTCATCAATTTTACGACGCAGCCGTTGAATATAGACCTCAATCAAATTTGAAAATGGATCGAAGGTTTCATCCCAGACATGCTCGGCGATCTCAGTGCGTGTGACGACTTCACCTGTGCGCCGTGCCAGGTATTCCAGCAGCGCATATTCTTTCGCGGTCAATTGAATCGCGCGTCCCCCGCGCGTCACGCTATGCGCAGGCACATCAATCGTCAGGTCAGCAACTGTCAGTTTATTAGGACGAAGCACGGGTCCACGCCGCAGCAAAGCCCGCGCACGCGCCAACAATTCATAAAAATCGAAGGGCTTGACCAGATAATCATCGGCTCCCGTGTCCAGCCCTGTAATGCGATCCTGGACAGAGTCGCGGGCGGTCAGCATCAAAACAGGCACAGCCGACCCCGTCGCCCGCAGTTCACGGCAGACCTGCAATCCGTTTTTGTGCGGCAGCATTACATCAAGAATAATCAGGTCATAAGTATTCATCGCCAGTTGATAGAGCGCAGCGACCCCGTCCGCCGCCCAGTCTACGGCATAGGATTGTTCACGCAATCCCTTCGCTAAGATTTGCGCTCCATGCTTTTCATCTTCAACCAAAAGAATTCTCATTTTCAGTCTGCGAGCCTGGGTAGTAGCCGCCAACTCGACTGCTACACAACATTTTCTCATTACAGCTTTGATTATAGCAGCCTGCCATTTCGAAGCCGAGCAGTCGTCTATCCCAATCTCCGACAATTTGATTTACACTCCCATGTTACGCACTGAAGATAAAAGCGGAGCAGTTGACAAGCTCTTCATCCCATAGGGATGCTTTGACAGTAGCCCGGCAATTCATTGCCGGGACAGGCGGCACCTCGCCGCGTCCCAGCGGGACGCTTGATTTCAATCGTGGTAACGTGTTCAAGCGTCCCGCTGGGACGCGCGGTCTTCGTGCCAAGCACCCGGCAATGAATTGCCGGGCTACTGTCAGGCCGTCCCGCTGGGACGAAAATCCTGTCAAGTCGCCGGTCTTCTTTCTTGCCGCGTAACATGAGTTACACTCTCGTTCCAATCAATTACGCAACACCATAATTGCACAGGAGAAGCAGCGGATGAACACACGCAAAGGTCTGTTACTAGCTCTCATCATCATTGCCGTAGGCAGCGGCGCTTGCTTTCGTTCTCGACTCAGTAATGTCATTAAAGTCGGCGACGGCTACACAATCAGCGTGCCGGAAGGCTTCACGATTGAGCGCGTCGCCTCGCCGGAGTTGACGCAATATCCGATGCTGGCGTTTCTGGATGATCGTGGACGTTTGTTCATCGCTGAATCGTCGGGCAAAAACATCAAGGGCAAAGATATGCCCGCGCAGCCTGAATGCCGCATCAGCTTGTTGGAAGACACAAACGGCGATGGCGTGTTCGACCGCAGCAAAGTTTTCGCCGACAAGCTCAGTTTGCCCATGGGCGCGCTCTGGCATCGTGGCAGTTTGTTTGTCGCTTCGGCTCCTGATTTGCTGCGCTTTGACGACACAAATGACGACGGCGTAGCGGATCGCAAAGAGGCGATTTTGACGGGATGGAATATCTTGAATACGTCGAGCCTGCACGGCCCGTTTCTGGGGCCGGACGGCTGGTTGTATATGACGCACGGGCGGCACGGCTACAAGATTCAAACGAAAGAAGGCACACAACTCGAAGGCCTGGCATCGCGCATTTGGCGCAGTCGCATTGACGGCACGGGCTTGGAGCGTGTGGCCGGCGGCGGCTTTGACAATCCGGTCGAACTCACGTTTACACCCGCGGGCGAGATGATCGGCACGATGACGTATTTCGTTGATCCGCAAAACGGGCAGCGTGATGGCTTGCTACATTTTGTCGAAGGCGGAGTTTATTCCAAACCGCATCCGGTGCTGAGCGAATTCAAGCGCACGGGCGATTTGATGCCCGTGATGACGAAGTTCGCGCGCATCGCTCCGGCGGGGCTGTTGCAATATCGCAGCACGCATTTCGGCACGGATTTCAAAGGCAATCTGTTCACCGCGCAATTCAATCCGCATCGCATTCAACGTCACAAACTGTTTCGTGAAGGCGCGACGTTTCGTACCGAAGATTCCGATTTTGTGACTTCGACTGATCCCGATTTTCACCCAACCGAAGTGATCGAAGACGCGGACGGCAGCTTGTTGTTTCTCGACACGGGCGGGTGGTACGTGGACGCCTGCCCGCTCTCCGTCATCGCCAAAGCCGAACACAAAGGCGCGGTCTATCGGGTGCGCAAAGTAGGAGCGCCGAAGATTGACGATCCACGCGGCATGGGATTGAAGCTGGATTCGCTCGCGCCCGAAGCGTTGGCGAAGCAGTTGGAAGATGCACGTCCCGCTGTGCAAGCACGCAGTTTGGAATTGTTGGTCAGCAAAGGCGAGGCGGCGGTAAGCGCGTTGGCAAATATCAGCGCACAAGCCACCGATCTGGAAGTTCGTTGCGCCGCAACTTTCGGGTTAGGTCGCCTTGCTTCGCGCCTGTCAATGCAGGCTGTGCGCAGAAGGTTGAATGATCCTGATGCGCAAGTCCGCACCGCCGCCGCACGCGTCGTAGGCATGAACACAGACCACGACGCCGTCGAACGCTTGATCCAAATGGCGAAGGGAGATGAACTTCCGGTGCGACGACAAGCCGCGACGTCGCTCGGACAAATTGGCGATGCGCGAGCGTGCTTATGACTTGCGTGCTAGCAGCAGGTATGCTGAAGATCGCTTTGTCGAACACGCTTGTATTTATGCGCTGATTCAACTGAATGACGCGCCCACATTGCTGTCGTTCCTGAACGCAAAGGAGCCGCACGATTCGCGGTTTCTGAAAGCGGCATTGATCGCGCTGGATCAACTGGACAACAGCCCGCTGCAACAAGCGCAAGTCGCGCCGTTCCTTAACAGCCCGAGTCCCGCCATGCGCCACGCCGCATTGTTCGTGATTTCGCGTCATAAAGATTGGGCAGGCGCAGTACTGAACTTTTTGCGCGCGCGATTAAATGCGCCGAAATTCGACGCGGATGAAGCCGACGCAGTGCGTGAAGCATTGTTGACGTTCGCGGATGACGCGCAAGTGCAAAAGCTCATCACGACCTCATTACATCATCCCAACCCAGATCGCCAACTCTTTTTGCTGGAGACAATCGAACGTTGCTCGCTGAAAGAATTGCCGAACGAATGGGTGAGCGAAGTGGCGACGCTGGTGAGCAAAGGTGATGTCCGCCTGCGCACCCGCAGCATCGAAGTCGTGCGCGCGCGCCGCGTGGACGGATTGAACAACGAATTGAATCAGATTGCCAACAACTCTGCCGAATCAGCCGAATTACGCATCGCCGCAATTTCCGCGCTTGTCGCGCATACACCGCAAATTTCCGATGCGATGTTTGATTTGCTGCTCAGCAGCCTGACAGCCAATCCGAATTCCGCGTTGCCTATCGCCGCTGCGCAAAGCCTCGGCGAAGCGGAATTGAGTCACGCGCAACTGCTCCGGCTGGCAAATGAAAAATTATCCAGCGCCGATTCGCTCACGCTGCTGCCACTGCTCGATGCCTTTCGCGCAACGAAAGATGATGACGTGGGTCAAGCCTTAATCGCCGCACTCACCAAGCCTGAAGTGAAGCTGGATTCCATTGGCAGCAAGCGGATCGAACAACTCTTCCAAAACTTTTCCGACACGACGAAAGCTGCGTCCAAACAGTTGCTTGCACGCTTTCAAGCTGAAGCCGAAGCACGCACCAACAAACTGCGCGAATTGGAACCATTGCTCACAGCGGGCGGCAATGCAAGCGCCGGACGAGCGCTATTTTACGGCAAAGCGACTTGTTACAACTGCCACGCGATTGGTGCTGAAGGGGGGCGCTTAGGGCCGGATTTGACTTCGGTCGGCGCGATTCGCTCCGGCCACGACATTCTTGAAGCGGTTATTTTTCCGAGCGCAACGCTCGTGCCGGATTATCAAACGCAGCGCGTGATGACAAAATCCGGGCAAACCTTCAACGGCATCCGTAGCCAATTGGAATCGGGGCGGGAAGCGACCGTGTTGTGGTTGGGGGTGAATCAGAAACTGCGCATTGCGCGCGACGAGATCGCCGGGACAACACCTTCGACCGTATCACTGATGCCGGAAGGGTTTGCGACCTTGCTAACACAAAAAGAAATGACCGACCTGCTCGCATTTCTGAAAGCACAACAGAAGTGAGGAGGACAGGAGAAGGGGATAGGCAGAGGGAGAGAGATGCAATACGCTATGACCTCAAGCCTCTGTGTCTCTCTCTCTCCCCTTCTTTCCTTCTCCCTCTCCCCTCTCCCCACATCCCTCCATCCCCTTGTTCCCTCCCTCAAGACAAGGTAAATTGCCCGTCCGATGAACGAACAAACGCAAAATCCGGTTTGGGAACAACGCTGGCATCCGCTGCGGCGCGAATGGGTCATCGTTGCCTCACATCGCAACACCCGCCCCTGGAGCGGCAAGACCGAAGACATCGCGGCAGCCAACGCTCCGGCTTACGACCCAACTTGTTATTTGTGTCCGGGCAACGAGCGTGTCGGTGGTGCAAAAAACCCGGAGTATACCGGCGTCTTTGTCTTCACGAACGATCACCCACCAACCGGGCCAAACGCGCCGGAAATGAGTTATGATGATGGCTTATATCGCGTCACACCGGCGCATGGACTCTGTCGCGTCGTCAATTACAGCCCGCGTCATGACCTGACATTGGCTGAATTACCGATTGAACAAGTGGGTGCATTGATCGCAGCCTGGCGCGAGGAATACCGCTCGCTCGGCGCGCGCCCGGAAGTCAAGCACGTGCTGATTTTTGAAAACAAAGGCAAAGAAGTTGGTGTCAGCAACCCGCATCCGCATTGCCAGATTTATGCGACGAACTTTGTCTTTTCGCTGATCGAACGCGAAGAAGCAGCGGCGCTGGAATATCACGGTCGTACCGGACGCAATTTATTTCTGGATGTCATCGCAGCCGAACAACGCGACGGGCGACGTATCATTGCTGAGACCCCGACTGCGATTGCGTTTGTGCCGCAATTTGCGCGTTATGCGTATGAAGTGTACGTGATGCCGAAGCCACTGAGGCATTCGCTGGCAGACTTGTCGGCGGAAGAAATTCACGATCTGGCCGTGACGCTGCAAACGGTCTTGATTAAGTACGACAACCTGTTTCGGATGCCGTTTCCGTATTTGCTGGCAATCCATCAAGCGCCGACGGATAGCGGAGAACATAACGAATTTCAATTACATATCGAATTGCAACCCCCGCTCCGGCAACCCGGGTTGCTGAAGTTTTTGGCCGGGCCGGAACTTGGCGGCGGCAATTTCTTGAGCGACACATCGCCGGAAGAAAAAGCCGCCGAGCTACAAGCCGTCAGCGAGATTCATTACTTGCGACGCGGCGACACAGCGATGGAGTGACGTAGCGAGCAAGGCTTTTCGCCGTGTCCCACATCTCCGTGTCTCCGAGTCATCCTTTATATGTACAATCTCAATGAAATCAGAAAACGGCTCGTCACAGTTGGCGAGTTGGTGCGCGATCACGTCTTGCTCGAACTGCGGCGGCAATCGGCAGAGGCGTTATCAGCGGTGGCCTTTCATAGCGCAGCCGACACGATCTATGAAATTGATCGCTCCGTCGAAACGATTCTTTTGCCGGCCTTGCAGGAATACCTCGCGCCGCTCGCTTCCTTCGTGCTGATTTGCGAAGGCGTCAACGATGAACAACCGCTTCCCTTTCCAGCGAGTTGCTCAATTGACGACTGCGAACTCCGCCTCATTGTTGATCCGATTGATGGTACGCGCCCGATTATGTACAACAAACGGAGCGCGTGGGTGTTGCTGGGCGTCGCGCCGAATCGGGGCGACGCGACGACGCTGGCGGACATTGAACTGGCCGTGCAAGTGGAATTGCCGACCACGCGCGCGGCGGTCGCGGACACGCTCTGGGCGCAACGCGGGCACGGCGCGTTTGGCGAAACGATAGATTTGCAAACACGTAGGCGCGTTCCGTTTCGCCCGCAGCCATCGCGTGCGGCAAGCATTCGCGGCGGGTTTGCGATGTTGGCGAATTTCTTCCCGATTGGCAAAGATGTGCTGGCGAGCATTGAAGAAAATCTGGCGTTGGAGTTGTTCGGCGATTTGTCTGCGAACAAAACCGCGCTGTTTACTGACCAGTATCTTTCGACCGGCGGGCAGCTTTACGAATTGATGATGGGACACGACCGAATGCTGGCGGATGTGCGCTCGTTGTTGTATGAAAAGCTGGCACGCGAGGGCAAGACGACCGGGCATTCCTGTCACCCGTACGACATTTGCACGGCGTTGCTGGCACAAGAGGCTGGCGTATTGCTAACGGATGGGCGCGGGCAGCCACTTGCTGCGCCGCTCAATACAACGGATGATGTTTCGTGGATCGGCTATGCGAATCAAGCGATTCGAGATGAAGTCGAACCGGTCTTACAAGCATTACTAACAAAATACGGATTGCGATGAACACAATTGAGAACTTGCCAGATGGCGCAGCATTTCTCACGCGACTGCGAAATGAGCAAAGGGATTTCCTGGTGGCAGAGAATCCGCTGGTCATTGCGCGCGCGCCAGGGCGCTTGGATGTAATGGGCGGGATTGCCGATTATTCCGGCGCGACAGTCTGTGAAATGCCGCTTGCTGAGGCCGCGTTTGTGGCGCTGCAAGGACGCGAGGACGACGAGATTCATGTGCGAACGACGGCGGATGTCGCGGTCAAAGAAGTCACGATCAATGCACGTGAATTGCCCGTTGATTACGAAGCAGCCCGGCGGAAGCTGGCCCCCAATGAAGCGACGCAATGGGCGGCTTACGTGCTCGGCGCATTTACGGTGTTGGCCTGTGAAGGCGGCCTGAACATTGCGGCGGGCGCTAATATTTTGCTGGATTCGGCAGTGCCGCTTGGCAAAGGCGTGAGTTCGTCTGCGGCCATTGAAGTTGCCACTTTGAGCGCGCTCACCGCCGCAGCTTCGATTGAACTGAGCAGTTACGAATTGGCAGTATTTGCGCAAATCATCGAGAACCGCGTGGTGGGTGCCCCCTGTGGATTGATGGATCAACTAACCTCCGTCTTTGGTGAGCAGGATCATTTGCTACGCATCTACTGTCAGCCGAACGGTGCAATCAAAGCGTTGCCGATTCCTGACGGCGTGCATTTCATCGGCCTTGATTCCGGGCTGCAACACGCAGTGACAGGCGCGCGTTACGGCGAGGTGCGGGTGGCGGCGTTTATGGGCTATCGGATCATTGCAGATTACCTAAATCTCAAATTTGAAATTTCAGAGTTGCGACAAGTCCGCATTGATGATCCCATTTATCGCGGGTTTCTGTGCAACATTCCGCTGCCTGTTTTTCGCTCAAAGTTTTTGCCGTTGCTGCCTGAACAAATGAGCGGCGCGGAGTTTTTAGCGCGCTTTGGCGGAATAACTGACCCTGTAACCCAAGTTGACCCAAACAAAACTTATATGATTCGTGCCGCGACAACGCACCCGGTCGAAGAAGAAGCGCGCGTACAACAATTTATGACGTTGTTGGCAGAACCAATTGGGCGCGCACAGTTAATAGCCCTCGGCGAGTTGATGTACCAGGCGCACGCGAGCTACAGTCGTTGCGGCTTGGGAAGTGCAACAACGGATGCCCTGGTCGAAGCGGTGCGTCAGTCCGGGCCAGACAGCGGCGTCTTTGGTGCCAAGATTACCGGCGGTGGGTCTGGCGGTACAGTTGCCGTTTTGGCGGCGGGTGAGGCGGGGATCGCAGCAGCGACAGAAATCGCCGCCCAACACGCCCGCGAGTTTGGCATCAAGCCGTCCCTCCTGCGCGGCTCATCCCCTGGCGCAAGGAGTGTTGCCCCCTTAATTTTGCCTGGCCTATGAAACCCCTTTGCTTGCTTTGCGCACTGCTTTTTCTTGCTTTCCCGGCTATGGCTCAGTCCCTGTCGGACAAGGCGCTCGACCAAAAAGTTCGCGAAGAAATTAAAGCTTTCCGAGGCAAAGTGACCTTGTTTGCCAGGAACCTCGACACGGGGGTAAGTTACGGCATTGGCGAAGATGAACGGGTGCGCACGGCCAGCACGATCAAAGTGCCGATTATGGCCGCGACGTTTGCCCTGGTCGCCGAAGGTAAGTTCAAATGGAACGACGAACTCGTGCTGACGAAAGAAAAGAAAGTCAGCGGCGCAGGCATTTTGCCGGACTTTGGCGACGGCTTGCGCTTAACGCTGCGCGATGCGGTGCATTTGATGATTATGCTCAGCGACAACACGGCGACGAATTTGGTGCTGGATCACATCACCGCCGACGCAGTGAACGAGAAGCTGGCCAAGTTCGGCTGCAAAATCACGCGTTCTTTGCGCAAAATCGGCGGCGGCGGCGAAAGCAAAGCCTTTGCTGAAGAGTGGAACAAAAAATCGGATGGCAGCAGCAGTCGCTACGGCATTGGCGTCAGTACATCGCGCGAAATGGTTGACTTGCTCGGCCAGCTTGAGCGGGGCGAAATCGTTTCGCCGGCAGCCTCCAAAGAGATGATCACCATTCTCAAGCGACAGCAATATCACGATGGCATTGCGCGGCGGGTGAAAGGCCTGGAGACCGCAACGAAGCCCGGCGCATTGGATGCCTTGCGCAGTGACATCGGCATTTTCTACACCAGGCGGGGGCGTGTTGCGATGGCGATTACCTGCGATGACATACCAGAAATTGATTGGTCGGTAGATAATCCTGGTCATCTCTTGATGGCCCGGCTCGCACTGCTTTTGTTGGAGGAATTATCCCGCTAAAAAGCCACCTCAATCCGGCTTTTGCCTTACTTGCCTTGGCCCACGCCCTTCGCTAAAATTCCCGCTCAAGCGCGCTATGAAAATTACTGAACTGGTGCGGTATTAATCGTATATTCCTTAATGTTCGAGCGACCGCCAGAGGGCGAGAAATTTTACGATTGCTTGCCAGTTCTATGGCTGTGCTATACTGCAATTGGTTGTTTTGCATTGCAGCCCCCATTGAAATTCAAACCACACGATGAAGGAAAGGTATTTGCGCATGACCGAACCATAAACAAGCCGTTGGAGTTCGCCTTCCTACGGCGCGCATCTTCACTTTGCCGGACGCCTAATCGGGGGCTATCAAGGCCGACGAAGATGCCTAGGAATTTACAAGCTGCCGAATTACAAACGCCGCACGGTGCAGTAAGCGGCAGGGAGGTGTAACAAAAATATGGAAGAACAAAAACCCCGCCTGAATCTCAGCGATATGCTGGGCGCTTACCGTCGTGAGCGCGAAGAACTGAAGTGGGAAGGGACATTTCACGATTATTTTGAATTGGTTTGTTCCAATCCGCGCCTCGCCCAACTCTCACATGCCCGCGTCTGCTCCATGATCCTCTCGTCTAGCGTTGAAAAGGTCAACGAAGGCTCAATGGACGAAATCAATCGCTACAAATTTTTCAGCGAAGAACTCTACGGCATTGACGAAGCCATAGATCAGATCGTGGATTATTTTAAATCTGCCGCCCAACGTCTCGAAGTCCGCAAGCGCATTCTGCTACTGATGGGGCCGGTCGGTGGTGGTAAATCTACGATTGTGACGATGCTGAAACGGGGCATGGAAAAATGGACACGGACGTCTGAAGGTGCAGTTTACGGCATTAAAGGCTGCCCCATGCACGAAGAACCGTTGCACCTGATTCCGGCTGAACTGCGCGCGGATATTGAAAAACATTACGGCATTTATATCGAAGGTGAGCTTTGCCCGCAGTGTCGTTATAACTTGGATCACAATTACGGCGGCAGACATGAAGACATGATGATTGAGCGCATCCTCTTTTCCGAAAAAGATCGTGTGGGGATTGGCACGTTCGCGCCATCCGACCCAAAATCACAAGACATTACGGAATTGACGGGGTCCATTGATCTTTCGACGATTGGCGAAATTGGGGTGGAATCTGATCCACGTGCCTATCGCTTCGATGGCGAACTAAACATCGCCAATCGCGGTGTGATGGAATTCATCGAAATCCTGAAATCTGACGAGAAGTTCCTGTATTCGCTGCTCACGCTTTCGCAAGAGCAAAACATCAAAACCGGTCGCTTCGCCATGATCTATGCTGACGAAGTGATTATGTCGCACACGAATGAAAGCGAATACACCGCCTTCGTTGGCAATCGTAAATCCGAAGCGTTGCAAGACCGCATGATCATGGTCAAGGTTCCGTATAACCTGAAGGTTTCGCAGGAGCAAAGGATTTATGAGAAGTTGTTGCAACAAAGCGAAGTGCTGCGCAACATCCACATCGCGCCGCACACGTTGAAGGTCGCGGCGATGTTTGCCGTGATGACGCGGTTGGAAGAACCGAAGAAAGCCAATGTGGACATCGTCAAGAAGATGAAGCTTTACGATGGCGAGGATGTCGAAGGCTTCAAGTCGCGCGACGTGAAAGAACTCAAAGCTGAAACCGTGCGCGAGGGGATGGACGGTATTTCGCCGCGCTATATCATCAACCGCTTGTCCAATGCACTCGTCAAAGATGGCGTCACTTGCATCACACCGATTGACGCGCTCCGAGCGATCAAAGACGGCTTTGAGCAACACACCGGCATCAATGCTGAACAGCGTGAACGGTATCTGAGCCTGATCTCCGCAGCACGCCGCGAATACGACGAAATCGCCAAGATCGAAGTCCAACGCGCGTTCGTTTACTCGTTCGAGGAAATGGCCAAGAACCTTTGCAATTCGTACCTCGACAACGTCGAAGCCTATTGCAACAAAGAGAAGCTCAAAGACCCGATCACGGAAGAATCCATTGAACCGGATGAACGCTTGATGCGCTCTATCGAAGAGCAAATCGGCATTTCCGAAAACGCGAAGAATACCTTCCGCCAGGAAATCCTAATCCGCATTTCTTCGTACTCACGCAAAGGCAAATCGTTTGAATACAACTCGCACGAACGCCTGAAAGAAGCTATCGAGAAGAAGATTTTCGCCGACCTGAAAGACGTGGTGAAGATCACGACTTCAGCGAAGACACCCGACAACGATCAATTGCGTCGCATCAACGAAGTGATTGATCGGCTGGTAACTGACCACGGCTACACAGCCGAAAGCGCCAACGATTTGCTGCGTTATGTCGGCACGTTGTTATCGCGGTAAGCAGAAGGTTAGATTAACCAATTCACACCCGCATGGTTTAGGCTATGCGGGTGTTCTATTTGGGCGAGGTGCTGGTCTTCGGTTTCCCAAATCTTCGCATTAGAGTCGTAGTAAGTTGATCAAGCTCGCTGAGTCGAAGTAACTTCGCCGCAGTCCCAAACACGACAACCCCGATGCCAACCGAAACCAGCACGTTCACAATACGCACAGGCAACGCTTGATGACCGATGAAATGTGCCAGTTGCGCGCTCACGAAATAACAGGCCACGCCCATCAGTGCAGCGGCAGCGACTATCTTCACGAAAGCCAGCAGTAAATTCCACCCCTCCAAACCACTCAGTTTTTTGCGTAAAAAGAAAAAGAGCACAGCGAAGTTAATGATTGCTACGGCAGAAACAGAGAGCGCCAACCCGCGATGACCAATGCCAAAATATTCGATGGCGAGCTTCGCCACAAAGTAGTTCGTGATGATCGAAAGCACGCTGGCTATCATTGGAATGCGCGTGTCCTTCAAAGCGTAGAACGCGGGCGCTAAGACTTTAATCGCGGAATAAGCCGTCAAACCAAGCGCGTAAAACATCAAGGCGTCTGCTGTCTGATTCGTGTCGGCGACCGTAAACCTGCCGCGTTCGTAAATCAGGCCGATGATCGGTTTGGCCAATACGACTAAGCCAACCGTTGAAGGAATCGTCAGCAACATTGTCAGGCGCAGCGATGACGCAATGGTCTGGCGGAATTCGTCAAGTCTGCCTTGCGCCGCTTCCCGCGCGGTTTTCGTGATCGTGGCGGTGGAAATCGCTACGCCAAAGACGCCGATGGGAAATTGAATCAGCCGAAACGCATAGTTCAGCCACGACACGGGGCCTTCGCCCAAGCTCGAAGCGAAATTCGTGCTGACCAGCACGTTCACTTGCACCGCCGCTGCCCCGATAATAGCGGGCGTCATCAGCTTCATGACCTGGCGCACGCCGTCGTCGCGGAAACTGAGAATCGGTTGCCAGCGATAGCCGACTTTGCGCAAGGTGGGCACTTGAATCAGCCATTGCAGCACGCCACCAATCAAGGTGCCTATCGCCATTCCGATAATCGCGCGCGCGGCGGCTTGCTGATTCAATTCGGGGCGTTGCCCATGAATAACTGCCGAGGTGAGGCTGGCGATGTAATCGGGTGCGAGCAGGTAAGAACAAAGCAATCCGCCGAAAATCGAACCAACATTGAACATCGTCGAGGCGGACGCGGGAATGCCGAAGATACCTTTGGTATTAAGGACACCCATGGCCACCGCTGCAAGTGAAATCATCAACAAAAACGGGAACATGATCCGTGTCATTTGCACGGCCAGTTCGTAGGTCTGAAGCGCCTTGACCTGATCAATCGCGCCGCGTTGCGGGTTGACGTCCATCAGTAAATGGACGATCTGCGGCGAGAAAACGATGCCTAGCAACGCAATAAGCGAAAGCACAATGAACAAGCCATTGTTTACTAAATTTGCCAAGCGCCAGGCAGACTGTTCATCTTCATTGTTGAGCTTTTGCGTAAAGGTCGTGACGAAAGCAGCAGATAAGGCACCTTCGCCAAACAGATCGCGGAGAAGATTTGGAATGCGAAAGGCAATGATGAACGCGTCGGTGGCAAAGCCTGCGCCAAAATAAGCGGCAAACACTAATTCGCGCACCAACCCCAGCACGCGGCTGCCCATAATCGCAAGGCTGACGATGCCAGCATTGCGAGCGACCGAACGGGATTGCAGATTGCGAATTGCGGATTGCGAATTGGCTTCGGCGTCGTTCATTGGCTATGCTCAGGCTGCCTTCGTCACCAATTCAAACATTATGCCTTTTTGCGTGTGCAAGCGGTTTTCGGCTTGGTCGTACACAATAGAACCCTTTTCATCAATGACGGCGGCGTCCACTTCGTCGCCCCGATGTGCGGGCAGGCAGTGCATGAAAAGCGCGCCTTTCCGAGCTTCTTTCATCAGCTTTTTGGTCACGCGAAAGACCGAGAAGATTTCGCGGCGGCGTTCGGTTTCGGCTTCATAGCCCATCGAAGCCCAGACATCCGTGTAAACCGCATCGGCTCCGGCAACTGCCTCGTAAGGATCATTAACGACCGAGATTTTCGCGCCCGTCGCTTTCGCGTCTTTGCGTGCCAGCTTCAGCACTTCAGGGTCAGGTTCATAGCCTTTCGGCACGCCAACCTTGATGTGCGCGCCTAGTTTTACAGCCCCGAAAATCAGCGAGTGACAGGTGTTATTGCCATCGCCAACATACGACATTTTAAAGCCGCGCAGATCATCGCCGACTTTTTCAGTGAGGGTGAAGTAATCTGTCAAGCCCTGGCACGGATGCGACCATTCCGAAAGCCCATTGATAACCGGCACCGAAGCAATTTCGGCAAATTCGTTAACGACGCGGTGGCTGTAGGTTCTCAGCACGATCAGTTGTACCCAACGCTCCAGGTTCAGCGCCATATCTTTGACGGATTCGCGTTCGCCGATGCGGACGCCCTGATGATCCAGATATACGCAAGAAGCGCCCATTTGCGTCGCGCCTAAATCAAAGGTCACACGTGTGCGCAGGCTTGGTTTTTCAAATAACAACACCACGCTTTTGCCTGCCAGCGCCTGAGCAAACTCGCGCGGGTTGGTTTTGATCGCTTTGGTACTTTGGAAAATTTGCCGAATCTCTTTCGGTGTTAGGTGAGCAATGGAAAGCAGGTCGTTCAAGGCCAAGGAGGCTCCTTTACAAAAGTGGCACAAGCGGCTAGTAGTAGAAGAAGCCCAAGTAAGACTTCCTCTCAACTAGCCGCTTGTGCCTGGGTTTAGCGTAGAAATCCGCGTCGTTCAATGCGTGCCAGATCACCAATCAAATGGCGGATTCGTTCGCGCAACAGTACGCGTCCGTTCTCAGCATCAACGCATTGCGCTAAGGATGAATATGGAATGGCGATAGTATGTTCACCCGCCGCACTATCAATGGCCGCGATCCAAACTTTTGATTCTGGGCTGTCCGTCCAATGAATAGAATTCAGCTTCACCGTACGCTCAATCGCCATCGTCCGCATTTCGGCCTCAGCCCACTCTTTACCAGCTAGGATTTTTTCTTGATCGAAAGAATCGGTCATTTGCACACCTGTTTTACGCCTACGGCTCTGTCAAGAGCGATATTGCATGCGGCAGCAGGCGCGTGATCGCTGCCAGATTCTCGCGCGCGCCGCGCACACTGCCGGGAAGATTGATAATTAACGTCCGACCACGCGTCCCACAAACGGCGCGGGAGAGGGCTGCCAGCGGCGTGATTTTGCTACTTTCAGCGCGCATGAGTTCGGCTAAGCCGGGGGCCTCGCGCTCCAACACATCGCGCGTTGCCTCTGGGGTAATATCGCGTGGGGAAAAGCCTGTCCCACCGGTTGTCACAATCAAATCCGCTTTTCCTTGATCGGCATAATAGCGCAACCGCTCGGCAATTTGTACCCGTTCATCCGCTAGAATTTCTGTTGCTACAATTTCCGCTTGTAGTACCTGCAACTCTGCGACGACAGCAGGCCCGGATAAATCGTCCCGCTCGCGCCGCGCTGCCGAATCGCTAATGGTCAGGACTACTGCATGAATGGGACGCGACATTCTTTTTTCCCTTAAGGCGTTGTTCGTGGATAAAATCAAGCGGAAGTTTACCCGCTCCCCCAAGAGGATTCAATGCCGAAATCCCGCTTGCTAAGCAAAACCGCCGCAATCCGTCAGCCCCAATTGACGGATTTTGTCACCTAACTCGTGAATTGAAGAAATATTATTACATCCTTCTTACACGAAACCTTTTCCTGTGAAAGATTTACTCCATCTTCATCACATTGTTTTGACGTGGCACAGGACTCGCTTATTAGTTAGACGGAACGGGGACGCTCGGTGACTGTTGTCGTAGTTTTAGTTGGGTTGTTCAGCGGCAGCAGTCCGGGGCCACCGAGCGTCCTGTTTCTAGTCTTACCAAAACATTTGTTTGTAGCCTCTTGTCAAGATTCGTCAGCCCAACTGACATCGCCCTCAAGAGGTAGCTGAGAAGCTCGCAAGTACAGTATCCCTTCTTATTACCCTAATCCCCCATAAAATATCCCCCTGAAGCCCTCCCCACTATCCCGCCTTCTCTTTCTTTTTAGGTAACTTCTGCTATTCTTAGCGCACTCTCCCCTATCTGTACCTCAAATTAGCCGGCATTTTATTCTTAATTGCTATTAGGCAATGGAAGAAGTTAATGATTGTGTATGTGTATGTCTAAGAACATTTAATTTTAGGAGTTTGCCATATGAAGAAGTTGAAAAACTCGCAAAAATGCCCTACCCCTTCATCGCGCCGCTCATTTCTTAGTCACGTTGGTGGCATAACTGCCGCAACCATCACCGCAAGCGTGGTTAACGAACCCGCTTCCGCTCAAACCACACCTGACCTGGAAACAATCAAGAAGAAAGTAACATTAGAAGCTGCCGATCCAGATCCAAATCGAATTATCAAAGCCTATATGTGTCGCGTGACTGCCGCCAATATGGCCTTGCAAAGACCGCTGGTCGAACATCGGGCTAACGGCGATGAGGATCGTTATCCAAACAAAATCGGAAGCTATACTAAGGCGTTGCCGCACAATCAACTGGGCGAGGTAGACCTCAATGCTTATGCGACCCTGATCAAAGCACGGTCAACGCAAAATCCAGCCGATTTTGAGTTAATCAAGCTCGGGCTTGGACGCCCGCTCACCAGTCCGCAGGCTGGGCTGGCGATGGATTTGGAAGGGCCAGATTCCCATCACGTGGTCTTGCCGCCTGCACCGCGCTTCGACAGCGCAGAAGAGGCTGGCGAAATGGTAGAACTTTACTGGATGGCCCTGGCGCGTGATGTTCCCTTTTCTGACTATGATAATGATCCCATCATTGCTGCCGCCGCCGCTGATATTTCCCGGCTCTCAGACTTTCGTGGGCCTCGAGAGAATGCGCGCAACACAGTGGTCACGCAATTTGAAGCGACGCCCACCTTGTCCGCTCTCCGTGGGCGTAGAGGCATTGGTGCCGTTACTTCACGCACAATTTTTCGCAACAGCACGCTCGGCGATCTGACGGGTCCCTGGCTCTCGCAATTCCTGACGCTGGACTTCTCTTTTGGCGCGAACGCCTTTTCGCAGAAAATAAAAACACTGCCTGCGGGTATTGATTACATGACGAAGTATCAGGACTGGCTGGACGTGCAAAACGGCGCGGATCCAAGTGGGAATATTCAATACGACTCCACGCCGCGCTACATTCGCAATTTGCGCGATATGTCGCAATGGGTGCATGTGGATGCGCTTTATCAGGCCTACCTGCAAGCCTGTTTGATCTTGCTGGAACAGGGCGTACGCACTGATCCGGGAATGCCGCTCGCCAACTCCAAGACACAGTTGCCGTTTGCCCAATGCGGTGCCCCCCATATCCTGAGCCTGGTGACAGAAGTGGCCACGCGCGCGCTCAAGGGGGTGTGGTATCAGAAGTGGTTTGTGCATCATCGCCTCCGCCCCGAAGGGTTTGGTGGACGCGTGCATAATCACCTGTCGCGCGCGGCAACGTACCCGCTCCACTCCGACGTGACCAATTCGCGCGCAGTGCTTGAGGTCTACAAAAAATATGGCACGTATCTGTTGCCAATGGCTTTCCCCGAAGGTTCGCCAACCCATCCCTCCTACGGCTCAGGGCACGCGACTGTGGCCGGAGCTTGTAGCACCATCCTCAAGGCATTCTTTGACGAAACAGACGTGCTGAAGACTGCGATGGTTCCGAATGCCACGGGTACAGCCCTCGTTCCTTACCTTGGCGCACCATTGACCGTGGGCGGAGAAATCAACAAACTGGCCTCGAACGTCGCCAATTCCCGCAATGCCGCAGGCGTCCATTGGCGTACAGATGCCATCAATTCCCTCAAACTTGGCGAAACGATTGCGATTGGCATTTTGGAAGAGCAAAAGCTCACCTACAACGATGAACTGCAATTTACCTTGACCAAATTTGACGGCACGAAAATTACGATCTAACTTTCCCCTCCCCCCTCCAAGGGCGATCAGAAGTTTCTTGCCTGAGATTCCTGATCGCCCTTTTTGATTTGCCTTTCGATTTTGCTTTGCGCTACCCTTCCCGCGCGGTTTAGTAACTCAGGAGATTGCATGCCAAAGCATATCGCGCGTTTGTTTTTCGTTTCTCTGTTCGCCCTGCTCAGCAGCCCACTGACGCTGGCGCAGCAACGCCCGCTCATTACCGAAGATGTTGAAGTCGTGAAGCCGGGTTCTGTGCGGATCGAATTCGGTTTCGATTTTACCCAACAAAAAAAATATCCTGTCTCTGGTTTGCAAGGTGATTTGTCGCGTTTGGGCGTGGCTTCGATGACATTTGGATTAGCCCCAAATGTGGAAGTCGAGGTCGGCGGAGTGATTCACAATTCGCTCGCTATCAGTCGGCGGGGAACGAGCGCCATCCCGCTTGATCTGAAAAATATCAACTCCACCAGCGATGTGGGAGATTTCTTTTTGGCGACCAAAATCAAAGTGCGCAACGAAACAAATTATGTTCCCGCCCTTGGCTTACGCTTTGGCGTGTCGTTGCCAAACTCCAATCAGGCGCGCGGCATCGGACTGAATCAAACCAACTTTTTCATGACCGCGCTCGCCAGCAAAACGATTGGGAAGTTCCGTGTTTCCGGCAATATTGGCTTAGGGATATTAACCGCGCCGACGCAACTATTTTCGCAAAATGACGTGATGCTGTACGGCTTGTCCGCTGTGTATCCACTGAATGAGCGCGTCAGCTTGCTCGGCGAAATCAACGGTCGCCTGAATACACGCAAGACCATCCCACTCGGCACGGAATCTGACAGCGAAGCCCGCTTTGGCGCGCGCTTCAAAGCGTCCGGCTTGCTGTGGGATGTTTCAGCCCTAACCGGCTTCAATAAAAACAGCATCAAAAGCGGCGTCAGCTTTGGTCTAACGTACGAGGGGCAATTGTTTACGCCTGCGAAATAAGCTTACGGCAGACACGTCATTGCTTTTTCTCTGAACTCACGCCCAGCCCTTCCAACCAATCGGCCAACGCTTTCGCACTGGGCGCTAAATTCTCATAACTCCAATCGCCTTGCACCCGGAGTGCGACCTCGTTGAAGCGATTGCTCATCTCATCAAACACATAGCACCGGCAAACGTTCGATCCCATATCAGCGCCGCTTTGCTTGCGCTTGGACAGCTTCCCCTGGCTGGCTGATGCAAGCAGTTTGAGCTTGGCTTGCCATTCCTGCGGCTCAATTTTTCGAATGAGTTTTTTGCCGTGATTGTATTTGTCTGCCAGTTCCTCGGCGGTCGGCGCATCGCCTTGTTTGGGCGACCAGGGTCTATCTTTTGGCTGATAGCTATAGCTGTAGAGATTTCCCTCGGCATCCACGTAAATGCCGTTGTGTTGATAGCCCCAGGCAAAGTTGGTGGAGCTTCGTTCGCAATAAACTTTGTTTGTATTTAGCGTTGGTGAGGTGGTTTGGTTAGCCGTACTGACAACCGCGTTGCCGCTGCCGTCAAGGAATGCGCCCAGCAAAAGCAAGATCATGGATAAATAAGTCATTGTTTCTTCCCCCTTTATTTCTGTCAGATGATATGTCGAAAATCAGCCTGAGACAAAACTTCCGTCTCAGGCTGATTTTGTTGCGGTGCGGGACTGATTGGTTTACTTCTCGGTCGTAACAATTTGCGTCCAGTATCCAAACGCGCCCGCTCCGAAGCTTTGTGTCTGGATGAAGCTCCCATCACTGGCGAAGCGACCTAGTGCGCCAGCTCTGTTGTTCTGGTTGTAAAAGAGCAGTCCGTTCGTGGTAGGCACCAAATTTGTCCAGCCGGGGGAAAAGAACATGTGCGCCCCGTAAGTCTGCTTCACGCTCAGTTGACCGATGCAGTGCGAGACGAGATAAATGCTGCGCCCAATTCTGGCCACGGCGGCAGCCCCATTGTCCGGGTTGTAGAAAAAGAAACTGCCGTCAGACACAACGATCTTTTTATACCCTGGCGACAATTTCGCAGCACAGCTTGTCAGCGGCGTGTTGACGTATTTCCCCGCGCTATCCACCAGACCGAGCGCATAGCTCCCGGAGGTGTTGTTATAAAGCAGGACGTCCCCGCCTTGCACCACGACTTGATCGTAGCCCGCTGCCAGATGGCGCAACTTGCCGTCCGTCTGACTTAGCAATCCGTTGGGCTGCACATGCACCACCGCGACGGTGCCGTCTGCACGGTTATAAAAGAACATGCCGTACTTCGTGTCTACGATATGCGTCCAGGGTGAGAACGCACCAGCACCAAAGCTTTGCGTGCGAGAGAAATAACCAGAACTCGTGTTGACGGTTCCGGCGAATCCGCTGCGGTCATAGGCATTGAAGAAGAAAATATGCTTATCGGTCGCCACAACGTGCGTTACATAACGAGGTAGATAACCGTTGTTGACGGTATTCAGCCTGCCGTTTTGATCCAGCTTGGCGACGGCATACAGACCCGTGTTGAAGTTATAGAAAAACAAATAATTGGCAACTGGGACAATATTCGACCATTGCGTAGAAAGTGCGCCTGCACCATAACCGACCTGCCAGCCAAACTGACCTTCATTCGTCACCTGCACTGCCGCCGCTGAGCCATCTTGCGCGTTGTAAAAGAACAGGTGCGCTCCGCTCACGCCCACCGCTTCCCAAGCCGCTTCGGTGGCGCGATGTTCACGGCTGTTAGGGCCAAACAGGTCAACCGCCGCGTTCACTGTCGCCACGCGTGCATCGTAAAAATTCGCCGACGGGAAGAGGTAATACACCAGCGCGCGCCAGAAGATCAGTTCGGCATTGCGACGACCAATGCTGGTGACAGCAATGTTGCTGGTCGCGTTCGTGCCGCCCGCTGCCAACAGGAAAAACGCATTGTTCATAATGCCGCTGTTCGTGTGAACGCCGCATTGATCGTTGCTGTCCGTTGGCGTGCAACTGCCCGGATTCAGGCGATTACTGTAATGGTCAATCGTCGGATTCGCCATATCGCGCATCGCATCGCCTGCGGTGCCAGGCGTAAAGCAATCTTCACCAATCAGATAATCAGGGCTTTGGTTCGCGTAAAACTCCACCGCTGTGCCGAAGATGTCGGAGAAGGATTCGTTGAGTGCGCCCGACTCATTCGCGTAAATCAGATTTGCCGTTCGTTCCGTCACGCCGTGCGTGAATTCGTGCGCCACGATGTCGAGCGAAACCAGCGGATTGAACATCGAGCCGTCGCCATCGCCGTACGTGAGGCGGTTGCTGTTCCAGGAGTAAAACGCGTTGTTGTAGTTGGAACCGTAATGGATGCGGCTTTCAATCGCGCCGCTGTAGCCATCCATCCCGCGTCGTCCTAAAACACTAGAGAAATAATCCCACGACTTCTGAATGCCAAATTGCGCATCCACTGCGGCAGATTGAGTGTTGCCGGTCGTGCCGTCGCCCCAACTATCGGTCGAACTCAAAAAAACGCCAGTCGGGCTGCTCTCCGCACCGTTCATATTGAAGACGCCGGAGTTGCCGCGACCGAGATCGCGCATTTGATATGTTGCGCCGAACAATCCAGCCGGTGGAATGTAAACCGAAGGCACACCGACATAGCCCGAATATAATCCGCGTCCTGTACCGTGCGGCATGCTGTCGTAATGCCACACGATCTGCCCGTCCTGCGCGTTGACGAAATATTGATGCGCGGCGGTGGCTTCGGTGCCGTCTTCGATCTGAAGCGTGACTTGATACGTCAATGTCGCTTCGTTCTCCGCTTTGTCTTTGAAGAGGCGATGCGGCAACACTACGAGTTTGGCGCTCGGTTCGACGGCAAATTCACCATTGAAATTGAGTGCAGCTTTGGCGTTTTCGATGGCTTGCTCACTAGCAATTGAAGGCGTCGTCTCGACGGTTTTGACATCGAAGGTGCGCCCGCCAACCGTCGCTTCTTCTTGACCTTTGACGTGCGAAAGTAATTGGCTGCCGAAGACTTCGACACCGCGATGTTTTTGGCTGAGACGCAAGTGCGTATGCCCTAGATCATCCTGTTCAGCCGAGCGCAAGGTCAAATCCGTTGCGGCGTCTTCGAGCGCCAGCTTTTCCCGCATGGCGGTGAGCCGCGTCAAGCTGCGGCGCGTCGCGGTAGTCACCCAATCAGGGCGACGCCGATCTTGCGTTTCCAAGGATTGATTTTCGGTAGTTGCGTCAGCGCGCCAGTTCCGGGTCATCTGACCGCGACGGCCTGTTTGGATTCTGGTTTGTCTATCATTTTGCGCTTGGGCCGGAATGGCCGGAAGCACAAGGCTCAGAATCATCGTAATGGTCAGCGTTAGTGCTGTAAATTGTCGAGTGTTTTTCATGTTCTCCCTCATTCTCTTTCTCCATGAAATGGATTGTTTTTCGTTAGTGAATTAGCAATTGATATTTTTTGCTTTCACTGACTACTGAGGGAGAATGAAAAACATGTCGCGGAATTTTGTAGATGTACGACAGGCGACGCGCCTGTCCAAGCGTTGATACGCTGCGGACTCTCACAAGCGGGTCGCCTGTCGCACATTTTCTGAGGAATGCTGAGAATTACCGGCGTCCTTCAAGATTCGCCCATTCGCCGGATTGAATAAAACTTGCCCAATAAAACGGATGTTGGCGCTCTTTGTTTTGCAGCATTTGTAATTGCGCTTGCCGCAATGCCTCGCCTCTTCCCTGCCCTTGCTGTAGGGCTTGGTAGTAGCTAATCATCAAGTCGCTCGTGCTACTGTCAGACACCGGCCACAGGCTCATCAATTCACTTTCAGCGCCAGCCAAAACAAACGCACGACGCAAGCCGTAAACACCTTCGCCGTTTTTGACTTCGCCCACGCCGGTATCGCACGCAGACAGCACCACCAACTTCGTGCCCCACAAATCTAGTCCGGCGGCTTCAAGGGCTGTTAATACACCATCGTCATCACCACTCTTACCTTGATTCGCGCCAGCCAAGGCCAGCCCAGAACGCAACAACGGGTTTTGCACGTTGGCGACCCATTTCCCCAAACGCGTATCTGCTACGCCGCGCGTGTCAGCCACAGCAAATTCGTTTTCCTCCAAGAAGAAACCGTGCGTAGCGATGTGCAAAATGCGTGGCCCGTGCAATTGCCGGAGCGCCGCTTCGGTGGCCTGGGTTTTCATGAGCAACGTGCTCTTGGGCAGCAAGTGCCTTGAAGCGCGCGCGCCTCGGTGCGAGTTTTGGCGAGCGGCGTGAACAACACTTTGGATTGATCCAGGCGCGCTTCGCCTTTGCGGCGCGGATCATTGCTGGCTAAAACGATGGGTGGATCACCGAACTCAGGATCGGCGACGACGACGGCTTCACTACGACTGGGACGCGCGGTTTGCAGGCGCAGCAAATCACGCCCGCTGGTGATATAACTGATCGAATAATTCTCCACCAAATACTTGTCTTGCTCATCAACCAACGCTGCAAACGGAATCAGATTCAGCGCGCCGTCAGGGGAAATGAGCAAATGCTTTGCCTCGCCAATCATCGCTTGCACTGGATGCATCAGTCGGTAAGCCAGCCCTCGCACCAAGCGTTTCGCATCCGCTCGTTGGGGATCACGCAAGGCTTGACGCCAGTTGGCAATGGCTTGCTCAATGGCAGAAGCCTCGCCTAAATCCGCCCACTGCGGATTGCCACTTGCCGTCAGCACATAAACCGCGTAACGCGCCTGGCCTGAAGTTCTGGATTTATTGGTACCCTTTGCGCCGCCTGCGGCTGCATTCATGGCATTGCCTTTGATGGTGATAGGCAAGGTACGCTCGCGCAGACCGCCAGCTTCATAGCGGACGAATTCAACCAACGCTGACCCGCGGGGAATCATCGCTTGAATCATCGCCCGCGTGACAGATTGAGTTTGCGCACGAAACTCCACACTGCGAGAACTGAGTTCGATTTCCAGCTTCTCGGCCTGGTCTTCAAGTTGTTTTAGTTGCGCGCGATAGGCGGCAGGCGGAGCCGCTTCTGCGCCGCGCAGCGTGAGCGTAGCCAAGCGAGAACGCAATTGCGCGACTTGATCGAACTTCGCCTGATCCTGCGCGCTCGCACGACGACGCAAGGCTGCCACGGCATCCGTCATTGCATCCAAACCACGTCCTTTGCGGCGCAGCAATGTCGTCATCGCCAAATCCAACGCCGTAGCATCTTGCGATGCAGCGTGCAGCGTAACGGCGTTGTTCAAATCATCGGCAAACAAATTCAAGTAGCTCGCCTTTTGCCGCTCTGACCCAAAGAGCAAGTTGCGATGCAGGTTTTGTTCGCTGATTTCCAGGGCACGGCTCAGTTGCGTGACCGCTTGCGACTTGTTGCCTTTCGCCCACGCCACGAAGGCCAGGCTGCTCAACGAGCGAGCAATATCCGGCGCGTCAGCATTGAGCGTCCTCTCTTCAATCTTGAGCGCACGGTTGTACAGCGCTTCCGCTTCGTCGTGCTTGCCCTGACTGCTGGACAAATTCGCCAAGCCAGTAACCGCCTGCACGACAAACGGATGCTCGCCGCCAACAGTTTTTTCCAGGAGCGTGAGCGAACGTTTGTACAAGTTTTCCGCTTGCTCGGCTTTACCTTGGAATTGATACAGCTTGGCAAAACTGAAGAGCGAAAGCGCAGTTTCGGGATGCTCGCCCAAAAGTTTTTCCCGCATCGCCAACGCGCGCTGATGCAGCTTTTCGGATTCTGGATAGTTGCCCGTATCCCGATAAAAACCGGCGAGAATATTCAGCGAGCGCGCCAGATCAGGATGTTCCTTCCCAAATGCCTTTTCCTTGATGGCAATCGCGCGCAATTGCAGCGGTTCGACCTTGAGCAAATCGCCTTTATCCCAGTATAGCGCCGCCAGATTGCTGAGCGTTGTAGCCAGGAAGGGGTGATCTGGGCCGAGTGCCTTTTCCCGTAGTGTCAATCGCACGTTGATAGAGCGGTTCGGCTTTCGCGTAATCACCCATCTCGTTATACAGCAAGCCTAAATTATTGAGCGTTTCGGCAATTTCAGGATGCTCTTTGCCAAGCACTTTTTCCTTAATTGCAAGCGTGCGCAAATGCAACGGCTCGGCCTTGGCATACTCGCCCGTGTCTCGATAAAGCGATGCTATTTTGCCGAGCGATTCCGCCATTTCGATAGAATCGGCACCAAAGTTTTTTTCACGCATGGCCAAGGCGCGACGATACAGCGCTTCGGCCTTGGCATACTCGCCTTTGTGCTGATACGGCCCAGCCAAATTGTCGAGCGAATAGACGATCTGCGGATCATTTGGCCCCAACAGCTTGGTGTAAATATCCAAAGCGCGCTGATAGAGCGGCAACGCACGGTCATAATCGCCCAAATTCAAAGTCGTCACCGCCAGATTATTGACCGAGTCCGCCACTTCCAGATGCTCTTTCCCAAAGGCTTTTTCGCGGATGGCCAGCGCGCGTAGGTACATCGGTTCTGCCGTCTTGAATGCGCCTTTGTCAAAATGTACCCCGGCCAGAAAATTCAATGCCGCGCCGACATCAGGGTGTTCCGCTCCTAGCACGCTTTCACGCAATGCCAGAACCTTTTGGGCGAGTGGTAAGGCGTCATCATATTTGCCTTGGACTTCCAGCAACAGGGCTTCGCCGGCAAGTTTGCGCGCTTCAACGAGCGGGCGATCATTCGGTCTGGCATTGCGCAATTCGACGAGTTTAATTTCGTATTTTCCGGGCGCGGCTTCTTTTTCCAGCGAGCGAACTTCCACTAGATAGGTACCCGCTTTGTCTGTGACGAAAGCCAGGATTTCCTCTCCCGTAGCGCCTGTCGGGCCGTCAACTTCCAGCAGCTTTTTGTTGTCGGGAGCAATTAAGCTAACAACAACATCAATTCCTTTTTGCTCAATTTCAAGCTGAAAATACTGCTCCGCCAAAAGTGAGAGTTGATAGGAATGCCTCTGCCCGCCCGTCAACTCACGTTCACGCGGCAGGTTTGGTGAGAGCGGCAGCGCATCGTGTAACTGCACCGCCTGTTGGCTGACCGACATCGCAGCAGGCGTGAGCAATGAGAGCAGCAGCAAAGCTATCAGCATTATTCGCAAGAACTGGAAAACCAAAGCTATCGTCATAAAGCAAACTTCTTTCTCTCGTTGCCAAACTTTGATGGGGAGTTGTAGTTATTGTAGTGCGCCAGAGGAAAGTGTCAAAGGGAGGCATGAACAAAGCAACTTCGAGGATGAGCCGCATTGAGATTAGGAAAAAAAGCCAGCCCGGTTCAAAAGCCCAAAAATGAACCGGGCTGGAAAAGCGATTGCTCTTCGTCCCCTCAGACGAATAGAGCCATCGTTAGGCCAAACGTTTTGAAGTAACTCTTTCGCTCGTTAGTCGAAGCGGATGATGCCTTTGATTTTTTGCACGACCTGATTGCGTATTTGCGCAGTAGCAGCGTTGTTGCCCCCCGTTACCATCACAATGGCGGTCACGCGCGGGGCAGTTCCAACACAGGTGATAGCGACATAAGTTCCGCCTTTGGAACCAGTGACCTCACTGGCCGAGCGCCGAATATTGGCAAACCCTTCGCCGCGCAACGCATCCGTCGCAAAATCAAATCCAGTACGAATAGAGCCGGTCGTAAGCGTCGTGGAGCCCCAGTACAAATAATTGCCGGTTTGTGAATGCGAAGGGAAAACCAACAACACACTCAAGAAAATCGTGCAGGCAAGCAGGGATGCTGTTCTCATTATTGTTCTTTGCATAATCATTTCTCCTTATGGCTTGTTGTTTACAAGCTCTGTTTTCTGGTTTCATGCAGTACTGGAAGATCAGCGCAAAGCATGTCGCAAAAAAATCGCCTGCTGCATTTTTTCTGTTCGGAAATGTAGAGCAAACTTTCGAGTTTGCTCCGGTCGTAACGAGGGAGCGAGGGGGAAACATGAGCAACTGGAAAGTTTGCCCTACAATTTCCTGTGTGGCGGTGCGGTTATTTAGAAATGATGCGGAAAAAGTACCGATTGACCTCTTCGGTTTCGTTTGCACTAGTTACGCCGGAGAGCGTCAAAATGTAGTCTCCCGGCGCGAGCTTATTGGCAGGAATGCTCACGGCAACAGATTTTTTGTTGGACGCGGGACGCAGAGCCGATTGACTTAGGACTTCCCTGCCACCAGCCGAACGAAGCTTGAACTGATAGCTGGAGTAGTCATCGCCTTCCAGTTTCATTTGCAGGCGCACCTGTTTGGTGCCACTCGGAACCGTTAATGGCTGAACATCTCCCGGCTTGCGCAAACTTCCGCCCAGCACGAAGGCCAAAACCGCCGGTACAGCAGGTTGCGCAGTGGGCGAAATTTGTGGAGCAGGCGTTGCCTGCGCAACACTCGGCGTTGTGGCAGGCGGCGAGGTTGGTGTTGGGACCGGTGTTTGCGAAGTCGCAGGGGGTTGTACATCCGGCACATTCCTGGCAATTTGCTCGGGAGAAAGGCCTCCCCCCCTGAAGTACCAATAACCAACCAACGTCAATAACAACAAGGCGGCAGCAGCGCCCAACGCCATTTGCGGCAGTTGGAAAATCGCTAATAAATTCGCCCACCAGGAAGTCGTTTCATGAGCCTCACTGATCGCCTTTTCTTCAGCAATGGTTTCGTCTGCGGCTGACAGCAAGCTTTTGGCAACGGCGACCCGTTGTTGGTGGCGCGGCGTAGTCAGGTAATTGCGCTCGAATAATGTGCGTTCTTGCTTCGTCAACCCGTCGCGCACATAACCATCCACCAATTCGTTTTCCAAGTCCCAGACTTGCTCAAACTTTTCGCTGTCGGTGAAATAATTTTGTTCCAGCGATAACTGTTCGGCTTCGGGCAGATCACCGAGCAAATAACGGCGCACTAAGTTTTTCTCAGCAGAATTTTCCATGACTAAACCCACGTTTATTTTTTCTCCAGAGACGGAGCAAAAGCCTTTTCACTCCTTACTGGTAAATGTCACCGTTTCATGTCGCAATCTTTTTTCGCGGCTTATTTCCCTTTCTGCACGCATTGCTGCACGCATTGCTCCAGCTTATCCCGAATCCGCTGCGCACGACTGCGCAAGGCATTGAGCGGAATGCCCAAGCGCTCCGCCAAGGACAGACGATTATTGATCTTGCCCCGCTTTTCGTCCTGGTAATAATGTAGGATCAATTGCCGATTCTCTTCCGGGATGGAGCGCAAACAATGGCTGAAACATTCCTGGCGCACATCGGGTTCTTCGCTTTCCGGCGCAGTCAGGACAGCTTGTGGCAACTCTTCAAAATCCGTGCGCCGATGATCCGGGGATTTGAGTTTTTCGAGGAAGACCAATCGCGCGACACCGTGGCAGTAAGTGGCTATATCCTGGATCGTATCGCCCTCGTCAATCTTGCGCGTCACGCGATTCAGCGTTTCATCAGCACAATCTTCAGGAAAATACGCACCACGCCAATCAAAGAATTTGACAAGCGTTTGGCGAATCGCTTCATATTTCTCGCCCGCCTTTTCCAGATTTGGATCAAGGCAAGTCAGAAACTTATTGAAGGCTTCAGCAGTTAATGTCCACGAGTGTTTCGATGATGCAAGACTATCCACGCTTATTTCAGGTGTTGTTGTAGTAAAGGCAATTCAGACCTTACGTTTCGTCAATGACGCGACGCATTTCTTTGGCGGCATCCGCAGGCGAGGTGGCTTCCGTGATCGCCGCGCCGATGATCACGCCAGCTAGCGGAAGCTTGCGTAAGGCAATCAGTTCCGCCAAATCAATACCGCCCGCGAGATAAATTGGCAGGTTTAGCTCTTCAATCTGCGCTTTCAATTGTTTGAGATTCTCCGGCTGGGTAGCGCGCCGCATTTTCATGCCGCGCCGATTCAAGCACAAAGAATCTACGCCTAAATCCCGTAATTCTTTGGCGCGCTCCATCAGATCGCTGACGCCCAAACTATCGGCCATGACTTCACCATCATATTTTTTCGCCGATTTGACCACCCGTTTAATGACCTCATCGCTAGCACAACCTAAGACCGTGACAACCTTCGCGCCCGCCGCAAAAGCCAACTCGGCAATCGGTTCGCCCGCGTCCACAACTTTGATGTCAGCGACGACCGGACAACGGTAGCGCCGTCGCAATTCACGGACGGCGCGAATCCCTTCACGAATGAGCAGCGGAGTTCCGGCTTCAACAAAATCAATATAGCGCGCCACACGCGCGGCGATTTCAAGTTCGCGAGTTAAATCGGGGTGATCCAACGCCAATTGCAATTTCATAACTGCTTGTCAAATCAGGTTTAGGGAAAAATTAAGTTTCTGTAAAAGTTTTCCACAGCTTCTGTGGAAAACACTGTGAAAAAGTAGGGGTTGCGAAAGCTCAAATTTTGTAAATACATCACTTATAGCAAATTGCACATTTTTTCGACAATTTTATTAACGTCTTATAGATCAACAATTTGACCTTCATAGCTTCGCAAAATTCAATAAGAAGAGTTAATTAAAAAATGTTCAACGGAGTTAACCTCAACATTACTGTGTGCGCTGTGGATAATTCTCATTTATCCCGCTATTGATTTTGCAAATACTACCAAGGATCGCCTTCATCGGCGACTTGATCCAGCCGTTCTAGGAAGTCCGATTTCACTAACACCTGACGCGGTTTACTGCCATCTTCCGGGCCGACGATGCCTTCGCGGTACATCATATCTATGATCGAAGCGGCACGACCATACCCGATGCGCAACCGTCTTTGCAAAACGGAAGTCGAAGCGCGCGCCATTTCGATGACGATGCGCACGGCTTCCTCGTACTTTTCATCGCGCTTCAGGTCACCGTTCATGTCTTCGCCTTCGGCTTCTTTATCGCTCATTACGATCTTGTTGTCGTAAGCGGGTTTGCCTTGGGCGCGGGCATGATCGCAAATGCGTTTGACTTCCTTTTCATCCACATACGCACCGTGGACACGAACCAGGCGTGAGGTCCCTGGCGGCAGGAATAGCATATCGCCTTGCCCCAACAACGCCTCTGCACCGTTGGTGTCAATAATCGTGCGCGAATCCACTTTCGATGAAACACGAAACGAAATACGCGAAGGGAAATTGGCTTTAATCAAGCCCGTAATCACGTCCACTGAAGGCCGCTGTGTGGCCAGCACCAAATGAATCCCCACCGCGCGTGCCATTTGCGCCAAGCGCGTAATGCTTTCTTCCACATCGCGTGCCGCAACCATCATCAAGTCCGCCAACTCATCTATCACAACGACGATATATGGCAATGGCTTCGGCATGTCAGGGCTGTCCGCAGCAATGTTGTGATCCACCGTCGCGCAAACTTCGTGGTTGTATTGATCTATGTTGCGCACACCAAATGCCGCCAGATGTTTGTAGCGATTTTCCATTTCGCTCACCGCCCAGCGCAATGAATAGCTCGCACGTTTGGCATCGGTCACAATCGGCGTGAGCAAATGCGGGATGTCGGCGTACAAGCCCAGTTCCAAGCGCTTTGGATCAACCAAAATCATTTTGACTTCGTCCGGCGTGGCTTTGTACAGCAGCGAGGCCAGAATCGAGTTCAAGGCAACCGATTTACCCGCGCCCGTTGCACCGGCAATCAATAAGTGCGGCATTCTGGCTAAATCTGCCACATAATTTGAACCATCAATCGTTTTGCCCAAAGCCAGCGACAATTTTGATGGAGACTCCGTAAATTTGGCGGACTCCAACACTTCCCGCAAGCGAATCGTTTCGCGGCGAATGTTAGGCACCTCAATTCCCACCGTAGATTTGCCGGGAATGCGATCAATGCGGATAGATTCGGCTTTCATCCCTAAGCACAGATCATCTACTAATCCAGTAATCCGGCTGTACTTCACACCGGGGTCAGGTTTGAATTCAAACGTTGTGACAACTGGGCCGGGGCTAATCTGTTTGACTTGACCGGAGACGTTGAATTCACGGCATTTTTCTGCGAGTTGAATCGCGCGCTCTTTCAATTCTTCATCTGCGATTTCTGAGCGCGGAGCCGGAGGCACCAGTACATCAGTGCTCGGCAATTTATACTCAACCGCCGTTCGCAACGTATTGTTCACGAGCATCAGCGGTTTGGGCGCGGGCTTTTCTTCAATGATTTCAGGGCGCTTGACCGAAACGGTCGAAACCATTTCCAGCACGCTACGCTGGCCTTGGGTCAAATCTGGCGACGCAGTATCTTCCCCCCAATCTTCGCTTGCTGCTAAATCGTCCCCCTCTTCCGGGGCAATGCCGTTAACGATAGCCTTCGCCTGTACATTCAATGGGGATTGGGCAGAGAAGGCCTGTTCGTTAGCCGACGTTTCAGCGGGCTTCTCTTTGGAAAAAGCAGCGGCGACCGAAGCTCGCGCCTTGGAAATCGCCGGCGAAAGGGCATCGGCAAGAGAATTTTTCTTCACTTCTGCAATTGGGATGATTTCCGTTTTTCCGGGCTTATTCTCGCCTTGCAGCGAAGGCTCCGGCTGTTTAATTTTGATGTTGTCTTTGGCGCGGGCGGCAGCTTCTTGTTCTTTGCGTTCACGCTCGGTTTGCGCCGCTAATTCTTTTTTGTGCAATTGACGATTCTGCCACCAAAGGTGGAGACGCTCATGAAGCGCAGCCAGCACGCCCGCCTCGCGTTCCCGCTCTGACAAGTGCATCACCAATCCCACTAACGAAAGTGGCGTTGCCATCATCAATCCGCCAATCAACAATAACAGCAAAACAATCGTGGCACCGATGGTGTGTAAAAAGCGGGCCAAGCCAAAACTCTCGCTGTACACCAACCATTGCCCGATCACACCGCCCCAATGAAATGACGCTTGTTTGCTCGCATCAACCACGGCCAGCAACCCCGCTAACGCCAGGAGTACCACCAGCAAGCCCGTGATCTTGAACCACGAAAACTGAATGCGGGCGTATCGAATCAACCAATACGCCGCCATAAAAAATGCCACTGGCACAACGAGCGCGATATAACCAAACGCTTGATAGAGCAGGTACGCAGTGTTCGCGCCAAGCGGGCCAATCCAATTGCTTACCCCAATACGCGCTGAGGCGGTGCCCCAGGAAGGATCACGCTGGTCATAACTGAACAACGCAAACAACAACACCAAGCCCATCCCGATACAGCACAAGCCAATCATTTCGTTGCGCCGCTTGCGCCGCGCTTCGAGTACTTCCCGACTTACTTCCTGGCCGCTGCGCTGTTTCTGCGAAGATTTTTTTGGTGCTGGTTTTGCCATAAACTAAACTTGGGGAAGTCTGGGGAAGCTTGGACGTTGACTTTCCCAGACTTTTCCAGACTTGACAAGACTTACTGACTGTTATTTTCTCGTTTTGCCAAGAGATACTGCTTGATGAATTCGTCCAGTTCGCCGTTTAGCACGCCATCCACGTCACTGGATTCATATTTCGTGCGGACATCCTTGACCAAACGATACGGTTGCATCACGTAATTGCGAATTTGCGAGCCAAACGAAATGTCCCGTTTATTTTCTGCCAGCTTGTCGGTTTCCGCCTGTTTTTTTGCGATCTCTAATTCGTAAAGCTTGGACTTCAAGACGCGCATCGCCACGTCACGGTTCTGGTGTTGTGAGCGTTGATTCTGACACGTCACGACAATGTTTGTCGGCAGGTGCGTGATGCGTACCGCCGAATCCGTCGTGTTGATATGCTGTCCCCCAGCACCTGTCGAACGATACGTGTCTACGCGTAAGTCTTTGTCGAGAATTTCGATTTCGATGTCGTCATCAATTTCGGGCGTCACAAATACAGAGGCAAAACTCGTCTCGCGGCTCCCGCCCGCATTGAACGGCGAAATCCGCACTAACCGATGCACACCCGATTCGCCCGACAACAACCCATACGCATAATCACCTTCGACACGAATCGTTGCCGATTTGATCCCGGCCTCTTCGCCGTATTGCTCGTCCAGCAATTCTTTCTTGAAGCCGCGATATTCGCACCAGCGCAAGTACATACGCTCCAGCATTTGCGCCCAGTCCTGGGCATCTGTGCCGCCCGCACCAGCATTGATCGCAATAATCGCATTACGTCCATCGTTTTCGCCGCCGAGCAAGGTTTGTGTTTCGCTGGCTTCGACCTCTTTGGCAAGCGTGGCAAGCGTCGTTTTCAACTCAGCGGCAGAAGCCTCATCTTCGGCAGCGAAATCAAACAGCACGGCAATATCGTCTACTAATCGTTGCTGATATTCCGCTTTGGCAATTTCGCGTTCGAGCCGCGAGCGTTGTTGCAAGACTTTTTGCGCGCCAGCCTGATCGTTCCAGAAATCCGGCGCGCCAGCCTTTTCTTCTAATTGAGCGAGGACTGCGCGTTTGCTATCGAGGTCAAAGAAACCTCCGCAGTTCGGTTACACGTTGGGTTAGGTCATTATAGTTGTCCCGTAATTCCTGTAGTGCAAAGGAATCCATCATAGAAAAAACTCCTGTAAAGCTTAGATTTTGCGTGGTTAGTTTAACATGAAAAAGGCTGAATGCCGATGGGCATCCGAATCACCTTGTATCCTGATACTCACCAAACACATTGCGCATCGCATCCGCAATCTCTCCCAATGTCGCATACGCCTCAACCGCAGCAATAATGCGCGGCATCAGATTTTCGCCCGATTTTGCCGCACTCTCGACATCAGCTAAAGCCTTCATCGTCGCTTCTGCATTGCGTTCGGCGCGCACTTTTTGCACACGGCGTTTTTGCGCCTCTTCGGTCGCCGGATCAATTTTCAAGGTCGGAATAGATGTCTCTTCGGTGATTTGGAATTTGTTGACGCCAACGACGATTTCGGTGTTGGCTTCGACAGCTTTTTGGTAATCGTAGGCGGCGCGCTCGATTTCGCGTTGCACATACCCGGCTTCAATCGCGGCGAGCATGCCACCTATCTCATCAATTTTCTGGATGTATGCAACCGCACGGCGTTCGATTTCATTGGTCAGATATTCAATCGCATACGAACCACCGAGTGCGTCTACGATGTCAGCGACGCCGGATTCGTGGGCAATGACCTGTTGCGTGCGCAGCGCAATTCTTGCAGCATCTTCCGTTGGCAAACTCAAAGCTTCGTCGCGCCCGTTAGTATGCAAGCTTTGTGTGCCGCCAAGCACAGCAGCTAAGGCTTGAATGGTCGTGCGAATCACGTTGACTTCGGGCTGTTGTGCGGTCAGCGTCGAGCCTGCGGTTTGTGTATGGAAGCGCAGCATCAGGGATTTGGGATCGTTTGCGCTAAATCGCTCTTTCATAATGCGCGCCCACAACCTGCGCGCGGCGCGGAACTTCGCCACTTCTTCCAAAAAGTTGTTGTGCGAATTAAAAAAGAATGCGAGACGCGGTGCAAATTTGTCTACTTCTAATCCCGCATCCAGCGCAGCCTGCACGTAGCAAATCCCATCTGCCAGCGTAAAGGCAACCTCCTGCACCGCCGTCGAACCAGCTTCGCGGATGTGATAACCCGAAATCGAAATCGTGTTCCAGTTCGGTACTTCCTGCGCGCAATAGGCAAAAATGTCGGTGATGATGCGCAAGGAAGGTTTCGGCGGATAAATATATGTGCCGCGCGCGATGTACTCTTTCAGGATGTCGTTTTGAATGGTGCCGTTGAGCTTGTCCGGCGTGACGCCCTGCTTTTTGCCAACCGCGATGTAGAGCGCGAGCAAAATCGAAGCGGTCGCATTGATCGTCATCGAAGTCGAAACTTTATCGAGCGGGATGCCGTCAAATAACTGTTCCATATCGGCAAGCGAATCAATCGCGACGCCAACCTTCCCGACTTCGCCTGTGGCCAATTCGTGATCGCTGTCGTAGCCAATTTGCGTCGGCAAATCGAACGCGACAGACAAACCGGTCGTGCCTTGCGCCAGCAAATATTTGTAGCGTTCGTTGGATTCTCTGGCCGTGGAAAACCCAGCGTATTGCCGCATCGTCCAGAGCCGCGAACGATACATGGTTTCATACACGCCGCGCGTGAAGGGATACTGCCCCGATTTGCCAAGCTCGGAAGCCGCGCCCTCTTCCGCCGTGAATTCATCTTTCAGTTCGATGTTCGATGATGTTGTGAATTTTTCTTTGCGGTTGCTCATAGTAAAAAGCATCAGTCCCAATAATCTTTTCTGAAGTGGTGGTAGCCCCAAAGGATGAAAAGCGAGAGCAGCAGTGCCAGAAAAAGAACCCACCAGCTTTCAATTGCAAGGCTCTCGTGCGGAACACAGACGCAGGCAACTTGTGGATTGAGCGGATAATAGGCAACGTTGACGGAGTCATCACTGAAGCTGAATAGGGTTGGCAGTGCTGTAGTGTAAGCCCGCCCATCAACAGTATATTGAGTCAAGCTTCTGCCACTTATGATCCTTCCATTAGTGACCACGCCATTCTTATTCAATCGGTAATACTTTATCCAATCACCCGTGAGCGCCATAAAAATCGCGCTCACAAAAACTGACAGAAAGTACAGGAGCAGATAAATTTGAATGCGTTTGTTTTGCCGCTGCCTACGGGTTTTCATGCGCTGCAATTCTCACCGAAGTCTCCCTGACGCCGAAGGGAAAATCTTTCTAGATCTAAAGATCAAAGATCTGTTGAGATTTCTCTCGGATTCTAGCACGCCGTCCGCAATGCAGCTATAATCCCGCTGGCAATGGACAAGTACCTCGAAAATTTGGTCAGCGAGTTAGGCGCAGCGATCAACGAAGCGATTCAGCGCTCGGACAAGGTGAGTGAAATCATGGAACGCATTCACGTCACCGGGCACGACATCATGCTGGCGATTGAAGTGGCTTCCCAGGAAACACCGCCTGAAGAAACGGTGCCCTATCGTGACCTTTCTATCGAAGACCGGCTCAGTGAAATTAGCCCTGAGGATCGTAAATTCTTACGCAGTTTGAATATCAAGTTCGATCAGGACGAATGAGAAAACGTTTATGAAGAAACCACTCCCTTTTGTGCTCTGCCTCGTCGTGCTGGGTTTTTCTTCCTGCACCGAAGCTAAACGTTTTTTGGAGGCCAATGCCAAAGCCACGCCCGCGCCACGCTCAAATGAGGCAAGTCCCGTGCTCAAAGCTTCGCCTTCTGCAAGCCCCAAAATTCCACTGGCGAGAATGGCTACCTTTTCCGGCGATATTGCCGGCAAAGCAGGCAAGGAAAAGTTATACGTGTTGCTGGAAAAAAACGACCAGAAAATTGTCGCCCTTGACCTGCTGCTTTCCGACGAGCAATTGGCAGAAATCAACGACTTTGACAAAGGCAAGCGATGGTATTTCGATCTGGCCTATCCTGATAAAGACGGCTTTAATACCGGCGGAGAATTACTGATTGACATTTCCAAGGGCAAAAGCGGCTTGCGGCTGGACGGTAATCATTTGACCGGGCAAATCAAAGTCACAGGCTGGGCGGGACCACATCAAGGCTTAATGAGCATCAATGCCAGACCGGTGGCAGAAACAGCGGAAACAAAACCAATCACGAATGGCAAAGCCGCGCCTAGTCCCAGCGCAAAACCACAAGCTGCGACCAGGCCACGCTCTGCCTTGTAGAACAGGCAGCTTGCCTGTTCACTCGACGTTTATTCAATCAACCCTCGCGGGACAGGCAAGCTGCCTGTCTTACCTGGAAACCTTATGACCATTAACGCTGTCTGGATTTTAATTGGGGTGCTGGCGATTTACGCCATCGCATATCGCTACTACAGCGCCTTCATCGCGGCAAAAGTGTTGACGCTGAATGACGCGCGCATTACGCCTGCCCACAGATTCAACGACGGAAAAGACTATACGCCGACGAATAAATATGTTTTGTGGGGGCATCATTTCGCGGCCATCAGCGGCCCCGGCCCGTTGATTGGGCCGGTGCTGGCCGCACAGTTCGGCTTTTTGCCGGGATTGTTGTGGATGGTGATTGGCGTGGTGCTCGCAGGCGCAGTGCATGACTTTGTGATCCTGGCGGCTTCGATTCGGCACGATGGGCAATCGCTCGCAGTGATTGCGCGGCGCGAGATTGACCGCGTCACAGGTGGCGTGGCGACGTTTGCGATTTTGTTGATTGTGGTCGTTGCGCTCGCAGGCATTGGCGTCGCAGTCGTCAATGCGCTCAGCGACAGTCCCTGGGGAATGTTCACGATTGCCATGACCATTCCGATTGCGCTGCTGATGGGAATGTATATTTTCAGATGGCGCGGCGGCACAGAACGGGCCATTACAGAAGGCACTGTCATCGGCGTCGCCTTGCTGATCTTCGCAGTCGTCTTTGGCAAAGTCGTACAGGACTCTTCGTACGCTGAGTATTTTAGATTAAGTCGAAATGGTATCGTAATCGCTCTAGCCATTTATGGGTTTGTCGCGTCAGTGCTGCCCGTTTGGTTGTTGCTCTGCCCGCGTGATTACCTTAGCTCTTATATGAAAATCGGCTCGATTGCGATGTTTGCACTCGGCATTATTTTGGTGCAGCCGACGTTGCAAATGCCTGCGACAACGATTTTCATCAATGGCGGCGGGCCGATTGTGCCGGGCAAGGTGTTTCCATTTGTCTTCATTACAATTGCGTGCGGCGCGATTTCAGGCTTTCACGGTTTGGTCAGTTCGGGCACGACACCGAAGATGATTGACAAGGAATCACACGCGCGTCCGATTGGTTATGGCGCGATGCTGTGCGAATCCATTGTCGGTGTAATGGCGTTGATTGCGGCGTCTTCGATGTTTCCGCACGACTACTTTCAGATCAACGTTCCCGTAGCGAAATTCGCCCAAATCGAAGCAGCGCTGCAAGGCATGGGCTTTTCGACCTCCAATTTGATTGAGTTGACGAAAGCAGTGGGCGAAGAAACCTTGGCGGGACGCACGGGCGGCGCAGTCAGTTTGGCGGTTGGGATGGCGCAAATCTTTTCCGGCATTCCAGGAATGTCGGGGCTGATGAGCTATTGGTATCACTTCGTCATTATGTTTGAGGCGTTGTTTATTTTGACAACGCTGGATGCTGGCACGCGGGTGGCCCGTTTTCTCATTCAGGAAACCATTGGCCTGGCCTACAAACCGTTCGGCAAAACCGATTCGATGGTGGGCGCAGTAACCGCCAGCGTGATTGCGGTGTTTGCCTGGGCGTATTTTATCTGGACTGGTTCGATTCAAACCATCTGGCCACTGTTTGGGATGGCGAATCAGATGCTCGCGTGCGTGGCGCTCTGCGTAGCAACGACAATGCTTATCAACGCCAATAAAGCGAAATATGCGTGGGTGACAGGCGTGCCGATGGCGTTCATTGCGGTGATTGAAATGACAGCAGGCTATCAAAACATTGCGATCAACTATTGGCCCATGACGAGTGATCCGGCGACGAGTTTCAATGGCTATCTGAACACGTTGATCGTAGCAGCGTTGATGATTGGCTTAGCGATTGTCATTGTTGGCTCAACGCGTAAATGGTATCGCGTATTGGTCAAACAGGAGCCACATTCTTCGCCAATGGCAGCAGAGGCGGCAACCTAATTTACGGGAACTGGGTTAGCTGCTGCCCCGTATAAGGCTGCGACTCACAACTCTTCATTTACATTAGGAGCTAATATGTTTTGTCCCCAATGCGGAAACCAAGCCAACGACGAAGTGAAATTTTGCCGAAAATGCGGCGCGAATTTGCAAGGCGTGCAGGAAGCAATGTTGGTCCGTAACTCCAAAGCAATTGATTGGGATAAAACCTGGGTCAAAGAAATGTTGATGAGTCAGGAAGAGCGCGAACGCCGCCAAGGCATCACGCCCGAAGTCAAACGCCTGAATGAAATCAAAGGTGGGGTGATTACGGGCGCGGCGGGACTCGGTGCGATGATCTTTTTGTATTTTTTCCTCGGAGCAGTGGCAGCAAACGAAGGCAAAGACGCCATTATTGTGGGGAGAATCTGGCTCGCAGGACTGGTTCCATTTCTCGTCGGTTTGGCGCTGATCTTCAACGGCTTGTTCGTCAGCAAGCGCATCGTCAAATTGAAACAACAACAACTAGACCAACCGCAAGAGGCGATGCCACGTCATTTATCCGCTGCCACTACCGCGCAATTGCCCGAATCTGAAACGCCGCCGATCCCAGATTACAGCATCACCGAACAACCAACCTATCGCCTGCCCCACCAACCCAACAAAGAGAGGCAGTAAGGCTTACGAAAATCCTTGGCATTCCCTTGTTACAAAATCCGTGCGGTTGAGTATAATCTGCGCTTTCGCAGGGGTAGCGCAACCTGCCGAGGTTGTGCTGCTTCGTTAATGTACTAGGTGAAGCAACGCAACCTCGGCAGGTTGCGCTACTGTTGCAAAGGAGACTCGCTCGTGAAAGAAGGTTGGGAAGCCGTCATCGGCCTTGAAGTCCACGCACAATTAGCTACCGTCTCAAAAATCTTTTGTGCCTGCTCGACAACGGTGGGCGAAGAACCGAATAGCAATACCTGCCCCGTTTGTCTGGGTTTGCCCGGTGCGTTGCCGGTGCTGAATCGGCACGCGCTTGAATGTGCAGGCAAAGCAGCGCTGGCGATTGGTCTTAAGGTCAACACCGAATCCATTTTCGCGCGCAAAAATTATTTTTATCCTGATTTACCCAAAGGCTATCAAATCTCGCAGTATGACAAACCGTTTTCCGAACACGGCATCGTTGAGATTCTGAGCGCCGAGCGTGACGAAGGCGGACGCCCAATTGAATGGAAGCTGAAACGCTTTGGCATCACGCGTGCCCACATCGAAGAAGACGCGGGCAAGTCCGTTCACGACATTGGCGATCCGAACAAATCGCACGTCAATCTGAATCGCGCGGGAACGCCCTTGCTGGAAATCGTTAGCGAACCAGATTTTCGCACGAGTTGGGAGGCTTACGATTACGTCGCCTATTTGCGCCGCACGTTGCAAGACATCGGCGCGTGCGATGGCAATATGGAAGAAGGCAATTTGCGCTGCGATGCCAACGTTTCTGTGCGGCGACCGGGCGAACCGTTTGGCACGCGCACGGAAACCAAAAACATCAACTCGTTGCGCTTTATTCAAAAAGCGATTGATTACGAAATCGCGCGGCAAATTCACGTGCTGGAATCCGGTGGCAAAATTGTGCAGGAAACGCGACTCTGGAACGAGAAGGAAAACCGCACATACACAATGCGCTCGAAGGAAGATGCACACGATTATCGCTACTTCCCGGAGCCGGATTTGCCGCCGCTTGAAGTCAGCACCGCGTGGATTGAAGGCATAAAGGCCAGTTTACCGGAACTGCCCGAAACCCGGCGGCAACGATTCATGGTTGAGTACGAATTATCACCTGAAGATGCGCTGACGTTGACAACACAACGTGAAATGGCGGATTACTACGAAACGGTAGTGAAGACTTCGGGCAATCACAAAGCGGCGGCGAATTGGGTGCTGTCGGAACTGCTACGCGAATTGAAAAGCGCCAACGTAGAGATTTCTGCAAGCAAAGCCACAGCAGAGAACTTAGGCGCGTTGATTCGGCTGATTGAGAACAACACGATTTCAGGCAAGATCGCCAAAGACGTGTTTGCCGAAATGTGGGCGAAGGGCGGCACTCCAAATGCAATTATCCAGGCGAAAGGCTGGGTGCAGATTACCGACACTTCGGCGATTGAATCTATCGTGGATGAAGTCATCGCCAACAATCCGAAAGAAGTCGAATCGTACAAGGCCGGCAAAGCGCAACTGATGGGCTTCTTTGTCGGGCAAGTAATGAAAGCAAGTCGCGGCAAAGCGAATCCGCAAGCTGTGAACGAAATTGTGAAAGCGAAATTGGGATAACGCAAAACTTATGACTTTCCTAAAACCTGCCACGCGCGCTCTCGCAATTTTGGGTTGCCTTGTGGTGATGGGCTGTAACTCATTCGCTGCTCCACAAGGGAAAACCTCTCCACCGATTCCGAAAGTACGACCCGGTGAAGAAATCGCTGTGATTGAAACCAAGTACGGAAAAGTGAAAATCAGATTCTTTCCTGATGTTGCGCCTAAGCATGTGGAAAACTTCAAAAAGCTCATCAAGCAAGGCTTTTACAATGGCGTGGCGTTTCACCGTGCTGTGCCGAATTTGATTGTGCAAGGCGGCGATCCTAGGAGTAGAGGCAATGATCGTAGTCTCTGGGGCATGGGCGATGACAAACTTCCACGGGTGAAGGCAGAATTCAATGATCGTCCCTTTGTGAAAGGCACATTGGGAGCCGCACGGGCGATGGACCCCGACAGCGCCAGCACGCAGTTTTTTATTTGTGTCAGTGAATACCCCGATTGGAATGGACAATACACCAACTTTGGACAGGTAATTTCTGGCCTCAGAACGGTTCAGACGATGACGATGGCTCCGACCGATGAGCAACAAAGGTTGAAAGCAAAAATCGTGATGAAGAAGGTATATTTGGTGAAGTATCAAAAGCCAATCAAACCTCAATCAAAAACCAAAAGGTAAAACCAAAACAAGACATTATGACTTTCCTAAAACATTCAAAACTTTACTTCGTAATTTTGGCCTGCTTCCTGGCCTTTGGTTGTGACAGTTCTTCTTCGGTCTCGGATTCGAGTACGAAAGCAACGAGCACTTCGCGTCCGGGCAAACCGGCAGTAAAAACCGCGCCGCCCGTTCCCACGGTGCAGTCGGGCGAGGAGATTGTGGTCATTGAAACCGAAAGCTTTGGTAAAGTGAAGGTTCAGCTCTTTCCCGATGTGGCACCGAACCATGTCGAAAACTTCAAGAAGCTCATCAATGAAGGCTTTTATAACGGCTTGGCGTTTCATCGTGCCGTGCCGGATTTGATCGTGCAAGGCGGCGATCCGACGACCAAAGGCAATGATCGCAGCCTCTGGGGCATGGGCGATGACAAACTTCCACGGGTGAATGCAGAATTCAGTGATCGCCCGTTTGTGAAAGGCACATTAGGCGCGGCGCGCGCTACCGATCCGAACAGCGCCAGCACACAGTTCTTTCTTTGCGTTTCGCCCTATCCCGACTGGAACGGGCAATACACCAACTTCGGGCAGGTCATTGAAGGTCTTAGCAATGTGCAGGTGATGTCGCAGGCACCAACTGATGCCGAGCAGAAAGTGAAAGATAAAATCGTCATCAAGCGCATGTATTTGGAAAAGTATGCGGGGAAGTAGAGAGTAGGCGGTAGCCGGTAGAACACTGAAAGAGGCCGACTACTGTTTACCGCCTATCGACTACTTGAATTTAAGACTTATGACTTTCCTAAAACACACAACAATTTCTCTCGCAATTTTGGTTTGCCTCATGCTGGCAGGCTGTAAATCCGACGATAAAAGTGTGACCACTTCACCCAGTCCATCGCCAAGCAGCCGTTATGCCCGCGTGAGTAAACCGGAGGTAAAAACCGCGCCGCCGATTCCGGCGTTGCAACCGGGCGAAGAAATTGCCGTTATTGAAACGGCACAAGGTAAGATCAAGATTCAGCTCTTATTCCGACATCGCGCCGAAGCATGTGGAGAACTTCAAGAAGCTGATCAACGAAGGCTTTTACAATGGCCTCGCGTTTCATCGCGCCGTGCCGAAGTTGATGGTGCAAGGCGGCGATCCAAACACGAAAACCAATGACCGCGACAAGTGGGGACTGGGCGATGAAAAGCTCGCCAAGGTCAATGCGGAATTCAGTGATCGTCCGTTTGTGAAAGGCACGCTCGGAGCCGCGCGGGGTTTTGATCCGCACAGCGCCAGCACGCAATTTTTTATCTGCGCCAGCGCCTACCCAAGTTGGGCGGGGCAATATACCAATTTCGGACAAGTCATTGCAGGGCTACCCACGATGCAGGCAATGACGATGGCTCCGACCGATAATCAAGAACGATTGAAAAACAAAATCGTTATGAAGCGGGTGTATTTAGAGAAGTATTCTGGAAAGTAGATGTTAGATTGAAGTCTTAAAACTCGCCGCCATTTCGATTCTCAGTCACAAGCTGCGGTCTTTTCTCACGTTGCTCGGCGTCATATTTGGCGTAGCGACAGTCATCATCGTGGTTTCATTGATCGAAGGCTTCACTAGCTATGTCAATGAAAAGATCCCAGACATTGGCACGAACGCCTTCAGCGTGTAGAAATAAAGGCCGTTCTTTCACGCCTGTCGAAGAAGAGCACAACTAGGAAACAATTTTCTTGGCATACATCTTCTGCTCTTTGCGTCGGTGCAAAAACTCCCGCAGGTGTTTCCATTGCCAAAAGAGCAGCACCAAACACAGGCCAGACATCACCTCCCCTGTCCAAGATCGCGGCCTCGCTGTATCCGCAGAAGTCATACGCAAGCTCAACCGCATCTCATGTTGGAGCGGATCGCGTGTCTGCCCGCTGATCTTGATTTCGCTCGCCGTCGGAACCAGCGCATTTACTAGATAGACGCCGAGTTCGGGCAGATGGTTATTGCGAAAATAAAGTTGCTGCTGGTCGGCAACACTGAGTGTCACTGCCGCAGTCAAGGTGAGTCGAATCGTGCCTAATCCTGCACGCATTTCCTGTTGGGTGGGGAATTGAAGCTCGCTCAGTGTGAGCGGCGCAGGGACGCCCTTGAGGGAAAGCTCCATGTCCTGCAACACACGCTGCGCATAAGCCTGTTCTTCTGCCGTCGAAATTTGCCCATTGCCATCCGCGTCAATCAGTGTGCAGATGCGGTCAGCCACCTGCACACCGGGAATCAACCGCAATTCGAGACGCACGCCATCGGGCGCAAGTGCGATTTGCGTGACCTGCAAATACTGATCCAGCACGTGTGCCGACACCGTTAGGGGCAAGGCACACGTGCTCAGCAAACAAAACAATAGCTGTTTCATCGCTTCACCAAGCGCGCGCCGTAATCGTTGGTCGGATCGCGGTAAATGGTGTGGAGATGTTCCGTGCTTCCTTGCGGCGAGAACTCAATCAGCAGCGTCGGCCCTTGAATGCGATAGTAAGCCATGCTGCCTTTGGTCGTCGGGCCGCTCCACGCAAACCAGGTCTCATTCAGATTGGCTTTGATCTCCGCCATCTTCTTCGCTGCCGCTTCGTCGTTCAGAATGCCGACCCATTCGTAAACCACTTCCCACAACTGCCCCTGTTGCGCTTTATTCAGGGCTGAAACCTTGATGCCTTCGGGCAGAATCGTCTTGCCGTCTTCGCCCGCGCCCAGCACGAGATTTCTGACCTGATAAGGCAGAATCGCCTGCTTTTGCTGCGCGGCGTCGAGCGCATTGATGAGCGCGAAGCCGTTGTCGGATTCGCGTCCCAGCGGTCGCACCGTCTCGCCGTTCAACTGAAACGTAGCGGGTTGCGCGGCGGGCAGGCTGGGCGTCAGGACATTGGCCTTGCCCGCCATCGTCAGATTGATCGCCAGATGATGACCGCCGAATTGCAGCATCCACGGTTCGGTAAACGAAGGCGCGCCGAGGAAGGCCAGAAAGTATTCATCACGGCCAAAGATCGTCCTGCCACCACGTCCGCTTGCGCCCACACGCAGCACTTCATCGCCTTCCATAATCTCTTTCACCTTTTGCAGCCCCGGCTTGCTCAACGCTGTAGCCAGCAGCTTCAGTGCGGCTTCGCGTTGCGCGGCGCTCAGGTCGCCCCAGCGCGCGCCGTTGCGTGGATTGGCAGCGCCTACGGGTAAATTCGTCCAGCGGCTCTTCAATTCGCTGTTGAAAGCGAGACTGACTTTGGCGCGTCCGGCCTCGTCGAGCGTCGCCAAAAAGGCTTTGGCGGCGGCTACGGTTTTGCCGGTAGCGTCGCTGTCTTTCGCGGGTTCGATACGCAACGGCGGCGCGGATTTCGTAATGATTTTTTGCGTTTGCTCTTGTGCGGCTCGCAACATCCAACCAGCGGAAAGCAGCGCACAGCAGCACAGCGCGGTGATAGTGATTTTTCGTTTCATTGACTGCTCCTTTGCGTTTTCTTCCACGAAGGAATGCGAAGGGAACCTAAAGAGGAATCAGACAGGATTTTCAGGATTTACTGGATTGGCTTAGAGGGAGAACATCACAACGGTTCCTTGATCATGTCCATCCTGAAAATCCTCTTAATCCTGTCCGCTTTCTTCGTGTCTTCTACGTGCGGCTTCGTGAAGGAATTCTTTTTCCTGAAAGGCTATCGCCATCAGGCTTTGATCTTGAAAAGTTTATGTCCGTTTTCCCACGTCAGCTTGCGAAATACGTTGGGCTTGGTGTGGCGCTTGAGCACGGTCAGCGTTTCCCGCGCCACACATTTGCCGCGCATACGAGCCGCTGGCGGATTGTTGCTTTGGCTAGTGCCGCCGCCATGCCCGTCCTGACAAGAACAGTCGCTGCCAAAGACGAGTTTGTTTTGATGGCGTGCGAGAAAGTCTGTCGTGAAGTCAGGATCGCGCGACAACGCATTGTTGCCAGAATTCGCCGACAGATCGCCGAACAGATTGGCGTAATCACCCAGTAATTTGTCCGTGACGCCCCCGCGTTTGATCGGCCCAGTTGGGTAACTTTCCTGTTCAGCATAATCGGCGCTGACGTTCGCCCAGAACGCATCGGCGTGCCCGATGAATTTTGTTTTCGGATAGGCTTTGAGCATCGCCGCGAACCGCTTGAAGCCAGTGCTCCAAACGCCTTCGCCCTCGAAATGCGGCACTTCCTGAAAATGCACCAGAATCGGCACGCCCAATTCGCCTGCCAGCGCATACATCCGGCGCAACTCCGGGCCATCGGCTGCAATGTGAAACTTGAGTTCGCCAAAACCCTGCGCACCATCTTTGACGGCTTTGGTCAGCACTTCGACCGCATCAGGCTTGGTGATATCCGTGCTGGCTGACCAGATAAAGCGTTTAGGATATTTCGCCTGAATCGCTTTTACCTGTTCGACGGCAGAACCGCGCGTCAGCAGGACGGCATTGGTTACGCCGCAACCTTCCATGTGGACGATGTTGGCGTCCAGCCCCTGGCGCAAATGAGAGTGGATGTCGAGAATGGGGCCGCCCCACTCGGATGACACAGGATTCTGTGCCCGCAATATTGAACTGGCAGTAACAACAGTAGCCATCGCTAAAAATTCTCTTCGGTTCAGCATAAATTCTTCTCCTTTCGATCTTCAATCTCCAACAGGCCGCAACGCTGCTCACGCCATCGTCACGGTGTTTCGTTCCATACTATCGGGGTTGTCCTTCACTTCGCACTTGTTATCGAAAACCATCGCCGTCCCCTTGTCCGCCGTAAACATTGGCCATTAAGGTACGCGCATCCGCGCCTTTCAACAAAGATCGCCGCCCAAGCTGCGGCGATTCCGGGTTCTGCTTTCGTTTGCTCATAACTGGTTCCTCATTTTTCAAAGTTCAAATCACGACGGATTGCGCTGCCGTGATTGGTAATTAGCGTGCGTATAGGCCACGCCGGTTTCAGCGCCTGTCGAATTTTTTCTCCGGCTCATTCTGGCTGGTAGCGATACGTTCCGCCTTCGGTACAAAACACGGCATTGAGTCTTCTCAAAGGCTGTCCGTGAGTTGTCGCTTCTCTGTACCGTCAGCCTTCATCATAAAGATGGCGGCGTATGGCTGAAACGTATTGTCATAGTGCGCGGCTTCATCTTTTCAGCAAGGTTTCCCGCTTCTCCACAGGAGATGTTTGCCGTCAGCCGTCCAAATCACGTATCCATCATTGGCGAGCGCAGTCTATCGGCAGCTTGCGACCACCTCGCCCACGATTGATCTGGTTGCGGCCTGGCGACGGGATAACACTTCTCGACTGCTGGCTTGGCTGATAGGGAAAATCATAGCCTACAGTGCAAGCTTACTCGTCGAGGTTGATTCAAACGCCTGATCCGATGTTTTTTGCCCATTGCTTCTGTTTTGGCGTTGGCAGGTTTAGGGAATTGGTATTCGCGGGCGGCGAAGGATGAAACATTTCTTCTACTGCTCGCCGCCACAGGTCAAGCACGGACTCGACCTCCAGGAGCGGATCAGCATTTGGCACGCGGCCCGCCTCTTTTCGCTCTTTCCCTTGCCGGAGAGAAACGATCCGGCCTCATGAGTCTCACTGCCGATTAGACATCACGCGCAAAATCCCCTAGAATCCTTCCTTCTTTCCAATCAGCGTAAAATTCTGTGACCAACCGCCAGACCGTTTCGTCTTAGCGGGCAGGACAAAAGCGCTGGGCTTATTTTCAGATAATCGCTGAACCAAAAGTTGAACCCGCTCTCACGTGCAAAGCTTGTGGACACAGCAAAAGTGATTGCCTTGGTGCGATTTCACGTAGTGTGACTGCTGTCCGATATTGTCTTCCATCTTAACCTGGATGCCGTTGCCACCCAGCCTCATTCTTGGCTGTGACAACGCAACCACGAGAGAAATTACCCCCATTTACGAGAGGAATAAAATCATGTATTCGAGAAGAGAATTCGGGAAGCTTGCTCTCGCCAGCTTGCCGCTTTCAATCGCAATAGCTGGCATCAACCCTAAAATCAATGGCGTGCGCGTCGGCGTGCAGTCCTACAGCTTCCGCACCATGTCGCTGGACGATGCCATCAAAGCCATGAGTAGCATCGGCATCGGTGAATGCGAATTGTATTCCGGCCACGTCGAACCGCGTCCCCAAGGCCCAGGAGGCCCGCCTCCGGGGGGCGGAGGGCGAGGCCAACTGACGCCGGAGCAACAAGCCGCACGGCGTGAGGCCATGAAGAAACAACAGGAAGAAACGCGCCAATGGCGGTTGACCGTGCCCATGGATCACTTCACGGGCGTGCGCAAGAAATTCGACGCGGCTGGCATCAAGTTGCAAGCATATAACTACAGCTTCAATGACAATTTCACCGATCCAGAAATCGAGCGCGGCTTTGTCATGGCACAAGCCTTGGGCGTGAAAGTCATTACGGCTTCCTCGACGCTTACTTCCGTCAAACGCGTCGCGCCGTTTGCTGATAAATACAAAATCACGGTAGCGATGCACGGTCATTCCAACCTGACCGACCCGAACCAATTCGCCAAACCAGAAAGCTTTGCGGCAGCGATGGCCATGTCGAAATACTTCGGCGTTAATTTGGACATCGGGCATTTCTTCGCCGCCGGGTATGATCCGGTTGCCTATATCGAACAGAATCATGCACGCATCACCAACCTACATATCAAAGATCGCAAGAAGAATGACGGTCCCAATACGCCGTGGGGAGAAGGCGATACGCCCATCAAACCCGTGCTCCAACTACTGAAGAAGAAAAAGTACAATATTCCTGCTAATATTGAGTTTGAGTACCGAGGCGAAGACACTGTTGCTGAAGTTAGAAAATGCTTTGAGTACATCAAAACCGCGCTGGCTTAAGAGCCAGACTCTAACGAAATATTCGCTATCAACTCACATCAGAGGAACTGACATGAAAAAAGATAAGCTTACACGACGGAAATTTGTGGCGGGCACGACCGGCGCGGCGCTGAGCGCGATGATCGTCCCGCGCCACGTGCTGGGCGGCGTGGGATACAATGCACCGAGCGATACAGTCAACTTTGCGCTCATCGGCTGCGGCGGCCAAGGCAAAAGCGATTCCGGCGAACTCGTCGCGGGCGGCCAAAATATGGTGGCGCTCTGCGACGTGGACTTCGGGTATGTTGACCGCGAAGTCGCCAACTTAACCCGACCACGCGGCGGCCCTGGCGGTGGTGGCGGCAGAGGTGGTGGCGGCAATGCTCCGCAAATGACGGAAGCACAAATGGCCGCCATGCAGAAAGGCACAGGAAGAGCGGCGTCAACAAGCTGTGAAATTGCAGGAAGCCTACAAAAAGGCCAAACGCCACACAGACTTCCGCAAGATGCTCGAATCGCAAAAAGACATTGACGCCATCGTCGTTGCGACGCCAGATCACCTGCATGCGACCATCGCGAAAACCGCGATGGAACTCGGCAAGCACGCCTATGTCGAGAAACCACTCACGTGGTCAATTCAAGAAGCCCGCGTGCTACGCGAAGTCGCAGCCCGCACCAAGGTCGTCACCCAAATGGGTAACATGGGACATTCCAGTGAAGGCGCAGCGTTAGTTAACGAATGGGTGCAAGCTGGCCTCATTGGCCCCATCAAAGAAGTGAATGTCTGGACGAATCGTCCGCTCGGCTTCTGGCCCCAAGGCGTTCCCCGTCCGGCCAAAACTGCGGTCGTAGCCGATGCCCCAACAGGCAACGCGAATTCCAGTTCTGACTGGACGGCGCGAACTGTCAATAAAGCATTGGCAGGAGCGATGGACGGCAATTATCCCGTGCCGAGTGGACTGGAATGGGATTTGTTCTGCGGCCCTGGCCCGCTGGTGGACTATCATCCGATTTATCATCCGTTCAATTGGCGCGGTTGGTTGGATTGGGGCACCGGCGCGATTGGCGATATGGCCGCGCACTTGATTGATCATCCGTATTGGGCATTAGGCTTGACCTATCCGACCAGCGTCGAAGCGACCTTCACGCCCTTCGGCGTTGACCTCAAAAACAACCGGGTCAGCTATCCGATGGGATCACACGTTGTCTATCACTTCCCGCAACGCGGCAATCAACCGCCCGTGAAACTGACGTGGATGGATGGTGGCCTGATGCCCGGTCGTCCCGATGCACTGCCCGATGATGTGCAACTGGATGGCGGCGGCGGTGCGATTTTCATTGGCGAAAAAGGCATCCTCGTACATGGCACCTATGCCTCGAATCCGAAGCTCTATCCAATGTCGTTAATGGAAGCGGCGGCGAAAGTGCCCAAAACCTACTTCCGTGTGGCCAAGAGCGGCGAAGGTCAATTCGCTTCCGCCCTACATCGCATGAACTGGATCAACGCGATCAAGGGCAAAGAGAAAGCAACTTCCCCGTTTGAGTATGCGACCCGCTTGACCGAAACGATGCTGCTCGGTGTCGTAGCGATGAAGGTGGGGCAGAGTAAGAAGATTTACTATGACGGCGAAAAAGGCGTCATCACAAACAACCATGACGCCAACCAATACCTGCAACGCGAGTATCGCAGTGGTTGGAAGCTGTAGTTTTTTTCCTAAGCGGGGAGAGGCAATAAGCATCTCTCCGCTTTTCCTTTTGCCCTCTCAACTCCCTCGCGTAATCTCAGCAGCTTGTTCCTTAACACACCGGCACAAAGATTGGGATGGTCAACGTGGTGGCTACCGTCTGCGTTTTGTGCAGCGTGCGAATGCCTTTCCAGGTGGCGGTGCGCGGCGTCAGCAATAAGCCGACCGCTGCGCCGACATTGAATTTCATCGTGCCTGTCTGCCCGCTCGGCACCATCACGGCCATCCCATTCGGCACGCGCGGACTGTTGGTCAAGATGGTTCCCTTCGCCTGGCACGTGCCGGTCAGCCACGCACTGAAACTGCCAAACGGTTTCTCATTCCCGTTATAGATCAGCCCCGTGCCAACTTGTGCCGCCCCGCTCAAGGAACTGCTCACCAAATTGCCGCTCAAGCCTGCCGTCACGACTTGCTGCCCGGCGGCATTGAAGGGGCTTTGGATTTCCACTGCGAACTGTTTGGGCACGGCATCGTAACCAACTTGATCGAAGTACAAGGTGGCACTATCGCCATTGACTGTCGCCACGGCAAACGAGTTGGCGCGGAAGCTTTCTGCGCCGTAGTTGTCGGCGAACTCAGGCGTATTCACAAAAGCATTGCCAATCAGCACGTTATTCTGGATGGGCACGCCTTGATTGTTGACCGCCACGGCAATCAGGTAGCCTGTGTTGCCGGGGTCATAATCGGAGGCTTTGAATGAAAAACTCGCATTAGGCGTTAGGCACAGAAACAGATCGCTTTGCTGACAACTCGTGCCATCAATGAAGAAGAGATGGACGTAGGCTTGATTGGCTACCGTTGACGCCGCATTGCTGATATTGGAGATGGTCAGACGCGTGTCGCTTGCTCCGCCAATCGTTGACGTATAGTAGGGAAAGACCAGCACCGACCCGGCTTTCTGATCCGAGACGCGGGCATTGAGAATCGCCGGGCAGTTGACGGTGAGGACAGCGTTGAAGTTGAGCGGCACACCAGCGATGAGGGCCAGATTATTGATGGTGAGTTGTGTGCCCTGCGCAACATTGGCGGCGATGCGGGCACGATAGATGATCGTGACGGTTTGGCCGGGATTGAGCATGCCATTCCAGGTGACGGTCGCGCCATTGACGGCAATGGTGCAATTGGCGGGACTGACATCGGCGGCGCAGGTACCGGCAAGCGCGGTCAGGCCCGTCGGCAAGGTGGCAGTGAAGCTGGCAATGCTGGCAGCATTGCCATTGGTGATCGTAGCAGTGACGCCGACTAAGCCACTCGGATCGAGACAGACGGCGGGGTCAGCGGCCTGGACGTTGAACACCGCGCTCGCGCCGAATTCAAAGGCACCAATGTCGGTGCCATCGCCGCCCGTGGCATTGGCAAGGGCGGGGAAATCCAGCGTGCGGGCAAAGCCGCGTTGATCGGTGGGGAGGCCGTTGCTAATGCCTTTGTCGAGGGCGGGGCTGCCGGGGAGCAAGGCCATGGTTTGAGTGGGGCCGCCATTGTTGGCCAAGGGGCCAAGCAGTGGATCAAGGGGCATTGCAATCGAACCGACCTGGTCCTGATTCACCCCGTTGGTAAAGCCCGTGCTACCGTCTTCCTTCCCGATCAGGTTGTAGCCCTGCGAGATGGCCGTGCCGTTGAAGTCCGGCCCGGTCGAGGCTGTATTCTGGGCGATGATGGTGTTTTTGGCATTGACCGTGCCACCATAGCTGGCAATGCCGCCGCCTTCGTTGTTACTGCTGCTGCCGCTGGCGAAATTGTTGGAGAGCGTGCTACTGGTCAGATTCAGCGTGCCGCTAAAGTTGGCAATGCCGCCGCCTTTGTTGGTGCTGCTGCTGGCGCTGGCGGAATTGTTGGAGAGCGTGCTGTTGATTACATTCAGCGTGCCGCTAAAGTTGGCAATGCCGCCGCCATTGTTGTAGCTGTTGTCGCCGCTGGCGGAATTGCTGGAGAGGGTGCTGTTGATTACATTCAGCGTGCCAATGTTGTAAATGCCGCCGCCGAAATTGTCGCCGCCGCCGCCGCTGGCGGAATTGTTGGAGAGCGTGCTGTTGATTACATTCAGCGTGCCGCTAAAGTTGGCAATGCCGCCGCCTACTTTGGTGCTGCCGCCGGTGGCTCGACCGTCGGCAATCGTCAGCGTCTCAATCGTTGCTGTTACGCCGCCATTGATTGTGAAGACGCGGCTCAGATTGCTGCCCGAAATCGTCAGCCCATTCGCTCCCGGCCCCGTGATCGTCAACGCATCGTCAATGACCAACTCACCCGCCGTCAGCGCAATCGTCCCCGTCACGCTGAACGTGATCGTGTCCATTCCGGCCATCCCCGCCACGCATTCGCCGACCGCCGCATTGGTATTCGCCGCCTCGACCGCCTCACGCAGATCGCACGTCCCGTTGCCGTTGAGCGCCGCGAGTGTTCCATCCGCCGTCGAGTTAACTACAAGGTTGGTCGCCCACATCGGCACCGCGACCAGAGCCATCCTGGCGGTCAGCAAAGCGGCGCTGGCAGCGGGCTTCCTGTCGAATGCCCCGCGTCCAGCCTGCGCACGCCAACCAGCGAAACTGACCGTAAGCGTGAGCAGCGCGAGCGTGAGTGCCAGAATAGTTTTGCGACGAGGGTGAGGGAGGTGTGTCATACAAAATCAGTTCTTAATCAGGAGAAGCGGTTAAGGGGAGAGATCACGCGGCAGATCTCAAGACGATCAAACATAGGAAAGAATGAATACGAGCGCATCTCCAGTTTCAGGCTTACCCTGCAGGCTGCGCAGGCAGGCGCAGCACAGTCAATCAAGTTGTTATGACGTAAACGATTGCGAAGGTGCCGGACTAGCGCGGTAAGCGGGAGCCACCTTCAGTGCAGAACGCGAATTGCCGGAATTGTGAGGAAGCTTTTCTTACCGTGGGTGAGTGTACGGGAGGGCAAAGAAAGCAGTCAAGGGTAAAACTGGTGGTTACTCGTCATTGGTCAAAAGACACGTCAATTGCCCCCAGCACGCCAAACTCCGCGCGCAAATGATCACCCGGCGCAATCGGTATGGGCGCGACACAGGTGCCCGTGGTAACAAATTGCCCAGCTTGCAAACCATCGCCGAAGCGACTTAATTCGTTAGCAATCCACGTTAAGGCAATTCGCGGGTCGCCGAGTACATTTGCGCCGCTACCTTCTGCCGCCAGTGCGTGGTTGCGATAGGCCGTGACCGCGTGGGCAGCCAGATCAAGGCTGCGCCAATCGGCGGTGGTCGCTGCGCCCAAGAGAAACCAACAGGCACAAGCATCATCGGCAATCAATTGCGGCGCACCTGCGCGCGCAACTTCGTGATAGCGGGAATCAGGTATTTCAATCGCGGGATGCAGGGTGGCAACCGCTGCCAACACTTCTTCGACACTATAAGGTTCATCACGTTTGGGGAGCGCGTCACGAAAGCGAAACGTAAATTCGGCCTCCGCCAGACGCATCGAAATGCCATCCAGCGAAAGCGTCGCGCCGCCTGCCAGCACACGATTGGCGAACAACCGTCCGGCGATTGGCCCATCTACGCCGATGTGCGCTTGCCCGGCCAAACTGGTCGCCGCGATTTTCCAGCCGACGACTTCCTGGCCAATAAGCTGCGCGAACGCAGCCTGAATGGCATAGCCTTCGGCGCGATCCTGCGGGCGGCAATCGGCGGGCAATTCTGCGATGCGAGTCGCATTGTTCCAATGCTGCCAAATCGTTTGGGCAGCGTTTTCGATGTTTTGTTGTTCCATAAGATTTTTGGTACCAGGGTAGTCGAGAGAGAGAAAGAGAGATTACGGAACAGACGGAAATAACGGAACACACGAAAAAGCCTTAGCGCCGTGCAATGTTTCCGTCTGTTCCGTAATCTCCCCAGACTATCCCACTACCAGATTTTTAAGCGAATCCCGCGACCGCGTGCGGAACATACGGCTCTTCCAGCGACGCGCTCTCTTCAACAGTAAGTTTTAGCGAAAGCGCCACAACGGCATCTTCCAGATGATGCGGTTTTGACGCGCCGATGATTGGTGCGGTCACAAATGGCTTGCTCAACATCCACGCTAAAGCCACTTGCGCAGGCGATACGCTGCGAGCGGCAGCGACAGCGGCTAAACTTTCAACGATCTGGCGATCCGCTTCGACATACAACGTCTTGCCGAATTCATCCGTTTGCGAACGTTCTGTCGCGTCGTCCCAAGCACGCGTCAGACGACCACGCGCGAGCGGACTCCACGGAATGACGCCGATATTTTGATCTACACACAAGCTCATCATCTCGCGCTCTTCCTCGCGGTACAGCAAATTGTAGTGATTCTGCATGCTCACAAAGCGCGTCCAGTTGTGCTGATCAGCCAGAAAGAGTGCCTTGGCAAATTGCCACGCGTACATCGAAGACGCGCCGATATAACGCGCCTTGCCCGCTTTGACGACATCGTGCAAGGCTTCCATCGTTTCCTCAATCGGCGTGTCGTAATCCCAGCGATGGGTCTGATACAAATCAACGTAATCGGTGCCAAGCCGTTTCAGGCTTGCATCAATTTCCGTCATAATCGCCTTGCGCGAAAGCCCAGCGCCATTGGGGCCGGGACGCATGCGACCGTGAACTTTTGTAGCAATGACTATGTCTTCACGCTTGGCAAAATCCTGGAGCGCACGTCCGACAATTTCTTCGCTCGTGCCGTCTGAATACACATTGGCCGTATCGAAAAAGTTAATGCCCAACTCCAACGCGCGTTGAATAAATGGCCGACTGGCTTCTTCGTTCAGCGTCCAAAGATGATTGCCACGCTCCGGGACACCATAAGTCATGCAACCCAAACAGAGGCGCGAAACTTTGAGTCCCGTTTTTCCCAGCTTAATGTACTCCATTGCTCAGGCTCCAATGTACAGCAAACTTTCCAGTTTGCTATGGTTTCTATTCACGATCAGCACTGTAAGTCAGAAGCAAACTGGAAAGTTTGCTGTACGTTTTCATTTTCGCGGCAGCGCAAACGCGATATAAATGCCGCCGCTCGGATCATCGCGCTTGCCTTTGCCGCCCGTCGCATGCACGACGATGAACTGTCGCCCGTCTACTTCATAAGTTGCGGGAGTTGCATTGCCCGCCATCGGCAGTATGGTTTCCCATAACAGCTTGCCCGTCAGTTTGTCGAAGGCGCGAAACTTGCGGTCGAAGTTTGTTGCGGCAATAAAGACCAAGCCGCCTGCCGTCACGACCGGCCCGCCATAGTTTTCTGTGCCCGTGTCCTTTATTCCTTTGGCCGCGAGTTCCGGGTATGCGCCAAACGGAATCTTCCACGCGTATTCGCCCGTGTTGAGGTTGATGGCGTTCAGCGTCCCCCAGGGCGGCGCGATAGCCGGATAGCCTTCGGGATCGAGAAATTTGTGATAACCCGTGAAGCGATATTTTGGCAGATTGGCGGTGGCTGCGTCGCTCACGAGTTCTTTGTTTTCGCCACTCAGCAGGTACTGTACAAGCGCAGTCATGTCCTGCTGCTGCAAGTTCGGGAACCCAGGCATGCGACCTGCCCCTTGCCGAATGATGGTCGTCAAGGCGGCAGCGTTGTGCTTTGCGCCGATGCCATCTAATGATGGAGTTCCCTTCAAATCATCGCCGTGACAGACAGCGCAATTGCGTGTATAAACCTGCCGCCCGGAATTCCCGCGCTGATTTTCGGCCAGACTCATCCGCCAGGCCATTTCGTTGGCGTTCACATAAAGCAGCCCCGTTTCAGGATCGAAGGCCGAGCCGCCCCATTCTGCGCCACCATCAAACCCGGGAAAGATAATCGTCTCCTGCCCCACTGTAATCGGCACAAACTGACCACCTACATTGAAGGCGCGAAACTGCTCAAGCGCCCATTTATGCGCCTCCGGCGAACGATTCGTCAGCAAATCTTCGGTGAGCGTTTGGCGGGAAAAAGGCGCGGGTTTGGTTGGGAGCGGCTGCGTTTCCGCCGTCACTTCGCCGGGTACAGTGCTAGCCGGATACTTCTGAAATTCAATCGGGAAAAGCGGCTTGCCCGTGACGCGATCAAACAAATAGACCCAACCCTGCTTGGAGGTTTGCGCCACGGCATCAACGCGCTTGCCATTGTGTTTGACGGTGACGAGCGTCGGTGGTGAAGGAAAATCCCGATCCCAAATATCGTGCTTGATGGCTTGAAAATGCCAGAGGCGTTCGCCTGTTTCGGCCTTGAGCGCAAGCAAGGTGTTAGCAAACAAATTGTCGCCCACGCGGTTGGCGCCATAAAAATCGTCCGCAGCGGAACCCGTCGGCACGTACACAATCCCGCGCCGCTCATCCAACGCCATCCCCGCCCAATTGTTCGCCGCGCCAGAATAGGTCCATGCCTCTTTCGGCCATGTATCGTAGCCGTATTCGCCTGGATGTGGAATCGTGTGAAACGACCAGCGCAGCTTGCCCGTGCGCACGTCATACGCGCGAATGTCGCCCGGCGGTGTCGGCAACGATTCCGACCAGCGTCCGCCCACGATCAACAAATCTTTGTAAATCACGCCGGGCGTGGTCATGACGACAGAACTCTTAGCGGGATCGCGCCCCAGCCCTTCGCGCAAATCAAGGCGTCCGTCCTGACCAAAACTCGGAATCGGTTTGCCCGTCGCCGCGTCGAGCGCGTACACAAAACTTTGCACCGCCACGAACAGACGTTGCTCCCGTCCCGCTGCCCAGTGCATCAACCCGCGATTCGCGCCCCGGCCAACGAGGCCAGAATCAAAGCGCCATAACAGTTTGCCCGTCGCCCCGTCTAACGCAATGACCTTGTGCTTGGGCGTGACGCCGTAGAGCACGCCTTGCACGACAATCGGCTGCGTTTGCGTAGCGCCGGTTCCATCGGCAGTGTCGTATGTCCAGGCCATCTCTAACTGCTGCACATTCTTCCGATTGATCTGCTTGAGACTTGAGTACCGCAAGCCTTCAGCGCCACCGCCATAAAGAAACGTATCCTTTGCCGACCGCTGTGCCGCAACCTCAGGCACGGTCAGCCACGCATAAGCCGCCAGCAACATGGTGAGCAAACATACAAGCGAAAGTTTCAGGAATCTGCCATTCATAAAATCTTTTGTCGTAACTATTCGGCCTCTTTGCCGCGTTAGCGGCAGTTTGAATTTAGCCGTGGATTTCAATCCACGGAAGAAGTCGGAGGTGTCCTCGTCACGTCAGTGACGATTGAATTCAAGTGTCGCTAACGCGACACGAGAGCTTTATTTCGCGCACCGTGGATTTCAATCCACGGCTAAATTCAACTGTCGCACTGCGACAAAAACAGATGAGCATTCTTCTTGCCACTACCAGCTATCGCATCAATAAAAGCGGCACGCCAAGCAAAAGCAAGGCCCCCAGAAAAACGAGTCCGAAGATTGCGCCCAGCCCCCAGAAATGTGTCGAAGGAAGATAGCCGCTGTCATAGTACGCGAAGCCCGGCCCCGTAGCGTACGGCGTAATAACGCCCATAATGCCCGTTGTCAAGGCCAGCGATATGGCCAGCTTGTCTAGCCGCATGCCAGGAATCCCCGCGCCCACAGCCAGCATCACCGGCAGCAACGCCGTCGTGTGGGCGGTGAGACTGGCAAAAATGTAATGCGCTAAAAAATACACGCTCGTCAGAGCAAGAAGCGCGACGGTCGGCGAAAAGCCTGCCCATCCGCCCGGCGATATTGTCAGCAAACCATTTGATAAAGCCTGTCCGCGCAAGCCCGCCGGCCAATGTCACCAGTGTGGCAAAGGTGGTGAGCGTTGTCCAGGCGGCGTGGTTACGAACCAAATCGTTCCAGCTCACAATGCCGAGAATTAGCATCAATGAGACCACGATAAAGGCTCCCGTTGTCGCTTCGACAAAGCGTCCGCCAAAAATCCAAAGAACAATCGCCAGCAGCACGAGCAGCGCCATTTGAATTTCGCGCGTAGAGAAACGCCCCATCGTTTTTAGTTCACCTGTGGCCCAGTCCGATACTTCCCTGCCCTGCTTGATTTGTGGTGGATAGAACACATACACCAAAATCGGCAACGCAAGCAACAGCGGCAAGGCAAATGGGGCAGAAGCAAAAAACCACTGCTTCCAGGTGATGTCAACATTGAGAATCTTCCGTGCAATTTCCGTTGCGAGCAGGTTCGGCGCACAGGCGGTCAGAAACAAAGAACTGGTCACAGAGGTTGCCGCAAACGTCGTCCACATCAGATACCCGCCGATTTTGCGCGCGGAAGGCGTGTTCGGTTCCGACCCAAAAAGTAACGGCAGATTACGCACCAGCGGGAAAATCGTGCCCGCACTACGCGCGGTATTCGAGGGCGTGAACGGAGCCAGAATCGCATCGGTCAATACACAGGCGTACCCCAGCGTCAGCGTCCTCTTCCCTAAAGCTTTCACCAGCATGAGCGCAAGGCGTCGGCCCAATCCGGTCTTCTCATAGCCAAGCGCGAACAAAAATGCGGTGAAGATTAACCAGATCGTGCTATTCGAAAAGCCAGTCAGCGCCCATTCCAACGAACTCGCCGCCAGTTTGAACTCTGGCTTGGCCAACTCCGCCGGACTGAAGAGCACCCATCGTGCCAGCACCATCACCAGTGTCACAGCAATAAAACCGATGGCTGCACCAGGCAGCGGCTCGACGACAAGCGCGGTGATGACTCCGGCGAAGATAGCAAAGTAATACCAGGCGTGCGGCGCGCATCCGGCAGGCGCGGGGAAGAGCGCGATTGTCGCCATCACAACTAACGGCACCAGCGTGCGCCACCAGTGCTTCCCGCTGCTCTGGGTCGCCGCTGCTGTCTGATTGATTTCCTTGATCATCTGTGGCGCTTGCGCAATTGTAGGCAGGTGAACGGTATTCGTTGACAATGTGTAGCTGGCACATAGTAGCAAATTCATTTGCTCGTCTGGTAAGACAAGCGAATGAATTTGCTACTACGCATCACTCAGCATTTCTACAATATTTTGATCTTTACCGTATTGCTGAACGGCCCGGTATTCGCCGTTACATACAAGCCGATCTCGCCCGCCCCCGCTAAACTGCGCGGTAGACGCAGGTTGATTTGATCTACGCCAACGAAGGTAGGCTGTGCGCCTGCATAGTCTGCGGGAACCGGAATGAACGTCGTCGCATTGAGTTTAAAATAACCTGTAACAGGATTCAGCGCGGTATTCCAATTACGCACGCCCGTGCCGAATAAAATTAAAAACACCTGATCGCTTTCCGGGCCGAGATCAATGGGAACCGTCGTCCAGGTGGAGCCATTGAACTGACCGATGATCTCAATGCTTTGTGAGCCATTCGCCCGCACGCGCTGGACATACGCCGCCGGGACGCCGCTGCCGATATTGCCCATCGTATCGGCTGTAAACAAACCGAAGGCACCAGCGGTAATATTCGCCGTCGCATAAGTAAGCGTGCCATTCTCACTTTTCACGGTGAGGTAAGCCCAGCCCGTCGCCGTCCCCATCGGAACTTGATAATTGATCTGCCCGCTGGATACAAAAAAGAGCGGGGCAAGGCGTTCGACTCCCAGACTGTCTTTGACCGTCACGGTCGTGCCGGCCAAACTCGTGGGTAGTGGGATCATCGTCGCAGCAGCATTGCCTGTGGCCAGGGAAGTGCCGAAAATCGTCGCGATGGACTCCGGCGCATGCGCATTGACGGGACGATAATCGGCACCGGAAACGCTGATATTCGTGACCGGTTGTACCGTGCTGATGGAAACTCCGCCCGTAGACGCGTTGGCCGCAAACAGCGTCGTGCCGCTGACGGCTAAAGCGTTCGCGCCGAGCAAACCATAGCTGGACGCCAGCCAACTGAACCCGTTATCTGTTGAAACGCTAACGCCATAGAGTGCGCCATCCAGCCCTACGCCTGAGGCATAAAAAGCAGAAACCGCAGGAAGATATTGGACATTCAAGACTCTCAGCGGCAAGCGATCAGATAAAACCCAGGTCGTGCCACTATCCGTTGAGCGATAAAGACCGTCCGACGTGGCGGCCAGTATCGTGGCACCATTAACGGCAATTGAATAGACCAAAAAGGGCGGGTTGACCGCAGTGGTAGTGTTGCCACCCGTGGCTTTCCAGGTTGCGCCTTTATCTGACGAGCGGTAAATGTGGCGCGGATCATTCACTACCAATTGCCCACCCGCTAATAAATCATTGCCACTAATTGTCAAAGAATACACTTGTGCGGTTTCGGAAAGCCCTGTATTGACCGCCTTCCAGGTGGTGCCGCTCAAGGAAAAGACGCCACCGCCAAACGTGCCCGCATACACGTCAGTGCCATTCGCTGCGAGCGAAATAACTACCGGATGCGTCAGGCCAGTATTCAAGGCCGTCCAGTTCGTACCATCGGTCGAGCGGAAGACACCGCCGCCATTGGTTCCGGCATAAATCGTTGTGCCGCCAACCGCTAAGGAACGAACATCGGTGGTCGTTAATCCCGTGTTGACCTGCATCCAGGTCGTGCCGTTGTCTGTGGTACTCCACACGCCCGTGCTTGTTCCGGCAAAAACTGTCGTGCCATTAACAGCCAGCACGCGCACTTTGGCCTCGGCGGTCAGCGTCGTGTTCGTCCATTGACCCGGCGCAGGCTGGGCGTAGACGTTGGTGGCGCTCCAACTTGCGAGCAAACAAATAAGGAAGGAAAAAAACAAAATTGCAGACCGGGGGCGAGATGAATTGTACAAGGTAACTTCTCCTGTATGGGTGGAATTGTTGGCAACCAAATGAGTGATTGATGGATGCGTATTCACTAAAGCAAGGGATTTTACACTGACACCAGCCGCGGAGAAAGGGAACGGCTATTTCTTTTTTTGGGTGGGTGGAGTCAAGAGCGTGAATCGTCGTCGTATGAGATAGCTCTTTCACGCTCAATCCACAAAAGCAAAATACATTCCCACGACCGCCAACATGAAAGCCCAGATAACCACAATAAAAGTCAGCGGCTTTTGTAGCACACGCTTCAGCCAGGAAGCTTTTTCGCTTTGCGAAACGGGAGAAAAAGATAGCGGGGCATTCATCGTTTTACGGCTCATTGGAAAAGGTTCAGCAAATTTTCCCGTTTGCTGCTGCCTCCCATCAAGGCAGCCAACGGGAAAGTTTGTTGCACATCAATCTAACCTATCGAGAACGCACACTATCACTCTCAAAGACGGGAATAGTCATCGCACGCTCAAACCGGATGCGCAGAAGTGTTCCGGTCTGGAGTTTAATGTCATTGCCTTTCGTCATCAGCACCCCACCAACTGCGCCCGCGCCTATCGCCCCCACTGCCCCGCCGATACCGCCGCCTGCTGCGCCGATAATCATCCCGCCTAAACCGCCGATCCCTGCGCCCGTTCCCGCATTGCGCGCGGTGCGCCCGCCCGAACGTCCGGCGCTCACTTTGCCTTCATCATCCTTCGACTTGAGCTTCTCATCATTCGCGTAATCATCAATCGCAGTGACGATGGTCGAGACTTTTTCGATCCCGTATGGCATCCGCGCCTTATCGAAAACAAGCGTGAGAGAAGCCCCTTTTTGCGGACGCTTCGCGGCTTGCACTTGCGTTACGCGTCCGATGAATTCCGTCCCCCGGGGAATGACAACGCGCCCGTCTTCCGACCGCACGGATTCATGCAAAGTGGCCAGCACTTCATCGCCCACTTCACTGAGCTTGGAACTCAGTTGCGTTTGCAGCGCAAGCTTAGCGGTTGTGCCTTCCGCCAGGACGGCATTGTCAGTGCTTGATGACTGCGCCAAGGCCAGCGCACTGAAACTCAGCAACAAGGAAAGAAACGAAAAGATTGTTCTCATACTGCTCCTACTTTCTCTTCGGGTTTTACAAATTAATCTTCCTCACGGTGCCGCTTGGGGCCGTCTGGCCCTGGCCTCCGTTGATCTTCGCTAAGGGTGTAATCGGTGGGCGGCTGAAAGAGCGTGGGCGCAGGTTCGCTGCGATTGATGTTCGTCAGCCGATAGGTGTATTCGCCCAGGCGTGGATCACGATGTTTGCGCAAAATAACTTCCTGCAAAACGGGCGAGTACCATCGCTCAGAAATGATTTCGAGCGGCTTATCATTGCCCATCTGCCCAACGGGAATCGTAATCGTAGTGCGCGTCCCTTCGGCTTCAACGCCTTCGATAATCTGCTTCCCCAGGGACTCGGTTTGGAGTTCACTGCCGCCCTCCCGTCGCATGAGAGGCCGAGACATTCCGCCGCCGGATGGTGGGGCACCGCGAAATTGCATCTTGCGCGCTTTCAGATTCTTCGTATCCAGCATGTAGCTCACGCCCGCCACCGGGTCATCAATGAAAATCATAGACGGAGCATCGGTCGCAGTAGCGAAGCCGCCAATATTATTCAGCTTCTGTTCGCGGCGCGTGCGACCTTCGCCGTCGCGATAAAGCTGGGCGGTTGTTTTGCGTGTCGTTTTGCTGCCATCCATCAGTGGCTGCACCGATTCGGTTTCCGCGACGGCGCTATAGGGCGCGCCTTTCACCAACTTGTGATTGAAACGCTGCTCGGCAGAAAGAAAGCGGAACGAGGCATCCGGCGCGGGTCGTGGGCCGGGCGGACGCGATGATTGCTCGCCCGGCGGCACTTCGCGTTTCGAGTCCGGCAAAAAGCCGCCCGTATTAGGCATTCGGCCTTTCCCCGGCCCACGCCCTTGCGCCCAACCGGTGAGACTCATAATTGACATTAAGGTTATGAGGGCAATTGTCTTGCTACTGTAATTTCTCTTCATATTTCGATCTCCTTAATTATACTGCGCACGGGCACAATCTGAACATTTTCAACGCCAGGGCACAAAGCAGGCTAATGAAATCCGGTGCTTTGTCGCTTTGCTGCTTTGCGCCTTGGCGGTAAATCCATGATTCAATTTATGCCCGTTCACGGTATAGAACTCTTGTCTAGCGTACGGACAAAGCGAATGGCCAGCGCCAAGCCGTCGTCTCCCACGATCACGTCCGCTTTCACCAATTCGCTGGTGAATTCATTATCAACGGGAAAGCCCAAGGCCAACATCGCGGAACGAGGCATTTCCACGCGCACGACCTGTCCACTTTGTTCTTCACTATCCGCCACGTAGGTCAAAGGCAGGTAATCGGTAGCGATTTCGCTATCCTCTGGCAGGGGCACCGCACGTCGTGCTTTTGTGGACGTTGCCAGCAGCGGTTTCGCCACAACCTTGTTTTTTGCCGGAGGCACCGGCGGCACACTCGCTTCTGTCACAATCACGCTCGGCGCAGGCTGTTCGTATGCGACAAGAGGCGCAGCGGGCGGAGCCTGTAACCAACGCCAGCCCGCCAACGTCAGCAAGGCAAGGGCGACACCGGTCAGCGCCCAGCGCCATTGCCGTGCCCAGTCCCATCGCTTGCCTGCTTCGACAAATACTGAAGTCCGCGCCGCGCGCTCATCCTCAATGCGAGCGCGCAGACGCGGATATAAAAACGGTGCATTAAGCGCCGCATTAACCTCCTGGTCACTGGCACGCGCGGCGTTGATGACATCCCGACAGAATTCATCCAACGTCTCGTCTGCTGGTTGGTGCGTGATTTTGTTCATATAGCCACCTGTTATCGAAACCGTTTCATCGCACGTTGTAAGAGTTTTCGTGCTTTATGCGTTCGCCCTTTCACTTTGGAAACCGACCAGCCCAGCATTGCACCAATCTCCGCCACCGACCATTCAGCCTCATAAAGTAAGGTCAGCGCCAGACGGTCTTCCGGTACCAGTCGAGCGAGCAGTTTCTGGGCCAAATCGCGTGAAACCGCCTGCCGCTCCACGCTAGGCACATCCCACATGGCCTCCAGCAAGGTTGCCGCCTCGTTTTCGCTCAAATCGCTCATCAGGTTTTCCTGGCGGCGCTGTGACTTGCGCAACTCGTCCAAACACGTGTTGACGGTGATGCGCTTGAGCCAGGCGGCGAAGGAGTGCGTTTGCCCGCCCTGATATTGCCTGAGTGCCAGATAAGCCTGACAAAAACTCATCTGGAGTACTTCTTCAATCTGCTCGCGCCGAGGAAAGAAACGTCCACCGATGCCAGCCACCATCCGCTTGTGGCGCGTGAACAATTCGGCAAAAGCCTCTTCTTCGCCAGCCAGCGCCGCGACAACCAGTTCATCATCTCCAATCAGGGTTTGTTCCAAAGCCGAAGCTACGGCGACCGTATAAGTCATCATTTGTAAGATAAAATTCGTTACCTATCGCAAAACGCAAAGCTGAATCTTCGTGAGAAAAGCTTTCCTCGTTGGTAAAGGCGTGGGAAAGAGCGAATTGGTTTTGCTTTTTTTATTAGTTTTTTTCATGCGTCGTCAAGCAGATGTCAAAATGTCCCCTTGGCGTTGCCCCCATGAACGTTGCGAACTTGGGTTTCTGAATGATCGTATCTTTGCCAACCTTCTGCCAGTTATTGAGCGGCGACAAATTCGCTTACCAGGAAAAAGTTATATGAAAAACTTACGGCACTTGCACCTCTGGTTCGAAAATGTCTGGATGGCGTTGGGCATCTTGCAGATGCACAAACGGCGCTCGTTCCTGACGGTGCAGGGCTTTATCATCGGTAGGATGACGGTGATTGTTATTGCGGCGTTTGGTTCCGGCATTGATGCGCGTGTCGCCAAAGAAATTTAATCGTTCGGCACAAATTCGATAGATGTCTACAAATTTGTCCGGGCTTCAACTTCGCGCCATCTTACGAAGAACCCACCCACAGGCCACTCAGGTTTGACGATACGATGGCAATTCAAAACGAATGCGCGGGGCCTTGGCTTCGAATTATGGTCAGCCTGGAAAGCCGCCCGCCTTGATCCCATCGAAGCTTTACGGTATGAATAGAGCGTGCAACGAGATTTCTGACTTTCTATACATCTGATAGCAGATCATAACCGTAAGTAAGCATGAGGCTGGTGTGGAGAAAACGAATTTGTCCCCCTTCGATCCAACGGACGAGCGACAACTGATTGAACGATTGCGCGCGCATGACCAAGTGGCTATGAACACGATCTATGCGCGTTACTCAAACGTTGTCTATGCTGTAGCCGTGCGGATTATCGGGCAAACAGCAGAAGCTGAAGACATTGTAGTGGACAGCTTCTGGCAGGTGTGGCAACAGGCCGGCAGCTACGACGCGTCGCGGGGACAATTGCGCACCTGGATTGTAACTATCGCGCGGAGCCGGGCGTTGGATCGGCTGCGGGCAATACGGCGGACGCCCACCGTCAGTTCCGATGACGACCTCATCAGCTTGCCGGACGCGCGGGCAACGGATAACCCAGAGCAAGACGCCTTGGTTGCTGAGCAATCGGCGCTAATTTACCAGGCGCTGGCAACTTTACCGCGCGAACAACGCGAAGCCCTGGCGCTCGCTTATTATCGCGGTCTTTCCCAATCGGAAATTGCCGAGCAACTCGGCGAACCACTGGGAACGATCAAAACAAGAATTCGCCTGGGCATGATGAAATTGCGCGAGCAACTTCAGGCTTTGCAGGGGCATTAACTGGCGACTAAAAACGTGCGGCTCTGGCTGCGCTCCTACTTAAACAATGGACGGGGATAAATTCACAGAATTGGCTGCACTATACGCCATCAATGCGCTGGACGGAGAGGAACTGCGTGAGTTTGAGCAGTACCTTCAGACAGCCTCCGCCGAAGAGCAGCGTGAGATGCAGGAATTGCGGAACGTCTGGGCAACGTTGCCGCTGGCCCTGCCCCCGCTGTCAGCGCCAGCCCATCTCAAAGCGCGCCTGATGGATCGCATCAACGAAGATGTCGCGCCGCAACCTGCCCAAGTGCTAGACTTCGCGCCGCGTCCGCCGCGCCGCAGTTTTTTTGATTTCTTCGCCTGGCAACCCGCTTCCGGCTTGCTGGCGGCAGCCACCTTACTCCTGGCGATCACGAGCGGTTTGCTCTTGTGGCATAACAGTCAGGTCGCGCATGAACGTGATCACCTAGCACAACAATTAGCGGAACTGTCGCACCTGAATGTAGCCACGCAAAAACAATTGGACGAACTGGTCACGCAAACAACGAAATTCATTTCGCTCGCCGGGAAAGAAGCGCCCAATGCCAGCGCGAAAGTCTTTTGGGATACGCACAAAAACGAATGGGTCATGTATATTTTCAACCTGCCTGCGGCCCCGGCAGATAAAGACTATCAACTCTGGTATGTCACCAGCGATCAGCAAAAAGTCAGCGCCAAAGTGTTCGGAACCGATGCCAAAGGCCGCACTGAATTGCGCATTTCGCTCCCGCAAAATGTCGCGCCCCGTTTAGCCGCCACGGCTGTCACGCTGGAACCCAAAGGCGGCTCACCACAACCGACCAGCGGGTTATATCTTGTCGGCGCTATCGGAGCGTAAGTACGCTGTAGGGGCTGCCCGCTTGCGCTCCTGCTTCCCGCCAGCTAACATCATTTCCTCTGAAAATGTAGAGCAAACTTGCCAGTTTGCTCGTGACAACGAGCCAGTGCTTTCGTCAGCCTGAGCAAACTGGCAAGTTTGCTCTACATTTTGGCATTATCCGCTTATGAAAAATATCGAAGTAACGCCCGCGCAAATTTTCCGGTCAAGCCTTTGCCTACTGGCGCTGACCATTGTTCCTTTCGCACAAACGAAAGAGGAAAAAGCCAAGCCCGCTGCTCCGCCAACTCCCGCTCCGACGCAAGTGCTGAAAAATCTCCCGCTCAGCGAACGAAAGAACGTCACACTGGCGGATTTGAATATTGAAATCACAACTGACACGCGGGTGATCGCCACGATGGCAGCGTTAAATGCCGCCGGTTTTGATTTCGAGCCGGGCAGTCGCACGCTTTCTCCTTTGCGGCAACAATTGCGCGAAGACCTGAAAAACATCAATCCCAGTCTGGTGCGGCGGCTCCGCGATCACTTCACGAAACATAGTCAGGGGCGCAACGATGCGGCAGCAGTAGCACCTTATCTGAGCCTGGCGCTCACCCTGACAGCACCGCCGACATTTTCGATTGATACGCAACTAGACAAATTGCCGGATGATGTGCGCGAAATTACTGACTTCGCCTTGTTGCTGGAAGAATTTTATCGCGACACGAAATTCGGGCAATTGATGCCGAAATACAGACAGGCCTACGAACTGGTGATGAAGAGCTATGGCGATGCCACCGCGCGAGCCGCAGCCAACGTGATTCAATATTTGCATACGGAACCGATTTTAGAGCTGCCGCCTTCTTATGTGCCACGCATCCAGGCTGGGAGAACAGCCAGCGAAGGTGCACGGGCACAAAATCGCGTGCGACGATTCGTCGTCATGCCGGATTTGCTGAATGCCTCCAACACACTGAACTTGCGGGTGGTGCGCGATACTTATTACGTATTGCTCGGTGCCAACGTGGATGCGCATGCGGCGGTACGTCGTACATTCCTACGTTTCACGATTGATCCGTTGGTGGAACGGAGTATCAAAGAAGTCGCGGAAATCGGCGCAAACCTGCGCAAGCTCCGTGACAGTCGCAGCGAAAAGCTAGCGGCTGAATATAAAGACAGTAATGCCTATTTCCTGATCACCGATTCGCTCACGCGCGCGGTGGATACGCGGCTGGAGGGTTTGGAAGCATTGGCTGGGCGACGCTACGAAAACGAAAAAGCCCTCATTAAAGCCCTCGACGAGGAAAACGAGCGGGCGCTTTACGAACTAAGCTTTCCGTATGATCGCGGCGCGGTGCTGGTCTATCACTTTTATGAACAAATCAAGCAAGCGGAAAGCGCTGGGATTGACATTAAACTCTATTTGCCAAGCCTGGTGCAAAGCGTCAAATTCGATCTTGAAACAACGCGACTGACCGACTACACCCAGCGTTTCGAGCGGTACAAAACTGCGCGCGAAATTGCGGCGAAAACAGCGCCGGATTTATCCACTGCGATTTCCAACGCTGACGAAGCCAGCATCAGCAAACTCAATGAAGCGGATCGCTTGATCCGTGCCGAGCAATACAATGAGGCGCGCACCATTCTCAAAGACGTGCTGCAGCAAAAGTCGAACAATGCCCGTGCGTTCTTCGGCTTAGCCGAAATCGGCAGTAAGGTCGCTGCGAAGATGAAGCCCGAAGAGCAATCGCGCCGCGATGAAGAATTATATGCTGCCATTCAATACTACAAAGACGCCGCTGACAACGCCTCGCAGGAAACCGAGAAATGGCTGATTCAGCGTAGCTTTGTTGCTGCCGCCAAAATCCTGGATTTTCTAGGACAAAGTGGCGATGCCGTCGCGGCCTATGAATTAGCGGTCAAGCTTGGTGACATCCCGAATGGCGCGTATCAGGAAGCGGTCAAGGCATTGAAGGAAAAAGAGCCAGCGAAGCAGAAGCCATAATTTTTTTCTATGATTCTGCCAAGTTGATAATTTCGCCCTTGACGCACTGCATAGTGCATTGTACTCTGCAAATTCAAGGTTGTAATCGTGGTGATTTAAGGCGACTTGCTCCACGTAAAAAAAGCGCTAAAAGCCGAAGCCCAAAAGATTTCAGAAATGGCCTCGTGCTTATAAAATAGCGCGAGGCCATTTGGTTTATTGGCCATAGTTTGAAAATTGAAAGTGGCGAGTTCGACGAATTGCTCCACTCAAAAAACGGCTAAAGAGTTTGACGGTTTCAAGCCTCACGCATCCTTTAGCGTGAGGCTTTTTGCTTTTAGCAATGCTTTCCTTCAAAAACAAAATTATTCTCATCACGGGCGCATCGCGCGGCATTGGCGCAGTGGCAGCCATTAAGTTTGCCGAAGCCGGAGCCACTGGCATTGTCATTAACTATCGCTCGCAGCAAGCTGCCGCCCTGGAAATCGCGCAGGAAGTTGAGCGCCGAGGCACAAAGGCGCTCGTGCTCAAAGCTGACGTGTCGAAGCAAGACGAAGCCAAGGCACTGATCCATCAAACGCTCGAACGTTTTGGCAGGTTGGATGTATTAGTCGCCAATGCAGGCATCTGGCCAACCGAAGACAAGTCCATTGTCGAAATGGACAAGACACAATTCGACGAAACAATCCGTGTCAATCTATATGGCGTCTATTACGTAAGCCGTTATGCGGCTGAAGTTTTTATCAGACAACAAAGCGGCAACATCGTGACCGTCAGTTCGACGGCTGGTCAACGCGGCGAAGCGGGACATGCGGATTATGCAGCTTCCAAAGGCGCGGTCATCAGCTTTACTAAATCATTAGCATCAGAACTCGGTCGTTATGGCGTGCGTGTGAATTCCGTTGCGCCCGGTTGGGTGGACACGGAAATGTCCGCCGATGCCTTGCACGGCGATGAAGCAACGACCAAGCAAATTCTGAGTGCGATCCCGTTACAACGTATCGCCACGGCGGAAGACGTTGCGTTACCGATTTTATTTTTGGCGTCCGACCTTGCGCGCCACATCACAGGCGAAATCCTGAATGTGAACGGAGGCTCGGTTCTTTGTGGTTAATTTCAAATTTCAGATTGTTAGAGGAATGAAACTATGAGCTTTGTCAAAGGATTGAAATGTCGTGAATGCGGAGCGCCGTACCCGGTCGCCCCCGTTGCGATTTGCGAAGAGTGTTTCGGGCCGCTCGAAGTAGATTACGATTACGATGCGATCAAAAGCGTATTGACTCGTGATGAAATCGGGCGGCGTCCCAAAAACCTGTGGAAGTTTCGTGAACTGATGCCGCTGGATGGCGAGCCGACAGTCGGGTTGAATTCAGGCGGTACGCCACTGGTCAAAGCAGATCGCCTGGCCAAAGCCCTGGGCGTGCGCGAAGTTTATTTGAAGAACGATGCCGTCAATCATCCGACGCTTTCCTTCAAAGATCGTGTTGTCGCGGTGGCACTCTCAAAAGCCCGCGAATTCGGCTTTGCGGCGGTGGGCTGTGCTTCAACGGGCAACCTGGCAAATTCAGTTGCGGCACAAGCAGCTTCCGTTGGCCTCCCCGCATACATCCTCATCCCTGACAATCTTGAAAAAAGCAAAGTGCTCGGCACCCAAATTTACGGCACGAATCTGATTCCCGTAAAAGGCAACTACGACGATGTAAATCGTCTGTGCAGCGAAATCGCAGGCCGTCACAACATCGGCTTCGTCAATGTGAATCTGCGCCCGTTTTATGGCGAAGGCTCAAAGACATTCGGTTACGAAATCGCCGAGAGTTTAGGCTGGCGCACACCGGACGCCGTCGTGGTGCCAATGGCGGGCGGCTCGTTGATTACAAAAATTTACAAAGGCTTTGGTGAATTGGCAAAACTTGGTTTGGTCGAAGAAAAACCAACGCGCTTTTATGGCGCACAAGCCACGGGCTGCAATCCGATTGCGGCAGCCGTCAAAGCAGGCACGCGCGACATTCGCCCTGTCAAACCCAACACGATTGCGAAGTCGCTGGCGATTGGTAATCCGGCGGATGGCTATTTCGCAACGGGTGTGATTTCCAACTCTGGCGGCTGGTCAGAAGATGTGAGCGACGCAGAAATCGTTAAGGCAATTCAACTACTCGCCGAAACAGAAGGCATCTTTGCCGAAACTGCAGGCGGCGTCACCGTTGCCACAACGCAGAAGTTGATTGCGCAAGGCCGATTGACCGCAAACGACACGATTGTCATCGCGATTACAGGCAATGGCTTGAAGACGACCGAAGCCTTGACGCTTGAGGAAATTGAAGCCATCGAACCGAAGCTGGCCGCGTTTGAAGCCAAAGCCTTTGGACACGCAGCCGGAGCGGCATCGTAATTACAAGCGAGGAGACACAAATGGCACAAACGGTAATTATTCCTACTCCCCTCCGTAAGTTCACCGATGGCATCGAACTTGTCAGCGTACAATGTTCAACTATTGGCGAAGTATTTCAGCAACTTGAAACACAATACCCGGGCATCAAAGCACGGCTCTGCGAAGAAAACGGTGATTTACGCCGCTTCATCAATGTGTATGTGGATGGCGAAGACATTCGCTTTCTGAATCAATTGCAAACGCCAGTTGGTGAACAAGCAGAGATTTCGATTGTTCCGGCCATTGCTGGTGGCTGCTAAAAAATCTGGCTCTAATAAAAGAAAAGGCCGAAGCTGCTTAGCTTCGGCGCGAAAGGAGTCAAAGGAGGATGATGAAGAAAGAGCGAACAGAACGCCGATGATTTGCATCACCGGCGTTCCATCCGGCGCCAGTAGCCGGCAGCACCCGGCGCACTTTATGTAAAGGGCGAATGCGATGCTGCTTCCAAAAATCCCCAGTGAATATTTGTTGGCTTATGTGAGTCTGAAAATTTAAACGGCAGGAAACCCGGAAACCCCTCACAGATCCCGAATCCCTGCCGTTGGCGAATAGCCACTCTATGAAACGTTATTTCAGACCCGTTTATGAGCAAGAGAAGTGAAGCTGCTAGCATTGGAGCAAACTTGCCGGTGCTCTTTATCTGAACTTACCACTCTTAACTCAATCTTGGATCATCCTCACACGTGCTTGAACAAACGCGGGCACCCTGCAAAAGTTCCCAAAGATCAGGAAAAATCTTAGCCGTGTTTTGGGCGCTGTTTACTTGCGCTTTTTATAGCGATTGGAACTAAGCACTTCATCTGTGTGTATGGGCGTCGCCTTATTCAGCACAATGTGATTGATGAGCACAAGCAATTGATCATCACGTCCACGAAAACGTCCCGTGAGCGGAAAATCACCTGTCTGATTGACTACGCCTTCGCGCACCATTTTCCAGAATTCCTTTTGGGTAATCCAAAATTCTTTCTCGTTGTTGCAAACAATTTTTGCATTCTTCTTAGCTGCCATTATAAAACCCCAAGCTATGAACACACCTATCAAGCCAATTCACGGAGGAATCGGATTATCACATTTGCAATAGGAGCAGCACAAGCAACAAAGAATAGTTTTATGGCAACCTTGTAGCGATGCGCTGCCTCACGGCATTGTCCATTCAGGCAGCGACAGCAACTGGTTGACGCAACTTAATATATGGTTGCAGGTCAGCCATCATTTGAGCGAACTCCTCAAAGCGTAATGACTGTGGGCCATCTGACCACGCTTCTTCCGGGCACGGATGAACTTCCGTCATAATCGCATCTGCCCCAATGGCAACCGCAGCTCTGGCGACAGGTGGCACTAAACTCCGCTTTCCTGTTCCGTGGCTCGGATCAATCACAACGGGCAAGTGGGTTAGTTCGTTGAGCAACGGTACTACCGCCAAATCAAGCGTATTGCGCAACGCCGTTTCGAAGGTGCGAATACCACGTTCGCACAGCATGACATTCGGGTTGCCGTGGGAAACAATATATTCCGCCGAGAGCAAGAATTCTTTGATCGTTGCTGACAATCCACGCTTAAGCATCACAGGTTTATTCACTTTGCCGAGTTTTTTGAGCAACTCAAAGTTTTGCATGTTCCGGGCACCAACTTGCAGAATGTCGGCATATTCTTCGACCAATTCCACGTCTTCGGCATTGAGGATTTCCGTCACGACCTTCAGGCCAGTTTTCTCGCGCGCTTCGGCCAATAGCTTCAAGCCTTCTTCCGCCAGGCCCTGGAACTCATAAGGCGACGTGCGAGGCTTGTACGCGCCGCCGCGCAGAATTTGTGCGCCGGATTTGACAACGGATTCGGCAGTGCTAAGTAATTGTTCGCGCGTCTCGACCGAGCAGGGGCCAGCCATCACGACTAATCCGCCATTCCCAATTGTGACGTCTCCGATCTTAATGATTGATCTTTCTTTTTTGACTTCGGTACTGACCAATTTGAAGGGTTGCAGAATCGGGAAGGCATCTTCTACGCCATCGGCTGATTTAAGCGATTCGATATGTTCTTTCTTATCGCCTTTGCCGATGGCAGCGATCACGGTTCGCTCTTCGCCGCGAATTAAATGTGGCACGTAGCCGAAGTCGCGGATGCGGTCGCAGATATGGTCAATTTGTTGTTGTGTGGCGTTGGCAATCATAGCAACGATCATAATTTTATCTCTCCTTAAATTTATTGGGCGGCTTTGTAGCAGCCCAGAACTTTGACATAACCGGCAAACTCAGCAAGATGCGCCAGCGCATTTTGTACGCGCTGCTCTGCTGTGTGACCGGTGAAATCCAAATAAAAACTGTATTCCCAGGGACGGCCAATTAGGGGCCGCGATTCGATTTTTGTTAGGTCAAGATCGCGCAAGGCAAACACGGCCATGGCGCGATAAAGCGAGCCTGTACGATTTTCGAGAGTGAAAACAATTGAGGTCTTCGCGGCTTCAATTTCAGGCAACGGATGCGCGGTGGCCTCTTCCGCCAACGCCAGTAAGGAAAACCGCGTGAAGTTTTGCGGATCGTCTTCAATGCCCTGAACCAATACTTTTGCACCGTACACTTCGGCAGCCGAAGCGCTGGCAATCGCGGCGGCTCCCGCTTCACGACTTTCCATAATCAGTTTGACGCTGCCTGCAGTATCGTAAGACACAATTGGTCTCATCATTGAATGTGCTTGTAAAAAACTACGGCATTGCCCCAGCGCCACAGGATGCGAGTAGACTTGGCGCACCTCTTCGAGAGTTGTCTCAGGCGTAGCAATTAAGGTGTGAACAATCCGCAACGTCGTTTCGCCCACGATCTGAAAATCATGTTTTAGCAGCAAATCATAATTTTGATAGACGGAGCCAAACAGCGAATTTTCCAGCGGAGCCAGACAGTAATCCGCGTCTTTCACCTCGACGGCAGCGAACATTTTGTCAAAGGTCTCACACGGAACAAGCTGAATGTCCGTGCCCAATAATTGGCGGGCGGCGTCCGTGCTGAAAGCGCCCAGTTCCCCTTGAAAAGCTACTCGAATTTTTGTTATTGCATCGGTCATACTAATTAAAAAGCCCCGCATCCGGTTTGAATGCGGGGCCTTCTTTGTAGGCTCTTGATTTTGCGCTTCGCTTCAAGCTTCGAGCCTCACAACCCCGCTGTTGTTGCTAAAGTAAAAGCAAAAATAAAAGCGCCACGCGTTGTCCGTGTCGTGCTTTTGGGTTGTGAGCATTGGGTTATTCATAAATGATGACTACGCGCGGCATTATCAGTAATGGATGCCGCGCTGTCAAGGTCAGTTATTCGCAAACCTACGCTTTCGGCACAACTAAGCGACTTGCCGCAGCTTCCCAATCAATGTTGCTAAAGAACGCTTCGATATATTTCGGGCGTTCCGCAGGCTTATAATCACGGAAGAATGCATGTTCCCAAACGTCCAAGACCAGAACCGGAGCAAAACCAGCAATGTTGCCTTCCTCGTGCAAAGTGATCCAGTGATTGGAAAGCCGCCCCGTGTTGGGGTCTTGATAGCAGACCGCCCAGCCCACGCCGCGCATCGCGCCAATACTGACGAAGTCTTTTTTCCAAGTATCGAAATCTCCAAAGCTGGCTTCGGCAGCAGCTTTGAAGGATGAGCCGGAAGCAGGTGCTCCCCCGCCATCCTTCTTCATATTGCCGAAGTAGTATTCGTGTAACACCATGCCATTGTATTCAAAGCCCAGGCGCCGCGTTAATTCCGCATAGCCAGGCGTTCCGGCCTGTCCGCCTTTAATCATCTCGCTGAGTTTTTCATTGAGTAGGTTCGTGTTTGTGACGTAGCCTTTGTACAGAGCAAAGTGGATTTCCAATGTTTCGTTGGAAATCCCTGTCAGATCATTTAAGTTAAAATCTTTTGCCGTGTAAGCGGCTCCAGTTAAGTTAGCCATTATCTTTTCTCCTCCTAAAAATTGCTGTAGGCCATTAGCCAGCAGCCTGATCCTGGATCAGGAAAACAAATCGCAGTTCGTTTTGCCGCCGACTTCTTTATAGGTTTCAAGGAACTGTGCCAAATGGGAAATTTTGGGGAAGCGAAAGAATGTCATTAAAACGAAAAAGCCGCAAGCCAGATGACTAGCTTGCGGCTTGAATGCAAAGAGACTTTGCATAAACGATCTTACTCTTGCGGTGCAATCGTCACAAAACCACCCCGAGACGTGCCACCGCGTTGCTGTTGCACATACAGAAGAGCTTTCTTGTTACCTGCCTTCTTGGCTACGGCATTGAATTCCGCCAAACTATTTACAGCCTGACGATTCACTTCGACAATGACATCGCCACGGCGCAGCGTGCCAGCGGCAGCACTATCCTCATCAACTGAAGTGACCACAACGCCCTTCATACCAGGATTCATATTCAGGCGTTGCGAAAGTTCAGGCGTAAGGTTTTCGACCTTAACGCCCGACAACACGCCTTCAGTCACAGCGGTTTCGCCTTTGTCCGAATTGCTGGTTTCATTACTGGCGACCGTATTCTGCGCTTCGGCATCTACCAGTTTTGCACTGACCTCGCGCTCAGTCCCATCACGCCATATTTTCAGCTTAACGGTAGAGCCAGGAGAAATATTAGCAACCAGATTACGAAACTCGTTTGAGTCAACAATTTTGTGTCCTTCGAATTCAGTAATGATGTCCCCGTGCTTGAGGCCAGCCTTTTCAGCAGCCAAACCAGGCGAGACTTGTTGTACTAACACTCCACCAGCGCCTTTATAGCCAAATTGTTCCGCTAACTCAGTATCCATCTGTCCAATAACGACGCCCAGCATGCCACGCTTCACTTTTCCACCCGCGACTAATTGTTCCATCACTCTCCGCGCCATATTGGTGGGAATAGCAAAGCCGATGCCGATGCTGCCGCCGCTCGGCGATAAGATTTGCGAAGGGATACCAACTAATTCACCTTTCAAATTCACCAGCGCGCCGCCGGAATTACCGCGATTGATCGGAGCATCAGTTTGAATGAAATCCTCATACGACTGCCGTCCTATACCAGAGGTCGTGCTGCGACCTTTGGCACTAATAATCCCCATTGTAACCGTCTGCCCAACACCAAGCGGGTTACCAATGGCAAGAACAATATCGCCAACCTCAGCTTGCGTCGAATCTCCAAGCGGAACGGTCGGGAGGCCAGTTGCATCAAGTTTGATAACGGCAATATCACTTGGTGCATCCGTGCCAACGACTGTAGCTTTAAAAATACGTTTGTCGGCAAGTTCGACTTCCACTTTTTCGGCCCCGTCTACAACGTGATTATTCGTCAAAATATAACCGTCTTGCGTAATAATAACGCCTGACCCCGTACCGTTAGGTACCAATTGTCCTTTCTTCTCTTTCCCTTTCGGCGCATTTGGAGCCGGGGATGGAACGCGCCGGCGCGGTTGCGGGATGCTATCCTCATCATCCGGGAAGAGGTCTTCAAATGGGTTATTAAAGAACGGATTTTGCTGTGTCTGAGGACGGCTTTGCGTCCGAATTACCACGACAGCGGGCGTCACCGCTTTAGCAACGGCAGAAAACCCAGTGGTCAGGGTAATAGCTTGATTAACGCGCGGTTGGTTTTCAGGCAAAACCAGCGGAGCGTTATTACCGGAACCTTTAAAGGGAGACCACCCTTTGACAGTGAGAGCGGAACCGACCATCGCTCCGATTAATAAAACGACGATACTAAAAACTCCGATGCGCAACCAGTGGCGTCCGGTTGAGCGATTTTCTGAGTAATCAGGACTAATGACGCTATCCATATTTTTCTCCTCTAGCTTACTTTCTGATCGCTATTTGTTCTTCAGGCAATTGGCACGGCGGTCAGAATTTATTGTGATGAAGAATTGGGATTCTAGCACATCCGCCATACCTCTGATCAAGAAACTCTTGGCAGTTTCCGTTGCGACGCGCGCTCAGATGAACGGTAAGGCGTGCAGGTTGTTTCAGAAAATCGGCGAAAGCGAAAAAGCAATGTTATGGCTCAGTCATAGCTTCGTAGCAAAGTCGCAGTAAATCTATTGTTGGCAGGTCACCGCCAAACCGAGATTATTGAGCGGAAGAACCTTTATGTAAGAAGTAAGGAGTGGTTAGAAAATGAGCTTGACGTATCTGGGTTGCTTCAATAGAATGGCGCCGAGTAACGATAAAGAAAGTTGTCTATCCCTCACATCCCTCACCGGCTCAACATTGCTGTTGATTCCGTTTATTGTTGCTTGCTGTCTTAATAAAATTAGGTGCGTGTCCATTCTTCACACTGTGTCCTAGACAACGCATCTTCCGCCAATAATTAAATTTTCTTTCGCCTCTCATAGGCGAAAGTGGGTACGTTGCCCATCGGGAACACTGGCATAGAAAGAAATCTCCCGATTTGTGAACAACTCATCCCATTAGCAATATTCATTCTGTAAGTGTGCGGGCGTTGTCCCGTGTTACTCAGGAAAAAGGAGTTCTATTTATGTCTAGTCGCGGACTTTTGGTTAAGTTGGGGCGCCATTCATTACGCTCGACAACTGTTATAATACTGGCCTCAGTACTGCTTGTAATGGCAGGGGCTGCGGGCCTACGAAAAGTAATCGCCTCGCGTGCTGCCAGCATGCCGAGCACAAGTATTACGGCTGCTACTCCACGCAACACCGGCGCATCTTTAACAACTGTAGCTCCCGCGAGTGGGCAAAAAGTTCTCGGTGTCTTTGAAGGGAAATTCGATGCCAAGACACGCACCGTCTCCCTCTTGAAGCCTGTTAATGGCGATATTAAGTCGTCCTATAAAGCATTTGGGCGTAGCGATCCAAACACCGCGTTGCCCGAAGGGTCGCTGACACGCGCCTTTATGCGCTCGTGTGCCAATCCCAGCGGCAGCGTCCCTTGTCAATCTTCGGCACCGGCCAACACGATTTCGGGTGAACATAAAATCACCAATACAGGCGCGCTTAAATTTTATAACACGCGTCTGATCTTTACCGACTTCCTGAATGCCCGTGGCGGCATCCCTGTCACGGCCAATGTCTATTTTAATGACGGGCAAGTTCCAGCCAATGGCAAACTCGGCGTCTCACGCGACTATGGCGATATTGATTCCGGTGCCTCACAAACTAAAGTGTGGTCATTTTCTTTTCCTTCCGGCTCCATTCAAAGCTTTTATTTCCGCTTTGTACTCTATGGTGACGTGGGAGTCGCGGCCGAAAGCGTGGAGCCTGCTGCAGTGCAAAATGATGCGAATCGCACGATTACGGTCAACGGGCAAGGCTTCAGTAGCCCGACGGTCACGCTCTTAAATTCAAGCGGCACCACCGTGGCAACACTGTCCTCCAATGTTGTCTCAGCTTCTGTTCTTACGGCGGTTGTACCAACTGGAACAGCAGCAAGCATTTACAGCGTGCGGGTGACTAATTCGGGTGGCACCGCAGGCGGCGTAGGGTCAAGCACCTTGATTGGCAAATTGAATGTAACTGGTGTGCCGGATGGCGGACATACTGGTGCACCAACCAGCTTGGGGGATACTGGTCCTTACCGCATCACCAGTAACACTACGATTTCGGGTACAGTATTGCCCGGCACAGTGGTTTATGTTGATAACGGTGTGACCTTACAAGTTGGCACCAGTGGTCTGAATGCCAATGGGGGTATTCCTGGCGTAACAGCGACCGCTCCAGCGCAAATCGTCTTTACGCGCACTCCCGGAGCTACGTCTTGGGGTGGGTTTGATGCTACGGCTGCCGCCACGTCAGAAGTGGGCTTCAGAAATTGCGTGGTCGAATATGGCGGCGCTGGCGGTGGAGCACAAATCAATATTAGTGGTTCGGGCAGAACGTTGCGCTTTACTGACAGTGTTTCACGCCGCAGTGCCGGCGCAGGTCTCAAAGCAACCGGAAGTAGTGATCGCTTTACGGGCTTCACCCGCTCCCGCATTGAAAACAATGCAGGCGTGGCCATTCTGTTGAGTGCCAATGCAGCATTGGGGACAGGCGCGACTGGCGCGGGCATGGGAGACCTTGACGCAAGCAATTCTCATACGCAAATTCCCGATCAAAGCTATTACTTTTCTCTGGCCAACGTTATTCGCAATAACGGAACTGATGCGGTGCAGATTGACTCCGCAGCAAACGACTTTACGCGGTCTGGCGTACTAGTGGGACAAGGCGACCTCCCGATTCAGATTCGTGGCTCTAATGCCAATCCTTCAGTTGTAGGAAATTCAAACGCTTCGCCCGGCGCAGAGTTATTTATCAACCCGAATGCCATTATCCAGCTTGATGCTGGCATGGACTTGAAAGCGGGAGATGGTACCCTTTTCGGTAGTATTGGAGCCAATGGTTATGCGGGCTACAGCCATTCTCCCAGCGCCGACACTGCTATTTCGCAGCGGGTCATTTTCGACAAAATACCTGGTCTTGGAAATTTTGGTGCCCTCCTCTTCTCTACGACTTCTGGCGGTAGCTCAATCCTTAATTTCGTGACTGTGCGTAATGGCGGCACGACGTCTGCGGGCACAGCCCAAGTAATAGTTGAGGATATTACCTATCCCTTCAGCTTTACGAATTCCGAGAGCAATAGTAGTTCTTCTTATGGCTTGCAATTCCGTAGCAATAACACGGTCACAAGAACAGGAACTAACTACAGCAGCAATACCACAGGCACAGAAAATATTATTTCCGCATCTGTAACCATCGCGACGCTGGCGGGTGGATTATATGGTGATGGCAATCAAGCTAACCTGGCACCTTTGGTTAAATCCGTAGGGATTGCTGTTGATCCAGATCGAGGCGTTTATATCGCGGACGAAGAACGGCTGGGCGGGGTGAATATTCGCTTTGCTAATACAACCAACACCACGCAAAAGATCGCGGGCATAGACGTCCCGGCCAAATCCATCAAACGTATTACTTCTGGTGTCCTGTTGGGATTCGAGAATGCTAACGATGTTCCGATGGATCAAATTGATCTTTTGACCATCAAGAATATCGCACTTAGCCCAGACAAGAATGTCTTGTATTTCCTCAGCGTTGCGGCCGGCTTCCGGTTGGTGCGTGGTATTAACGTGACGCCAGGGGCAGCCACCGATTCCAGTCCCGTGACGATTGGAGCCAACTCAACCAGAGTGGGGCGTGCGGGAACAGTTTATGATGATCCTTTTGTTCCAAGTAATCTATTATCTGACGATCTTCAAGGGTTTGCGGTGAATCCTGTCTCGGGAGTCATCTACCTTTCAGATACCACTAAAGAGCAAGTCTTTCAACTTACCCCAAGTGGCACACTCAGCGTGTTTGCAGGCGTTGGGCGCAGTGCAAGACCCTCGCCGATCACCAATTGGCAAGCATTCCCTTACCCCGCTTCCGGCTCAAATCCTAACGCAACGGATATTTTCCTGGCCAATCCCGAAACGATTGCCGTTAGCGATGACGGAAGCACGGTGTACATTAGTGATAGCCAGTATGGTCGCGTCATTCGCGTGCAAGCAGGCATCGCTAAACTGGTGACCCAACTCGGCACTTTCACAAGCGGATTATATGACTTCTCCGCTAATCCTATGCCCGCTGGCTTGACCTTGCAGAATGGGTCACTATTCATTGCCAATATTGGCGCTAATTCAATTGTGCGCATAGATAATCCAAGCACGGTCAGCGCGCAAGCATCTCCCGCTGGAGCCTCCTCCATCAACGTTCCGCCCGTGAATGCGGTAGCAGGTACCCCCGGAACGGCCTGTGATTTCACCTCTACCGCGTGTGGCGACGGCGGGGCGATCAGTTCCCTGGCCTTCGATTTCCACATTATGTCCTCAAACCTTAAGAGCGACATGAATGGAATATATGTGAACGATCAGGCAGGCAATTTCCGTGGCCGTATCAGATATTTGAACTTGAGCGGCGGCACAGTAACCCAGGGAGCCGTCAATGTTACAGCCGGAACAGGGACGACCATCATCGGCTCAGGCCTGCCCGAACCCTATGATGGCGGTCTGGCCATCAGCGCTACGCTGAATTCTCCCGTTGGTACAGCAAGTGACGCAAATGGAAATGTCTTCATTGCTGAATCCAATATCAGTGGCAATAGCTCTTTGCGCTTTGTCAATCTTGGTGCTTCTTCGGTCACAATACTTGGACGCACTGTAGGCGTGGGGGAAATTATCAGGATTAATAATAATGCGTCGGATAGCACGACCGCAGAAAGTACAACTCCCAGCACAGCGTATTTCTATGCGCTACAAGGGTTGAAGTACACCTCTGAGGGTCTCTACATCGTGGATTCCAATGGGGTCTCTGTCCCAGCGGCGCAAGGCTTACGGACAAGTCGGCTGCGGTTCCTCAATCTGAGCAATTCTTCTGTCAGCTTCTATGGTGGGGCCATCACCGTAGCGCCTGGCGAGATCAAGACCATTGCTGGCGGCAGCACTGATCCGGGAAGTCTTGGGGACGGCAATATTGCTACCAATGCGAAACTGCTCGGAACTACTGACGTCGAAGTGGATCCCACCACCAAAGACATCTATCTATCGGAGTCTTACAATGGTCGGGTCCGTAAGATTCTGCGCAGCACAGGCATTATTTCTACCTTGGGGGGGCTGAGCAGCCCCAATCAATACACGGGGCTGGCCTTCGACAGCAGCAGAAGACTGTTAGTTTCTGTCTACAATACTAATCAGGTATTGCGAGAAACGGCAGCCGGTAGCGGAAGCTTTGCGGCGGTTGCCAGTTCCATCTCCATCAACAAACCACGTGATATTGCGGTGGATGCCTCCGACAATCTTTACGTGATGAATGCTGGAACCCAGAAAATCATCAAGGTTCCGCTCTCCGGTGCAGCAGCAGCCACCTTTGTCGGAACCGGCACAGGCGGTTTTGGCGGAGATGGGGGAGCCCCGACCAGTGCGCAGATTGATATTGAGGCTGACCATATTGATATTGATGCCTCGCAAGCCACTGGGAATCTCATTCAAACAGTCAATATTACCGTGGGCCCAAGCGGAGAGATCATTTTTGCGGATAACAAAAATAATCGCATTCGCCGTGTAAGATAATTGCCACACAAAGGGGCTGAAATATCATTCAGCCCCTCTTACTGATTCATAAACCAAGGGAAAGGTCCTTATGAAAGTTTATTCAACATACACATACACACTCAAATCATTGGTTGCCGCTTTCTTATTTGGATTGTGCTGCAACTGTTTTGCATTTGCGCAAGACCGCGCCACCAGTAACTCTGATTCTGATTACGTGATCTTTGTTTCCAATCGTACGGGAACGACCGAACTGTTTTTGCTTGACCTTAACAATCGGCAGATCAGCCAATTAACTGATACCGGACGCGGTAAGATCACGCCTGCCACCGCAGCGAATGCTCGCCTTGCTACTTATGCCTCGCGTGAAGGTAGCTCGTATGAGCTATTTACAGCACAATTAAGTTTCACCTGGCGCACACGCCGCCCGGTGTTTGCCGCCGTCAATCGTTTGACGGTTGACACAGTTGATGAAACTAATCCGACTCTGACTGCAGATGGTTCGCTGATGGCGTTTTCTTCCAATGGCAAAATCGAATTAATGAAAGCTAATGGGCAGGAACGGCGCGAGTTAGTCACGGTTGATGAGTTTTCCAATGTAGCTCCTGCGATCTCACCAGATGGCAAATTTGTGGCCTTCATGTCAAATCGCAGCGGAGAAAGCGAAATCTGGTTAGTCAATACAGCCACAAGAGAAAAACGGCAATTGACGAAAAATGCAGGCCTGTTGGGGGGCATTAGCTGGTCGGCCAATTCACAGAGAATTGTCTTTACAACCGCTGCAACTACCAGTAAACTCACGGGCATTGCGATGGCAGAGGTGGCTACTGGAGAGTTCCGGCTGTTGACCGAAGCGGGCGATGGTGAGGCGGTATTATCACCGGAAGGATCGCGCATCGTATTCACGTCTATTCGCAGTGGTGACCCAGAGCTTTACTTACTAAATCTGAGTACCAACGCGGTGCAACGATTGACAAATAATCCCGGCCCCGATGGTTCTGCTGCATTTATCTCGGCACCGACTGATTCAGTCCGCCGCACTCCGCCAAGCCGCCAGGTGACACTGGGCGGGAGAGATCAATAAAAGATATTGGAAATCCACATGACAACCGGTAAAGAAAGATACGTGACAAAGGAACAGGCTTCATTTACGGAGTTGATAGACCATCAGGAGTCCATTCTTTTGGACTTGGAAAGTCTCCATTATCACTCCTTAAATGCCGCTGCTACATTGTTATGGAAGCATCTGCGATCTGGCAGCGCGACATCTGTTGAGGAACTAAGTGACAAGCTGGCAGTAGCCTTCGGTTTGCCACCTAAAACTGCTGTACTTGATACCCAACAATTCATCCAGGAATTGCTACAAAATCATCTTGTGGCTTTCACCGAAGAGAAAGCTTTTGGTAAACCGTTATTTGCGATGCCAACGAGAGATGAGTTACCTGGTTATGAGCCGCCTGCCATAAAAACTGCCAATGCCGTAGTTGAAATGAATCTGGCAGCGGGGTCTTCATCGGGTGCGACGGGTGCCTTGGGCGGTGGATCGTAAAACTAACTTTCCGTTTTGACTAATCTTTAGGCATCGTTGATGAGTACTTCATTGGCGATGCCTGATCTTCTTTATAACCAACGTGCCTGGTTTTTCCTTCGAGATTTGCGGACTTCCGGTCTCGCTCTCTACTTCCTCAAAATCCCTGCTACAGATTTATGCGGATTATTTCCGCTATTACGCCAGCGTGCCATTCAGCAAGGTTCCCGGGCAGGCAGCAGGCCCAACACCTTTCGCGCTCAAGTTTCATTTAACGCTCACAAAATCACTATCAGCACAAGAAAGTCTTATTCCCACAGAAGCAGAATTCATGGCACAAGTCGGCCAAGTGCGCCTCTGGCGCTGGCAAGATCGAGGTCGTGATCAATTCTTTTTCCAGACAGACATAACATTTTTTCGCGTCGAACCACAACGGGGACATGCAATCGGGTTTATTGCTGAATCAGCTTTACAGTCGCCGCACCTACTCGCTAACACCTATACTTTTGCCATTCTGCTTTTACTGCTGCGCTGGCACGGGCAGTACCACTTGCATACGGCAGCGGTCGTTTCGCCACGCGAGTCGCTCCACCTAATCGGTGGCGCACAAAGAGCAGGCAAATCAACGCTCACAGCAGCGCTTGCCGTGTCAGGCTGGCAAGCAATTTCTGATGATGGCATTTTGCTGCAAGCCTCCCATCAGCAAGGCCAGGCAAAGGCGTATGCCTTCAAACGCGATTTCCACATCGCCGCCGAGCTTTTGCAGAAATGGAGGGGGTTGCGCCAGGCAGTTTCGCGGCACAATTATTTTGACCGTGCGTGTGTAGACGCTTTAGACCTCTTCCAGGTAAAAGCGCTGGCTGAATTGCCCTTCACGCGGGTGGCACGTGTGATCTTTCCGCAAATCACGAATGTCACGCAAAGTCGCTTGGAACTGATGCCACCTGGCGAAGCGATTCATCGCTTAATTGAACAGTCTATGTTTTTCCCGCTCTGGCGTGACCACACACAAAAACAAGTGAGCCTACTTACAGCCTTAGTAAAAGAGGCGACCTTCTTACGACTGCTGGCAGGCACAGACATCTGGGAAAACCCCACTTGTGCAGGCGAATTGCTCGCAGAATAATGGCAAACATCTCCTATTTGCCTCCCCGCTTCCTTCCTCCTTCTGCCGACTTCCCTACTCTGATCTGGTTTGTAGACGTTGATCAGGTTAGTATAAATAACGAACTGGAACACACATCTCTCAAAAGAAAAGGACTACCTCTTGAAGGCAAAAACATCTGCGGCTACACCTGACAAAACGTCTCCCGCCCCGCAGCGCCAATACAAATACTATGATTTGGTAATGGCAGCCTTTGTTACTGTGCTGCTTTGCTCGAACCTGATTGGGGCCAGCAAACGTACAGTAGTAGGCGGCTTCACTTTTGGCGCAGGCATTTTGTTCTTTCCGATTAGCTATGTTTTCGGCGACATCCTGACGGAGGTTTACGGCTACGCGCGTTCGCGGCGGGTGATTTGGGCAGGGTTTGGCGCGCTGCTCTTTGCATCCCTTATGAGTTTCGTCGTCGTCAACATGCCACCAGCGTCAGACTGGGATGGGCAAGAGGTATACGAAAAGGCGTTCGGCAGCACGTGGCGGATCGTGCTCGCTTCACTGATAGCATTTTGGGCGGGTGAATTCGCCAACTCGGTGACGCTTGCTAAGATGAAAATCAGCACCGCCGGGCGCTTTCTTTGGCTGCGCACAATTGGTTCTACGATCATTGGGGAAGCCGTTGATTCCCTGATCTTTTATCCGCTGGCTTTTGCTGCGATTACAGCGATAAACCTGCCCGGTTGGACGTGGGCGCAAGTAGGAGAAGTGATGTTTCACAACTATTTGCTGAAGGTCGCCTGGGAGACGGTAATGACACCGGTCACCTATCGCGTTGTTGCTTTCCTCAAACGTGCTGAAAAAGAGGATTACTATGACCATGACACGGACTTCAATCCCTTTGCGCTGGAGACCTGAGCCGCAGGCAACACGAGAAAAAGCCGTCAGGAACCATCAATTGACACTGCTTTGAGTCGCGTGCTACTGTCAGACAGTGGCTATTATTGGCTTCAAAATAGGAGTTTTGCTATGAGAATGGACCCCGCTTTTATTCCGCTTTGGTTTATAATTTTCCTGCTCTCTTTATCTATTCACGAGGCCGCACATGCCTGGACGGCGCAGAAAATGGGGGACCCTACCGCCCGCTATCTGGGGCGTGTCACGCTCAATCCCTTGGCACATATTGATCCCGTAGGCACGATTATTTTCCCGTTGCTCAGCATTATCTCCGGGGCCTTTTTCTTTGGCTGGGCTAAGCCTGTCCCCGTGGATATCAGCAAAATGCGTAATCAAAAATGGGGCGACATCTTAGTTGCCGTGGCTGGGCCAGCCAGCAATGTGTTGTTGGCCTTGATCTTCTTTACGTTACTCAAAGTTTCCCTGAGTACTCCACAATTTCTACAACCGCTAGGCAGTTTTGCTGTGCCGACCCTACAAATGTTGGAAACGGGCTTGCAACTGAACCTGGTGCTGGCTGTTTTCAATATGCTGCCAATTCCGCCGCTGGATGGAAGCCATGTGGTACGCAACCTGCTCCCGGAAAATGCCGCCCAAGCTTATGCTTCTTTGCATCCAATGGTTGGCATGATTGCGCTGGTGCTCCTAATCCAAACAGGAATTACGCGTCAAATCATGAATCCGATTTTAGGCGTCGTAAATATGGCCTTGGGCTGGTAAAAAATCGCCTTGCCATTATCATCTGTCCCGGACAGTCTCCCTTTGGTTTCCCGGCAAATTATGAAACGAATCGTTAGCGGAATGCGCCCCACGGGTAAATTGCATCTGGGCAATTACGAAGGCGCGCTAAAAAATTGGGTCAAGTTACAAGAGCAATATCATTGCTATTATTTTATCGCCGATTGGCACGCGCTGACTTCGGATTACGCCGACACGTCGAAAATCAAAGAGAATACCTTAGCAATGGTGACCGACTGGTTAGCCGCCGGGCTTGATCCAAACAAGTGCGTGATCTTTGCGCAATCGCTCGTCCCGCAACATGCTGAACTGCATTTGATCTTCTCGACGCTCACGCCGCTCGGCTGGTTGGAGCGCGTGCCAACGTACAAGGAAATGCGCGAAAACATCACCGACAAAGACATCGGCAATTACGCATTTTTCGGCTATCCCGTACTACAGGCCGCAGACATCTGCATGTACAAGGCGGATTTTGTTCCGGTCGGTAAAGATCAGGCGGCGCACGTCGAATTGACTCGCGAAATCGCGCGCCGCTTCAATCAATTTTACGGTGACGTTTTCCCTGAACCACAGGCGCTCCACACCGAAGTCTTGCAACTCACCGGACTAGACGGGCGCAAGATGTCGAAGAGCTACAACAACACAATTGAGCTAGGCGATACGCCCGAGGCGATTCAGGCCAAAGTGCGAAAAATGATTACGGATCGCACCCGCGTCAAACGTACTGACCCAGGGCATCCCGAAGATTGTGATGTCTGTAAGATGCATCGGCTATTTGTTCCGGCAGCAGTCGCCGATCAATTCGACGGCGATTGTCGCGCCGCCAACATTGGTTGTGTGGATCGCAAGAAAGCTCTGGCCAATGCTCTGATCGAATACTTAGCGCCCATTAGTGAGCGATTGAATTATTACCGCACTCATCAGGACGAAGTGCGCGACATCATGCTCGCTGGCTCGCAGAAAGCGCGCGCAGAAGCGGAACGGATAATGGCGGAAGTGCGAAGCGCAATGAAAATTGATTGGTAGTTGAACAATACTCCCACTCCCTTCCAGCAAAAGCCGTAAGCTGCGCGAATTATTGAATGGCAACCCACAAAAACAAACCAGCCCCCAGCAAGTCGGATGATTTCGCACCTGACGCCGAGGCTTCGCAAGACAATTACCAGGTTAAGCTTGAAGCCTTTGAGGGCCCGCTTGATCTGTTGTTGTATCTCATCAAAAAAGAGCAGATAGACATTTACGACATTCCGATTGCACGCATCACCAGACAGTATTTGGAATACGTCCAACTCCTTGAATCGCTAAACATCGAAATCGCGGGCGATTTTCTGGTGATGGCGGCCACACTGATTTACATCAAATCCAAGATGCTGCTGCCGCCAGAACCGAAAGGCGAAGGCGAAGCAGACCTCAACGAAGACCCGCGCATGGAATTGGTTGAGCAATTGCTGGAGTATCAAAAGTTCAAATCGGCGGCCAACATGCTTTATGAAAAAGCCGAAGTCGAAGCAGCTTGTTTTTCGCGCGGTGCGTTAGTGACAGACAAAGCCAACCCTGAGGTAACCGCCACGGTCGTAGATTTGCTGCGTGTTTTCAAAGACATCCTTGACCGCATGAAAGTCGTCAAGGAAATGGAAATTCAGCGCGAAGAAATGAGCATGAGCGAAAAGCTCATGCAAATTCGTCACTTGCTGGCCGAGCGCAAAGAAATCAATGTGCGCGAGGTGTTTGAGTTGGCCACCTCAAAACGAGAGTTGATCCTGACCTTTCTCGCGTTCCTTGAACTCGTCAAGGCATCGCTAATCGTGCTGCTTCAGGAGCAGCTTTTCGGCGACATCATCGCACGCGCACGTGAGGCGATGCCGCCGCTCGAAGCAAGCAGTAACTCCGAACTCGCCGTCAGTGAATAGACTTGTTAGCAATGAGCGATACGAAACCCAACCCCGAAGAAACCGAAATTTCAACCAGCGAATACGAAGAAATCTTTGCTAAGCTCGCGTCGGAAGAGGAAAGCGTTGGCGCGCCCGACAATGAAGTAATAGCTAACACCGGAGCGGAATTTGACGATGTCGAAATTACCGCCTCGCTCGCCGAACTCAAGCCCGCAATTGAAGCCATCTTATTCGTTGCTGATGAGCCTGTGCCCTTCAATCAACTCTGCAAAGTATTGGGTGAGGTCAATTCCGCTGATGTGTATGCCACGTTAGTGGAGTTGATGAGCGATTATGAAGCGCGCAACAGCGGTTTGGAATTGCGCGAGATCGCAGGCGGCTGGCGCATCATGACGCGTCCGCAACATCACGAATTCATTCGCAAATACCTTAAATCAAAACCGTCCGCGCGGCTCTCGCTGCCTGCGCTGGAAACACTTGCCGTCATTGCCTATAAACAACCTGTGACCGTACCAGAAATATTGGAGATTCGCGGCGTCACTTCTACCTCGGCCATCAAAACGCTGCTCGAAAAACGGCTGATTATTACGAAAGGCCGCAAGGAGACAGTCGGACGTCCGATGATGTATGGCACATCCAAGGAATTCCTGCTGCATTTCGGGCTGCGGGATTTGAATGAACTGCCGAGCATGGAAGACTTTGAAGAATTGGCAAGCTAATATTCTCGAGAAGTAAAATGGGACGATTTCGCCAATACGCTGAAACAGGCGCATGAGTTTATTCTTAGCCAGCTCCCCGAAAAAACTGATGCAGCCTGGCAAGAAGACTGGCGCGCGCTCATCAAACCATTTCTGCGCGTTGGTTTCACCGGCTTTGGAGGCGGCATCGCCGTTATTGCCCAGATTCGTCGGCTCGTTGTTACGCAGAGACGCTGGCTCTCCGAAGGAGAATTCCTGGATGCGGTTTCGCTTGCGCAAAGTCTGCCAGGAGCTAATGCAGTCAACGCCATCTCTTTCATCGGCCTCAAAGTCGCAGGCTTGCGTGGGGCAATGGTTGCGGCCTCCAGTTTTATCTTTCCCTCCTTTCTCATGATGCTCGCGCTAACGATTGCGCATGGACGGCTGAATGAACTGCCTGACGCACAACGAGTCTTTCAAGGCTTCAGCGCCGCTGTCGTCGGTTTGATTGCCGCGACGGTCGTGAAAATCGGCAAGACAGCCATGCAACGTCAATGGCACTTGGAAATGGGCGTGGCGACAGGCTTCATTCTCATCTTTACCAGCACCAGCATTGCTGAAATCGTGTTGCTCGCAGGCATGTCGGGCATTTTCATTCAGTCCTTCAAAAGGCAGATGCGCGAGCGATTGCGCAAACGCGTGAAGGAAGAAAGACGTGAGAAAGCGCGCGCGGCTTTGGCTGAAAAAAAAGCCCGTCAACATGCGGCTCGCATGATGCAAGACACAGAAGAATATGCGACCTTGCATCGTGTTGAAGTTTCATTGCCCATGCCGGGAGAAATCGAAAAGGCCGCTGGCGAAACCGCTGTCAACGCCAAGCCAAAAGACAATCATATCCTGTCTCTTGCCTGGCCCTTGCTCGTCATCCTTGCGCTTCCATTCCTCTCCTCAATCCTTTCCAAGCTGCTCGCCACCTGGCAATTGGTGACGATGTTCTTACGCATTGGTTCCGTCACCTTCGGCGGCGGCCTCGTCATTATCCCGCAGATCGAAGCTGATGTCGTAGACGTGCATCGCTGGTTGACGCAGCAGGAATTCGCCGACGGCATGGCCTTTGGGCAGATCACGCCGGGGCCGGTGATGATTACCGCCACGTTCATCGGCTACAAAGTCGCCGGGCTGCTGGGCGCAGTCGCGGCGACGATTGCCGCTTTCCTGCCTTCGTTTGTGATGACGGTTGTCGCAGGCACTTCGCTTAATCGCTTTCGCGCCAACTATCAGGTGCAATCGTTTTTATCCGGCGTCGCGCCCGCCGTGGTCGGGATGTTAGCATCAGCGGGCGTGAGCCTGGCCCGCTCATCGCTCAGCACAACGCTGAGTTATAAAAATATTCCCGTCAGTTTTGGCATTGCGACACTCGCATTTTTATTAATGATGCGCGCTCGCTTAAATCCCGTGCTGATTGTTTTTGGCTGTGGTGCGTTGCAGTTGGTGATTTCCAAATGGCTGATTGGGGCCTGAATGAAGATGGAGGGGAGATCTTTGGCTTTGGCCTTATTCAAAGCCCTAAAGCCAAAGATCACAAAGTGCAAACAATCGCTAATTACATTCGGCTCTCGCTTGGAAATTGAACGGGCTACCGCCACAGCTTGCTGTGCCAGTGATGGATACCCGATTACTCCCCACAGTTCCTTCGTATTCACACAGATAGCCGTCGCTACTGGAAATACGCTTGATGAAGACGCGATTGCCCTGCGTGGTAAGGCTCAAGACAGCGGTAACTTCTTGGCGTCCATTTCTTGACCAGACGGCGTCGTATTCGTTCGTGTTGCCGCGTCGCGTCCATACGCCCTCATATTCACCTTCCTTTTCGGTAAAGCGCGCAGGCATTCCACATGAAAATGGGGTCGAACCTGACACTGGCGGACGAGTCGCAGCGCCGCTTTGGCGTTCGGTTTGCACGCGCACCTGATAAGCGCCGCGTGCATTGTTCGTTTCCCAGTGGTTCACAGTGAAATACAGAATGCCACTGCGATCAGCGACAAATTCTTTTGAGCGCCCAATCAGCAACACGGGGGAAGTAAGATCGTTGCCGATAGAGGCGACTAAAGCACCGTCATTTTCATCCATCAGCGGTGCATTTGGGTCACGACGATTGAGGCCTGAGGGGGAAGAATTATCACGTCCGTCCAGTGTGACAGTGCCAGTGGCTTCAATACGAACCTTCTGGCCTTGCACAACTTGCACGTTGGAGTTGATCCAATCATTCACCAATCGCACTTCAACGACGGGGAAAGACTCAAAGGTGCTGGTGGGTTTCGTAGTGGGAGAATTCGGCGTGACACGGCTCAGCGTACCATCGGGGTCGCGGTCGGTCACAATACTTTTTACTTCCCTGAGTGGAAAGCGCAACACGCGCCCGCGATCTCGGTCGCCGCCCGTGGTCAATTGAAAGAAAATCTGCCCGTTCTCAAGGCGCAGAAAATTCCCCTGTAAAACGCTGCCGTTCGTCAAATACAGCGTATCAGCAAGCACTGCCGTAGACAGTAATGCCAGCAGGGCAAGGCTTAAAAATAACGTTTTCCTACTCATACTCTTCCTCCGCTAAAATGTGGAGCAAACTTGCCAGTTGGCTCCAGCTCCCGCGAATGATCCTTGCAACGGATCAGAGCAAACTGGCAAGCTTGCTCCACATTCGCAATGTTCGTGTATTACAGCGTTTGATCTACAAAAATGCGGTGACGGTGAAGCGAACACAGCATTGATGCACCGGTTGGTTATCGCGCCACTTTGCTTGCTAATTTTATATTTCTCATCAGTTTGTAAATCGGGTACACCTTACCATCTCCCAGGTAATCATCCAAGAAATTCCAGGCCACGAAGCCATCACCGCTTTCGGCTTCGAGCAAATGAAAGATCAGCTTTGCCAGCGGTTGGGCTGTCTGAATGACAATGGAGCCCGCCGGAAAATCCACCTTATCCGATTGTGCGTGTCCCTTGATCGTGATTTCACGGTGACCTTGAAACACGCGGGTCGCACGAGTGAATTTATCAACGACAAAGCTTTCGACTTCAATGCTCATTGGCTTGGTCAAAGCTTCCAGCGCAATGCCGTGCGCTTTGAGTTTGGCCAGGATTGGTTGCAGCCCCGCATCATTGCGGAGCAAGTACGCCCGCGGCACAGCGACGTTTCGTTTCGCCGCGAACAGGCCATAATCCAGCATCTGTACCGACGTGAATTTATCTTCGAGCATCGTGGTCATCATCTTACCGGAACGCGGATTCTGTTTCTTTACTACTTCTCCGACTAAAATCTCGACGGGTTTGTCGAGCGCCTTGCTATCAAATTCAACGCCTAGTTCGGCGGTCTTGCGAGCAAATGTATCTTTGTCCACGCGCTTGAGCAACGCCACAATTTCTTTCGCGTGGGCGGCGGAGTATTTGTAAATCTCCTCGACAAAGGCTTCCGTCACAGCCACACGTCCACGAAAATCCAAGTAGCTATACGCTTCCGACAAAATCGTCAGCCGATTGCGCAGTCCCGCGTAGTTATTGCCGTAACGCGGGCGATGGTCGAACGTCGCCCAGACTTTTTCCTTGCCTTCCTGTTTCTGCGATTGAAAGTTCTCGAATTCGTACTGCAACGCATCTTTGGTCGAAAAATTGCCGTAGTAATACGTCCGAAACTTATGCTGCTGCAACATCGCTTGCGTCACCGCAGGCAACATCTTGTCGCGCTCAAATGAAATCAAACGCGCATCCGCATTGGGATTCAGCATCGGCGAGTAGGTCAAATGATAGCCGTGGTACGAGCCGTTCGTCGTGTGCAAATCTACGATCAGATGCGGGTCCCAAGCATTGAATAAGTTGATCAACGCACGCGCTTCAACCGATTCCATTTTCATGTAATCGCGGTTGAGGTCTAAGCGATTGGCATTCTCGCGCGTGCCGACGCCCGCAATGGGGCCGTTTTGCGCCGTCCGATTGTTGAGGCTGATTTTCTCGTTGCCATCGGCGTTGTAAATCGGCGCAATCAGGATCACGAGCTTATCCAACAGGGGGCGCAAATCACCGAGCGCCAGGCGGCGCGCAATATGTTGCAGCGCTTCTTTGCCTTCGACTTCACCCGCATGGATATTGGCTTGGACGAACAGAATGGCTTTGCCTGAAGCGTGCGCGGCTTGCGGCGTAGCAACCATTGGGCTCGCCATAATCAGTAGCGGCATAGCGCGTCCTTCTTCCGTTTTGCCGAAGGATTTGACGCGTAATAACTTCGTGCGTTTTTGCAGTTCCGTGATGAAATTCATCACATCCGCATAACGGCTGGTTTCTTCATAATTCGAGAGTTCGGCACGCGATTTCAGCGCAGTGTCTTGAGCTTTAGTTGGCATAACAGGTATCAGTAAAAAGAGGATAAAGAACCACCGCTTCTTGGCCATTAAGAGAACCTTTCTTGCTCTTGAATGTACAGCAAACATTCCAGTTTGCTGCTGACTTTATCAGCGAATGCTTGGTCGAGACAGCAGCAATCTTTCCAATTTGCTGTACATTACATCACCGCATCGCCCAAATCTTGTACACCCAAGCGAGCACAAACAACGCCACCAGCACATACATCACCGCGTTTGAGCCACGCGCAGTCAGCACCTTCATCCAGGGCACACGTCGCTGCATCAGCAAGAACGACAGCGGAATCAGCGCCATAGTGATAAGACAAGCCAGCAAACCAAACGGCTGCGTGATGAAAGCTTCGTAAAAATGCAGCCGAACAGTGTGTGCAAAGCTCGTCGTCATCCCACAAGTCGGGCACGGAATCCCAGTCATCTGATGGAAGAAACAAGGTGGCAAACCAAGCTGTTGATGCGTCCCCCAGCCATTCGGCGCAGGCGACAACCAGCGTGCCATCGTTAACACTACGCCTGACACAGACATGAGCGCGATATATTGCGCACGATCACGCGACGCATACGCTGACCTGGCAACAGCCTGGTTGGTGTTCGATAAAAAGCTCATTATTGTTGTAATGCGCTGCCAGCGATCCCTAGTGCAATCAGCACAAAATAAAGTACCCCAACTAAACAAGAAAGAGCTGTCACCACGACTCCGATCCAAAAGCCCGCTTTGGCGTAGCCCATACCGGCTGGGGAAGATTGTCCCTGGGTGATCGCATTCATTTCCAGTTTGCCGATAATCATGCCGGGAATACTCAACAGTGGCCCGCAGGTAAAGATTGAAACAATGCTCAAAATCAACGAAGCAATCGCTTTACCGCTAGCTCCCGCAGGCATTGGCGCTTGGTAGTTTCCATAACCAGGATTGGATAGTGGATTGGATTGTCCGGGTGGATATTGACTTTGATAACCCGCATAGCCCGCTGACGGCGGATCAGGCGGTAGGGGCGAACTGGGCGGTCTAGGTGTTGCGGGTGGCGCTTGCGGCGAAGTAAGCGCGTTCCCACAGCCCCGGCAAAACTGTGCGTCATCCCGGTTTGTCGTCCCGCAAGAAGTGCAAATCATAAGTAAGTGAATCCTCCTGAAATATTTGCCACGAATTTACACGAATCCGTCTGAATTCCAAACAGCCAGCCAGCTTATCTGACGGCTTCCCTGCCAAAAGAAAACGTATTGACGGCATCTTCATACTTAGTGTATAAAATACACTAAGGTGGTTATATGAACCGAATGTATGGACTAGCAACTGATTTATACCAATTGACGATGGCAGCGGGTTATCACGCGCATCGTCATACCGAAAAAGCCAGCTTTGAATTATTTGCGCGCAGGCTACCATCTAACCGTTCATACCTAGTCGTCGCGGGACTGGAACAAGCGGTGGAGTATTTGCGCAACCTGCGTTTCAGCGTAGAGGAGATCGCTTTTCTACAATCGCTGCCCGTCTTCGCTCATGTCTCGCCTGATTTCTTTGCGTATTTGCGCGATTTCCGTTTCAGCGGTGACGTGTGGGCAATGCCGGAAGGCACGGTTGCCTTTGCGGGTGAGCCATTCTTGCGGGTGACCGCGCCGCTGATCGAAGCGCAAATCCTCGAAACCTATTTGCTGGCGACGATCAATTTCCAAACTCTGATTGCGAGCAAAGCCGCGCGCATCGTTAATGCGGCCAACGAACACAGCATCATCGAATTCGGCGCACGGCGCGCCCACGGTATGGATGCGGCGTTGTATGCCGCGCGCGCAGCCTTCATCGGGGGTTGCATCGGCACGTCGAATGTTGAGGCTGCGATGCAATTTGGAATCCCCGTTTATGGCACCGCGGCGCATTCGTGGATTATGTCGTTTGAGCGCGAGACTGATGCCTTTCGCGCCTTTCACGAAATCTTTCCTGAACATACGACGCTGTTGCTCGATACTTACGACACATTAGCAGCAGCAAAATTAGCGACCGATATTGGCCCCTCCCTGCGCGGCGTGCGACTTGATAGCGGTGATTTGTGCGAGCTGTCGAAACAGGTACGCGTGATCCTCGACCAAGCCGGGTTGCAACAAACAAAGATTATGGCAAGTGGTGATTTGGACGAATTCAAGATCGCCGCGATGTTGGCCAACGGCGCGCGGATTGACTCATTCGGAGTGGGCACAGAGCTTTCGACTTCGCGCGATGAACCAGCGTTGGGCGGCGTTTACAAACTGGTGGAATTGAATGGCCAACCAAAAATGAAACTGAGCCAGGACAAAGCCACGTACCCGAACTGCAAACAGGTGTGGCGCGAATATGCGGATGATGGCTCGTTCCTCGGCGACAGTATCGGCATTGTCACGGAGGAGAATCTTCGTGGTGAGACATTACTCAAACCGATGATACGCGGCGGCGAATTGATTGCGCCACTGCCCAGCTTGGTGGAAATACAAACGCACGCGCGTAAGCAATTGCAAAGCCTGCCGGAAATTTACAAGGCGCTCACACAGCCTCAACGCTACCCGGTCAGATACAGCGCCAAGTTGGAGAACCATAGGCAAGCGTTGTTGCGGGCATTTGTCAAAGCGAAAGTACAGGTCAGGGGGGCAGCGGGCGAGAGTCTGGTGACCCTAGATCAATGACGCGCATGTTCTGCGGCGAAGTACCATAAATGATCGGATAGGTCTTTTGCTCATCATCCAATGGCGTGCTGGCGTGCGAGTTTAAAATCACCAAATAGCGCACGCCCAGTTTGCGCCATCGCTCCCAGCTTTCTTTCGGCTCGCTGTAAGTCACGGCTTTGCGCCCTGTGTAAAGAAAAAACTGTGCGGGATTGTTTGCCGCTACAATAGCATCAGGCGGCAAATTATTTTGCACCCAAGCCAGCGTTGCCTTCACCTCATTAAATTCTGCCCGCCACGACACGGACTCCGGCGCTTGCTTTACGTGCCGGAGATAGCTCCAATGATCGTAGCTATACAACGCCAATACGCACAGCATAAATACGCGCGGCACAGCCCAAGCATCTTTGATCGCCGTGACTCGCCATCGTGCTAATATTGCCAAGCCTTGCAAGATGTAATGCAGCAAAAATGGCGCGAGCGGCAGCAGAAAGCGAAACGTCAGCCAAGGCCAAACGACAATGAGAGAAAGTGAGCAAAACAACAAAATCTCCGCCAAGGAAACGCGCTGGCAGGCGACCCTGAAAAGCCCGATCAGCGCCAATATTGCCAAGCCCAAAGAAATCATCTGCGTCGCTTTGACTTGTCCCATTACAGCGCTTTTCAAGCCGCCAATTTCTCCTAATCCCAAGACCTCCGCGCCACTCTCTGACGCATCACGTAAAGCGGACGGGAGTACAATTCCGCACAAATCATGTGCAACGATATTAGAAATATTTTTCCCGATCCGTGTCGGCAAATCACGCCAGGTTTCAGCACCCGACTCGCTGTCACCTGCGCGCTTCATCCAAAACTGCTCGCCATAGCTGTACAGAATATAGCCACCGTGCATTTGCTTTTGTTCAACTGTTGGGGCCTGTAACCGTGCATAAAACAGCCAGGGCAAAACCAGGAGCGCGACACAACCAGCAAAGACGAAAGCCGTTTTCTGCTCACGCTCTTTGAGCAAATAGATCACTACGGCTGCCACCAAAGTGATCGCAACGGAACGAGTCAAAAACGTAGCCGCCGCTAAGGCTCCAGCAAATGCCGCCCACTGCCATTGCCCCCGTTCCCCTCGCTGCCCAACCGCCTTTTCAATCAGGCACACTGTGAGCATCTGCCCCAAAGTAAACACACACTCCGACATCACGGTGGAGGTAGCAAGGAACACAAAAGCAGGCATCGCCGTCACCGCGGTAGCAACAGCGAGGGCAAGATAATTTGGCAACGTAGAGAATCGAGCAAGGTAAAAATACGTCACGCCCCCAAGCAAAAGCATCGCCCCCATCGAAACCCCTTTGAGCAACCAAAGATGCTCGGCTGTAGGTGGTAGCAAGGGCAATAGCCAAGAAAGCAAGAACGGAAAAGCGGGCGGGTAACTTGGCAAAATATCAGGCAGGGGAGAATTAATCAGTTGATACCCTTGCCCCGTCGCCAGGCTTTTGGCGAGCAACACATACCAGGCATCATCGCGCACCTGCCCGATGACCTCATCCAAACGCAGGTAATAAAGCCATCCGAGGGGCAACACGAGAGCAAGAAAAACCAGCCCGGGTTTCACACGATTTGCTGCCGGAAGCACGAGTCGCTGCCAGCGGTGACGGTCGAGTGTAATGGCTGGCTCTTCGATCATAGTGAGGCTTTGCGGGAACTGTTTATTGCCCACGCATAAGTCGCGCGCGTTCTTGAATGACAGCCAAACCGAATCTAGGTTCCAGTCTGGCAGGATGCGGAAGGCCTTGCTGCGCGGCGGTCAGCGTCGCGGCTTTGAGACCGTCTTGCAAAATCAACTCCCATACAACGGCATCTCCGGCCTTGATAGTACGCATCATCGCGCGTTGTTCGTTCGCCGCCTGTAACTGTCCCTCTTTGGCCAAGGCTTCCGCGTACAACAGGCGCGTAAAGACCGTGCCCGGATAAGCCTCAACCGCTTGTTGCAAGACTTTGCGGGCAGCAGTTGGCTGCCCTAGTTGTGCATAAGAAAAAGACAACATCGCGTGGCTGAAAATATCGTTGACCCCATGCTCTATACCATATTCGAGATGGTGAACTGCGGCGAGCGGATTGTTGTTTCGATAAAACAATGCGCCCAACTCGGCAGAGGCGGAAAAATTATAAGGGTCTAGCGCCAGGGCTTTTTGATAAAGCGCCTTGCTTTGCGCCGGGTCTGCCAGACTTTGCGTTTGTGCTTGGAACTGAAAATGCTCGCTGCTGAGCACCTGTCCGGTACGCACACAAGCCAAGAGTAAGAGAACGGCGAAGGCAATCACCGCCCCTTGTCGGTAAGAACTTGCTCGTGTAATTCTGCGTTCGGTGTTCTTCTTGTTGGGCAAAAGCAGCGCGACTAACAGGAAGAACAGTCCTCCGCATGGAATCCAACGAAACGAAAATGACGTCAGGCTGGAGCTGATGAAAAACGCCAGCGCGCTGCTACTCACACCTAATGCGAGCCAGCGTTGTGGCGGCGGCGTCTGCCACAATAATCCCGCCAGGGCGAAAATCAGGCCGCTGATCAAGACAAGACCAATCACGCCCAATTCGCCTAAAATTTCCAGCCACTCATTATGCGTTCGATAAACGCAAGCCACACCTTCGGTTTGCGAGAAGTCTTGCACACGCCCCCAAACAGGATGCGTATTGGCCACGCGGCGATAGGTTACATAACTGGTTTTGTAGGCGCCCGCGCCTGTGCCCAGTACTGGATGCGCCCGCGCCATTTCCAGCGCGGTGGCCCAAAACTGGAGCCGCGAACTGGTGTCAACCTCCAGGTTACGAATGCCTTCGACTTGCTTTAGCACGAAGTCCTTGCCCGTTTCCTTACTCAGTGGGTCTTGCGTTTTGGCGGGCCAAGACATTTGCATCCCACCGGCCACAAGCAAAGTGATGACCAAAGTCGCCAAGCGCCAGTTGCTGCGCGGGAGCAGCCACTTCAGCAACAACCCAAGCGCCAGCAAGCCAAAAGCGAGAGCTAAGGCTAAGATTGGTGTCCGCTGGTAAGTCGAAAGACCGCCCATCAAAACGATGGCTGCCATCACGAGCATACCGCCAGCCAAAGCCCGGCGGCGGGCGGTCAAATAAATAACCAGAAGTAGCGGCAGAATCGTCACTAATAACTCTGCCTCGACCCCAAAGTTTTTATAGAGAGGTGAGGTTAGCGGTCGGTTTCCCAGAGAAAACCCATACTGCAACAACCGGAAAAGAGCGATGCCGCCTCCTGCCGTAACTAAAGTCGCCATCAATCCAATGACAGATCTCCGCCGTAAAACCACTCGGCCAATCAGCAGAATCGCCGCATAATTGAACCACAAAACACTGTGATCCAGCGTAGCACCAACATCGGCAGTCCACAGCAAAGAAGCCCCGCTCCATAAAGCGAACGCTGCCGTCGCCAGCAATAGCCAACGCGCGCGGCCCGACCAATGAAGGACAAGCTTTGTGTTAGAGAAGGCTTCGCCGCTCAATAAAATCAGGCTTCCCAAGACAACCAGCGTAATGACAAATTCTTGCGATGGCTCACCATTGTGCCCGACTTCCACGTCCGGCGATAGCCGCGGAGTGAGCAGCAGTAACGGCAACAGCACAAAAACTCTTTCGGTTAGGCCGTAACCCCGCCAATAAAGACGCAATCGTTCTCTGAGCTTCATAGAAGTGGCTGCTGGTTCCTGGCTGTCAGCCATTAACAATTAGCCTTTAGCCAAAAACACGAGCGGGGCTAACAGCTAAAGACTAACAGCTAATAGCTGTCTTTAGTGTGCTTCGAGAGGGATACCTGCTGCTGCGGCTTTTTGACGGTGCAGTTGCAGTTGATTCGTGAGGGCTTCAATTTTAGTGCGGATTTCTGCCAATTCAGCAGCAATTTGTTCCTTTTCCTGACGGAAGCGATTGAGCGTAAAGTTATCACCGCTCGCTTTCTTGAGTGTTTCGGCGTGGTTGTTATTCAGACGCATTTGCAAGACCTCCACGCGGGCGCGGGCGGCTTGTAATTCTCCTTGCAACTTATCCTGTTCGCTTTGATATGCCTGTTTATCGGGTTCGCCCTTTTCGTTCGTCAACGTGACTGGCTGCGCTTTGTATTGGTTCGCATTACCCTCTGCCTGCAAGGCTTCAACTTCTTGCTGTGCCGCTTTCGCCTCCGCCCGTAACCGATTTGTCTGTGCAGATAAATTGGAGAGCCGTGCAGTGATTTGCACTTTCGCCTCTGGCGAGGTGGCGGTTGCGCTAAAAAGTTGATTGCGCAGTTGTGTGATGGTTAATTCTGTCTGATCTGCATGCGACTCCAGGCCACGCGCTTTTTCTTGTGCTTTGTTAAGTCGCTCCTGCCAGTTTTTCTCCGCCAGTTTTTTTTCGTCTTCGGGAGGCTGGGCCGTGGCTGTTTTAGCGATCACGGCGGCAGGACTTTTTTCTTCCCTGCCCGAATTCTTGCTGGTTGCCGGTGCAGTCGAGATCGGAGCAGACGGACGAGCGAAAATGACATCATCGGTTGTCAGGGTGGGGGTAGGTCTGCTGGCCTGGGCCAGGCCGTAGGTTGATAGTCCTAGCAACAAACTAAATTCCCAAAGTAGACTGACTCGAATTTTCATAATGGTACCTGGAATGGCAAACGAGGGAACAACGTGTTAGCCGTTGTCCCCTCGTGAAACCCTGAATTTGGCGGTCAAGTGTTAGCTGCCGGAAGACGAGCCGAGCGCGGTGCCGGAACCATCTGCCAGTTGCGTCGTCGCGCTTGCTGATGCCGCATATCGTACGACGCCATCTTCGACGATATTGAATTTACGGTCGCCGGAGGAAGCCGTCGCGGGCGCAGCGCCGATGCAGAAATCTGTCGCTGTGGGTGTCGCCAACACGTTATCAAACCAGAAGCCTGATTTCGGGGCCGTTGTCGCCGTCGAAGTGCTGACCGTCGTGTCAACTAACGAAGCCGTATTCAACTGCGCCAACGTGCCATAAACATTGTTGTTGCCTTGATACGTCACTTCCGCGCTGGCGCAGGTGCGCAATGCGCCAATCGCTGACGCTTCGTTCGCCGTCTTGCGCGCTTGTAACAAATTCGGAATCGCGATGGCGGCGATAATGCCGATAATTGCCACCACAATCAATAACTCGATCAATGAAAAGCCTTGCTCTTTCTTCATAGTGTTTCTGTACTCCTTAACTAAAACTGAGAGGTTATGAATCGCCGACGCAAAGCCTCATTCCAGCTCGCCAGCGGCAGTTCGTCTCGAACATTTGAAACCGCATCTTGCGACTTCTGGCTAAGAGTTGTGCAACTGCGGTGCCAAAGTTTTGGCAGTCGCGGTGCAAGCACAGTTAATAGCTGCTTTTGCAGAAGTTAATAGGCGTAGCGCCCTGGTTAGTAGAGCGAGGAAAGTCCATCAAGCTAACAATTCATGTCAGTCTTCAGATTCGGATTTTGTCAGAAGACAACGCGTGGGTGAAGCCCTTTCGTAAGAGCATCATAGTCCGCAATCGCCAGCAGTTTTTGGTGATCCATCAGTTTGACTTGTTGTCCTGTCGCCCACTCGCCAAATTGATGGATTGTGCGTCCGTGCGAGATCATTTCGGCTTCTTTTGCGCTTAAGAAAACTGCGGGCAAGGTCAGCACCGCAGGCATAGGATTGATGATTTCAGCCAGCGTTCCTTCTTCAGCCATAGCGGCCAATGCATCCAGCGTATGCGCCTGGCTGAGGTCACAATTTCCGACCCGTGTGCGACGCAACGCCGTTAGGTGCGCGCCCAGGCCTAACGTTTTCCCGATGTCTTCGGCCAAAGTGCGAATGTACGTTCCGGCGGAACAAACAACGCGCACGCTACAGGCATTGGAATGCCAGGGACTAACAAGCTCCAGTTGTTTGATTTCGACAGCGATTGGTTGTCGTTCGACTTCTTCGCCACGGCGCGCCATTTCGTAAAGCCGGACGCCTCCGATTTTCTTGGCTGAGTACATTGGGGGGATTTGTGTGATGCGTCCGCGAAATTGCTCCAGCGCCTGCGCCAGCAAGGCTTCATTCAGGTGTGCAGTTGAGGCTTCAGAAGAAAGTGGCGTGCCCGTCAGATCGCCTGTGTCGGTCGCAAATCCAAAGTGAATCGTGGCCACATATTCTTTGTCATCGCCCGTGAGGAATTGCACCAGGCGCGTCGCACGATTGAGGCAAATGATTAAGACTCCTGTCGCAAAAGGATCAAGCGTTCCAGTGTGCCCCACACGTCGTGTGCGACAGAGTTTTCGGACCTTAGCAACTACATCGTGCGAAGTCCAATCCGTCGGCTTGTCTATCACTAAAATTCCATCTTGCCCGTCGTCCATTGTCCGCTGTCCGTTTTTCATGCCTGCCTTTCTATAACGGACAAATGACAAATGACAAATGACAATCAATTTTTATTGCACTTTACATTGCACAATATTCGCCGCCCAGCCATCTACGTATAGAACCAAATCCAGGGTGCGATTGCGTCCAGCTAAACTCGCAGGTACAACAGCATTGATTTGATCCAGCCCAAAATATTGCAATTGCGCTCCGGTGTATTCGACTTTGAGGGGCGTCCCGCCCAAGGTGAGTTTGACGTTATTCAGATTGCTCCGCCCGCGCAAGCCAGTGCCGTACAGTTGCAAATAAACCGTATCGCTGGGGACCGAAAGGTTGATCGGAGTTTGGATAGGTTCATTGACGCGGTCGCCGTTGGCTTTGATGCGCAAAATATTAGCGGCTGCCAGCCCACGCCCATTCTGAGCGTCGGCAAACAGTGCGGGCCAGAGCGCGTTGATGCTGATAGCACCACGTGCGATGACAGTGCCACCCAGTTTTACGACTTCAGTTTTTGCGATTCCCAAGGCCACGTCGGTTGGGACAAGGTAGTTAATCTGGCTGGGCGAAGCGTAAAACAAAGGTGCCAGATAGACAGCTCCAGTGCTATCCGTTATTTTTAAGCTCACGTCCGCCAGGGTTGTAGGTAAGTCACCTGATCCCGCATTGGCGGAGGACGAAGTCAGATTCATCCCAAAGCCCGACATAATCATTTCCGGCGCGCCAACAGTTTCCTGGCTGAAGCTCGCCCCCGATACGCTCACGAATTCCGACACGGCAATGTTATCCAGCACAGCTTTCACAGCACCCAAAGCATTCAGTTTGCCGTAGCCGAATTGCGGGCTGATTGAGGCTCCGGTAAAGCGATCATTCGTCACCGTCCGTAACAGAAACCGCTTGATTTGACCGGGGTCGAGGTTGCGATTGGCTTGCAACATCAAGGCGACTGTTCCCGTCACAGTCGCGGCGGACATCGAAGAGCCAAACGCCAGGCAATGCTTCCCGCCATCATTGGTCAAATTCTCCGGCAGCACCGCTCCGCCGGTGAAAGAATCAACCGTATAATCTGCTGATCGTGTCGAAGCGATGTAACTGCCGGGGGCCGTGAGCATAGGCGTCAGTCGGCCATCGCGCGAAGGGCCAAGACTGGAACTGATGGCAATTTGTCCGATACTGCCTTGTTGCGTTTTAAGCCGCAGCGCGCCATTCACATCCACATATTCGGTCTTCGTGACAAAGTTGCCCACGCTGATCGCACGACGTGCCGTCGCCGGCGAAGCCACACTACTGAGACCATCACGCACGCTGGCATCGAGTTGCGTTTCGCCTGCGTCCTGCGTCCAAACATCGTAGCGCCCGTTGTTGATGCGTGTGCCTTGCAAGAGCAGCTTCCACTGCCCTGCCAGGCGTTTTTTGAAAATAACTAGCACGGCTTTTGGATCATTAACCGATTCGCCGGGCGCGTTTTCCAGTTCAACATCCGGGTCACTGGTAATCAGGCCAAAGAGCGAAACAGGGCCGATGACCGACCCATTCGGCTTCACAATGCGCGCACTCACAGCATCCGCAGCCGGATAAATTGCCAGCAGTCCATCCGCTTTGCTTGTGACAGTAAACGGAATCACGGCCTCGTTATTTTCGGCGAGCACGCCGCCTGCGTGAATGCCGTCTTCGCCTTCATTGCCCGCCGCCACCACAACTTGTTTGCCATTGCCTGACGCCAGCAGGTTATCAATCGCCTGCTCAATCGGATCAGAACCGTCGTGCGCGCTGTACTGTCCTCCCAGACTGAAATTAATAACAAAAGGTTTGGTTGCCGCTGTCGCTTGCTCGTTGATGAAAGACAGCGCGGCAATCAAATCATCGTCCCAAAAAGTCGCTTGTTCGGTTGTGCTACGCGTGGCCTTGACGACAATCAAATCGGCTTCTGGCGCAATCCCAGTGAAAGTCCCGACTGACATTGCGCTACCGGTTCCTAAGCCATTACCCGCAGCAGTGCCAGCGACGTGCGTACCATGTCCGTTCAGGTCACGCTCGTTTACCGTGCCCGTGGTTTGCAAAGCGGCGTTGATGTCGGCTTCGCTGTAGACGCGCCCAACACCATTGGGGCCAGTGCTGGCATTATCGCTCATATCCCATAACGTCTTGACGCGTGTCTTGCCATCAGCCGTGCGAAAATCGCCGTGCCGCCAATCAATGCCTGAATCAATGATGCCAATGATCACGCCGCGCCCAGTCATCCCGAAATTCGCGCGCGCTTCAGGCGCTTTGATGGCGGCACTAGCGGCATCATTTGCAAAAGCGGCAGGTGAGGAAGGCGAAGACAAAGGGCGTAAGGAAACTTTGTGATTGCTCAGCAATGATTTGGATTTTGCCGCACGAACTTGTTTGACGGCAGCAAGTCCCGCCAACTTCGGCAGGTCATCCACAGCCACCTCCATAACCGCCAAATCACCCACACAAGCCCGCACGCGAAAACCCTCGGCTTGGATTTCATTTTGCCCGGCCTCGCTGTGATCGCGCAGCTTGACGATCACGCCGACGGAATGCTCGCGTTCGTTGACGCGGATGCGTGGTTTTGCAGCTTCGCGGTAGGAGCCTTCAACCTGAGAATGCTGACGAGTAAGTTGGCGCAATTCGGCATCCAGTTTCGCCTCATTATTACGCGAGGCCTGTGTGCTGAAGGGATTGTTCTGGTATTGCCCGAACGCCACCAGTAAGGTGAGCAGCACAGCAATGAGTAGCATTCGGGGCGCGATAATGTTACGCATGAGCTAAATCCTTAATCACAAATTTTCGATACTTCGTCGCCACTTCGCAACGAGGGGAAAGGAAAAGGGGAGGAACAAGCTACGTGGCGAAAAAGATTATCTTTCTGCCAGTAACAAATGCAGATTTCGGTGTTTTTTCCAACGAAAGGTGAAAAGTTTTTAAGTGGAAAAGCGGTGTCACCGTAGTGCGACAGCGGCCTAAATCTTGCGGAGGGGCCACGGCTGCGCTTCAACCGCGTCGCAAGGCTAAAATGATGTGGCTGGCCACCAGTGTGCAAAGCCAAATAATTAACGCGGTGGCGCTAATTTCACGACTTAGGTGACGCACAGAAGCCGTGGCCTCAAACGTGGCTAGTTGCAACAACCAAGCCACCAGGAACATCCCCAAGGCCCCGCGTCGTGCCCATTTTAGTTGCGTCAGCACAGCGTCCCAACTGGCTTCGGCATGCAGAAATTCGTCGTCGCTCAGCAAGCGTTCACAATATTCCGCTTTGCGCAGAGCAAATTGCACTACGCCTTCTGCTCCCACCGCTTCAGCGCCGCGCACCGCCTGATGGTAGGCGTACACGGCACGAACGCCTTGCGCATTACAGAGCGCAATCCGGGCCAGGCCGAGGTTGGCGCGTGGGCGGATTGGATCAATACGTGTCGCCAGTTCGAAGTATTTCTGGGCGGGTTCAAGCTGATGGAATTCACAGAAGGCTTCGCCCACCTTTTCGAGCAAGCGCGCATTCTGCTTCTCCCGCGCCAGCCGACCGGCCATTCGAAAATAGGTTTCCGCGCGCTGTAAATCGGTTTCTCCCTGCTTCGACAGAACGCCTGCGGCAACGGCGCGACGACGCAGAAATCGTCCCATGTCATAGGCAATTTGTGGATCATGCGGCGCGCTGTCGTGCGCAATTTTGAAGTAGCTCGCGGCGGCTTCATAATGCCCCTCAAAGCTCAACCGAATCGCCTTGCGCCGCCATCGCTCCACGTTGTAAGCATTGATAACCACATTGTTCACCGGCCTGAAGGTCGGTTCAGGTTCGCGCCAATACAACAACAACTCGGTCGAAAGTATATCCAGTACGTGAGGATTGACGGCCTTGAAAAAGGACTTGATGAAGTCCTGATAATGCGGCGCTGATGAGGTGATACGCCAACTCAGGTGTTCGCTGCTAATAACCGTGTGAAACCGTATGCCTCCACCTCCGGCTCTGACCGCATAACTGGCAACGGCTTCGATTTCATCCAGTTCCAATTCGCAGGCTTGCCCCAGCAGCGAGAACAACCAAGCACCGATCCCACGCCGCCGCAGTTTGTCTCCATCAAAAACAATCCGGTCACGCAAAAATCCAATGCCCAGCGCCAGATAAGCCAGCGCAAAAACCCAAGCGCCCCAACCATAGATACGGTTGGCAGCAATCACGCCCAGCGCCAGCAGTCCTACTGCCGCCAGCCAATAGAGTGGCTGTTGTGGGCGGATGAGGAGATGAGGTCTTTTCGTTTGCAGCATATCGCCAACCTACTTTCAGCCATTTGCCATTAGCGTTTAGTTGTCAGCAAAAAAGATTTCGCTAACAGCTAATGGCTAAAAGCTAATTGCCGCTAGGTCTGGTTGATATGCTTAATGGCGGGCTTACTCCACAAGACGGCGCATTTGTGCGTCCAGGCGAATGGAAGTGCGGAAGGTGGAATTGGCGCTGGCAGCAAGATCATAAAAACGCATGTCGCGGATTTCGACTTCGGTCGTTTGATCTTGCTGCCGCTGGGCAGAGATGGAGGGAAAGCGCGCAAAACGCAAAAACGCTTGCAGCTCCGGTTCGCGCAGTGCGGCGTTGATCGCTGCCGCCTCTCCACTCGCGCGGTCATAGCGTCTCACGGTTGGCAAGGAGGAAGAAAACAAGAGCACATCGCTAAAGTAAAAGGCCTTGTCGGTGGAAATCACGGTACGCCATAACAACAGATTCGCGGGAAGCGGCAAGGCGTCCATTTTGGTAATTTGCTCCCCAGTTTGAATAAGCGCAGGCGCAGCAGCTTGCGTTTTTGCTAAAGCCGTTCGTTGTAACCAGGTCAGCATCCCGAAATAAATCAACCCTGCTACAATCACGCCGCGCATTAGCTCTTGCGCCATAGCTTGAGTTAACTTGAGAGATGTCCGCAAAGAAAAAAATAGGGCGACAACCACCAGCCAGACGATTTTGATTGCCCAGGATGTCCCAGCGAAAAAAACAACGGGCAGCCCCAGCCCGACAAATAACACACTCCAACCAATGAGTCGTGCGCGCGTTGTGGCAGTCACCAACATCAAGCTGCCTCCCAGACTAGCCCACAGCCAGGGATCAACCACGAAATCAATGTCGCCGTAATACCATTCGTGGTTCCAGGGCAGAAACGGACGCCAGCCATAAGAGTTCGCAAAATCCAACAGCGGATGCGTACACATCGCCAGCAGGCTGAGCACGAACAAAGGCCAAAACTTCGCACTTCCCTGGTCGGAATTCCCCGCAGGACGCTGGCGCCGCCACCACTGCGAGCCAGCGTAAACTAAGCCCGCCAGTACCAGTGACAAGAACGGAAGCGCGACAATGGCGTGTGTGATGCCGCGATGATGTTCCAGGTAGGTGAGCTTATTAAAGCCGACCAGAATGTCTATGTCAGGGAAATTTGCGCCGAGGAGGAGAGTGGGAGTGGCGAGCGGCGTCCAGCGTTTGAGACCCGTTTGTGCCAGTGCAGCGCCAACCAAAGAATGCGTGACGTTGTCCATCAAGACAGCAGAAATAGCAAACGACAGGCATTCATCGAACGCCTGTCGCCTGTATGAGTTATCATCAAATCCTACCGGATGATCGTCTTCGGACCATCGGGATTTTCGTCTTTCTTCACTTCCGGCAGCTTTTCAACCCGCGCCGGATCAAGCAAGGTCAGCTTGGTCAACGCTTCGGTATTCACTGCTGTCGGTTTTTCCCGATTATGGCTGGCTACATTGAAAAACAAATCCGCAGCTTCTTGGGTTTTACCCATCGCTTCATACGTGCGCGCTAAATTGAAATCAATCAAGTCAGGCGGCACATCGCCCGGCGTCGCTTTCAGCTTTAGATACGCGGCTACTGCTTCATTATTTTTGCCAGCTGTTTCGTAACGCTCGGCCAACGTCAACTGTGCCTGACTGCTGACTAGCGAATTTTTATCCGCCAGCTTTTTCAAGGCTTCTTCGCCTTTTGCTGCGTCAACTTTAAGTAGTCTTATTGCCGCATAGTAACTGCCGATTTCGCCATATTGGGAGGGATAATCACGCGCGAGTTGCTCAAACGCGGCGACCGCCGCGCGATCCTTTTCAGCTTCCGTCTTGAAGGCCTTTTGCCCCGCTGGAAGCGACGGCGGTAAGGGATCAGACACTACAGCCGCATCCGTTTTGAGCGCCTCCAGAAAGGCATTGCCCGCCTTCTCAACACTGCGTTTGGAATACCATTGATACAGGGAAATGAGGGCAAACACCGCAACGACCACACCGATAGCGATCAGAATGGCCTTAGCCCGCGGCTTGACCCAGGCAGACGTCTTTACATATTGATCCATTAACGGATCATGTTTTAACTGCTCGGTAGAAATATGTTCTCTAGCCAACTTTGTAACTCCTTGTGAGGTTTCTTTTCAGGGCACAAAAGAAAGACGACAACTTAGCTACTCCCTCCCCGCTTGTCAAGCAAATTCCTAAGTCGCGTTGAACACCTATCACACAAACAAGTTATCGCGTCCATTCCCTCGCTTGACAGGCCGGAACGCCAGTGGCAGAATGCGCATTCTTCAAACGCGCCCGTAGCTCAGATGGATAGAGCGTTTGACTACGAATCAAAAGGTCGCACGTTCGAGTCGTGCCGGGCGCACCAATAAATGCAGTAAGTTACAGGCTGGAACGTACCAGCCTGTTTTACTGAGGGACAGATTCAGGGACAATTATAAAGCAGAAAGGCCTGCAACTGATCGAATGAGTTTCAATTTTTGCTAAAGAAAACAAGCCAGCCTTGATTGTTAATTCTCACACCGTCCCGGAAAATTCAATAAGAAAGTTCCAAGATGCAAAAAGCTGATTTAGAAGAAATGGTAAGGATCAATGAGGCGCGCTATGACGCGTTAATGCTCGAACTCGTTTCGATCAAGGACAGATTGGATATGGTGACAGATATTCAGCTTGATCTGGTTCAAGCCGTAAAGGGTCTGACTTCTAAGGAGGTAGAGGCGAAGTATTACCAAGTACTTGACCGTCATCGTGAGGAGTTGGGGCTGGCTCCTTTGCGACGCATTCTCCGACCATCACTAGATTGATACCCTTCAGGCAAGCTCTGACTCTATTGGCTAGGCCCCATCATTCTGAAGCTGTTTGGTGCGTTGTGCAGCGAGCAAAACTTTGCTGTACTTATTCATTCCTTGGTTATTCGCCTTCTCGTCGTTAATCTTGCGCTGCGCTTCATCTGCAACGAATTCGTCTAAGTCGCTGGCTTCTCTTTTGTAGGACATAAGACCGCTCCCAATCTCGACAATAATTAAGACAGGCTACCGACCAAAGCCCCGTGCTGAGCTTGGCTTGTGTTAAAGCCTGTAAGCTGACTCGATTACTCAAGCATCTTCCATTCAATGATCTGGTCGTCATAAGCTCGATCACGTGTGACCACACAATTTCCGTGTTCAGTTTTGTACCATTCGCGGTATTCACCTTTTTCGTGGGATGAACTGGCATTCTCGGAACGATACGGCAAGGCACCGATTTCTATCGGGGTTACTTGCCCATCGGTCATTACTTCGTACGCTTTCTCACTCATATCAATCGCTGCCATCACTTTTCAGCTTTGGCCTTCTTCGTAGCCTTCGCTTTGACCGCTGGTGACTTCTTCGATGGTACTTCGGGCAAGGTCAATTGTTCGCCCTTCCACCGCCGTTGTTGCTCTTCAGCAACGGTTTTCTTTTGCATAGCTGTAAGCTTGGCGGGCTTCTTCTTTGATGGCGTAGGCGTTGCACCTGACGGACGCTCTGCCGCGCCTGACGCTTCGCCTTCTTTCTTGGGCCTGCCAGCTTTGCCGTAGGTCTTAACAAGGGTAAGGTCGGATTCTCTAATGACGTGATCGCGTCCGATTTGCTGCGATGGAAGCTTACCTGTAAGAATCAACTGCCTTATTCTTGGCACACTCACGCCAAGCCTTTCTGCTACCTGCTTCGTTGAAAGTAATTCGTTCTCCATAGCCAGATTTATACAACGAAAACTAATCTTACGCAAACGTAAAATAATCATTGACAGTAAACTTACGCAAGCGTAATATTCTCCCCCGTCAACAAACAACACTTTCAACGGAGGGAATTATGGTCAAACTGGAACGAAGCAAAGCAATCGAGCGAGCTATCAAGCGGGCGGCGCAGGCTCACAACTTCGTCATGAGATGGCGCAAGGCCGCTACACGGTCGTCTCTGGCAAAAGTGAAGCCGAGTACACCGTCAAGCTGGTCAAGGGTGCAGACGGCTGCGCTTGGGCGCAATGCGACTGTGCAGCAGGCAAAGAATCAATGGTCTGTCATCACATTATTTCGGCGGGCTGGCTGCACAAGGCCATCTGCAAGATGCGCAAGGCCTAAATAGAACGGCTCAGGAAAACGGTTGCAACGTTCGCCTGAGCCTCATTTCATTCGGTGCGAAAGCACCAAATAACCACGAGGGAAAGTATGAAGGAAGAATCATTAGACTGGCAAGGGCTGTTCGATCAGGTTGACGATTTTGAAATCGTCCGCATGCGCAAAACAAGTCAGCCGAAAAAACAAATAGGCACCCTGTATATCGTCGCCGTTTCAACCGACCAATTCAAGCGGTCTTTCGGAATACGAAAAGGCGACCGGGTTATTGTTGACCGAGGGCGAACGCCCCGTCTTGGCGATCTGTTTATAGGCACTCGTTCCGGTCTTTGTCGTTGCTCTGAAAAAATCGCTAATACGGAAGGAAGCCTTGGCACCGTCATTCGTTTTGAGCGTGATTTCTACGAATAACTAACTACGCAGGAAAGCCCGTGCGCTTTTGTCACGGGCTTTTCATCGTTGCCGGCCAAACAGCTTGGCATCAAGCAAAAGGAGAAAATCAATATGAATCAACCGCAACTACTTACCCCTGCGCAACTGGCTGAACAGTGGCAGGTGCCCTTGAAGACCATTTACAACCTAGTCTCCAAAGGCAAACTAAAAGCCAAACGCTTGCCCGGTTCGCGCCTCTTACGCTTCGATCCGAACGATTTGGAACCGGCGCAGCCTGCTACGCTGGTTCAGTTTTCCAAAATAATGAAGGCAGCCTAAGCCTGCGATTAACTTGGAGGGAAAACCAATGCCAGTTTATTCACGTAAGAAAAAGCTCAAAGAGAAAGTGAAAACTTACCACTTTTACATGTTTGATTTGAATGGTCGTACCTATCAGGGCGCTGGTAAGACGCGTCAGGAAGCGGCACAAGCCGAAGCGATAGCGCGCATCAATGCCACACGTGGGGCAACCCCAACCGCGCAACAACCTACCATCGAACATTTCGTTTCATCCGTCTATCTGCCCTACGCCGAGGCGCACAAAAAAGACTATGAACGAGAGGTGAATATCGCCAATCATTTCGCTGTTTTCTGGCGGGGCCAAAAGCTCAACCAAATCAGGGCAAGAGAAATCCGCGAATGGTTGGATCATCGTGCGCGAACCGACACACAGCACAAGCGCCAACGCAGCAACGGCACTTTGAACAGAGAGAAGAGCGTCATCTCTTCGATCTTTTCGTTAGCTGTGCAAGATGATTGGCTGGAAGAAAACCCTTGTGGCAAAGTCCGCTCACGGCGCGCGGCTCCTGCCCGCCTGCTGTACTGGACAGGGCAAGACGAACAAGCTGTGCTGCCTTTTTTGACGAATGAACGTGATCATCTTCACGCCTTAGTGACGGTTGCGCTCTATACCGGAATGAGACGGGAGGAATTCTTGGGCTTGCGAGTCCGCCAAGTAGACTTTGAGAACAACCTGATTGAAGTCTATGCGCCAAAAACGAACACGTTCCGGCATGTCGGAATGGAGCTACCGGTTCGAGCCGTCTTGCTCGATCTCTGTCAAAACCGAAAGCCAGACGAATATGTGTTCACCAATTCACTCACAGGCAAACGATTCGTTGATCCAAAGAAGGGACTGAAACAAGCCTGTGCGTTAGCTGCTGTCAAATACATTGGCTGGCACGGTCTGAGACATACGCGCGGTACGCGCTTGGCGCTGCGAGGTCTGAATGCTTTTCAGATTGCAGCGGAATTAGGTCATTCGGACATTCGTACCAGCCAACGCTATGTTCATTTAGCTGAAGCTGCACAGCGGGCCAAGGTAGCCAATCTCGCGCCGGTCGTGGCAATTCCATTCAGAACAAGTGATCAAACCCTGTGTCTGGCTTCAGCTTTCTGAGAGAGAGGATTTGATACGACACTTGATAATCGGGTAGGAGGGAGCCTCACGGCTCCCGTCCTCCCACACCACCGGACGTGCGGTTCCGCATCCGGCGGTTCAGGTTGAAAATTGCAGTCGGTGGTATTGATCCAGCAGTGAGATGAGTCCCAGCCGATCAAAGAAGGATTTCGGGAACGCTTCGTTCATATGCGAAGCTCCCGCGTTCCACCACGCGCCGTGGCCGTTCGTCGCCGACTTCCACGCACCGCAGTTTTTCCAGTCCTCGTTTCATCAGGTTCTTTGCCCGCGCGTGAACGGACGTTTCCACTGCCGCCATAACAGGCAGCGCAGCTTCCGCCGCAGCCAGCCGTCCAGTTCTTCAAAGACACTCTTCACCGCTGCCAGCCGGAAGTAGTTCACCCAGCCGCGCAGCAGTTGATTCAAGTCTTTGATCACGGTCGTCAGGCTGCGACCTCTCCCTTCACGCAAGATCGTCCGTATTTTCGCCTTCAGCCGTGGCGACGGATTCCGGTGCGACTTTCAGCCGTGGTTGTTTATGCCACGTCATCGAGTAGCCCAGAAACTTCCGCTCCCACGGACGCGCCACTGCGCTCTTCGCCACGTTCACCGGCAAGCGCAGGCGTTTGGATAGGAATTCCGTCACCGATTTCATCACTCGTTCGCCCGCCGCTTTCGACCGCACGTAAATGTTGCAGTCGGGTAGGCCGCTGGCGAGGTGACAACTGTTTGAGTGTTCCTTTTCCGTCGGCCCCCCACCGAACCAGGCGTACGCTTTTCAGAGTACCTGGCTCTCCAGTGTTTTCTTGTTCGCGGTTGCCCTTCGTTGGCTCATCCGACCCGCGTGAATGTCGCTATGACATTGGCGGCACACGACGAGGGTTTTGCGCTGTCGTGCGGCCATCACTTGTACCCAGAACGGTGGGGTTGCCTGGCCTTTCCGCCCCAGGTCTTTGAGCTTCCGAATATGATGCACCTGAATGTTCTCCTGTGCCCCGCACAACTCACACGTTGACGCCAAGAGCCGTCGTTCGAGTTCCGTGCGCGGGCCACAAATGAACTTTGGTGCCTCATTGAGAACTGCTTTCCGATTTCGTGCCAAGGAAATCCCGCCCCATCGCGCCATTAACGGTCGACGTCCGTTGTCACGTTCGACCTTGATTTCTAGCCCCACGCGGGGGCCTTGGTCGGTTTGTATCATGGCTCGATAACGACGGTAGATTTCTCTCACACTGAGCTGTAACTTCAGCGCCAAGGTCTGCACCAAAGAACATTCCATACTCCATCGCAGGCGATTGAGTTGGTACAAGTTCAGCGCGAGACGGTAGTACTCCACAAGCCCCCGATACTCCTGCTGGTAGTGCGCCACGATACTGAAGGCCGAATCGTGGGCCAGTTCCGGTCGGTGGATCGGCTTGCCGTGATGGCGGTAACGCTGACTTTTTGCCTGGATTACGTCTAACGGTACTTTCAGCCCAATCTGTCCATTGATACTGCGATGACCCGGCGGTCGAGTTTGTGGTTGTTTTTGAGTACCGTGATTTCGTAGCCGAGAAAGCGCGCGGCGTCTGGGTCCGCGCGTGCGTGATCAGGGTTTTGGCCGTCGGAGAGTTCCAGCTTGAGTGTGTCGCGCAGGAACGTCTGGATTGTCACGCTTGATTTCTTCGGCTTCGTGACCGCGGGCCGCTAAATCCGAGCAGCCAATCGTCGGCGTAGCGCAACGTAGCGGAGGCGCCGGTAGGTCGGATCGGTTGGGTCAGGGAAGGAAGTTGCTGCATCTGATGACGCAGTAGCCGGGCCTCTTCATACGCCCGGCTTGCTCCAACCTGCTTGTGCTTGCCCTTACAGTCGTTGCCAGTGCGGATTGACTGTCGACGTCGGTTCCCACGGGTACATTTGGCACGAGGACGTGCTCGACGAACTTATCCAGCTTGCTCAAGTAGATGTTGGCGAGAATGGGGCTAAGGACTCCCCCTTGCGGACTCCCACTTGGGGTTGGCGATAGCGCCACTCCTCCAAATATCCCGCCTCGAGCAGGTTCTCGAGCAGCCGCAGGAAACCGATCGAGGATCTTCTCGCGGAGGATCGACAGCAACACCGTATGGTCGATGCGATCGAAGCAACCGCGAATATCCCCTTCGAGAAACCACGTGGTTCCCTCCCAGTGGTGGTAGATCTCTCTCAACGCAGTGTGACAGCCTCGGTCAGGACGGAAACCGTGCGACGCTCGCTGAATTGCGGTTCGTAATACGCCTCCAGCATCAGCCGCATCACTTCTTGCAGCAGTTTGTCAGACCAGGACGGGATCCCGATTGCGAACGTTCTTCGAGTTCTTCTTTGAATCGAGACCGCCGAACCGGTGTCCATCGATACCGCTCAAAGCGCAGGGCCTCGATGATGCCCTGAATCCTCTCCAGCGACATGCCGTCCAACGGTGTCTGCGGTTGCTCCGGCTGTCATCGCACCGGCATTGCGAGAGATTTGACTATAGGCCTGCAGGTAAGAACTCCGGATTGAACAGCTGTCGATAGAGGTCGTCGATCGGCAGTCGACGTTCGCCGCGCGTCCGGATGATTGCCAGGACAGTTTCGGCGTTTCGCATCTCGCGTACCTCTCTGTTGGCGATCGTTCGACACCTGCCCCCCTTCGCCGTGTGGCCGGCTTTCCCGACCGCGGACTACTACGAGGGCTCCGTCGCCATGGGGCTCGCGCCCTGTAGGCGATCCCATGCTCTATAGTGGACGCCAAAATTTGGACAAAAAAATGTGCTAGTTTAAGGTGGGAGAAAAACCACCATGAGACAAACCTACAACGCGAACTTCAAAACGAAACAAGTGCTGACCTTGTTGCGGGAGGAAAAATCGTTGGCGCAATTGGCGAGCGAGAGCGGGATTCATCCGAATCAACTGCGGAACTGGCGCGATCTGCGTCGTCCCGCTGTC